>NZ_JAAILI010000057.1 GCF_012650175.1 Sphingomonas sp. S2M10
TATAAGAGACAAGGGGGGGACATCGCTTGGAGGGTGGGACTCGCTTCCCGGTCCTGCCCCACCCCCAACCCCTCCCCTGAAGGGGAGGGGCTTAAGATGTTCGCTTGCCCGCCGAGCTCCTTGTCGGATCGCAGGCTAGCGTTCGACCGAATGGTAGCTGTCGCGAACTTTTGGGTTCTGGTCCAGAAGCTTGGCAAGCCGGACCCTTCGAAATTGATCGATCATTTTCCAGAGAAAGATGGTGGCAACAAGGACGGATCCCAGAAAATTACGGCCGCTACCATTCGAATACCCCACCCACGCAAAGAAAAGCGAGATCGGGATCACGAGAAAGCCGACCCAGAACTCGACGCCTAGCGAACGTGGCAAGGAAGACTTCATCCAATCGGTTTCTGACCTTATGTCCTACCCGCGATGATAGCCGTTTCGGCTCATTCGTAAATGTGAATGTCGCGACGATTTGGGTCGGACTCCCTCAAACACTCGTCCCCACAACCCGCCTGATCCCTGCCGTCAACGCCATCGCCAGCGCGCCCCAGAACACCACCCGTACCACCGGCTTGCGCGGCCTGGCCCCCCCGGTGATCGCGCCCAGCGCGCCGAGCAGGGCGAGGAACAGGATCGATGCCGCCGCTTCCCCCTCCGCCCCCCAGCGCGTCACCCCTTCAGCGTCAGGAACGCCGTCACCCCCGCAGCCACCGCCAACCCCGCGCATACCAAAGCCGCCACATGGAACCCGCCGACCAGCGCCGCGCCGGTCTGCGACAGCACCGCGCCGGCCAGCGCGGTCGCGACCAGCCCGCCGGTCCGCGCGATCGCGCTATTGAAGCCCGAGGCGGTGCCCGTGAAGCGATCGTCGACCGAGGCGAGCACCGCGGTGGTCAGCGGCGCCACCGCGCCCGCCATGCCCAGCGACAGCACCAGCATGCCCGGCAGGATGCTCGTCCAGTAGCTCGCCTGCGGGTCGGCGCCCGAGAGCAGCCAGAAGCCGAGACCGGTCACGATCGGTCCGATCGAGAGCGGCCAGCGTCCGCCGATCCGCGCCGCCAGCCGCCCGGCGAAGCGCGACGAGATGCCGATCACGATGGAGAAGGGGAGCAGCGCCAGCCCCGCCTGCGCGGGCGGATAGCCGCCGCCGACGATCAGCAGATAGGGCAGCAGCAGGATCAGCCCGCCCAGCGCGCCGTAGAGCAGCAGGGTCAGCACGGTCAGCCCGACGAACGGCACCGATCCGAACAGCGCCAGCGGCATCATCGCGCGCTCGCCCAAGCGGTGCTGGTGGCGCACGAAGCCGCCGAGCAGCAGGACGCCGCCGACCAGGCCGATCGCCGCCTCGCCCGAAACCGCATGGCTGCTCGACCAGAGGGTGAGCGCCCAGGTCAGGCTCCCCAGCCCGGCGGTGGCCAGCGCCGCGCCCAGCCAGTCGAGCCCGCCCTTGCCGCGCGGGCTCTCGGGCACGAAGCGCCAGGCGATGGCGATCGCAGCAGCGGCGACCGGCAGGTTCAGGTAGAAGATCGCGCGCCAGCCGACCGCGTCGACCAGCCAGCCGCCGAGCGGCGGCCCCACGGCGGAGGCGATCGCCCCGGCCGAGGCCCAGGTGCCGATTGCGCGTCCCCGCGCCTCGCCGTGGAAGCTGCTGCCGAGCAGGCCCAGGCTGTTGGGCATCAGGATCGCCGCGCCGATCCCCTGCAGCGCGCGCGAGGCGAGCAGCAGGTCGGTACCCCGCGACAGCGCGCAGCCGAGCGAGGCGATCGCGAAGATTGCGACGCCCAGGATCAGCATCCGGCGACGGCCGAAATAGTCGCCGGTCGCCCCGCCGAACAGGAGAAGCGCGGAGAGCGGCAGCAGATAGGCGTTGATGATCCAGGGCAGGGTCGCCGGATCGGCGGCGAGCGTCCTGCCGATCGTCGGCAAGGCGACGTTGGTCACCGATCCGTCGAGAAAGGCGAGGCTCGAGGCGCACATGCACGTGGCGATGATCCAGCCGCCATGGCGGGGGGCGGGCGGGGCGGTGTCGCTCATCGGCGGGGCTGGCGCTGCATGGTGCCGGCTGTAGCGGCGGCCGGGGGCGAGGGCCAGCCGGTCAAAGGGTTAGGGATCGGGCCTTTCCTCCCCTTGGCGGGGGAGGAAAGGCCCGCGCGCCCGCCGCCCTCCTCAGAAGCGCGTGCGCACCGTCAGGCCATAGGTGCGCGGCTCGGCGAGGAACGAGCCGAACATCGCATTGCCCGCCGCGAAGCTCGGCGCGCCGAACGCCTGGACCTGCGAGCGGCTTCCCGCGCCCTGGAAGGGCAGGTTGAATGCGACCTGCTGGTAGTCGGTATCGAGCAGGTTCTGCGCCCACAGCTCCACCGCCCATTTCTCGTCCGGCCCGCGCACGCCGATGCGGGCGTTCATCGTGACGAAGCCGTCCTGCAGCTTCTCCACGAACAGGTCCGATCCGGTGTTGTAGTCGCTGGTCATGCGGCCATCGACATAGAACAGGCCGGTCATGCCGTTGCTGCCGATCGGCGGGGTCCAGGTCACCGCGCTGGTGACGGTGTTGCGCGGTGCGTTGGACATCTGGCTGCCCGGCAGCAGGAACAGCGCCGCATTCAGCGGCTCGCCCGCCTTGGAGCCGACCAGGTCGTTCTGATATTTTGTATCGGCGAGCGTATAGCCGAGGTTCACCGTGACGTTGGAGGTGGGGTAGAAGCCCAGTTCGAGCTCGACACCCTGCGTCACCACGCCTTTGCCGACGCTGCCGGTGCAGGCGCCAGTTGCGGAGTTGTTGTCGCGGTCCGCGCCGTTCAGCGCGGTGCTGCACCCGCCGATATTCTGGACGATGAAGTTCGTGCCGTTGAAGGTGTTCAGCTGGAAGTTGGTGAACTCCGAGCGATACAGCGCCATGTTGGCGGTGACGTGGCGGGAGCTGTACTTGGCGCCGAACTCGAACGCATTCACCGTTTCCGGGTCGAAGCGCAGGTTGGTGACCGATGCGGGTCGCGGGGTCGCGAACACCGTGGCGGACAGGTCCGACCGATCGAGATTATAGCCGCCCGCCTTGTAGCCGCGCGCATAGGAGGCATAGAACAGCGTGCTCTCCGAAGGCTTCCACGAGAGTACCGCGGTGCCGGTGAGTTGCCCTTCCTTGAACTTGTCCGAAAAGGGCACGCCGGTCAGCGCCGATGTCGAATTGCCGGTACAGGTAAGCGTGACGATGCCGCCGGCCAGCGACTGCAGCGGATTGGGGCTGGCGAGCAGCGGCGCGAGTGCCGCCTGCTGTGCCGGGCAGACCGTATTGTTGTTGTTGAACGCGGCCTTCAGCGACTTGCTCTCGCGCGTGTAGCGTGCGCCGAGCGTGAAGCTGAGCGTCTTGGTCAGCTTGTAGATATTGTGGGTGAAGAGCGCCCAGTTGTTGCTGGTCTGGTCGTACAGGTCGAGCGTCGAGCCGAGATTGTTGAGCGTGCTGAGGCGATCGATGCCGCCGATGATCTGCGGGCCCACCGCAGGGGTTAGCACCGCGCGGCCGGCGGCGCTGAGGCAGCCGGGGCGGCTGGGGTCGCGCAGTGCCGCGGCCGGGTTGATCGTCGCCACCATGCGGCACGCCGCGAAGGCGCCATATTGAGTGCCGAAGCGCAGATTGTCGGCCACGCGCAGCGTCTCGCGCGCGTAATAGCCGCCGACAAGCCAGTCGAGCTTGTCACCGAGGATCGTGCCCGAGAAGCGGCTCTCGTGGCTGAAGGTGTGGAACTGGCGATAGGCGTTGCCGTCATCGGGACGGTAGGCGATGTCGATATTGCCGTAATCGATGTCGGCCGCGCCGCCCGACTTATATTCGCGATAGGCGGTGAGCGAGGTCAGCTGCGTCGCGCCGAGGTTCCAGCGAACGCGTGCCGAGACGCCGTAATCGGTGGTGAGATTGGCATATGCACGGCCGGGCGTGAGCGTGATCCGGCGATTATAGGGATCGTTCTCGCTGGGCAGCACGCCGCCCATGCTGCGCAGGATCGCGGTGATGCGGTTGCCCGCGGGGTTGATCGCGAAGTCGCCGGGGACGCCCGGCGTGGGATCCAGCGTCTCGCGCGTGCCCACATAGACGGCGCCGCAGCATTTCTCGTCGCGACGGGTGTAGTCGGCGATCAGGCGGATGCCGAGATCGGGGTTGACCGTGAACAGCAGCTGGCCGCGGACGAAATAGCGGTTGCGGTCGTTATAATCGGTGTTGTTGATGATGTCGTGGAGATAGCCGTCGCGCTTCGAATAGACGCCGTCGACGCGGAAGGCGACCAGATCCTTGACCACCGGGCCGGTCAGCGCGCCGGAGAGGCGGACGGCGTTGAAATTGCCGTAGGTCGCCTCGGCAAAGCCGCCGAAGCGGAATTCGGGGAGCTTGGTGTAGATGCTGATCGCGCCCGCCGAGGAGTTGCGGCCGGACAGCGTGCCCTGCGGCCCGCGCAGCACCTCGATCCGCTCGATCTCGCCCATGTCGTTGAGGCCCGAGCCGGTGCGGCTGCGGTAGATGCCGTCGATGAACACCGCGACCGAACTTTCGAGGCCGGGATTGTCGCCGACGGTGCCGATGCCGCGAACGCGGGCGGAGGCGTTCGCTTCGGAGCCGGTGGAAGAAACAAGCAGCGAAGGTGCGATTTGCGTCATCTGCCGGATGTCGTTCGCCCCCGAATTCTGCAGCGACGCCTGGCCGAAGGCGGAAACCGCAATCGGCACGTTCGACAGGCGCTCGGACCGGCGCGTGGCCGTCACGACGATGTCGGCGGTGTTGGGCGAATCGCCTTCCGTGGTGGCAGGGGTGTTGGCGGCCGACCCGCGCAGGTCCTGCGCCGCGGCCGGCGCCGCGATCGCGAGAACGCCGGTGGACAGCAAGAACGCACATTTCGACATATCGGCTCCTCTCTTTTCCAAGCTTTTGCTTTGGTTTGACTGCTTGATCTGCCGAAAGAGCCATAAATTTCGGTGAACGTCGCCTCGGGTTTTTGACGGGGGCGTATGGTGCTGGGGTGCGCAATGCTTGCCGGCGGGTGGAACGTCGGATCAGCGGCGCGGCGAATGCGGCGCCAGCGCCTCGCTGGCCTTCAGCGCAAACAGCGCCGTGACGACGGGGCTGCCTGGAGCGGCGCGCATGGCCGATGCGCTGTCGGCCGCTGGCCCATGCGGAAAGCGACTTGCCGGCCACCCGGATCGACCGGGGGCGAGGAGCGGCCGGACCTGTGCGGGAAAGGCCTCGGGAAGCGTTGTCCGGGTCGCCGCCAGGGCAAGTACCGCCAAAGCCGTGGGTAGCGGTGCGCAGCCGTCCGCGCCCCAGCCGCCGTCCCCGTTTCGGCTGGCGTGCAGAAAACGGGCGGCGCGGGCCACCGCCGGATGGTTGGGCATCACGGCGCCGAGCAGCCGCAGCGCCTGCCAGCAGCTGTGCAAGCGCTCGCCACCGGAAGGCGGGGACCAGCTTCCATCCGGCTGCTGGCGGTCCGCAACCCAGCGGGCACCCGCCACAATCATGCCGAGAAAGCGGCGCGCATCCCAGCGTGCAAGCGCATGGACGAGCCCGGCGATCGCCTCCACCTCGGCGGGCGAGGGGGTGTCTGGCAAGGCCCAGGTCGGGATCGCGCCGTCCGCTTCGGCATAGGTCAGCACGACCGCCAGCGGCGGCGCGCAATGGGCGGCGATGACGTCGCGCCTGCCGAGCCGGGCGAGCAGGAGCATGGCCTGCGCCAGGCCAGCTACGTCGCGTGACCGGTCGTGCAAGCCGCGCATCCGCTCGCCGGGATCGGCGGGGTACTGTTGCACGATGCGGCGAACCGTGCGCGCGATACGCGGGTGTCGCGGTGCGATGCCGGCGTCGAGCAGCGCATCAGCGATCAGCATGTCGACGCGCAGCTCCGCGGCCTCCGAGTCTATGCTTGCGACCTTGTGCGCCGGCAGATGCCGGCGCGGTATCGCCGCTGGGGGCGGGGGGGCGCCGTCCAGCAGATCGGCGACCGCCCGCCGCGCGATCGTTTCGCGCAGCGATGCGCCGCCCTGCGCCAACGACGGGAGGGGCGACGTCCCACCCGCATGCGTGCCCGCTTCGCCGGCGCCCGACCCTGGGTCCGGAACCGGGACAGATGCCTGGTCGACCTGCTCGATCGCCCTGGGTCCGCCGATCTGCATCGCACCTCCCCCGAGAGTTCGCGGGGACCTGCAAGCTGTTCCCGCAATGTTCGGCCTATTGATCGCGCAGCCGGACTCGCTTGAACATGGCAAGCTGATCCGGAACGGAGGCGTACCCTGTGTGCACCGGGCGACGAGGACGCTGCGGTGCTGCGAGGCGCCCGGAGTTGCACGGGCGAAACCAGGGTCCGGTTCGGGGCGCGGGTTTGTCCATTGCGGTGCATCTGACGCCGCGCCCGGCAGACGGGCTGCACGGCAATGCGCAAGGGGGGGGCGCTCCGGCGTCACAGGGCCACTTGCTCTCGTGCGGCGGCGCGGTATGCGGGGCATCGGGGACCTCTTTCGGGATCAAGTGGATGAAGCGTCGGAATTTGTTGCGAGAGTCCGGCGGCAGGTCTGTGTGGTTGACCATCGGGCTCGTCCTCGGGCTCGCCTTCTTCCTGGCTAGCGGCGGGCTGGCCTATCGCAACGTGGTGGCACTGCGCGAGAGCGATGCCGCCATTCGCCACAGCCATACGGTGCTGATCGCGCTCGACGAGCTGCTGTCGACGGTTCAGGACGCGGAGACCGGCCAGCGCGGCTATCTGCTGACCGGCGGCCCGAGCTATCTCGAGCCCTATACCAGGGCCACCGAGTCGCTGGACCTGCGACTGGCGCGCCTGCAGAAGCTGGTCAGCGACAACGACGTTCAGCAAAGCAATATCGTGCAGCTGCGCCGCCAGCTTGACGCCAAGCTCGGCGAACTGCGCGAGACCATCGAGGCACGGCGCAAGGGAGGCTTGGCCGATGCTCTGGCGATCGTGGAAACCGATCGCGGCAAGAACAGCATGGATGCCATCCGCGCCCAGCTGACGGTGATGGCGCAGGAAGAGGGTCGACTTCGCAAGGAACGGCTCGACGACATGGCCAGCGCTTCGCAGGCCGCCGTCGCGAGCGGCATCGCATCGAGCCTGATCGGGGCGGGGCTGACGCTGATCATCTTCGTGCTGCTGCGGCGCAATCTTCGCAGCAGGGCACGGGAGGAATGGCTGCAGAACGGACTGCTCGGCATCTCGGCGGCAGTGCGTGGCGATCGATCGGTGGAAGAGATCGCCGAGGCGGTGCTCGGCTATCTGGCCGACAAGCTCGGCTTCCAGGCGGGCGCCCTGTTCAAGGGCGAGGCGGGGCTTTTCCGCCGCGTTGCCACGCTTGGCGTGCCCGGCGACGCCGATCTGCCCGAGGCATTCGGCCTGCGCGAGGGCCTGCTCGGGCGGGTCGCGGCGGAAGGCGCGCCGATCCTGCTGGACGACGTGCCCGATCATTATCTCGAAATCGGTTCCGCCTTCGGCAGCGACAAGCCGCGGCATCTGCTGATTGCGCCGGCCAAGGCCGATGACAGCGTGAACGCGGTGCTGGAGATGGGCTTCTTCCACCCGACCGACCCGCTGATGCTGGAGCTGCTGGAGCGCGCTTCGCCGGTGATCGGCGTGGCGCTGCGCTCCGCCCGCTTCCGCGCGCGGCTGCAGGACGCGCTGGAGGAAACCCAGCGCCAGGCGGCCGAACTCCAGACCCAGAGCGAGGAGCTCCAGGTCAACAACGAGGAACTGGAGGAGCAGGGCCGGGCCTTGCGCGAATCGCAGGCGATGCTGGAGCAGCAGCAGGTCGAGCTCGAGCAGACCAACAGCCAGCTGGAGGAGCAGGCCCAGGCGCTGGAGAACCAGCGCGACGAACTGGAGCGCGGCAGCGCGGCACTGCTCGCCAAGACCCGCGAGCTGGAACAGGCGAGCCAGTACAAGAGCGACTTCCTCGCCAATATGAGCCACGAGCTGCGCACGCCGCTCAATTCGCTGCTGATCCTCGCCAAGCTGCTCGGCGACAACGCTCCCGCGACGCTGACTGCCGAACAGGTGAAGTTCGCCCGCACGATCGAATCGTCCGGCAACGACCTGCTGACGCTGATCAACGACATTCTGGATCTGTCGAAGATCGAGGCAGGGCATGTCGACATCCGGGCAGAACCGGTGAGCCTGGTGCGGCTCGGCACCGATCTGCGCCAGCTGTTCCAGCCGGTGGCGGCGCAGCGGGGGCTGGACCTCGAAATCGTGCTCGACGACGCGGCGCCCAAGGGCATCGAGACCGACCGGATGCGATTGGAGCAGATCCTCAAGAACCTGCTGTCGAACGCGCTCAAGTTCACCGAGCGGGGCTCGGTACGGCTCCAGGTGACGGCGACCGGCGACCGGGTCGCCTTCGCCGTCCGCGATACCGGCATCGGCATTTCGCCGGAGCAGCAGCGGATGATCTTCGAGGCGTTCCATCAGGCGGACGGCACGATCAACCGCCGCTATGGCGGCACCGGCCTCGGCCTGTCGATCTCGCGCGAGCTGGCGCGGCTGCTGGGCGGCGGCATCACGCTGGACAGCCGGCCCGGCGAGGGCAGCATCTTCACCCTGACGCTGCCGGTCCGCTATGATGCGGCGGCGGTCGCGCCGCGTGCGCTTCCCGCAGTACCCGCCGCCCCGGCCACCCCGATCGCGGCGCCCGCGCCGGTGGCGGCGCCCGCGCAGCCACGCCGCGCCCCCGCCGCCGCGGATTGGGTGCTGGACGATGACCGGGACGCGCTGGTGCCGGGTGGTCGTCACCTGCTGGTGATCGAAGACGATCCGGTGTTCGCCTCGATCGTCTGCGACCTGTCGCGCGAACTCGGCTTCCAGTGTCTGGTCGCCAGCACCGCCGACGAGGCACTGCACCTCGCGCGCACCTATC
Organism: Sphingomonas sp. S2M10; assembly: GCF_012650175.1. Classification (GTDB taxonomy): domain Bacteria; phylum Pseudomonadota; class Alphaproteobacteria; order Sphingomonadales; family Sphingomonadaceae; genus Sphingomonas. Next base: position 8,887 of record NZ_JAAILI010000057.1, read on the forward strand.
GCCCCAGCGCGGTGGTGCTCGATCTCGGTCTGCCTGACCAGTCCGGGCTGATCGTGCTCGACCGGCTCAAGCAGGAAGACGCGACCCGGCACATCCCGATCCATGTGATCTCGGCGGCCGACCAGAGCCAGACCGCGCTGTCGCTCGGTGCCGTTGGCTATCACATCAAGCCGATCAAGCGCGAGCTGCTGGCCGAAGTGCTGCAGAACCTGCAGCAACGCACCGCCAGCCGCATGCGGCGGGTTCTGATCGTCGAGGACGATCCCGTTCAGCGCGACGCGGTCGCCCGGCTGCTCCAGACCGACGATGTCGAGACGGTGGGGGTCAGCACCGCCGCCGAATGCCTGGAGATGCTGCGCAGCCAGACTTTCGACTGCATGGTGCTCGATCTCTCGCTGCCGGACGCCTCGGGCTATTCGCTGCTCGAGACGCTGAGCGAGGAGGACAGCGCCCACAGCTTCCCGCCGGTCATCGTCTATACCGGTCACGATCTCAGCGCCGATGACGAGCAGCAGCTGCGGCGCTATTCCAGCTCGATCATCATCAAGGGGGCGAAATCGCCCGAGCGGCTGCTCGACGAGGTCTCCCTGTTCCTCCACCAGGTCGTGTCGGAGCTGCCCAGCGCGCAGCAGGAGATGATCCAGGCCGCGCGCCGCCGCGATGCGGTGCTGGAGGGCCGGCGCGTGCTCATCGTCGAGGACGATGTCCGCAATGTCTATTCGCTGACCAGCGTGCTGGAGCCGCGCGGCGTCGTGGTGCGCATCGCCCGCAACGGACAGGAAGCGCTCAACGCGCTTGCCGAGGCCGCAGCGGATCCCGCGCAGGGCATCGATCTGGCGTTGATGGACGTGATGATGCCGGTGATGGACGGCCTCACCGCCACCCGCGAGATCCGCAAGGATCCCCACTGGGCCAGGCTGCCGATCATCATGCTCACGGCCAAGGCGATGCCGGATGACCAGGAACGCTGCATCGAGGCGGGCGCCAGCGATTACATGGCCAAGCCGATCGATGTGGACAAGCTGCTGTCGCTCGTTCGGGTGTGGATGCCGCGATGACCGAGGACGCTGCCGAGCCCGACATCGATGATATCGAGATCGAGCTGCTGCTCGAGGCGCTGTTCCGGCGCTATCACTATGATTTCCGGCACTATGCCCGCGCGTCGATCAAGCGACGGCTGATTCAGGCGCGCGGGCGGCTGGGCATGAGCAGCTTCTCCGCCTTGCAGGAGCGGCTGCTGCGCGATCCCGACATGCTGGCCAGGCTGCTCAACTATCTCACCGTCCAGGTGAGCGAGATGTTCCGCGACCCCAGCTATTTCCGGGCGTTGCGCGAGAAGGTCATTCCGCACCTGCGCACCTACCCCTCGCTGAAGGTGTGGATCGCGGGCTGCAGCAACGGCGAGGAGGTCTATTCGCTCGCCATGCTGTTCCGCGAGGAAGGGCTGGAGCAGCGCACGCTGTTCTACGCGACTGACATCAATCCCAAGGCGCTCAAGGCGGCGGAGGCAGGGGTCTATCCACTCGACCAGATCCGCAAGTTCACCGAGAATCATCAGAAATCGGGCGCGCGCACCTCGCTGTCCGACTATTATGTCGCGGATTATGATCGCGCGATCTTCGACAGCAGCCTGCGCGCCAATGTCGTCTTCTCCGATCACAGCCTCGCGATCGATTCGGTGTTCGCGGAGATGCACCTTATCTCCTGTCGCAACGTGCTGATCTACTTCGATCGAGGGTTGCAGGAGCGCGCAGTGGGGCTGTTCGAAGAGTCGCTGGTGCGTCGCGGCTTTCTCGGCCTCGGCCGCAAGGAGAGTCTGCGCTTTTCAGACCATGCCGCCGGCTTCAGCGACTTCGTCCGCGAGGAGAAGATCTACCAGCGGCGCGATCGATGACGGGGATGGTTGTCATCGGCGGCTCGGCGGGCGCGGTGCAGGCGCTGCTGACCTTGCTGCCTGCGCTCCCGACCGATTTTCCCCGGCCGGTGCTGATCGTGGTCCATGTCCCGCCCGATCATGATCACGGGCTGGCGGCGCTGTTCGAAGCGCGATGCGCGATGCAGGTGTGTGAGGCGGAGGACAAGATGGTGCCCGTGCCCGGCACCATCTATTTCGCGCCGGCCAACTACCACCTGCTCGTCGAGCCCGACGGCAGCATGGCGTTATCGGCCGACGATCCGGTCAATCACAGCCGCCCCGCGATCGACCCGCTGTTCGACACCGCCGCCGATGCGCTGCGCAGCGGCCTGATCGCGATACTGCTCACCGGTGCGAACCACGACGGCGCCGAGGGCCTCCGCGCCGTCGCCCGCGCCGGTGGCACCACGATCGTCGAGGATCCCGCGACGGCGCGGGTGCCGACCATGCCGGCCGCCGGCCTGGCGCGGTGCCCCGACGCAACTCGCCTGGCGATCGACGCCATTGCCCCAAGCCTGATTCGATTGGCCTGAGACCCTATGTCCGCCCCCGATTCCGTGAAGTTCCTGCTCGTCGACGATCTTGACGAGAACCTGCTGGCGCTGGAGGCGCTGCTGCGGCGCGACGGCCTGCAATGCCTGAAGGCGCGCTCCGGCGAGGACGCGCTGGAGCTGTTGCTGGTTCACGACGTCGCGCTGGCGCTGCTCGACGTGCAGATGCCCGGCATGGACGGGTTCGAGCTCGCCGAGTTTCTGCGGGCGAACGAGCGGACCCGACACATCCCCATCATCTTCCTCACCGCCGGCAGCGCCGACGCCCGGCGCCGCTTCCGCGGCTATGAGACCGGCGCGGTGGATTTCCTGCAAAAGCCGCTGGACGCGGGTATTCTCCGCTCGAAGAGCAACGTCTTCTTCGATCTCTACGAGCAGCGCCGCCAGATCATGGCGCAACGTGACGCGCTGGAGCGGATGACGCAAAGCCTGCAGCTCGCCGATCGACGCAAGAACGCCTTTCTCGGGATGGTGGGCCACGAACTGCGCAACCCGATCATGGCGCTGGGCGCCGGGCTGCACCTGCTTTCGCGCAGCCGCTCGGCGGAAGCGGCGGAGCAGGTCCGCGGCCAGATGGTGCGCCAGGTCGATCACATGACCCGATTGATCGAGGATCTGCTGGACGTCGCGCGGATCGATCAGGGCAAGATCGTGCTGCGCGCAGCGCGGATCGATCTTGCCGATGCGGTGGCGCTGGCGGTGGAGATCAGCCGTCCCCAGATCGAGGCGCGGGAGCATCGCTTGGCGATTGCACTGCCCGACATGCCGGTGTGGCTGCATGCAGATTCGGCCCGGATCACCCAGGTGGTCAGCAATCTGCTGGCCAATGCGGCCAAGTACACGCTGCCCGGCGGCGACATCGGGCTGGATATACGGCGCGAGGCCAGCCAGGTCGTGATCGAGGTGCGGGACACCGGGATCGGCATCCCCCCGGAAAAACAGGCGCAGGTATTCGATCTTTTCGCGCAGGTCGCCCCCGGCGACGCGCAGGCCGACGGGCTCGGCATCGGGCTCGCCCTGGTGCGCCAGCTGGTAACGCTGCACGGCGGTACGATCGCGCTGACGGAGAGCGTAGTGGGGCAGGGTTCGACCTTTCAGGTGTTGTTGCCCTTTGATGACGCTGGCATCCCTCCTGCTGACGAAAACGCTATTGCGCATACTTAGCCCTGTGCGGCGATTGGGTGCGACCGGTCGTCGCTGCTATCGAGTCGCATCAAGGAGCATCTGACCGCCGATCGGGATGCTGGGACACGCCGCGCGAGCAACGGCGCGGAGGCGCATTTCTCGGCGCGTTAGACGGATGTGCTGACGCGAATGCTGGGCGCCGCGCGCGACAGAAATTGACAATTTCAATATTGTGCGATGCACAAGCAGAGTCATCGACCGGGAAAGCTATTTAAAAACCGCTAGCGAAAATGACGTCGTGATTTCGTGATGCAGATTTGATGAAATAAAGTGCGGCGGTGGTGACCGGACTAGGCTGGCGTGATAATAAACGCGAGTCGAAATGTCCGATGGAGTGCGCCATGAGCAGTAAGCCGAACGGATTTCCCAAAAACATTCCGCTTCACGCACGTACCTATCGGAATTGGTCCCAGACGATTGTAGTGGATCCGCTTTGGACATGTGAGCCGAAAACGGCCGACGAGGTCGTCGAGGTGTGCAATTGGGCAGCGGCGCAGTCGCCGGCTTGGAAGATCAGGGCGAAGGGTATCCGCCATGGCTGGTCGCCGCTCACGGTCACGGCGGATACGAAGCCCGAGTCAAACGTCATCATCGTCGACACGACGAAATATCTGACCGCATTGCGTTTCGTGCCTGCGGCCGGCGATGCGCCGCCGATGGTGGTGGCGGACGCCGGCGCGACGATGCTGGATCTGCTGACCTTCCTGCAAAATCAGGCAGGCGGCAACGGGTCGGCGCCCGGCTTTGCCTTTCCGCACGTGCCGGCACCCGGGAACCTCACTGTCGGCGGCGTGCTCGCGATCAACGCGCACGGCACCGCCGTGCCTACCGCCAACGAACATTTCGCATCGTCCTACGGCTCGATGAGCAACCACATCATGGCGTTCACCGCCGTCGTGTCGAGCGACGAAGCGCCCAACGCCTATGTCCTCAAGACCTTCCAGCGCGAGGATCCCGACGCCGCCGCCTTGCTGACGCATGCGGGCCGTGCGTTCATCGTCAGCGCGACCCTGCAGGTGATCGACAATTACAACCTGCGCTGTCAGAGCACGATGGACATTCTGTCCGACACCCTGTTCGCGGCTCCGGTGAACGGGACGCCACCAGCGCAGAGCCTGGCCAGTTTCCTCGAGGAGGCGGGCAGGGTCGAGGCGATCTGGTACCCCTTCACCGACGATCCGTGGCTCAAGGTCTGGACCGTCACCCCGACCCAGCCGAGCGGATCGGTGCTGGTAACGGCGCCGTACAATTATGCCTTTTCGGACAATCTGCCCACCTGGGTCACCAGCATGCTGAGCTGGATCACAACCGTGGCGCCGGCATCCACGCCGACGTTTCAGAAGCTGTTCTCGGACTTTACCAAGGCCTCTCTGGAAGACGGGCTGACGGATTTGTGGGGGGCGTCGATGAACACGCTGCTCTACATCAAGGATACCACGCTGCGGGTCACCGCCAATGGCTATGCCATCCAGATGAAGCGCGCCGATGTACAGCAGGCGGTGCATGATTTCGCACAACAGTTCGAGAAGATGCTGGCAAGCTATGCCGCGAAGGACCAGTATCCGGTCAATTCCCCGCTCGAGATACGCGTGACCGGGTTGGACGATACCGCGCAGGTCTTTGCGCCGGCTGGGACGACCCTGTCGACGCCGTTGATCTCGTCGCTGACCTATGACGATGTCGCCAAAGCGAACGGTTATGACTGCGCGGTGTGGTTCGACGTGTTGACCCTCCCCGGCACGCACTATTCGAACCAGTTCTACACCGAGCTCGAGGCCTGGTTCTGCCAGCGCTTCGTCGCACCAGCCGCGCGCCTGTTTCCCGAATGGTCGAAGGGCTGGGCGTACACCGATGCGGGCGGCTGGACCGATGCCGATTTCTTGGCGCACGTCCGTACCCAGTTTACGACGGGCCGGACATCGACGACCAACTGGAATGCGGTCGTGGCGACGTTGCAGCACTATGATCAGGCGGATCTGTTCTCCAACGCCTTTCTAGACAAGCTGTTCGTACCGAATTGAGGGCCGTTCGATGTCGAGGCAAGCCTCGTCTGGGTGGTGCAGGAGCACGCGTTCTGTCCGCGTCTCAGCGACATATTGTCAAATATCACGCAAGCCGACTGCGTGATATCGCACATGACATGCTGTTGACGCATGCCACTGATCAACTCGGCGCCGTATCTCTGGTCCGAAAACTGCCAATCCCGATGTTGGTTTATGATCTAAGCCAATATGGATATTGATGGCGATGTGGTTCTGCTGCCACAACAATGTTGATTGGATTCCATGTGAAAGACAATTGACTCGCAAAGGGGGCGGCCGCATAATCACCGATACTGGCTTTCACGCTGGTCAATGGTACGATCCCTAGATCGTGCTGATCATGGTCATCACCCCGTTTGCATCCGACGTTCAACATTGGAGGAGTGAATCATGGCCGACTTCAATCAGCAAGAATCCGCGAAGCTCGTCGAAGAAGAGCGCATCACGAGCGCGATCGAGCAGGAACTGACCGACGACCAGCTCGTCCAGCTTGCCGAGGGCGCGAGCTCCTGGGGCGCCAACTGCAACAAGTCCTGCTGAACCGGCGGGCAGCGTACCGCTCGCACCAGGTGAGCGGCGCTGCCCAATGGGCCCAGCAACATCGCATTCCGGGGGGGCACAGCGGAGCCGCCAATCCTGGCCTTCCCGCCGGAGTCCTCCGCGCAAGATGGGAGAACATCCATGGCCGACGTGAATCCGCAGGACATCGCGAAACTTGCCGAAGAAGAGCGCATCACCAGCGCGATCGAGCAGGAACTCACCGATGACCAGCTCGTCCAGCTCGCCGAAGGCGCGAGCTCGTGGGGCGCGAACTGCAACCAGAATTGCTGAGCCTGCGGGCGGCGGCGCCTCGCGATCCCAATGCGGGGCGCCAACCGTCCCCCTGTCGGTGGGAGCCATCGACCTATGTGATCATGCGCGAAGACCGTGCCGCCGCGCGAATGCGATCGGGCGGGTGACAAGGGGGCGATGGATGTTGGCCGTAGACGGGGCCGGTGGCCAAGGTGAGAGGCCAGGCAGACGGGCGTGGGCAGCGCGTCAGCGTCAGGGGTTTGGCGCAATCGCGATCGCACAGGCGGACCGTTGCCCTGGATTGGCGATCCAGGCCGAGCGCGTCGAGCATCCAGACGCGGGTGGAACTGCAGCCGCCGCTGCGCGGCTCGGGAATGCTCGCAAGATCCCGACTGCCCGTGCGACGGCCCATTCTCCGTCCGGAACGCTGCTCTTCGCGACCGAGCGCGCGTGCCGGTCTGCCCCCGTCGGTGCTCTGCGAGGGGTGGCGCTTCTTCCTTTCGGAAGGGGGCTGTCCGTGCGGTGGCGGTCGCAATCGGCGCGCTTGCGGGGCGGTCGATCGGCGGCGCTGCGCGCGATCTGCGCCGATCGGCGCTGAGGGGGCGTCGATATGGCCACCGCCCATACCATGCGCGATGCGCACACGTCGCGCTTCGGCGAACTATGGCCGCTGCTGGCCCCGTATCTCGACTCCGCTCTGGCACCGCTCGCCAACCGTCCCTGGATGCACGAGTTTCTGAGCTTCGTGCCGCGGAGCGCGACCGATTATCTTGGCTTCGAGGCGCGCCTGGGAGCGGAGGACGGCGCGACCGACTGCGCGCTCAATCTCAGTGCGGCAGCGCCGGAATGGCTGCGCAGCGGGCTGCCGGAGGCATCCGCGCCCGATGGTGCGGAATGGGACCGCATCCGCGCCTTTCTGGCGCTCTGGGTCGAGAGCGGCATGCCGCCGCTTGGCGACATGACGCGCGTCTGGCTGGAATTCGACATGGCGGCGGCGCCCGCGCTGCTGCCCAATCTGATGTTCGGCTATTGGCCGCGCGGGCATGAGCCGATGCGAACGCGCGCATGGCTGCTCGACCGGGCGATTCCCGCAGCGCTCGGCGCTCCGCTGCCGCCGGTCACGCGCGGCTTGCTCGAGGGCGGGCTCGATGCGTGCGTCGGCGCCAATGACTTCCAGATTGGGCTGATGAGCGCGCGCGCGTTGCCTGCGGTTCGCCTGTGCGTGTTCGACCTGCCCGATGCTGCGCTGGCCGATCTCGTCGCGGCGATCGGCTGGCGCGGCGATGTCGGTCAGGTCGCCGCGCTGGTCGCGGCATTGCGGCCGCACGCTGATTTCGTGGGACTGCATTTCGATCTGGCAGGAATGGCGCTGCCCCGCATCGGCATCGAGCCGGGCTTCGTGGCTTCGAGCTGGCGGCGGCAGCCGCATCTCGAATCGCGGTGGGCCGGGCAACTTGATGTGTTCGCGGGGCTGGGCGCGCTCACGCCCGCCAAGCGCGCCGCGCTGCTGGCCTGGCCGGGCCATGCCCAGGTGATGCTGGACGGGCGCCCCATGGTCTTGCTGCGCGGGCTCAGCCATCTCAAGCTGGTGCTGCCGGGCGACGGCCGCGTCGAAGGCAAGGCCTATTTCGGACTCGCCGTGCGCGAACTGGCGCAGGCGGGCGCAGGTGAATCCGATGCTCTCGGCTGAGGCGGCCACCCGGATCGACATCGAACCCGTTGCCGCACGAGCGCGCGATTTCCTGCTCGCCGGCCAGGACGCGCGCGGCGCGTGGCGTGATTTTTTCCTGCCTGCGGGCGAGAGCGACGGCTGGGTAACCGCCTATGTCGCGCTCGCGCTCGCCAAGGCGGGCGATCCCGAGGGGTGGGCGGCGGCGCTTCGCGGCTGGTCGCATCTCGAGGCTGCCGTGAAGCCCGAGGGGGGGTGGGGATATAACGCCGCGACGCCCGTCGATGCCGACAGCACGCTCTGGGCGCTACGGCTGGCCGAGGCGCTGGGCGTTACGGCGAGCGACGCGGCGCGGCGGGGCCTCGCCGTCCTCGAAACGCATCGCCGGCGCGACGGCGGCTTGGCCACCTATGCCAGCCCGGCGGGCCCGCGCGGCTATGTCGGGCTGCCGGCGAGCGTCGATTTCAGCGCCTGGGCGCTTCCCCATGCATGTGTGAGCGCGGCGGCGGCAGCGCTGTCGGGCATGCGCGACGATCCGCTCGCGACCTGGCTGGGTGCGATGCAGGCCGAGGACGGGCATTGGCCGAGCTATTGGTGGTTCGATCCCGGCTATGCCACCGCGGAGGCGGTCGAGGCGCTCCCTCCCGGCGCCGCGCGCGATCGGGCGGCGCGCTTTGCCGAGGCGCGTCTGCAGGTGCTGGCGATGATGGCGCCGCCGCCGGCCTTCGCGCTTTCGCATGTCGTGCGCGTGCTGGCAGTGGCGCGATCGTCGATGCTCGAAACGGCGGTGGCGCTGCTCGCGGCGACGCAGGCGGAGAATGGCAGCTGGCCCGCCTCGGCGCGGCTGCGCGTCCCCGCGCCCGATTGCGTGACGCCGAGCGACGCAGCTGCATGGACGCCCTGGCATGGGCTTCGCGCGCTTCCGATGACGCTGGAGGCAGTGCTGGCAGCGACCTTCCAGATCACCAGTCTCGACCATCGCCGCGCCTTTACCACGGCAACGGCATTGCGGGCGTTGACTGCGGCGTCGGCGGCGTCGCGGCCGTGACCGGCGGCGTCGCTATCGATGCCGCGCGGGCGGCGCTGGACCGGGACGGGTTCGTCATCCTGCGCGGCGCGGTCGAGCGCGGCTGGATCGACGCGCACCGCGACGGGTTGTGCAGCTATGTCGCCCGCCACCGGGCGGGGATGGACGAGGCCGGCCGGGCCGTGGGCACCAGCGCCGTCGCGCCGACCTTCACGCTCGGCGATGCGCCGCCCGACGTCGCCGCCTTCGTCACCGATGCCCGGCTCGGCGCGCTCGCCGCCGCCCTGCTGGCGGTGCGCTCGGTGCGGCTTCTGCACTATTGCGGCTTCTTCAAGCCCCCCGCCGGCCGGCCGACGCCGTGGCACCGCGATCAGGATTTCCTTCCGCTGGATACCGACCGGCTGATCACCGCCTGGCTGCCGCTGGTGGAGATCGACGCGACGATGGGCATGCTGGCATTCGCGCACGGCTCCCACCGCGATCCGCGTTCGGCCGAGGCCTTTGCCCGCAGCGACAGCGGGCCGCTGTCGCCGGGCGACGTCTCGTTCCACCTCGGCGGCACGCTGCATGCCGCGGGCGGCAACCGCAGCGACCGGATGCGCGCGGTAATGGCGATGACCTTCTATCCGGACGGCGTACGGATCCGCGACGATGAAGGCGTGCCGTTCCGCGCCGCGCTGCGCGCCCATTATTTCGCCGATCTTGCCCCGGGTGAACTCGCCGCCGGGCCCGCCAATCCGCTGGTGCATGCCGGCGACCCGCCCGAGGGGAGATGAGGGGATGACGACCGCGACGCTCGAAGCCGGCCTGCCGCCGCTCGATTCGCCCTATGCGGTGCCCGAGGCGGCACGCGCGGCGTTCGATCGCGATGGTCATGTCGCCTTGCCGGGGGTGCTGGCACCGGCCGAGCTCGACGCGTGTCGCACCGCGGTGCGGCACGCGGTGGCGGCCCATCTCGGTACGCACCACGCGCTGGAGGACGATGTCGCCGCGGCGGCGAACCGGTGGCAGTTCGTCAACAATCTGTGGACGCTGGATCGCCGGGTACGCGCACTGATCCATTCCCCCCGTCTTGCCCGGATCGCATCCCGGCTGCTCGATGCGCCGCGCATCCGACTGTTTCGCGATCAGAGCTATTTCAAGGGCGTGGGCGGGGCAGGGACGCCCTGGCATCAGGACGGCTATTTCATCCCGCTCGATACGCCCGCGATTCTGACGGCGTGGATCGCGCTCAGCGACATGAGTCCCGAAAGCTCGCCGATGACCTATGCGACCGGCTCGCACCGAAACGGCTTCCAGGGGCTTTCGCCCGGCGGGGAGCCGGCGATGCGCGCGTTCGAGCGCATGCTGGGCGGCAAGGGCTATCCGTTCACGACCTATGACGGGCTGAAGGCGGGCGACGTCGCCTTTCATGCCGCCTGGACGATGCACGCGACCTTTGCGCACAGCGCGCCGGTGCCGCGCGAGGCGGTCGTGATCGTCTATTTCGCGGACGGCGCGCGCGTCGTCGTCGATCCGCCGCCGGGAACACCTGGAGCTCCCTATCCGCAGGTGGCGCAGGTGCGGGCGAACAGCCGGGCAATTTCGCTGCCGGGGCTTGGCCATGGCGACCTGGCAAATTCGCCGATGACCCCGATCCTCTACGATAGCGTGACGGATCCGGACGCGTGACCGGGCCTGCGACCGGGCTTGCGGCGCTGCTCGGCACGCTTTCCGCCGAGGCCTTCGCGCAAGAGATTTGGGGCATACGGTGCCAAGTGATCGACGGCGCCGCCGATCGCTTCGCCGGGCTGATCGCGAGCACCGACATCGATCGGATCCTGCGCTTCGTGCGGCCCCGTCCGCCGCAGGAGATGATGCTCGTCAAGGCGAGCCGTCACTACGACGTGAACTGGATCGATCCCGATGGCGCGCCGCGCAGCGACCAGGTGCGCGCCGCATGGGACCAGGGCTATTCGATCGTGCTCAACGATGTCGCCCGCTTCTGGGAGCCGGTGACGCGCTACTGCGCCGCGCTGTGCGCCGATCTTCACCACCCGGTCGACGCCAATCTCTATCTGACACCGCCCGATACTCAAGGGTTCGATCCGCATTATGACATCATGGACGTGTTCGTCCTCCAGCTCGAAGGGGCGAAGGAGTGGCGGCTCTGGGGGGCGGGCGCCGATCTCCCGCTCGCCGACGAGCATCGCGCCATCGATCCCGCCGCGCTGGCGCCGCCGCTATGGACGGGGATGCTGACGCCGGGCCAGGCGCTGTACATCCCGCGCGGTCATGTCCATGCCGCGCGCGCGACCGACGCGGCATCGCTCCATCTGACGATCGGCGTGAAGATCGTGACCTGGCTGGACCTGATCACGGCGGCGGCGACGCGCGCGCGGGGCGACCGGCGCTTCCGCGAGGCCTTGCCGCCCGGCTTTCTGGGTGCCGAGCCGGCGCTGGCGGCAGGCATGGCCGAACGCGCCGATGCGCTCGCCCCGTGGCTGACGGCCGGCGCGGGCCTGGCGGGGCTGGCGGGATCGCTGCTCGAGAAATCGCCCCTGCCCCGCGAGGATCTGCTCGCCCCGACCGCACCGGTGGCGCTCGAGACGGATCTGGCCTGGCGCGCGGGGGTCGTATCGACCGTCGCGGGCGATGCCGGGCATGTCGTGCTGCGCTACAATGGCGGCGCGCTTGCCGGCCCCGCCAAGATCGCTCCGGCGGTCGCCTGGATCGCCGCGCGGCCGCATTGGCGCGCTGCCGATCTGCCGGGGCTCGCCGATGGCGAGAAACTCGTCCTTGCCAATCGGCTGCTGCGCGAAGGCGTGGTCGAGCGTGTCGATCGCAGCTGACGGGATGGATGCGCGGCTTGCCCGGATCGCGGCCGATGCCGCGACACTCGCCGACCGGCTGGGCCCCGACTGGCGTCCCGACGACGGCGCCGACTCGCTGGCGCTCGCGAGCACGCGGCACGCGCGCTGGCTGGACCGGGCAGCCTCGGGCGATGCCGCGGCCTTTGCCGATCGGCTCGGCTGGATGGGCATTTCATCGGACGCGGTGCTGCCGCGGCTGGGTACCGGTCGCCTTGCCCGTCTGCCGGCATGGACCACCTTGTTCGCCGAGGCGATGGCGCAGGGCAGCGCCAACCTCGTCGAGGCCGCGCGGCATCCGTTCGGGCCGTTGCTGACGGGCTTCGTGACCGCCGCCGCCGCACATCTGCCCGCAGCCTGGCACGAGACGTTCGGCGCCGAGGCGCGATCGACGCTGATGGACGATTTGGTGACCAAGCTCAGCCATCTGGCCGCACCGGCGCTGCAGATCGAGTTCGCCGCGTTTCGGGGCGCAACCGGCGAGGGCGATGCGCGGTTCCAGGCGTTTGCCCGGCACATGGCGGAGGGCGGGCTGTGGGCATTCTTCGCCGAATATGCGGCCCTGGCCCGGCTGCTGGCAATCACCGCGCTGCAATGGTGCGCGCACGTCTCCGCAATCGCCGAAGACTTTCTCGCCGACCGCGCGGCGATCGCCGACGTCTTTGGCGGCGACCTTCCCGATCGCATCGTGGCGGTCTCGCCATCGCTGTCGGATGCCCATAATCACGGGCGATCGGTGGCGATCGTCACGCTGTCTACCGGACGGGGTCTCGCCTACAAGCCGCGCTCGGTGGGGATCGAGGCGCGCTGGTTCGCGCTCCTTGCCGCGCTGGATGGCAGTGCCGGTGCGTTCCGGTCGCTGCGCGTGCTTGATCGCGGATCGCGCGGATGGGTGGAGCTCGCCGTGCATCGGGCCTGCGCCGACGCGGAGGAAGCGGCCGCCTATTATCGCCGCGCCGGCAATCTCCTTGCCTTGCTCTACGCGCTCGAAGCCTCGGATTGCTTTCACGAGAATATCGTCGCCGAAAGCGGCTATCCGGTGCTGATCGACATGGAAACGCTGATGCATCCGGTGATCCGCCCGGCGACCGATGGCGTTGAGGCGGCGGCACGGGCCGACGACCTGCTGTTCGACAGCGTGCTGCGGGCGGGGCTGCTGCCGACCTGGGAGGCGGGGCGCGACGGCGTCGTCGTCGACATCAGCGGGCTGGGCGCGGCGGCGCGGCAGACCACGCCCTATCTGCGCCGCCGCTGGTCGGCGATCAATCAGGACGGGATGCAGCTCGAGCATGAAGCCATTATGGTCGACAGTCTGCACCATCTGCCGATGCTCGATGGCCGGGCGCTGCGTGTCGCCGATCATGCGGACGGACTTATCGCAGGGTTTCGCGAGACCTATATGGCACTGGTCGCCCGCCGCGATGCCCTGCTCGCGCCGGGGGGCGGCATTGCGATCATGGCGGGCGAGTCGCTTCGCCTCGTATTCCACCCGACGCGGTTGTACGGGCTGATGCTGAAGCGCCTGTCGACGCCCAAGGCGATGCGTGGCGGGCTGGATCGCAGCATCGAGTTCGACGTGCTCGCGCGCTTCTATCTCCAGTCGCCGGTCAAGGCGCCCTATCGCGCGCTGCTCGGTGCGGAACTGGCGGCGCTGGAGCGCGGCGACATTCCCTATTTCGCGATGCCCGCCGACGGGACGGATCTGCCGGTGCCGGACGCCGCACCGATCCCAGATGCCTTCGCCCAGAGCGCGATGGCCCGGGTCGCGGCGCGGCTCGCGCGCTTTGACGAGGCGGATCTGGCGCGGCAGACCGAGTTTATCCGGGCGTCGCTGGTGATGTCCGCCGTGCAGGCACACGCGGCGCCCGCCGCAACCCCCGGTGCCGGCCCGGAAGCGCCGCCCGCCACTCCCGATGCGGCGCTTTCGGCGGCGCGGGCGATCGGCGAGACATTGCGCGCGCGTGCGATCGTCGCGGGCGATGGCAGCGCGACATGGATCGCGCCGCAGCTGATGCCGCAGGGTGGCCGCTATGAATTGCGTCCGTTGCGGCTCGATCTCTATGGCGGGCAGGCCGGCGTCGCCTTGTTTGTCGCCGCGCTCGCCCGGGTGACCGGGGAGGGGCAGGGGATCGCTCGCGCGGCGCTCGCGCCGCTGCGGCGGGGTGCGTTGCCGGGCGCGCTGGCGGCGTTGCTCGCGACGGGGCACACGATCGGCGGCGCGACCGGCGTCGGGTCGATCATCTTTGTGCTGACCCGGTGCGCCGCGCTGCTCGACGATGCAGCCCTGCTGGACGATGCGGCGGCGGCGGCGGCGCTGCTCGATGCCGAGGCGATCGCCGCCGACATCGAGCATGACGTGATGGCCGGTGCCGCCGGTGCGGCGCTGGGATTGCTCGCCCTGCACCGCGCGACCGGCGATCCCGCGATCCTGCAGCGCGCGCGGTGGTGCGGCGAGCATCTGCTCGTGCGCGCCCAGCCGATGCCGGCGGGTATCGGCTGGTCGAGCGGCCGTCATCCGCCCACCACCGGGCTGTCGCACGGTGCGGCGGGGATCGCGCTCGCGCTGGCGCGGCTTGCCGCGGCCACCGGCGATGCACGCTATGCGGCGGCGTCCGCCGCTGCGCGTGCCTTCGAGGATTGGGCGTTCGATATGGCGCAGGGCAATTGGCGCGATCTGCGCGAGGGCGCGGCGGCGGAGCCGCGCTTCATGAACGCGTGGTGCCACGGCGCGCTGGGCATCGGCCTCGCCCGCGCCGCGCTGCCGGGCCCGCGCGATGCTGGCGGCGTGCGCGACATCGCCGCCGCCGTCGCGCGGAACACCGGCCCCTGGCTCGCGGCGAAGGACGGGCTGTGCTGCGGCAACATGAGCCGCATCGAGTTGATGTGCAGCACCGGTGCGGACGACGAGGCTGCGGCGATCACGGGCCAAGTGCTCGCCCGCGCCGAACAGCGCGGCTATTTTTCCCTGTCGGGAACAACGGGTGCCGATTTCTTCGATCCGTCCTTCTTCCAGGGATTGTCGGGTATCGGATACCAATTGTTACGTTTGCATTCCGCGGTGATCGTTCCTGCGGCGCTTATCTGGGGTTGATCGGTCCTGCAAAGTCACGACCCGGTAATTTCACGTGCAGGCGCAAGCGAAGAACATGGACGAGATCACGCAGGGCTGGTAAATATTGTAGGAATAGTTCCGCGACTCGCCGAGGCAATTGACTTGAGGAGATGGGTATGCCGACCGATTCGAACGAAGCCGTAAAGCTCGCGACATCCTTTGGTGTCGAAACGTTTATTCCTGGCGGCGCCAATCTTGTCGGCGGCGAATTCGGGCAGGCTGGTCTGCATTTCGTTGCGGGAATCCTCGCGCGTGCCGCGTTCGGGGTGCCCGGCGTGCTGCTGGTATCCGCCAATTCGATCGTGAAGGCGCGGACCGGGCGTCACCTGGTCGAACATCTCGGGCTGGTCACGCCGCGCGTCGAGGCGGCCGAACCCGAGGCCGTTCCCGCTGCTGCGGCGTGATCGCGTGCATCGAGACGGCGGCAGCCGGTACTCCGGCATTCTGTCGGCCCGATCTTCCGTAATCGGATGACCGATCGTCCTCCGCCGGGGAAGCGATCCCCGGCCACATCGCCCGGCTCCACGGCTGGCCTCCGGCCCGCGGCCGCCCGTTCCGTGTCGCCGCGGTCGGTTGCCGCGACGCTGGGATCGCTTCTGCCGGGCCCGTCGGGAGCGCCGCTGCCGCACGTCGCGCTGCGGCAGATGTTCGCGGCCGGCCGACTCACCGCGCGCAGCCTCGTCAAGCCCGCCGCGCTCACCGTGGTCGCGCACGCGCTGCAATTGGCGCAGGGCAACCTGTTCGTCCGTTCGGTCAACGATTCGCGCACCGGCGGGCCGAAAGGGGGGAAGGCGGCCCCGCTGGTCGGCGCGCTTGGCGTGACGGGGATCGCCTTGGGCGCGCAATATCCCAGGCGCCAGGCGTGGCGCGCTGCCGCGCTCGACTTTCGCGAGAACCTGCGCGGCGCGTTGATCGACGCGGTCGCTGCGCAGGACCTGGCCTTTTTCGACGATCACGGCACCGGCAAGCTGCAGAGCCTGATCACCGAGGATACCCAGCGGATCAGCGATCTGGTCGAGCAAATGCCGGATCAACTGATCGAGAAGGCGATGACGGCGCTGTATGCGGGTGTCACGCTGGTCCGGCTGTCGCCGAAATTCGGGGCAACGGCGTTGATGCCGCTGCCGCTGCTGATGGTGCCGTCGCTGCTGCTGGGGCCGATGATGGCGCGACGCTTCGCCAGGTCGGGGGAGATGCGTGGCGACTATGGCCAGGCGATCGATTCGGTGATCGCCGGCATCACCGATGTGAAGCTGCTGCAGGCCGAGGGCTCGGTCGCTGCGCGGCTGCGTGCCGCAGGTGCGGG
This sequence comes from Sphingomonas sp. S2M10, assembly GCF_012650175.1. Classification (GTDB taxonomy): domain Bacteria; phylum Pseudomonadota; class Alphaproteobacteria; order Sphingomonadales; family Sphingomonadaceae; genus Sphingomonas. The sequence continues at coordinate 25,335 of NZ_JAAILI010000057.1, forward strand.
GATGCGTGTGGCGGCGCGGGACAGCTTCGCCTCGGCCACGGCGGTCGGCCTGCTCACCCAGGCGATCGGAGCGGGCAACATGGCGCTGGTCGCGGCGCATGGCGGCGGGCTGGTGCGCGCGGGGCGGATCGGCAGCGAGGATTTCGCGCGCATCCTCTATCTCTATCCGATGTTGCTGGGGGCGGTGGGCGACGTGCAGCAGCTGATCGGCACCTATCAGGAAGCCGCCGAGGCCGCGCACCGCATCAACGCGGTGCTGGAGCAGCGTCCGGCGATCACCAGCGGGCCCGAGCGGCTGTCGAACGGCGCGGTCGGCGGGCGTCTGGCGATCGAGAACGTCTCGTTCGGCTATGCCGACGAGCGGACGGTGTTGCGCGACGTCTCCTTCGAGGTCGGGCGCGGCGAGATGGTCGCGATCGTCGGGCGTACGGGATCGGGAAAGAGCACCCTGCTGCGGCTGATCGCACGGCTGTATGAAGTGGGCGGCGGCCGCATCACGCTCGACGGGCACGACCTTCGCGATCTCGACCTTGCCGATCTGCGCGCGGCGATCGCGCTGGTCAGCCAGGAAACCTATCTGTTCGAAGGGACGATCCGCGACAATCTGCGCTACGGCGATCCGGAAGCGCGCGACGAGGCGCTGCGCGATGCGCTCGCCCAGGTCGACGCCGCCGATCTGCTGGACCGGCTTCCCGGCGGGCTGGACGCGCCGGTAGGCGAGCGCGGTGGGCGCCTGTCGGGCGGGGAGCGCCAGCGCGTGGCGATCGCGCGGACCCTGCTGCGCAAGGCGCCGATCCTGCTGCTCGACGAAATCACCTCCCATCTCGATTACGAGACCGAGGAGTCGATCCGCACGGCGGTGGGCAAGATCGCCCGCGATCGGACGCTCGTCGTCGTCACCCACCGGCTGGCGACGATCTGCGACGCGACGCGGATCGTCGTGCTCGACGCGGGCGCGGTGGCGGAGACCGGCACGCACCGCGAATTGCTCGCGCGCGACGGGATCTACGCCAAGCTCTGGCGCCTGCAGACCGGCGCCGCCTCTCCGGCCGACCCTGTGCCGTCGCCCTCCGCTTCCGCAGCGGCACCGGGGCAGTCGTCGCACGGCGATGCGAAACCGCGGGGCAGGGCGCCGGTCCGCCCGCGGTCGCCGCGCAAGCCTAAATCCGGATAAAGGCAATATTCCAAGCGCGTTCGCTGCTGAGCAGGAAACCGGTCACGGTGCCGTCCTCGCCGCGTTGGAACTGCACGTCGATCGTGGTGTCCATCGCGGCGAAACCGTCCTCATGGACGCGCCGCAACCGGATGGCGAGGCCACGCGGCCCGCGCGCCACCAGCATGTCGCCGCGTCGGGTGAGGCTGTAGGTCGCGTCGAGCTCGTCGCTGCGAAACCGGCCTTCATAAGCGTCGAGCGGGGGCGCATCGGTCGCGGCGTCCGCCTCCAGGCGGGTGCAGATGTTGATCGTGTTGCCGGCCAGATGGACGCGAACGGCCGTCGCCGGGCCGGTTTCCGGCAGCGTGAAGGTGACGTCGATGTCCATGTCGCGGAACTTGAAATTGCCGTCGGGCTGGCTGACCAGTTCATAGTCCGCGCCGCTCGACGCGAGATGCAGCCGCCCGCCGCGCGGCTCGACGCGACAGGTCACACCGCTGGCATCATGCCGATACAGGCCGCTCAGCCGATCGACATGGTGGAGCTTCAGATCGAGGGGGGCGGTGCTCGATCGGGCCGCTTCGCCGCTGGGCTGCGGCAGGCATCGGTCCACGATCGCGCGTACCAGATGGCTCGGGCTCACCTCCAGGAAGTTGGCGAGGACGATCACCGCGAAGCGCTCGGCCGGCACGCGCAGATAATAGGCGCGGAACGCCGCGTCGCCGCCCGCATGCTCCACCGTGCGATGCACCCCGTGATGGCCGAGGATCAGCCCATAGCCATATTCGGTGGCGGCGCCTTCGGCGAAGCGCGCGGGTTCGGTCAAGCTGGCGATCAGGGCCGCATCGCCCACTAGGGGCCTGACCAGATTGGCCTCCCATTTGGCGAGGTCGCGCAGGCTGCTTTGCAGGTTCGACGGGCCCATGGTTTCGAACCGCGGCACGCAGACACGCGGGGCGCCGTCCTCCCGCAGGGCATAGGCCTGGGCGCGGCGGGGGATCACTTCGGTCTGGTCATCGAGGAAGAAGGTGTCACGCATGCCCAGCGGTGCGAAGATCAGCCGCTCCGCCAGCGCGCGGAAACGCTCGCCGGTGATCCGCTCGAGCGCCACCGCGACCAGCGTATAGGCGGTGTTGATATATTGAAATCGCGTGCCGGGCGCGAAGTTGCTCGCCCGCTGGCGGGTGACGACGCTCAGCACGTCGTCCGTCGTCTTGAGATCGGCGTCGCGCCAGCCCGCGAGCCGAAGCAGATCCCATTGCTCGCGCAGTCCGCTGGTGTGATGGATCGCATGGCGGAAGCTGATCGGCGGCCCGGGTGGAAGCTCCGGCAGGAAGCGCCGCAGGTCGCTGTCGAGCGAGATGCCCTGGTCGGCCGTGACCATCGCCGCAATCACCGCAGTGAACTGTTTGGACAAGGACGCGATGTGGAACACCGTGTCGGGCCCCATCGGAATGCCATGTTCGAGATTGGCGGCACCGAAGCTGCCCGAATGGACGAGCGCGCCCTCGGCGAAGACGCCGAAGACGACGCCGGGGGCGCCGGGGCGATCCCACGGCGCGAACAGGGCATCAATGGCAAGGCATTGGTCGCGGTCGATCAAAACAGCTCGCTCATGAACAGTCGCCGGGATCGGCAGGATCAAAGAAAAATAGCAACGGCACGTCTGAACGTAAACAATCGTCGTGCATCTTGTGCAGTAAATGCTAAATTGTCGATGCATCTTCTTCTGACGAGGGCAGCATGGCGGTAACAAGTCGCACGTCGATCGATATCGCGCTGGTTTCAATGCCGTATCCGCCGCTCAATCAGCCGTCGATGGCGCTGGGGTTGCTCGTCGCGGCGCTGCGCAAGGAGGGGATGGCAGCGTCAGCGCTCTACCCCTGTTTCGAGTTCGCCGAGGAGATCGGGCTGGATGCCTATGGCTTCGTGTCGGACAGCAAGCAGGAATATCTGGTCGGCGAATGGACCTTTGCGCCGGCTGCGTTCGGCGATGCCGCGCCCGAGGATCCCGACTATCTCGATCGACTGCTCGCCCAGCCGGTGACGCGCGCGGTGCTGTCCCGCAATCCCGCGCTCGGCGATCCGCGACGGTTCCTCGCGCGGATCCGCATGGCGGCCGATCCCTTCGTCGCGAGGATCGCGCGCCAGATCGTCGCAACGGGGGTGCGTATCGTCGGCTGCACCTCCACCTTCACCCAGCACGTGCCGTCGCTGGCGCTGCTCCGTCACGTCAAGGCGCTGGATCCGAGCATCACGACGATGATCGGCGGCGCCAATTGCGAAGGGGTGATGGGGGTCGCCACCAAGCGGGCGTTTCCCTGGGTGGATTATGTCGTCTCGGGCGAAGCGGACCTGTTGTTGCCGCTGCTGTGCCGGCGCGTGCTCGAGGGGACGGCGGGGCAGGGCGATCTGCCCTATGGCGTGATCGGCGCCGATCATCCCGCGCTGACCGGCGCCGCCCCCGCGCCGCGCGCCGCGATCGAGGACATGGACCTGACGCCGGCGCCCGATTTCGACGATTATTTCGCGGCGCTCTCGGCATCGCCGCTGACGAACTGCATCATGCCGGGACTGGCGATGGAGACGTCACGCGGATGCTGGTGGGGCGCCAAGCACCATTGCACCTTTTGCGGGCTCAACGGCGGCACCATGGCGTTCCGTTCGAAGCCCGCCGACCGCGTGCTCGCCGAACTGGACGCGCTGGCCGAGCGCCACGGCATCACCAAGTTCAACATTGTCGATAACATCCTTGATCTCGGCTATATCAACTCGCTCCTGCCCAGGCTCGCCCGGCCGCAACCCTATACCTTGTTCTACGAGACCAAGGCCAATCTGCGCCGCGAACAGCTGGAGACGATTGCAGCGGCAGGCATCCGGCGGCTCCAGCCGGGGATCGAGAACATGCACGACGCGATCCTGAAGCTGATCGACAAGGGGACGACCGGGCTGCTCAACCTGCGCCTGTTGAAATGGGCCCGCGAGATCGGCATTTTCATCACCTGGAACTATCTGTGGGACGTGCCGGGCGAGCAGGACGCCTGGTATGCGGAAATGGCGGCATGGCTGCCGCGCGTGTCGCACCTCCAGCCGCCGGGGATCGATCGTATCCAGTTCCATCGCTTCAGCCCCTACCACACCCGCTCCGCGCAGTTCGGGCTGAAGCTGGAGCCGTTCCACAGCTATGCCGCGGTCTACCCGGTGGGCGAGGATGATCTGCGGGACCTGGCCTATTATCACCAGGACCGCGCGCGGCGCCCCGCGGTCGACGTCATGGCCGTGCGACCGGGGCTCAAGGCAACGGTGCGCACCGTCGCGCTGTGGAACCGCGCCTGGCTGGCGCCGGAGGCGGAGCGTCCGGTGCTGCTGCTGGACCGCGCGACCGACGGTACCGCGAGGGTGATCGACACCCGCCCGGGCTTCGGCGCGCCGGCGATGCTCGACACGCTTGCCGTTCGTCTGCTCGATGCCTGTAGCGAGATCCGTGCCGAAGCGACGCTGGATGCCCTGGTCGAAGCCGACGCCGCGGCGGTCGCGTCCGCACTTGCCCGCCTCGATGCGCTGGGGCTGGTGCTTCGGCAAAGCGGCAATGTGATGAGCCTGATATTGCGTGAGGTGACACCCATCCCGGACGGGCAGGAGGATTTTCCCGGCGGCTATGTCGATCTGGATCGCTGGCATGCACAGCAATCGCAGGCGGAGGTTGCCTCCACGGCGCAGCACGATGCGGAACCCGTCGTCGCCGCCGACTGCGCGCTTGGTGCCGAGGTGAAGCCAGCCTAACCGCATCGACGATCCGAATGCGATCGGCGGGTTGCCGTCCAGCCGCGCCCGCGCGGCGCACCGCCGCACCGCGTTGCGCGCGCCGGCCGCGGACTAGCGTGCGGCCCAGCGAATGGCGTTGGTTAGGATGCGACGATAATGGGGATCGTCATAGGCTTCCGGTGAATGTCCGAGCGCCGAATAGAAGACCCGCCCCTTGGTGGAAGGATTGACCCAGATCACGGGATGCGCGCCCATGGAAAGCTTGGCGCCCGGCCGGTAGCTCCCCTCGTCGATCCGCGCCAGCACGGTCATGCCCTGCTCCGCAGGGTTGGCATCGAAGGCATACCATTCGTCCATCGGCGACCAGGGCAGCGTCACGCCCGCCATGGCGGGATGGTCCGGCTGGTCGATCAACAGCTTTGCGGACTGGATATGATCGTCGCCGCCGGGATGGCCGATGAACCTGGTGCCGATGACGGTACGGACATACCATGGGTCGGTATGGCTGTTGTCGCCCGCCGCGTGCAGCGCCACGACGCCGCCGCCGCGCGCTACGAAACGCGCAAAGGCGGCACGCTGCTCCGGCGTGAGGAAGTCGCCGCTCGCGCTGTTGAGCACGATGACGGAGAAGTGGCGCAGCTGGTCGTCGTTGAAGATCGCCGCATTCTCCGTGACGAAGCTTGCACGGCCCAATTGCTTCGCAATCTGCGCAAGCACGACGTTCGAGTGCGGGATATGCTCGATGTGCCGCCAGCCATTGGTCTTGGATACGATCAGAACCGCGTGCTGCAATCCGCTGGGCAAGGCGGGCGCGGCGGTATCGAGGGTCGGCTTGGGCAGATGCGGGTCTGGCACGGCTTGCGCCATGGTGAGCAGCGCCAATACCGCCATTAGCCTACGCATGTCGTTCTCTCCCAGCTCGGCCCTCGCCCGGGGCGACAGCCCGCTGAATAGCAACGGTTTCGTTCAAGCCACAATGGCTGATCATGGGGTCTCGGCGAAACGGTCAGGGCCGGGTGCTGCGCCTCAGCGCGGCGGCGAGCGCGATGCCGGCGGAAATCTGCAGCACGCCATAGGCCCGTCGCCGTCCCGGCTGCCCCGCGAAGGGCCGAACGAGCATGTCTACCGCGGGAACGTTCGATCGCCAAAGCGCGACATGGCGCCTGGGTTGCAACAGCCCGAGCATGCCGTCGCCGATCATGAACACCGCCGCCATCTCTGCCGATCGACGAAGGCGGAGATCAACGCTGTCCGATCCGCCCATGCATTCTCTTCCGAAGCGTGTGTCTACCGTTTGCAGACGGACAACGCGTTGATGATCGTCCGGGTTCAGCCTGCCTCGACGGTGACGCAGGGCCACAGCGCCCCGACGATGAATCCGGTCGCGGATCGCGCAGGCGCCAGCGGCAAGGCCCACTGCGCCGGCCGCCGATTGTTTGACGTGCCTGCGCTTTGCTGCCACTTCCTTCCGCAACTGCGAAAGGCGCTGGGGTGCGGATCGTCATTGTCGATGACAGCGGAGCGCGCGCATCGGTCCTCGAGGAGGGGCTGCGCGAGGCGGGCTATGACGATATTCATTTCGTGCCGCCGCGCGGCGCCTTCGTCGCGCGCATCGAGCGCATGGCCCCCGATGTCGTGCTGATGGACCTCGGCAGCCCCAGCCGCGATACGCTGGAGGAAATGCTGCTCGTCAGCCGCGCGCTGGCCAAGCCGATCGCGATGTTCGTCGACCAGTCCGACGACACGATGATCGGGGCGGCGATCGACGCGGGGGTATCCGCCTATGTCGTGGACGGGCTGCGCAAGGATCGGGTCAAGCCGATCCTCGAACTGGCGGTGCGGCGATTCACTGCCTTTTCGCGGATGCAGAGCGAGCTGGACGAGGCGCGCACTGCGCTTGCGAACCGCAAGACGATCGACAAGGCCAAGGCGATCCTGATGCAACAGCGCGGACTGAACGAAGCCGATGCCTATGCGCTGCTGCGCTCGACGGCGATGAACCAGGGGCGGCGCATGGTCGACGTGGCAGAGGCGCTGATCACCGCCAGCAGCCTGCTGGGCGGGGGTGCGGCATGACGTTGGTCCGCGCGGCCTTCCTGCCGCTCACCGACAGCGCCGTGCTGGTCGCCGCGCGCGAAAAGGCGTTTGCCGCGGCGCAGGGGATCGATCTGGAGCTGGTGCGCACCACCAGCTGGGCGACGCTGCGCGACCGGCTGGTCTATGGCCAGGTGCAGGCGGCGCAGATGCTGGCCCCGCTGGCGGTGGCGGTAACGCTGGGGCTGAGCCAGCAGCCGGCGGCACTCTCGGCGCCGTTCAAGCTCAACAGCAACGGCAACATGCTGGTGATGTCGGGCGCATTCGCTGCGGCGCTGGAGCAGAATCTGCCCGCACGATTGGCCGATCCGCTGGGCACCGGGCATGATTTTGCCACTGCGATCGGCCTGTTCCGGCGCAAGCCGATCATCGGCATCGTCCATCGCTTCTCCGGCCATGCGCTGATGCTGCGCTACTGGCTGGGCAGCGTCGGCGTCGATCCCGATCGCGACGTGGTGCTGCGCGTGCTGCCGCCCTCGCTGACCGTGGAAGCGATGCGGCTGGGCGAGATCGACGGTTTCATCGCCGGCGATCCCTGGCCGGCAGCGGCAATCGCGCAGGGGCTGGCAGAGGCGGTCGCGATCGGCGCGCGAATCTGGCAGCGCGGGGTCGAGAAGGTACTGGCGCTGCGCACCGACTGGATGGAGGCCAATGCCGAGACGGTAGACCGGCTGCTGGTGGCGCTGGCGGGGGCGGCGCGCTGGTGCGATGATCCGGCCAATCGCGGCGAACTGGCGGCCTTGCTGGCGCGCGAGGCTTATGTGGGCGAACCGGCCGAGCTGATCGAAGCGGGGCTGGCGGGGCAGGTGATCCCGCGAGCCGACGCGCCATCGGTCCCGCAGCCGGATTTCCTGCTGTTCCACCGCGAGGCTACGGCCTTTCCCTGGCGCAGCCAGGCGCTCTGGATATACTCGCAGCTCGTCCGCTGGCACCAGGCCGAGCCCAGCGCGGAGGCCGAGGCGGCCGCCGGCGCGGTGTTCCGGCCCGACGTGTACCGCCGCGCGCTCGGCGCCAGCGGCGAAGCGATGCCGGGGGCGAGCATGAAGCTGGAGGGCGCGGTGACCGCGCCGACCGGCGTAGGCGCACATCGTGGCGCGCTCACGCTGGGGCCGGATCGGTTCTTCGATGGACGGGTGTTCGATCCCGAGCGGCTGGACGCGTATCTGGCGGGATTCTCCGGAACACGCTGAAACACCCCAACCCCTCTCCTGAGAGGGCGACTTCAAGTCGCGCAACTTCGCGCTTGCAGCAAAAGCCGTTCCGCGCGATGATCCCCGAGTCGCGCAAGGATGCGCGCCCATCGGGAGGGCACCCCAGCGCCGGGGCCTGCCTCCCCCTCTGAACGCAGCAAAGCCGCTGACCGGATTTCGCACCGCGCGAACATCCGGCGAGCGGCTTTTTTCTTGTTCTTTTCAGATCGGCATTGGGGAAATCAGCATGGCAACGGCAATTCTGGATCGAAGCATGGACGCAAGGGCCGGCAAGGCGAGCGACGGCAGCTTCTGGCGCAGCGGGCATTGGCCGACGCTGGTCGCCGCGTTTCTCTATTTCGACCTGGCCTTCATGGTGTGGGTGCTGCTCGGCCCCCTCGCGCCGGATATCGCGAAGACGCTGCACCTCAGCGCCGCGGAGAAAGGCCTGATGGTCGCCACGCCGACGCTGGCGGGCGCCTTTCTCCGCGTCGTCAACGGGCTGCTGGTCGATCGCATCGGGCCCAAGCGTGCGGGTGCGATCAGCCAGATCATCGTGATCGCGGGCCTGCTCTGCGCGTATCTACTGGGCGTGAACAGCTTCGGCGGCACGCTGGCGCTGGGCGTGATCCTGGGCTTCGCGGGCGCAAGCTTCGCCATCGCGCTGCCGCTCGCCAGCCGCTGGTATCCGGCGGAGCACCAGGGCAAGGCGATGGGGCTGGCCGGCATGGGCAATTCGGGCACCGTGCTCGCCGCCTTGTTCGCGCCCGCGCTCGCCAGGCTGTTCGGCTGGAACGCGGTGCTGGGGCTGGCGTGCCTGCCGCTCGGCATCGTGTTCCTACTCTACATGGCGATGGCCAAGGATGCGCCGAACGCGCCGGCGCCGAAGACGCTGGTGGCATATCTTCACCCGCTCAAGTCCGCGGACGCCTGGTGGCTGATGGGCTTCTATGCCGTCACCTTCGGCGGCTTCGTCGGGTTGGCGGCGTCGCTTCCGATCTATTTCACCGACCAGTTCGAGCTGACCACGATCGCCGCGGGCTATTGCACGGCCGCCTGTGTGTTCGCCGGGTCGCTGGTGCGGCCGCTGGGCGGTGCGCTGGCGGACAGGATCGGCGGCGTGAAGGCGCTGACCGGCGTGTTCCTCGTCGCGGCGGCCGCGCTGGCCGGGGTGAGCGCGGCTGCCACCCTTCCGGTGGCGCTCGGCTGCTTTGTCGTTGCGATGCTCGCGCTGGGCACCGGCAACGGGTCGGTGTTCCAGCTGGTGCCGCAGCGCTTCCAGGCGGAGATCGGCGTGATGACCGGGCTGGTCGGCATGGCCGGCGGGGTCGGGGGCTTCTACCTCGCCTCCTCGCTGGGCCTCGCCAAGCAGCTGGCGGGCAGCTTCGCGCCGGGCTTTCTGGTGTTCGCCGGGCTGGCGCTGATCGCGCTGCTGGGCCTGATGCTGGTCAAGGCCTCATGGCGTGCCCGCTGGACGAGCGGCGCGCGCATCTGATCGGAGAGGAGGGCGGCGCGGCACGAACCGCGCCGCCCCGGTTCGGGGGGAGTTTCATGCGAACGATCATCTGCACGGCGGCCGCGCTGGCCGTCGCCGGCCCGGCTTGTGCCCAGGATATCGTCGTAACGCCGCTGATCGAGACGCGCACGCGCTACGAGCATGTCGAGCAGGACGGGCTGGACGCGGCAGCCGATGCGTGGACGGTGCGGGTGCGCGCGGGTGCCGAACTCGGTCACGGCAACTGGGCGGCGCTGGGGGAGGCGCAGGGCAATCTCGCGCTGGTCGGCACGTACGATGACGGGCTGCACGGCGCCGCGACCCGCCCGCTGGTCGCCGATCCGCAGGACGTCGCGATCTACCGCGCGCAGCTGCAATACCGGTCCACGCCGCTCACCGTGACCGCGGGGCGCCAGCGGATCGCGCTCGATGACGAGCGTTTCGTCGGCAATGTCGGGTTCCGCAACAATGCCCAGACCTTCGATGCGGTGCGCGCGGTGCTGGCGCCGCTGAAGGGCGTGAAGCTCGACCTCAGCTATGCCTGGGACGTGCGGACCATCTGGGGCACCGATGGGCGCGGTGCACGCCAGCGCGGCGTGGGCGGCGACAATCTGTTCGCCAATCTCTCGGCAGCCACGCCGGTCGGCACGCTGACCGGCTTCGCGTATCTGGTCGACCAGGACGAGCAGGAAGTGCAGGGCTTTCGCCTTGCCAGCCAGACCTATGGCGCCCGGCTGGCGGGCAGCCGCGCCTTGGGTCCGCTGGCGAAGCTGCGCTACCAGCTCAGCTGGGCGACGCAATCGGAGCATCATCGCAACCCCAATCGCTACACCGCCGGGTACTGGCTGGCGGATGCGACCTTGGACATGCGCGGCTGGAAGCTGAACGGCGGCTATGAAGTGCTGGGCGCGGACCGCGGCGCGGCGCTCACCAGCTTCCAGACGCCGCTCGGCACCAATTTCAAGTTCCAGGGCTGGGCCGACAAGTTTCTCACTACGCCGGCCAACGGCGTCCGCGACTTCTATGCCGGCGGCGGCTATGGCTGGAAGAAGCTTGGCAGGGTGGACGCGCTGACGCTGCAGGCGACCTGGCACCGCTTCGAGAGCGACCGGCTGGGCCAGCATTATGGCGATGAATGGAATCTGCTGGCGACGGTGCAGGTAAAGAAGACGCTGCTCTCGGCCCGCTACGCACGGTACATGGCCGATCGGCTGGCCACCGACACCAGCAAGTTCTGGCTGCAGCTGGATTGGAGCTATTGAGCGGAATCGCTTGAGCGGTTCCGCGAATCGGGCTATGTTGCAATGCGAAGGACAAGGCTGTCCTTCCCACATAGCCGCGCCAGCCCGAAGATGGGCAAACGTGGTCCTGTTGATGGCAAAGCCGCCATCCAGCGCTCGGTTCGCAAGACCGGGCGCCGGATGGCGGCTTTTTTCGTTTTGGAGCGAAGCGGATGGAGTTTCTCGAAGCCACGGTGACCCTCGCCGATGCAGGCCCCACCGACGCGGCCTCCGCGGCCGAGACGCGCCAGCACCTGGTGGTGATCGGCAACGGCATGGCCGGGTGCCGCGCGGTGGAGGAGCTGCTGGCGCGCGACGGCACGCGCTTCCGCGTCACCATCTTCGGTGCCGAGCCGCATGTGAACTACAACCGGATCATGCTCTCGCCGGTGCTGGCGGGCGAGAAGACGTTCCAGGACATCGTGATCAACGATCACGACTGGTATGCCCGGCACGGCATCGCGCTGGTCGCCGGCGATCCGGTCGTGGCGATCGACCGCGCCGCGCGCACCGTTACCACGAAGTCGGGTCGCGTCACCGGCTATGACAGGCTGCTGATCGCCACCGGTTCCGATCCGTTCATCATCCCGGTGCCGGGGCACGACCTGCCCGGCGTGATCAGCTTCCGCGACATGGCCGATGTCGATGCGATGCTGGCGGCGGCGGGCGAGGGCGGCGACGCGGTGGTGATCGGCGGCGGGCTGCTCGGGCTGGAGGCCGCACACGGTCTAAGCTTGCGCGGCATGAAGGTCACGGTGCTCCATTTGATGCCGACGCTGATGGAGCGCCAGCTCGACGAGGCGGCGGGCTGGCTGCTCAAGTCGGCGCTCGAGGCACGCGGGCAGACCATCCTCACCGGCGCCGATACCGCCGCGATCCTCGGCGACGGCAAGGTCGAAGGCGTGCAGCTAAAGGACGGCCGCGTGATCCCGGCCAAGCTGGTGGTGATGGCGGTGGGCATCCGCCCCTCGGTGACGCTGGCACGCGAGGCCGGGCTGGCGGTCGGGCGCGGCATCCAGGTCGACGATCATATGGTGACCAGCGACGCCAGTGTGCTCGCGGTGGGCGAGTGCGTCGAGCATGACGGGCAGTGCTACGGCCTGGTCGCGCCGCTCTGGGACATGTGCCGCAGCCTCGCGGACGGGCTGGTGGCGCGCGACAATCCCTATCGCGGCTCGGTCACCTCGACCAAGCTCAAGGTCGCCGGGCTCGACGTGTTCTCGGCCGGCGACTTTTCGGGCGGCGAGGGCTGCGAGGATATCGTGCTGCGCGATGCGGCGCGCGGCATCTACAAGCGGGTGGTGCTGCAGGACGATCGCGTGATCGGCGCGGTGCTGTTCGGCGATACGAGCGACGGCGGCTGGTATTTCGACCTGCTCAAGAAGGGCGAGGACGTCGCCCCCATTCGCGACGTGCTGATCTATGGCCAGGCCTTCGCCTCAGGAGGGGGGCTGGCGGACCCTAAGGCGGCCGTTGCGGCGCTCTCGGACGGAGCCGAGATCTGCGGCTGCAACGGCGTTTCCAAGGGCCAGGTGGTCGCGACGATCAACGACGGCGCGCGCAGCCTCGATGCCGTCCGCTCCACCTGCAAGGCTTCGGCCAGCTGCGGATCGTGCACCGGCATCGTCGAGCAGCTGCTCGCGCTGACGCTGGGAGAGGACGGCGTACAGGCCGCGCCGAAGACGATGTGCAAATGCACCAGCTACGGCCATGACGAAGTGCGCCGCGCGATCGTCGAACAGCGCATGAAAGCCATCCCCGAGGTGATGCAGACGCTGCACTGGTCCACGCCCGATGGCTGTTCCTCGTGCCGGCCGGCGCTCAACTATTATCTGCTCTGCGCGCTTCCGGGCGACTATGTCGACGACCAGCAGAGCCGTTTCGTCAACGAGCGGCTCCACGCCAACATCCAGAAGGACGGCACCTATTCGGTGGTGCCGCGCATGTGGGGCGGGGTGACCACGCCCACCGAGCTGCGCGCGATCGCCGATGTCGTGGAGAAGTACAACGCGCCGATGGTGAAGGTCACCGGCGGCCAGCGGCTCGACATCTTTGGCATCCGCAAGGAGGATCTGCCCGCCGTCTGGGCCGATCTGAACGCGGCAGGGATGGTCTCCGGCCATGCCTATGCCAAGGCGCTGCGCACGGTGAAGACCTGTGTCGGTTCCGAATGGTGCCGCTTCGGCACACAGGATTCGACCGGGCTCGGCATCAGGCTGGAGCGCGGCTTCTGGGGCAGCTGGATGCCGCACAAGTTCAAGATGGCGGTCTCCGGCTGTCCGCGCAACTGCGCCGAGGCGACGATCAAGGATTTCGGCGTGGTGTGCGTGGACTCCGGCTATGAGCTGCATGTCGGCGGCAATGGCGGCATCCATGTCCGCGCCACCGATCTCTTGGTGAAGGTGGCGACCGAGGAAGAGGCGATGCACGTCGCCGCCGCCTTCGTGCAGCTCTACCGCGAGGAAGCGCGCTATCTGGAGCGCACCGCGCCGTGGATCGAGCGGGTCGGGCTCGCCTATGTCAAAGCGCGAGTGGTGGAGGACGAAGCGGGCCGCGACGCGCTCGCCGCGCGCTTCTGGCATTCGCAGTCCTTCAGCCAGGACGATCCCTGGGCCGAGCGTGTGGCGGGCGCCGATGCCGGTCTGCACCAGCCCCTCCTCACCGCAGCGGAGTGACGCCATGACCGACTGGATCGATATCGGCACGCTCGCCGACCTGCCGCTGCGGGGCAGCCGCACGCTGACCCTGGGCGGCGAGCCGGTGGCGGTGTTCCGCACCCATGACGACCAGGTCTTCGCGCTGATCGACCGCTGCCCGCACAAGGGCGGGCCGCTCAGCGCGGGGATCGTCCACGGCCATGCGGTGGCGTGTCCGCTCCACAATCTGCGGATCGCGCTCGCGACGGGCGCGGCGATGGGCGAGGACACGGGTTGTACGCCGGTGGTGCCGGTGCGGATGGAGGGCGAGCGCATCCTGCTCGCCATGCCGGTGCGGGCGGCGGCGTGAGGGGAGCACTTCAGATCCTCCCCGGCACGGGGAGGGGGACCGCCCGCGAAGCGGGTGGTGGAGGGGGCTCTCCACCAGCACTGTCCCGTGTGGAGGGCCCCCTCAATCAGCCTTCGGCTGGTCCCCCTCCCCGTGCCGGGGAGGATCGATGAGCACTTCCACCACCTGCGCCTATTGCGGGGTCGGCTGCGGCATCCGCGCGACCGTCATCGGCGAGCGCGCCGTCCGCATCGAGGGCGATCCCGAGCATCCCGCCAATCGCGGGCGGCTCTGCTCCAAGGGCACGCATCTCGGCGAAACGGTGGGGCTGGAGGGCCGCCTGCTCCACCCGATGATCGGCGATCGGCGCACGAGCTGGGACAAGGCGCTCGACCTCGTCGCCCGCCGCTTTCGCCAGGCGATCGCCGAACACGGGCCGGACAGCGTCGCCTTCTACGTCTCGGGCCAGTTGCTGACCGAGGATTATTACGTCGCCAACAAGCTGATGAAGGGCTTTATCGGCTCGGCCAATATCGACACCAATTCGCGGCTGTGCATGTCGAGTGCGGTCGCCGGCCATATGCGCGCGTTCGGCGAGGATGTGGTGTCGGGCAGCTATGCCGATCTCGATGCCGCCGATCTCATCGTGCTGGTCGGCTCCAACACCGCCTGGTGCCATCCGGTGGTCTATCAGCGGATCATGGCGGCTAGGGCGGAGCGCGGCACCAGGCTCGTCGTGATCGACCCGCGCCGCACCGAAACCGCCGAGGAAGCGGATCTGCACCTGGCCGTCCGGCCCGGCAGCGACGTCGCGCTGTTCAACGGCCTGCTGGCGCATTGTCGCGCCGAAGGGCTCGCGAACGCCGCCGATCTCGACGTACCGGAGGGCTTCTGGGAAGCGTTGGGCGAGGGGCACGATCTCTGGACCACCGCCCAGACCTGCGACCTGCCGCCCGCCGATCTCCAGCGCTTCTACCAGCTGTTCGCCGCGCATCCGCGCACCGTCACGCTGTTCAGCCAGGGCATCAACCAGTCGATCCGCGGCACCGATCAGGTGAACGCCATCCTCAACCTGCACCTTGCCACCGGCCGGATCGGCACGCCGGGGGCCGCGCCCTTCTCGATCACCGGCCAGCCCAATGCGATGGGCGGGCGCGAGGTGGGCGGGCTGGCCTCGACGCTGGCGGCGCACCGCGGCTTCGGGGCGGCCGACATTGCCGATGTCGGCCGCTTCTGGGCCGCCGAGCGCATCGCGACCAAGCCGGGGCTCAAGGCGGTCGACCTGTTCCGCGCGGTGGGGGAGGGGCGGATCAAGGCCTTGTGGATCATGGCGACCAATCCCGCCGTCTCGATGCCCGATGCCGGACGCGTGCGGGAAGCCTTGGCCGCATGTCCGTTCGTCGTGGTGTCGGACGTGATCGCCGAGACCGACACCAGCATGCACGCCCATGTTCGCCTGCCCGCCGCCGCCTGGGGCGAGAAGGACGGCACCGTCACCAACTCCGAACGGACGGTCAGCCGCCAGCGCGGCTTCCTGCCGCTGCCGGGCGAGGCAAGACCCGATTGGTGGATCGTCACCCAGGTCGCACGGCGCATGGGGTTTCGCACCGCCTTCGCCTATGATCGCCCGGCCGAGATCTGGCGCGAACATGCCCGCCTGACTGCCTATCGCAATCATGGCACACGCATGCTCGATCTTACGGCCAAGGCGGCGATCGGCAACCAAGCCTATGACGCGATGGCACCGTTCCAATGGTCCGCGGCACCCTTCGCCGATGGCCGATTTCCGACAATGAGCGGTCGCGCCCGGCTGGTCGCGGTGGCGCAGCGCCCGCTCGAGGCGCCGCTGCGCGACTGGCCGATGACGCTCAATACCGGCCGCTACCGCGACCAGTGGCACACGATGACGCGCACCGGCCTGTCGCCCAGGCTCGCCCGGCACCGCGAGGAACCGCTGGTCGAGATCCACCCGGACGACGCCGCGGCCCTCGGCATCGCCGATGGGGCGCTCGCGCGCGTGACGACCCCGCAGGGCGAGAGCCTGTTCCGGGCGGCCCATCATCCCGGCCAGCGCCGGGGCGAGCTGTTCACGCCGATCCACTGGACGGACCGGCAGTCGCGCGGCGGGCGCACGGGGTTGCTCGCCCGCGACCTCGCCGATCCGCATTCGGGGCAGCCGGGCTTCAAGCTCTCGCCCGCGCGGGCCGCACCGGTGGCGGTCGACTGGCGCGGCTTCCTGATCGTGCACGGCGATGCGCCGGCGCCGGACTGCCTTTGGGCGACGCGCGTGACGGTGCCCGGCGGCCTGCTCTACGAACTGGCCGGGATCGGGGAGGCCGCGACCCTCGCACGGGGGCTGCCGACGGGAGAGCGGATCGAGGCGAGCGATCCCGCGCGCGGTACCCTGCGCGTAGGCGTCCTGCGCGACGGCCGCCTTGTCGCGGTGCTGTTCGTCACCCGGAGCGGCGAACTGCCGAGCCGGGACTGGCTGATCGGCCAGCTTCAGCAGCCCCAGGGCCCGCAGGTGCTCGCCGGACGCGCCCCGGGCCGAAGGCGCGATCGCGGGCCGGTGGTCTGCGCCTGTTTCGACATCGGCCTGCACAGCATCACCGCGGCGGTCCGCGACCAGCAGTTGCAGGACGTCGCCGCGATCGGGGCGGCATTGGGGGCGGGGACCAATTGCGGATCATGCCGCCCGGCGCTCGCCCGCATTCTCAACGATCTGTCGAAGGAGGCCGCGCATGGCTGACGAATTTCCCACGGGCAGCGTCTGGCTGGTCGGCGCCGGTCCCGGCGATCCCGATCTGCTGACCCGCAAGGCCGAACGGCTGCTGCGAACCGCGACGATCGTCTTCTACGATGCGCTGGTGGGTGCGGGCGTTCTGGCGCTGATTCCCGCATCGGTGCGGCAGGTGCCGGTGGGCAAGCGCGCGGGACGCCATTCGAAGGAGCAGGGGACGATCAACGACCTGCTCGTCGCCGCGGCGCTGGCCGGCGAGCGCGTGGTGCGGCTGAAGGGCGGCGATCCCTCGATCTTCGGCCGATCGATGGAGGAATGTTCGGCGCTGGTCCAGGCGGGGGTGCAGGTTCGGATTTGTCCAGGCGTCACCGCGGCCAGCGCCGCCGCCGCTGCCGCCAGCGTCTCGCTCTCGCTGCGCGGGCTGGCACGGCGGGTACAATTCGCGACCGCACACAAGCGCGGCGCTGCGCCCCTCGACTTGGACTGGGCCGCGCTGGCGGATCCGCATTGCACCACCGTCTTCTACATGGGGCGCAGCGCGGCGGCGGAAATCAGCCGCAACCTGCAGGCCGCCGGCCTTCCGGGCGCCACGCCGGTGCTGCTGGCGTGCGATGTCAGCCTGGAGAGCGAGCGGCTGTTGCATACCCGTCTGGATCTTCTGCACATCGCGGTAGCGGGCTTCTCCGCCGATCAACCGACCCTCATCCTTGTGGGCGAGGCGCTGGCGCTGAAGAACGGCCCGGCAATGCCCGCATTCGATGCCGGCGTGCTTGATGGCTCGATATGCGGCGTTCCGTCTCGCACAGCCTGACGGATGCCGGGTGCAGGGGAGATCGACCTTGGACCCGTCGGATCCTGTCCTATCGGGTGCGACATCATCCGCAGGAACTCGAGCCGTTCTGAACTGCCTTTCTGTGCAAGCTGACCGGCCCTGGTCTGCGCGGCATGACGCTTGGGGGTACGTCCGGTGGCGGAGGTTGGCCTAATACCTTCGTCAGCTTGCCGGCGCGCTGGCAGCGGCGCCTTCCGTTCGCCTTGAATTTCAAGACCTAACGGTTCGCCCCAAACGCCCGTCACCTCCCGTCGGCACCAAGCCGCTGGCTGGACATATCGCTCCAGCTCCAATAAATATCGGTGATATAAAAGGGGGGCTTATGCGGAGGAACTTGGCGTTCGACGCCACGCGGGGATTTGCGGCGTTCGCTGTTCTCGCCTACCATATCGGTCACGCCGTAGGGCTTCCGTTGTTTGCCTCGGGATATCTCGCGGTCGACTTCTTCTTCATACTCAGCGGATATGTGCTGCAAAAGGCATATGCGCAGCGTCTTGAGAGCGATCTTAGCTTTGTTGCCTTTGTGCGGCTTCGCCTCGTCCGGCTGTATCCGCTATTTGCAATGGGCGTTGCGTTGGGCATCGCTCGTGCCCTTGGTGCAATTGCGATCGGGGATCCTCGTGCGCCGAGCGTGCCGGAGCTTGCCCAGCAGACTGTGCTGAACGCGTTGATGCTGCCGGCGCAAATCGGCTCGGATGGTATCTTCCCCCTGAATACGCCGGCATGGTCGCTGTCGCTGGAGATGGCGATCAACCTTGTCTTTGCTGCGGTCCTGTTCCGCGCGTCGCGTCGATGGCTGGTGGCGATTTGTGTTGCTGGGGCGGTCGGTATCGGCTTCGCGGCGACACAGTTCGACTCGCTCGATCAGGGGTGGAACCTGTCGAGCTATTGGGTGGGGGTCTGCCGCGTCGCTTTCGGCTTCACCATGGGGCTGTGGCTGGCTCGCCTGAACATGGTCCACAGCGCGCGATTTGCGCTGTTGGTGCCCGTGATCCTGCTTTTCGTGCTTGCGATGCCGAGGGGCAACATCCCGGCTGCCTATGATGTCCTGATCGTGCTGGTCATTTTTCCGGTCATGATCGTCGCCATGGAGGGGGCCGTGATCACTGGGCCGCTGCGAACGCTGTTCACTTGGCTCGGGGACATTTCCTATCCGCTATATGCAGTCCACTACCCGCTGCTGATCCCGATTGGGTTGGTGGTGAAGCGATTGCACTTCGGCCCGTGGATTGCCGCGGCCGTCATGTTCCTCGGCGCCATCGTCGCTGCTATGATAGCCGCCCATCTGGACCGCCTTATCCGAAAGCGCCTCCAGAGCCCGCCCGACCAAGGGATGAAGCGTCGGGCAGTTGCGTAAAAACGGCCGTCAAGGGGGGGCTTGGCTGACCGGCCCTTCGAACGAGAGGGCGCATCGTTCTCGACTTCTGCGGGCCTTCTTGCCGTGTTCCGCGCAAGCGCCCGATCTGCCGGGCTCTGGCTGAACCGCGTCCCAGCGGCTTCGTGTACAGCATCATCCCCCGCAAGGACCATGGCGCCGGTTTGCCTCGTCCACGTCGACCTGCAGGCCGGCGTTGAGAGCCATGGGGGGCGGGCAGCCTGCGGCCGGTGCTGCGCGCCGAGGGCCTCCTTGTTCAGGGCCTTGCCGCTCATTTTCCGGACGCAGGCACGCGAGAGTCTGGCGTCTGAGGTAGCATTTGGCGCCTGAAGGCTTCCAGGCATGGGCAGCTGCGCCAGTTGCGTCTCGGCACACGCCTTCGCTGTACCAGCGGACGGTGAAGACGCCGTAGATCCTGGATTTCTGCCGTTACCATCGAAGATGGTGACCCCTACGGGACTCGAACCCGTGTTTTCGCCGTGAGAGGGCGACGTCCTAGACCGCTAGACGAAGGGGCCATTGCTTGGCGGAGGCGGCCAATTACGTTCCGGGGCCGGCGCCGTCAAGCGATGTTTTCAGACTTTTTTCAACCCGCCACCGGCAACCGCAGGCTGCCGTCCGGCTCATACGCGACTTCGCTGTACGCCGTCACCGCGTCGAGCGGCAGCGGGCCGTAGAGGTGCGGAAAAAGCTGGCCGCCGCGCGACGGTTCCCAGCGCACCGCCTCGTCCAGCGCGGCGAGATCCACTGCGGCGAGCCACAGGCCGGTCTGGCCGGCGAAATGCTTCTCCAGCGTCTCCTGCGCCTGCGCGGCGGTGGAGAGGTGGATATAGCCGTCCTGCACATCGATCGGCGCGCCCAGAAAGACACGCTCCTGTTCGAGCGTATCCATCTGCGCCTGGGTCAGGATCTTGTAGGCAGTGAGGGGCATGTCGGCCATGGCTCAGGCCTCGCCGCCATCGGCCAGGTCTTCGCCCGGCACGGCGTCCGCGGTCGCTTCGCCCGCCACTGCGCCATCGCCCAGGTTCATCTCGGCCTCGTCCTCGCTCTCTTCGATGCGCGCCGCCGAGACGACATGCTCGTTCTGCGCGACATTGAACAGCCGCACGCCCGCCGAGTTCCGGCCGATCACGCGCAGGTCGCCCAGCGACATGCGGATCATCTTGGCCTGATCGGTCACCAGCATCAGCTGATGCCCCTTGGTCGCCGGGAAGCTCGCCACCACCGGCCCGTTGCGGGCGATGTTGTCGATATTGGTGATGCCCTGGCCACCGCGCCCCGTGCGGCGATATTCATAGGCCGAGCTGAGCTTGCCATAGCCGTTGGCGCAGACGGTGAGAATGAACTGCTCGCGGTCCTTCATCTCCTCGTAGCGCGCCTCTTCCAGACCGTGCTCGCCCTCGCGCTCGGCCTTCCAGGGGGCGAAGCGGAGATAGGTGTCACGCTCTTCCTGGCTGGCGCCCGAGCGGTGGAGTATCGACAGCGACATCACCTGGTCGCCATCGGCGAGGCGCATGCCGCGGACGCCGGTGGAGGCGCGGCTCTGGAAGGCGCGGACGTCCTCGCCCGGGAAGCGGATCGCCTTGCCCGCACGCGTCGCCAGCAGCACGTCGTCGCCTTCGTTCAGCAGGGCGACGCCGATCAGGCGATCGTCCTCGTCCTCGCCTTCGAACTTCATCGCGATCTTGCCGTTCGAGGGCACGTTGGTGAACAGGTCCATGCTGTTCCGCCGGACATTGCCCTTGGCGGTGGCGAACATCACGTGGAGGTTCGCCCATTCGTCCTCGTCCTCCGGCAGCGGGAGCACGGTCGAGATGGTCTCGCCACCCGCGAGCGGCAGCAGGTTGATCATCGGCCGGCCGCGCGTGGCGGGGCCGCCCTCGGGCAGGCGCCACACCTTCATGCGATAGACGCGGCCGAGCGTGGAGAAGAACAGCACCGGGGTGTGCGTCGAGGTGACGAACAGCTCCGTGATCGCGTCCTCGTCCTTGGTCGCCATGCCGGCGCGGCCCTTGCCGCCGCGCGCCTGGGCGCGGAAGGCATCGAGCGGGGTGCGCTTGATATAGCCCTGAACCGTGACGGTGACGACCATGTCCTCGCGCTCGATCAGATCCTCGTCGTCGATGCCGTCGGCGGCAGCGGCGATCTCGGTCTTGCGCGTGGTGGCATAGGTGTCGCGGATCAGCACCAGCTCGCCGCGCAGCACTTCATAGAGCTTGGCGCGGTTGCCGAGGATCTCGAGCAGCTCGGCGATCGAATCGGCGAGTTCCTTGAGCTCGTCGCCGATCTCGTCGCGGCCGAGCGCGGTGAGGCGGTGCAGGCGCAGGTCGAGGATCGCGCGGACCTGGGTGTCGGACAGACGATAGCTGTCGCCGGTCACCTCGGTGTCCACCGCCTCGACCAGGCGGATGTATGGCGCGATCTCGGCGATCGGCCAGTCACGGGCGAGCAGGGCTTCGCGCGCGGCGGCCGGGCTCGACGAGCCGCGGATGATCTTCACCATCTCGTCGAGATTGGTGACCGCGATCACCAGGCCGAGCAAGATGTGCGCACGGTCGCGCGCCTTGGCCAGCTCGAACTTCGAGCGGCGGGTGATGACCTCCTCGCGGAACTTGACGAAGGCCTCGATGATGTCGCGCAGGTTGAGCAGTTCCGGGCGGCCGCCGCGGATCGCGAGCATGTTGGCCGGGAAGCTCGATTGCGCCGGCGTGTTCCGCCAGATCTGGTTGAGCACCACCTCGGGCGTCGCATCGCGGCGCAGGTCGATGACGATGCGGACGCCCTCGCGCGAGCTTTCGTCGCGGATGTCCGAGACGCCTTCGATCCGCTTTTCCTTGGCGGCCTCGGCGATCTTCTCGACCAGCGCGTTCTTGCCCTGCTGGTACGGGATCTCGGTGAGCACGATCGAGCGGCGCTCGCCGCGCTGCTCGAACTCGTGGCGCGAGCGGACCAGGATCGAGCCGCGGCCGGTCTGATAGGCCGAGCGGCAGCCCGAGCGGCCGAGGATCACGGCGCCGGTCGGAAAGTCCGGCCCGGGGACGATCTCCATCAGCTCTTCGGCGGTGACCGCGCCGTTGTCGATATAGGCGAGGCAGGCGTTGATCACTTCGCCGAGATTGTGCGGAGGGATGTTGGTCGCCATGCCCACCGCGATGCCGCCCGCGCCGTTGACCAGCAGGTTGGGGAAACGGGCAGGGAGGACCGAAGGCTCGCTTTCCGAACCGTCATAGTTCGGCACGAAGTCGACCGTGTCCTTCTCGATGTCGTCGAGCAGCGCCGTCGCCACCCGGGCGAGGCGCGCTTCGGTGTAGCGCATCGCGGCGGGCGGATCGGGGTCCATCGAGCCGAAATTGCCCTGGCCGTCGATCAAGGGCACGCGCATTGCCCAGTCCTGCGCCATGCGGGCCATCGCGTCGTAGATCGAGCTGTCGCCGTGCGGGTGGTATTTACCCATCACGTCACCGACCAGGCGGGCGGATTTGCGATAAGGCCGGCCCGCGACATAGCCGCCTTCCTGGGCGGCATAGAGGATGCGGCGGTGGACGGGCTTCAGGCCGTCGCGAACGTCGGGCAGGGCGCGCGCCACGATCACGCTCATCGCGTAATCGAGGTACGAGGTCTTCATCTCGTCGACGATCGAGATCGGGGTAATGTCAGAAGGGTCGGCGAGCAGGGTCTCGTCGGTCAAAGCGGCATACTTTCGGGTTTTTGTTACGCTGATATGGCTCTAGCGGCGTGCATGCCTCCTGCCAACCCCGCGCCCGCGCGTACGCACGCGCGTGGGGAGCATTGGGAGCCAAGTGCGGACCCAAACGTTTCCGCTCCGCAATGGCGCTTGTTCAAAGGGGGTTCAGCGTGCTTCGCGCACGGCAACCGCGCTTGAATGGTGTACAGGGCGCCTTTAGAGGAACGTGCGACGCCGCCTGGCCGACGAGGAGAGTTTCACATGACGTTTGTTTCGAAGCTTGCGCTGACTGCAATGCTTGCGCTGGGTTCCACCGCGCTGGTGTCGACGCCGGCGCTGGCCCAGAAGGACAAGAAGGATGCCTCGAAGGAGGATCCGAACGCGCTCAAGGTGGGCGATGCCTTCCGCAAGGCCGCCGCACCGGCGGTGGAGGCCGTGCAGGCGAAGAACTGGGCGGCGGCGACCCCGGCGCTCGACGCGCTTGATCAGGTCGCGCAGAACGACGACGAGAAATATTATGCGGCCTATCTGCGCACGCGCGTTCAGATCGGCCAGAACGACATGGCGGGCCTCACCAAGACGCTGCCGGTGCTGATCGCCAGCCCGCGCACCCCGGCGAATGAACTGCCGATCTACAAGCGCCAATATTACACGATCGTCGGCAACCAGGCGCTCGCCGACAAGAAATATGCCGAGGCGATCGACGGCCTGACCAAGGCGCGCGAGGCCGGCAACAATGATTTCGACATCTCGATCGGGCTCGCCAACGCCTATGCGCAGACCGGCAAGCCGAACGAGTCCGTCGCCGAGGTCGATCGCGCGATCCAGACGGTGAAGGCGACGGGCCAGAAGCCGCCGGTCGCCTGGTATCAGTTCGCCATCCCGCGCGTCTATGCCACCGGCAACCGCGCCGCGACGGCGGAGTGGATGAAGAAGATGATCGCCGACTATCCGACCAAGCAGAACTGGCGCTGGGGCGTGCTGGTGATGCGCGGCAGCGCGGACCAGTCGGGCGGCCGTCTCACCTCGGCGCAGCGGATCGACCTGTATCGCCTGCTGCGCACCACCAAGGTGCTGGCGGACCAGAACGACTATCTCGACTATGCCGAATCGGTGAACGCGGCCGGCCTTCCCTGGGAAGCGGTGGCCGTGATCGAAGAGGGGCGCGCCGCAGGCAAGCTGCCCGCCGGCAATGCGGACATCGCCCGCGTCTATACCTCGGCGCAGACCAAGTCGAAGGCAGAAGGTTCGCTGACTCCGCTGGTCAAGCAGTCGCAGGCGGCGGCCAACGGCAAGATGGCCGCGCAGACCGGCGACGCATTCCTGGCCTCGGGCGACTATACCAAGGCCGTGGAAATGTACGACGTCGCGCTGCAGAAGGGCGGCGTCGCCACCGACGAGGTCAATCTGCACCGCAGCATCGCGCTCTACAATCTCGGCCGCAAGGACGAGGCGCGCACCGGCTTCGGCCAGGTCAAGGCGGCCCCGGCGGTTGACCTCGCGGCGCTGTGGACCGTCGCGCTGGATCTGCCGACGCTTTCCTGATCCCCTCGGCGAAGGCCAAAAGGAAAGGGGCGGTCCTGCGGGACCGCCCCTTTTTGTTGCCGTCGCCACCGATTGCGGGAGGATCAGCCCTTGAATTCGGGCACCGGCACGCCGGGCAGTGCCTTGGCGGTGCGGATGGTGAGCGACGTCTTGACGTGCTCGACATTGGGGGCGGTGGTCAGCCGCGTGGTAAGAATGGTCTGGAAGCTCTGCAGGTCCGGCGCGACGATCTTCAGGATGAAGTCGATCTCGCCGTTCAGCATGTGGCACTCCCGCACCTCGGGAATTTCCGCGACCAGCTGCTCGAAGGCGCGCAGATCGCTTTCGGCTTGACTTTTGAGGCTCACCATCGCGAAGACGGTAAGGTTATAGCCGAGCGCGCTGGGATCCAGCGCGGCGTGATATCCCTTGATCGCCCCTTCCTGCTCCAGCGC
This sequence comes from Sphingomonas sp. S2M10, assembly GCF_012650175.1. Taxonomy (GTDB): domain Bacteria; phylum Pseudomonadota; class Alphaproteobacteria; order Sphingomonadales; family Sphingomonadaceae; genus Sphingomonas. The sequence continues at coordinate 49,908 of NZ_JAAILI010000057.1, forward strand.
GCGGACGCGGCGGAGGCAGGGCGGGGCCGTCAGCCCGACCCTCTCGGCAAGCTCGACATTGGTCATGCGGCCATTTTCCTGGAGTAATCCAAGGATCCGGACGTCGATCTCGTCGAATCGCATTTCTTTCTGGGGCTCCTGCGTGGGTTCGTTTCTTCTGGCTGCTTGTTAGCATAATAAAATTACGCTTCAACGCAATTGTCCCACATTGCGACGTACCGAAATGGACTGTTTCCTCCATGTGTTGCAGCGCGCTATGCGGTACGCGTACGAATAATCTAAAGCATTGCGGGGGAAGACGGCTTTGCCGCTGCGTTTTGACGATACGCTGGAAACGGTGCTGGCGGGCGACCTGCGCTCGCCCACGGGGGCGCCCCTCGTCTGGCGGCAACTGGTGGACCTGCTCGGTCGGCAGCGTGTTCCCGCCGAGCCGCGCGCGCTGGACCTGCTGGAATCGCTCCGGCCGGTCGTGGCGCTGGATGTTCGCGCCGCCAGCGCACGCGCGCTCGACGGCGCCTGCCCGCCCGCCGCGCTGGTACGGCTGCTGGCAACCGACGATCTGATGGTGGCCTTGCCGGTGCTGCGCAGCGCCCAGCTCTCCGAACAGGCGTGGACCGAGCTGCTGCCGGTGCTCTCTCCGGCCGGGCGCCATGTGCTGCGCAACCGGCGTGACCTGCCGCCGGCGGTCCTTCGGGCGCTCGAGAGTTTCGGATCGGTGGACTTCGTGCTGGCCGACCAGCGTTCGCCCGACACGATCGCCGCCGAGATCGGCAGCCAGCCCATCGCCGCGCCGCCCGCCGCGGTCGAAAAGGGCGACGGGCTGTTTGCGGTGGCCGATCTGGTGGCGCGGATCGAGGCCTATCGCCGCGACCGCGACGCCGCCGACGCAACCGGGCGATCCGGCGATCGAGCGCGTAGCTTCCGCTTCGAGACCGACGCGGCCGGGATCGTCCGTTGGGTCGATGGCGTGAGCAGGGCGCCCGTCATCGGCCTCTCGCTGGATCTGCAGGGGCTCGCGGGCGCAAGCCGGCTGGACGGGGTCGCCGCGGGCGCGTTCCGCCGGCGTGCCGGATTCACCAATGCCCGCCTGACCATCGAGGGCGAATCGGATGCGGCGGGGGATTGGCTGGTTTCCGGGCTGCCGGCGTTCGAACCGGTAACCGGACGGTTCACGGGCTATCGTGGCAGCGCCCGGCGCCCCCGCGCGGACGAACGTGCGGAGCCCGCGCGGGCCCCGATCGAAGCGGACGCGCTGCGCCAGATCGTCCACGAGCTGCGCACGCCCACCAATGCGATCGCCGGCTTTGCGGAGATGATCGAGACCCAGATGCTGGGGCCGGTTCCCGAGGCCTATCGCGATCGCGCAGGGGCGATCCGCGCCCAGGCGCGCGATCTGCTGGGCGCGATCGACGATCTCGACCTCGCCGCGCGGATCGAGAGCGCGGCGCTGTCGCTGGGGGAAGGGCGGGTGGCGCTGCGGCCGCTGCTTGCCGGCATCGTCGCGGATCTGGGCGAATTGCTGACGCTGCGCGGCTCGGCGATCCTGCTGCCGAGTGAAGACATGGCCATCTCGGGTGACCGGCGCGCGGTGGAGCGCTTGCTCGCCCGCCTGCTCGCGACTCTGGTGTCCGCCACGGCGCGCGAGGAACGACTGCAGGTGCGCTTCGCACAGGACGATGACGAGCGGGTAGCCATCGCGATCGATCGGCCGCGGGCGCTGGGGCATTACCCGGGCGAAGCGGTGCTCGGCATCGACGACGAGCAGGATGAGGACGGCACGCTGCTCGGCACCGGTTTTGCGCTGCGGCTGGCGCGCAACCTGGCGCGGGAACTCGGCGGCAGCCTGATCATCGCGCCGGATATGCTCACCCTTCGCCTGCCGGCCGCCACGCCGGTCGCGCGCGAGCAGCTACACCGGAACTGAATTTCGATGGATCAGCTTGGGCTTGCGGCGAGGGCGGCGGCTCCGCTAGGGCGTGTTTGCGCTGGGGGCCTGTAGCTCAACGGTTAGAGCTGGCCGCTCATAACGGCTAGGTTGCGGGTTCGAGTCCTGCCGGGCCCACCAGTGTGCATGTCGCTTTGCCTTGTGTCCGCCGCGTGGACGCTCTAAGCGCGGCGGCTCGTCGGGGAGTAGCGCAGTCTGGTAGCGCATCTGGTTTGGGACCAGAGGGTCGCAGGTTCGAATCCTGTCTCCCCGACCACTTTCCCAGCGGGTGAAATCCTATAGGTGTCGGTCGCTCGATCGGCACCCGGCGCGGTCGCTCGGCTGGGCAGGCCTCGCGGCCAGCGGCGGCCTTGCGCCGCATCTTCTGCGGGGCGTACCGTTCCGCACATGCTCCCCGCCAGCAGCATTGGGCGCACCCTTGTGGCGCGCCCCGGCCGGCCCGTCACTTTGTGACGTCGTCCTTCGCTTGGGTGTTCGAATTGCTGGCCGGCGCCGGCGAGCCGGACCGGCCCCGCAACCTGTTCATGGGCGCCGATGTCGATCGTCCCCGAGATATTGGCGCCATGGGTACCATCCGGACATGGAAGGACGGCCCGATCTTGGGGTGACTCGAGCGTAGATCACCCATGCACCGGGAAAGCGACCACCTCGCCCCTGCGCACCGGGGCGTCAGCCGAGGATCATCTGGCCGATCAGAACGCCGTTCAACACGATCACGACGGTTGTGATCAGAAGCGCGGCGAGTCCCATCAAGCGGCCATTGGCGAAGCGGCCCATCAGCGCTGCATTGCCCGTGAAGCGCACCAGCGGAACGACCGCGAACGGAAGTTGCAGGCTCAGCACCACCTGGCTCAGCACCAGCAATCTGGCCACGCCTTCGTCGCCGTACAGGATGGCGACCGCCGCTGCAGGAATGATCGCAAGGCCGCGCGTGATCATCCGGCGCAGCCAGGGCGGCAGTCGCAGATCCAGAAAGCCCTCCATCACGATCTGTCCGGCAAGGGTGCCGGTGATGGTCGAGTTCTGGCCGGACGCGAGCAGCGCCACCGCGAAAACCGTGCTCGCGATGCCCACGCCAAGCGCAGGTGCCAGCAGGGCATAGGCGTCGCCTATCTCGGCGACCCCGGCACGGCCAGGCCCGTGAAACGCCGCTGCGGCAAGGATCAGGATCGCCGCGTTGACAAACAACGCAAGGCCCAGCGCCACGCTGCTGTCGATCGTCGCAAGCCGGATCGCTTCGCCCTTGCCGCGGTCGCTGCGATCGAACGCCCGCGTCTGGACGATCGAGGAATGCAGGTAGAGATTGTGCGGCATCACCGTGGCGCCAAGGATGCCGATGGCCACATACAGCATCGTCGGATTGGTCACGATTTCCGTAGAGGGCACAAGCCCGGCACCGATCGCCGCGAGGCTTGGCTGCGCCCAGGCAAGCTCCACCGCGAAGCACAATGCGATCACCAGCAACAGCGCGACGATGAACGCCTCCAGCTGCCGGAAGCCGTGCCGAAGCAGGATGAGGATCAGCAGCACGTCCAGCGCCGTCACGACGATGCCCGCGACGAGCGGCAGCCCGAACAACAGCTGCAGCGCGACTGCGGTGCCGATCACCTCCGCCAGATCGCAGGCGATGATCGCCAGCTCGCACAAGAGCCATAGTCCAAGCCGCGGGACCAGCGGGTAACGGGCGCGGCACGCCTGGGCTAGGTCCATCCCGGTCACGATGCCCAGCTTCGCCGAGAGGCTTTGGAGCACCATCGCCATGAGATTGGAGAGCAGGATGACCGAGAGCAGCGAATAGCCGAACGCCGAACCGCCGGCCAGGCCGGTGGCCCAGTTGCCGGGGTCCATATAGCCGACCGCGACGAGATAGCCGGGACCCGCAAAGGCGCCGAGCTTGCGCCAGAAACCGGCCGCCGCGGCGGGTACGGCGACGCTCCGGAACGCGCCGGGAAGGCTCGCCGCGTGTATCGCGGTCGAGCCCCCGGTCGCAGCCATGTCCCCCTCGAACGGTGACATTAGTTGGCGGCGCTGAGCTTGATCGTTCCGTTGACGCCGGTCGGGAAGAAACCTCCTCGATCCACCGACGCCTTGTTGAGATAGGCGATGTTGAGGACCTGGCCCGTCGTCCTGCTGAACGCCACGCCGTTGGAATCGACGGGTACGATGTTGGACGCATTGCCGATGGCGCGTACGCCCTGGTCCAGATCGCTGGACCCGTCGAGACTGTCGCGCGCGTTGGAGATCGCCTCGGTCGCGTCGATCAGCGAGGGCGTGGACAGGCCCTTCCGGTACAAGGTCGTGCGGATCAGGCCGGCATGATAGGCTTCCGCGGCGAGGATGCCGGCGGCAGCCTCCAGATAGGTCTTGTTGGTGATCAGCGGCGAGGCGCCCTTATAGGCGCTGACGCCGACGTCCTCGAAGATGAACGCGGCGAGCAGGAAATTCTCGTCGCTGGCATAGGGATCGAACGCCTGATTGGCGCCCACCAGTCCGGCCGCGCGGGCTGCGGCCGAGAAGGCGCCATTGGCGTCCGCGGACAGATCCAGCGCCGGCTGCGCGACCGCAGCGCTGCCAAGCGCGCTTCGCAGAAACGCGACGTGCGCCTGCTCATCCCCCGCGATCTCCCGGGCATAGCGCGCTACCGCATCGTCCTTGAACGCGACCTGGCGCGCGCCGTTGGCTGTCCCCTGCTGGCCGGTTCCCGACAGCAGGCTGGCAGGCAACGAGACGCCGTTGGCCGCGAACGAGTAGAACTGCGCCTCGAGATATTCGAGGTTCAGCGCGAAATTCAGCACGTCCGCGTCGGACAGGGACGCGCCCGGGGTAGGGGTGGGCGTCGGTG
>NZ_JAAILI010000058.1 GCF_012650175.1 Sphingomonas sp. S2M10
GCTCACAGCTCACCGACGCTTATCGCAGCGTGCCACGTCCTTCATCGCCTGTACATGCCAAGGCATCCACCAAATGCCCTTACCTCACGCTTGAGAGTCCACACCACCAACGACAACGCTGGGCGCTCCTTTCGGAACACCAACTCGGCAGAGCAGCGTTACGCAGCTTGGGCACCCATCAAAGTAATACTTTGATGGGAACCCGTATCGGTGTGGATGAAAATCTCAGCCTTTAATTGGACAGCTGTCGATCCAGTCTCACGACTGAAACCAACGCCGTCACGGCATCGATTTGAAAAACCCATTCACAATGTCAAAAAGCTCGCTCTCCCTTGGGAGAGCAGGACCGCTGTCGTAACAGCGGATCTCGTGTCTTCATCTCTGGATATTGGCTAGCGCCGTCTCGGAAGCGTTACCCTGCCCGCTGCGCCGTCAGTCGCAGCAAAGCTGCGCCTTGTGGCGCGCTTCGCAGCGCTGGCCGTCCTTGCGGAGCGTGCGAATTAGCGTGGCTAATTCGTCTCGTCCGCT
>NZ_JAAILI010000059.1 GCF_012650175.1 Sphingomonas sp. S2M10
CGAGCGCGTGCTGAAGATCAACGGCCTCGCAACCATCAGCGAGGATGTCGTGGAAGCCGCCCGCAGCACCCTCGTCATCGGCGTCACCTAGTGCTGACATTCGTGACATTTACCGCTGAAAGCCACAATTTGCGTGGGGTCAGTGTTGTCCAAAACAGACTTCTGTTCAATGGGGACAAGCCGTGCATGCCGAGACGCCATATCCTCAGCGCCCGACAGCGTTCGGCCCTACTCGACCTACCGACTGACGAAGCGGCGCTGCTGCGCCATTATCTTCTGGCAGACGATGACCTGATTCATATCGACCGGCGTCGCCGACCGGAGAACCGCATCGGGTTCGCCCTGCAGTTGTGCGCGCTGCGATATCCAGGCCGGACCCTTGCTCCCGGCGAACTGATCCCCCACACTGTATCTGCCTTTCTAGGCGCCCAGCTTGGCATCGCTGGCGAGACGCTCGCGGCCTATGCCGTTCGACGCCAAACCCGCCACCAGCACATGGAGGCGCTGCGCCGTATCTACGGATACAGAATGTTCCCCGGACGGGGACCGTATGCCAGGGCTTTCCGCGATTGGCTTCTCGCCGAAGCCGAGCAGGCACGCTCAAACGACGACCTTGCCCGGCGCTTCATTGCCCGCTGCCGTGAAACCATGACCATCCTGCCGGCGATCACGACAATCGAGCGTTTGTGCGCGGACGCGCTCGTCGCCGCCGAACGTCGGATCGAGAAGCGGATCGCGGCCCGTCTCGATCCCGTCGCCTGTGATGGGCTCGACCGACTGACTACCGAGATGCTGCCGGGGGCGATCAGCCGCTTCATCTGGCTGCGCCGGATTGAGCCGGGCAACAACTCCGCCGCGGCGAACCGGCTGCTCGACCGGCTCGAGTTCCTGCGCGCGATGAACCTCAATGATGGTATACTTGCCGGTGTTCCACCGCATCGCGTCGCCCGGCTACGCCGGCAGGGCGAGCGCTACTTCGCCGATGGCCTGCGCGACCTCGGCGCCGATCGGCGCCGCGCTATCATGGCGGTCTGCGTCATTGAATGGGCCACGGCGACTGCGGATGCGGTGATCGAAACACATGACCGGATCGTTGGCCGCACCTGGCGCGACGCGAAGCAACTGCATGACGCGCGGGTCGTAGAAACCAGAGGCGCTACCACTGCGACTTTGAACGGCTTCACTGCACTCGGTCAATCATTGCTCGAAGCGCATGGCGACGGCGCGTCGCTGGAAGATGCGGTCGCGGGCGGGGCGGGATGGGAACGGCTCACCAGCCTCGTCGCTACGGCCAAGACGTTGACGGACACCTTGGGCGATGATCCGCTGGCCTATGTTGATCAGGGGTATCACCGCTTCCGTCGGTATGCCCCGCGCATGCTGCGATGCCTCGACCTCAAAGCTGCGGCGGTTGCACGGCCTTTGCTGGACGCGGCTACCGTCATCGCTACCAAGGGCGCAGTTCCGGCGGCCGACGATTTCTTGCGCCCGCATTCCAAATGGCGGCGACAGTTGCGGGCGAAGGGCGATGATGATGCCCGCCTCCGGGAAGTCGCGGTCATGTTTCACCTGCGCGACGCGCTGCGCTCGGGCGACATATGGCTCGACCGCTCGCATCGATATGGTGACCTGCGCCACGTCCTCGTGCCGATGGCGGTCGCGCATGCCGCGAAGCTGGCGGTCCCGTCCGACCCGCATGTCTGGCTGGCTGACCGCAAAGTGCGTCTCGCTGATGGCCTTGCCCGGCTCGGTCGCGCCGCGCGCAGCGGTACAATTCCGAAAGGCAGCATCGAGGACGGCACGCTGCGCATTGATCGGCTCACCGCTGACGCGCCGGATGGGATCGAGGATCTGGTGCTTGATCTGTATCGCCGGCTGCCGCCCGTCCGCATCACCGATCTGCTGCTCGAAGTCGATACCGCGCTGGGTTTCACTGATGCCTTCACGCATCTGCGCACCGGCGTGCCATGCGGCGACCGAATCGGCCTGCTCAACGTCCTGCTTGCCGAGGGCCTGAATTTGGGTCTGCGTAAGATGGCAGAGGCTTCCAACACTCACGACTATTGGCAACTCTCCCGTCTCGCTCGCTGGCACGTCGAAAGCGAGGCGATCGACCAGGCGCTGGCCAACGTGGTCGCGGCGCAAGGGGCGCTGCCGATGGCCCAGGTCTGGGGTATGGGCAGATCCGCATCGGCCGATGGCCAGTTCTTCCCCGCCGCACGGCAGGGCGAAGCGATGAATACGATCAACGCCCGCTACGGCAACGATCCCGGCATCAAGGCCTATACCCACGTCAACGACCGCTTCGCGCCGTTTGCATCGCGGACCATTCCAGCCACGGTCAGCGAAGCACCTTATCTACTCGACGGGCTGACGATGAATGAGGCAGGGCGACGGATCGAAGAGCAGTACGCCGACACTGGCGGGTTCACCGATCATCTGTTCGGGATCAGCGCGATGCTCGGCTGCCGCCTTGTACTGCGCATCCGCGACCTCCCATCCAAACGACTGTACGTGTTCGACCCTGCCGCGACGCCGAGCGAATTGCGCCCGCTGGTGGGCGGCAAGGCGCGTGAGGCGCTGATCGTTTCCAACTGGCCCGATCTGTTCCGCTGCGCCGCCACCATGAGCGCTGGACAGGTCGCGCCGAGCAGCATCTTGCGCAAGCTCGCCTCCTATCCGCGCCAGAACGATCTTGCCTCCGCGCTGCGCGAGGTGGGCCGGATCGAGCGGACGCTGTTCATCATCGAATGGATACTCGACGTCGGCATGCAGCGCCGTGCACAGGTCGGCCTCAACAAAGGCGAGGCACATCATGCGCTGAAAAATGCCCTGCGCATCGGCCGTCAGGGCGAAATCCGCGACCGCACGACGGAGGGTCAGCATTACCGGATCGCCGGCCTCAACCTGCTCACCGCCATCATCGTCTACTGGAACACCCTGCACCTTGGCCATGCCGTTGAGGCCCGGCGCCGCGAAGGGCTCGATACCCCCGACCATCTTCTCGCCCATATTTCGCCGCTCGGATGGGCACACATCCTCCTCACTGGCGAGTACCTTTGGCCCAAGGACGCCGGCGCTTAGGGTGTCATTCCGCCCTCAGCCGGAACCGACCCCTGGTAAGCGACCGCGCAGCCGACACGATCGACGAGGACTGGATCCGCGCCGCGCGCTGGATTATCCGCGAGCAGGGATCGGGCACGCGCTCGTCGTTCGAGGAGGTGTTGCGCCAGCGCGGCGTCGATCCGTCGGACCTCACCACCGCGCTGACCCTGCCGTCGAACGAGGCGGTCCGCAGCGCGGTCGAGGCCGGGGCGGGCGTCGCGGTGCTGTCGCAGCATGTCGTCGCACCTGCAATCGCGGCCGGCACGTTGCACGATCTGCCGCTCGGTCTGCCGCGGCGTCCGTTCTACGCGCTGCGCCATAAAGAGCGGTATCGAACGCGGGCGGCCGATGCGCTGACCGATCTCATCAAGGAGACTGGCAAGTGACCGCCGATCTGAAACCCGTTCTCGATGGCCTGAAGCCCCTCAGCCGGCTCGACTCCCCGCGCAAGATGATCCGGCAGTTCACCCCCAACTGGTTCGCCGCTACGATGGGCACCGGCATTCTCGCGCTCGCCTTGCCGCAGGTGCCGGGCGTCGGCGCATCGCTGCACCCGGTCGGCGAGGCGCTGTGGTACTTCAACATCGCGCTCTTCACGCTGTTCGCCGGGCTCTACACCGCGCGCTGGACGATGTTCGGACACGAGGCGCGGCGGATCTTCGGGCACAACACCGTGTCGATGTTCATCGGCACGATCCCGATGGGGCTGGCGACGATCATCAACGGGTTCCTGGCGTTCGGCCTGCCGCGGTTCGGCGCTGGCGTGATCCCGATCGCCGAGACATTGTGGTGGATCGACGTCGCGATGTCGCTCGCCTGCGGTGTAGCGATTCCCTACCTCATGTTTACTCGGCACGAACATTCGCTCGACGGCATGACCGCGGTGTGGCTGCTGCCGGTGGTCGCGGCGGAGGTCGCAGGTGCGAGCGGCGGCCTGCTCGCCCCGCATCTGGCGGACGCGCATCACCAGTTCGTCGTGCTCGCAACGTCGTATGTGCTCTGGGCTTATTCAGTGCCGGTCGCGTTCGGCATCCTCGCGATCCTGATCCTGCGGATGGCACTGCACAAGCTGCCGCACGAGAGCATGGCCGCCTCGAGCTGGCTCGCGCTCGGTCCGATTGGCACCGGCGCGCTTGGGATGCTGGTGCTCGGCAGCAACGCGCCCGCGATCCTCGCCGCCAACGGCCTGGGGCAGATCGGCGCGGTAGCGCAGGGGATTGGCACGATTGCCGGGCTGCTGCTCTGGGGTTTCGGTCTGTGGTGGCTGGCGCTCGCGACGCTGATCACGATCCGCTACTGGCGCGCGGGCATTCCGTTCAACCTCGGCTGGTGGGGCTATACCTTCCCGCTTGGCGTCTCCACGGTCGCCACCTTCAAGCTCGGCACGACGCTTCAGCTCGGCTTTTTCGGGATCGTCGGCACTGTCCTCACAGTGGCGCTCGCAGCAATGTGGCTGCTGGTCGGCGCTAAGACGGTCGCGGGCGGCTGGCGCGGCAACCTGTTCGTGTCGCCCTGCATTGCCCAAGCCAATTGATGGGCCAAACCGATCGTCCTGCCGGATCGAACCGGCGAATCTGATCGACCCGTACCGGGCAGACCGGCGGACGGGTCGCGCATACAGAACATGACAGAAACGGGAGAATGTTGGTGGACAGCCTGGATATGAAACTGGCGCAGGCGACGAACCGCCGTCGCTTTCTCGCAGAGGCCGCGATCGGCAGCGGCGCGCTGATCGCCGCACCCGCGCTGGCGCAGAGCATGGTCGACCTGCATCTGCCGGGTGGCCCATCGGAACGGCCGATGACCAGTGCGTTCCCCGGCAAGGGCAGCATGATCCTCCAGCGGATCCACCCGCCGCTGCTGGAAACGCCGATGAGCGTGTTCAATGGCGACGTCTTTACGCCGAACGACCAGTTCTTCGTCCGCTGGCACTGGGCCGACATTCCGACCGCGATCGATGTCGAGGCATTCCGGATCAAGGTGCACGGCGCGGTCACGCGGCCGCTGTCGATCTCGCTCGCGCAACTGCTGAAGCTGCCGCGCGTCGAGCTGGCGGCGATCAACCAATGCTCGGGCAATTCGCGTGCGCTGTTCCAGCCGCCCGTCGCGGGCGCGCAGTGGCGCCACGGGGCGATGGGCAACGCCAAATGGCTAGGCGTGCGGCTGCGCGATGTGCTCGACATCGCCGGCGTGAAGCCGGGCGCGGTCGCGGTACGGTTCGGTGCGCTCGACCAGCCGGTGGTTGCGGGCGCACCGGATTTCGCCAAGTCGCTGTCGATCGACCACGCACGCGACGGCGAAGTGATGCTCGCCTTCGGGATGAACGGCGAACAGATGCCGCTCCTCAACGGCTTCCCGGTCCGGCTAATCGTACCCGGCTGGTATTCGACCTATTGGGTCAAGATGCTGAACGACATCGAGGTGCTTGCCGCGCCCGACGACGGTTACTGGATGGCTAAGGCGTACAAGATCCCTGACACTCCAGGCGCGAACGTGCGGCCTGGCCAGAAGGATTTCCCGGCCGTCCCGATCAACAAGATGATCCCGCGCAGTTGGGTCACGAGCCTCGACGAAGGGCAGGCGATCGCGTTCGACCGGTCGATCCCGCTGGGCGGCATTGCGATGGGCGGCGATTGCGGCGTCGCCAAGGTCGATGTGTCGACCGACAACGGCAAGACCTGGTACAAGACGACGCTCGGCCCCGATCACGGCAAATACAGTTTCCGCCGCTGGGACGCGCAGGTGCCGCTCACGCATGCGGGTCCGACCAGACTGATGTCGCGCTGCTGGAACACCGCCGGCATCGCGCAGCCGATGACGCCGATCTGGAACCCGGGCGGGTTCATGCGCGGCAACATCGAAACCACCAACATCGTCGTCGGCTGAGGAGCGCTCCCCCATGAAAACGCCTTCCATCGGCACGCTGTCGTTCGGGTTCGTCGGCGCGACCGTCGTTCTTCTGCTCGCGATCGGTGCCCCGAACAGCCGCGTCGCCCCGCCGCCTGCCGCCCCGACCGCACCACCGCCGCCAAGCGTCTCGGCGCGCGGCTTCTCGCTGGTGTCCACTACGGTCGATCTCCCGACCGACGAAGGCCAATATCCCGCCGGCCCGCATGCCGACGTCATCAACGCCAACTGCACCTCGTGTCATTCGGCGAGCATGGCGCTGAACCAGCCGCCACTCTCTTCCGATCAGTGGACCGCGGAGGTCACCAAGATGCGCGAGGTCTACAAGGCTCCCGTTGCACAGGCTGACGTGCCGGCGATCGTTGCTTATCTGACCGCCATGAGCGCAAAGCAGCCGGGCGCCGCGAAGGGCAAGGCGCAAGACCCCGATCCGAAGGCTGCGCCCGACGTATCGGGGGGATCAGGCTAGGCCCATCAACTCACGGCACGCGGTTCTGCGCGCGAAGTGCTGTGCAGCGTGTACGTGTCTCGCGCAGTGTTGCATTGGGGGCAAGGCCGTTCGCGGGCACCTTGGGTATCGCAACGCGCTGCGACAGGTAGATGCCGTTGTGGCCCGAGCAGAGATAGGCCACGAAACAGGCGACGGCGATCGGCACCGCATAGCCGGCGCCGAACAGTTCGATTCCCATGAAGGTGCAGGCGAGCGGGGTATTGGCGGCCCCGGCAAAGACCGCGACAAAGCCGATCGCGGCGAACAGGCCCGTCGGCACGCCCAAGAAAGGCGCCAGCGCGTTACCGAGCGCTGCGCCGATGAAGAACAACGGCGTGACTTCACCGCCTTTGAAACCCGCGCCGAGCGTAACGACGGTAAACAGGAGCTTGATCGCCCAACTCCACGGATGCGTGTCCGGTCCGAAGAAGCTGGCGATGGTAAGGCTGTCGGGCCTCGCTGCCAGGACACCCAGGCCCAGATAGTCGCGCGTGCCGAACAGGAAGACGAGCGCGATAACGAAGACCCCGCCGATCACTGGACGTAGCGGACCATAGGGAACAATCCGCTTGAGCCATCCCCCGACCAGGTGGTTGGCTTCGGCGAAGGCCAGACCAACCAGTCCGAATATGATCCCCGCAACACCTGCCTCCGTCACGAGCAGCGCATCGACCGGTATCGACGCGCCGATCGGGTAGACACCGTGATGGATACCCCAGGCGAGGCACGTCCAATCTCCGACCAGCGCCGCAACGAGGCAAGGCACTAGCGCGGAGTATTCGACGCGGCCGATCGCCAGCACTTCGAGCGCGAAGACCGCGCCTGCGATCGGCGTGCCGAAGACCGCGCCGAACCCGGCTGCGATACCCGTCATCAACAGGATGCGCGTGCCGCCCGCATCGAGGCGGAGCGCGCGGCCGAAACCGCTGGCAAGGCTTCCGCCCAATTGGACGGCGGTGCCCTCACGTCCGGCCGAGCCACCGAAAAGATGCGTCACCACTGTGCCGAAGAAGATGAGCGGCGCCATCCGCAGAGGCACCCCGCCACCAGGCTCGTGGATCTGCTCCACGATCAGGTTGTTGCCGCCCTCCACCGAGCGCCCGGTGAGATGGTAGAGCAATCCGACCACGAACCCGCCCACCGGCAGCAGATAGAGCAGCCAGGGCGATGCGAACCGCAGTCGCGTAACGGTATCGAGGCTCAACAGGAACGCCGCACATAGCGTCCCGACGAGTGCCGCCATGGGCAGCAGGATCAGCGCCCAGCGCAGGACAGAGATCGCATGGTCGTGACGATCGCGCACGAATGCCGCAACGTTCAGCGTGTCGACCAGATTGCGAAAGGTAGCGCGCACAATTCCTCCTTGCTGCCTGACGGCGCCAAGTAGGAATCATCAGCTCATGTCAGAGCGGTTCGGCCAAATTGCCCGGCAGAAATCCATTGCCGAGGTCGATCTATGAGACGTTGGCCCCAACCGTCAACGGGCATGTTGGTCGGGCAAATGCTCGGACCTGTCAGTCGCCAGGGTCTATCTGAGCCCGTTATATGGACCGACCCGGGTACGCTACATGCGGGACCGATCGGTTTCGACCCGCGCGTCGTTTTCGGGCTGCGTCACAAGGGGCGATACCGCACGAAAGCCGCCGATGCGCTGCCGGGTCTGATCGGCCCGTAGCGTGGTTAGCGCTGCTGCGCTACGAGCGCGCCGTCCAGATGCCGACGAGCGCGGCCAGCGACACGAGCATAAGAAACCCGTTCATTACCAGGAGCAACGCCGCTGGCAGGCGCTTGATGTCGGGTCGTGGCGGCGGGGCGCCGGCACCCATCTCGCGCCACACCGCGGCGACAAAGCAAAAGGCGCTGAACAGGATCAGCATGGTCCCGGTCGCCGTCGCCAGCCACGGGAACACGACGTCCTTGAGCAGCGCGCGCGCGCCGATCCCGGAAGCGAGCGCCGCCAGTCCGGTACGCACCCAGGCGGCATAGGTGCGTTCGCCGGCGAGGATTGTGCGGTCTGCAGCAAGCTCCGTGCGACGATCAGCGCTGTCCACCTGCTGGACTGCGCTGTCCTTTAGCGAGCTCGCGCTCTCCGCGAGCTTCGCATGGGCCCGATCGGCGTTGTGCGGCGCGTCCATCAGCCAGCGGTGACGGTGATGCGATGCCAAGCCGTCGAGAGATAGCCGGCGAAGTTCCAGATCGCTTCGGGCCGTTCGGGCTGCATCTGCCCGGCACCGTCGACGGCGCGCACGACCAGGACGTGGAGCCCGGGCGAGAGATCGACCGTGACGTGCCACTGCGTCCAGCTCCAGGGTGAATCCGGTTGGCTGGTCAGTTCCGCCTGCAGCCAGTCGGTGCCGTCATTGACGGAGACCTCGACGCGCGAGACCGCTCGGCCGAAGGCGACCGCATAGCCCGCGATTTCGCATGCGCCGGCGCCGATATGCGCGCCGTCCACGGGGGCGCAGATCGCAGCGTTGAGCGGCATCTCCTCGATCGTCAGGCCCCGGTCCCAATCCGCGTCCTCCTTCGCTACCGACGCCGGAAAGAGCTTGTAGTCCTTGGCCTGGATCGGCGCATCGGACGGGCGATCGCGCACCTCGATGCGCGTCAGCCACTTGGCGCTACGAACGCCCGCATAGCCCGGCACGACGAGCCGCAGCGGTGCGCCATGTTCGGGGGCCAACACCTCGCCGTTCATGCCCCAGGCGATGAGCACGTCCGGCTCTAGCGCCTTGGCGATCGAGATCGAGGCACCGAACGGCGCCGTCTCACCATCGACATCCACGTCGTCGGCCCCCGTAGTGCCGACGAACGACGCGCCATCTTGGATGCCGGCCGCGGCGAGTACGTCGCACAGTGCGACGCCGGTCCAAGCCGCATTGCCGATCGCGCCCACGTCCCAGGGATCGCCCGAAGTCTTTTCCACGTCTTGAAGATGTGCCCGACGATTGCCGGCGCACTGCATGGTCGCGGTCACTGTCCGGGTCGCAAATGCCGTTTGAAGTTCGGCGACCGTGTAGGAGCGCGGGCGGTCGACCAAGCCGTCCAGCGCTATACGATGATCGTCGGCCAGCTCCGGCGTAGGTCCGTGACTGCGGATGTAGAAATTCGCCTGCGGCGTCAGGAAGGACGTGATCAGTTTATCCGGAGGCGTTTCCGCATTGAGCGGCTCCGGACAGCGGAGGATTAGATTCTGTTCGGCGCGATCGGATGCGGTCATGCAAGCGGCCTACCATGATGAAATCAATAGCGAAATTGATCGTTTGGCTGGACGATGTCACCCAGACTCTTTCGATAGCCTATCCCTTTCTAGACGGGGGGAGCGATCGCCATGCCGTCGCGCAAGAGGCGCCGAGTGCAAGACAGCCTTTCCCGTAGATCGACTCAATGTGGCTGAGCTTGCTACGACGGCTTTGTCCCAAAAGTCGTCGCTAGGCACCAGGGATGACGGAAAACCCTATCGCCATCGCAGATGCGCGACAAACGGGTGTTTGCCGACACCTGAGCGGGGCTGTCGGCGCTTAGACCCCATGACTGCCGGAGCCGCGGGGGCTCAAATCTGAGATGCTGACGATGGATTTGTCAGCACTGGAGGCGAGTCATGACGGAAGCAGTGAAATACGTCGGTCTGGACGTGCATAAGGAAACC
>NZ_JAAILI010000006.1 GCF_012650175.1 Sphingomonas sp. S2M10
GGCGAGGGCGTGTTGCTGAGCGCCGGCACTTCCAGCTCGGGCAGCCCGCGGCCGTCGCGGGTGTAGAGCCAGCCGTCCTCGGCCCAGCGCATCGGCTGGATCGCGGTCTCGCGGCCGAGCACGCAGCGGCCGCGATTCGGCAGCGGTCGGCCGCACAGATAGGCGAGCCAGGGTTCGCCCTCCGCGGTGTGGACCAGATCGGCATGGCCGGCGCGCGCCAGCACCGCATCGGGGCGGGTGCGGCTGGAGAGGATATAGGTATCCGGGTGCAACTCGTACGGCCCGGTGATCGCCCGCGACCGCGCCATGGTGACCGCATGGTTCCAGCCGGTGCCGCCCTCGGCGGTTAGGAGGTAATAGAAGTCGCCGCGGCGATAGAGATGCGGCGCCTCGGTCAGCCCCAGCGCGGTGCCGGGGAAGATGTTGGTGCGTGTCCCCACCAGCTTCTCCGCCGCGGCATCATATTCCTGCAGCACGATTCCGGCGAAGCGATTGCGGCCAGGGCGATGGTCCCAAAGCTGGTTCACCACCCATTTGCGGCCGTCGTCGTCGTCGTGGAACAGCGAGGGATCGAACCCGCTCGAATTGAGGTGGATCGGATCGGACCACTCCCCGTCGATCGTCTCGCAGGTGACGAGATAGTTGTGGAAGTCGCGCAGCGACGCGCCCGAGGCGCCGCCCATCGTCGTGCGGCCATAGCGCTTCACATCGGTGTAGAGCAGGTGGAAGCGGGTGCCGTCATGCGTCAGGCACGGCGCCCATACGCCGCAGCTGTCCGGATCGCCGCGCATGTCGAGCTGCGAGGCGCGGACCAGCGGCCGGACGACCAGCGTCCAGTTGGCGAGGTCGCGGCTGTGGTGGATCTGCACGCCGGGGAACCATTCGAAGGTCGAGGTCGCGATATAATAGTCGTCGCCGACGCGGCAGATCGACGGATCGGGGTTGAAGCCGGGAAGGATCGGATTGCGGATCATCGGGGCGCCTTGACGAGGGTCCAGAGAAGAAGGGCGGCGACGAGGTCGAGCAGCCCGAGGGCGATGAAGAAGGGGCCATAGCCGAGCGAGGCGACCAGCCCGCCGATCAGCAGCGAGAAAATGAGGATGCTGCTGTTGGCGAAGGTGCCGGCAAGCCCCGCGACGGTCCCGAGCTCGTTGCGCGGGAACAGGTCGCTGGCCATGGTGATGACGGTGACCGAAAGCGTCTGGTGCGCGAACCCGCCGAGGCAGAGCAAAGCCACCGCCGCCCAGGCATTCTCGACGCTGGCGACGAACACCATGCCGGTCATCAGCAGCGCGCCGAAGGTGAAGGTCCAGCGCCGCGCGTTGATCAGGCTGATCCCGCGCCGCTGGAGGAACAGCGCCAGGGCGGGTCCGAACATGCAGCCCAGGTCCGCGGCGATGAAGGGCAGGAAGGCGGAGACGGCGATCTCGCCCAGATTGAAGCCGCGCACCTTCACCAGATAGAGCGGCATCCAGAAGGTGAGCGTCCCCCAGGTCGGGTCGGCGAGGAAGCGCGGCAGCGCGATTCCCCAGAAATTGCGCTGGGTGAGCAGGCGGAGCAGCGAGGGCCGCTCGGCGCGTTCCTGGATATGCGCTTCCTGGCCGCTGAGGATGAGATCGCGCTCGTGCTCGGAGATGCTCGGATGGGTCTGGGGCGTGCGATAATTGGCCAGCCACAGCAGCGCCCAGAGCAGCGCCAGCACGCCGGTGACGACGAAGGCTGCGCGCCAGTTCCACAAGGCGATCGATCCCGCCACCAGCGGCGCCGCCAGCGCCGCGCCGGCCGAGGCGCCGAGATTGTAGATCCCGCCGGCAAAGCCCCGCTCGCGCGCCGGGAACCACTCGGAAACGACCTTGAGCCCGCCGGTATGCGAGGTCCCCTCGGCAAAGCCCAGCAGCCCGCGCAGTGCGAACAGCCATTGCCAGCTGAAGGCAAGGCCATGCGCCATGCTCAGCAGCCCCCAGCCCGCCGCGAACAGCGCCAGGCCCGATCGCAGGCCGATCACGTCGAGGATATAGCCGACCACCGGCTGCAGCATGATGCCGCCCTGGAAGGCTGCGGTGATGTAGGAATATTGCTGCTCGTCGATGTGGAGATCGACCATGAAGCTCGGCGCCGCCACCGCCAGCGTGCTCCGCGTCAGATAGTTGAGCATCGTGCCCAGCATGACGATGCCGATGATCCACCAGCGCAGCGCGCTCGTGCGGTGCCAGAAGGACATGCACTCTCCAAACTTCCGCGCCAGCACGCGTGTTAACGTTAACGTTGCCAGCAAAGCGCGCCGACTGCAAGCATCGCATCTTTGAGCGCATGGCGCGGGATGCTTCAACTAGGCCAATGGGCGTATAGCAACCGCATGACCGATGCCGCCGCCCTGCACGACGCCCGCTGGACCGCTTTCGCCGCGCGCGACCGGGCGCAGGACGGGCGCTTCGTCGTCGCGGTGACCACCACCGGCATCTATTGCAAGCCGAGCTGCCCCGCGCGGCGACCCCGGCCCGAGAATGTCCGCTTCTTCGATGCGGGGCGGGAGGCGGCCGCAGCGGGCTTCCGCGCCTGCTTGCGCTGCAAGCCGGATGAAGCCGCGCGGGATGCGACTGCCATTGCCCGCGCTACGGCGCTGCTTGATGCGGCGGAGGAGACGATCGGGCTCGAGGCGCTGGCCAAGGCGGTCGGCTATGCGCCGCATCACTTCAACCGGCTGTTCAAGCGCGCGACCGGCGTGACCCCCGCCGCCTATGCGCGGGGCCTGCGGGCGCGGCGGGCAGCCGCGGCACTCGACGCGGAGGACAGCGTGACCCAGGCGATCTATGCCGCCGGCTATTCGGCCCCCAGCCGTTTCTATGCCGAGGCCGGCGCCCGGCTGGGGATGGCGCCCAGCGCATGGCGGGCCGGCGGGGCGGGGGTGACGATTCGCTGGACGCTTGCCGAGACCAGCCTGGGCCCGCTGCTCGTCGCCGCGACGGACAAGGGCCTGTGCCGCATCGCCTTCGACGAGGATGCGGCGATGCTCGCCCGCCGCTTCCCCGCCGCCACGGTGGAGCCCGGCGACGCGGAGTTCGCCGCACTCGCGACGCAAGTGGTGGCGCTGGTCGAGGATCCCAACCGCCAGCGTGACCTGCCGCTCGACGTGCAGGGCACGGCCTTCCAGGAGGCGGTGTGGCAGGCGCTGCGGACGATCCCGCCCGGCGAGACGCGCAGCTATGCCGAGCTGGCAGCGATGGCGGGCAAGCCTGCCGCGGTGCGCGCCGCTGGCACGGCGTGCGGTGCCAACCCGGTCGCGCTCGCCATCCCCTGCCACCGCGCCCAGCGCGGCGACGGCAGCATGGGCGGCTATGCTTATGGGTTGGAGCGCAAGCGCGCGCTGCGCGCGCGGGAAGGCGTACGGGAGCGGAAATAAGGGGACCGCGCAGTCGCTTCGGTAGACCCATCGGCCGCACCATATCCTTCGTCATCCCCGCGAAGGCGGGGATCCATTGGCGCTGGTGTCGCGGTTCTTTCCTCAGCGTCCTGGCAGATGGATTCCCGCCTTCGCGGGAATGACGATCGTTTGTGAAGGCCCGCGTTCCCCCGGTGCAGGCGCGCCTACTGTGCCCCGCCCGGCGCGCAGTGATAGACCAGCTTTTCGTTATAGGCCGGCGGAAGCGCGGCGCGCATCAGCTGCTGCAGGCTGGCAAGGGCGGCGCGCTTCGCCTGATCGGCGGTGCACTGGTTGACCGGCATCGTCGGCTTGACGTCGCGCACCTTCTGCATGTCGGCGGCGGAGAGGAAGTAGCGGGTGTCGATCAGCGTCTCGCTGTCGGCATCGAATTCGCGCACCGTCACCGTCTGCTCGTCGGCGGGGACGAGCACGCGCTGCCAGCGGCGGCCCGATTCAGCATATTGGGTGCCGCCGTCGAAACAGCCGTCCGGCCCGACATTCACCTTCACTGCCTCGCCCGGCGACACGGTGATGCGGCTGCGATCTGGCTGAAGCGTGCAGACCAGCGGGCCTTGCGCGGCGTCCGCGGGCAGCCTGGCTTCGGCGGTCTGATTGCCTTCGCCCGGTGCGGCGATGCTCGCCTCGTCAAAGCTCGGCCGCAGCACGAACAGCGTGACGGCGCCCAGCAGCAATACGCCGCCGCCGATCGCCGACCAGATGCCAGGTCGCTGCTGGTCGCGCGACAGCAGCAGCCCGGCCGCGCCCAGCGCCAGCGCGCCGAACACGAGCAGCACGGCGGCTCCGGCCATATAGGTCTCGCGCGTGGATTCATTCGCGGCGCGTGCCTTGTCGATCGCGGCTTCGCGCGCGCGGGCGGCGGCGGATTCGGCCTGTGCGGTGCGGTTCGCCGCGTCGGCGCGGTCCTTCTCCTCTGCGGCCTTGTCGAGCGCATTGCGCTGCTCGACGCTGATGCACGGCGCCGCCACCGCGACGAAGGGCTGCTTGGCCTGGGTGAGGAAGCCGGTCAGCTCGGTATCGGATATGGCGAAGGCGAAGGTCGAATCGCCCTCCTCGCTGTTGGTGATCGCCGAGTTGACGCCCAGCACCCGCCCGCATGCATCGAGCAGCGGGCCGCCCGAATTGCCGCGCGCGATGCTGGCGGTGTGCAGCAGCACGGATATCCCCTCCAGCGTGCGCGTGCCGGCAAAGCCGCCCTGCGAGCGCACCGGGGATTGCGGGGTGATGAAGTCCGCCGCCGAGCGCGCCGTGGCGATGTCGACATTGCCGGGATAGCCCAGCGCGATCAGCGTCTCGCCATCGGTCACCGCGGCGCCGGACAGGGCGAGCGGCGGCAGCTTCGCGCCGCTGAACTCGATCAGCGCCAGGTCGCGCTTGGTGTCGATCGCGATCAGCCTGCCTTGGAAGGACTTGCTGCCCTCGGAGGGCACCACGCCGATCACCACGTTGCCGGGATAGCGCGAGGCGAGTTCGACGACATGCGCGTTCGTGACGATCCGGTTCGGTGCCACGGCAAAGCCGCTGCCATGGCCGAAGCCCACCACTTCGTCATCGGCCACCGCGATGGTGACGATCCGCACCACGCCCCGCCCCGCCGCCGAGATGTCGTCGGCGCGCGCGGGCGCGGCGAAGGCGACCAGCATCGCCACCAGCATGAACATCTGCCGCATGCGCGGAACCACCCCGGTTATTGCCATGCGTGCGCTTTCGGCGAAAAGCGCCGGGGGTTCAAGCGCGCGCGGGGCGCGTCCCTCATTTCGCCGCCGGCGTTGCCTGCGCCGACGCCTTCAGGCGCGTTTCGATGGTGTCGATCATCTTGGAGGCAGCCGCTCCCATTCCCGAGGCGTGGGGATCGTAGATGAGCACCAGCAGCATCGATCGCGCATCGGCCAGCTTGCCCTCTTCAATCAGCATCGCGGCGGTCTGCATCCGCAAGCCGCGATCCTGCGGGGCCAGCTGGAATGCATGGACCAGGCCGTCGCGCGCGAGCTTGGGCGGCCACAGGCCCTGATCGGCATAGCTGCGGAAGAACAAGACCAGCGGTCGCGGATCCTCGGTGTCCAGGTGGTTGGCGCGGCCGATCGTGCGGCGGATTTCCGTCCAGGTTTCGATCGTCCCGTCCTTGGCGGCAAGGGCGATCGCCATCTGTGCCATCGCGCGATAGCAATGTGCCTCGAGCAACTGGGGATCGGCAGCGATCGCCCGATCGGCGGCGACGAGCGCGGCTACGGGATCGCCGGCATCATAGGCGGCTTCGGCGAGCGCGCGCTGCACGGCCGCATCGTTGGGGAAGCGCGCGGCGACCTTCCTGGCATCGGCGTAGACCCCGGGTGCGGTTTTCGCGTCCACGCCGGCTGCGGAGCGGATCCGCACGGGCATGATCGCCGCCTCGCCGGGTGTCAGCAGTCTCGTCTGCACAGCAGGGATCGTCAGATTTTCCGCGCGCACGCGGAATCCGCTGATTGTGGGCTTGGCGAGGAAGCGCTCCAATTCCCTGTGCAGGGCGGCCGGATCGCCGAATACAGCCGCCGCCGCTTCCGGCGATTTCCGATCATTGGTGATGGTGTCGAGATAGGCGCCGAGCTGGCCTTTGCGGCTGGGTTCAAAGGTTAGGTAATGGACCAGCGCCCAGCCGCGGCCATACAGCGCGTCGCGCTGGTCGGCGCGCAACTTGCCCGCGGCGCCGGCAAGGATCTGCTGGATCGGCAGCGGGTTGCCGGTCAGTAGTCCATAGGCGCGATATTGCGGCGCGGCGCCGAACTGGAGGTTGCCGGCGCGATCGAAGCTGGCGGTCGCGTGAAACTCCGCCCAGCCTTCCGTCACCCAGGAGGGAAAGGCGGCATCGGGCCAGGTGGTGAACATGAAGTGATGGGCATATTCGTGCTGCAGGACCTGCTGCGAGCCGAGCGCCGCCGCGCCGTCACCGATCATGTCATCCCGCACGAACGCCACCGACGCGCCGGCGCGCGGGATGTAGAAGCCGGCCACATTGGTCCGTCCGGCAAGGCTCGCCACCCGGTCCTCGTCTTTGACGAAAAAGACCGTGACTCGCCCCGCCTTGCCCAGCCGCGTTTCGCTGACGCCGCGCGCGAGGCGCAGCGCCTTGTCGAACTTTTCCAGCCGCTCGGCATCGCGGCGCAGGCTTGCATCGGACGTATCGGCATAAACGGTGAAGTGCGCCGTCTCGGCAACTCGCCAATCCGCCGACGCCGGCGTCGCGGCGACGGACGCCACGAGCACGAGCAGCAACGCCAACCACGTCATCGCAAATCCCCCGCTTCCCCTGCCGGAAGATACCCCCGCGGGACGCCATGGCAATCGGCGAATCGGCGGTGATCAGACGAAGCTATAGGGGTCCACGTCCACCGCCACCCGCACCCGGGGGCTCCAGCCGAGCCCGCCCAGCCAGTCACGGATCACGTCCTGCACGTCGAAGCTGCGCTTGGCATGGACGAGCAGGCGGAAGCGGTGGCGCCCGCGCAGCATGGCCAGCGGCGCGGGGGCGGGGCCGTAGACGTGCATCTCGGCAAGCTCCGGCGCCGAGCGGCCGATCATCCGCGCGGTTTCCTCCGCCGCCGCCTTGTCCTCGGACGAGACGATGATCGCGGCATAGCGGCCGAAGGGCGGCGCATCGGCATGGCGGCGCGCCTCGGTCTCGGCGGCGTAGAAGGCCTCGGCATCGCCCGAGACCAGCGCCTGCATCACCTGCGCCTCGGGGGCGTGGGTCTGGATGAACACGGTGCCCGGCTTCTCGCCGCGACCGGCGCGGCCCGAGACCTGCATGATCTGCTGGAAAGTCCGTTCCGAGGCGCGCAGATCGCCGCCGTCGAGCCCGAGATCGGCATCGACTACCCCGACCAAGGTCAGGTTGGGGAAGTGATAGCCCTTGGTGACGAGCTGGGTGCCGACGACGATGTCGATCGCGCCATGCTCCATCCGGGACACGAACTCGGCCGCCTTGGCGGGCGACCAGAGCGTGTCCGAGGTGACGATGGCGGTGCGCGCCTCGGGCCACAGCGCCGCCACCTCGTCTGCGATGCGCTCAACGCCGGGGCCGCAGGCGACCAGCGTGTCCTCCGACTTGCACTCGGGGCACATGCTCGGCGTGGGCATGGTGTGGCCGCAATGGTGGCAGGAAAGCCGGTGGAGCAGGCGGTGCTCGACCATCCAGGCCGTGCAGTTCGGGCACTGGAAACGGTGGCCGCAGTGGCGGCACAGCGTCAGCGGCGCATAGCCGCGCCGGTTCAGGAACAGCAGCGACTGTTCGCCGCGCTTCAGCGTCTCCTCGATCGCCGCGACCAGCCGGGGCGCCAGCCAGCGGCCGCGCTCGGGCGGCTCGCGGATCAGGTCGATCGCCTCGATCTTCGGCAGTTCGGCGGCGCCGTAGCGGCCGGGCAGCTTGAGTTCGGCATAGCGGCCGACCTCGACCTGGTGCCGCGTCTCGATCGCCGGGGTGGCGGAGGCGAGGACGACCGGGCAGCGCTCGAACATGCCGCGCATCACCGCCACGTCGCGGGCGTGGTAATGCACGCCCTCCTCCTGCTTGAAGCTGGTCTCGTGCGCCTCGTCGACGACGATCAGGCCCAGGTTCGGATAGGGCAGGAACAAGGCCGAGCGCGCGCCCACCGTCACCATCGCCTCGCCACCGGCAATCGCGCGCCAGGCGCGGCGGCGCTCGGAGCTGCGCAGGCCCGAATGCCACGCGACCGGCTCGCAGCCGAAGCGGCGGGCGAAGCGGGTGAGGAAGGGTTCGGTCAGCGCGATCTCGGGGAGCAGCACCAGCGTCTGCTTGCCCGCGTCGATCGCGGCGGCGACGGCTTCGAAATAGACTTCGGTCTTGCCCGATCCGGTGACGCCGTCGAGCAGGAAGGGCTGGAAGGCGGCGGTCTCCACCGCGGTACGCAGGCCGCCCGCCACCGCCGCCTGGGCGGGGTTGAGTTCGGGGGGCGCGAAGGCCGGGTCGGGGAGTGGGTAGGGCGCCTGGGTGTCGACCGTCACCGCCTCGATCGCGCCGGTCTTCACCAGCCCGCGGATGACGGCGTCGGAGACCCCGGCGATCGCGGCGAGCTCGCGGACCAGCCCCTGGCGCGCGCCGATCCGCTCCAGCGCCTGGGCGCGCTGCGGGGTAAGGCGATCGGGGACCTGGCCGGTGGCGCGATATTCGGTGATCGTCGGGGCTGCCTCGAACGCCGCCGAGGTGCGCAGGGTCATCGCCAGCACCGAGGAAGGCGGCGCGAGATAATAGTCCGCGGTCCATTCGATCAGCCGGCGAACGGGGGCGGGGATGGGGGGCGCGTCGGCGACGGCGAGGATGGCGCGCAGCCGGTTGTCGCCGATCTCCTCGGTGGGCAGCCGTTCGGGCTCCCATACCACCCCGGCGAACTGGCGCGGGCCGATCGGCACGATGACGATGCTGCCGGGCGCGACCGTCATGCCGGGGGGCACGCGATAGTCGAGCGGCCCCAGAGCCGGATGGAGGACGAGAATGCGCGCGCGGGACATGATCGGCCCCTCATATGGGCATTTTCGGCGGAACGGGAATCCCGTATCGCCGGTTCGTCGTCCGAGGAGACCCGCCGATGCTGTTGCTCGCCCTGCTGCTCGCCCAGACCGCGCCCGCCCAGGCGACCACTGCGTGCAAGGCGCCCGATGCCAGCCTGCCCGCCGCGCTCGCCGGCTGGAGCACGCCCGGCGACGAACTGGTGGCGGACAAGGCGGTGTCGCTGGCGACGGTCGACGGCACGACGCTGAAGGGCCTGCCCAAGGGCGCCAAGCCGGGGCGTGCGGCGACGATCGAGTTCCGCATCGCCAAAGGCGGCACCTACGGCGTCGCGCTCGACCAGCCGGGCTGGATCGACGTGCTCCCGGGCGCGGAGGGCGGCGAACCGCTGAAGTCGGTGGCGCATGGGCACGGGCCCGACTGCTCGACGATCCGCAAGATCGTCCGCTTCCAGCTGGCGCCCGGCACCTATCGGGTATTCGCGAGCGGCCTGGCGCGAACCCAGGCCAAGTTGATGCTGGTGCCGAACTGAAGCGGCTTGTTCCGATCACGGAACGAATGTAGAACGCCGAGTCGCTGAACAGGGGAGTCGGCGATGCTGATATTCGTAGCTGGACTGGCCATGACGGTGCCGCAATGCACCGAGCTTCCGCGATCCTTGTCGGGCTGGGAGGTGAGCGGCGCCGGGCTCGACACCCGCCACGCGACGACGATTCCCGCAAAGAACGGCACGGCGGAGATCCGGGTGACGATCCGCAAGGCGGGCCTCTTCGGGATTGCCGCCGACCAGCCGGGCTGGATCGATGTGGCGCGCGGCAATGGACGCCCGTTGCGCATGTTATCCCGCGCGGAGAACATCGCCTGCGCGAACATCCGGAAAATCGTCTATTATCGCCTCGACCCGGGCATCTACCGGGTCATCGTGGGCAAGCTGCAGACCCCCCGGGTAAAGCTGATGCTGGTCCATGGCGATCGCACGCAAGGGTTTGCCCGCAGGGGCCGCCTGGGCTAGGCGGGCTGCAAAGCTCCACTGGAAGGTTTGCTGCCATGAAGTTCTTTGCCGACACCGCCAATATCGACGACATCCGCGAACTGGCCGATGCGGGTCTGCTCGACGGCGTCACCACCAATCCGTCGCTGATCGCAAAGTCCGGCCGCAACTTCCTCGAAGTGGTGGCGGAAATCTGCGGCATCGTCGAAGGCCCGGTTTCGGCCGAGGTCGTCGCGCTCGATTTCGAGGGGATGATGCGCGAGGCGGAAATCGTCCGCAAGATCGCGGACAATGTCGCGGTCAAGCTGCCGCTGACGATCGACGGGCTCAAGGCGTGCAAGGCGCTGACCGACGACGGCACGATGGTCAACGTGACGCTCTGCTTCTCGGCCAATCAGGCGCTGCTCGCCGCCAAGGCGGGGGCGACCTTCATCTCGCCCTTCGTCGGCCGGCACGACGATATCGGCTTCGACGGCATGGACCTGATCGAAGACATCCGCCTGATCTACGACAACTACGATTTCGCCACCGAGATCCTGGTCGCCAGCGTCCGGCACCCGATCCATGTGCTGCAGGCCGCCAAGATCGGCGCCGATGTGATGACCGCGCCGCCGGCGGTGATCAAGCAGCTGGTCAAGCACCCGCTGACCGACAAGGGCATCGAATCGTTCATGGCCGACTGGGCCAAGACCGGCCAGACGATCGCTTGAACCGAATTTCCCCTCCCGCTTGCGGGAGGGGCTAGGGGAGGGACTGACGTGGAAGTTTCGGACTCCGCTGCGGCCGTCCCCTCCCCCGACCCCTCCCGCAAGCGGAAGGGGAGCGCAGGGGGCGAGCGCCGGGCACCATCATGACCGACCTGCCCCTCCCGCGCCGCTTCGCCGAGCATCTTGGCCGCGACCGGCGGCGCTCGGTGCACACGATCCGCGCGTATGAGGCGACCGCGATCCGGCTGCTCGGCTTCCTCCAGCTGCATTGGGGCGGTCCGGTCGCGCAGGATGCGCTTGCCACGCTCGGCGCCGCCGATCTCCGCGCGTATCTTGCCCATCGCCGTAGCGAAGGTCTGTCCAACGCCTCCGCCGCGCGCGAGCTTTCCGCCGTCCGCGCTTTCCTGAAGTTCGCTGGCGGCGACGCGGCGCAACTGCCCCGCCTGCGCGGCCCCAAGGTGAAGAGGGGCCTGCCGCGCCCCATCGCGCCGCACGAGGCGGTGGCACTGGCCGAATGGGCATCGGACGAAGCCAGCGAGCCCTGGATCGCAGCGCGCGACTGGGCGGTGCTGTTGCTGCTCTACGGCGCGGGCTTGCGCATCGGCGAGGCAGTGGCGCTGACCGGCGCGGCCTTGCCGCTCGGCGCCACGCTCCGCGTCACCGGCAAGCGCGCCAAGACGCGCGACGTGCCGCTGCTCCCCGACGTCCGTGCCGCGATCGAGGCCTATGTCGAGGCCTGCCCCTGGGGCATCGCGCGTGACCTGCCGCTGTTCCGCGGCGCCAAGGGCGGGCCGTTGCCGCCGGGAGCGATCCGCAAGGCGGTGCGCTCGGCGCGGACCAGCCTGGGGCTCTCCGATCGCACCACGCCGCACGCGCTGCGCCACAGTTTCGCGACGCATCTACTGGGTCGAGGCGCGGACCTCCGCGCGCTGCAGGAACTGCTCGGCCATGCGAGCCTCAGCTCGACCCAGGTCTACACCGCGGTCGACGCGGCGCATCTGCTCGACGTCTACCGCGCCGCGCACCCGCGCGCCTGATCGCGGGGCGGGGGCAGGCCGGAGCGAGCGCAGCCGCCCGCCCCAGCCCGGGCACCTCAGCGCTTGGCCGAGTCTGCCGCCTCGCGCTTGGCATAGTCACCGGCGAGCACGTCGAAGGCGAGCTTGTGCTGGCCGGTCTCCGAGATGAGCCCCTTGCGGTTCCATCCCTGCTGATAGACCGGGTGCTGGCGCCGCGGCGAGCGGAAGTCCTTGAGGATCCAGGGGCTCATGCCCCTCAGGAACGGCACCTTGGCGGCCATCGCCAGCGTCGCGCGATAATAGTCCGCCTGATATTCCTCGCTGAACTTGTGCGGGCTGGCCGCCGGATCGTGATAGCCGGCCCGCGCGCCCGCGCCGAATTCCGAGAAGATCAGCGGCTTGTTCGCCGGCCCGCGCCATTCCTGGCTGGCGAGATCCTCCAGCGCGTCCTCGGTGTACCAGCCGTTATAGGTGTTGATCGCCATGACATCGAGATCCGCGGCGAGCGGATCGTCGATCTTCATGATGTTCTTGCCCTCGCGCCCGCTCAGCAGCGCGGCGGTGACGAGGCGGCTGGAATCGAGCCTGCGCACATCGCCGATCATCGTGCGGAGGAAGGCGTTGCGCGCGTCGTTGGTCGGCGTCTCGTTGGCGACGCTCCACAGCACGATCGACGCGCGATTGCGGTCGCGGTGGATTTCCTCGGACAGGATGCGGCGGGCATCGGCCAGTGTGTCCGGGTTGGACCAGTTGACCAGCCAGTAGAGCGGGATCTCGCTCCACACGAGCAGGCCCATCTCGTCGGCGAGGCGGGTGGTCAGCTCGCTGTGCGGGTAATGCGCCAGCCGCACGAAATTGCCGTGCAGGCCGTATTTGATCTCGCCCAGCAGCGCGCGAGCGGCGGCGGGCGTCATCGCGCGCACCGGATTCGCGCCCAGCTTTTCCTCGTGCATCGAGATGCCGCGCAGGAAGATCGGCTTGCCGTTGAGCAGAATGTCGGCGCCGCGCACGGCGATGGTGCGGAAGCCCAGGCGATCGGCGAAGTGATCGGCGCCGGCATCGATGCTGATGTCGTAGAGCTTGGGGTTCTCGGGCGACCAGCGGACCAGCGTGCGCGGCACCGGCAGCGTCGCTTCCCATTTGCCGTCGCCGTCGGTCTTGCCGTCGAGCGTCGCGCCCAGCGTGGGGAT
Source organism: Sphingomonas sp. S2M10 (assembly GCF_012650175.1). GTDB lineage: Bacteria > Pseudomonadota > Alphaproteobacteria > Sphingomonadales > Sphingomonadaceae > Sphingomonas. Next base: position 12,844 of record NZ_JAAILI010000006.1, read on the forward strand.
GCGGAACTTGACCGCGGTGTTCGCCGCCTTCGGCCCCTCAAGCTTCACCGAGACTGCGATGTGGCTGCCGTCCGGCGTCAGGCGCACAAAGGCGTCGTCGACATAGGTGTCGGGCACGGTGACGAGGGTGACGCTGCGGGTGAGGCCGCCATAGGTTTCCCAGTCGGTCACCGGCGGCGGCACGTCGTTGGCGGTGCGCACCGAATCGACGCCGATCGTCACCTGGTTGCGACCCGGCCGCAGCAGCTTGGTCACCTCGAAGGCGAAGGGCGTGTAGCCGCCGCGATGCTCGCCCAGCGGCTTGCCGTTGAGATAGACATAGGAACGATATTCCGCGGCGCCGACGCGCAGGAACACGCGATTGCCGGCCGATGGGGTCTTGGCAGTGAACTCGCGCTGGTACCAGACAAGGCCCTGATACAGCCGCATCTCCGGCGAATGGCCGATCCACGATCCCGGCAGGCTCACCACGGGCGACTGCTGCATGTCGAATTCGAAGAAGGTGCGCGGCTTGGCCTGCATCACCTCGGCCTGAACGATGTCCGCGGCGCGCTGCGTACGCTGATTCGGTGCTTCGCCGTGGAACCCGGCCAGCCCATCCCGATAGGGGTCGATCGACCAGTGCCAGGGCCCGTCGAGGCTCTGCTGCTGGCGAAGGTCTGCCGATACGAGCACGGGCTGGGCCGAAGCCGAGGATATTCCGAGGCATGCAAGCCCGAAGGCCGCGAGAACGCGCAATCGCCGCATCATCTTCTCCCTGTTCCTCCGGGAAAACCCGGAGCCTGTGTGCATTGTAGAACGGGAGAATGGACTTACAACGTGGCCTGATCAATCCGCGCCATGGCCCTTGGCGAGATAGGCATCGGACTGCATTTCCAGCAGGCGCGATACGGTGCGTTCGAACTCGAAGCGACCGTCGCCGGCCTCGTAGAGCTGCTCGGGCTCGGCGTCCGCCGCGGCGAGCAGCTTGACCTTGTGCTCGTACAGCGCATCGACGAGCGTGACGAAGCGCGCGGCTTCGTTGCGATTTTCCGGCCCCAGTTTTGGGATGCCGACGAGGATCACCGTGTGGAAGCGCCGTGCGACGGCGAGATAGTCGGGCGCTCCCCGCGCCTCCCCGCACAATCGCTTGAACGAGAAGACCGCGACGCCCTTCACGCATTTCGGCACCAGGATCTCGCGACCGCCGGGGATGGGCACCGCGCAGGTGGGCACGCGGGCGCGATCCTCCACCGGATAGTCGGTCAGCCGGAAGAAGGCGGCGGAAAGGGTGGCGGTCGCCTCCGGCCCGTTCGGTACCAGCCAGGTATCGACGCTGCCGAGTCGGTCGCGGCGGTAATCGACGGGGCCGTTGAGGGCTAGCACGTCCATGCGCTCGCCGATCAGATCGATGAAGGGCAGGAACAGCTGGCGGTTGAGCCCGTCCTTGTAGAGATCCTGGGGGGGGCGGTTCGAGGTGGCGACGACGGTGAGCCCATGCGCCATCATCGCGGTGAACAGGCGCGACAGGATCATCGCGTCGGGCGGGTTGTTGACTACCAACTCGTCGAAGGCGAGCAGGCGGGTGTCGCTGGCCAGCGCATCGGCTACCGCGACGACCGGGTCGGCGGTATCCTTCTGCCGTTCGGCGTTCAGCCGCTCATGCACCTCGAGCATGAATTCGTGGAAATGAACGCGACGTTTCCGGCGAATGTCGAGGCTGTCGAAGAAAAGGTCCATCAGCATCGACTTGCCGCGGCCGACTCCGCCCCAGACATACAGCCCGCGCGGTACCGCCGGCTTGCGGCCGGTGAGCTTCCACAGCACGCTGCCTTTGCGCGGGGCGGCCTGCAACTCCGCGGCCAGCGCGTCCAGGCGGGCGGCGGCGGCTTCCTGCTCGCGATCGGGGCGAAGCTCGCCGGCAGCGACGAGGGCGCGATAACGATCGAGAACGCGGGTCATGAAGGGCAGGTCACCAAAAGCAGCGAGCCGCCGGGCCGGTGGGCCAGGCGGCTCGTGATCATCGTATCAGAGCGAAGCGTGTCGCGCGGCGATCAAAGCACGCGCTCGGCGGCCAGCTTCTTCACTTCGGCGATCGCCTTGGCGGGGTTCAGACCCTTGGGGCAGGCGTTCGCGCAGTTCATGATCGTGTGGCAGCGATACAGGCGGAACGGATCCTCGAGCTGGTCGAGCCGCTCGCCGGTCATCTCGTCGCGCGAGTCGGCGAGCCAGCGATAGGCCTGGAGCAGGATCGCCGGGCCGAGGAACTTGTCGCTGTTCCACCAGTAGCTCGGGCACGAGGTCGAGCAGCAGGCGCACAGAATGCACTCGTACAGGCCGTCGAGCTTCTCGCGGTCCTGCGGGCTCTGCAGCCGCTCCTTGCCCGAAGGCGTGGTGGTGACGGTCTGCAGCCAGGGCTTGATCGAGGCATATTGCGCATAGAAGTGCGTGAAATCGGGGACCAGGTCCTTGATCACGTCCATGTGCGGCAGCGGGGTGATCTGCACCTCGCCCTTCACGTCCTCGATCGCGGTGGTGCAGGCCAGGCCGTTCTTGCCGCCGATGTTCATCGAGCAGGACCCGCAAATGCCCTCGCGGCACGAGCGGCGGAAGGTCAGCGACGAATCCTGTTCGCCCTTGATCTTGATCAGCGCGTCGAGAACCATCGGGCCGCAATCGTCGAGGTCCACCTCGAACGTGTCGTAGCGGGGATTCTCGCCCGAATCCGGATCGTAGCGGTAGATCTTGAACTTCTTCACCCGGGTGGCTTCGGGGCTCGCCTTGTGCTCCTGGCCCTTGGTGATGCGGCTGTTCTTGGGCAGGCGGAATTCGGCCATTCCTGAAACTTCCTCTTTCGCTTCGGCGCGACGCGTCGGTTTTGCGGCGCGGGCTATGCCTTTCGCGGGCGCAGCGCAAGTGCCCTTTGGGCCAAGCCCCTCAGATGACGTCCAGCACCAGCCCCATATCGCGGGCCTCTTCGGCTTCGATATACCAGTTATCGGGCGCGCGACGGCGAAGTTCCTCAAAATCGACGCGCGAACCGGCGACGAGGGCGCGGAAGCCCTCTTCCTCGATCGCGATCGAATGTTCGATCTCATGGAGCTTGGCCTTGAGGATCGCGGGCAGCATCCGCAGCGGGCCGGATAGCTCGACGGTGGATTGCATCTGCCGCTCGTGCAGCATCAGCCGGGTGCCGCGGGTGAGGAAGCGCTTGTCGACCGGGAAGCCGGACATGAACGTCGCCCCCGCCGAATAGACCGCGACCTTGCCGAGGAACAGCAATTCGCGTCCCGTCGCCTCGCGCAGCAACCGGAGTTCGTCCGCCATCAGCCGGGCGACCTCGGGGTCGCCGCCGAGCGTGGAGAGCGCGACGACAAGCGGCCCGTCGGCGGGCGCGGCGAGCAGTTGCTCGCGGAAGCGGTCGTACATCGCGTGGTCCACCGTGCCGTGGAGCCGCACATGCGGGGTGGCGAGCAGCGGATAGCGCTGGAGCGGGCTTTCGGATTCGGACATGCGCGGCCAACCGGTGAGGCGGAAGGGAGTTCCCGGCCCGCGATCCTCCCCGGCAAGGGGAGGTGGCGCGTGGAGCGCGACTCCGGGGTGTCCCCGTTGATGGTAGAGCCCCATGTGCGAGCGCTGACACCCCTCCGTCAGGCCTTCGGCCTGCCACCTCCCCTTCCAGGGGAGGATCAAGGCCTCAGGGCTTCAGCGCGTCGGTAGCGGGCGCGCCGACCGGGGCGGTGGCCACCTGCGGCATCCGCGCTTCCAGCGGCGCCAGCCACGTCGCCACGCCGTCACCGATCGTCACCTGCGGCATGGACGGATCGAGCCGGCCGGCGCGTTCCCAGCCGATGATCGTCTTGCGCGCTTCGGCGGCGGCCTCCGCCAGCGGCTGGGGCTTGCGCAGCGCATGATTGACCAGCGCGTCGCCGAAAAAGGTCCAGTCATTCTCCGCCCGGCAGCCGAAGGACGAGCGCGTTGCCGATGCGGCGGTGAGGATCGCGGTCGTGTCGCTCATCAGCCGCTTGACGAAGGCGCCCGAATAGCAGGCGGAGAGCAGCAGCAGCCGGTTGCGGATGCCGAGCCCGTCGAGCAGTGCGGCGAGCCGCGCCGGCGGCAGCACGCCGAAGCCCTGGTCGCCGTCATGATAGGCAAGGCCCGCGTCGGGCGCGCCGTGGCTGGTGACGTACAGCACCAGCACGTCGTGTTCGCGGTCCATCAGTTCGGCGACACGGGCGAGAGCCAGGGTGAGCGCGGTGATACTGCCGGCCGGGACGACCGCGGCACCGCGGCCGTCCGGTCCGGCGAGCACCAGCGCGCGCCCTTCGGCATCATAGCGCCGGGTGAGCACGCGGCCGCTTTCGCGCGCCTCGCGGGCGAACACCGGATCGCTGTCCAGCGCGACGCTCAGCACATAGGCGTCGACCACGCCCTTGCGCTCCGGCTGGAGGGCCGCAAGCGCGGTGCTCAGCCGGCGCTGATCCGCCAGCATCGCCAGCGGTTCGCGACCGCGCTGCAGCTCGGGGCCGCTTTCCAGGCCGTCGATGCCGCTGCCGCCGGAAACCAGCCCGGGCCATTCGGTGGTGTGTTCCTGGGGCTGACGCTGCGCGACGGCGGGTATGGCGCTTCCCAAGGCCAGCAGCATCACGGACGCACGCAACCAGAACCGCATTCGGGCCGATCCCCCGGACAGGTGAACCCCTACTCTTGCCCCGGCGTGCGCGAAGTCAAGGCGGCACCGCAGAATCGCATTGGCTTCGGCGGTGCGGCCCCTTATCGCTGGCGCATGCTCAAGCGCCTTCTGATCGCCCTCGCCCTTCTCCTCGTCGCCGGCGGAGCCGCCTGGTACTGGCTCAGCCGTCCGGACATCGCCACGTTGCCCGAGATCGCCGTCACCGGCCGGGCGCCGGAGATCAGCGCGCCGCGCTACCAGAATATCCCGACCACGGGGGTCGCCAAGGCGGTCGGCTGGCCCGCTGGGGCCACCCCCAAGGCGGCGGCGGGCCTGAAGGTGCAGGCCTTCGCGGACAAGCTCGAACACCCGCGCTGGCTGTACCAGCTGCCCAATGGCGACATTCTGGTCGCCGAGAGCAATTCGCCGCCGCGGGCCAAGGGCGGCATCACCGGCTGGGTGATGGGCATCCTCATGAACAAGGCCGGCGCGGGCGTCGCCTCGGCCAATCGCATCACGCTGCTGCGCGACAGCAATGGCGACGGTGTGGCCGACATGCGGACCGTGTTCCTCACCGGGCTCAATTCGCCCAGCGGCATGGTGCTGGTGAACGGGTCGCTCTACGTCGCCAACACCGATTCGCTGGTCCGCTACCCCTATCTCGACGGCCAGACCAAGATCACCGCCGCGCCGCAGAAGATCCTGTCGCTGCCCGGCGGCGGCAATCACTGGGCGCGCAACGTGGTGGCGTCGCTCGACGGCAAGAGCCTGTTCGTCAGTGTCGGTTCGGCATCGAACATCGCCGAGGACGGGCTGGAGGCGGAAGGGCCGATCTACAGCGCCGACAGTCCGGCGCAGATGGCCGCCGCCGCTGCGCAGCCGACCAACCGCGCGGTGATCCTCGAGGTCGATCCCGAGCGCAAGACCAGCCGCATCTTCGCCTGGGGTATCCGCAATGCCAATGGCATGGCGTTCGAGCCCAAGACCCAGGCGCTGTGGGCCGTGGTCAACGAGCGCGACATGCTCGGCTCGGACATGCCGCCGGATTATCTGAGCCGGGTTGATCTCGGCGCCTTCTTCGGCTGGCCCTGGCAATATTGGGGCGGCTATGAGGACAAGCGCGTCGAGCCGGGCCGCCCGGACCTGCGCGAATATGTCCGCCGGCCCGATTTCGCGCTGGGCGCGCACACCGCGCCGCTCGGGCTGACCTTCGCGGACGGTGCGCGGCTGGGTGGTTCCTATGCGAACGGCGCGTTTGTCGGCCTGCACGGCTCGTGGAACCGCCAGCCCCCCTCGGGCTACAAGGTCGTGTTCGTGCCGTTCGGCGACAACGGCTTTCCCGCCAAGGGCGCCAAGCCGAGCGACGTGCTGACCGGCTTCCTCAACGCCAAGGGCGAGGCGCAGGGTCGCCCGGTCGCGGTGATCACCGGCGCGGGCGGCGCGCTGCTGGTGGCGGACGATGTCGGCAACACGATCTGGCGGGTGAGCGCAGGCCGCTGACCCGTCGCTGGCCCCTCAGGCGAGCAGCCGGGGGCCTTCCTTCGCCAGCATCTCGCGGACCTTACCGGCGAACAGCGCGAGCATGCCGGGCAGCGCGATCTCGGCATGGACCTGCGCGTCCTGCACGTCGAGCCGGCTGATCACCTGCTGGCCCATCGCCGCCACGGTGAAGTGGAGGCTGTCGCCTTCCCAGCGATGCTCGACGGTGGCGCCGCCCGGGATCTTGTCGGCCAGCCGGCCGATCTTCGAATCGATCCGCGCCCGCGCGCCCTCGCGGCCGAGCTGGTGCGGAATGTCGACGCTGATCGTCTGCGGGATCATTTCGCAAATACCATGGTGTCATCGGCGAACGCCTTGAATTCCAGCGCGTTCCCGCTCGGGTCGCGGAAGAACATCGTCGCCTGCTCGCCCACCTGGCCCTGGAAGCGGATGTGGGGGGCGATGCCGAAGGCAATGCCGGCCGCCTCCAGCTTGGCGGCGAGCGCGTGCCAGTCGTCCATCGTCAGCACGACGCCGAAATGCGGCACGGGGACGTCATGGCCGTCGACCGGGTTGGTGGTCGCGACCGGCTTCGCGGCAGGGTCCAGGTGCGCCACGATCTGGTGGCCGAACAGGTCGAAGTCGATCCACTGCGCGGAGGAGCGGCCCTCGGGGCAGCCGAGCAGATCGCCGTAGAAGGCACGCGCGGCGGCGAGATCATGGACCGGAAAGGCGAGATGGAAGGGGCGCGGCATGGCCCCAGGTCTAGCTTCGCGGCGGCCGCGCGACAATGTCGCAATCGTCAGGCGTCTGCCGGCATTTCGCCGCGATGCCAGCGGCAGAGATTGGCCCGCGCCTCCTGCACGAAGGCCGAGCGGCGCAGCACGCCGAGCAGCGCGTCGGCGATCCAGCGGCCGGGATTGCGCAAGGGGCGGCGGAACTGGATCAGCAGCACGATGCGGGTATGGGCGCTGTCGTTCCATACCTCGTGATCATAGGTGTCGTCGAACACCAGGGTCTCGCCCTCCGCCCAGCGGACGGTGCGGTTGCCGATCCGCATCCGCACATCGCCGTCACGCGGCACGACCAGTCCCAGATGGCAGGTGATCAGCCCCTTGGTAACGCCGCGATGCGCCGGGATATGCGTGCCGGCTTCGAGGATGGAGAACATCGCGCTGTTCAGCCCCGGCACCTGTTCGATCAGCCGCGAGGTGTGCGGGCAGCGCGCCAGATTCTCGTCGACACGATAGCCATAGCCCCAGAGGAACAGGCTGCGCCATTTGCCGAGCGGCGCGATCGCGCGGTGATCGGGGGAGATGGCGGCCAGCGACGGCGCCCCCGGCCGGGTGGCGATCGCGGCGATCGCCTCGTCCCGGATCGCTTCCCAGTCCGCGCGCAACGCCGCAGTCCAGGCGAAGGCGCGCATGTCGAGAACCGGCGCATTCGGCACCAGCGAGGAGGCGGCGATCAGCCGGTCCAAGGTGCCGCGCAGATGCTTGCCCCAGCGCAGCAGTAGCGGGCGGGGACGCAGGCAAGAATCGGCGCGGGGGGCGCTTTCGCCCGTCTGCCCGATCGGCGTCTCGCTGGCGACAATGTCCACGCGCAACTTCCCCGCACCTTTCGCGTTGGGCCCGAACTTCGGTGCTGCAACGCAACAATCTCCAGCGCCGGTCTAGGCGTTCACTTGGGTCCAAAACATGGCGGGTCCATGGATTCTTGTGGCGTACATCCGGCAGAAAGGTTGCCGGTGGCATGCCGCGCCACTCGCCTCTAGAAAGGGCTTCATGTTCTCACGTCCGCGCATGCCGCGCTTCGCCCTGCTCCTCCTCGCACTTGCTGCCCCGTCGCTGCCCACCCCGGTGCTGGCGCAAGGCCGGCCCGAGGGGGTTCAGACCGCCGAGGATCCCTGGCTCTACAAGGGCAGCGACCTCGTCCATGACGACAAATGGAAGTTCGGACGGCTTTCCAACGGCGTGCGCTATGCGGTGCGCAAGAATGGCGTGCCGCCGGGGCAGATTTCGATCCGGGTGCGGATCGACGCCGGCTCGCTGATGGAGCGCGACTCGGAACGCGGCTTCGCCCATCTGCTCGAACATCTCAGCTTTCGCGGCTCGACCTATGTGCCCGACGGCGATTCGAAGCGGGTCTGGCAGCGCCTGGGCGTCACCTTCGGTTCGGACAGCAACGCCGCGACAACGTTCATCAGCACGACCTACAAGCTCGACCTGCCCAACGCGACGCCCGAGGGGCTGGACGAGAGCTTCAAGATCCTCTCCGGCATGATGGCCAATCCGGCGATCACGCAAGCCTCGCTCACCGCCGAGCGCCCGGTGGTGCTGGCTGAAGGCCGTGAGCAGCCCGCGCCGCAGAAGCGGATGCAGGACGCGCTCTACCAGCTGATCTTCGCCGGCCAGCCGCTCGCCGATCGCGAGCCGATCGGCACGGTGGAGGCGCTCAACGCCGCCACGCCGGCCAGCGTCCAGGCGTTCCACGATCGCTGGTATCGCCCCGAACGCGCCACGGTGATCGCGATCGGCGATGTCGATCCGGCGGTGCTCGAGGCGATGATCAACAAATATTTCGCGAGCTGGCAGGGCAAGGGCGAGGCGCCCAAGACCCCCGATTTCGGCAAGCCCGAGGCCGATCATCCGATCGCCGCCAGCATCGTCGAGCCGGCGCTGCAGCCGGTGGCGCTGATGGCGATCGTGCGGCCCTGGACCGTCTATGCCGACACGGTGATCTTCAACCAGAAGCGCATGATCGACATGGTGGCGATCCGCATCCTCAACCGCCGCCTCGAATCGCGGGCGCGCTCGGGGGCGTCGTTCATCGGCGCGGGCGCGGATCTCGACGATATCGCCCGCTCGGCCAATGTGACCACGCTTACCGTGCTGCCGACCGGCGAGGATTGGGAGAGCGCGCTCCGCGACGTGCGCGCCACTGCCGCCCAGCTGATGGCCGCCCCGCCGAGCCAGGCCGAAATCGACCGCGAGCTCGGCGAGATCGATGCGGTGATGCGCAACCGCATCGCCACCGCGCCGGTCGAATCGGCGGTGTCGCTGGCCGACGACCTCGTCCAGGCGGTCGACATCAACGAGACGGTGACGACGCCCGAAGCCTCCTACGCGATCTTCAAGGGCGCGATCGCCGCGCGCATGTTCACGCCGGCCGCCGTGCAGGCCTCGGCGAAGAAGGTGTTCGAGGGGACCGCGACACGCGCGCTGGTCAACACCCACGCCCCCGATCCCGACGTGGTCCGCAAGGTGACCACCGCGCTGCAGGCGGACGTCAAGGCGGCGGCGATGAAGCGTCGCACGCTCAACGTGAAGTTCGACCAGCTGCCGCGCATCGGTGCGCCCGGCAAGGTGGTCGAGCGCAAGCGCGTCGACCCCGATCTCGCGATCGACCAGGTGACCTATGCGAACGGCGTCAAGCTGCTGATGCGTGAGGATACGTCCGAGACCGGCAAGGTGTGGGTGAACATCCGCTTCGGCCGCGGCCTGCGCGCGCTGCCGGGCGACAAGCGCGTGCCGGGCTGGGCGGGCAAGACCGCGCTGATGGCCAGCGGCATCGGCAAGTTCGGCCAGGAGGAGCTCGACGCGCTGACCGGCAACCGCCAGATCGGTCTCGGCTTCGACATCGAGGAGGACGCCTTCGTCTTCCAGGCGCAGACCAACAAGGAGGATCTGGCCGACCAGCTCCGCCTGTTCGCGACCAAGCTGGCCGCGCCTGGCTGGGACCCCAATCCGATCACCCGCGCCAAGGCGGCGACGCTCGCCTCCTATGCCGGCCTCTCGGCCTCGCCCGACGCCGTGCTCGGCCGCGATCTCGACGCGCTGCTCCACGACGGCGACCCGCGCTGGGGCGTGCCGAGCCGCGAGGAAGTGTCGGCGCTGACCCCCCAGGCATTCCGCGCATTGTGGGAGCCGCTGCTCCAGACCGGCCCGATCGAAGTCGAGATTTTCGGCGACATGAATGCCGATGCGACGGTGCAGGCGGTGGCGGCAAGTTTCGGCGCGCTCAAGCCCCGGGCCGACGGCAAGGAAAGCGGTGCCCCGGTGCGCTTTCCCGCGCATGTCGCAACGCCCGTAGTGCGCACGCACACCGGCGCGGTGGACCAGGCCGCGGCGGTGATCGCCTGGCCCACCGGCGGCGGCAGCGCAGGCCTACCCGAAAGCCGCAAGCTCGAGATCCTGACCGCGGTGTTCCGCGACCGGCTGATCGAGCAGCTGCGCATCCAGGCGGGCGTGAGCTATTCGCCCAATGTGATGAGCGACTGGCCGCTGGGTCTGCCGAGCGGGGGCAAGATCGCCGCCCTCGGCATGGTGCCGCCGGACAAGACCGACTTCTTCTTCAAGCTCGCCCGCGCCATCGCGGCCGACCTGACGGCGAAGCCGATCGATGCCGACGAGCTCAACCGCGCACTGACCCCGCTCAAGCAGCAGCTGCTGCGCATGTCGAGCGGCAACATGTTCTGGATGAGCCTGGTCGAGGGGGGCACCCAGGATCCGGCGCGGATCGCGGGCATGCGCAGCCTTGCCAGGGACTATGCGGCGACCACGCCGGCCGAGCTGCAGGCGCTGGCGGCCAAGTATCTGCGGCCGGACAAGGACTGGACCATGGTGGTGCTGCCGGAGAAGGCGGCGAAGTAGCGCCGGCACGGCGAAGACAGGCCGGGGGCGAGCGGATCGCCGCCGGCCTTTTTCGTATCAGCCGTGCGCGAAGCGGACGATATCGGGCAGTGCGTCGGCGAGGCGGTCCATGTCGGCCATGCTGTTGAACAGCGCGGGCGTCACGCGCACGCAGGCGCCGCCGGCGATGCCGTCGCGGTGCACGGTGAAGATTTTGTGCTGGTCGAGCAGTCGCGCCGCGAGCCTGGCATTGGCCGCGCTGCTCGTCACCCCGCGCACCCTGAACGAGGTGATGGCGCCGTGCGAGCCCGGATCGTCGGGCGTCAGCACCTCGATCCCGTCGACCTGCCGCGCGCGTGCCACCCAGCGGTCGCGCAGCGCGCGCAGACGAGCAGCACGGCGTGCGCTCCCGATCGCCTGCTGGAAGGCGAGCGCCGCCGGCACGGTGAGGCTCGCGGCGAAGTCATAGGTGCCGAGATGCACCTTGGAGAACAGCGTGTCGGGGCCGCCCGCAGCGTTCGCCGGGTGCCGATCGATCTTGTCGAGCGCGCCCTTCCGGACGTGCAAAAACCCCACGCCCAGCGACGCGCCGAGCCACTTGTGTCCGTTGATCGCGACGAAGTCGCAGTCGAGATCGGGCACCGCGAAATCGAGTTGGCACCAGCTGTGCGCCGCATCGACGATCACGTCCGCGCCCTTCGCCCGCGCCAGCGCCGCGATCTCGCGCACCGGCAGCACCAGCCCGGTGCGGTGGCTGAGATGGGTGAGCAGGATCAACTTGAGCCGCGGGTTTGCCGCAAGCGCCGCGGCATAGGCATCGATCACCGCCCGGGCGGTGGCGGGTTCGGGCAGGGTGATCTTCACCAGCTGCACGCCGCGCGTGCAGGCGAGGCTGGCCATGCAGGCCTGGGCACTGTCGTAATCGAGATCGGCGATCAGCACCGCGTCACCCGGCTGCAGCCGGTTATAGCCGAGGATCAGCGTCTCCAGCGCTTCGGTGGCGTTGCGGGTGAGGACCAGCTCGTCCGGCCCCACGCCCATCGCCGCCGCCGCCTGGTCGCGCACCGCTACCAGATCCTTGTTCATCCCCCGCCGGGCATAGAAGCTGGTATCGCGGTTCACCCGGGCGAGCTGTTCCTGATAGGCGGCGAAGACGAGGCGGGGCATCATGCCCCAGTTGCCGTTCTCCAGCTGGACCACGTCCGCTGGCGGCGTGAACTGTGCCGCGATGCCGCGCCAATAGGGATCGTCATCCATCGCCCACGCTCCGCTGGAAAGGCCGAGGGCGGGGAGCGCAATTCCCCCCGCGAGAAGCGAACGACGATCCATAGGGTGCATCAGAAGCGCAGCTCCAGCCGGCCGTAATATTGGCCGCCATCGGTATCATAGGGGGCGTTGCGCGAGTAGATCAGGCCGCGATTGGCCTGGTTGGTCGCCTCGGCCGGATAGGTATCGAACAGGTTTTCGGCGCCCGCGCGCAGCGTCAGCGCCTTGGTGACGCGGACGCTGACCGAGGCATCGAACAGCGCGATACCGCCGAAACGCTGGAACAGTTCGCCGGTCGCATTGCCGGTCACATCGGTCCAGGCGCCATAATAGCGGCCGCGCAGCATCACGCCCACCCGGCCGAGGTCGTAGTTGAACGTGCCGGTGGCGTTGTGCTGCGGCAGCCGCTCCTGGAAGATCCGGCGCTGGGTGGCGTTGGCGATCGCGGCGCTGTTGCCGCTGCGCACGCGCGTCTGGTTGTAGTTATAGGCGAGGCTGAGGTTCGCCTTGCCGGGCCCGACCGGCCGCGCATAGCTCACCACCACGTCGACGCCGCGGGTGCGGGTGTCGAAGTCGTTGGTGAAATAGCTGACCGAGGTGAAGCGATCGGGGTTGGCGAAGGCCGCCGGCACCGCGAAGGTGGCCGACTGGCCGAAGCGATCGTCGACGTCGATCTGGTAGAGGTCCACCGTCGCGCCAAGGCCGAAATCGGTCTGGCCGACAAGGCCGGCGGTCAGCGTGCGCGACTTTTCCGGCTTGAGCGGCTTGGCGCCGAGCGCCACCGCGATCGGATCGGTCGGCGACAGCCGGCCCTGGTTGAACACTTGCAGCGTGCGCGTGTCGAGGCCCTGGGTCACCTGGCGGGTGTTGAGCTGCGCCGGCGTCGGCGCGCGGAAGCCGGTCGAATAGGTCAGCCGCGCGGCGAGGCCGTGCACCGGCTCGAAGCGGCCGGCGAGCTTGTAGGTGAAGGTGTCGCCGAACGCCGAGAAATCCTCGTAGCGGCCCGCCGCGCCCAGCGTCACCTTTTCGATCGGCGCCCATTCGAGATCGACATAGCCCGCATAGCTGCGCTGGCTCCACTGGCCCGCCTGGGCCGGGCTGAAGCCGGGGAAGCCGTTCGCATTGGGCGCAAGGCCGGTGGCTGCACCCGGGCCGACCGCGTAGGAGGCGGGATCGCCAACGCCGACCCGATAGGTCTCGACGCGCCGCTCGCCGCCAAAGGCGATGTTCAGCGGATCGCCCATGCCCACCGGCAGGCGATAGACGAAGTCGGCGTTGAGGTTGAACTCGCGCTGGGTCAGCCGGCCGAGATAGAAGCTGGTCGGGCTGTTCGGGCCCAGCGAGGCGTTGAGGCTCTCGCCCAGCGTATAGTCGATCCGGCTTTCGCCCTGCGACACGCTGAGATCATAGTGGAACCGGTCGCTGGCATCGCCGCGCAGCCCGCCCACTGCCTGATGGTCGGCGAAGCGCGTGCCGAAGCGCGGGGTGAAGCCGGCGGGATAGAGGCGGGTGAAGGAGAAGCCCGGAAAGGCGCTGCTCGCGCCATAGACCGAGGCGGTGCCCACCGGATTGCGCCAGTTGAAATCGGTGACGCCTTCGCTGCTCTGCGCGACGCCGAAGGCATAGACCGTGGCACCCTCCACCAGGTCATACTGCGCGTTGACCGATCCGGCGATCCGCTCCTGATCGGGCTGGCCCCAGCGCTGCACCGGGTTGGGCACGGCGAGCGTCGGGTTGGCGGCCTGGAAGGCGATGGCGTCGGGGCGCTGGCGGGTGCGCGAGGTCGCCTCGGCATGGTCATACTGGCCGGTGAAGACGATCGAGCCGCGATCGCCCAGCGCGATGCCGCCGCGCAGGCCGCCCTGATATTCGTTGCCGTCGCCCACATAATAGCTGGAGGCCTGGCCGAACACCGCCATGCCCGGCTTGTCGTCGAGCAGCAGGTTGATCACGCCGGCGATCGCGTCCGAGCCATATTGCGCCGAGGCGCCGTCGCGCAGCACCTCGACCCGGCCGATGCCGTGCGTCGGGATGCCGGCAAGGTCGGGCGCCTGCGCGCCGCGCGTGCCGAGCAGCGCCGAACGGTGGAATCGCTTGCCGTTGATCAGCACCAGCGTCTGGTCGGCGGAAAGGCCGCGCAGGCTTGCCGGGCGGACAAAGGCCTGGCCGTCGGCCGCCGGGAGGCGCTGGACGTTGAACGAGGGCAGCAGCTGCGCCAGCGTGTCGTTGAGGTCGCCCGAAACGCTCGACTCGAGCATCGCGTTCGACAGCACGTCGACGGGGGCCAGCGTATCGAACTGGGTGCGGGCGCGCTCGCGGGTGCCGGTGACGACGATCTGCTCGCCGCTGTCCGGTACGGCGGCGGCATCGGTCTGCGCCTGGGCGAAGGCGGCGGGCATGCAGGCGAGCTGCAGCGCGACGAGCGCGCTGCCGGTGCGGAAATTCATCGGTGTCCCCTTGGTGGCCGGGGCGTCCTGCGGGACGCTTCTCAGCTCCGGCCGCTAGGCGCGGGCGATGACGCCCGCGCTACGCTACCAAGACGATTTGATGAAATACCAATTCAAGGCCAATCCGCGGGTCAGTAGAGGTCGTCCAGCCGCGTGCCATAGGCGGCCTTCAGCACGTGTCGGCGGATCTTCATGCTGGGCGTCAGCTGCTCGTTCTCGATGGTGAAGGCCTCGTCCGCCAGGATGAACTTGCGCACCCGCTCGATCACCGATAGGTCGCGGTTCACCCGCTCCACCGCGGCACCGATCGTCGCCTTGAAATCGGCGTCGCGCGAGAGGTTGCGGAACTTGCACGGCGTCGCGGTCTTGGCGCAGAATTCCTGCACCCATTCGGGATCGGGCACGATCACCGCGGTCATGTAGGGCCGCTTGTCGCCATAGATCATCGCCTGCAGGATCTCGGGCTGGAGCGTCAGCATGCCCTCGATCTTCTGGGGCGAGACATTGTCGCCCTTGTCGTTGACGATGATGTCCTTCTTGCGATCGGTGATCTTGATGCGGCCCTTGGCGTCGATCTCGCCAATGTCGCCTGTGTGGAGCCAGCCGTCCTTGAGCACGCGTTCGGTCTCGGCCTCGTTGCGCCAATAGCCGTGCATGACCAGCTCGCCGCGCACCAGGATCTCGCCATCCTCGGCAATTTTCACCTCGACGTCTTCCATCGGCGGGCCGACCGTGTCCATCTTCAGGCCCACCTTGGGCCGGTTGCACGAGATGACCGGCGCGGACTCGGTCTGCCCATAGCCCTGGAGAAAGGTGAGGCCGAGCGATTCGAAGAAGATGCCGACCTCGGGATTGAGCGGCGCGCCGCCCGAGACCAGCGCCTTGATCCGCCCGCCGAAGCGCTTGGCCAGCTTGGGGCGCAGCGTGGCGTTGAGCAGCAGGTTCATCGGCGCGTCGGTGATGCCGGACTTGCCCGCTGCCTTGCGCCCGCCGATCGCCACCGCCTTTTCGAGCAGATAGCTGGCGAAGTTGCCCTGCTTCTCCACCTGCTTGGTGATTCGGGTGCGCAGCACCTCGAACAGCCGCGGCACCACGACCATGATTGTGGGGCGTACTTCCTCGATGTTGGAGGCGAGCTTCTCCAGCCCTTCTGCATAATAAATCTGCCCGCCCAGCGCGATCGGGAAGAACTGCCCGCCGGTATGCTCATAGGCGTGGGACAGCGGAAGGAAGGAGAGGAACACCTCGTCCTCCCAGCCGAAATCCTCCGCGATGATCGTGGTACAGCCCTGGCAATTGTGCAGGATCGCGCCGTGATGCTGCATCACGCCGCGCGGCGATCCGCCGGTGCCGCTGGTGTAGATGATGCACGCCAGATCCTCGCGCCGGAACGTCGCCTGCGCGGCGGCGCTGGCGGCATCGCCGGGATGCGCGGCGATCAGTTCGCGGAAGTCGTGGACCTCCAGCGTACCTTGCTGGCCGAGCCGGACCTCGTCAATGCCGATCACGATCCGCCCCGAGGACGAGCGGAGCATCGCCGGCAACAGCGTCTTGGCGAGCTTGGTGTTCGAGACGATCACCGCGCAGGCGCCGGAATTTTCCAGGATGTGCTGGTGATCGCGCTCGGTGTTGGTGGTGTAGGTCGGCACCGTCACGCAGCCGGCCGCCATGATCGCGAGATCGCTGATGCAGAATTCGGGACGATTCTCGCTGACCAGCATCACCCGGTCACCCGGCTTCAGGCCCAGCGCCTTCAGTGCCGAAGCGAGGCTTGCCACCTGTCGGGCGGCTTCCGCCCAGCTGGTCGGGTGCCACTGCCCGTTCGCCTTGTGCCACAGGAAGGGCGCGTCACCCTTCTCCTCGGCCCGGCGGAAGAACATCGTCACCAGATTATCGAAATGTTCGAGCTTGCGCATTCTCTCTCCCCAGCGAGCGCCGCCTGTTTGCCTGCGTGCGTCCCGCGTCATTCCGAGGGGCGGTTGGGCGTTGCGCCCACCCGCCGTATAACCGCTGTCGTGCCGTCCTGCTCCATCGCCACGCCTTCGCTGCGCGGATCCGCGGCGCCGACCCAGCGCCCGCCGACCCGCTCGATGGCATTGGCCTTGAGCCCCAGCGGCGCCGAACGCACGTCTTCGCCCAATGCACGCAGCGACGGCACCAGCATATCGAGCTGGGTGCCCTGTTCGGCAATGCCGGTCTTGCCCGGAGCGTAGAGCAGGCCGAGCCCGATCGCGTCCTGCGCGGACAGTTTCCAGTCGATCACCCCGATGATCGCCTTGGCGACCTGCGCGATGATCGTCGAGCCGCCCGCCGCGCCGACCGCGAGCCGCACCTTGCCGTCCGGGCCGAACACGATCGTCGGCGCCATCGAGCTGCGCGGCCGCTTGCCGCCTTCGACCCGGTTGGCGACCAGCGCGCCGTTCTTGACCGGCACGATGTCGAAATCGGTCAACTGGTTATTGAGGATCATGCCGTCCACGGTCAGGCCCGATCCAAAGGGACCCTCCACCGTCGTGGTGACCTCGACGACGTTGCCCGCGCCGTCCGCCACCGCGAGATCGGTGGTGCCGGCGACTTCCTGCACCGTTGCCGGCACGCGCCGGGGCGCCCCTGGCGGTGTGCCGGCGGCGACGCTCGCCATCGTGCGGGCGGGATCGATCAGCGCCGAACGGCCGGCGACATAGCGACGGTCGAGCAGGCCCTTTAGCGGCACGTCCACGAAATCCGGATCGCCGAGATACAGGTCACGATCGGCATAGGCGAGCCGCGAGCTCTCCGCGAACAGATGCCAGGCGGTTGCCGAATCCTTGCCGAGCCCGGCCATGTCGAAGCGTTCGAGCTGGGCCAGGATCAGCAGCACGGTGATGCCGCCCGAGGAGGGCGGGCCCATCGAGCAGATCTTGTAGCCGCGATAATGCCCGCACAGCACCGGCCGCGCCTTGGCATCATAGGCGGCGAGGTCGCCGGGGGTCATCTTCGACGGGTTGCGCGCCGCGCCGTTCACCGCCGCGACCAGCTTTGCCGCCTGCGGGCCGACATAGAAGCTGTCCGGCCCCTGCGCTGCAATGCGTTCCAGCAGCGCGGCCTGTTCCGGATTGCGGACCCTGGTGCCCGCCGGCAGCGGCTTGCCATCGCCGCCGAAGAACAGCGCGCGATAGGAGGGATCGACATGGCCGGAGAAGCGGGCGAGCGAATTGTTGAGCCGGGGCGTCACCTCGAATCCGTCGCGGGCCAGGCGGATCGCCGGGCCGAACAGTCTCGCCCAGGCGAGCTTGCCCGATTTGGCATGCGCCAGCGCCATCGCGCGCACCGCGCCCGGCACGCCGACGCTGCGCCCGCCCGGCACCGCCGCGAAATGGCTGAGCGGCTTGCCGGCGCCATCGTAGAACCAGTGGTCGTCGGCCGCCATCGGCGCGGCTTCGCGACCGTCCACCGTCGTCGTGGCGCGAGTCCTGGCGTCGTACAGGATCAGGAAACTGCCGCCGCCCAGCCCCGAGCTCTGCGGCTCGACCACGCCCAGTGCCAGCATCGTGGCGATTGCCGCGTCGGTGGCGCTGCCGCCTGCGCGCAGGATCTCGACGCCCGCCGCCGCGGCGCGGGGATCGGCCGCGCTCACCATGCCCTGGGCATGGGCGAGCAGCGGCGTGAACAGGAGGAATAGCAGCGCGACCGTCTTCTTCATCGCGCTAGGCGTAACGCGCTTTGCCGGGGAGGCAAGCGGTCAGGCGAATGCCTTCGCGATGCTGCGTGCCAGACCGGGCCCGTGATAGACCAATGCCGAATAGACCTGCACCAGCACCGCGCCCGCGTCGATCCGGCGCCTGGCCTCGTCCGGCCCGTCGATGCCGCCCGCCGAGATCAGCGGCAGCTGTCCTTCGGAGATGGCGCGCGTTTCGATGAGCTTGGCACGGGCGAGGTCCTTGAGCGGCTTGCCCGACAGCCCGCCTGACTCGTTCGCCCGGCTCGATGCGAGCGGCGGGCGCGAGATGGTCGTGTTGGAGACGATCAGCGCATCGACATGGTTGTCGATGGCGGCCCGCACCACGCCCTCCAGCCCGGCGCGATCCAGATCGGGCGCGATCTTCAGGAAAAGGGGGGTGCTGCCGCGCGCCGCATCTGCCGCCGCCAGCAGCTCGTCGAGCGCGGGCCGCGACTGCAGGTCGCGCAGGCCCGGGGTGTTGGGCGAACTGACGTTGATGGTGACATAGTCCGCGTGGGGCGCCCCCTTGCCGACGCCGATCGCATAATCGGCAACCCGGTCCGTCGAATCCTTGTTGGCGCCGACATTGATTCCCAGCACCCCCGGACCCCAGCGCAACCCCGCGATCCTAGCGAGGGCCGCATCGATGCCGCCATTGTTGAAGCCCATGCGGTTGATGACCGCCTCGTCTTCGACGAGTCGGAACAGCCGGGGGCGGGGATTGCCCGGCTGCGGCTTCGGCGTCAGCGTGCCGACCTCGACCGCGCCGAAGCCCAGCCCGAACAGTCCGGCGATCGCCTCCGCGTCCTTGTCGAGCCCCGCTGCGACGCCGACGATGTTTGGAAACGTCAGTCCGGCGATCGTCACGGGACGGCCGTGTTCAGGGCCGCCCGCGAACGGCGTACCTGCCTTGCCCCACAAGGCGAGCGCGCGAATCGCGGCGCGATGCGCCTGTTCGGCATCGAGCGAAAAGATCGCCTTCCGAAGAATCTTGCTCATACGCACGCTCATGCATTGCGAGGCAAACGTCGTCAAAGGGCCGGATGTCGATTCCGTACAAGACCGGGGCTCCCGAATCGGGTAGAGCATCCCTGCGACCCGAGGGGTTCCGCTTAACGGGGGGAACCCTTTCCTTAGGGCCCGACCGGGCAACCGGTCGGGCCTCTTTTCCGTTGCGCTTTTCGCGCAGGCATGCTCCAGCTGTGCGACAAACCGAAGCACGGGGGATCAGCTTCGCATGCGTGGCGCCGCAGAGGGCCAGGTGGCGACGGCAACGCGCAGGAGCGCCGGGGCACGCCAACCTTTTCACATCCGCTTTCAGCCGTCCACCGGGCGGCTGATACCCCATGTCGAAAGCTTCTATCTCGCCCATATCGATGCGTCGCGCATCGAAGGCGTCGAGCGTTTCGATCTCGGCCAGTGGCGCTTCTGCCTGGAGGGCGGGGGCAGCGTCACCTTCCCGGACGGCCATTGCGAGACGACGCACAGGGTGACGGTCAACGGGCCGGGCACCGCGCACTGGACCTATCGCCTGGAGGGTCCCTTTCGCTGCTTCGGCCTGTCGCTGCGCGGCATCGGCTGGCGCACGCTGATCGGCCGCCCGGCGGATCAGGTCGCCGATCGGCTGGTCGACGGCAGCGAGATCTTTGGGCCGGAGGTGCAGGACCTGTACACCCGCCTCTGCGCGCTCGAGTCTCTGGAAGCGATGGTGGCTGCCGTCGAACCGCTGCTCCTTCGTCGCCTGGATTCCGCCCGGCGCGTGCCGACCGCGCATATCGCGTTTCTGCGCATCGTCCGCGAATGGGCGGCCTCGGGCGATCCCGCGATCGAGGCGCTGTACGAGGCGATGGAAGCGGAAACCGGCATGGGGCAGCGCCAGGTGCAGCGGCTGTGCAAGGAATATTTCGCGGGCCCGCCCAACCATCTGCGCCGCAAGTTCCGCGCGATCGGCGCGGCGATGCGCATCCATCAGGGCGCGCCGCTGGCCGAGGTGATGGCGCCCTTCGCCGATCAGTCGCACATGATCAACGAGATCAAGCATTTCACCGGCCAGACGCCGGGCCTGCTGCGCGACGGCATCGATCCGGTGCTCGCCGCCACGCTGGAGAATGAGAAGTTCCACTTTCTCCCCGATGTGATCCCCGAGACAGTTGACCTGAGCGGTCGCTGAGCCCACATGCCCAATCGGATCAACTTTGTCCGATTGGGAGTCGATGCGTCTTTCGAGCCTTGCCGACTATGCCGTGGTGATGCTGGCCGCTGCCGCGCGCCAGTGCGGCGCGTCGTGCCGGCTCAACGCGACGCTGCTCGCCAACGAAACGGGCCTGCCGCTGCCGACCGTGCAGAAGCTGGTCAGCAAGCTCTCTGCCGCCGGCCTGATTGAAAGCGCCCGCGGCACCGGCGGCGGCTTCCGGCTCGCGCGGCCGCCTGCGGCGATCAGCCTGGCTGACATCGTCGAGGCGATCGAGGGGCCGATCGCCCTCACCGTGTGCGTCGATTCGACCCGGCATGACTGTGCCGTCGAAGGGAATTGCCGGGTGAAGCCGCATTGGGGTGTCGTGAGCGACGCGGTGCGCTCGGCGCTCGCGCAGGTCAGCCTCGCCAGCCTCAGCAATCCCCCGGCGCTTGCGGGGCTCGCCTCGCCGGTGCATGGGCTCGCGCCTTCCGCTTCCGACCTTTCTTCTCCTTCTCCGGTGCTTGCCGGGGAAAGCCAGGTATCTTTCTGATGGCCACCAAGAATGCCGAGGCGCTCGCCGCCGCGAACAAGAAATATGAATGGGGCTTCGCCTCGGACGTCGAACAGGAGTTCGCGCCCAAGGGGCTGAGCGAGGATACCGTCCGCTACATCTCGGCCAAGAAGAACGAGCCCGAATGGATGCTCGACTGGCGGCTCAAGGCGTTCCGCCTGTGGCAGACGCTGGAGGCGCCGGACTGGGCCAAGCTCGACGTGCCGCCGATCGACTATCAGGATGCGTATTACTACGCCGAGCCCAAGCAGAAGAAGACGATCGCCAGCCTCGACGAGCTCGATCCGGAAATCCGCCGGACCTATGAGAAGCTCGGCATCCCGATCGAGGAGCAGAAGGTGCTCGCCGGCGTCGAGGGCGCGCGCAAGATCGCGGTCGATGCGGTGTTCGACAGCGTGTCGGTCGCCACGACCTTTCGTGCCGAGCTCAAGGCGGCGGGCGTGATCTTCCTGTCGATCAGCGAGGCGATCCGCGAATATCCCGAGCTGGTCCAGAAATGGCTGGGCAAGGTGGTGCCGCAGCGCGACAATTATTTCGCGACGCTCAACAGCGCGGTCTTTTCCGACGGCACCTTCGTCTATGTGCCGGAGGGCGTGCGCTGCCCGATGGAGCTCTCCACCTATTTCCGCATCAATGCGGAGAATACCGGCCAGTTCGAGCGCACGCTGATCGTTGCCGACAAGGGCGCGTACGTCTCGTACCTCGAAGGCTGCACCGCCCCGATGCGCGACGAGAACCAGCTGCACGCCGCGGTGGTGGAACTGGTCGCGCTCGACGATGCCGAGATCAAATATTCGACCGTGCAGAACTGGTATCCGGGCGACGAGAACGGCAAGGGCGGCATCTACAATTTCGTCACCAAACGCGCGCTGTGCCAGGGCCGCAATTCCAAGGTGAGCTGGACCCAGGTTGAGACCGGCTCGGCGATCACCTGGAAATACCCCAGCTGCGTGCTCGCGGGCGAGAACAGCGTCGGCGAATTCTATTCGGTGGCGGTGACCAACAATCGCCAGCAGGCCGATACCGGCACCAAGATGATCCATCTCGGCAAGGGCAGCCGATCGACCATCGTGTCGAAGGGCATCTCGGCCGGGCGCAGCGACAACACCTATCGCGGGCTGGTCCGCGTGGCGGCGAGCGCGGAGAATGTCCGCAACTTCACCCAGTGCGACTCGCTGCTGCTCGGCGACCAGTGCGGCGCGCACACGGTGCCGTACATCGAGGTGAAGAACCCCAGCGCCCAGATCGAGCATGAGGCGACCACGAGCAAGATCAGCGACGACCAGCTGTTCTACGCGCTCCAGCGCGGGCTGGACCAGGAGGCCGCCGTGGCGCTGATCGTCAACGGCTTCGCGCGCGAGGTGCTGCAGCAGCTGCCGATGGAGTTCGCGGTCGAGGCGCAGAAGCTGCTCGGCATTTCGCTGGAAGGGTCGGTGGGGTGAGCTGTCCCACCGCCGCCGCTCAGCCTGCGCTCATGTCGGCTGATGTACTGAGGACGCAGGGCCGCGTTCCGCGCCCGCAGGAGTATATTGGATGTTGAACGCCCTTCTTGCCGCAGCCTTCGCCCTTCAGGGCGGCGTCGCGATCGACAGCGCGGCCCAGTTCGGTGCGGCGACCAACCATGCGCGCTGCATCGTTCGCGCGATCGGCACGGCGCCGGCGAACGCAGGCGCGCGCCAAGCCAAGGTGGCCGGCGCGATCAAGCAGTGCCGCGATTTCCTCGATTCGGACTTCCAGGCCGGTCGCCTGCTGCTCAACGACCGGCCCTACCAGCCGAGTGCATGGCGCAAGCTGACTCCGGTGCTCGACAAGGTCGAGGCCGACATCAAGGCCAGCGTCACCGCGCCCAAACAATACAAGATCATGTGGAAGCTGTCCGACGGCTCGCTGGTCGATGCCTATGACGCGGGCGCCCAGCCCAAGACCCTCTCTCTCGTGACCGTGGCGATCTGAACCCGATGCTGAACATCCAGAACCTGCATGCCGAAATCGACGGCAAGGAAATCCTCAAGGGCCTGACCCTGTCGCTGAACGCGGGCGAAGTGCACGCGATCATGGGGCCCAACGGCGCCGGCAAGTCGACGCTGGGCTATGTCCTTGGTGGCCGGGGCGGCTATGCGGCGACCAGCGGCAGCGTCGATTTTGACGGGCAGGATCTGCTGGAACTTGAGCCGCACGAGCGCGCCGCCGCCGGCCTGTTCCTCGGCTTCCAGTACCCGGTCGAGATCCCCGGCGTGTCCAACGTCCAGTTCCTGCGCGAGGCGGCCAATGCCCAGCGCCGCCACCGCGGCGAGGCGCCGCTCTCGGGCGCCGAGTTTCTCAAGCTGGCGCGTGCCCAGGCGGCGGCACTCGGCATGGACGCCGAGATGCTCAAGCGGGCGGTGAATGTCGGCTTCTCGGGCGGCGAGAAGAAGCGCAACGAGATGGTGCAGATGGGCATCCTCAACCCCAAGCTCGCCATCCTCGACGAGACCGACAGCGGCCTCGACATCGACGCGCTGAAGGCGGTCGGCGAGGGCATCAACCGCATCATGCGCGCGCCCGACAAGGCGGTGCTGCTGATCACCCACTACCAGCGCCTGCTCGATTATGTGCAGCCGGACTTCGTCCATGTGCTCGCCGATGGCCGCATCGTGCGTTCGGGCGGGCCGGAACTGGCGCACGAGCTCGAGCGCGAAGGCTATGGAGCGCTGGCAGCGTGATCGTGCTCGATCTTCCCACGAAGCGGCAGGAGGCGTGGCGCTGGTCCGACATGGACGCGCTGCGCGCAGCGGCCGAAAGCCCGCAGGCGACTTCGGGTGTCGATCCGGCGGACCTCTTCCTCGACATCGAAGGCCCGCGTCTGTGCTTCGTCGACGGCGTGTTCGCGCCCGCGCACAGCCGCCCCGGCCCCGTGGAAGTCACTCGCCAGATCGCTGCGACCGATCACCCGCTCGGCAGCCTCGCCGTGGGCGAGGGCTGGGCGCTGTACCTCGGCCCCGAACATGTCGCGACCTGCATCCAGATCGTCCATCTCGGCACTGGCGGCGAAAATCACGTGCCTGCTCGCATCCTGCTGGCCGACGATGCCGTCGCATCCGTGGTTGAGACCTATGCCGGCACCGGCTGGGCCAACCGGCTGACTGCGATCGCGCTCGGCAAGGGCGCGCGGCTGATGCGCTCGGTGCGGCTGGTGCAGACCGGCGGCTTCGTCTCGATCCGCGACGAGGCGGACGTGGGCGAGGCGGCGAGCTTGGTGTCGATCTTCCTCGGCGCCGGCGGCATGGGCAGCCGGATCGACGGCGCACTGACGCTCACCGGCAAGGGTGCGTTCGCCGAGATGGGCGGCGCGCTGCTCACCAGCGGGACGCAGCGCCAGGAAGCCGCGGTGGCAGTCCGCCACGAGCAGGTGGAGGGCACGTCGCGCCAGATCTGGCGTGCGGTGGCGGCCAACCAGTCGGCGGCCAGCCTCGCCGCGCGGGTGGAAGTCGCCCGCGGCGCGCAGCAGACCGATGGCGAACAGTCGCTGCGCGGGCTGCTGCTCCAGCGCACCGCGACGGTGAACCTGAAGCCCGAACTCGAAATCTTCGCCGACGACGTGAAGTGCGCCCACGGCGCGACGGTCGGCGAACTCGATCGCAACGCGCTGTTCTATCTGCAGAGCCGGGGTATCCCCGACGCGCAGGCCAAGGGGTTGCTGACGCACGCCTTCGTCGCGGATGCACTGGCGCGGATCGGCGAGGAACCGGTGCGCGAGGCGTTCGCCGCGGATGCGGCCAAGTGGCTGGAGGCGGCGCTGTGAGGATCGAGAGCTACACCGCCGTAAAGCCCCTCCCCTTCAGGGGAGGGGTTGGGGTGGGGGACTTCGCCCCCAGCCTTGGACTCGCTGGCTGGTCATGCCCCACCCCAACCCCTCCCCTGAAGGGGAGGGGCTTATGAACGGCGTGACCATCACCGCCGCCCCGCTCGACGTGCTTGCGGATTTCCCTGCGATCCCCGCCGGCTGGGCCTATCTCGACACCGCCGCCACCTCGCAAAAGCCGCGCCCGGTGCTCGATGCGATCGCGCGCGGCTATGGCGAGACCTATGCCACCGTCCATCGCGGCGTGTACCAGCGCTCGGCCGACATGACGCTCGCCTACGAGGCGGCGCGCGCCCGCGTGGCCAAGTTCATCGGCGGCAAGCCCGAGGAAGTGGTGTTAGTCCGCGGCGCGACCGAGGGGATCAACCTCGTCGCCCAGTGCTACGCCGCCAACCAGCTCCGGGCCGGCGACCGCATCCTGCTCTCCGCGCTCGAGCATCATTCGAACATCGTGCCCTGGCAGATGGCCGCCGAGAAGATTGGCGCCGAGATCGACGTGGTGCCGCTCACCGCCGACCACCGCATCGACCTCGACGCGATGGCCGCGATGCTGACCGATCGGCACAAGCTGGTGGCACTCGCCCATGTCTCGAACGTGCTCGGCTCTGTGCTCGACGTGCAGCGCGCGACCGAGCTGGCGCATGGCGTCGGTGCGAAGATCCTGATCGACGGCTGCCAGGCGGTTGCCCGGCTGCCGGTCAACGTCGCCGAGCTCGGCTGCGATTTCTACGTCTTCTCCGGCCACAAGCTCTACGGCCCGACGGGCATCGGCGTGCTGTGGGGCCGCTACGCGTTGCTCGATGCGATGCCCCCCTATCAGGGCGGCGGATCGATGATCGACCGGGTCAGCTTCGCCAGGACCACCTATGCCCCGCCGCCGGGCCGCTTCGAGGCGGGCACGCCGCATATCGTCGGCGTGGTCGGGCTGCATGCGGCCATCGATTATGTGGATGCCATCGGGCTGGACCGTATCCACGCGCACGAAACCGCGCTGGTGACCGAGACGCGCGCCGCCCTGTCCGGCATCAACAGCGTGCGGCTGTTCGGGCCGGCGGACAGCGCCGGCATCGTCAGCTTCGCGGTGGAGGGCGTGCACCCGCACGATGTTGCGACGATCCTCGACGAGGGCGCTGTCGCGATCCGCGCCGGGCATCACTGCGCCCAGCCGCTGATGGAGTTGCTGGAGGTCCCCGCCACCGCGCGGTCGAGCTTCGGCGTATATAACGGGCCGGCGGACGTCGCCGCGCTCGTGAAGGGTATCGAACGAGTGACGAGGATCTTCGGATGAACGAAGAACGCAGGATCGTGGTGGAAGAAGTCGACGCGGTCGAGGCGCCGCCCAAGGCGCGGATCGACGAAGTCGTCGAGCCCGCCGCCGAGCGCAAGCGCGACTATCTCTCCGGTTTCCTCTCGCAGAAGCCGGTCGAGCCGGGCGCCGGCGAGCCGGGCGGGCCGCTGTACGAGGCGGTGATCGAGGCGCTCAAGGAGATTTACGACCCCGAAATTCCGGTCAATCTCTACGACCTGGGGCTGATCTACGGCGTCGACATCACTGCGAACGGCCATGCCGCGATCACCATGACGCTGACGACGCCGCATTGCCCGGTCGCGGAATCGATGCCGGGCGAGGTCGAGCTCCGCGTGAGCGCGGTGCCGGGCATTGCCACCGCCGACGTCAACCTCGTCTGGGATCCGCCCTGGGACCCGCAGAAGATGAGCGACGAGGCGAAGCTGGAACTAGGGATGTTGTGACCCATCTAAGCCCCTCCCCTTCAGGGGAGGGGCTCAAGAAGGTAGAAGAGACGATGACCACCGCGACCACTTCCCGCCCGCGCCCCGCCGCGCTGCTCCTTACCCCCGCCGCCGAGGCGCGCATTGCCGCGCTGATGGCGAAGGCGCCGGAAGGCACGGTCGGCGTCAAGCTCTCCACCCCGCGCCGGGGCTGTTCGGGCCTTGCCTATTCGGTCGACTATGTCAGCGAGGCCAAGCCGCTCGACGAGCGGATCGAGACGCCCGGCGGCCTGTTCTTCGTCGACGGCGCCTCGGTGCTCTACCTGATCGGCTCGACGATGGACTGGGTGGAGGACGATTTCACCGCCGGCTTCGTGTTCACCAACCCCAACGCCAAGGGCACTTGCGGCTGCGGCGAAAGCTTCATGGTCTAATCGCACCGGCTGGGGTAGATCCGCCGAAATGACTCAGGTTGCGGACGATGCCGCGCTGCCGATCCGCGTGGCGGCGCTCTACCAATTTGCCCGGTTCGACCATCCGGCGGCGCTGCGGGGACCGCTGGCCAAGCTCTGCTGTTCGCAGGGCGTGAAGGGGACGCTGCTGCTCGCGCGCGAGGGGATCAACGGCACCATCGCGGGAAGCGACGAGGCGATCGCGGCGGTGGTCGCGCATGTCCGCGCATTGCCCGGCTGCGCCGGGGCCGACGTCAAATATTCCCGCGCGGCCGAGCAGCCTTTCTACCGGATGAAGGTGCGCCTCAAGCGCGAGATCGTGACGATGGGCCAGCCGGACATCGATCCGCTGGCGAGCGTCGGCACCTATGTCGCGCCCGAGGACTGGAACGCCCTGATTGCCGATCCGAACACGATTCTGATCGACACGCGCAACGATTACGAGGTCGCCGCCGGCACCTTCCGCGGCGCGATCGACCCGCACACCAGGAGCTTCCGCGACTTCCCCGCCTGGTTCCGCGCGCACCGCGAGGCACTGCTGGGGCGCGGCGAGGCGTCCCCCAAGGTGGCGATGTTCTGCACCGGCGGCATCCGCTGCGAGAAGTCGACCGCGTTCCTCAAGTCCGAGGGCATCGAGCAGGTGTTCCACTTGAAGGGCGGCATCCTCAACTATCTGGAAAAGGTGCCCGAGGCGCAGAGCCTTTGGGACGGCGAATGCTTCGTGTTCGACCAGCGGGTGACGGTGGGACATGGCCTGGCGCCGGGCAGCTACGAACTCTGCCACGCCTGCCGCCGCCCGGTCAGCGTCGAAAACCGTCGCTCGCCGCTGTACGAGGCGGGGGTAAGCTGCGCGGCCTGCTATGACGAGCGCACCGACGCGGATCGCGAGCGGTATCGCGAGCGCCACCGCCAGGAGCGCTTGGCAGTCAGCCGAGGCGAGCCGCACGTGGGCAAGGTGTATTCGGTAAACGAGGTGGAAGACTAACCGAGGCGTGGTCGTGCTACGTCACCAGGCCTGTCGGCTTGCGCCCTAATTGCGGACGTCCGCTTGGAGTGCGAAAGCTGGTGCTATGGTAGTTAAATTTGAAAAGGCGGAGGATGGCTGGGTCGCGCAATGCGGCAAATACCAGATGCGCTATCAGGGTCAGAGGGTTGGTAGGCGCTTCGTCCTCTCCGTTAACGGCATGCAAGAAGCTTCGTTCTACGCCTCCGGCCCTCACCGATCTGACGCAGACAAACCGGAGTATCTCTATACGATCGGGACTTCAGAAAGGACGGCCCAAACGGGTCTTGGTCTCGAAAGTTACGCCACACTCTACCTCGCCTTTTTTGAAGCCTACCATAGCCAATTCAAGATACCACCCGGTCGGGTATCCCTCGCGTTCGATCCCGAGATTGAGATGAGAGAATGGGACCGATGGGGTCCGTAGCAAGGGCAGCTAACCACCACATTCAGCGATTCGGCTGCGCGTCGATCACGATCTTGACCTTGGTCGTGAGCGACGGGAAAGTCCTCAGCCGCAGCCTGAGGGATCAAAGGCGCGACATGGTGGCCGACGCGATCCCTTCGCCGGCGGCACGAACTGAAGCCGATAGCGCCGGCATCGGAGCAGGCACGGGAGTGATCGGCGCTCGCAGGCTTTCAAGGTCGATGCAGCGCCGCCGAGCCGGCGGTCCAAAAGCGCGAGGTCGCGACGCGATAGGATGCGGGGTGGCGTGGCGCAGCGACTGGGTTGCTGCAAAGCCCGAACGGGAAGCCGCAAGCTTCTGTGCAAGCGGCTTCCCGTCTTGTGGTGCTGGGGACGTCAGGCGAAGCGTACGGTCGTCTTCACCACCCGGCGGCGGCGCAGTGCGCCCCCTGCCATGCCCACGCCGGCAATCATCATCGCCCAAGCAGCGGGTTCCGGGACTGCGGCCGCGGTGGCAATCTGCTGTACGCCAGCCTGCGAGATGCCACCTCCGAAGTTCTTAACGGAGATGCTGATGCGGTTATAGCCGCCGCCGCAGAGCGCGCTGCCGGTATAGCAGAGAAAGTTGATGGTCGAGCCAACCTGCGGGTTCTGGAACAGAACGGCCCCGGAGCCGTAGAAATCGAAGAACAGGCCCTTCGCCGTTGCGGTCAGCGCGGGCGCGTTGAAAAACAGAAGTTGTGAGTTGGAGGGGCCGCTGATCAGGAACGATCCGCCGGCGTCCTCGAGGGTGAATTGCCAGTCGAGGACATTGGCGCGCGTGAGAAGACCCAGCGTCCCGTCGGTCTCGATGGAACCTGTCGCGCTGACGCCGTTGCCCGATGCGTTCACGATGTAGGTGGCCGCAGAAGCAGGCATGGCCAGCGCAGACGCTGCCGCAATTGCAAGAATCTTGGTCTTCATCATGCGTATTCCCCCTCCAAAATGGATTATGTTGCCGTTGCGCTGTGTATGTAACGAAGTCTGCACCCATACAATAGCGGCGAATTGTATGAAAATTACAAAGTCCCGATTCGGGATTTCATCCAATTCTGGGCAGGCGTGTTGTTCATGCCGACGCACCAAAATAGCGTACCTATTTCAGGCGCCTGGGCTCTTCAGAGACCTGATCGTGAAAAATGGCCGCGAAGCCGCCGCCGCACTGAAGCGCGTTGCGTCATGGCGAGAACGTTGGCGGCGAGCGCATCGCAGCGGGTGGCGAAGCGGCGGGGATACTTCCGCTTTTAGAGAAGCTGCTCAATCACGTTCCGCTTGGGGTAGAGATGCTTAGTGGACGATATTCATTCGCAAGCGTGAACGGGAGCTAGCCATCCTTCTCGATTGTCCCGCAGCTTGGTGATCAGCTTGCGACGATGACGAGCGAAGCGCCGATACCCCGATCCGCTTGGCCGCCTGCATTTTACCGCGCGCCCGGCTGCGGCGCGCCCCGCGCCCGCAGCCGCAGCGCCAGCACATAGATGATCACCGCCACCCCGGCGAACAGGAACCATTGCACCGCATAGGCGAGGTGGTTGTTGGGCACGTTGGCGATGTCCGGCGGGGTGCTCGGCTCCAGCCCCGGCGCGGCTTGGTCGGAAACCAGCATCAGCGGTTGCGGCGTGCCGTCGAAGATGCTCGCGACCAGCGGGCGGTGGTCCGGCGCGCGGGTGAGGATGCCGCTCACCACCCCGCCCGGCCAGTGCGGGCGGAACATCGGATCGCGCGTCACGCCCATGTCGACCAGCAGCGTGGCCCCTGCATGGGTGCGGCAGGTCGCGATCTGCCGCCAGCCCTGCAGGCCCTGCACCCCGCGGCCGCCCTGCCGGGTCCAACTGGCGACCGACTGGCAGGCGCTGCGGGCGTGGCGGAACAGCAGCGAGGCATCGGCGGCGCCGCTTTCGATGGTGATCGTCGGCTGCATCGTGTTCGCCGTGAACACCGCCAGCGCGCTCTGCTTCTCGCTCCGCCGGTCGAGCTGCCAGAAGCCGAGCGCGATCATCGCCGCCACCGCCAGGCCGACGAGCAGGGTGGGGAGCAGCGGCACGCGGCGCATGTCAGTCCTCGGCGATCCGGCCCTCACGGGCCCGGTTGCGATATTCCAGCGCGAGCAGCAGCCCCTTGGCCACCCGCAGCGATCCGATCACCATCGCCAGGGTGACCGGGGGCCACAGCAGCAGATGTACCCATATCGGCGGCGAGAGGCTGAACTCCAGCCACAGCGCCAGGATGGTCACCAGCGTACCGATGCCGAGGGTGAGGAACACCACCGGCCCGTCGCCGACGTTGAACGCGGCGAACTCCAGCCCGCAGGCGGGGCAGCGATCGGCAAAGGCGGTGAAACTGCGGAACAGCGTCCTGGCGCCGCAGCGCGGGCAGCAGCCATGGAGGCCGGATGCGACCGGGGGCGGCAGCGTGGCACTGCCGCCCCCGGCGGGATCGGGTGTGGGGCTGGTCACGTCAGCCGGCGTGGACCGGCGCGCCCCAACCGCCCCAGACATAGATCGACGCGAACAGGAACAGCCAGACCACGTCGACGAAGTGCCAGTACCAGGCCGCCGCCTCGAAGCCGAAATGCTGGCGCGGGGTGAAGTCGCCGCGATAGGCGCGCACCAGATTCACCACCAGGAAGATCGTGCCGACGATCACGTGGAAGCCGTGGAAGCCCGTCGCCATGAAGAAGGCGCCGCCATAGCTGGAGCCGCCCTCGCTCGCCGCCTTGAAGGGGAAGGGGGCCTCCATATACTCATAGGCCTGCAGGCAGCTGAAGATGAAGCCGAGCACCACGGTGAGCCACAGGCCCTTCTTCACTGTATCGTTCTCGCCCACGCCGATCAGGCCCCACAGCCCGCGCAGCGCGCCGCCGCGCTCATTGTGGATCAGGCCGTGATGCGCCCAGGTAACGGTGCAGCCCGAGCAGAGCAGGATCAGCGTGTTGAGCAGCGGGAACTGCCAGGCGTCGAGCACTTCCATGCCCTTGGGCGGCCAGGTACCGCCGACCGCCTCGACGGTGGAGGGGAAGAGCGCGAAATCGAACCAGGCCCAGAACCAGCCGACGAAGAACATCACTTCGGAGGCGATGAACAGGATCATGCCGTAGCGCAGGTGAAGCTGGACGATCGGCGTGTGGTCGCCGGCATGCGCCTCCTGGATCACCTTGCCCCACCAGCCGACCATGGTGAGCAGCACCAGCGCGAAGCCGGTGGTGAGCACCAGCGTGCCGTTCGCCATCTTGTGCATCCACATCACGGCGCCGGAGGCGAGGATCAGCCCGCCCAGCGAGCCCAGCAGCGGCCAGATGCTCGGCGGCAGGATATGGTACTGGTGGTTCTTTGCTCCAGCCATGGGCGTATCCCAATCCTCTCTCAATTTTGCGCGATGCTAGCTTGGTGTCTTCGGCGAATCCACTGGATAAAATGTATAGGACAAGGTGATCTCCTCCACGTCGCGCGCGTCGGGATCGTTCAGGATCTTCGGGTCGACGAAGAAGATCACCGGCATCCGCACGGTCTCGCCGGGCTGCAGCGTCTGCTGGGTGAAGCAGAAGCACTGGATCTTGGTGAAATATTTGCCGACCTGCGCGGGCGTGACGTTGAACGTCGCGGTGCCGGTGAGCGGGCGGCTGGAGACATTGGTGGCGGTGAAGAAGGCCATGTCGCGGCCGCCGATGTCGATCACGTCCTCGCGGCGCTCGGGGGCGAACTTCCAGGGCAGCTTCGGGCTGACATTGCTGTCGAACGCCACCGTGATCTTCTGGCCCGTGGCACCGGGCGCGCGCAGGCCGCGCTGGGTGGTGCCGTTCAGGCCGGTCGCCTCGCAGAACATCCGGTAGAGCGGCACCGCGGCGAAGCCGAGCCCGGTCATGCCGCACACCAGCACGGCACCCATCAGGCCGACGCGCAGGTTGCGGCTGATCCTCATCCGCCGTGCCCGAGCTGCATCTTCACGATCGAGATGGCGAAGACGAGCAGCACGAAGCCGCCCAGTAGCCACGCCATCACCCGCGCGCGCGACCGCTGGCGCGCGCGGATCAGCTCCAGCTCCGCCGCCGGCGTCCGCAACACATCCTCTCCGCGTGAGTCGTTCATGCCACCCACCTGTCGATCACCAGCGCGCCGAATAGCACGAACAGATACAATATCGAGAATTTGAACAGCCGCTTTTCCGGGATCATACGGTCCCCGCCCTCGGCCTCCACGTCGGTGCGGCGGGTGGCGACCTGCACCGCCATGGCGAGGAAGATGCCCGACATCAAAGCGGCGGTGAGGCCATAGACCATGCCGCTCAGCCCCAGCGGCCAGGGCGCGGCGGCGGCGGCGATCATCGGCAGCGTATAGAGGCCGATCTGGATGCGCGTGGTGCGCTCGCCCGAGACGACCGGCAGCATCGGCACGCCGGCATTGGCGTAATCGGTCTTCACGAACAGCGCGAGCGCCCAGAAATGCGGCGGCGTCCACAGGAAGATCAGCGCGAACAGGAGGAGCGGCAGCGTCGCGACATCGCCCGTCGCGGCGGCCCAGCCGATCAGCGGCGGAAAGGCGCCAGCCGCGCCGCCGATCACGATGTTCTGCGGCGTGCGGCGCTTGAGCCAGATCGTGTAGACGAACACGTAGAACAGGATCGAGACCGCGAGGATCAGCGTCGCGACCAGGTTGATCGCGACATACATCAGCACCAGGCTGAACGCCGCAAGCCCCACGCCGAAGTGCAGCGCCGACTGGCGTTCCATCCGCCCGGCGGGCAGCGGCCGGCCCTGGGTGCGCTTCATCTTGGCGTCGAGATCGGCCTCATACCATTGGTTGAGCGCGCCGGCCGCCCCCGCCCCCAGGGCGATGCACAGGATGGCGGTGAAGCCGAGCACCGGGTGGATCGGCACGGGGGCGGCGAGCATCCCGCACAGCCCGGTGAAGACGACCAGCGTCATCACCCGCGGCTTGGTGAGGGCAAGGAAATCGCGCCAATCGGCGGGCAATGCGGGATTGGCGTTGGTCACGGACATCATCGTTCCCGATATACGGCGCGTCTCGGGCGGGCGAAAGAGGCCTGTCAGCCCAGCCGCTTGGCGTTGGCGCGCACCTTGCGGCGATAATGCTTCAGCGTCTTGCTCGCCTGCGCTTCCGGGGTGCTCCCGAGTCGGCCCGTGGCGGCGGCCACCTGCAGCTCCCAGGCGGCCTGCATCTTCTCCGCGACCATGCGCTGCGCCTCGGCGGTGGCGGCGGGGCCGCCGGCGGCGAGCTTGGTCAGCCGCATTCCGATCACCGTCGAAGCCTCAATGCCCAGCATCCAGCTATCGAGGCCGATCTTCATCCAGTCGGCATAAGGGGTACGCATGGGGTGGTCTCCAGGGGTGACGTATCTGTCCGAACGCGCGAACGGTGCGTCCGGGGCCGGATATAGCATGCGGCCGTTACCAACTTCATCCGAAGAGCGACAAGGCGCGTACCGGCAAAGGAAAAGCCCCGGAGGTTTCCCTCCGGGGCGTCCGTTCGTCCAGCCCTGCCCGGATCAGTCGATCTTGGGCAAGGTCTCGAACTGGTGGAAGGGCGGGGGGCTCGACAGCGTCCATTCGAGCGTGGTGGCGCCTTCGCCCCAGGGGTTGGCCTCCGCCTTCTTGCCGGCGAAGAGAGCGTAGAGGATGTTCACGAAGAACACCGCCATGCCCGCCGCCATGATCATGTAGCCGACGGTCGCGGTATGGTTCCAGTACGCATATTGGTCGGTATAGTCGGGGATGCGGCGCGGCATGCCCTGGAGCCCCAGGAAGTGCATCGGGAAGAACAGCAGATTCACGCCGGCGAAGAACACCCAGAAGTGGATCTGGCCGAGCAGCTCGCTGTACATCTTGCCCGTCATCTTCGGGAACCAGTAATAGAAGCCCGCGAACAGGCTGAACACTGCACCCAGCGACAGCACATAGTGGAAGTGGGCGACGACGTAATAGGTGTCCTGCATATAGTCGTCGACGCCGCCATTGGCGAGCACGACGCCGGTCACGCCGCCGACGGTGAACATGAAGATGAAGCCGATCGCCCAGACCATCGGGGTCTTGAAGCTGATCGAGCCGCCCCACATCGTCGCGATCCAGGAGAAGATCTTCACGCCGGTGGGCACCGCGATCACCATCGTCGCGGCGGTGAAGTACATTTTCACCTGCACCGGCAGGCCGGTGGTGAACATGTGGTGCGCCCAGACGACGAAGCCGACCAGGCCGATCGCCACCATCGCATAGGCCATGCCGAGATAGCCGAACACCGGCTTGCGGCTGAACGTCGCGATGATGTGGCTGATGATGCCGAAGCCCGGCAGGATCATGATGTACACTTCGGGGTGGCCGAAGAACCAGAACAGATGCTGGTAGAGCACCGGATCGCCGCCATATTGCGGATCGTAGAAGGCGGTGCCGAAGTTACGATCGGTGATCAGCATGGTGATCGCCGCCGCCAGCACCGGCAGCGCCAGCAGCAGCAGGAAGGCGGTGACCAGCACCGACCAGGCGAACAGCGGCATCTTGTGCAGCGTCATGCCCGGCGCGCGCATGTTGAAGATCGTCGTGATGAAGTTGATCGCGCCGAGGATCGACGCCGCGCCCGCGAGGTGGAGCGAGAAGATCGCGAAATCGACCGAGGGCCCCGGCTCGCCATAGGTGGAGAGCGGCGCATAGACCGTCCAGCCGGTGCCGGCACCCACCCCGACGAAGGGCGAGAGCATCAGCAGGATGAAGCCCGCCACGGTCAGCCAGAAGGAAATGTTGTTCATCCGCGGGAAGGCCATGTCCGGCGCGCCGATCATGATCGGCACGAACCAGTTGCCGAAGCCGCCGATCATCGCCGGCATCACCATGAAGAACACCATGATCAGGCCGTGCGCGGTGATCAGCACGTTCCAGAAGTGCATCGCCTCGTCGAACGTGCCTTCGCCGTGCAGCTGGGCTACCCACCAGGGGAGGTATTGGATGCCCGGCTGCATCAGCTCGGCCCGCATGATGCCCGAGATCGCGCCGCCGATGATGCCGGCGATGATCGCGAAGATCAGGTAGAGCGTGCCGATGTCCTTGTGGTTGGTGGACATGAACCAGCGGGCGAAGAAGCCCGGCTTGTGATCGGCGTCATGATGGTGCGCATCGTGCGCACCGGCGTAATGAAGCGCGGTATCGGTCATGGCTCAGTTGCCCGTGTTGCCGGCGCCGGCGGGGTTCGCGGTCGCAGGCTGGTTGGACGGTGCCGGCGTGGCGGTGGCGTTGACGGCGGGTGCGGCTTCCGCAGCGTCGTTGGCGGCCGCGGCGTCGGTCGTGTCGTTGCCGATGGCGGTGGTGCTCGCCGGCTCTGCCGCGGCCCCCGGCATGGTGCCGCCCTTCGAGGCGACCCACTGCGCGAACTTGGCCGGGCTCACCGCCTCGACCGCGATCGGCATGAAGGCATGGCGCGCGCCGCACAGCTCGGAGCATTGCCCGAAATAGACGCCTTCCTTCTGGATGATGAAGCTCGTCTCGTTCAGGCGGCCGGGGATCGCGTCGAGCTTGATCCAGAAGGCGGGCATCGCCCAGCTGTGGATCACGTCCGTCGCGGTGGTGACCAGCCGGATCGGCACGCCCACCGGCAGCACCACGCGCTGGTCGGTGGCGAGCAGGCGGGGCCCGTCGGCATCGGTGCGATAGCGCTGATCCTTGCCGACCTGGTCGCCTTCCTTCAGCATGTTGGCGGTCAGCTGGATGTTGCCGTTGTCCGGATATTCATACGACCAGAACCACTGGTTGCCGATCGCCTTCAGCGTCACCGCATTCTTCGGCGCGGGCTTGAACTGCGCGGCGAGCAGCTTGATCGAGGGGATCGCGATCGCGACCAGGATCAGCACCGGGGCCAGCGTCCAGACGATCTCGATCGCGGTGTTGTGGCTGGTGCGCGAGGGCGTGGGGTTGGCGGCGCGGCGGTAACGGACGATCACCCACACCAGCAGCACCAGCACGAAGATCGAGATGATCGTGATCAGCGGCAGCAGGATGACGTTGTGGAACCAGTGCGCTTCCTGGCCGGTGGGGGTCACCTGCTGCTGGAGCGAGATGGCTTTGTCGATCGGCTCGCCGACTCCCGGCACCGCCTGGTGCAGCGGCTTGCCGGCGGCGTCGAGCGTCGGATCGGCGACCTTGGCCGCAGGAGCGGGTTGGGCTGCGGCAGCAGCAGGTGCGGCCGGGGCGGCGGGTTGCGCCAGCCCCGGGGAAGCGAAGGCCAGACCAGCGGCCAGCAGGATCGTCGGTACCAAGAAACTGCGCATAAGGTGTTGTCACCCCTCTCCAGGAACGCACAACCGGGGCATCCTAGCGGCCCTTTGAACCAAAGGTATAGCTGGGAAAAGGCCATGCTCAACCTTTTTCGCGTGCGGTTGCGGACGCCGCCACCGCCACTTAAAGGATCGTTCCACCGTTGACTTCAGGAGCCCAGACATTGACCGGAGACGCCATCCTCGACGAATTTCGCGACGCAGGTGCGTTGCTTGAGGGGCATTTTATCCTGTCTTCGGGTTTGCGCTCTCCCGTATTTCTCCAGAAGATGCGGATCTTCGAGGATCCGGTCCGCACCGAGCGGGTGTGCGGCGCGCTGGGCACGCTGATTCGCGAGACGTTCGGGCAGGTCGACATGGTCGTATCCCCCGCGATCGGCGGGATTATCCCGGGCTATGAGACGGCGCGCGCGCTCGGCTGCAAGGCGGTGTTCGTCGAGCGCGAGGACGGCGAGTTCCAGCTGCGCCGCGGCTTCGAGATTCCCGAAGGTGCACGTGTTGTGATGGTGGAGGACATTGTCACTACCGGGCTTTCCTCGCGCGAATGCATCGCGGCGATCCGCAAGCATCCCGGCACGCTGCTGGGGGCGGCGTGCATCGTCGATCGCTCGAACGGCAAGGCCGATGTCGGCGTGCCGCTGATCGCGCTGACCAAGCTCGACGTGCCCGCCTATCCGGCCGACCAGCTGCCGCCCGAACTGGCGGCGATCCCGGCGATCAAGCCGGGGAGCCGGGCGATCACCGCATGACGGGCAAGCTGCGCCTCGGGGTCAATATCGATCATGTCGCCACCGTGCGGAACGCGCGCGGCAGCGGCTATCCCGATCCGGTGCGCGCGGCGCTGCTCGCGGCCGAGGCGGGGGCGGACGGGATCACCGCGCATCTGCGCGAGGATCGCCGCCACATCACCGATGCCGATATCGCCCGGCTCTCGGCCGAGCTGACCGTGCCGCTCAATCTGGAGATGGCGGCGACCGAGGAGATGCTCGCGATCGCGCTGAAGCATCGCCCGCACGCGGTGTGCATCGTGCCCGAAAAGCGCGAGGAGCGGACCACCGAGGGTGGCCTGGATGCGGCCGGCATGTTCGATCTGCTCGCGCCCATGGTCGCCAAACTGCGCGACAACGGCAGCAGGGTCTCGCTGTTCATCGAGCCCGAGGCGCGCCAGATCGATGCGGCGATCCGGCTCGGCGCGCCCGTTGTCGAGCTGCACACCGGCCGCTATGCCGAGCTGGACGGCGACGCGCTGGCGGCGGAGCTGAAGCGGCTGTCCGACGCGGCGGCACTCGCCGCCCGCAACGGCATCGAGCCGCATGCGGGCCATGGCCTCACCTTCGACAACGTGCTGCCGATCGCCGCGATCCCGCAGGTGATGGAACTCAACATCGGCCACTTTCTGATCGGCGAGGCGATCTTCGACGGTCTCGCCCCTGTGGTGCAGCGGA
Source organism: Sphingomonas sp. S2M10 (assembly GCF_012650175.1). GTDB lineage: Bacteria > Pseudomonadota > Alphaproteobacteria > Sphingomonadales > Sphingomonadaceae > Sphingomonas. Next base: position 50,953 of record NZ_JAAILI010000006.1, read on the forward strand.
TGCGCGCGCTGATGGACTCGGCACGGTGAGAGCATGATCCTCGGGCTCGGTTCGGACCTGTGCAACATCGAACGGATCCGCAAGTCGCTCGATCGGTACGGGCAGCGGTTCGAGCGGCGCGTGTTCACCGAGGTCGAGCTCGCCAAGGCCGCAAAGCGCCCGCACAATTATGCGCCGACGCTGGCCAAGCGCTTTGCGGCCAAGGAGGCATTTTCCAAGGCAGTCGGAACCGGGTTCAGCCGGGGTGTGTTCATGAAGGATATCGGCGTGGTTAATGCACCGTTCGGCGCACCCACGCTCGCGCTGACCGGCGGCGCCAAGGCGAGACTTGACGCCATGACGCCAGCGGGACACGTGGCCAGGGTGCATCTGACGCTCACGGATGATCTGCCCTGGGCGTTCGCGATGGTGATGATCGAGGCCGTGCCGGCGGAAAAGGAATGACGATGGGGGTGGACGAACTGGTGTTGCGCAGCAAGCGGAGCGAGCGACGCCAGAGCGCCACCCGGCAAGGTACGGACTGGTGGGCTGAACTGCGCGGCATTTTCTGGCTGGTGCTGGGCGTGCTGGCCTTCCACAGCCTGATCGCGAAGCCCTTCTATATCCCGTCGGAATCGATGCTGCCGAACCTGCGGGTGGGCGACCAGCTGATCGTCAGCAAATATCCCTATGGCTATTCCTTCGTCACCCCGACCTTCCACCTGCTGCCGCCCATTCCCGGGCGCATTCTCGGACGCCTCCCGGCGCGCGGCGACATCGTCATCGTCACCCCGCCCCAGCACAGCACCGACTATATCAAGCGCGTGATCGGCCTGCCCGGCGATACCATCGCCGTGCGCGACGGCATGGTCTGGCTCAACGGCAAGCAGGTCGCGCGTGAACCGCTGGGCGAACGGCTGGTGCCGATCGACGGCAATACGCGCTGCGATCCCGATCCGGAACGGGGAGGGTCCAGCTTCTATGCGGGCCGCCGCGTGGTGCACCAGGGCAAGGCCTATTGCAGCCTCACCCTGTTCCGCGAGACGCTGCCGAACGGCGCCAGCTACGACATCGCCGATCTGGGCGATTCCGCAGGCGACAATTTCCCGCCGACCGTCGTGCCGAAGGACCATGTGTTCCTGATGGGCGACAACCGCGACAACAGCGCGGACAGCCGCTTCGCCCTCGATCAGGGCGGACTGGGGGGGGCGGTGCCGTGGGAAAATATCGGTGGCCGCGCCGAATTCATCACTTTTTCGCGCGACGGCTCGTCCACCTGGAACCCGCTGACGTGGTTCACGGGTTTCCGTGGGGATCGGTTCGGCATTTCGCTGCACCCTACCCACGAGGAACAATGAGCAACGATCCGCTGGAGTCCGCGCACGTCCGCGTCGTGCGCGAACCGGGCCCGAACGAATTTCGCGATCCCGAAACCCGCGCCGAGTTGAAGAAGGCGGCCGTCTGGCTGGGCATGGCGGTGGGCATCGCGCTCATCGTGCTGCTGGTCCAGCCGCTGCTGATCATCTTCGGCGGCCTCGTCTTCGCGTCGATGCTCGACGGTGGCGCGCGGCTGATCGGCAAGGTGTTGCCGATCCCGCGCGGCCTGCGGATCGCGCTGGTGCTGCTGCTGGTCTTCGCCTTTTTCGGCCTCGTCTTCTACCGCACGGGCATGCAGATCGCCGACCAGGCCGAGCAGTTGCGCACCACGCTGGAGACGCAGGCCAACCGCGTCGCGCGCTGGGCATCGGACATGGGGCTGATGCCCGGCCGGTCGGACCTCAACGGGCTGATCCGCGAGGGGCTGGGTTCGATCGGGCGGCTCACCACTGCGGTCGGCACCGCGATCGGCGCGGTCACCAGCATGATCATGATCCTGATCATCGGCCTGTTCATCGCCCTCGACCCCCGCATCTACGAGCGCGGGCTGCAATGGATGGTGCCGCTGGACCGGCGCCACGCCTTCGCCCACATGCTCGGCGGCATGGCGACGACGATGCGGCGGCTGCTTGCCGGACGCCTGCTCGGCATGGCGTTCGAAGGCGTGCTGACCTGGATCCTGCTCAGCGTCGTGGGCGTGCCGATGGCGCTGCTGCTCGGCATCATCACCGGCGTGCTGGCGTTCATCCCCAATGTGGGCGCGATCATCTCCGGCGTGCTGATGGCGGCGGTGGGGTTCAGCGCGGGCCAGGAAACCGGCATCTGGGCGCTGGTCATCTATTTCGCCGTGCAGAATTTCGACGGCTATGTGGTGATCCCGATGGTCGCCAAGCGCACGGTCGACCTGCCGCCGGCGCTGACCTTGTCGTCGCAGATTCTGGCGAGCACGCTGTTCGGCATCCTCGGACTGGCGCTGGCCGATCCGATGGTGGCGATGATCAAGGTGGCGCTGGAGAGCAATGCGCGGCTGAACGGCAAGAAGCCCAAAAGCGACGACGACAGCGACAAGGACTGAGCCGATGCTGGTGCTGCACGACTATTTCCGCTCCTCGGCGGGGTATCGGGTGCGGATCGCACTCAACCTGAAGGGCGTGGACTATGTGCGGCACGAGCTGCCCCTGCTGGAAAATGCCCAGCGCAGCCCCGAGCATCTCGCGCGCAATCCGCAAGGATTGGTGCCCGCGCTGGAGGCGGAGGGCCATGTGTTCACCCAGAGCCTGGCGATCCTAGACTGGCTCGACGCGCGCTATCCCGAGCCGCGGCTGATCCCGGCCGATGCGGTCGCGCGGGCGGATGCGCTGGCGCGCGCGATGGTGATCGGCATGGACGTGCACCCGATCAACAATCTGCGGGTGATGCGCTATCTGGAGCAGCGGCTCGAGGCCGATGCGGATGCCCGGTCGGCCTGGACCGCGCACTGGATGACCGAGGGGCTCACCGCGCTGGAGGCGATGGTGCGCGCCGCCGGTGGTGCCGGGCCGTTCCTCGGCGGGGCCGCGCCCGATGTCGCCGACTGTTTCTTGGTCCCGCAACTGTTCAACGCCCGTCGCTTCGCCGTTCCGCTGGATGCCTATCCCCTGTTGCTGCAGGCGGAAGCGGCGGCGCTCGCCCATCCCGCCTTCGCTGCGGCCCATCCGGACAAAGTCGCCCCGAATGCTTGAAAAACTGGGATGCGCCGTGGCGGCGCTGTGCGTGGCGATGCCTGCCTTCGCGCAGGAGGGCTCACAGGCCGAGATCGTCGTCACCGGGCGCGGGCTCGACGTGCCGCCGGGCGACGCCGCCTATGATGTGGTGACGATCGACCGCGCGCGGCTGGCCGACACCGCAAGCAACCGGATCGAGGACGTGCTGGCGGATGTCGCGGGGCTCGCCCAGTTCCGCCGCTCCACCTCCACCTCGGCGCACCCGACCAGCCAGGGGATCACCCTGCGCGGGCTGGGCGGCAATGCCTCGAGCCGCGCGCTGCTGCTGCTCGACGGCGTGCCGCAAACCGATCCGTTCGGCGGCTGGGTGCCCTTTCCGGCCTATCTGCCGGGGCGCCTGGGCGGTATACGGGTGACGCGGGGCGGCGGCAGCGGCTTTGCCGGGCCCGGCGCGCTCGCAGGCACGATCGAGCTGGAGAGCGGCACGCCGGCCGAGCTGGGCAGGCTGAACGTCGCAGGTTTCTACGGCAGCCGCGACAGTGTCGACGCCAGTGCCGTCGCGGCGGTGCCGGTTAGCGGCGGGTTCTTCACGGTCGCCGGGCAATATGGCCGCAGCGACGGCTTCGTGCCGATCGTGCGCCCCGGCAGTGTCGATCGCGCCGCTCCGTATGAACAGGCCAGCCTCGCGCTGCGGGGCGTCGCGGATCTGGGCGGCGGGACCGAGCTGCAGACGAACCTTTCCGGCTTCACCGATCGACGCGACCGCGGGACCGCCTTCACCGACGTGCTGAGCAAGGGTGCGGACGCCAGCGTGCGGATGGTTCGCCGCGGCGACGGTCAGGATGGAAAATGGGGCTGGTCGGCGCTCGCCTATCTTCAGGTGCGGCAGTTCGACAGCGGCTTCGCCAGCATCTCCGCCGCGCGCGACACGGTGAGCCCCGTCGTGCAGCAGCACGTACCCGCGACCGGGCTCGGCGGCCGAGTCGAGATTGCCCCGCCGGTCGGCGGAGGCGTGACGCTGCGGCTGGGCGGAGACGTCCGCCGCGTATCCGGGGAGACGCGCGAGCGCTATACCTTCGTCGGCACGAGTCCGACGCGGCGGCGCGTTGCAGGCGGCGCAAGCCTCACGACCGGCGGCTTCGCCAGTGCCAGCTATGCTGGGGGGGGCTGGACCCTGGACGCCGGCGGCCGGCTGGATCACTGGACGATCTATGACGGCAGCCTGTTCGAGGCGCCGCTGGCAAATGGTGCCGTGCTCACCGACACGCGCTACGGCAACCGCCATGGCTGGGAACCGACCGGGCGTCTGGGGGCGGCCTATGCGCTGGGACCGGTCACGCTGCGGGCGGCGGGCTATCGGGGATGGCGACTGCCGGCGCTCAACGAACTCTACCGCCCGTTCCGCGCCGGGGCGGACGCCACGGCGGCGAATGCGGACCTCGATCCCGAGCGGCTATGGGGTGGCGAAGTCGGCATCGATCTGCGGCCGGTGCCGGACCTTGTGTTCCGCGCGACCGGCTATTGGAACCGGCTGGACGGCGCGATCGCCAATGTCACGCTGGCGCGCGGCCCGGGCAATTTCCCGGGCGTGGGTTTCGTCTCGGCGGCCGGCGCCTATCGCCAGCGACAGAATCTGGACGCGGTCGAGGCCAGGGGCCTCGAACTGGACGGGCGGTGGACGATCGGCGCGTGGAGTCTCGCCGGATCCTGGGCCTATGCCGATCCTCGTGTCCATGCCTCGGGCGCGGCGGTGTCGCTCGACGGGCTGCGCCCTGCGCAGACGCCGCGCTTCCAGGGATCGGCCACGCTCGCCTGGCGCGCGGCGCTTGCCAACGCCTCCGTCACCGCGCGCTATGCCGGCGCGCGCTTTGAGGACGACCAGAACAGCGTGCAGCTCGATCCGGCCTGGACGGTCGACGCCACGCTGGGCGTACCGCTGACAGCCGCACTACGGATCGAGGGGCGCGCCGAGAACCTGTTCGATGCCGAGGTGCAGGCCGGAATCAGCGGCGGCGGGGTGATCGAACGCGCCACACCGCGCACGCTTTGGATCGGGTTGCGCTATGCGATGCGCTGACGCGCGCTCCGTGCGCACCCGGTGCACATACTTGCGATTTGCCTTTCTAACGCCCAAATCGCTGCCGGAATAAACCGCAATGTGCTGGGAAACAGCCTGACGTCGCGCGACGCGCCGGAGAGCCGGGAACGCCGATCCGCGGAAGAGTGAGATTGTTTCGGTCTTGTCGGTGGCGCTTTTGGATGGATTGAACAGGCAGGCTGGGGACGCTCCGGTGAACATGCGCATGGCCGAAGCGGCGATTCCCGCTGCACCCGATCTCGCCGGGCTGGAGCCTGTCGAGAAGATCAAGCGCCGCTGGCCGATGTGGCTCGGCGGCGCCCTGACGCTGCTGATGGTGGTGGGGCTTGCGCGCGAGCTGTTCGGCGGCGGCGTCGACAAGCTCGTGATGCCCGCCGACCCGCGCTTCTACGTCGTCTTCCTCTTCTACTACATCTGCTCGCCGACCTTCGATTTTCTCATCTTCCGCAAATTGTGGCGCATTCCGCTCGACGGGATGATCGCGCTCCACAAGAAGCGAATCGCGAACGAGGTGCTGCTCGGCTATTCGGGCGAGGCCTATTTCTACGCGTGGGCACGCCAGCGCACGCAGATGGTGGCTGCCCCGTTCGGCGCCGTGAAGGACGTTACGATTCTATCCGCCATCGCCGGCAACGCGATGACGCTGGCGGTGGTGGCGCTGGCGCTGCCCTTCGGCATCGATCTGCTGAAACCCGCCGAGTTCAACACGCTGATGGGCTCGATCGCGGTGATCTTCGCGATGTCGCTGCCTTTCCTGATCTTTTCCAAGCGTGTGTTTTCGCTGCCGCGCGGGCAGCTGTGGTGGGTGTTCGGCATCCACTGCGTGCGCATCATCGCCAGCTCGGTGCTGATCGCCTTTGCCTGGCATTTCGCGATGCCGCAGGTCTCGATCGGCATCTGGCTGCTGCTCTCGGCCGGCCGGCTGCTCGCCTGGCGCCTCCCGCTGGTTCCGAACAAGGAGCTGCTCTTCGCCAGCTTCGCGATCATGATCATCGGCCAGGGCGAGGCACTGTCCGAACTGATGGCGTTGATCGCGGGCCTGTCGCTGGTCGCCCACATGATCCTGTTCGCGGGCTTCGGCCTGCACGCACTGCTCACGAGGAAAACCGCATGAACCGCTCCGCCCTTTTCGTCGCGACCGTGCTTGCCGCCACCACCGCGCACGGCGCGTCGGCGCAGGTGCTCGGCGAGGATGCCGCCGCCTGCACCGGCGGACGCGGCCCCGCGATCCAGGTCGAGGTCAGCGGCCTCAAGGATCGTGCCGGCCGGCTGAAGCTGGAACTCTATCCGGCGACCGAGGAGGATTTCCTCAAGGACGACCGCGATCTGGCGAAGGAAGGCAAGACCTTCCGCCGCGTCTGGGCCAACACGCCGCCTTCGGGTGCGGTAATGATGTGCATCCGGGTGCCGGCGCCGGGCACCTATGCCCTGCTGTTCACCCATGATCGCGACGGCAAGAACAAGTTCGATTTCTGGTCCGATGGCGCTGGCTTTCCGTCGAACCAGCGGCTGGGCCGCAGCCGTCCCAAGCTGCGTCAGGCGATCGTGAACGTCGGAAACGGCGTGACCGACGTGAACATTCGTGCGCAATATCTGCGCGGGCTCGGGGGCTTCGGCCCGCTCAACTAAAGGCTCTGCATGCGCATCGTCGACGTCAACGAATTCTACTCGCCCACCGGTGGCGGGGTGCGCACCTATCTGGACCGCAAGATGGGCCTGATGGCCGATCTGGGGCATGAGCTGATCGTCGTCGCGCCCGGGGCCGAGACCTCGGTAGAGGAGCGGCCCGGCGGCGGGGCGATCCACTGGATCAAGGCGCCGCCGCTGCTGCTCGATCGCAACTATCGCATCTTCGTGAAGGACGAGCCGGTCTGGACCGCGCTCGACCGGCTGAAGCCCGACATCGTCGAGAACAGCTCGCCCTGGCTGCCGGCCTGGACGGTGGGACGCTGGCAGGGCGATGCGCTGAAGGTCTATTTCGCCCATGGCGATCTGGTCGGCACCTATCCGCAGCGCTGGCTGGACAGCGTGGCGACGCCGCTGCAGGTGGAGCAGGCGTTCGGCTGGTACACGCGCTACATGGCGCGGTTTCTCAGCCATTATGATGCGTTCGTCACCAACGGCCCGGCGCTGGCCAAGCGTTTCGAGCGGCGCGGGCTCAAGGTAGATGCCTCGGTGCCGCTGGGAATCGATCGCGGCTGGTTCTCGCCGGACCTGCGCGACGAGAAACTGCGGGTGTCGCTGCTCGCCCGGCTGGGGCTGCCGCCCGAGGGGCATCTGCTGCTCGGCCTGGGCCGCCATCACAAGGAGAAGCGCTGGCCCCTCGTCATCGAGGCGGTGGAGGCCGCGGCGAACGACCTGCCGGTGGGGCTGATGCTGCTCGGCGACGGGCCGCAGCGGCACCAATTGGAGGGACTGATCGCCGGCAGCCCGCACATCCGCATCTTCCGCCCGGTCTATGACCGGCTGCGGCTGTCGCGCATCATGGCGAGCTGCGATGGCCTGATCCACGGATCGGATGCGGAGCCGTTCGGGCTGGTGGCGTGGGAAGCGCTGGCGTCCGGGCTGCCGCTGATCGGGCCCGACGAGGGCGGTTTCGCCGAGATCGCCGATCCGCTGTTCGCGGAGACCTATGCCGCCCGCAACACGCTGTCCGCCGCCGCCGCCATCCGCCGGCTGTTCGCGCGCGACCAGACGATCCTGCGGCATGCGGCGCGGGTCGGCGCCGCGAAGGTGCGCAGCGACGCCGATCACGCCGCCGCGCTGATGGACTATTATGCCGGTCTGCTCGCCGCCCGCCGGGGCGGGACCGCCGCCGAGATCGCCGGCGCGGCGTAGACGGTGGTCGGCACGGTGCCGATCAGATAGGTGCCGCGCACGTCATAGCCCAGCCGGTGCAGATAGTGCTGGACCCGCGCCCGCACCGCCGGTCGCTCGCCGCGGAACGGCGTGCGCATCACCACCACCGCGGGCCGCTGCGCGAAGATTCGGTCGACCTCGGCGATCTGGTCTATGCCCAGCGCGCCATCCTCGCGTTCGCGCGAGAGGTGGTCGGGGAACAACCAGGGGCTGAGCGAACAGCGCTCCGTCGCGCCGTAGAGCATCGAGTTGCCCGAATGCACGTACAGGCAGCCGCTGCCATGGCCGATTCCGTCTGCGATCGCCGCCAGTTGCGCCGCGTTGCCGCGCTTGGATTGCGCCACGACCACGCAGAGCGTTCCCGCGACCAGCGCCACCGCCAGGAGCGCGGGTGCCGCCACGCGGCGGGCGCGGCGGTCGTGCGCGAAGGTCGCGGCGCAGCACAGGCTGGCGGGCACCAGTGCCGGCAGCGCGTAATGCGGATACCAGGAACCGAAGACGAGCAGCCCGACCATCGCGGCGATCAGCCAGCCGAGCAGCAGGTGGGCGCCGGGCGTGACCGCGCGTTCCCGCCGCATCCGCGCCCAGCCGAGGCCGCTCAGCACCAGCAGCGGCGCCAGCGGCACCATCACTTCAAAAAAGGCGCCGACCAGATCGATGAACGGATCGCCGCGCCGATCGAGAATCGAACCGAAATTGGCATAGGCCCAGGCGTCGAAATGGCCCAGCCAGGCATAGACGGCCGCAGCCAGCAACGTGGGGAGCATCGCCATACCGGCATAGCCCAGCCCTCGTCGCGCGACGTGCTGCAACCCGGCGCCCAGGACCGCCTCCCGGCGGAGCAGCCACAGGCCGAGGAACAGACCCTCGAACAGCACCGTGTATTTTACCTGCAGGGCCATGCCGACCAGCAGCATCGCCAGCAGGTTGCGGCCGATGCGGACGGGGTCGCTGTCGCGGTCTTCCGCGCGCGGCAGCAGCAGCGCGACGGCCCCGATCGTGAGCAGGTTGTAGAAGATCGGCGCCTGCCCGCCCTGGCCGTCCACCACGTTCAGCATGAGGATGTAGAGCAGCGCGGCGGGAAGCGCGCCGGCGCTCCAGCCGACGCGATCGGCGATCCGGGCGATCATGCCCGCGGTCAGCACCACACAGGCCAGCGCCATCAGCTGATAGGCGAGGATTCCCCAGGGCATCCCCAGCGCGGCGGCCGGCAGGTACAGCAGGAACAGGCCGATGGGCTTGCGGTCCCAGATATCGACGAAGGGCAGCGCGCCGTGCAGCATGCGCTGGGCGGTGACCCAGTAGAATTGCTCGTCCACTGCCACCAGCGGATTGCCGAAGGTGACGGCGCGGACCGCGATGGCGGTGGCGACCAGAACCAGCCAGCGCGGCAGCGCGGCGGCGGTCGCGCCGATCCCTGCCGTCGGCGCGTCGATCGCGATCGGTGCGATGCGCGTCGCCATCAGCGCGCCGTGCCTCGTTCAATGCCCTGTGGTGCCGCGCGGTCGCAACGGTGCGGCCGGGCCGTGCCCGGCGCAGTTCGAGATAGCTTCACGTACGCCTTCGTCTCTCTGCGGCCGGCGGGTATCCCGTCCGGCAGGTGCGTTCCCCCATTTGCCAACGCCCCAAACGCCGATTCGGCTCTTTGCCTAGCCCAGCTTCGGCCGGCTGTCACGAACACGACACCAATGCGGGGCAGGTAGCGGCGGACCGAAAAAGGGACGCGACCAGATGAATTGCCGTATCGACCGCCGCGCGCTGCTGCTCACCGGAACGCTTGGGCTGGGTGCGCTTGCGCTGCCTGGCGTCGCGCTCGCCCAGGCGGCCGCCCGCGGCTTCACCCATTCGGTGGCGAGCGGCGAGCCCGGTGCGGACACGATGCTGCTGTGGACGCGCTACGTTCCCGCCGATCGCGGCGCGGTGAAGCTGCGCGCGCAGATCGCCACCAGCGCCGACTTCACCCGCATCATCGCCGAAGGCGAGCAGATCACCGGTCCGTGGCGCGACCATACCGCCAAGGTGACGCTGGCGGGCCTTTCGCCCGACACGCGCTATTTCTACCGCTTCGTGGCGCCGGACGGCAGCTTCTCGCCGGTGGGGCGCACCAAGACGCTGCCGCTGGGCGACGCGCGCCGCTTCGGGATCGCGATCTTCTCCTGCTCGAACCTGCCGTTCGGCTATTTCAACGCCTATGGCCACGCCGCGGCGCGCGACGATATCGACCTGTGGGTGCATCTCGGCGACTATCTCTACGAGTACAAGCAGGGTGGCTATGCCCCCGCCGGCGGCCCGATCGGCGGACGCTTGCCCGAGCCGGCCGGCGAGATGATCCACCTCGCCGATTACCGCCTGCGCTATGCCAGCTACCGCGCGGACCCCGATCTGCAGGCGCTGCATGCCGCAAAGCCGATGCTGGTCCAGTGGGACGATCACGAGAGCGCCAACGACAGCTGGGAAGGCGGTGCCGAAAATCATCAGGCCGATGAAGGCGATTGGAGCGCCCGCAAGGCGGCGGCGATGCAGGTGTTCCGCGAGTGGATGCCAGTCTCCGAGACCCCCTGGGGCAGCTACGAGATCGGCACGCTGGCGACGTTCTTCCGCACCGAAAGCCGGCTGCTGGCGCGCAGCGAGCAGCCCGATGTCGCGCCGCTGTTCAAGGCCGCCGACCCGGTAAAGGCGCTCACCGCCTTCCGCGACGGCCCGTGGCACGACCCGGCGGCAACCATGCTCGGCAGCGAGCAGGAAGTGTGGCTCGACCATGCGATGCGCCGCTCGGTGCAGGCGGGGCAGCGCTGGCAGGTCGTCGGCTTCGGCACGATCCTGGGCAACCTGACGACGCCCGCCGAGGCGATGAGCTGGCTGGCGCCGGACGCGGATCCGCGCGCCAAGGCCTATGTCCAGGCCGGCGTGCTGGCGGGCAGGCTGGGCCTGCCGCTCGGCTATGACAGCTGGGGCGGCTATCCGGCGGCGCGTGCGCGGTTCCTGAAGTCCTCGCAGGCCATGGGCGCCAATCTGCTGGTGGTGTGCGGCGACAGCCACAATGCCTGGACGTTCGACCTCGCCCAGGACGGCAAGGCGGCGGGCGTCGAGTTCGCCGGGCACGCTGTGACCTCACCGGGCTTCGAGAGCGCGCTGAAGCTCGATCCGAAGGTTGTTGCCGCCGGGATGGTGAAGGCCAATCCCGAGCTGAAATGGTGCGACACCAGCCGCCGCGGGTACATGGCGCTGACCCTCACCCCGGACCAGGCGCGCAACGATTGGGTGTTCGTGGATACGATCACCGAACGCAGCCTCAAGGCGAGCATCGGGCATAGCGCGACGGTGCAGCGCGGCCGGAACGTGATGGGGTGATGCGTGTCACCCTCACCCTCCCCACCGCCTTTGGCGGTGGGCCCCCTCCCTCTCCCAAAGGGAGAGGGCGCTAATTCCCTCTCCCTTTGGGAGAGGGAGGGAGGCGCGAAGCGCCGGAAGAGTGAGGGCGGCTCAGCCGAGCCAGAGTGCGGTCGCGACTAGCCCCGCGCCGGCAAGCAGTGCCATGGCGATCCACCCTCCGGCCTTGGCGATCGCGTCTGCGGTGCCGGTATCCGCGATCGGCGCCTCCAGCCGTGCCGCCGCCGCGCGCAGCAGCCGCGGCGCATCCTCGCCCAGTTCCACCAAGGCCAGCGCCAGCGCCGCCGAGCTCGCCGCCATCCGCGCCGGCCCGAAGCGGTTCGCCAGCAGCGCCACCTGCGCCCGCTGGATCGCCCCCGACAGGTCGAACCCTGGCGCGATGCGATCGAGCACGCCGTCCATCGTCACCATCGCCTTGAACACCAGCAGCAGGTCGGGCGGCAGCACCAGCCCTTCCTCGTGGAGCAGCCGCAGGAAATCGAGCATCATTGCGGATAGCACCAGCTTGCCGCCGCCATGTCGCTGGACAATCGCGTCGGCCGCGCGATCGATCGTGCGGCGGGGCACGTCATGCCCTTCGCTCCACAGCGCCAGCGTGTCGGCAAGCGACCGGGCGTTGCCGCCGGTGAGCGCGAGCACGAAGGCGATGAACTCGTCGCGGCGCTTCGGGCCGACATGGCCGATCGAGCCGAGATCGAGCAGCGCCAGCCGGTCGCCGGGCAGGCAGAGCAGATTGCCGGGATGCGGATCGGCATGGAAGCGGCCGTTGACCAGCACCATCGCGATCACCGTGTCGGCACCCAGTTCGGCGATCGCTTCCGGGTTAATCCCGGCGGCGCGCAACGCCTCGCCCGACACCGGCTTCACCCCGGCGATGAAATCCATCATCAGCAGCGTCTCGGACGTCCACTGCCAGTGGATCTCGGGCACCACGACGTTCGGCGTGTCCGCCATGTCGGCCCGCAGCAAATCGGCGTTGCGGCCTTCATTGGTGAAGTCGAGCTCTTCCAGCAGCGCCTGACGCAGCTGGCGGGCGAGCGCGACGGGCTCGAACCGCCGCGCCTCGGCGCTGCTCTTCGCGACCAGCGCGGCCAGTTCGCCGATCAGCCGGAGGTCCGCCTCCATCGCCGCGCGGATGCCGGGGCGTCGCACCTTCAGCACCACCTCGCGCCCATCCGTCAGCCGCGCGCGATGCACCTGCGCCATCGAGGCGGCAGCCAGCGGCGTCGGATCGAACCAGGCGAAGGCCTCTTCCGGCGGCATGCCGAGGGCTGCTTCCACTTCGCCGCGTATCTGTTCGAAGGGTAGAGTGGGGGCGGCGCTCTGAAGCAGCTCCAGCTCGGCGATCCATTCGGGCGGCAACAGGTCGCCGCGGGTGGCGAGAATCTGGCCGATCTTCACATAGGTCGGCCCCAGTGCCTCCAGCGCCAGCCGGGTGCGGCGGGGCAGCGGCAGCGCACCGGTCTCGGGATCGGTGGCGTCGGCTTCCCCCGCAAAGCCGAGCGTCTCCAGCAGCACGCCCAGCCCGAATCGCGCCGCCACGGTCGCGACGGTCCGCACCCGGGCGGAATCGCGGACCGTGGCGGTGAGCAGCCGGAGCATCAGTCGAGCGACTTGGTGGCCTGCTCGAACATGTCCTTGCTGAGGCCCGGGCTGGCGACGATCCGCTCCAGCTCGCCGCGCATCAGCGCGGCGCGGGCCGCGTCGAAGCGCTTCCAGCGGCCTAGCGGCGGCACCAGCTTGGCGGCGGTCTGCGGGTTGAGCTTGTCGAGCGCGATCAGCTGGTCCGCGACGAAGCGATAGCCGCGGCCCGAAGGATCGTGGAACGCCCGCTGGTTGATGCTGAACGCGCCGACCAGCGCCCGCGCCCGGTTGGGATTGGCCAGCGTGAAGTCAGGGTGCCGGGCGAGCATCTCGACCGCCGCTAACGTGTCTTCGCGCGAGGACAGCGCCTGGGTCTGGAACCACTTGTCCAGCACCAGCGCGTTGCCGGCATAGCGCTGGTAGAAGGCGTGAATCGCCTTCTCGCGCAGCGGCGAGGTGCCGTTGACCAGGGTGGCGAGGCCGCCCTGGCGATCGGTCATGTTGTCGGCCGCGTCGAACTGGGCAAAGGCCAGCTCTGCCGCATCGGCCGCGCCGCTCGCGGCGATATAGCCGAGCGCCACGTTCTTCAGGCGGCGCGCACCCTTGGCGGCCGGCGAATATTCGAAGCGATTGGCTCGTGCGCCTTCATAGGCCGCGCGCCATTCGGCCTCGAGCAGGTTGCCGAGATCGGCGCGCAATGCTTCCCGCGCGCGGAAGATCGCCTCGGGATCGACGATCGCCATCTGGTCGCCGATGAAGCTGTCCGAAGGGAGCAGCACCGCCTCGGCGATGAAGGCGCGGTCGAGCGACGGATCGGTCAGCGTGTTGCGCACCGCGTCGATCAGCGCGCCATGCTCACCTTTGCCGGTGGTCACCGCGCCGACCAGCGTATCGAGCATCAGCTGCTGCATCGCCTCGTAGCGCGCGAAGGGATCGTCGTCATGCGCCGAGAGGAAGGCGAGATCCGCCGCGCTGCGATTGGCGTCGACGATCACCGGCGCGGAGAAGCCGCGATTGATCGACAGCACCGCACGCTCGGGCAGATTGTCGAAGCGCAGCTCCTGCTCGGGCTTGTCGAGCAGCACCAGCTGTTCGTCGATCAGCGGCGCACCGCTCTTCTCGCCGAACAGGCGGATCTTGAGGGGGAGCACCATCGGTTCCTTCACCGGCTGGCCGGGCGTCGGCGGCACGGTCTGGGCAAGCGCCAGGCGGGTGGTGGCGCCGTCCTGCACGAGATTGGCGGAGACGCGCGGCGTGCCCGCCTGGCTGTACCAGCGGCGGAACTGCGTCAGGTCGATCCCGCCGGCCTCCTCCATGCTCGCCACGAAGTCCTCGCACGTCGCCGCCGTCCCGTCGAAGCGATCGAAATAGAGGTCTGTCGCGGCACGGAATTTCTGGGGCCCGAGGATGGTCGCCATCATCCGGATCAGCTCGGCGCCCTTGTTGTAGATGGTCGCCGTGTAGAAGTTCGAGATCTCGATATATTCGTCCGGGCGTACCGGGTGGGCGAGCGGGCCGGCATCCTCGGGGAACTGGCTGGCGCGCAAGGATCGCACATCCTCGATCCGCTTGACCGCCGCAGAGCCCTGATCCGCCGAGAAGCCCTGATCGCGGAAAACGGTGAAGCCTTCCTTCAGGCTCAGCTGGAACCAGTCGCGGCAGGTGATGCGGTTGCCCGACCAGTTGTGGAAATATTCGTGCGCGACCACCGCTGCGATCGCGTCATAGTCCCAGTCGGTGGCGGTATCGGGGTCGGCAAGGATGTAGCGGCTGTTGAAGACGTTCAGCCCCTTGTTCTCCATCGCGCCGAAGTTGAAATCGTCCACCGCGACGATGTTGAACACGTCGAGATCATATTCGCGGCCATAGACCTCCTCGTCCCACTTCATGCTGAGCTTCAGCGCGTGGAGCGCGTGGTCGGTCTTGGGCAGGTCGGGTGCGCGGACATAGATGCCCAGCTGCACCTCGCGGCCCGACATCGTCGTGAAGCTGCCGGTATTGGCGACGAGATCGCCCGCGACCAGCGCGAACAGGTAGCTCGGCTTGGGGAAGGGATCGTGCCACTCCGCCCAGTGGCGGCCGCCCTCGGCGGGCCCTTGCGCGATCGGGTCGCCATTGGCGAGCAGCACCGGGAAGCGCACCTTGTCCGCGGTCATGCGGACCTTGTATTTCGAGAGGACGTCGGGCCGATCGGGGAAGAAGGTGATGCGGCGGAAGCCCTCGGCCTCGCACTGGGTGCAGAGCATACCCGACGAAGCGTAGAGCCCCTGGAGCTGGGTGTTGCGCTCGGGCGCGATCACCACTTCGGTCTCGATCATGTGGGCGTCGCCAGGGAGCGGGATCACCAGATCCTGCCCGTCCATCCGCCAGCCCTGCGCCGCTGCGCCATCGACCTTGACCGACACGGCTTCCAGCCCGTCGCCGTTCAGCACCAGCGGGCGATCGTGCGCGCCGTTGCGGGTGACGTGGAGCGCCGCCTTCACCCGCGTGGCGGCGGGGTCGAGATCGAAGTCCAGCGCGATGTCCGGCACCAGCCAGTCGGGTTGACGATAGTCCTCGCGGCGAATGGCCTGGGGAACTGCGGCGGCGATACGGGCGTCACTCATACCGCTGGGATATAGGACAAGCGGCCGCGCCTGCTACTGCTATTCTTGCGATTTCCCTGTCGGACAACGCGCGGCGGGCGCGGCCGGGGCATCGTTTCGGAAGGCAAATGCCGCGACCGGCGGTTCGACCGATTGACGGAGGCACACGCACTGCTACGCTTGAAATATTGTTGCGAATTTCAGGGATGCCCGATGCTTCGATCGACTGCGCCGATTGCCCTTATCCTTTGCGCGGCGTCGCCCGCTTTTGCCCAGACCGCCGCCGAGCGGAATGCCGTCATCACCGCGCCGCTGCCCGCCGACCAGGCCGCGCTGAAGGCGCATGTGATGTTCCTCGCGTCGGACGCGCTGAAGGGCCGCGAGGCGGGATCGCCGGAGTTCGAGATCGCGGCCAATTATGTCGCGTCGCAATTCTACGCCGCGGGCCTCAAGCCGGCGGGCGATGACGGCGGCTATCTGCAGAAGGTGCCGCTGATCAGCTACAAGCTGGACGGCAGCGGCGCGATGTCGATCGGCCGTGGAAAGGCGTCGCCGGTCGTGCTGGAAGCGGGCAAGGACTTCATCGCCGGTGCGAACCCGGAAAAGCCCGAATACAGCGTCACCGCGCCGGTGGTGTTCGTCGGCTATGGCATCGTCGGGCTGGGCCGCGACGACTATAAGGGCGTCGACGTGAAGGGGAAGATCGTCGCCTTTTTCGGAGGCGCACCGGCGAGCTTCCCGGGTGAGGAAGGCGCGCATTTCCAGAATCCGGCCGCCAAGGCGGAGATCGCGAAGAAGCACGGCGCGATCGGCTATATCACGCTGGAATCGCCGCTGAGCGCCAAGAGCCGCCCGTTCGCGATGTACGCCGCCTATGCCAATCGGCCGCGCGTCACCTGGGGCACTGCCGACGGCGCCGGCCACATCGCCGCACCCGGCACGCCGGGCCTCGGCATGCTGAGCATGGCAGGCGCCGAAAAGCTCTTCGCAGGGGCCAAGACGCCCTGGTCGGCGATCGCCAAGGCCGCAGCGGTGGACGGCGCCACTTTCAAGGCGATGCCGTTGCCGGGCACGATCACCATCGCGATCAAGACCGCGCTGACGCCGATGCCGAGCTTCAACGTCGCCGGCATGATCGAGGGCAGCGATCCCCGGCTGGCGGGCGAAGTGGTCGTCCTCTCCGCGCACCTCGATCATATCGGTGTGGGCCGCCCGGACGCAAAGGGCGACACGATCAACAACGGCGCGCTCGACGATGCGATCGGCACCGCCTCGCTGATCGAGGAGGCCAAGCGCTTCAAGACGGCGGGCACCAAGCCCCGCCGCTCGATCCTGTTCCTGGCGGTGACGGCCGAGGAGAAGGGGCTGGTCGGCTCCGACTATTTCGCCCACAACCCGACGGTGAAAGGTACGATCGTCGCCGACGTGAACCTCGACATGCCGATCATCACCTATCCGTTCGAGGATATCGTGGTCTACGGCGCAAACCATTCGACGCTCGGCCCGATCGTCGCCAAGGCGGCGGCCGAGATCGGCGTGAAGATGTCCGACGATCCGCTGCCCGGCGAGAATATCTTCGTGCGTTCGGACCATTACAACTTCGTGCGCAAGGGCGTGCCCTCGGTCTTCCTGTGGCCGGGTGCCGGCGGTCCGGGCCGCGCGGCGATCGATCATTTCATGAAGAATCATTATCACCAGCCCTCGGACGAGATCGACCAGCAGCCGGCGATCAACTGGCAATCGGGCGTGCGCTTCGTCGACGTGAACTTCCGCATCGCCAACGCGATCGCCAATGGCGACGCGAAGCCGATGTGGAACAAGGGCGATTTCTTCGGCGTCACCTATGACGGTCCGGGCGCGAAGTAAGCACCGATGACGTTTCGGCCGCTGTTCGCCCTGCTCCTGCTCGCCGGCCCCGCGCTGGCGCAGCAGGCGGCCCCGCTCACTCCCGAGCAGGCGGCGATCAAGGCGCATGTCCAGTTCCTCGCCTCGGACGCGCTGCGCGGCCGCGAGGCAGGAACGCGCGACTTCGACGTCGCGGCCGAATATGTCGCGGCGCGCATGCTGGCGATCGGGCTCCAGCCGGGCGCGAACGGCGGCTGGTTCCAGCCGGTGAAGCTCGTCACCTATCGCCCCGCCGGGAAAGCCGCATGGACGCTGAAGCGCGGCGGCAAGGACGTGCCGTTCGTCTTCGGCAAGGATTTCGTCAACGAGCCCATACCCTCGGCCCCCGATTTCAAGGCCGAGGCCGAGGTGGTGTTCGCGGGCTATGGCATCGTCTACCCGCAGGGCGGGCAGGACGATTACAAGGGCATCGACGTGCGCGGCAAGATCGTCGCGGTGCTCGACGGCACGCCGGCGGGATTGCCCAACGAAGTCAACGCGCATTTCGGCGATGACGGGCAGAAGGCGCGGCTCGCGGCGGCACGGGGCGCCAAGGCGGTGCTGGTCCTCGAGACGGTCGAGCGTGCGAAGCAATTCGGCCTCGAAGTCTACGCCCAATTCTATGCCTATCCCCGAACCGGCTGGGCCGGGCCCGATGGTGTCGCCAATGCGCCGTCGCCCCAGGCGCCGGTGGTGGGGATGGTAAGCCTTGCCGGCGCGACCAAACTGTTCGAGGGCGCCAAGATCCGCTGGTCGGACGTGCTGGCTGCCCAGACCAAGGGCGGACGGATGCCGACCGGCGCGCTCACCGGCACGCTTGCGACCGCCAGCAAGACCCGGCTGTCGACGCGCGACAGCCGCAACGTGATCGGCAGGATCGAGGGCAGCGACCCGGCGCTCCAGGCGCAGACGGTGGTGCTGTCCGCCCATCTCGATCATGTCGGCGTCGGCGAGCCGGTGAAGGGTGACACGATCTACAACGGCGCGATGGACAATGCGATCGGCGTGTCGATGCTGCTGGAGATCGCCAAGGCGATCCGGGAAAGCGGCAAGCGCCCGCGCCGTTCGCTACTGTTCGTCGCGCTCACCGCCGAGGAGAAGGGGCTGATCGGCTCCGACTATTTCGCGCATTACCCCACGGTTCCCAAGGGAACGATCGTGGCCGACGTCAATTTCGACATGCCGATCCTCACCTATCCGCTGGTCGATCTCGTCGTGCTGGGCGGCGAGCGGTCGAGCATCGGCCCGGTGGTTGCAGCGGCCGCGAAGGCCGAGGGTCTGGGCGTGGTGCCCGATCCCGAGCCGGAGGAGATGTTCTTCGTTCGATCCGACCATTACAGTTTCGTGCAGGCAGGCATCCCGGCCGTCTCGATCGAAACCGGCCCCGGCGGCACCGGCGGGGTC
Source organism: Sphingomonas sp. S2M10 (assembly GCF_012650175.1). Taxonomy (GTDB): domain Bacteria; phylum Pseudomonadota; class Alphaproteobacteria; order Sphingomonadales; family Sphingomonadaceae; genus Sphingomonas. The sequence continues at coordinate 69,816 of NZ_JAAILI010000006.1, forward strand.
GTGGCGCGCAAGTTTCTCGACGAACACTATCACAAGCCGTCCGACCAGATCGACCTGCCGTTCGACTGGAACGCGGCGGTGAAGTACAAGCATGTCGGCCTAGCCACCGTGCAGGCGCTGGCGAACGGCGATGCGCAACCGAGCTGGAACAAGGGCGACTTTTTCGGGACGCTGTTCGGGGGCGCGCAGTGACTTCCAATCACCCGCACCCTTTCGCGGCTTCGCCGCTCTCTCCCTCTCCCAATGGGAGAGGGAAGGGGCCCGCCGCCGCGGGCGGTGGGAAGGGTGCGGGTCATCGCTGATATGCGGCTGCTGGTCTTCGGCCCCGGCTATACTGCCTCGCGGCTGATGGCGGCCGTGGAGGCAGGGGGCGGTACGGTCGCCACCGTCACCCGTGCAACCTTTGCCGACCAGCCACGCACCCGCGCGGAAATTGCGGCGGCCACGCACATCCTCTCCAGCATCCCGCCCGGCGAGGCCGATCCGGTGCTCGCCGCCTATGGCGCGGATCTGGCAGCGAGCGGCAAGTGGCTCGGCTACCTTTCCTCCACGGGCGTCTATGGCGACACCGGCGGCGGCTGGGTCGACGAGAGCGCGCCGCTGCGGGGGCGGCGCGGCGGACGGGTCGATGCGGACCGCGGCTGGGGGGCGCTGCCCAACGCGCATGTCTTCCGCCTGCCGGGCATCTACGGCCCCGAGCGTTCGGCGCTGGAGCGGATGGCGGCGGGAGCGGCCCGGGTCTATTTCCCCGGACAGGTGTTCAGCCGCGTGCATGTCGATGATCTCGTCGCCGGGGTGCTTGCGGCGTTCGATGGGCCGCCGGGCGCGTATAATCTGTCCGACGACCTCCCCGCGCCGCAGGCCGAGGTGCTCGGCTATGCCGCCGCGCTGCTGGGGATCGATCCCGGCCCGGCGGTGACCCCGGACGAGGTGGAACTCAGCGCCGCCTCGCGCGCCTTCTATGCCGAGAACCGGCGGGTGGCGAACGGCAAGGCGAAGCGGCTGCTCGGCTGGCGGCCGCGCCATGCCGATTACCGGTTGGGCCTGCGCGCCCTCAAGGCCAGCACCAGCCCCGCCAGCACCAGCACGCCGCCGCCCACCGCCAGCAAAGACCAGCGATAACCCTCGAACAGCGTCGAGAGCAGCATCGCGATCACCGGGATCAGCACGCTGGTATAGGCTGCCTTGGCCGGGCCGATGGTGCGGATCAGCTGGAAATAGATGGTGAAGGTGATCGAGGAGCCGATCACGCCCAGATAGAGGATGCCGAGCAGATAGGCGGGGCGCGTCTCGATCATCGGCGGGCCGACCGTGGCGAGCGCGAAGCCTGCATCCAGGCCCGCGCCGATCAGCATCGCCCAGCCGAGCGTCGTCGCCATCGGATAGGCCTTGGCGGTGCGGGTCGCCTGCATCACGTTGGCAACGGAGGCGGAGAGCACGCCCGCCAGCGCGATGCCGATGCCCAGCAGCGCTTCGTGCGGGCCGACGGGGTTCAGCCGCGCCTCGTGGAGGAACAGCAGCGCCACGCCCGCCATCGCCACCGCCGAACCGATCAGCAGCTGCCGCCCCATCTTCTGGCCGAGGAAGATCCGCGCAAGCACCGCGTTCGGCACCAGCAGCAGCGCATAGACCACCGCGACCACGCCGGAGGTGACATGTGCCTCGGCCCGGTAGACGAAGTTGAAATTGAGCACGAACTGGGCAAGCCCCAGACACGCGGCGAAGGCGAAGCCGCGCGCGTCGAGCCACAGCCGGTCGCGCCGCGCCGCCGCCCAGAGCAGCGTGGTCACCCCGGCAACGAGGAAGCGATAGCTCACCGACCAGCTCGGCGGCACCACCGCCAGCTGGTCCTTGATGACCAGCCAGGTCGAGCCCCAGATCAGCGTCACCAGCAGGAACGGGATGAGGACGGTCAGCCGGGCCGAGCGAGGGGTATCGGCGCCGATCACAGCGCGCCTTCGCGCTGCCGCACGGCCGCCCCACCCCAACCGTCATCCCCGCAAAGGCGGGGATCCATTCGCCTGTGCGGTCGGGAAAAGAACCAAGCCGTCCCGGGCAATGGATTCCCGCCTTCGCGGGAATGACGAGAATTGGAGGAGATGGGGAGGCTACTCACAACACCGCGATCGCGTGCGCCAGCGGCTGGATCGCGTCTTCTGCCTGGTCCCAGCTGGTGACGAGACGCACTTCGCCCTCGGCCCAGTCGTAAAAGTCGAAGCCAATCGCGCGGAGACCGGCGGCTTCCGCCGGGTTCGCCTTCAGGAACACCTCATTGGCCTGCACCGGATGGACCAGCCGGTCGCCCGCCGCCTCGGCCAGCAGCCGCGCCCCGGTATTGGCGGCGCGGGCATTGGCGAGCCAGACGTCATCCGCGAGCATCGCCAGCAGCTGTGCGGCGAGATAGCGCCCCTTCGAGAACAGCAGCCCGGCGCGCTTGCGGCGGTACAGCGTCACGTCGGCCAGCTCGGGCCGGAAGAAGACCAGCGCCTCGGCGCTCATGCCGCCATTCTTGACGAAGCCGAAGCTGAGCGCGTCGACTCCGGCGCGCCAGGTGACGTCGCCCGGATGGCAGCCGAGATGCGCCACGGCGTTGGCGAAGCGCGCGCCGTCCATGTGCAGGCCGAGATTGCGGGCCTTGGCGAGGTCGCCGATCGCCGCCACTTCGTCGGGCGTATAGACCAGGCCATATTCGGTGGCGTTGGTGATCGAGATCGCGTGCGGCTGCACCTGGTGCACGTCGTCGCGGATCGGGTCCACCACCGCATGGATCGCCTCGGGCGTCAGCTTGGCGCCCGGTCCGGTGGCGGTGAGCAGCTTGGCGCCGTGGGTGTAGAATTCGGGCGCGCCGCCCTCGTCGCAATTAATGTGCGCGTCGCGGTGGCAGACGATGCCGCCATGCGGCGGGCAGAGCGCGGTCAGCGCCAGACAGTTCGCCGCGGTGCCGGTGGGCACCCACAGCGCGCGGGCCGGGGTGCCGAACAGGTCCGAGAACGCGCCGTCCAGACGCTTCGACCAGCCATCGCCGTCATAGGCGGTGTCGAGCGTGTTGGCGTCGACCAGTGCCTGGAGCACGGGCGGGCAGACGGCGGCGGCATTGTCCGAAAAGAAGCGCATGGGGCGAGCCTTGCGGCCTGGCGCGCCCCCGGTCAACGGCCTGTTACGGCGCGCGGCGCAGCGGCTGGGCTTCGCACAGGATCAGCGCGAACCAGTCCTTCTCGTCGGTCCATTGCTCGATCGGGGTCCAGCCGCCCGAACGGAGCAGCTGGCGCGCGCCGTTGGGACCGTATTTGTGGCTGTTCTCGGTGTGGATCGTCTCGCCCGCCGCCATCGTGAAGGGGCGGCCGTCGACGGTAAAGTCGACATCGCGCTGCGCCTCGAGATGCATTTCGATGCGCGCGAAATCGGCGTTCCAGATCGCGCGGTGACGAAAGGCGTCGACGGGAATCGTCCCGTCCAGCTCGCGGTTGATGCGGGTCAGCAGGTTCAGGTTGAACGCCGCAGTCACCCCCGCCGCGTCATCATAGGCAGGGACGAGGATCTCGGGCGACTTGACCCGGTCCATGCCGATCAGCAGCCGCGCGCCTTCGCCCAGCCATTCGCGCATCGCGCGCAGCAGGTCGACCGCGTGCCAGGCATTCATGTTGCCGATCGTCGAGCCGGGGAAGAAGCCGAGCTTGGGCATCTTCGCCACCTGCTCGGGCAGCGGCACCGGGCGGAGGAAATCGGCCTCCACCGGATAGACCGGCAGGCCCGGAAATGCCTGGGAAAGCTGCGCGGCCGAGTGCCGCAGGAATTCGCCCGAAATGTCGATCGGCACATAGGCCGCCGGGTCGATCGCGCGCAGCAGCCGCGGCGTCTTCACCGACGAGCCCGAGCCGAATTCGACCACCGCGGCGTTCGGCGCGGCGAGACTGCCGAGATCGCCGGCGATCGATTCCATCAGCGCGCTTTCGGTGCGCGACGGATAATATTCGGGCAGCTCGGTGATTTCCTCGAACAGCTCCGAGCCGCGGCGGTCGTAGAACCAGCGCGCCGGGATCGCGCGCGGGCTGGCGGCAAGGCCGGTCAGCACGTCGGCGCGGAAATGGGGATCGGCAAGGCTCGCCTGGCCGTCTTCGAGTTCCTGCTTGAGCATCAGAGGTCCTTCGCCAGACGCACGCCGGTGAACTGCCAGCGTTGATGGGGGTAGAAGAAGTTGCGGTAGCTGGCGCGGACATGGCCGCGCGGGGTGGCGCAGCTGCCGCCGCGCAGCACGAACTGCCCGCTCATGAACTTGCCGTTATATTCGCCGACCGCGCCCTCGGCGGTGCGGAAGCCGGGATAGGGGCGGTAGGCGCTGCCGGTCCATTCCCAGACGTCGCCGAACCAGGCGGGGCCGCCGGTCGACGGGCGCGGCTCCACCGGGCCGGCGGCATCGAGCTGGTTGCCGCCGAGCGGATCGGCGTTCGCTGCCGCTGCTTCCCATTCGAATTCGGTCGGCAGCCGGGCACCTGCCCAGCTGGCATAGGCATCGGCCTCGAAGAAGCTGACATGGGTGACCGGCGCGGCGGGATCGATCGGGCGGCGGCCGTCGAGCCCGAAGCGGGTCCAGGTGCCGTCGACCTGCTGCCAGTAGAGCGGCGCGGCGATGCGGTTGGCCTGCACCCAGGCCCAGCCGTCGGACAGCCAGTGGCGGGGATCGGCATAGCCGCCATCGGCGATGAACGCGGCCCATTCGCCGTTGGTGACGGTGCGGTCCGCCAGCGCATGCGGGTGAAGCATGGTGGCGTGACGCGGCGTCTCGCAATCGAACGCGAAGTCCATCGCCCCTTCGGGCATGTCGAGGCCTGCGCTCGCCGGGCCCGCCGGGCCTTCGATCCAGCCGATCGGGCCGGGCATCGCCACCGGCACCTTGGCCGCGCCGGGCCACATCGCGGGCTCGAGCGGGTTGACCGAGAAATGATGGAGGATGTCGGTGAGCAGCAGCTCCTGGTGCTGCTGCTCGTGCTGGCAGCCCAGCGCAATCAGCGTGAGCGCCTCAGGCGGCAGCGACGGCATCGCCGCGACGATCGCCGCATCCACCGCTTCGCGATAGGCGTGCACCTCGTCCAGCGTCGGGCGCGAGAGCATGCCGCGGCGGGGGCGGGCGTGGCGCTGCCCCTCGGCCTCGTAATAGCTGTTGAACAGGAACGGAAAGCGTTCGTCGAACAGGCGATGGCCGGGCACATGGTCGCGCAGCACGAAGGTTTCGAAGAACCAGGTGGTATGCGCGAGGTGCCACTTGGCCGGGGAGGCATCGTCCATCGACTGGAGCGTCGCATCGGCGTCGGACAGCGGCGCCACCAGCGCGGCGCTGAGCGCGCGAACGCGGGCGAACCGTGCCGCCAAGGCATCCGGGGCGGCGGCATTGGCAGGCATTGTTCGCATTCTGTTCTCCTACCGCAGGCCGGTTGCGGGTGCAACCCATACGGTGGGATGCGGGCAGCGACGGCTATTGGTTACGAGGTCCCCCAGGGACCCACAGAACGTCCGTGGCGCCCTTTTGGTTCATGGTCCGTGCTGCGACGAACAAAAAATCCGAGAGCCTATTGAGGTAGATAAGCGCATTGGAGCTGAGCGTGCCCTGATCGTTGGCTGCCACCGCGGCGCGTTCGGCACGGCGGGTGATGGCGCGGGCGAGGTGGATCGCCGCCGCCGCCGGGCTGCCGCCGGGCAGGACAAAGCTGTTGAGCGGTTGGAGATCGTCGTTCAGCGCGTCGATCGCCGCTTCCAGCCACGCGATCTGCTCCGGCGTGATCCGCAGCGCGCCTTCGGGGTCGCCGGGCGTGGCGAGATCGGCGCCGAGATCAAACAGGTCGTTCTGGATGCGGGCGAGTGTGGCATCGAGCGGATCGCCGGCCGCGAGCGTGGTGCGCGCCACGCCGATCGCGCTGTTCGCCTCGTCGACATCGCCGATCGTCTCCATCCGGGCCGAGGCCTTGGAAACGCGCGAGCCGTCCGCCAGGCCGGTGGTGCCGGCATCGCCGGTGCGGGTGTAGATCTTGTTGAGCTTGACCATGGCCGCGAGGGTAAGGCCGATATGCGGCCGCGGCTAGGGGGCTGAGGGGCATATGGCGGAACCCCTTCAAAGCGCGACCGTTCGAGGGACCTGCTTCGTCTGGGGAGACGCACCGTGCCCGATGCCGTACCGCTTCGCACCCGATCCTATGGTCTGCCGCTGCACCCGATCGTGCTTGGCCTGCCCTTTATCTGCTTCCTCGCCGCGATGATCGCCGACATCGCCTATGTCCGCAGCTACGACGTCAGCTGGAAGAATTTCGCCGACTGGCTGCTCGCCGGCGGCATGGTGCTCGGCGCGCTTGGCGCAATCGTCGGCATTGTCGACCTGCTGCGGCCGGCGGTGCGGGCCAACCGGCTGCTGATCCCCTATGCGATCGCTTATGCCGTAGCCATGGTGTTGGCGCTGCTGAACAATTTCATCCACAGCCGCGATGCTTACGGTGCGATGCCGGCGGGTCTCATCCTGTCCGTGCTCACCGTGCTGGTGCTCACCGGCGCCTCGGCGCTCGGCGCGATCCTGCTGCGCCAAAGCCGGTTCGGAGGTCTCCGCTGATGCGTGCACTGCTTCTCGCCGCGAGCGCCACGCTCGCGCTCGCCGGTTGCGCCAGCAAGGGCGAGGATCCCCAGCAGCAGATCGGCGGCGATCCCAAGCTGCCGGACGTCCAGCAATATCTGGTGCCGCCGATGCACGTGGTGCCCCCCGCCCCCTGGGGGTCGGCCATGCCCGAGGTGCCGGCGGGCCTGAAGGTCCAGGCCTTCGCCACCGGGCTCGCCAAGCCGCGCACGGTCTACACGCTGCCCAATGGCGACGTGCTGGTGGTCGAGACCGACGGCCCGTCAGAGCCGATCCATCGGCCCAAGGACGTGGTGATGAACCTGATCCAGGCGCATGCCCATGGCGGCGGCAAGGCGGGGATGGACATCATCCTGCTGCGCGACGCGAACGGCGACGGTGTCCCCGAGCTCAAGACCAAGTTCCTCACCGGATTGAACTCGCCCTTCGGCGTGACGCTGGTCGGCGGCGACCTCTACGTCGCCAATACCGATGCGATCCTGCGCTTCCCCTACCAGACCGGCCAGACGCGGATCACCGCACCGGGCACCAAGCTGCTCGACCTGCCCGGCGGCCCGATCGACCATCACTGGACCAAGAGCCTCGTCGCCAGTCCCGACGGCACCAAGCTCTATGTCGGGGTGGGGTCGAACAGCAACATCACCGAGAACGGCATGGAGGCCGAGCGCGGCCGCGCCGCGATCTGGGAAGTCGATCGGGCGAGCGGCGCCTCCCGCCTGTACGGCACGGGTCTGCGCAACCCCAACGGGCTGCAGTTCGAGCCGCTGACCAACACGCTGTGGACCGTGGTCAACGAGCGCGACGAACTCGGGCCGGACCTGGTGCCGGACTATCTCACCTCGGTGCGTGACGGCGGCTTCTATGGCTGGCCGTACAGCTATTGGGGCCAGCATGTGGACCCCCGCGTCAAGCCGCAGCGGCCGGACCTCGTCGCCAAGGCGATCAAGCCCGATTACGGCCTGAGCAGCCATGTCGCGCCGCTCGGCATGGTGTTCTCGGCCAATGCCGCGAGCCTGCCGGCGCAGTGGCGATCGGGCGCGTTCATCGGCGAGCATGGCAGCTGGGATCGCGGCCATCTCAACGGCTACAAGGTGATCTATGTGCCCTTCGCCGAGGGGCGCCCCTCGGGCAAGGCGGTCGACGTGGTGACCGGCTTCGTCGCGGGCGAGAAGGCGCATGGTCGCCCGGTGGGGCTGGGGCTCGACCGCACCGGCGCGCTGCTGATTGCGGATGATCTGGGCAATACCGTGTGGCGGGTCAGCGGGGGCTGACCCGCTTCAGCTCTTGGCCGAGGCGATCAGCAGGATCAGCGCGGCCATGCCGATCGCGATCGCCTGGAACAGGATGCGCTTCTGCATCAGCTTGTTCGATCGGATCGCGCGTTCGCTGGGGCCGTCGCCCTCCAGGTCCTGCGTGGTGGTGCCGGCCATGGTGACCAGCCCCTTGATGAGGAAGAACAGCGTCGCCAGGACCGCTGCGAGGAACAGGATCGCGAGGAACAACATCGCGCTACCCTACGCCTCGATTTGGCCGAAGCCAATCGGTACTTCCCCTTTGCGCAGTTTGTCGGAAAGCGCGCGGCCATCCTCCCCGGCCAGCCGCAGCGCCTCCAGCGTCGGCGCGCCGTGCCGTTTGGCGAGGCGCTGGCCATCCGGTCCGGCGAGCAGGGCGTGGTGGCGGTATTCGGGCGTCAGCAGGCCGAGCAGCGCCTGGAGCAGCCGGTGGACATGGGTGGCGGCGAACAGGTCGCTACCCCGCACGACATGGCTGATGCCCTGCGCCGCATCGTCGACCGTAACGGCGAGGTGGTAGCTGGCCGGCGCATCCTTGCGGGCGAGGATCACGTCGCCGTGGCGCGAGGGATCGGCGTCGACCGTGCCGGCATGGGCGTCATGCCAGGCCAGCGGCCCCGTGTGCGCGACGGCCTTTGCCATGTCCAGCCGCCAGCTGTGCGGGCGCGTGAGGTCGGGATCGACCAGGCCGCGACACGTGCCCGGGTACAGCGGACCGTCGGGCCCGTGCGGCGCGGACAGGCTTGCGGCGATATCGGCGCGGGTGCAGAAACAGGGATAGAGCAGCCCCATCGCCCGCAGCCGATCGAGCGCCATCTGGTACAGCCCGAGGCGTTGCGACTGGAAGGTCGGCGGCTCGTCCCATGCCAGCCCCAGCCAGTCGAGATCCGTCAAGATCGCCGCGACATGGTCGGGCCGCGAGCGGGTGCCGTCGATATCCTCGATGCGCAGCGTGAAACGACCGCCCGCGCGCCGTGCGAAATCATGCGCCTGCAGGGCCGAAAAGGCGTGGCCGAGATGGAGTCGGCCGGTGGGGCTGGGAGCAAATCGGGTGTGGATATCCATGAATGTGGCTCTTGACCGCGAGTCGCGGCTTATGCTGTCATGCGGGCGTCACGCTTTTGGGTAAAAGGCGGGGCACCAAAGTCGAGGGTGAGGTTCTGCATGTACCATCCCGATCTGATCCGCCATCCGGATGGGTGCCCGGCGCTCGTGCTGAACGCCGATTACACGCCGCTGAGTTATTATCCGCTGAGCGTGTGGCCCTGGCAGACGGCGATCAAGGCGATCTTTCTCGACCGTGTCGATGTCGTCTCCTATTACGAACGCGAGGTGCGAAGTCCCAGCGCGGTGCTGAAGCTCCCTTCGGTCATCGCGCTCAAACAATATGTGAAGCCTTCGCAATTCCCCGCCTTCACCCGGTTCAATCTGTTCCTCCGCGACAAGTTCGCCTGCCAATATTGCGGATCGCACCGGGATCTCACCTTCGACCACGTCATTCCCCGCGCCCAGGGCGGGCGCACCACCTGGGAAAATGTCGCCACCGCCTGCGCCCCCTGCAACCTCCGCAAGGGCGGCCGCACCCCCCAGCAGGCCGGCATGCCGCTCTACATCCAGCCGATTAGGCCGACGAGCTGGCAGCTCCAGGAACATGGCCGCCGCTTCCCGCCCAACCATCTCCACGAAACCTGGCGCGACTGGCTCTATTGGGACATCGAGCTGGAGGCCTGAGCGGATCGCAAGCGACAAAATTGACTCAATGCATCGCCGTACCAGCAGCGTGCCGAATAGCGCCAACACAAGCCGTCATCCCCGCGAAGGCGGGGATCCATTGGCGCTGAAGTCTCGGTTCTTTCCTCCAGCGCACAGGGCAATGGATTCCCGCCTTCGCGGGAATGACGAGGGTCTCTAGAGGCGCCGTCGTTCTCCAAGCAGTCGGCAGCGTTCTAAGCCGTCACCAAAAACTGCGTGTGTTATTGCGATAACACAGATCATCGGCTAAGGCAGCGATATGGCGCGCGAGCCCGGTATCCCCGACAGTCGATTCCCGTTGCGGCGCGATGGCGCCGACGACGCGGTGGTGCAACCGCAGGGCTGGCGCCCACAAGGCCGGCGCGACAAGCGCGAGCCGATCTGGCGGCCCGGCATGGGGGCGGGTGAGAGCGCCGCGCCGCACGAGCCTTATCGCGGAAGCTATGGCGCAGGCGGCGGCTTCGATGGCGGCGGCGATCTGCCGCCCGTCGCGCCGGGCAAGCGCCGCTTCCGCTGGGGCCGCTGGATCGTCCGCGGGCTGGCGGTGCTCATCCTGCTGTTCATCGCCGCGGTCGCCTGGCTGGCGATCACCGCGCCGCTTTCCAAATCGCTGCGCCCGCCGGCGCCGCCCTCGATCACCCTGCTCGCCGCCGACGGCACGCCGATCGCGCGGCGCGGGGCGGTGATCGGCAAGCCGGTCGACGTGAGCAAGCTGCCCGAGCATGTCGCCCAGGCGTTCATCGCGATCGAGGACCGGCGCTTCTACAGCCATTGGGGCGTCGATCCGCGCGGCATCGCCCGGGCGGCGTTCCACAATCTCAGTTCGGACGGCGGCTCGCAGGGCGGCAGCACGATTACCCAGCAGCTCGCCAAGAACGCGTTCCTCAACGCGCGCCGCACCTTCGGGCGCAAGGCGCAGGAAGTGCTGATCGCCTTCTGGCTCGAAGGCTGGCTGAGCAAGGACGAGATCCTCTCGCGCTATCTGTCGAACGTCTATTTCGGTGACAACGTGTACGGCCTGCGCGCCGCCGCGCAGCATTATTTCTCGACCAGCCCCGAGCGGCTGACGCTGAGCCAGGCGAGCCTGCTCGCCGGCCTGGTCAAGGCGCCGAGCCGGCTGGCGCCGACCGGCAATCTGGACGGCGCGCGCGAACGCCAGCGGCTGGTGATCGGCGCGATGCAGGAAGCCGGCTTCATCACCGCCGCCGAGGCGCGCCGGGTGCGGCCGGCGGTGCTGCGCGTGCAGGACAGCGATGAGCGGCTGCCCAACGGCACCTATTTCGCCGACTGGGTGCTGCCCGAGGCACGCGACCGCGCCGGCGGGGTAGCTACCGAGCAGACGGTGACGACCACGCTCGACACGCGGCTGCAGAATGCGGCGGAGCGGGTGATCAAGGCCTCGGGCCTCGGCAAGGCGCAGGTCGCGCTGGTGGCGATGCGGCCCGACGGACGCGTCGTCGCGATGGTCGGCGGGCGCAACTACGGCGCCAGCCCGTTCAACCGCGCGACCCAGGCGCGCCGCCAGCCGGGCTCGGCGTTCAAGCTGTTCGTCTATCTCGCCGCGCTGCGCTCGGGCATGACGCCGGACACGATGGTCGACGATACGCCGGTACAGATCGGCGAGTGGAAGCCGTCCAACAGCGACGGCCGTTATGCCGGCCGCATCACGCTGCGCCAGGCGATGGCCAAGTCGAGCAACGTGGTGGCCGCGCGGCTGATCCAGAAGCTGGGCGTCGGCCGGGTGACCCAGGCGGCGCGCGACCTCGGTATCTCCACCCCGCTGGGCAACGATGCCTCGATCGCGCTCGGCACCTCGACCGGCTCGCTGCTCGAACTGACCGCCGCCTATGCCGCCGTCGCCAATGGCAGCTATCCGGTGCGTCCGCGCGGGCTGGACGAAGCGGAATCGGCCGACGACTGGCTGGCGCGGCGGCTGGGCGGGCCGAGCCGGTTCGACGAACGGCTGCTCGACGATCTCCGCTCGATGCTGGAGACGGTGGTGCAGTCGGGCACCGGCCGGGCGGCGGCGCTGCCGGTGCCGGCGTTCGGCAAGACCGGGACGACGCAGGACGGGCGCGACGCGCTGTTCGTCGGCTGGGCGGGCGATCTCGTCGTCGGCGTGTGGATCGGCAATGACGACAACAGCCCCGTCGCGGGCGCGGCCGGCGGCGGGCTGCCCGCGCATATCTGGCGCGACTTCATGGTGCGCGCGCTGGGCCTGACCCTGCCGCCGGTGCCGGTCGAGCCCGACAATGTCATCGACGAGAACGGCATCGCGCTGGATGACATGCTCAACGGCGCCGGGGTGCAGATCGACGAAGACGGCGTGCAGCTCGACCTCGGCCGGGTGCGCGAGCTGGTGCCGGAGGGCGAGGCGCGCGACGCGATCCCGCGCAACCTGCGGATCCCCGCGCCGGACCTGGACGCCGATCGCCGCCGCCGCGATCCCGCAGACGCGCCCGACGGTGAGGAGTGATCGCACCGCTGGCCCTGGCGCAGCCGAGCCGGTAGGAGAGCCGCCAAAGCAATCAGGAGACGGACATGAAGACGGTAGGCGTGATCGGTGCGGGCCAGATGGGGGCGGGGATCGCCCAGGTGTCGGCGCAGGCGGGCTATGCGGTGCTGCTGTCCGACGTCGACCAGGCCCGCGCCGAGGCCGGCAAGGCGGGCATCGGCAAGCAGCTCGCCCGCGCGGTGGAGAAGGAAAAGATCACCGCCGCTGATGCCGAGGCGGCGCTCGGCCGGATCACCCCCATCGGCGACCTCGCCGCGATGGCGCCTTGCGATCTGGTGATCGAGGCCGCAACCGAGCGGGAGGCGATCAAGCGCCAGATCTTCGAGACCGTCGGCAAGGCGCTGGGCGGCGAGGCGATCCTGGCCAGCAACACCTCGTCGATCCCGATCACCCGGCTCGCCCAGGCGGCGCCCGATCCGGCGCGCTTTATGGGCGTGCACTTCTTCAATCCGGTGCCGGTGATGGGCCTGATCGAGCTGATCCGCGGCCTCGCCACCAGCGACGCGACAGTGGCGGCGGTGGAGGCGTTCGGCCAGTCGCTGGGCAAGCGGATCGTCCATGCCAATGACGCGCCGGGCTTCATCGTCAACCGCGTGCTGATGCCGATGCTCAACGAGGCGTGCTTCGCGCTGGGCGAGGGCGTGGCGACGATCCCCGACATCGACGCGGCCTGCCAGCTGGGGCTCAATCATCCGATGGGCCCGTTCACGCTGGCCGACTTCATCGGGCTGGACACCTGCCTGGAGATCACCCGCGTGCTGTTCGAAGGCACCGGCGACCCCAAGTTCCGCCCGGCGCCGCTGCTGGTGAAATATGTTGAAGCCGGCTGGTACGGCCGCAAGACCAAGCGCGGCTTCTACGACTATACCGGCGCGGAGCCCGTGCCGACGCGGTGACAGCGGCTGGCGCGGCAGGGCTGTCGCGCACGGCACCGGGGGAGCGGGCCGTTAGTCGCGAAACGGTCCGCGATCGGCGCGACGCGGCGTCGCGCACCACTCCACCACCGCCGCGTCGATCAGGGCGAGCAGCGCGCCCGCCGCGAGCAACGCCGTCAGTGCCGCGATCAGCAGCGGGGTCCGCGCCCCGCCTGCTGCCGCGAGTGTGCCCAGCCGCAACACCGGCACCAGCAGCCCTGCCGCCGCCCCGCGCCGCAGCCAGCGCGCCGCCCAGCCTCTCCAGCCGGCATGCCCGCCCCACGCCAGCAGCACGAGACGGGCGGCAAACAGCACGGTCACCAGCATGCCCGCATCGATCAGTGCGGCATTGGGCTCGGGATTCATCCGAGCACCAGGGGCGGGGAAGCGGGTCGGGCATAGGCCATGCGCGGCGGTACCTCCGTCGCGGCCGATTCGCGAGGGGGCGCGGGCCCCACCGCTAGGTAGCCGTGCGGAGGTCGCCGCCGGGCGCGCCCGCCTATAACTCCCTTGTACACATCGCGCGGGGGATCGCAGCGTTGGAGATGGCGCATGACGTGCGCTCGCCTGTTCGAAGCCCTGTTCGCGCTCCTTCTGCTGACGATCGGCGGCGTGGCGCACGCCGATTTCGGCATGCCCCCGCCCGACATCTCGCAGTCGCAGCTGCAATATTACCTGCAATATCCGCGCCTGGCGACCGCCGCGCGCTACGGCCTGCGCGACGACATCGGCAACACGATGGACGGGCTGTCGCTTGTCCAGCTTTCCGGCCAGCCGTATAAATATGCCGCCGTCTACCACACCGCCTATGCGGTGAGCGGCGGCGCGCTGCGGTTCAAGGTCAATCTTGCCGCTTCCAATGATCTGCTCCGTTGGCGCTATCTCGGCATGCTGGCCGACAATGCCAGCATGCCGCGCGTTGCCACGGTGCGCGGTTCGACCTGGATCGTGGTCGCGCACGAGCAATGGTCGGGGCGGGGGCCGGGCTCCACCGGGCCGTCGCGGATCGCCTACAGGCTGTTCTACACCGGGGCGGACCTGATCAACCGGGTGGAGCGCGGGCTGTGGATTCAGCCGAGCTTCCTCACCTCGCTGAACGGCACGCCCAGCTTCTTCGATCTGCGGCAGAGCTATTGCGGCGTGTATCGCTGCGTCTCGGGGGAAATCGGCTTCCACTACTGGAGCGGCCGCAAGGACCTGAACGCGACGACCACCAACCAGATGATGTTCGATCCGCGCGGCCTGGCCACTTCCGTCGAGGCGGCAGCGAGCTACCGCTACAATCTGCGCTTCAGCCTCCTCGGGGTCACCGGCAATGTGGGGCAGCGCGACATGCTGCGCACCCGCACCGGTCGCTATGTGATCCAGGAGGGCAATATCGGCACGCCTGCCGCCTCGTGGGACAAGTGGCGGATCTATCTATACCGCTATGCCGAAAGCGGGGTCGTCCCGGATGGGTCGGGTACCATCATCCCGATCGCGCCGCAGACGCCGGGCGGCAGCAGCTCTTTCGGCAACCCCAGCATCAATGTGGTCGACGATCCCACGGGGCGCGGCAAGGTGGTGGTGATTTCCTACTTCCTGTTCTCCGAAGGCGCGAAGAACGGCGAAGCGGGCAGCCTGCTCTATTATTTCCGGCTTTGATCACCGTCGGGCAGGCGGCGGATCACTCCGCTGCCTGGGCCGGCTCGGCGTTCGCGGCTTCGATCTCGGCGGCCTTGGCCTCGACCAGCTGGACGATGTGATCGAGCATGTCGGCATCATCGACCGTGTGGTCGGTCAGCCCCGACAGATAGACCATGTGCTTGCCGTTGCCGCCGCCGGTCAGGCCGATATCGGTCTCACGCGCCTCGCCGGGGCCGTTGACCACGCAGCCGAGCACCGAGAGCGACAGCGGCGTGCGGATGTGCTGGAGCCGTTCCTCCAGCGCCTGCACGGTGCGGATCACGTCGAAGCCCTGGCGTGCGCAACTCGGGCAGGACACGACGCGGACGCCCCGGTTGCGAATGCCCAACGCCTTGAGGATCTCGAAGCCGACCCGCACTTCCTCCTCGGGCTCGGCGGAGAGGCTGACGCGGATCGTGTCGCCGATGCCGAACCAGAGCAGCGAGCCGATGCCGATCGCCGACTTGACCGTGCCGCCGACGAACCCGCCCGCTTCGGTAATGCCGAGGTGCAGCGGGCAATCGACCGCATCGGCCAGTTGCTGATAGGCGGCGACCGCGAGGAACACGTCGCTGGCCTTCACCGCGACCTTGAACTCGTGAAAGTCGCGGTCCTGGAGCAGCTTGATGTGGTCGAGCGCCGATTCGACCAGCGCCTCGGGGCAAGGCTCGCCATATTTTTCCAGCAGGTCCTTCTCGAGGCTGCCGGCATTGACGCCGATGCGGATCGAGGCACCATTGGCCTTGGCCGCGTTGACCACCTCGTTCACCCGGTCGGCCGAGCCGATGTTGCCGGGATTGATCCGCAGGCAGGCCGCGCCCGCATCGGCGGCCTCCAGCGCACGCTTATAGTGGAAATGGATGTCCGCGACGATCGGCACGCGCGCGGCGCGGACGATCTGCTTGAGCGCGGCGGTGCTTTCCACGTCCGGGCAGGAGACGCGGATGATGTCCGCGCCGGCTTCCTCGCAGCGGCGGATCTGGTCGATCGTCGCCTTCACGTCGGAGGTGGCGGTGTTGGTCATCGTCTGCACCGTCACCGGTGCATCGCCGCCAACGGGCACGTTGCCCACCATGATCTGACGGCTTTGCCGCCGGACGATATCGCGCCAGGGTCGTACGGACATGCAGGCCATATAGGCGCATCGGCGCGGCGGGGCTAGGGCGGATGCGAGGCATCGGGTGCACTTGGCCAGAGCGCATCCTTCGACCTTGGCGGCAGGCGATCGCGCGGTATCAAATATATCGCTATCCCCGCGAAAGCGGGGATCCATTGGCGCTGAAGCCGCGGTTCTTTCCCCCTGCGCTCAGGGCAATGGATTCCCGCCTTCGCGGGAATGACGACGGTTTCTTGGCTGGCGCTATGTCTTCGCATTCAATGCAATAGCCCTTTGCCTGGCGGGGGAGGAGACGGCCTTGAAGCGTCGGGCGTGGCTTGGACCCTCCGCCCGATCTGCTAGGGGACGGCCCAAACCCTATCTGCAGGAGCCCGCCGCCATGTCCACCGCCACCCCCAAGCCCCGCTGGACGCTGGCGATCCATGGCGGTTCTGGCAGCATGCAGCCCGGCGCGCTCTCGCCCGAGCAGGAAGCCGGTGCCAAGACCGGGCTCGACGCCGCGCTCGATGCCGGTGCGGCGGTACTCGACGTCGGCGGCTCGGCGGTCGATGCCGTGCAGGCGGCGGTGCAGGTGCTGGAGGACGATCCGCACTTCAATGCCGGGCGCGGATCGGTGTTCACCTGGGAAGGCGGCCACACGCTCGACGCGGCGATCATGGACGGGCGCACCCGCGCGGCCGGCGCCGTCGCGGGATCGACCACCACGCGGCACCCGGTCGCGCTCGCCCGTGCGGTGATGGAGAAGAGCCGCCACGTCCTGCTCGCCGGCGAAGGCGCGGACCAGTTCGCCCGCGAACAGCAGCTCGATCAGGTCGACAACGCCTGGTTCGGCACCGAGGAGCGTCGCCAGCAGCTCGACTCGATGAAGGGCGACACCGCGCGCGGCGGCTTCGACGTCGACATGAAATACGGCACGGTCGGCGCGGTGGCGATGGATTCGCACGGCCATGTGGCCGCCGCCACCTCCACCGGCGGGCTCACCGGCAAGCGCTGGGGCCGGGTGGGCGATTCGCCGCTGATCGGCGCGGGCACCTATGCCGATGATCGCGCCTGTGCGGTCTCCGCCACCGGCTCGGGCGAGTTCTTCATCCGTGAAGGCGTCGCGCACGAGATCTGCGCCCGGATGCGGTTCAAGGGCGAAACCGCCTGGCAGGCGGCCGATGTGGTGATGGCCGATGTGAAGGCGATGGGCGGCGTCGGCGGGGTGATTCTTGCGGCACCCGGCGGCGAACTCGACTGGCACTTCACCACCCCCGGCATGTACCGCGGCAAGGTTTCGGCGGGTGGCGAGCGGGTGGTCGCGATCTACGAGGACCGGCGCGACTGAACTCCCCTTGCCCTCCGGAAATTCGCGAGCAACAATATTGCCCGATCCGCGCCGTTTCGCGTTCGCGAAGACCATATAAGGGGCCGTCACATCATGGTTCGTGCCATCTCGCTTGCCAGCCTGTTGCTGGCCACCGCCGCGCCTGCACTCGCGCAGAATTCGATGCCGCAACCGGTGCCGATCGTCGATACCATCCCGGCGGCGCGCGACATGGCATACCCCGGCACGCTGAAGATTGATGTCGACGCGACCGACACGGTGCGCGGCATCTTCCGCGTGCGCGAGACGATCCCCGTCGCCAAGAGCGGCCGACTGACGCTGCTGTTCCCCGAATGGCTGCCCGGCAAGCACGGGCCGCGCGGCGAGATCGAGAAGCTGGCCGGGCTGCAGATCAAGGCGAACGGCAAGCGCCTGCCCTGGACGCGCGACACGGTTGACGTGTTCGCCTTCCATGTCGACGTACCGGCGGGCGCCAAGACGGTCGAGGCCGAGTTCCAGTTCGTCTCCGCGACCGACGGCAGCCAGGGCCGCATCGTGATGACGCCCGAGATGATGAGCGTGCAGTTCAATTCGCTTAGCCTCTATCCCGCGGGCTATTTCACCCGCCGTATCCCGATCCAGGCGACGGTGAAATATCCCGAAGGCTGGACCGCCGCCGGCGCGGTACCGGCCAAGGTGACGGGGTCCACCTATGTCTACGACACCACCAGCTACGAGATCCTGATGGACTCGCCGGTGATCGCCGGCCGCTATTACCGCAAGTTCCCGCTCAGCGAGCGCGTGACGCTCGACGTCGTGGCGGACAGCGCCGAGGAACTGGAGGCCAAGCCCGAGCAGATCGAGGCGCATAAAAAGCTGGTCGAGCAGGCGGTGAAGACCTTCGGCGCCCAGCATTACGACCAGTATCACTTCCTCCTGTCGATCAGCGACAAGATGGGCGGAATCGGCCTCGAGCATCATCGCAGCTCGGAAAACGGCGTGCAGCCCGGCTATTTCACCAAATGGGCCGAGCAGGCGACCGCCCGCAACCTGCTGCCGCACGAATATACCCATAGCTGGGACGGCAAGTATCGCCGCGGCGCCGAGCTGTGGACGCCCGATTTCCGCATGCCGATGCGCGACCAGTCGCTGTGGGTCTATGAGGGACAGACGCAGTTCTGGGGCTATGTATTCCAGGCGCGCTCGGGCCTGGTGTCCAAGGAAGAGACGCTGGAAGGCTATGCCAATATCATGGCGAGCCTCGACAACCGCGCCGGCCGCCAGTGGCGCCCGCTGATCGACACCACCAACGATCCGATCATCACCGCGCGCGCGCCCAAGGGCTGGACCAGCTGGCAGCGCAGCGAGGATTATTACAACGAGGGGCTGCTAGTGTGGATGGAGGTCGATTCGATCCTCCGTGAGCAGAGCAAGGGCACCAAGTCGATCGACGATTTCGCGCGCGTCTTCTTCGGCGGCCGCGACGGCGACTATGGCGAGGTGACCTACAGCTTCGAAGACGTGGTCAAGACGCTGGAGGGTATCCAGCCCTATGACTGGCGCAAGCTGCTCACCGCGCGGCTCCACGACGTGTCCGAACGCGCGCCGCTCGGCGGGTTCGCGCGCAACGGCTACAAGCTCGTTTATACCGAGGTGCCCAACAAGATGGGCCGCCCCGGCACCGCCGATCTCAGCTATTCGCTCGGCCTTGCGCTCGGCAAGAAGGGCATCGCCGGCGTGCTGTGGGACAGCCCGGCGTTCAAGGCAGGCATCACCGTCGCCGACGAGATCGTCGCGGTGAACGGCCGCGCCTATGCCAATGATGCGCTGATCGATGCGGTAAAGGCGGCCAAGGGCACCAAGGCGCCGATCCGGTTAACCCTGAAACGGGACGATGGTTACCGAGAGGTTAGCATCGACTATCATGACGGGCTGCGCTATCCGCATCTCGTCAAGACGGTCGAAGGAGAGGCTGGCCTCGACAAGCTGCTGCAAGCCCGCTGAGACGGGCGGAGCCGCCAACCAAGGTTTAGAGATACTTATGCGCATCGATCTGATTCCGGTCGGGGACGATCCCCCCAACAACCTCAACGTCGTCATCGAAGTGCCGGTAGGCGGCGAGCCGGTGAAGTATGAGTTCGACAAGGCCAGCGGCGCGCTGTTCGTCGATCGCATCCTGCACACGCCGATGCGCTACCCGGCGAATTACGGCTTCGTGCCGCACACGCTGTCGCCCGACGGCGACCCGCTCGACGCGCTCGTCATCGCCCGCTCGCCTTTCGTGCCGGGCTGCGTGGTGCGTGCGCGCCCGATCGCGGTGCTGAAGCTGGAAGACGAAGCCGGCGGCGACGAGAAGCTCGTCTGCGTGCCGGTCGACAGCACCTTCCCCTATTATTCGGACGTTGGCGAGCGTTCGGACCTGCCCTCGATCGTGCTGCAGCAGATCGAGCATTTCTTCACCCACTACAAGGACCTGGAGTCCGAGAAGTGGGTGCGGATCGGCAATTGGGGCGATGCCGCCGAAGCGCGCCAGATCGTCCTCGAGGCGATCGAGGCCGCGAAGAAGGCCAAGGCAGCCTGAACCAGACGTCGCGGCGGCGCGGGGCGAGACCCCGAGGGGTCGGCAACGTCCTCGCGCCGCCGCGCTTTCTCGCCTTCGCCGCGACGACGATCGCGGCAGGGCTGTTGCTGGTGCCGCAGTTCGGCATCCGGGCGGGTGCCATGCTCGCCTTCGACATCGGCGCGGCGCTGTTCCTCGCGCTCTGCATGCCGATGCTGCGCCACCAGTCCGATGCGATGCGGCGCTCGGCCTGCAACAACGACGCGAACCGGCTGGTGCTGCTCGGCCTCACCGGCGCGGTCACCGTCATCATCCTGATCGCGATCGCCAGCGAGCTGATGGAGCGCAAGGCGCCCCAGCCCGCGCAGCTCGCGCTGATCCTCGGCACGCTCGCGCTCAGCTGGACGTTCAGCAACGCCGTCTATGCGCTCCACTATGCGCACCTGTTCTACAGCGCGGCACCCGGCGGGCGCGACAAGGGCGGGCTGGACTTTCCCAAGACCCCCGAGCCCAATTACTGGGACTTCATCTATTTCGCCTTCTGTCTGGGCATGACCTTCCAGACTAGCGACGTCTCAATCGAGACGCGCCAGCTGCGCCGGGTAGTGACGCTCCATTGCCTGGCGGCCTTCGTGTTCAACCTGGGCGTGGTGGCCTTCACGATCAACGTGCTCGGCGGCAGCTGAGCCGGCGCGCCCGTAGGCGTGCACCCCGAAGCCGGCAAATGCCGTCCCGCTGCCGAGTCCTGCCCCCCTGGAAAGCCACATGGGCGGCCGGCCACTCCCGTATGTCCAACAGCAAAAGGCCCGCCTCCTCTTCGGAAGCGGGCCTTTTTCCTGTCCCGGTTTCCCGTCGCCTCAGGCGGCGGGTGCCTCGGCCTCGTCGCTCTTCACGGTGCGACGGCGGCGCGGCTTCTTCGGCGCTTCCTCTTCCTCTACCGGCGCGGCATCGGCACCGATCGCGGGGGGGAGGACCGCGGCGTCGATGCCGTGCGGCGCCTCGGCCTCGACCACTGCCTCACGACGCGGACGACCGCGGCGGCGGGGCGCCTCGGCCACTTCCTCTGCTACGGGCGCCTCGGCGACCTGCGCTTCTGCCGGCGCGGCCTCGGCGGCATGGCCGTTGGCGTGGCCGTTCGATGCACCATTGGTCCGCTCGCGACGATCTTCGCGGTAGCTGCGCGGTTCGCGGGGCTCGCGGCCCTCGCGTTCGCTGCGCGGCTCGCGCGCCTCGCGTTCGAAACGCGGCTCGCGCTCGCGGCGGGGCTGCTGCTGGCGGGGCGCTTCGGCCTCGTCCTCGCGGCCGGCTTCGCCTTCCATCTCAAACTCTTCCTCGTCGCCGTCGAACTCGTCGCGCTGGCGGCGCTGCTGGTTCTGCTCCTCGAAACGCGAGCGGTTCTCGTTCAGAACGCGGAAATAATGATCGGCGAACTGGAGATAATATTCGGCGTTGACGCGGTCACCCTGCATCTGCGCGTCGCGGGCAAGATTCTTGTACTTTTCAAGCAGCTGGGCGGCGTTGCCACGGGCACGGTTGTCAATGCGGCTGCCATTGCCCTGATTGTTCGGGCTCCCGCCCTGGCGCTGCTGCCCGCCACGGCCGCGACGGCGGCCGGCCTGACGATTGTTCATCAAGGTCTCGTTGTCCTGTCTTTACAAAGCCGTCCGTCGATTCATCGAGGTTCCGGATGCAGGGTTACATTCGCGGAGGGTTCCGGGCATACCCAGAACCTTCCGCTTGCCACGGCCGCCGGACTGCAGCGGCACACATGACCATGGAGTCGGGCCTCAGCCCTTTATCTCAACAACTTGGTTGAAGGTGCCTCGCCCCGGCCTTCTTCTAGCCGCTGGCGTACCAATCTCCAAGCAGAAATATGTGACGTTTGCGCGTAGTTTCAAGTCAGCCGGACCACGCGCGGCCGTCCGCCCATGTCTTTATAGACGCTCGAAGTGAGCCCCTGTTCCTGGCCGAGCAAAGAAACCGCCTGCGCCTGCGTCCAGCCGATTTCGAGCACTGCCGCGCCATCGGGAGCGAGCAGGCGGGGAAGGGCGGGGACGATGCGGCGATAGTCGTCGAGCCCGTCGGCACCGGCGAACAGTGCTTCGGCGGGTTCGTGCTCCAGCACCTGGGGGGGCAGGGGCTCCGCCGTCCCGATATAGGGCGGGTTGGCGAGGATCAGGTCGAACGTGCCGTCGATCCCCGTGGCCCAGTCGCCAAGGCGGAATTCGGCACGATCGGTCATGCCCAGCGCCTCGGCATTGCGGCGGGCATAGCCGAGCGCGGCTTCGGACGCGTCGACGCCCAGGCCCTGCGCCTGCGGCCATTCGGCCAGCGCGGCGAGGAGCAATGTGCCGGGGCCGGTGCCGAGATCGAGGATGCGCCGTGGCGCGCGGCCGGCGAACCACGCAAGCGCAGTCTCGATCAGCGTCTCGCTGTCGGGGCGCGGGATCAGCACCCCGGGGCCGACCGCGAGGTCGATCGTCCAGAAGGCGCGGGTGCCGGTGATATAGGCGATGGGTTCGTGGGTGAGGCGGCGCGCGACGAGCGCGGCGAAGCGGTCGGGCTCGGGATCGCCCAGACTGCCGAGCAGCAGTCTGTCGCGCGTGGTGCCGAGGGCGTGCGCCATCAGCAACTCAGCGTCGAGCCGGGGGGTGTCGGAGACGGCTTCGAGCTGGCGGGCCGCTTCCGCAAGGGCTGTCCTGACGGGCCGAAGGCTCACGGAGCGTCAGCCCCAAGATCCTCCCCAGAACGAGGAGGGGGACCAAGACGCGTAGCGGCTTGGTGGAGGGGGGGCTCCACAAGGGCATCCCTCGCTGCGATCCCCCTCCACCATGTGCGCGCGCACATGGTCCCCCTCCCCGTTCCGGGGAGGATCTTAGGAATCCAGCTGGGCAAGCCGATCGGCCTCGTCCTGCGAGACCAGCGCGCCGACCAGTTCGTCGAGTTCGCCTTCCAGGATCTCGGGCAGGCGGTGCAGCGTCAGGTTGATGCGATGATCGGTCACCCGTCCTTGCGGAAAGTTATACGTCCGGATCCGCTCCGAACGATCGCCCGAGCCGACCATCGAGCGCCGCGCGCCGACGCGCTCGGCCGCCAGCCGCTCGCGCTCGGCCTCGTACAGGCGGGTGCGGAGCACCTTCATCGCCTTGGCCTTGTTCTTGTGCTGCGAGCGCTCGTCCTGCTGAATCACGACGATACCCGTCGGCAAGTGCGTGATCCGCACCGCGCTGTCGGTGGTGTTGACGCCCTGGCCGCCGGGGCCGGAGGCGCGATAGATGTCGATGCGCAGGTCCTTATCGTCGATCTGCACGTCGGCCTCTTCGGCCTCGGGCAGCACCGCGACGGTGGCGGCGGAGGTGTGGATGCGGCCGCCCGCCTCGGTCGCGGGGACGCGCTGCACCCGGTGGACGCCGCTCTCGAACTTGAGCTTGGCGAACACGCCGGTGCCGGTGATGCCGACCACCACTTCCTTGTACCCGCCCGCCTCGGAGGTGCTGGCCGAGATCAGCTCGGTCCGCCAGCCGAGCCGATCGGCATAGCGCTGGTACATGCGCAGCAGATCGCCCGCGAACAGCGCCGCCTCGTCGCCGCCCACCCCGGCGCGGATTTCGAGCAGCGCGGGGCGCTCGTCGGCCGCGTCCTTGGGGAGCAGCGCGAGCGCCAGCTTGCGTTCGGCCTCGGCGAGCGTGCCTTCGTTGGCGCGGAGTTCCTCCACCGCCATCGCGCGCAGCTCGTCGTCGGCCTCCTGCGTCATCTGCTGGAGAGACTGGCCCTCGGCGCGTAACTGCCGGACCTTGCCCGCCGCCACCGCGACCGGCTCGATCTCGGCATATTCCTTCGATACCTGGACGAAGCGATCGCCGCCGAGCTCGCCCGACGCCATCAGCGCCTGCAACTCGTCACGCCGCGCCTCGATCGCCGCGATGCGGTCCGGCGGGATGCGGGTCATTCGGTCGGGCCGCCCCAGGCAATGCTGCCGAGCACGGTTTCGATCGCAGCGGCGTCGCCGACATCGACCTTGAGCCGCTTCGAGGTCGCGCCGTCAGCGACGCCCAGCGAGAGCAGCGCATCGGGGTTGCTCTTCACCGCCTTGTCGAACCGCTTGCGCGGCGAGCCGGTGGCGAGCAGCTCGGCCGCCAGTCCGGCGCGGCGCAGCGCGGCAACGGCGCGCACGCCATCGGCCTGCACGCGGTCGTCCTCGACCACGACATAGACCTGGATCGCCGCCGCCTTGGGCTCCTCGATCAGCATCGCCAGCCGCTCGACCCCGGCCGCCCAGCCCACGCCCGCGGTTTCGGGACCGCCGAGCGAGCCGATCAGCCCGTCATAGCGGCCGCCGGCCAGCACCGTGCCCTGCGCGCCGAGACGGTCGGTGACGAACTCGAACGCGGTGTGGCGGTAATAATCGAGCCCGCGCACCAGCCGCGCATTGCGCGTCCAGGCGACGCCGGCCGCATCGAGCCCGTCGGTCACCGCCTTGAAGAAGGCGGCGGCCTCGTCGGTCAGATAGGCGTCGATGTCCGGCGCGCTGTCGGCGATCGGGCGGTCGCGCGGGTCCTTCGAATCGAGGATGCGCAAGGGATTCTTTTCCAGACGCGCCAGGCTGTCCTCGGACAGTTCGCCCTTGTGCGCCTCGAAATGCGAGACCAGCGCGGTGCGCCAGGCGTCGCGCGTCGCCGCATCGCCCAGCGTGTTGAGCTGGAGCGTCACGCCCTCGGCGATGCCCAGTTCCTTGAGCAGCTGGTCGGCCAGCACCAGCAGCTCGACATCGGCGGCGGGTTCGGGCGCGCCGAGGATCTCGGCGTCGATCTGGTGAAACTGCCGATAGCGGCCCTTTTGCGGGCGCTCGTAGCGGAACACCGGGCCCGAGGTCGCGAGCTTCAGCGGCGCGAACTGCTGCCAGCCCTCGCTGATATAGGCGCGCGCGATGCCGGCGGTGAATTCCGGGCGCAGCGTGATCGAATCGCCGCCGCGGTCCTCGAAGCTGTACATCTCCTTGGAGACGACGTCCGAGGTTTCGCCCATCGAGCGGGCGAAGACGCCGGTCGCCTCGAAGATCGGGATCTCGAGCCGCTGGAAGCAATAGAGCTTGCGCACCCGATCGAACACTTCGAGCACCGCAGCGAAACGCCGCTGGTCTTCGCCGAAAATGTCCTGAGTGCCCCGGATGCGCTGGGGAGTCTGGATACGTGCCATTTGGGCGCGGCTAATAGGCCGGTTTGGGGCGCGCCGCAATGCGGGCGAGGAGACGTGCCGCGTGTTGATGCGGACGCGCGCCGGGCCTAGGGGGTGCGCCCATGAGTCGCATCCTGCTTGTCCTCGCCGCGCTGCTCGGTTTCGCCGCCGCCTCGCCCGCTTCCGCCTATTGGGAATATGGCCATGAGACGGTGGCGGCCATCGCCTATCGCAACGTCACGCCGGCGGTGCGCGCCAGGATCGACGCGCTGCTCCGCCGCCAGGCGCTGCTGGAGACGCCGACCTGCCCGGCCAACACCATCGAGCAGGCGAGCGTTTGGGCGGACTGCGTGAAGGGCCTGGGCCCGCGCTTCAGCTATGCCTATTCCTGGCACTATCAGAATGTCGACATCTGCAAGCCGTTCGACCTCAAGCCGCCCTGCCGCGACGGCAATTGCGTTTCGGCGCAGATCGAGCGCGATGTGAAGCTGCTCAAGGACCCCAAGGTGCCGGTGCGCGAGCGGGTGATGGCGCTGGCCTTCCTCGTCCATTTCGTCGGCGATCTCCACCAGCCGCTCCACGCGGGCGATCATGGCGATCTGGGCGGCAACCAGGTGAAGACCAACTACGGCGCCTTCACCAGCGCCAAGCTCAACCTCCATTCGGTGTGGGACGGCTATCTCGCCGAGCGTGCGATCTCGCAGCCGCCCTCGCCGGTGCGCGCCTATAGCGCGGCCGAGCGCAATGCGGTGTGGGGCGGCAGCGTCGCCGACTGGAGCCGCGAAAGCTGGCAGGTCGCGCGCGACGCGGTCTATCCCAGCGCGGCGGGCGAGGGCGTCTGCACGCCGGGCGACCATCCCGCGCATCTCGACGAAGCGACGCTGGAAAAGCTGGTGCCGGTCGCCCGCGAACAGGTGGTCCGCGGCGGGCTGCGGCTGGCCAAGCTGCTCGACGAGGCGCTGGGCTAGGAACAGCCCGGCGTTTCGCGGCGGGGTTCGGATTGCTATATCCCGTCCATGAACAAAGAAACGCATGTGCTGGAGCGGCCGCCCGAGGGCGCGGCGGCGGACTGGACGATCCCGCAGGACTGGGCCGCCTATACGGCGGAGGAACACGCCACCTGGGACAGGCTGTTCGCCCGCCAGGCAAAATTGCTGCCGGGCCGCGCCTCCTCGGCCTATCTCAAGGGGCTGGAGGCGCTGCGGCTGTCCGACTCGGGCATCCCCAATTTCGAGGAACTGTCCGAGCGGCTCATGAAGCTCACCGGCTGGCAGGTGGTCGCGGTGCCGGGGCTGGTGCCGGACGACGTGTTCTTCGACCATATGGCGAACCGCCGGTTCGTCGCGGGCAATTTCATCCGCCGGCCCGACCAGCTCGACTATATCCAGGAGCCGGACGTGTTCCACGACGTGTTCGGCCATGTGCCGATGCTCGCGGATCCCGTCTTCGCCGATTATCTGGAAGCCTATGGCCGCGGCGGCATGCGCGCGCTGGAATTGGGCGCGCTCAAGCAGCTCGGGCGGCTCTATTGGTACACGGTCGAGTTCGGGCTGGTGGAGGAGGCCGAGGGGCTGCGCATCTATGGCTCGGGCATCGTGTCCAGCTCGGCCGAAAGCGTGTTCGCGCTGGAGAGCGACAGCCCCAACCGCCTCCGCTTCGACATGCAGCGGGTGATGCGGACCGACTATCGGATCGACGATTTCCAGCAGAATTACTTCGTGATTCCCAGCTTCGAGGCGCTGCTCCGCGAGACGGTGGAGACCGATTTCGCGCCGCTCTATGCGGAGATCCTGGCGCAGCCGGACATCCCGATCGCGGCGATCCTGCCGGGGGACGGGGTGATTACCCGCGGGACGCAGGAATATGCGGAGGGGAAGGGGTGACCCCTTTATCCTCCCCCTTGAGGGGGGAGGATAGCGTAGCTTGGCAGCTTGCTGCCTAGCGAAGCTTGGGTGAGCGGCGCATCGCGCCGCGCGATTTGCGGAACGCAAATCGCCCCCTCTCCCTCCCACCGCTGCGCGGCGGGCCCCTCCCTCCCCCGCAAGGGGGGAGGGGTTTTGGGCTCGCCAATCCCGATCGGCGCGGCTACCCGCACCCCCATGTCGCGCTCGCCCCGCCTTGCCTTTCTCGTCGCCGCGCTCGGAATCGCCAATTATTCGGTGATGGATGCGGTGATGAAGGGCATGTCGATCGCCCACGGCGCCTATAGCGCGGTGCTGTGGCGGTCGGTGGGCGCGATCGTGCTGCTCGGGCCGATCTTCCTGCTGCGCCGCACACCCTGGCCCGGCCGCAAGGCGCTCAAGCTGCATTTCGCCCGCGGCGTGCTGGCGGGCACCTCGGTCGTGCTGTTCTTCTGGGGTCTTGCCCGCGTCACCATGGCGCAGGGAATCGCGCTGACCTTTCTCGCGCCGCTGATCGCGATGTTCCTCGCCGCCGCGTTCCTCGGCGAGCGGATCCGCCGCGCGGCGATCGGCGGCTCGCTCGTCGCCAGCCTCGGCGTGCTGACCATCGCGGCGGGGCAGGTCCAGGCGCATGCCTCGACGCACGTGGTGCTGGGCTCGATCGCGGTGTTCGCCGCCTCCATCCTCTACGCCGGCAGCCTGATCCTGCTGCGGCAACAGGCGCAGATCGCCGATCCGATCGAAGTCGCGCTGTTCACCAGTCTTGTTCTCTCGCTGGTGATGCTGCCCGGCGCGCCGTGGTTCTCGGCGATGCCGTCGCTCGCGCTATGGCCCTGGATCCTGGGCGCGGCGCTGGTCGGCTCGATCTCGGCGGTGCTGCTCGCCTGGGCCTATGGCCATGCCGAGGCGCAGCTGCTCGCGCCGGTGGAATATACCGCCTTCGTCTGGGCGGCATTGCTCGGCTATGTCGTGTTCGACGAGCGCGTCTCGGCCTGGACGGTCGCGGGCGCGCTGCTGATCATCCTCGGGTGTCTGGCCGCGATCCGCGGCCGCGTCGCCCCCGCGCCCCAGACCGAGGCCGCCGCATGACCCGGATCCGTTTCGCCACCTCCGCCGACGTACCCCAGATCCTCGGCTTCGTCCGCGAACTCGCCGAATTCGAGCGGGAACCCGACGCCGTCCTCGCGACCGAGCCGATGCTGGAAGCCGCGCTGTTCGGCCCGCGCCCGGCCGCCGAGGCGGTCATCGCGGAAGACGCGGGCGGCGCCGCGCTGGGCTTCGCGCTGTTTTTCCAGAACTTCTCCACCTGGACCGGGCGGCCGGGCCTGTATCTCGAGGACCTGTACGTTACGCCGGCGGCGCGCGGCGCGGGGGTCGGCAAGGCGCTGCTCCGGCACCTGGCCGGCATCGCAGTCGATCGCGGCTATGGCCGGTTCGAATGGTCGGTGCTCGACTGGAACCAGCCGGCGATCGACTTTTACCGCGCGATGGGCGCGGTGGGCATGGAGGAATGGACGGTACAGCGCGTCACCGGCGCGGCGCTGCGAGCGCTGGCCGGTCGCTGATGGCGCTCGATACCGGTCTCGTCGACTGGGTGCGCGAGGCGCTCGCGCCGATCGGCATGGTGACGATGCGGCGGATGATGGGCGGCGCGACGCTGTATTGCGACCACACCGTGTTCGCGATCCTCGCCTTTGACGAGCTCTGGTTCAAGGCCGACGCGGAAAGCGATGCCCTGTGGGATGCGGCCGGCGCGGACCGCTTCACCTATACGGCCAAGGACCGGACGATGGTGATGAACTATCGCCGTGCGCCGGCGGATGCCTATGACGATGCCGACGCGCTGCGCGAATGGGCCGGGCTGGCGATCGCGGCGAGCCTGCGCGCCCCGGTCCGCAAGCCGCGCGGTTTTCGGAAGAAGGACTAGTCGACCGGGCACATTGTGCTAGGTTCGCCCGCGAACAGGGGGAGGATCGGCGATGCGGCATGCGGTTTGGCTTTTCGCGGCAGCATGGCCGCTCGGCGCGCAGGCCCAGCAGATTCCGGCCCCGGACCAGACCGCGCAGGGCGATCTCGCCATCACCATCTACCAGAACAACCAGGCGCTGGTGCAGGACGTGCGCATGCTGGACCTTGCCGCCGGCCGTGTCCGCCAGGAATTTCCGGACGTTTCCGCCCAGATCCGACCCGCGACGGTGACGCTCGCCGGCCCCGGCATCGGCATCGTCGAGCAGAATTTCGATTTCGACCTGCTCACGCCCTACAAGCTGATGGAAAAGGCGGTTGGCTCGGTCGTCACCATCGTGCGCACCAATCCCGCCACGGGCGCCGAGACGCGCGAACAGGCGCGGGTGCTGTCGGCCAATGGCGGCATCGTCCTCCAGATCGGTCCGCGCATCGAGGTGCTGCGCGACGACGGGCTGCCGGTCCGCGTGATCTTCGACAAGGTGCCCGAGAATCTCCGCGCACGCCCCACGCTGTCGGTCACGCTGCAGGTGGCGAGCGGCGGGCGGGTGCCGGCGACGCTCAGCTACCTCACGCCCGGCCTGGGCTGGACCAGCGACTATGTGATGCTGTTCGACGAGGCGAAGAGCGCGATCGACCTGCAGGGCTGGATCACCCTCACCAACAACACCGGCACGACGTACACCAATGCTGACGTGACGCTGGTCGCCGGCGCCCCTTCCGGCAACACCGGCTTCAGCCGCCTGAACGACACGACGGTGGAGACGCCGGGCACCGAGACGGGCACCCGCGAGCGGCTGGGCGACTATATCTTCTATCCGCTCGGCCGCCGCACCACGATCGCCAACGCCCAGCAGAAGCAGGTCAGCTTCCTCGACGTGAAGGGCGCGCCGGCGCGCAAGACCTATGAATGGACCAATGGCTGGCTGGGGGCGGACAGCGACCTGCGGAGCGCCGCGACGGTCCTCAAATTCTCGACCGCGAAGAATGGCGGCCTGGGCGACCAGCTGCCGAGCGGGACGATCCGCGTCTATATGCGCGATCGCAAGGGCGAGCCGCAGTTCATCGGCGAAAGCAGGGTGGACGCCGCGCCGATGGGCTCGGCCATGTCGCTGCGCACCGGCGAGGCGTTCGACGTGAAGGGCGCGGCGGTGGTGGTGGAACGCCGGAAGCTCTCCGCCAAGCGGTGGAGGACGACCATGCGCTACGACTTCAGCAATGCCCGCGCCGACGCGGTGACCGTCGATCTCGCCCAGACCGGATTGTGGGGCGATGTCCGCGTGCTTGAGCAGAGCCTCACCGGGGAACGCATCTCGGCCGATCGCATGGAGTGGAAGGTGCCGGTGCCGGCCAATGGCAAGGCTTCGGTGACCGTGGTGTTCGATAGCCGCTACTGATCCGATGCTCGCGCGCATCGCCTTCGGCTTGCTTGCCCTGCTGGCCGCCGCACCGGCGGGCGCGCAGGCGCTGGTGCTCTCGGAGAAGCCCGACGCGGTGGCGGTAACGCTCTACCGCGACGTGCACCGCGAGGTGGAGCCCGGGCGGGGCTGGCCCGGCGGCTATGCGCTGGTCACCGAAACGCGGACGGTCACGCTGCCGGCGGGGCCATTGGTGATCCGCTTCGTCGGCGTGTCCGAAGGGATGA
This sequence comes from Sphingomonas sp. S2M10, assembly GCF_012650175.1. Classification (GTDB taxonomy): domain Bacteria; phylum Pseudomonadota; class Alphaproteobacteria; order Sphingomonadales; family Sphingomonadaceae; genus Sphingomonas. The sequence continues at coordinate 100,236 of NZ_JAAILI010000006.1, forward strand.
TGCCGGAAACCGCGATCGTCACCGGCCTGCCGCGCGGGGTGGGGGAGAAGAATCGCGACGCCCGGCTGCTCGGTCCGGCGACGCTGGTCGACGCCTATCTCAAGCGCAGCGTCACCGTCCGCCGGACGAATCGCGCCACCGGCAAGGTGACCGAGAGTGCGGCGGTGCTCCAGTCCGGGCCGGATGGCGGGGTGCTGCTCAGCACCGCTGAAGGGGTGGAGGCGCTGGGCTGCGCGGGGCTGCCGGAGGCGATCCGCTATCCGGGCGTGCCCGCGGATCTCGCTGCCAAGCCGACGCTGTCGGTAACCAGCGACAGCCCGGCCGCGCAGACCATGACGGTGCAACTTTCCTATCTGGCGCAGGGCTTCGACTGGTCGGCCAATTATGTCGCGCGGCTGGGCGCGGACGACATGCTCGACCTGTTCGGCTGGATGACCGTGGTGAACGGGGGCAGTCAGGGCTTTGCCGATGCGCGGACCAGCGCGGTGGCGGGGAAGGTCAACAAGGGCCGGGCGGCACCGCTGCCGCGGGGGGCTGCGCCCGAGCTGCGCCTGCAGTGTTGGCCGCAGGGCACGACGTCGATGGCGGGGCCGCCTGGGGCTCCGATGGCGCCGCCGGTTACGGAGGTTCAGGAAGGTCTGGAAATCGTGGTGAGCGGAAGCCGGCGTAAGGGACGTGCGCAGATGGCGCTCGCACCGCCGCCGCCCCCGCCCCCCGCGCCGGCGATGATGGCGGAGCAGGAGGAACTGGGCGACCTCAAGCTCTACCGCGTGCCCGAGCCGGTGACCGTCGCCGCGCTTTCCACCAAGCAGGTGGCACTGCTGCACCGCGAATCGGTGAAGGTAGCGCGGCTCTATCGCGGCATCTTCTCACCCTTCCCGTACAGCGCCGGCGAAGCGCGGCCGCCCAGCCGCGCCACCCAGATCGTGCTGCGTACCGAGAACCTCGCCAGTGAAGGCCTCGGCCTGCCCTTGCCCGCGGGCAAGCTCGCGCTGTTCGCCGAACGGGGCGGCGCGCCGGTGCTGATCGGCGAGTCCGATCTGGCGGACCGGGCGATCGGCGAGGAGGTGGAACTGCTCCCCGGCACCAGCACGGACGTGCGCTACACGGTGATCGGCCGTCCCGGCGGCAAGCGCCGCCAGGCGTTCCGCGTCGAGGTGAGCAACGCGCATGATGCACCCGTCACCTTCGAGCTGCCGATTCCCTATCCGATCGCAGACGCAAGCGCCGCGCTGGTAGAGCGCAAGGGCGTGAAGACCTGGCGGGTCACCGTGCCGGCAAATGGCGAGGCCGCGCTGGACTTCGCGCGCAGATCGGCGCGCTGAGGCCTCAGTCGAGGTCGACTTCGTCCTTCAGCGGGTCTTCCACCTGCGCATCATGGCCGCTGCCGGAGCTCAGGAACATCAGCCCCATCAGCGCCGCCGCCATCATGACGGTGAAGAACACCCCCAGAAAGGTGGCGATCGCGGTGACGATATGCAGCTCCCCCATCGTCGCCCATAGCCAATATTCCGCCACGCAAGCGGCGAGCACCGCCACCGCCGCCATCCCCCACAGGATGCGGCGGAACCGCCCCCAGGCGAAGGCGGCATAATGGGGATCGTCGAGTCCGTCGGGGCGTTGCATGCTTTTGCAACTTGGGCGGATTCGTGGGATACACAACGCCTAAAAAATGAAAGCCAAGGAGAGAATGCGATGACCATCGCGGCAATCCTCGAAGGCAAGGGGCGAGACATCGTGTCGATCGCCTCGAACCGCACCGTAGCGGAGGCGGTGGCGCTGCTCGCGGCGCGACGTATCGGCGCAGTGCCGGTGCTGGAAAACGGGCAGATTTCCGGCATCTTTTCCGAGCGCGACGTGATCCATTGTATCGAGCGCGAAGGCGCGATCGGGCTCGAACTGCCGGTCGGCCGAGTGATGACGGCGCCGGCGATCACCGTCGGCCCGGACGAGTCGGTGCTCGGCGCGCTGGCCTTGATGACCCGGCGGCGCATCCGCCACCTGCCGGTGATCGACGGCGAGGCCTGCATCGGCTTCATCTCGATCGGTGATCTGGTGAAATATCGCATCGACCGGATCGAGTCCGAGGCGGAAGCGATGCGCGCCTATATCCAGACGGCGTGAAGGCTTAGCCGGCGCGATTGCGAATCTAGGCGATTGCACCGGCCAGGGTCGACCGCGCAAAGACGAACAGCAGCGCCGTATAGCTGGCGCCACCGATGCCTACGAGCAAAGCGAGGTGGGGCAGGGGGCCGAGCGGCGGCAGTTCGCGGTCGACGAGCGTCACGATCAACCCCATTGCCAGCGCTGCGAACACCGGCGGCGCGATGGCGTGGGCAAGGCGCGCGTAGGAAACCCCGATCGCCGGCAGCGTGCGCTGCGCCGAGAAGGCGAGATACAGCGGATAGGCGACGTACCAGGCGGCGACGAGTCCCTGAATGCCCCAGTGCACACCGATCAGAAACGCGATCGGCAGGAACAGGGCGCCGGTCGCCCCGTTGCGCGCGCTGATTCCGGGGCGCCCGCGTGCGTCGCTGGCGGGCGCGAACAGCACCTGCAGCGTCATCAGCGGCATCACCAGCGCCAGGCCGTGCACCACCGGTGCCGCCTCCGCCCATTTCGGCCCGAGCACGACAGCCACCAGCGGCTCCGCGGTAGCGGCAAGCCCGATATAGAAGGGCATCGCGGCAAGCAGGATCAACTGCGCGCCCCGGACGAACGCCGCCGCCACAGCCGCTGGATCGTCGCGCATCTTTGCATAGGCGGAGAACGCAACTTCGTTCAGCGGCGGGACGAACTTCGACACGAAGATCTGGGTTAGGAACAGGCTGGTCGTATAGATGCCGAGCAGGTGCGGATCGAACATGCGCCCCGCGATGAACACGTCCGCCTGGCTCTGCAGGAACCAGAACACCTGCCCCGCCGCCATCACCCCGCCATAGCGCGCCATGTCGCCCGCGCCGCGAAAGTCGAAGCTCGGCCAGACCAGCGCGCGCGCCGCCACCGTCATGCCGATCGCGCGGGTGGCGAACAGCACGATGGGCGCCGCGACCAGGGTCCACACGCCCCAGCCGCCATAGGCGCCGGTCAGCGCGGTGATCGCGCCCGCGAGCGCCGAGACGAAATTGACTTGCGCCTGCTTGGCGAAATCCATCGACCGCGCGAGCAGCGCATAGGGGAGCGCGATGAACGGCGTGCAGAGATAGAGCAGCGCCTGCACCCGCAGCAGCTCGGCGACCATCGGCTGGCGATAATAGGCAGCGGCCAGCGGCGCGGCGGCGACCTGGAGCAGCGCCAGCCCGCCGTTGAGCAGCAGCAGCATCCCGAACAGCTGCCGCTGCGCGCGGTGCCCGGCATCGGCGCGCTGGATGAGGGCGCTCGCCAGCCCATAGCCGTTGAGCATGTTGAGCAGCACCAGCACCACCTGGGTCATCGCAAACAGCCCGTAATCGGCCGGCGCGAGGATGCGAATGACCAGGAAGGTCGACGACCAGGTGAGCAGCTGCCCGAGAATCTGCGTGCCCGAACGCCAGAGCACGGCCTTTCGCACCTGATTCCGGAGCGATTGCGGGGCCTGATTCGGCGATTCGAGCGTTGATTCGGTCACCGGACGGCTATCGCATGCCCCGATTGAGAAGCCGTAAACCCCAGATTTCTGCGGATTTCAGGGCCAGCTGTCACGAAAACGACAGAAAGTTTCATTTTCTCGTTGACGGTCTTGGGAACCGCGCATAGAAGCCACCTCACCGACGCGGTGCTCTTCACTGAGGCAGCGGCGGTCACCGAAATTGAGGCGCAGCG
>NZ_JAAILI010000060.1 GCF_012650175.1 Sphingomonas sp. S2M10
ATCACGAACAGGAACACGTCGTCGATATCGTCGCGCGACACGTCGCCGTAGAGCGTGACGTCCCAGCCGATATGGCATTCGATCGGGTTCAGCTCGGCCAGCGGGGGCAGCCGGTCGGTGCGCGCGGCGATCTTGCAGTCGCCCAGGCTCCGCAGCTCGTCGAGCAGCATCAGCGGGTTGGTGCCGTTGGCCATGCTCTCGGGCGGCAGGTAGAAGCGCAGGCGCCAGCCCTTGCGGACGGGGGCCGAGGGGGCGGTGGGCGGTGCGCCGGCGGCGGCATCCACCTCGCGCTGCAGCGCCTCGAGGATCGCGGCGCCGGCGGCTTCGAGCCCCGCGCCGTCGCCGTCGACCAGCGCGCGCATATGGTCCTTGGCCGAGAGGATCACCGCGACCAGCCCCTGGGTCGCGGGCGCGAGGCCCTTGCGCACGCGGTCGAAGGCGGTCTCGCAGTGGTGGGTGAAGCTGGCCAGCGCGTCGAAGCCGAACATCGCTCCCGAGCCCTTGAGCGTGTGCAAGCCCCGGAACACCGCGGCGATCAGGTCGCGATCGTCGAGCCGGTGGGTCAGGTCGAGCAGGCCCTGCTCGACCTGGTCGAGCAGGTCGCCGGCCTCGACCCGGAAGGCGGCGATCGGATCGCCGCCGCTCACCGGCCGAGCACCTTGCGCGACACCTTGAGCAGCTGTTCGGGAACGAAGGGCTTGACCAGCCAGCCGGTGGCGCCGGCGGCCTTGGCCTGCTGCTTCATCGCATCGTCGCTCTCGGTGGTGAGGAACAGGATCGGCGTGCCGCACTGGGCGGGATCCTTGCGCAGCTCGCGGATCATCGTCAGCCCGTCCATGTTGGGCATGTTGAGGTCGGTGATGATCAGGTCGAACTTGGCGCCCTTGGCCTTGGCCAGCCCTTCGACGCCGTCGCCGGCCTCGGTCACGGCATAGCCCGCGCCGGTCAGCGCGATCTTGATCGCCATGCGCAGGCTGGGCGAATCATCGACGGTGAGGATCGAGGCGGTCATTGAACAGCTTCTCCGTGAAACCAGAAATCGAGATCTTGCGGGGTGGGTGCGGCGAGGAAACCGGCACGCTCGAGCAGCGCCGCCACCGGCGCGGGGACCGGCGTGCGCAGGCGCACCTCGCGACCGGCGTCTGCTGCCGACACGCGCAGTGCGCAGAGGATCTGGACGAAGCTAAGATCAGCGTCCGTTACGTCTGCGATATCAATATGAATCGCGCCTTCTTCTGCCAGTGCATCGATGCATTGCTGGCGAAGATCGGCAGCATTGCGCATGACGGCGGAAGACGCGACATGGAGTTCTATTGCCACTTATCCCCCGGTAAGATTTCTTAGCGCGAGCTTCATGGTCCGCACCGGCGGTCTTGGATCCAACCGCGACATGGGAATTATAGGCAGATTACCGGAGGAACGCCCTGTTCCCGGGGCAAAAAATTCGCGGGATCCTGCAGTTCTTCCGCATGCCCGCCCCCGCCCGACCCGCCGCAGCCGCGCACTTTCAAAAGCGAACTAGCTAGTTACAGGGCGGGAACAAAGCTTTGCACCGATCGCTTCAGGCGCCTCGCTATGGCTGGCCCTGCGACGCGGCATCGGCTAGGCGGTGGCCGATCATGCTCAATCTGACCGACATCACGGTGCGCCTGGGTGGCCGCACGATTATCGACGGCGCCACCGCCAAGCTGCCGCCGCGCGGCCGCATCGGCCTGATCGGCCGCAACGGCGCCGGCAAGTCCACGCTGGTGAAGGTGATCGCCAGCCAGCTCGAACCCGATGGCGGCAGCGTCGACATGCCGCGCGGCGCCAAGCTCGGCTATATCGCGCAGGAGGCCCCGGGCGGCACCGCGACGCCGTTCGAGACGGTGCTCGCCGCCGATCTGGAGCGCGCCGCGCTGCTCGAGGAAAGCGAGACCAGCCACGATCCCGATCGCATCGGCGAGATCCACGAGCGGCTGCTCGCGATCGACGCGCATGCCGCGCCGTCGCGGGCCGCCCGCATCCTGGTCGGCCTCGGCTTCGACGAGGAGATGCAGCACCGCGAACTCGAAAGCTTCTCGGGCGGCTGGCGGATGCGCGTGGCGCTGGCCAGCCTGCTCTTCTCGCAGCCGGACCTGCTGCTGCTCGACGAGCCCTCGAACCACCTCGATCTCGAAGCGGTGCTGTGGCTGGAGGACTTCCTCAAATCCTATCCGGCGACGATCGTGCTGGTCAGCCACGAGCGCGACTTCCTCAACAATGTCGTCGATCACATCCTGCACCTCGAGCGCGGCAAGCTGACGCTCTATCCGGGCGGCTATGACGCGTTCGAGCGCCAGCGCGCCGAGCGCCAGGCGCAGCTCGCCGCCGCGCGCGCCAAGCAGCAGGCCGAGCGCGAGAAGCTGCAGGACTATATCGCCCGCAACTCGGCGCGCGCCTCCACCGCCAAGCAGGCGCAGAGCCGGCAGAAGGCGCTGGCGCGGATGCAGCCGATCGCCGAACTGGTCGACGATCCCTCGCTCAGCTTCGACTTCCCCAATCCGGACGAGCTGCGCCCGCCGCTGATCACGCTCGACATGGCGAGCGTCGGCTATGGCGAGACGCCGATCCTCCAGCGGCTCAACCTGCGGATCGATCCCGACGACCGCATCGCGCTGCTCGGCCGCAACGGCAACGGCAAGACCACGCTCGCCCGACTGCTCGCCGCGCAGCTGACGCCGATGGACGGCGCGATCAATTCGAGCGGCAAGATGAAGGTGGGATACTTCACCCAGTATCAGGTGGAGGAGCTCGACCGCGACGACACGCCGCTGCAGCACATGACGCGCAACATGGCCGGGGCGAGCCCCGGCGCGGTGCGCGCGCAGCTCGGCCGTTTCGGCTTTTCGGGTGACAAGGCGACGACCAAGGTCGGCAAGCTTTCGGGCGGCGAGCGCGCGCGCCTCGCGCTCGCGCTGATTACCCGTGACGCGCCGCACCTGCTGATCCTCGACGAGCCGACCAACCACCTCGACGTCGACGCCCGCGAGGCGCTGATCCAGGCGCTCAACGGCTATTCGGGCACCGTCGTCGTGGTCAGCCACGATCGCCACATGCTGGAGATGACGGCGGACCGGCTGGTGCTGGTCGACCAGGGCACTGCGAAGGAATTCGACGGCAGCCTCGACGACTATATCGCCTTCGTGCTGTCGAAGGATTCGAGCGGGGGCAAGGGCGGCGCTTCCAAGGCCGATCGCAAGGAGGCCCGCCGCGCCGCCGCCGAGGCCCGCGAAAAGGGCACCGCGCTGCGCAAGGCGGCCAAGGCGGCGGAGGCCGAGCTCGCCCGGCTCCAGGCGCAGCTGTCGGGGCTGGAAAAGGCGATGTTCGATCCGTCGACCGCCGAGCCCGCCCTCGCCAAACTGACCATGACCGATCTGATGAAGCGCCGCGCCGAAGTGGCGGAGAAGATCGAGGCCGCCGAAATCACCTGGATGGAGGCGAGCGAGGCGCTGGAGGGGATCGGCGGCTGAACCCGATTCCCCCGTGCGCCTAACCTCGCCTTAACCTTGTTCGGGCATTGCGGTGCGGCCCCGCCGGGGCGTGTTGCAAGGACCGGCCGTTGAACGACATTCGCGTACTCGATCACTTCCTGGGCGAAGTGCGGCGCCAGTGCGTCTGGGACTTTCTGGACCAGCCCGGCTGGAAGCACGGCGCCTATTCCTCCGGCGCCCCGGATGCGCCGCGCTATTTCTACAAGCACTTTGCGGGCTATCAGAAAAGCGGGCAGGAAGATCGCGATCCCGACAGCATCGGTGCCGAACTGGAAGGCGCCGCGCCGCTGGTGGCGGAGGTGTGGCAGGATCTGCTGCGCAAGCCGCTGCGCGCCCAGCGCCTGTCGCGCTGCTATGCCAACCGGATGCCCAGCGGGGTGGGGGGCGGTGTCCATCTCGATTCGGACTGCAAGGACCACCTCACCGCGATCTATTATCCCCAGGCCGAATGGAACGCCGATCAGGGCGGCGAGACGCTGTTCTTCAACCGCAGCGGCAGCGAGGTGGTGAAGGCCGTGATGCCCAAGCCCGATCGGCTGGTAATCTTTCCCGGCACCATCCCCCACGCCGCGCGGCCGATCTATGGCGGCGCCCCCGATGCCGCGCGGATCACGCTGATGTTCAAGACGCTGGGGCGCCGCGCCTGAGCCGTTGCTCCCGTGCGCGACTGCTGTAGAACCACCCTCAAACGCGGGGGAAACAGCGGATGACGGACGAGGGTTGCACGCCGAGCGCGGGCGAGATGCGGATGGTGATCGGCGCCTCGTCGCTCGGCACCATCTTCGAATGGTATGATTTCTTCATCTGGGGCACGCTGACCGCCACCGGCATTCTCGGCCGCACCTTCTTCCCCTCGGGCAACGAGACGCTGGCGACATTGCTCTCCTGGGCCACCTTCGCGGTGGGCTTCGGCTTCCGCCCGCTGGGCGCCGTGGTGTTCGGCTATCTGGGCGACCGGATGGGGCGCAAATACACCTTCCTCGTCACCATCGCGGTGATGGGGCTGGCCACCGCCGGCATCGGCCTGATCCCGAGCTATCAGGAGATCGGGGCGACGGCGCCGATCCTGATCCTCGCGCTGCGGGTGGCGCAAGGCCTCGCGCTGGGCGGCGAATATGGCGGGGCGGCGATCTTCGTGGCGGAGCATTCGCCCGAGGGGCGCGCCGGCTATCACACCAGCTTCATCCAGGCGAGCGTGGTCGGCGGCTTCATCCTGAGCCTGGCCGTGGTGCTGCTGTTCAAGCTGGCGGCGGGCGACGTCTGGGAGGCGTGGGGCTGGCGGCTGCCCTTCCTCTTCTCGCTGGTGCTGCTCGCCATTTCGCTGTGGATGCGGTTCCGGCTCTCCGAAAGCCCCGTGTTCCGCGCGATGAAGGCCGCCGGGGAAACGGCGCGCAACCCGTTGGTCGAGAGCTTCACCTATCCCGGCAACAAGAAGCGGCTGTTCGTCGCGTTGTTTGGCATCGCCGCCGGGCTGACGGTGGTGTGGTACACCGCGATGTTCTCGGTGCTTGCCTTTCTTTCCGGCCCGATGCGGCTGGACCAGACTGCGGCGCAGCTGATCACCGGCGCGGGTGCGGTGATCGGCACCGGCTTTTTCGTGCTGTTCGGCCGGCTGTCGGACAAGGTGGGACGCAAGCCGCCGATCGTGATCGGCTACGCGCTCACCCTGGCGCTGCTGTTCCCCTGCTTCTACGTGATCGGCAGCGCAGCCAATCCCGGCCTGGCCAAGGCCGCGATCCGCCAGCCGGTGGTCGTCGCCGGGCCCAACTGCGCCTATGATCCCTTCGCCACCCGCCAGGCCGACGAATGCGGCCGCTTGCTCGATCATCTCTCCAAGCTGGGCGTCAGCTACACGACCGCCAAGGCGCCCACGGTGGTGGTCACCATCGGGGGGCAGGTGGTGCAGCGCAACACGCCCGCCGCCGTGGAGGTCGCGCTCAAGGAGGCGGGGTACCGCTTCGACCGCATTGTGCCGGCACCGATCGACATCGCGATGATTCTAGTGGCAATGACGGTGCTGATGGCGCTGTGCGGCGCCACCTATGGCCCGGTGGCGGCGCTGCTCAGCGAGATGTTCCCGACGCGGATCCGCTATTCGTCGATGTCGATCCCCTATCATATCGGCACCGGCTATTTCGGCGGCTTCCTGCCCTTTATCAGCCAGTATATCGTCGCGCGCACCGGCAATCCCTATGCCGGGCTGTGGTACACCTTCGCGGTGGTAGCGCTGGCGCTGCTGGTGACGATGGTCGGCCTGCGCGAGACGGTGGCGATTCGCGGGCGGCAGCGCTAACCGGCTGGGGATGACCCAAGCCCCCCTGCGCCTCCGCCTCGATACCGCCGCCCTTGTCGCCAACTGGACGCTGCTGTCGCGGCTGAGCGGCCGTGCGGCCTGCGGCGCGGCGGTGAAGGCGAACGGCTATGGGCTGGGCGCGCGCGGCGTGGTCGAGCGGCTGGCGGCTGCCGGCTGCCGTGACTTCTTCGTGGCGACCTGGGCGGAGGCGCGGGCGCTCGCCGATCTGGGCGTGCCGATCTCGGTGCTGCACGGCGCCCGCGCGGAAGACATGGCCGATCGCCCCGGCAATGTCCGTCCGGTGCTGGCGAGCCCCGAACAGGTCGCGCGCTGGCAGGCGGCGAGCGGGGGCGCCTGCGACGTGATGGTCGATACCGGCATGAACCGGCTGGGCGTCGCTCCGCAGGCGGTGGCGGACGGGCTGCTCGACGGACTGATGGTCGAGACGCTGATGAGCCATCTCGTCGCCGCCGACGAGGATGTGGCGCTGAACGCCCGACAGCGTGATAGCTTCGCTGCGCTGGCCGGGCGCAGCCCGGCACGGCGGATGAGCCTTGCCAACAGCGCGGGCATTGCGCTGGGCCCGGATTATCATTTCGATCTCACCCGGCCGGGCATCGCGCTCTATGGCGGCCGCCAGCGCGATGCGCATGACGCGATCCGCCAGGTGGCGACGCCGGAAGCGCAGATCCTCCAGCGGCGCCTTGTGCACATGGGCGAGACGATCGGCTACAACGCCACCTATACGGCGCCGCACGACATGGAAGTGGCGATCCTCAACCTCGGCTATGCCGACGGCTATCTGCGCTGCTTCTCGAACAAGGGTTGCGCGCGGGTCGGGGATGCGGTGCTGCCGGTGGTCGGCCGCGTGTCGATGGACCTGACCGCGATCTGCGTCGACGCGGCGCCGGATCTGCAGGAGGGGGACTGGGTGGCGATGGACTATGCTCTGCCCGAAACCGCGGCGCTGAGCGGGCTGTCGCAATATGAGTTGCTCACCGGGCTTGGCGCGCGGTTCGATCGGGTGTGGAGCTGACCCGTTCTCCACGTGCCGGTCGTCGCGCGACCGGCTGTATCGGGTGCATTCGATCCGCCGAATACGGTGGTGCACGGCGGCACGCTGCTTGCCCGGCGCATACGGGCGTTCGGCGTGGTTCGTGCGCACGGGCGAAGATCGTCTCCCTGGGATCGATCGGCCGCTGAGCGTCACGGCAGGCGGCCGCCCAACCACGCGCGCGACCGGCAAGAAAAAAGGGCCGGAGAAATCTCCGGCCCTTTCCCCCAGCTGCTTCTGACGGATCAGAACTTGGCTACGAAGCCGACATAACCGTAACGGCCACGCGTGTCGTAGATGCCCGAGCCCGCGCCGGTGCCGGTCAGGCCGAACGGCGGGAAGCGATTGCCGATATTGTCCATGCCGACATAGAGGTTGAAGCGATCGTTGACGTCCACATCGACCCGCGCGCTGTGATAGAAAACGCTCGGATACTTGCGGAGCGATGCGTAGTCCGCATTCTCCTGCGGCCGTCCCTGAACCGAGTTATAGTCCTCGTAGGTATTGAGGTACATCTTGTCGATCCAGTGGAGCTGGTAACCGAGGGTCACCTTGCCCAGCTTCACGCTCGCGTTCAGGTTGAACTCGTTTTCCGGATCGCCCAGTTCACCCAAGATGCGGTCGAGGCGCTGCGGGTCGGCCGGGTTGGTGAAGCTGTCGCGCTGCAGCGTGCGGGTGTAGATGCCCTGCAGGTTGAGCGTACCCCAGTCGAACTTGTGCCGGTAATTGAGGTTGGTGTCGATGCCGCGCGCCTTCAGGCGAGCGAAGTTGAGCGTCGACTGCAGCAGCGAGCCCTCGAGGACCTGGAACGGAATTTCACCGCGCGGACCACCGCTCGCCCCGGCGCGCGTGAACAGGCCGCAGAACGGATTGTTCAGCGATGCCTGATCATAGCACTGGTTGAGGATCGTCTGCGCCGCGACCGACGAGATCACGTTCTCCACGTTGATGTCGTAATAGTCGACGCTGAGCGACAGACCCGGCAGGAAGCTCGGTTCGAACACGCCACCGATCGTGTAGCTGGTCGAGGTTTCCTGCTTCAGGTCGGGGTTGCCGCCGCTGACGATCTCCAGAGACTGCACATAGACGAAGTCATAGCCGGCCGGAGCGCCCGCCGCCGCGCAATTCGCAGCGCGGTTGGACGAACCGGTGGCGATGTTGCGGGCCGAGCAGGGATCGACCACGGTCGCGAAGTTCTGGCTCTGCGCCGAGTAGAGCTCCGATAGATTCGGTGCGCGGACCGAGCGCGAATAGGTCGCGCGCAGGCGCAGGTCGCGGATCGGTGCCCAGTTCACGCCGGCGTCCCATGCGAACACGGTGCCGGTGTTGCCCTTGTAGTTGGCGACGCGGCCCGAACCCTTGAGGGTCAGGTCATGGAAGAACGGCGTGTTGCGCAGCAGCGGCACGCTGATTTCGCCAAAGGCTTCCTTCACTTCGAACGCCGGCGCCGTGAACTCCGGAATGGCGTTGTAGAAGGCATAGCCGGCCTGGGTGATATCATCGAGATCGTAATAGTTGGTCTCGCGACGATATTCCGCACCCAGCGAGAACGCCACCGGGCCGCCCGGCAGCTCGAACAGCTGGCTGAAGTCGCCCGAGACATAGCCCGACGCGACGAACTGGGTGATCTTGCCCGTCGCGCGCGACGGCACGGTCAGATAGTCGCGTGCCGCTTGCGACGAAGCGCCTTCGCCGAACGGATTGACCGGAACGCATGCTGCAACGTCCTGGGCCAGGATGGCGGCATTGTCGACATATGCGACGCGGGCGGCCGGATCGATCTTCGAACGGCAGACAATGTTGCCGCTGACCGGGTCGCGAACGCTATCGACGGCCAGCAGGTAGCGCTGGATGTTGATATTGCCGCTGATCAGGTTGGTCTCTTTGTGCTCGCCATAATTGACCGAGACTTCGTAGTTCCAGTCATCGTTGAAGTCGCCGCGCAGGCCGCCGACCACGCGGAACGTCTCACGCTTGATGTTTTCGTCGCGGATGCCGAGCTCGACCCAGTTCTTGCGCAGCGAGAAGCGCGTCGCATCGGTGGGGGTCACACCGCCGGCGCGCAGCTGCTGCTCGATGACGGCACGGGCCTGGGCGCTGAGATAGGGATTGTCGAGGCGCGGGCGCTCGCGATTGCTCGCTGCCGGGTCGCCGAGCGTGGTGCCCTGCGAGAAGAACGGACCGCTGGTCGAGCCGAATGCGGTTGCGCGGACATATTTCGCTTCGACGAACGGCACCAGCGCCGGCGTGATGTCGAAGTGACCGAGGAAGTTGACCGAGATGCGCTCGAGATCGGGCGAGAGCGTCAGAAGCTTGCCTTCGCGGCCCGAATAGCCGTTGCCGCCGAGGAAGCTGCCGTTCGGTCCGATACCGACACGGGTGCCGGTCTGCGGGATCAGGCTACCGTCCGGCTGGAAGAGAAAGGCGCAGGTGAATGCCGCGTTGGAATTCTGGTCGCGCCCGCACGCGCCGGTCGGGCTGGTGAAGCCGAGTTGGCCGCCGGTCGAGATGGTCGTGGAACGGATGTCGCGCAGGAACTGGCGATCGAACACCCCGTCCGAGCCGTTCGCCGAGCTTGCGGGATCGGTGTCGACGATGACGAAAGCGTCATTCTGGCGAAGATTGGGGCGATCGGAACCGTAATAGGGCGAGGAATGCGCATATTCGACGTTGAGCGCGACGTTGCCGCGACCCTCCGCGAAGTTCTTGCCGGCCAGCATCGAGACATACTGGTTGCCCGCGTCCCGGTAATCGACGTTCGCACCGGCCTGGCCGCGCAGCTGCAGGCCGTCATAGTTCTGCTTGAGGTTGAAGTTCACGACGCCCGAGATGGCGTCCGAACCGTAGATCGACGACTGACCGCCGGTGATCACGTCGACAGACTGGATGAGGTCCGTCGGGATCGTGTTCACGTCGGGCGAAACGCCGTTCACCAGGATGTCGCCGGCCACGTGACGACGGCCGTTCACCAGCACCAGCGTGCGTGACGTACCAAGGCCGCGCAGATCGAGCAGGTTGAGGCCGCGCGTACCCAGGAATCGCGTCGAGTTCTGCTGGCTGTACGTGTTGCGCAACTGCGGCAGATCGTTGAGCACGTCACCGACCGAAACACGACCGGTCTCGAAGAACTGATCGCCGGTCACCGTCGTGATCGGCGAAACGGATTCCTGGTTCGGCTGACGAATGCGCGAACCGGTGACGACGATGCCTTCGCTGGCATTCTCCGCCTTCTCTTCGGTCTGGGCGGCAGGATCCGCCGCTGTCTGAGCGAGAGCGGCCGTGCTCGCGAGACTCGCGATGGTCGCCAGTGCGCTGACACCGAGCAGCTTAGAAAATTTCATGGATTGCCCCTATTATGTCTGAACCGGCAATCTGCTGGCTAGGCTGGAGCAAGGGCAAGGCTGATTCTTAACGGGACATGACTTTTGGGAACGATATGTTGCCAAAATGCGACACATGCCCCGCCATTGTTGCTGAATGTGTCCACACGCAAAATGACGCCGATCGTGAGCGCAGCGCAGGACGCCAGAGGACGTGGCCATCGGTCATCGACGGCCACGTCCTCCAATCGGCGCGGGAATTAGCTCAGTCGCGCTCTACGCAGAGGGCAATGCCCATGCCGCCGCCGATGCACAGGGTGGCAAGCCCCTTCTTGGCATCCCGCTTGTTCATCTCGTGAACCAGGGTGGTGAGAATGCGCGCGCCGGAAGCGCCGATCGGGTGACCGATGGCGATCGCGCCGCCGTTGACGTTCACCTTGTCGGCATCCCAGCCCAATTCCTTGCCGACCGACAGCGCCTGGGCGGCGAACGCCTCATTGGCTTCGATCAGGTCGAGGTCGCCGATCGTCCAGCCCGCCTTTTCCAGCGCCTTGCGGCTGGCGGTGACCGGCCCGATGCCCATCACCGACGGATCGACACCGGTGCTTGCCCAGCTCTTGATCGTAGCAAGGATCGGGGCGCCGCGCTTCTCGGCTTCCTCGCGGCTCATCAGCACCAGCGCGGCAGCGCCGTCGTTCAGCCCCGAGGCGTTGGCAGCGGTGACCGTGCCGTCCTTCTTGAACGCAGGCTTCAGGCCGGCGACGCCGTCCACCGTCGCGCCCGCGCGGATATATTCGTCGTCCGTTACCACCGTCTCGCCCTTGCGGGTCTTGACCGTGACCGGCGCGATCTCGTCCTTGAAGCGGCCGTCGGCGCGCGCCTTTTCGGCCAGATTCTGCGAACGAACCGCGAATGCGTCCTGGTCGCCACGGGTCACCTGGTACTGCTCGGCCAGGTTTTCCGCCGTGATGCCCATGTGGTAGCCGTTGAACACGTCGGTCAGGCCGTCCTTGATCATCGTGTCGACGAGGCTGAGGTCGCCCATCTTGGTGCCCGGGCGCAGCGACTGGGCATGCGGGCTCATCGACATGGACTCCTGGCCGCCCGCGACGATGATCGTCGCGTCGCCGTTGCGAATCGACTGGAAGCCGAGCGCCACCGCGCGCAGGCCCGAGCCGCAGACCTGCTGCACGCTCCACGCCGGCACTTCCTTCGGCAGGCCGGCGTTCATCGCGGCCTGGCGGGCGGGGTTCTGGCCCTGCGCGGCGGTGAGCACCTGGCCGAGGATGACTTCCGAGACTTCCTCGCCTTTCACGCCGGCTTCGGCGAGGGCCGCCTCGATCGCGACACGGCCCAGCTCGTGCGCGGGCGTGGCGGCGAAGGCGCCGAGGAAGCTGCCCACCGGGGTACGCTTGGCGGCGGTGATCACGACGTCGGTCATGCTGGTCTCCTGGGTGTGTTTGGCGGCTATCTAGTGCGCGGAAGCGCAGTTAACCAGTGGGCGAGCGGTTCCCACACTGCCCGCCGCGCGCGGCCGCCGACGATCATGCCGACATGGCCCAGCGCCATCTCGCGCACCGTTCCCAGCCGCGCGGCACTCGCGGCGGGCACGATGCGATCGGTGGTCGAGACGAGCGACAGCATGGGCAGGTCCAGTGCCTCGGGCCGAACGGCTGCGCCGGCCACCTCCCATCGGCCGCGCCCGGGCAGATCGGCGGAGAGGAAGTCGTCGAACAGCTGCCGGCCGGTGCCGAAGGTGAGGGGGGCGCCGGCATTGGCCCAGTCTTCCAGCGCGATGAAGGCGCGGCCCTCCGGATCGCCGGCGCGCAAGCGGCCGAACCGCTCATATTTCAGGATCGTGCGGCGCGGATCGAGCTGCCAGAAGCCGGCCTGCAGCACTTCCATCGGCACCAGCCCCAGTCGCTCGCAGGTGGGATAGGCCTTGTCCCACAGCGTCGCGAAGCCTTCCAGCGCGGCGCCATAGCCCGCGAAATGCCAGGGCGCGGCGATGGTGACGAGACCGGCGGTCTCGATCGCCTGCGCCGCCGCGATCGCCATCGTGCCGCCAAGGCAATAACCGGCGAGCACCGGCGGGCGCCGCAATTGCTGCAGCAAGGGGAGCAGCAATTGCTCGACATGGCCGTTGACGTCGAGCAGCGCGTCGTCGGGCGTCGGGCTCCCCCAGTCGACCAGCAGCGGCCGCACCCCCTGGCGCGACAGCCAGCGCAGCAGCGAATTGCCGCGGGCGAGGTCCAGCACCAGCGGCGGGTTGATCAGCGAGGGCACGAACACCACCGGCCGCCCATGCCCGCCATAATCGCGCAGCACGGCGCGGCCGGCGCGCGCGACGATCGGCTTTTCGGGGCGCGGCGCGGGGCGGGGCGCGCGTTGATAGGCGGCCAGTCCCGCCAGTGCCGCGGCGCGCTTCTCCGGCGATGCTGCCGTTTCGTTGCGCAGCATTGCAAGAAAAAGCGGCAAAGGGCGCGGTCCGTGTTGCGGCGCGTCAGAAACTGTAGTTAGGTGCGCATCTGTCACGCGCGGGGTTCCCCATGAAGAAAGCTGCACCTGGAAGCGGTCCGGTCATCATCAAGAAATACGCGAACCGCCGACTCTATAACACCGAGACGTCGTCCTACATCACGCTCGAGCATCTCGCAGCGATGACGCGCGAAGGCCGCGACTTCAAGGTCGTCGATGCCAAGACCGAGGAGGACATCACCCACAACGTCCTCACCCAGATCATCATGGAAGAGGAAGCGCGCGGCCAGACGATGCTGCCGGTCAACTTCCTGCGCCAGCTGATCGCGCTGTATGGCGACTCGATGCAGGCGATGGTGCCGGGCTATCTGGAAGCGTCGATGGACAGCTTCCGCCGCAACCAGGAGCAGTTCAAGTCGGCGGTCGAGGGCGCCTTCGCCAACTCGCCCTTCGCCGAGATCGCCAAGCGCAACATGGCGATGTTCGAAGCGGCGGCGAGCGCCTTCCAGCCGGGCGGCGCGGCCAACCCCGCGCCGGGTGCTGCGCCCGGCGCGGCGCCGGTGGCCCCCGAAGCGGGCAGCGGTAACGACGGCGACGTCTCGGCGCTCAAGGCCGAACTCGCACGGCTGCAGGAAAAGATCGAGAAGCTGGGCAAGTAGGGGCATCACGGGCGCGGCACCGCGCGCGCCAGCCCGCGAAGGCCAGCATGCGGAGTAGCGGACATGACGCCATGGCTCGGTGCGCTGGTATCGCTTCTGGTCGGCTCCGCGGCCATGCCGGAGGACCCGCAGGTGCGCGTGCATCAATCCAGGGAACTGGTCTTTGCCAGGGCCGACGCCGACATTGCCGCCAAGACCGAGATTTTCCAGCATACGGTTGGAAAGGAGGCGTTCGAGTGGAGCGTCGACCTCGACAAAGGGATCATCCGGTTCACGGCGTCGACCTATGTCGCCACCGCGCCGGTCCAGGTCATCGGCACCTATAACACGCGCGACGGCAGCTTCCTCTGGGGTTGGGACCATCCCTCCATCCCGGAGGCGAGGCGCACCCATGCCAAGCTGGCCCGGCAATTCGGCGAACTGCAGGGGCTTCCCCAATACACCACCCGCAAGGTGTTGTGCACCGAGGCGGTGGCGTGGCGCTTCACCGCGGTTGCCTCGTACCTGGCCGGTGCAACGGGCACCTATCGCGGAACGTCCGGCCCCACGCTGGTCTACATGACCTTCGGACAAGTCACTGTCGGTCCGAAGACACAGCCTTGAGACCGCCGCTGCGCCCTCCGCCGCTGACGGCAGAGGGCGCAGCGCGCAGCTTCACGGCTTGCGGAACTTGAGCGTCATGCGGTCGCTCTCGCCGATCGCGGCATATTTCGCGCGGTCCTGGTCCTTCAGCGCGAAGCTCGGCGGCAGCGTCCACACCCCGTTCGGCCAGTCGGCGGTGTCGGCCTTGTTCGCATTCACTTCCGATGCGCCGACGAACTTGAAGCCCGCCGCTTCGGCCAGCCGGCGCACGGTCGAGATCTTGATATAGCCGCTCTTGGTCTCGCGCTCGTCGCTGGCGCTCTCGGGCAGGCGATGGTCCTCGATGCCCAGCGTGCCACCCTTCTTGAGCATCGCGTACATCTGCTTGAAGGCCTCGGGCGAATAATCCTGTCCGCTTTGCTGATAGCCCATCCGCCAATTGTGCACGTTGCGGAAGGTTAGCACCACGTCGGCCGTGCCATCCGGCACCTTGGCCTGGCCTGTAGCGGCCGGGAAGGCGACCACGCGGATCGGGCCGTAGAGCGCGGCGTCCTTGGCCTTCAGCGCCTCGATCCCGCGCGCATTGCCGCTCGGCACGGCGGCATAGAGCGTGCCCTTGCCCTTGGTGAGGGGCGCTAGGATTTCGGTGTACCAGCCGCCGCTCGGCCAGATCTCGACCACCGTGTCGCCGGGCTTCACGCCGAAAAAGGCGAGCGTCTCGGCGGGGTGGCGATATTTGTCGCGTGCGCTATTGGCGGGCGTGCGGCTCGGTGCGGCGACCGCGGCGTCGATCGCCTGGCGGAGCGACGCGGGTTGCTGCGCAGCAACGCCCGCGACGGTGGCGAGGGTCAGGACGGCGGCGACGGCGATATGATGATGGCGCATTGGCGGAGGCTCCCTGCTATCCGCGCGCGACTGTGCAGCAACAGGAAGACGATGCAACTAGAATTCTGGATCGCCGCGGGGGTGGCGCTGCTGATTGCGATCGCAGCGGGGGTGGCCGAGCATCGCCGGCGCAAGCGACGCAACCTGGAGCAGGTCGGCTGGGTGCCGTGGATGGCAATCCAGATGGCGGGCCTGTTCGCCGCGCTGGTGCTGGTCAGCGTGGCGCTGCACGCGGGGTGAGGCGTTAACGATCCTCCCCTGAAAGGCGAGGTGGCGCGCGCAGCGCGACGGAGGGGTGTCAGCGCTGGTATCGTGGCGCGCACCCTTAGCGGGTACACCCCTCCACCACCGCCTTCGGCGGCGGTCCCCCTCCCCCTCCGGGGGAGGATCAAAGAACCTAGAGGCACGCCTCCAGCAGCGCCTGGTCGAACCCGAACTGCTTGGCCTTGTCGAGCGTGTAGGGCCTGAGGCCCATCGAGCGATATTCGCCGATGATCTTGCCGTCGGTGCCCTCGTCCAGATATTCGAACTTGAACAGCTCCTGGGTGACGATCACCGGGCCTTCCATGCCGATCACCTCGGTGACGTTGGTCACGCGGCGGCTGCCGTCGCGCAGGCGCTTCACCTGGATGATGAGGTCCACCGAGTCGGCGATCTGGCGGCTGATCGCTTCCTTGGGCACCTTGATGTCCGACATCATCACCATGTTCTCCATACGCGCCAGCGCCTCGCGGGGGCTGTTCGAGTGGAGGGTGCACATCGAGCCGTCATGCCCCGTGTTCATCGCGGCGAGCATGTCGAAACACTCGGCGCCGCGGATTTCGCCGAGGATGATGCGATCCGGTCGCATACGCAGCGCGTTCTTGACCAGGTCGCGGATCGAAATCTCGCCCTGGCCTTCGAGGTTCGCCGGCCGCGTCTCCAGCGGCAGCCAGTGCGGCTGCTGCAGGCGGAGCTCGGCGGCGTCCTCGATCGTCAGCACGCGCTCGCCCGGATCGATCATCTTCGAGATCGCGTTGAGCATCGTCGTCTTGCCCGAGCCGGTGCCGCCCGAGATGACGATGTTGAACCGGCTGGCGCCGGCGATCTTGAGCGCGGTCGCCATTTTCTCGGACATCGATCCGCCCTTGGCCATCATGTCGAGCGTGATCGGCTTGGCGGAGAATTTACGGATCGAGATGGCGGTGCCGCGCAGGGAGAGCGGCGGCACGATCACGTTGACGCGGCTGCCGTCCTTGAGGCGCGCATCGGCGAGCGGGGTGGTCTGGTCGACCCGGCGGCCGACCGAGTTGCAGATCCGCTGCGCGATCTGGAACAGATGCTCCTCGTCGCGGAAATTGATGTTCGCGAGCTCGAGCTTGCCCTTGCGCTCGACATAGGTCTGCTCGGGGCCGTTGACCATGATGTCGCTGATCGCCGCATCGGCGAGCAGTTCCTCGAGCGGCCCCAGCCCCAGCAGCTCGTCGACCAGCACCTTTTCCAGCGCGAACTGCTCGCGCCGGTTGAGGGTCAGCTTCAGCTCGGCGAGCACTTCGCCGATGATCGGGCGGAATTCCTCGGCGAGCTCGTCCTTGCTCAGCGTCGCCGCGGCCTCGGGATCGACGCGCTCGAGCAGGCGCGGCAGCACCTGTTCCTTGATGCGGTGGATCGAGGCTTCGAAGCCCTCGTTGCGCGAGCTGCCCTGGTCGGCGGGCGCGGCCTGGCGATCGGCCAGGCGCTGCATCGCATCGGCGCTGGCCGCGCTGGGGCCGAGCGGGTCGCGCTCCAGCATCGGGTCGGCCAAGTGCTGGCCGGGCAGGGGCACCGAATCGAGCGGCGGGAACTGCTCGCCGCCCAGCGGCAGCGGCTCGGCACGCTGGAACCCGCCGCCCTGCATCGGCCGCGCCACGCCGAACGCCGGCCGCCCCCCGGTCCCGCTTCCCATGCCGCCACGACGCCCGAACGCGCTCATCGAACTTCAGTCCTCCAGGAAGCCACGGGGACTAAATGACAAGCCTTGCGATTTGGCTAACTATGTGGGGTCGGCTGCAATCACCGGCGGGGCGTTGCGCCCGCGCCGCGACGCCGCCGTGCCCGAGACGCCGTCATCCCCGCGAAGGCGGGGATCCATTGGCCTGGACGGTTCCGGCAGGAGCCGGCGCGTTGGCGCGAATGGATCCCCGCCTTCGCGGGGATGACGATGGTGGCGTTGGCTGGCCGGGCCGCCCCGGCTGACCGATATTACTCTGCGCGTTCGGCCAACACGGTCAGGCCGCGCTCGTTGACCTCGGCGAAACCGCCTTCGACGCGGATCAGCTCGGGCGTGGTGGAACCTGCCTTGTACAGCTCGATATTGCCGTCGCGGATCGTCGACATGATCGGCGCATGGCCTTCGAGCACGCCGAAATCGCCCTCGCTGCCGGGGACGACGACCATATGGACCTCTTCCGAGCGGACGAGACGTTCCGGGGTGACGAGTTCGAAGTGCAGCATCTCGGTTCTTCCTAAGCCCCTCCCCTTCAGGGGAGGGGTTGGGGTGGGGGACACCGCCCCCTGCGTCGGTATTCGCTGGGGCTTACGGGACGCGCGCTTCGCTCGCGCCCCACCCCAGCCCCTCCCCTGAAGGGGAGGGGCTAGTCCTTATTACGCCTCGTCGGCGAGCTTCTTGGCCTTGGCGATCGCGTCGTCGATGCCGCCGACCATGTAGAAGGCCGCTTCCGGCAGATGGTCATACTCGCCGTCGACCACCGCCTTGAACGAGCGCACCGTGTCTTCCAGCTGCACGAAGGCGCCCGGAATGCCGGTGAACACTTCGGCGACGTGGAAGGGCTGGCTGAGGAAGCGCTGGATCTTGCGGGCACGGGCGACGGTCAGCTTATCCTCTTCGGAAAGCTCGTCCATGCCCAGGATCGCGATGATGTCCTGCAGCGACTTGTACTTCTGCAGGATGGCCTGCACCGCACGTGCCGTCTCGTAATGCTCCTGGCCGACGACGCGCGGCTCGAGCACGCGGCTGGTCGAGTCGAGCGGATCCACCGCCGGGTAGATGCCCAGCTCGGAGATGGCGCGGTTGAGCACGGTCGTCGCGTCCAAGTGGGCGAACGAGGTTGCCGGCGCCGGGTCGGTAAGATCGTCGGCGGGCACGTACACGGCCTGCACCGAGGTGATCGAACCCTTGGTGGTCGAGGTGATGCGCTCCTGCAGCGCGCCCATGTCGGTCGACAGGGTCGGCTGATAGCCCACCGCCGACGGAATACGGCCGAGCAGTGCCGACACTTCCGCGCCCGCCTGGGTGAAGCGGAAGATGTTGTCGACGAAGAACAGCACGTCCTGGCCTTCGACGTCGCGGAAATATTCGGCGATCGTCAGGCCCGAGAGTGCGACGCGGGCACGGGCGCCCGGCGGCTCGTTCATCTGGCCGTAAACCAGGGCAACCTTCGAGCCCTCGGTGATGGCATTGCCGTCGGCGTCCTTGGCGATAACGCCGGCGTCGAGGAACTCGTGATAGAGATCGTTGCCCTCACGGGTACGCTCGCCCACGCCTGCGAACACCGAGGTGCCGCCATGGCCCTTCGCGATGTTGTTGATCAGCTCCTGGATGAGCACGGTCTTGCCCACGCCGGCGCCGCCGAACAGGCCGATCTTGCCGCCCTTCGCGTAGGGCGCGAGCAGGTCGATCACCTTGATGCCGGTGACGAGGATCGCGCTGTCGGTCGACTGCTCGATGAACTCGGGAGCCTTGGCGTGGATCGGCGCCTTGAGGTCGGTCGCGACCGGGCCGCGCTCGTCGATCGGCTCGCCGACGACGTTGAGGATGCGGCCGAGCGTCGCCGGGCCGACCGGCACCTGGATCTGGTTGCCGGTGTCGGTCACGGTCTGGCCGCGGGTCAGGCCCTCGGTGGCGTCCATCGCGATCGTGCGGACGGTGTTCTCGCCCAGATGCTGCGCGACTTCGAGAACCAGGCGGTTGCCGTTGTTCTGGGTCTCCAGCGCCGAAAGGATCGCCGGCAGGTTGTTCTCGAACGTCACGTCGACGACCGCGCCGATCACCTGGCTGATGCGGCCCACATTATTGGTGCCCGTGTCGGGGCGGTTGAGTTCAGCGGCGGTTGCCATCGTCTGCTTCCTTGCGGCTTCTAGCTGTTGGCCGGAGCACTAGCCCCGGGTCGAGTGAATGTCACGGTGATGCGGTCCAGCCCGGCCCCGAGATCGGGTGCGGGCGCACGGCGCACCTGGATGTCCGCGCCGGCGACCGACATGGTCCAGTCGTTGCCGGTGGGCAGTGCCGCCGCCGCATCGCGCCCGCCGGGAAGGCCCAGCACGCGGAACGCGTTGACGATCATCTCCCCGACCGACTTGATGGCCGTTTCCGACTGGTCGGGCTGGCGCAGATCGAGCCGGTATTCGAGCGTGTCGAGCCGGGCCTTGCTGCCCCGGACGAAGATCGTCACCGCGTTCGGGCGATCGGTTGCCTTCAGGTCGAGCGCGGTCGGCAGCGACTCCGCAACCCGTCCGCCAGCACGCGGGCGATAGTCGCCGATGCGCGCGCCGGTGCGGTTCAGGACGTCGATCGCATGGGCGGGGTCGCGCCAGAATTCGGGCCAGCCCTTTTCGAACACCACCGGAATCGGCGAGGCCGAGGGGCTGGCAGTCGGCGTCGGGCTCGCCGCCGGAGGTTGCGGCTGCGCAGCCGGCTTGCACGCGGCAAGCAGGCCGAACAGCGCGACCCCCAGTGCGACCCGTACGCGCATCAGAGCGCCTCGGCGCCCGAAATGATTTCCACCAGCTCGGTCGTGATCGCGGCCTGGCGGGAACGGTTATACTGGATCGTCAGACGATTGATCAGGTCGCCGGCGTTGCGCGTGGCGTTGTCCATCGCGGTCATCGATGCGCCCTGCTCGCTGGCCTGGTTCTCCAGCAGCGCCTTGAAGATCTGCACCGTCAGGTTGCGCGGCAGCAGATCGGCGAGGATCGTCTCTTCGTCCGGCTCATATTCGACCGCGGCACCCGTCGCCGGCACCGCCGATTCCGGCACCGAGACCGGGATCAGCTGCTGCTCGGTCGGCACCTGGGCCAGCGCCGAGCGGAAGTGCGCGTAGAACAGGGTCGCCACGTCGAACTCGCCCGCGAAGAAGCGGTCGGTCACGTCCTTGGCGATCGCGCGCGCCTCGTCATAGCCCGGCGTCCGCACCGCGGTGGTGTCGAACTGGCCGACGATCATGCCGGGGAAGGTACGGGCGATCACCGCGCGGCCCTTGCGGCCCACAAGGTAGAACTTCACCGTCTTGCCCTCGGCGATCAGCGTGCGCGCCTTGAGGATCGCCGCCTTGACGATGTTGGCGTTGAACGCGCCCGACAGGCCCTTGTCGCCATTGGCGACGATGAGCAGCTGCGTGTCCGCCTTGCCGGTGCTGGCGAGGAGACGCGGCGCATTGTCGCTGGCCCCGACCTTGCTGGCGAGGCTGGCGACCACGCCCTCAAGGCGCTGGGCATAGGGACGCGCGGCTTCTGCGGCGGCTTGCGCCTTCCGCAGCTTCGCCGCCGCGACCATCTGCTTGGCCTTGGTGATCTTCTGGGTCGACTTGACCGAGGCGATCCGGCCCTTGAGTTCCTTGAGGTTGGCCATCCGGCGGCAGTCCCTTAGGCGAAGGTCTTGGTGAAGGCGTCGAGCACGCCCTTCACCTTGTCTCGCGTACCGTTCTCGAAGGCCTTGGTGTCGCGGATCTCGGCGAGCACCTCGGCATGCTGCGAACGGAAGTGCGCGAGCATCGCGGCTTCGAAGCGGACCACGTCCTTGACCGCGACATTGTCGAGATAGCCGTTGGTGCCGGCGAAGATCGAGATGGTCTGCTCTTCGAACGACAGCGGGCTGAACTGCGGCTGCTTGAGCAGCTCGGTCAGGCGCGCACCGCGGTTCAGCAGCTTCTGGGTCGAGGCATCGAGGTCCGAACCGAACTGCGCGAACGCGGCCATTTCGCGATACTGGGCGAGCTCGAGCTTGATCGAGCCCGACACCTTCTTCATCGCCTTGGTCTGCGCCGACGAACCCACGCGCGACACCGACAGGCCGACGTTGATCGCCGGACGGATGCCCTGGTAGAACAGGTTCGTCTCGAGGAAGATCTGGCCGTCGGTGATCGAGATCACGTTGGTCGGGATATAGGCCGACACGTCGCCCGCCTGGGTCTCGATGATCGGCAGCGCGGTCAGCGAGCCAGCGCCGTTGGCGTCGTTCATCTTCGCGGCGCGCTCGAGCAGGCGGCTGTGGAGATAGAACACGTCGCCCGGATAGGCTTCGCGGCCCGGCGGACGGCGGAGCAGCAGCGACATCTGACGATAGGCGACGGCCTGCTTCGACAGATCGTCATACACGATCACGGCGTGCATGCCGTTATCGCGGAAGAACTCGCCCATCGCGCAGCCGGTATAGGGCGCGAGGAACTGCAGCGGCGCCGGCTCCGAGGCGGTGGCGGCGACGACGATCGAATATTCCATCGCGCCATTCTCTTCGAGCTGGCGGACGATCTGCGCGACGGTCGAGCGCTTCTGGCCGACGGCGACGTAGATGCAGTAGAGCTTCTTGCCTTCGTCGCCCGAGCTGTTCGGGCCCTTCTGGTTGATGAAGGTGTCGATCGCGACGGCGGTCTTGCCGGTCTGGCGGTCGCCGATGATCAGCTCGCGCTGGCCGCGGCCGATCGGCACGAGGGCGTCGATCGCCTTGAGGCCGGTCTGCACGGGCTCGTGCACCGACTTGCGCGGGATGATGCCCGGCGCCTTCACTTCGACGCGGCGACGCTCGGTATATTCGATCGGGCCCTTGCCATCGATCGGGTTGCCCAGGCCGTCGACGACGCGGCCGAGCAGGCCCTTGCCGACGGGAACGTCCACGATCGTGCCGGTGCGCTTGACGGTGTCGCCTTCCTTGATCTCGGCGTCCGAGCCGAAGATCACGACGCCGACGTTATCGGCTTCGAGGTTGAGCGCCATGCCCTGCACGCCATTGGCGAATTCAACCATCTCGCCGGCCTGGACATTGTCCAGACCGTGGATGCGCGCTATGCCGTCGCCGACGGACAGCACCTGGCCGATTTCCGAAACCTGCGCTTCGGTGCCGAAATTGGCGATCTGGTCCTTGATGACCTTCGAGATTTCTGCGGCGCGGATATCCATCTTCTTAGCCTTCAGCCTTTCATCGCGTGCGCGAGGGAGTTCAGTCGGGTCTTGATCGACGAATCGATCATCTGGCTGCCGATCTTCACGACCAGGCCGCCGAGCAGCGAGGGGTCCACCGACAGGTCGACCGAGACCTCGCGGCCGATACGGGTGCGAAGCTGCTGCTTGAGCGCATCGACCTGTTCGGCATCGAGCGGGTGTGCCGAGGTCACTTCCGCGGTCGTCTCGCCGCGGTGGCTGGTGGCCAGCGCGCGGAAGGTGCGGATGATCGCCGGCAGCTGCGCCAGACGGCGATTCTCGGCGAGCACGCCGAGGAACCTGGTCGTCGTCGCATCCAGCGCCATCGCGCCCGCCGCGGCCGCGACGGCCTTGCCGGCGTCCTTGCGGCCGATCAGCGGGCTGGTGGTGAGCGCCTTGAACTCGGGCGATTCGTCGAGCGCCGCCCGCACGGTCGCAAGGCTCGCTTCGACGGCCTCGATGGCCTTGGCGTCACGTGCCAGCTCGAAGAGCGCGGTTGCGTAGCGTCCGCTTAGGCTGGCCTGAATACCGCCGGAATTCTCCACGCGATTCGTTTCCTCTCGGAGGGTCGGAAGTGACCCCATGCACAAAAGGGGGGCGACGCAAACTGCGCCCCCGATGGGTTGCCGGGCTGCTAGCATCGCGCTTGGCCGTATGCAACCCGAGTCGCCGAAACGTCACACGCTGGTTTCATGTTTGCGTTTGGGCGTGTCTGGAAGCGCGCAAGAAAAAGGGCAGGCGAAGTGCTCGCCTGCCCCGAAATCATGGGATTAGCCGGTGTCAGGCGACTCGCAGCGCCGCCGCGCGCTTGCGCCGGAACATGCCGCCGACCAGCGCGAAGCCGCCGATCATCGTCGCCCAGCTGGCCGGCTCGGGCACCGCGCTCAGGAACACCTGGCTCTGCTTCTCGGGCGAGAAGAGCAGCTGCAGCTTGTGGCCCGCGATCGCGGTCCAGCCGCCGGTGGTGATCTGCGTGAGATAGCTGTTGGCGAGCGCGCGGGCATCGTCGCTGTTGCCGCCGACCGTGTAGAACTGGCCGCCGGTGGTGTCGTAGCTACCGCTGTTCTCGCTGAGGATCTCCCACACCGCCAGCTGCGTGGCGGCGGAGATGGTCTTGCGGCCGAGCAGGTCGCTCTCGCCGCCGAGCAGGACGTCCGAGTTGGTGAGCAGGGTGAGCAGCTGCTGCTGGCGGGTGGTGTCGCCGAGCACGGCGGAAATGCCGGTCCGCTCGAAACTGCCGGTGCCGATCGCGGTGAACGCGTCGGCGCAATAGGTGAGGAACTCGACCGCCTGGCCGTTCTCGGTGCCGGTGAAGCGGAAGCGGCTCATGCCCGGCCAATAGCCGATAAAGCCGGTGGGGGTGTAGATCATCGCGTCCGCTGCGAGAAAGCCGGGATCGTCGTCATAATCGGTGATCACCACCGTGGCATGGGCGGCTGCCGGCACCACCGCGCCGAGCGCCAGGGCTGCGGCCATCAGGACATTGCGCATCGTCTTCTGTTCCCACCTGTTGTGGGGAAGAGCGCTAGCGGGCGCGTGAGGGGCGGGGCTAGCTTATTGAAATTGGTGAATGACCGGCTTTGGCACAGCCGTGCCGGGTTGGGACGGGCGCGCCAGCTACCGTGACCAACAAGACGTCATCCCCGCGAAGGCGGGGATCCATTTGCCAGGACGATTCAGCAGGTGTCGCTCCGTTCCCACCAATGGATCCCCGCCTTCGCGGGGATGACGATCAAGGTTTGGCGCGCGGCCACCTGTAGCAGCAAGCGACCGCGCGCCTTGTTCTCGGCTCAGCGCGCGCGGCCCTGACCGCCGCCGCCCTGGCCGCGATTGCCGCCGCCGCCGTGGCGACCCTGGCCGCTGCCGGCCGGACGCGCGTTGAACTTGCGCTTGGGCGCACCCGGACCACGGCCGGCGCCTGCACCCGCAACCGCATGGCCGGCACCTTCCGCACGACGCGGCTGCTCACCGCGCGGACCCTCGGCCCGGCGCGGCTCGCCACCACGCGGCGCATCGCTGCGCGGACCGCCGCGACCGCGACCGCCCGGCTGGCCGTCGCCACGACGACCCGAGGCATGCTGCATCGCGCGGCCGTTGCGGCCGTTCTGCTCGTCGCGGCTCGCCGGCATCGGCGAGCGGGTCGCCTTGATCTTGTCGGCCTCGGCCATGAAGTTCTCCGGCAGCGGCTGCACGGTGAGCTTCTGGCGGGTCAGCCGCTCGATGTCCTTCAGATACGGACGCTCGTCATCGGCGCAGTAGCTGATCGCGATGCCGTCCGCCCCGGCGCGCGCGGTGCGGCCGATGCGGTGGACATATTGCTCCGGCACGTTGGGCAGCTCGAAGTTGAACACATGGCTCACCCCCGACACGTCGATGCCGCGCGCGGCGATGTCGGTCGCCACCATCAGCTTGACCTTGCCCGAGCGGAACTCGCCCAGCGCGCGCTCGCGCTGCGGCTGGCTCTTGTTGCCGTGGATCGCGTTGGCGGCGATGCCGTTGCCGGCGAGAAGCCGCACGACGCGGTCCGCACCGTGCTTGGTGCGGGTGAAGATCAGCGCGCGGTCGATCTCGAGGTTGCGCAGCTGCATCGTCAGCAGCGCCTGCTTCTCGGTCTGGTTCACATAGGTGACGAACTGCTCGACGCGCTCCGCCGTGGTGGCGACCGGGGTCACCTTCACTTCCACCGGATTGTGGATGAACTGGCTGGCCAGCTCGCGGATCGACTTGGGCATGGTCGCCGAGAAGAACAGCGACTGGCGCTTGGCCGGCAGCTCCTTCACGATGCGGCGCAGCGCGTGGATGAAGCCGAGGTCGAGCATCTGGTCGGCTTCGTCGAGCACCAGGATCTCGATGCCGAGCAGGATCATGTAGCACTGGTCGAGCAGGTCGACGAGGCGGCCCGGGGTAGCGACGAGGATGTCGACGCCGCGCGCCAGATCGGTCTTGTTCTTGTGGACCGAGGTGCCGCCGAACACGGTGGCGATGCGCAGGCCGGTGCCGCTGGCATAGTGCTTGGCATTGTCGGCGATCTGCGCGGCGAGCTCGCGGGTCGGCGCGAGGACGAGCATGCGGCAGCCGCGCGGCTGGGCGCGCTTGCCGCTGGCGACGAGGCGGTCGATCGAGGGCAGCATGAAAGCGGCGGTCTTGCCGGTGCCGGTCTGGGCGATGCCGAGCAGATCGCGGCCTTCGAGCAGCGCGGGGATCGACTGCGCCTGGATCGGCGTCGCGTCGGTATAGCCCTTGGCGGCGAGCGCAGCCAGGACGGTCTCGGAAAGGCCGAGTTCTTTGAATTGCATGGTAAAACCTTATAGATGCGGCCGGCGCGCACGCATCTTCAAAGGGCGCACGCGAAGGCGGGGTCAACAAGTGACGCCCCGCGTGATTTGGGAAGCCGATAAGCGACGAAGCAGAGCCTAGCGGAGCAGATCCCCGTTTGGGGCGCGCCGCCGATCACGCTGCATGTAAATGCCTCGTCGTGATTTCGCATATGGCAGTGATGCTGCGCCGCGTCAAGAAGCGGCTGCGCGTTGGTCAGGCGTTAACCCCGTTTGTCGTAGAGCCGGTGTTCTGGGGCAAGGGAACAGGTGCTGGTGCTCGTCGCGCGACTGGAAGTATGGGGAAGCATGGACGCGCGCGGCGCGGTGCGCTTCCTGTTGAATCGGGAAACCACCGTGCGCGGCATGGACGGCCGCCCGTTCGACGCGGTGGTCGAGAATTTCTCGCGCACCGGCTTTCTGTTCAACGCCGATGTCGATTTGCCCGAGGGCACGCTGATCTGGATCGGCATGTCGGGCGCCGGCGCGCGCGAGGCGCGGGTGGTGTGGCGCGAGGACACCCGCCACGGCTGCGAATTCCTGATGCCGCTCAGCCAGCGCGACCTGCAGCATGCGTTCCGCAGCCGGGAGCGGATGGTGGAGGATCTGGAAGCGCGGCTGCGGCGGGTGAGCATGTTGCGCGAGGGGGAGTGAGGCCTAATCGATCCTCCCCTGAAAGGGGAGGTGGCAGGCCGAAGGCCTGACAGGGGGGGTGTCGACGCTGCGGCGGCGCACCTCGATCCGAGCGGGAACACCCCTCCACCACCGCCTTCGGCGGCGGTCCCCCTCCCCTTGCAGGGGAGGATCCTTTTAGGCCGTCACGTCCGCAACGAACGCGCGCTCCCTATACGCGAACCAGTCGAAGTCCGCCGCCATCCCCGTGCCGCCCATGTCCTGGCAGGCCATGCCGATGAACGCGCCGGTGAAGTTGGGCAGGCCAGGGGCGCTCGCCTCGTCGGAGAGGATCGAGGCGTCGAACAGTTCGGGGAGCCACTGCCAGGCCTCCGTGCCTGCCATCCGCCAGCCGAAGCGCAGCCGCTCGTAATCCACTTCGCAGCGTAGCTCGATCGGTCCCGCCGGCAGCGGGATCGGGGCGGTGAAGGCGTCGCCCTGG
Source organism: Sphingomonas sp. S2M10 (assembly GCF_012650175.1). Lineage (GTDB taxonomy): Bacteria > Pseudomonadota > Alphaproteobacteria > Sphingomonadales > Sphingomonadaceae > Sphingomonas. The sequence continues at coordinate 26,382 of NZ_JAAILI010000060.1, forward strand.
GGCGCGTCGGGCAGCGCTGTCATCACGCGGAGATGGCGGCCCACATCCTCGTCATGGCTGACGTGGAGATAGTGAAACTTGGTGCTGTTGTAATAGACGACCAGCCCCGCCGCCTGCTGGAAGTCCTGCGGTTCGAAGTCGAGCAGGCAGCTGGTCGAGGTGCAGAAGGCCTGGAGCCGCCGCGCGACCAGCGCCTGGGTGAAGACGCTGCCGATCGTCTCGCGCCCGTACAGGCGCAGATGCCCCGGCCGGGCGGTGAGGCTGAAGATCCGGTCGGGCTCGGGCGTTCGCAGCCATTGCAGGTCGATCGGCAGCGTGGCCGAGTCGAAGTCGTGGCGCTCCTCGGTCG
>NZ_JAAILI010000061.1 GCF_012650175.1 Sphingomonas sp. S2M10
AGCGATCCCGTTGACGGTGGAAGCCATCTGGCTCAGAATGCATGCCTCGCCGCTCAATGCCGGCGCATAGAGATCTGTTGACCAAATCTCGCTTTCCTTCGTGACCCAGGACGTTGTCGCTGACGATGGTGTCGGGCCGCCGGCCACGCTGGGCGATGATGAGGTCCAGCTCACGCGCCACCCGCCGGCCTGACAGCGAGGTATCGGCCACCAGGGCCAGGCACTCGCGCGTGCAGTTGTCGATCACCGTCAGGATCCGGAACCGGCGGCCGTCGGTCATCTGGTCGGACACGAAGTCCAGGCTCCAGCGCTGGTTGGGCGTCAGCGGGACCTCCAAGGGCCGCCGCGTGCCGACCGCCCGTTTGCGTCCGCCGCGCCGGCGCACGGTCAGCTTCTCCTCGCGATAAAGCCGCTGAACCCGCTTCTTGTTGACCGCGTGCCCCTCGCGCCGCAGCAGCACGTGCAGCCGGCGATAGCCGAACCGGCGCCGCTCTTGGGCCAGGGCTTTCAGCCGCTCGCGCAGGACACCGTCGTCGGGCCGCGTGGCCTCGTAGCGCACGCTGCTGCGATCCACGCCCAGAACCCGGCACGCCCGCCGCTCGCTCATCTCGTAGGCCGACCGCAGATAGGCTGCAGCCTCCCGATGCGCGGCGGGCGTCACCATTTTTTTCCCAGCAGATCCTTCAGCGCGACATTGTCGAGCATCGCGTCGGCCAGCATGCGCTTGAGCTTGGCGTTCTCGTCTTCCAGCGCCTTCAGCCGCCGCGCCTCCGACACGTCCAGCCCGCCGTACTTGGCCTTCCACTTGTAGAAGGTCGGCGAGCTGAGCCCGTGCTTGCGGCACAGGTCGGCCACCGGCACGCCCGCCTCCTGCTCGCGCAGGATCCCGATGATCTGTTCTTCCGTGAACCGTGATCGCTTCATTCGTCCGTCCCTTTCCTGGGGCGGACTCTAATTATTTCTGGAGGAGTTTCAGGGGGTCATGTGTGGACGACCTCCAAGACGCAAGAGTGAAAACGACGTTGGCGCTCGGTCGAGTGCAGTCATGTGTTCGGCCTGTTGATGCAGCTGTGAGCGCTGCTGGCCTTGATGAAGTCCGCGGACCGGCTCCCTAATCACGTCAACGCGCTCGAAGCGCTCTGACCCCCTGGGTTTCACCCGTCCCCGGCTGCGGCCGGTTCGTCATCACGTCTCACCACTCTTTCGTCTACGGCGTCGGTCCTTATTGGGAGCCGGGCCGATCTCTATGCTGCTATGGGCCTGTAATCCTCCTGTCGCGCCATCAGGGTCCATGCGATACGAGCCGTCTTGTTGGCCAAGGCCACGGCGGCGACTTTGGGCTTCTTGCGCTCAAGCAGACTACCGACCCAGCCCGCCCGTCCTCGCTGACGGGCCATTCGCAGGACGGCCGTCGCCCCGACGACCAGCAGGCGTCGGAGATAGCTGTCGCCCATCTTGCTGATGCCGCCCTGACGTTCCTTGCCACCACTGCTGTTGGCGCGCGGCGTGAGCCCCAGCCAGGCCGCGAACTGTCTTCCCGAGCGGAAGAGCTTCGGATCCGGCGCGCTTGCGGCCATGGCGCTGGCGGTGATTGGCCCGATGCCTGGGATGGTCGCCAACCGCCGGCTCGTCTCATCCTGTCGATGCCACTCGAGAATCCGACGTTCCAGTCGACCTATCTCTACACCAAGTTGTTCGAGCTGTTCCGCCAGACCTCCCAGCGCGGCACGCGCCAGATCTGGCAGGTCCTGATCCTCTTCCTGCAAAGCCTTCAGCGCCGCCTGCACCCCAGCTGGGCCTTGAGGCGCGGTTATGCCGTACTCCCCAAGGTGACCGCGCAGCGCATTGATCAGCATCGTTCTCTGGCGAACGAGCAGGTCCCTCGTCTTGTGCAGCATCAAGACTGCCTGCTGCGCCTTCGACTTCACGGCCACAAACCGCATGGTCGGCCGGGTGACGGCCTCCGCGATCGCCTCGGCATCTGCGGCGTCGGTCTTGCCGCGCTTCACATAGGCCTTCACGTATGCTGGCGGCATGAGCCGCACCTCATGGCCGATCGCCATCAACTCCCGCGCCCAGTGATGGGCAGAGGCGCAGGCTTCGATCCCGACCAAGCATGGCCCTATCGACTGGAAGAAGCCCCGCACCTGACCTCGTCGCAATTGCCGCCTCACGACGACCGTGCCGTCTGCGGCGACACCGTGAACCTGGAAAACAGTCTTCGCCAGATCGAACCCGACGACAGCGATGGTCTGCATAGTAATGCTCCTAGACGTGACGTCCCTGATGACGACACCACAAGAACAACTGGTCAGGTGGAGGTCGTCCACACCATCACGTCAGTCTCAAGCGACAGCATGGTCTCCCGAATGTGGTCTTTGTTCCAGTCCATCTTGTCCTCGTTACTTCGTGATTTGGAGCCGACGCACATCCTGGGCGATTGCTCGAGAAGCGGTCTCCGCGAACAGCGAACGAGTCATTCGTCGCTAATGACGTCTTCGCCCTGGTAGGGAATTCTGATTAGCCGAGGGTCCCGAATGATGCTCGTGACGAGCCAAACGTAGGACTGTTCTGCAGTATCGAAGCCGAGGATGCTGAATGCGCCCCCGAACGGACACGCTGGAAAGTCCGGAAAGCCCTCTCTCAACACGTAGCGCTCCGGATCGCGATCGAACTCGCTTTTATAGACCTTGCGCAGCCCATGCTTGCTCGGGACGTCCTCGTCGCCAGCCGGGGCTGTCTCGCGGTGCTCGATAAGCCGTTCAGACAGGTCGCGGTGACATATCTCGTCAAATACGTCGAACGCATCGATCAGCAGGCCTTTGTGCTCGGTCGCCGGATCGGTGATGGCGTAAATGTTGGACGCGTCTTCGGCCCCGTCCCCGCTTTCGAGACGCAATGCTGCGTCGACGCGAATGCTGCATGGATCGAGCGTTGATCCGAGTTCGAGATCGACGAGAGCGCCGTCCTTCACGCGATATTCTCGGTCATAGCCTTTCGCCACGAAGGACTGCACGGCATCCAGAACGTCAGTCACTTGGGTCGGCATAAACGCACCTCGAATTCGCATTGGAAGGATCGCGCCAGGGCGGAGAGCACGCAATGGCGCATCGACCAATCAGCGCGCGAAGCGTGGGCTTCCGTCATAGCCATTTTGCTCGCTTGAAGCGCACGAACAGGAACAGGCAGAACGTCAACATCAGTCCGAGCACGACGAAGTAGCCGTAGGCTGTATCCAGCTCAGGCATGTTCCTGAAGTTCATCCCGTATATCCCCGCTATGGCCGTCGGGACCGCAAGGATGGCCGCCCAGGCCGCGAGTTGGCGCGTGATGACACCTGTTCTCTGCGCTTCCAGCAGGCTGCTGAATTCGAAAACAGTGGACAACACCTGGAGGAGGCCGTCGACCATGGACTGAACGCGATCGACATGGTCCGCGACGTCGTTGAAGTAGGGGCGAACTTCAGCGCTGATGCATGGAAAGTGTCCGCGCACGAGCTTGCGCACCAGCTCCGCCATAGCGCCGAGCGTACGCTGAAAGCGCGTTAGCTCGCATCGTAAGCCGAAGATGCGGGCGACTTCCTCTCGCCCGAGGAAATCGTCGAGCGACCGCCTCTCCATCTCGAGAACGTCATCTTCGATCATTTCGAAGATGGGAAGATACTGATCTACGATCCGGTGCAGGATCGCGTGAAGGACGTAATCGACGCCCTTTCCGAACTGGGCGGGCGAGCCCTCCAGTTGCTCTCGAAGATTGCCCAATGCCCCGGCGTTGCCGTGGCGCACGGTGATGAGGTGGTTATGGCCAGTGAACATCGTTTTGCCGTAGCGTATGCGATCTCCAACCAGCTCGGCCGTCTGGGCGACGACGTAAAGCTCGCCATTGTAAACTTCGAGCTTCGGCGGGCACATCGGGTGCATCGCGTTGTCGATCGCCAATGGATGCAGATTGTAGGTCGCCTGAAGCGTCTTCAGTTCGCCTATTGACGGCTCGCTGAGCCCAATCCAGCAGAAGCCCGAACGGCTCTTGTCGAGCTCGACGCGCTCGTCGATCGCGACTTCGCGGATCCGCCGACCCTCGTTGTAGTAATACGCGGCGATGACGCTCATGCCGGCCTCGCCGGGATGAGCAGGCCCCGCTGCACAGCTGGCCGAGCAAGGCCGCGGTCTAGCCACGCTCGGACGTTCCGGTGATCGTCAAGGCGCAGCAGGTCGCCGGCGTCATAGCTGCCGACCAGGGCATTGACCCAGCCGAGCGTCGCAATGTCGGCGACGGAGTAGTCCTCGACGATCCAGTTGCGCCCTTCGAGCTGGCGATCCAACACCCCCAGGAGGCGCTTGGACTCGTCGGCGAACCGCTGCTGAGGCCGCTTGTCCTCATAGTCCTTGCCGCCCCAACGCAGGAAGAAACCCAGTTGACCGAACATCGGGCCGATCGCCGACATTTGGAAAAATACCCAACTGAGCGCTTCGTAACGCCTGGCTGCCGCCGCTGGGATCAGTTGGCCGGTCTTCTCGGCAAGATAGACGAGGATCGCACCGGATTCCCAAAGACCGAGCGGCTCACCGTCCGGACCGGATGGGTCAATGATCGCGGGTATGCGGCCGTTGGGATTTAGAGACACGAAAGCCGGGTCTTTGGTCTCATTCCGGCTGATGTCGATGAAGTGCGGCTCGTATGGGAGGCCGGTCTCCTCCAGCATGATGGAGACCTTGACGCCGTTTGGCGTCGGAGCCGCATAGAGCTGCAACAGATCAGTGTTGGAGGCGGGCCAGCGCTGAGTGATCGGAAACGATGAAAGGTCTGGCATGCTGGGCGATCCCACAACGTGATTTCAGCGAAGAAGCGTGACCGCCTGATTGGCTGGCTCGGGGACCGCATCGCTGGTCGATGCGGTCCCGATGCTTACGATCCAGGGGCTTAGCCGCGCTGGCCGTTGCAGCTATTCCGCTGCCTCTCCGGCGGTGCGCTGAGTGTCGCCAGCGTCATTACGTTTGGGGAGCACCCAGTTTGCGCGAGGGAAATGGCAGGTGTAGCCACCCGGCCGCTTCTCCAGATAATCCTGGTGCTCTGGCTCTGCTTCCCAGAAATCCCCAACGGGTTCGACTTCGGTGACCACCTTGCCGTCCCACAGTCCGGATGCGTCAACATCAGCGATCGTGTCTTCTGCGACGCGCTTTTGTTCGTCGTCGACGTAGTAGATGCCCGACCGGTATGAGAGTCCGCGGTCATTGCCCTGACGGTTCTTCGTGGTCGGATCGTGGATCTGGAAAAAATACTCCAGGATGTTGCGATAGTTCGTCACCTCGGGGTCGAAGATGATTTCGATCCCTTCGGCATGCGTGCCATGATTGCGATAGGTGGCGTTTGGCACGTCGCCACCGGTGTAACCCACGCGGGTCGAGACGATTCCGGGCTGCTTGCGGATCAGATCCTGCATACCCCAGAAGCACCCGCCTGCGAGAACAGCGCGCTGCTGCATGTTAGGCCTCCTCTACTTGATCGAGATATTCACCGTAGCCCGCGGCTTCCATCTCATCGCGTGGGATGAAGCGAAGCGCTGCTGAGTTGATGCAGTAGCGCAGGCCGCCGCGGTCGGACGGACCATCCGGAAACACGTGACCGAGATGGCTGTCGCCGTGTACTGAGCGAACTTCAGTCCGTACCATCCCATGCGAGCTGTCTCGAACCTCGTTGACGTGCGCCGGGACGATCGGCTTGGTGAAACTCGGCCAGCCGGTGCCCGACTCGAACTTGTCCGTCGACGCGAACAACGGCTCACCGGATACGACGTCGACGTAGATGCCCGCCTCCTTGTTATCGTTGTACTCGCCGGTGAAGGGCCGCTCGGTGCCGTCCTGCTGGGTGACCCGGCGCTGTTCCGGCGTCAGGCGCTCAATTGCTTCCTTTGATTTCTCAAACTTCATGATGGTCTCCAATACTTAGTTAGAGGTCCAGGCACACTACGTTCAGTTTATCTTTGCGGTGGTCGCCTCAACTATCGCAGCGGCTCCAGTTTTTATCCAATACGTCGTGTGTATAGTTTTGATACCGCCCGTGCACTTTGCTTGCGAGGTCAACTCCACTCGTAACGCGCTGCGAGTTGTGCAATTTTCCGTATCTCGACCGGCGCCGTGGACCCTGAAACGGTCGCGATCACCACCTCACGTTCCAGGGCGAAACCCTCAATCGGTCTGGTTACCAAGCCAGGCGCGGCAGCCGATCGTTCAGGCAGAATGCAAATCCCCCGCCCTTCAGCGACGACACGCTGGACCCAATCATCTCGATCTGAGCGAAAACGAGGGCGGACGAGCACCTCCCGCCGAGCGAAGTGATCGAGGATCTGATCGCGGAACTCGCATTTCAGCCGATCCACGAACGGGAAGGCCAGGAGGTCTTCGCCGCGAACGGTGTCGGTCTCCGCTAAAGGGTGATTGACGGAGCAGCCCAGCACGAACCGTTCCTTGAACAGGGGCCGGACATCGAGCTTGCGGTCCGGTCTCGATTCGCGGGGTAGGATGCAAGCATGGTACTTACCTGAGAGCACCTCCGACGTGTCTTCGCTCGACTGTAGCGAATGCAGTTTGATCTCGATTGACGGAACCTCTTCCAAGGCGCTGTCGAAAAATGTCGTGAAAGCCTTTGGGCCGACCGTCGGAGCGACCGCGACATCGAGAACGCGGTGTCGTCCCATGGCCCAGTTTTCCGAGTGATGCCTTACGCTTTTCATCGCGACCAGCATGCGGCGGAACTCGAGTTCGACATCCTGACCGAGGCCGGTGAGCCTGCTGTTCTTCCCGTCACGATAAATCAGCGGTCCACCAAGTTCTTCCTCCAGGCGGCGGATCGCGCGGGTCAGGCTTGGTTGGGAGACACCACTAAGACGAGCAGCTGCCGTGAAATTCAGCGTCTCGGCCAAGTTGATGAAATAGCTGACCTGATTGAGTTCCATAGCCCTTCGGCCCGTGCGCCTGACAGATGCTACCGCTGACTGAACGTCCCCCGCGGACGCCCTACAGAAGTATGCGCGACGCATATAATCATGACCGAGGGGCTTGTCTATATGCGCCACGCATATAAAAGAGATGTCCTGCGGTGCTGGGTTTGGTCGCGAATATGTCGATCGGTTCGGCCGAGTTTGCGCGCTGGCACGCTCGCACCGCGGCGTGTGGGAGGCTCGAAGACATGGCAGGCACTGCGTTCACGTTTCTCAACGCGGCAGGTTCACGGATTTCCGGGCGGCTAGAACCCCCGGAGGGAACACCTCGCGGCTGGGCGATTTTCGCCCATTGCTTCACCTGCGGAAAAGACAACCGTGCCGCAGTTCACATATCGCGCGCGTTGTCGCGCGCGGGCATCGGCGTCTTGAGATTTGACTTTGCCGGCGCTGGGATCGGCGAGCCGACCGCCGATGCTTTGAACTTCGCCTCGGACGTTCAGGATATCAGGTCAGGCGCAAAGGCGATGAAGGCCGCCGGTAAGACCCCCTCTCTTCTTATCGGGCATAGTCTTGGCGGCCTTGCAGCAATCGTAGCCGCGTCAGAGCTACCAGATGTCGCTGCGGTGGCAACGATCGGTGCGCCGGCGGACCTGCACCATATCCTGAGCATCTTTAAGCAAGATGACCTCGACGCCATCAGGGAAGACGGGGAAGCCTCGGTCGAAATCGCCGGTCGATCATTCGTGATCAGTCGTAGCTTCATCGAGTCTTTGCAAGCAATCGATGTGGAGACGGCCATCAACTCACTACGACGTCCGGTGCTGGTTATGCACTCCCCGGTCGATCAGGTGGTTGGGATCAACCATGCGTCGCGCATCTTCGTCTCCTCGCGCCACCCAAAGAGCTTCATATCGCTTGATACGGCGGATCACCTCCTCAGCGATGCAGGCGACGCGAACTACGCTGCCGCTATGGTCGCTGCCTGGGCCAACCGCTTTCTTCCGCCACTCGTGGACGACCTCCCGCAAGTTGAAGCGGCGAAGGGCGTGAGCGCCACGGAGACGCTAGCCGGAAAGTTCCAGCTTACGGTGCGCAGCGGCGAGCACACTTTGTTTGCGGACGAGCCGCCGTCGGTCGGCGGACTTGGCAGCGGATTGTCCCCTTATGAATTGGTGTCAGCCGGTCTAGCGGCCTGCACCGTCATGACGATGCGACTTTACGCGAACCGCAAGGGATTTCCGCTTGAGCGCGCGAGCACGACCGTCGAGCACATGAAAGTGGCAGATATGATGCCCCCCGATCGCTTCAAACGGACGGTCGTTCTGGAGGGGCCGTTGAGTGATGAGCAGCGTGCGCGGATACTTGAGATTGCTGATCGCTGTCCGGTGGACTTGACGCTCCTCCGAGGGTCGGATGTGCAAACCGAGTTGATAGACGGATTAGCATTCATCACGCCCACGAAGGTGGAGCCGTAATCGTGACTTCCGCAAAAAGTCACGGTCAATCAGTTAGCGAAACCATGCGTCGAGAACGCGCAATCCTTGCTGGTGGGTGTTTCTGGGGCTTGGAGGATTTGTTTCGGCGAGCCAGGGGGGTCGTAGGCACGCGCGTTGGCTACATAGGCGGAGAGATGCCTGACCCTACATATGCTCGTCATCATGGCCATGCGGAAGCGGTTGAGATCACATTTGATCCGGCGGTGACGAGCTATCGCAAGATCCTGGAATATTTCTTCCAGATCCACGACCCGACAACTTACGAGCAGCAAGGTAGCGACGTCGGTCCAAGCTATCGTTCGGCGATCTTTTACACGTCGCAGGCCCAAATGGACGTGGCCTTAAAAACGATCGCCGAGATCGAAGCGTCAGGCCGCTGGCCTGGCCCGGTGGTATCCGAAATCAACCCGGAGGAGCCGTTCTGGGAGGCGGAAGCTGAGCACCAACTCTATCTCGCCCGGAATCCCCAGGGTTATAGCTGCCATTTCGAGCGAGCGAATTGGCGCTTGGACAGGTCAGATCGATGAGTTCCAAACTGGCGCGGCTTTGTCTCATGTTCGGCTTCGCGTCTCGCGATGCGAAGCGAGGTCGTGATGCCTGAGTACGTGATCGCGGGCCTGTGGGGATTGCTGTCAGGCAGTGGGCTGCTTGTCGGCGCGATCGTCGCGGATGCCCTCTTTGGCAAGCTCACTCACCGCATGATTTCAGCCGTCATGGGCTTTGGCGGCGGTGTTCTGATAGCAGTTGTAGCCACCGAGCTCATTGGAGAACGGGTCTCGGACGATCTCGGGCCCACAGCGGTCATCGCGCTGCTTGCCGGCGCTGCGATCTTCAGCGGAGCCAATTTCTACCTGTCTCGGCGTGGCGCGAAGAATCGCAAGCGATGCGGTGAATGCACCGAGCAGCCGCGTGAGGGCGAGCAGCACGGGAGCGGCGCTGCGATCGCGCTCGGCAGCGTCCTTGACGGCATCCCGGAAGCGATGGTGATCGGGATGTCGGTCGCGAACGGCGGCGCGATCAGCGTTGCGGTGATCGCTGGATTCTTTCTCGCAAACGTGCCGCAGGGTCTGTCGAGTACATCGGGTATGAAAGTCGCCGGGCGATCTCGACGCTACATCTTCACGATCTGGATCGGCATCCCACTTCTCGTGGGCATTTCAGCAGCTTTGGGCAATCTGCTTTTTGGTTCGGCCGATACGCAAGCTCCCGCAATTCTTTCCTTCGCTGCGGGCGCGGTCATCGCGATGCTGGCTGAGGCAATGATTCCAGAAGCCTTCGAAAAGGCGCCTCCGTTCATCGGTTTCATAACCGTTGTGGGCTTCCTCGCAGCTTATTTGATCGCGCAGCACTGACGCCGCCACGTCAACAAGCTGGTTACGCGCCGTCGCTGCCTTCTCGATCCACGCCTCTTTCGTGCAGTTCGGCGTCGATTGGACAGTTGGTGCAGCCATCGTAGCAGCAGAGCCGACAAATCCGATATGAGTGCTCGAGGTTCTCCAAACGAGCGCGGAGGACGCGTTCGGCGATATCGCACAGGAGCTTCACTTCGGCAGGATCGAGGATCGAAAGACCCTCGGCGATGACTTCGTCCCGCGATGCGAGCACGCCGTCGCTCGCAACCTTCCCTGACTCAGTGAGATAGAGAGACCGCGTGCGTCCGTCTGTTGAATGACCCCGGCGTTCGATCAGCCCTTCGGCCGCTAGCCGGTCCACGAGACGAACCGTTCCTGCGTGTGACAGGCCCACGCCGACCGCGAGCATACGAATAGATAGCCCAGGCTTGTGCGCGAGCAGCGCCAATGCAGAGGCAGCAGGGCCAGCTTCCGGCGCCCGCGATGAACTAGCGCGAACGATGTCGTCGCTGATCATGAGTGCGAACGCCCCGAAAATGTTGCGATCTCGAGGTCCATCCATTGCCGCATCTATATGTGCGCGGAGCATAGACAGCAAGCCAAACTCTTACACGATTTGCGGTGTAAATAGGCGTCGAACCGGGACCCCATATCGGCGTGCAATAGGGACCCCCTTTGCGGGTTGGGGGGCGGTTGTCCCGGTAGTCCATAGGAGGGACCCACGGCCGGCGCCGCGCGCCCCCCTCAAGCGCTGGCGGTGCCGGCCGTGGGAGGTTCCTGTGGACCCACCGGGTCAACCGCCGGGTGGGGGGTCTGGGGGGAGGGTTTTAGCTCCGGTTTCTGAGCCGCCAGCTGTCGTTGCCAGTCTCGACGATGTCGCAGTGATGGGTGATGCGGTCGAGCAGCGCGGCCGTCATCTTGGGGTCGCCGAAGACGGTCGGCCATTCACCGAACGCCAGGTTCGTGGTGATGATCACCGAGGTGCGCTCGTAGAGCTTGCTGACGAGGTGGAACAGCAACTGGCCGCCCGAGCGGGCGAACGGCAGATAGCCGAGCTCATCGAGCACGACGAGGTCGAGGCGGGAGAGCTGGGCCGCAAGCGTACCGGCCTTGCCGAGGCGGCTCTCTTCCTCGAGCCGGTTCACCAGATCCACGGTGTTGAAGTAGCGGCCGCGGGCGCCGGCACGCACGACGCTGGCGGTGATTGCGATCGCCAGGTGAGTCTTCCCAGTCCCGGTGCCGCCGACCAGGACGATGTTGCGCTGGCCGGGCAGGAACGAGCCGGCATGTAGCGAGCGCACCAGTTGTTCGTCGATCAGCGTCCCCTCGAACACGAACGCATCGATGTCCTTCACCGCCGGCAGCCTGGCCGCGGTCATGCGATAGCGGATCGATGCCGCATGGCGATGGGCAGCCTCAGCGCGCAGCAGATCGGTCAGGATCTCCATGGCGGTGCGCTTGCGCTGGATGCCGGTGGTGACCGCCTCGTCGAAGGCGCCAGCCATGCCCTTGAGGCCCAGGCCGCTCATGGCGGCGATCATCTCATGCCGCTGCACGGGCGCCTCGCAGCAGGTCGTAGCGAGCACAGTCCGCGGCCGGCGGGCGGCTGAGCGCCAGCGCTTCGGACGTGGCGATGGTCGGTGGCCGGGGCGGCTCACGACGCCGTGCCAGGATATTGAGGATCACGTCATCGCTGGCAGCACCGGCGGCCAGCGCCTCGCGGATCGCGGCCTCGACCGCTTCGAGCCCGTCGGTCAGCACGGCAGAGAGCACGCGCACGAACCGGCGGTCGGCTTCATCGCCCGTCCCCAGCTTGCGCCTGAGCCGCGCCAGTGCCGGTGGCAGATCCCAGTCCTGGAACGGTGCCCCGTTCCTCAAGGCGCCCGGCTTCTTGGCCAGCACTGGCAGGTAATGCCAGGGATCAAGGATCATCCGATCCCGGCCGAAGAAGCGGGGATGCTCGGCGACCACCTCGTCGTCCAGGCGCACCACGATCCGGTCGGCGTAGGCGCGCACCTGCACCGCGCGTCGGGCCGCCTTGGCCATGACCGAGTAGCGGTTGCGGTCGAAGCTTATCAGGCAGGTGCCGGTCACCGCGTGCGGCGTCTCGTGGAAGCCATCGAACGGCGCCAGCATCACCTGGAGCGACGGGCGCTCGGCGTCCCATGCCTCGGCGATGGTCAGCTCGCGCTGATCGGGATGAGGATGCAGCGCTGCCCAGCGGCGGCACTCAGCCTCCAGCCACCCATTCAGCTCCTCCAGGCTCGCAAAGCGCAGCCGGGGCTGGAAGAACCGGCCCCGGATCGTCTGCACCTGGTGCTCGACCTGGCCCTTCTCCCAACCGGCCGCCGGCGAACAGGCGACGGGCTCGATCATGTAGTGGTCGGCCATGATCAGGAACCGGCGGTTGAAGACCCGCTCCTTGCCCGTGAACACCGTCGTCACCGCGGTCTTCATGTTGTCATAGATCCCCCGCGTCGGCACGCCGCCGAAGAAGGCGAACGCCCGCGCGTGGGCATCGAAGACCATCTCCTGCGTCTCGCGAGGATAGGCCCGCACGAACACCGCCCGCGATGCGCAAAGCCGCATATGCGCGACCTTCACGCGCATCGGCTTGCCAGCGATCTCCACATCCTCGTGGCTCCAGTCGAACTGGTATGCCTCGCCGGGCCGGAACATCAGCGGGATGAACGCCGCTGCGCCGTCGCCCGCATCCTTGCGCCGGTTATCCAGCCAGCGCTTCGCATAGCGCCTCACTGCATCGTAGGAGCCGTCGAACCCCTCGCGCAGCAGCAGGTCATGGATCCGCGTCATCCGCAGCCGCTCGCGCCGGGGCCGTGCCTCGTTCTCCGTCAGCAGAGTGTCTAGGCGCTCCTGGAACGGGCCGATCCGGGGAAGCGGCTGCACTGACCGCCGATAAGCAAAGCCCGCCTCCGGAGCGCGGATCGCCTTCCTCACCACCTTGCGCGACACCCGCAGGTCTCGCGCGATCGCCTTGATCGACTTACCATCGGCGTGCTCGCGCCGGATCCTTACCACCGTCTCCAAAATCAACATCCCGATCCCGCCGCTTGGCTACAACCAAGCCGACGCACCTAAACCATCGAGATGGGGGTCCCTTTTAGACGCCGATCACCCCCATAACGGGGTTCTTTTTGCACGCCGATCCACAAGCAGGCTGTAGGCAATCAAGCCCGCCCCACCGGCAACAGAGAGCCAAAGCTCAATACCCTGAAAGCCGAGCAGGAATGGCAGCGCAATAAGGGCGGCAGCGGCGACATAGTCAAGCACGCCATGCAGCGCAGGGGTAAGGAATTGCAGTTTCATGGCAAGGGTTCCCTATGGAAGTGATTGAGGAGCGGGCCGATGTCCTGCACCGGCCCGCACGCATTATGATCAGGCCGCAACCGCCACATCGACGACCGGGAAATCGATCTTGGTCTGGGCGACGTTGTTCATGAAGTTGGTCAGAACATTGTGCGCGACGTTACCGACGATTTCGACGATGCGGGCGTCGTCGAGGCCGGCAAGGCGGGCTGCTGACAGATCGCTGTCGCTCACCTGACCGCGTGTTTCAACGATGCGCAAGGCAAGCGTCGCGATCGCATCGTCGAGGGGATCTTGGCCCTTGCCCAGACGGGCGGCGCGGATAGCCTCTGGCGAAAGGCCGGCACCTTTCCCGAGCAGCGTGTGCGCCGACAGGCAATAGTGGCAGCTGTTGTACTGGGCGACGGCAAGCGCAACGATTTCGCGCTGTGCAGCGGTCAGCACACCACTTCCCAGTGCATCTGCGAAGGCGAGGTTGCCATTCAACACGGCAGGAGCATGAGCGAAGGTCGCAAAAAGGTTCGGGACCATGCCAATCTTCGCCTTAACAGCGCCGAGGGTGGCCTGGACGCCGGTGTCGGCAGTGGCGAGTTCTACGGGGTTGATGCGGGGCATTTGCGTTTCCTCTGTTGGTCAGTGCGGGCTTGCACAACGCCTCTATCGGCTGTTATCGGTGCAGATTGGTGCCAACTTCATTGCAGATCGTTCACATGGACATCTTTGCCGCTCTCTTTGCCCACACTGCCGTGAGCGCCCGGACATTCTTTACCGGCAACTTGTGTACGACCGCGCAATTTGCCGATTGCGGCTACCTCCACCTTCTCAAGAGCGGCGCGTTGACGCTGAGCCGATCTGGTGAGGCCGATCTCATTCTGAACGAACCAACGCTGCTCTTCTTCCCGCGCGGACAGGCGCATCGGTTCACTGGCGCTGCGGAAGGCGGGGCTGATCTGGTCTGCGCGAAGGTCGATCTGGGCGGCGATAATGGCAACCCGATTGGCGAAGGACTGCCCGACCTTGTCATCCTGCCGCTGGCCGAGAACCCGACGCTGGGGCCCGCCTGCGATCTTCTGCTTGTCGAAGGATTTGGCGACAATAATGGGCGTCAGGCCGCCATCGACCATTTGTTCGACTATCTCTTGATCCTGGTAGTGCGTCATGTTGTCGCCAGTGGCCTGGTGAATGATGGTGTGCTGGGCGGCCTTGCCGATCCGCGATTGGCCAAGGCGCTGACGGCGATGCACGAACAGCCAAGGCATTCGTGGACTCTTGATGATCTGGCAGAGGTGGCCGGCATGTCGCGCACCCGTTTTGCCACGCATTTTCGCGCCTGCGTTGGGCGGACGCCGATCGACTATCTGACCCGGTGGCGAATGACGATTGCGCGTGACCTTCTTGCCGCAGGCAAGCCGGTCAAGACCGTGGCCGACAGCGTCGGATATGATAGTGCCGCAGCCTTCTCACGGGTGTTCGCTCGCGTCACGGGAGAAGCACCGCGCCAAGTGAAGCAGAGATTAAGGTAACATGATCAGTTGGTAGACATGGATGCGGCAGTGAACGCGAGACCGCCTGGACATGGATCGCGCGGCGGCATGGCTGAATGCTGGGCTAGGATGCAAGCTGCGGTACCCAACACCAGCATTGCGCGCGCGTTCGATTGAGCGAGCACCTTCCGCCTTGGCCGATCAGTATCGCTGATAGGACCGCATGCCGGAAAGACGGATCGAACTAGGACATAAATGGGGATCATTGGATATGGCGCTCAGACGGGACGGAGGCGCGTTATGACCCCGAATGGTGCATCGCTGGGCTCGAAAACATTGCTGTGCGTCCCAATCAGGGCACATTGCACTGTGCGTTGACGCCGTGAACCTAGCCAACCGGCTTTGCCAAATCCAACTCAACAGCCGGTACCTGCTCCATCGTCGCCTTCCTGTCTGACTTATTCGCAGAAGATCCCGTAAAGTGGAGACCCCTCCACCACATTAAATGGGCCCTTTTCCGACCGCTTGTCACTTGCCCATTGGCGGTGACCTGCCCCCCGGAAGTTCCCTCGTTCATAACGAGAGTCCTTGGGGTTGATAGTGGTCGGTTTCGGGTTGGGCAAGCGCGCCGGGCGCGGAGCCCTCAGATTGCTCAAGCGCCCGGCGCGCTTCTGCTGGACTCCGATTGCCCAGTGAGGAATGCGGCCTGACGTTGTTGTAGTCGTAGCGCCACAGGGCCAGCTTTCGGCGGGCATCGGCCAGGCTGTCGAAGATCTCCTCGTTCAAGCATTCGTCGCGCAGGCTGCCATTGAAGGACTCGATGTAGCCGTTCTGCTGCGGCTTGCCGGGATCGATGTAATGCCATTCGACGCCGTTCTCGTTGGCCCACTTCAGGATCGCCTTGCTGGTGAACTCGGTTCCGTAGCACATTGGGAAGCGGCCCCTCGAAGGGGCGCACTGCCTTGATGAAGGCAAGGGCGCGTAGCGCCCGCAGGCTTCATCAAGGCGGTCATGATCGGCCCGCAGGTCTCTAAAGTGAAGTTGTC
>NZ_JAAILI010000062.1 GCF_012650175.1 Sphingomonas sp. S2M10
TTCACGCCAGCCTCATGCTCCCGCAGCACCCCAATGATCTGATCCTCGGTAAATCGGCTTCGCCGCATCGCTCGTCTCCATCTGACGAGCTAACTTACCAATGGCATGAATTCTGGGGAGCAGGTCAATTTGAACTTGCTGTCGATGACCTTCTAATTGATCGCTCCCCGACGGAAAGAATAAAGAGCCAGAAACATCAGAAGCGCGACCCCGATCCATTCGATCGAGAAGAGACCGAGCGCATACTTGGCCATATTCGCGACCATTACGACGAACAGGTCTGGAACTGGTATGAATTCGCATTCGGAACTGGCATGCGTCCGAGCGAGCAGATTGTTGTTCAGTGGCGTGATGTCGATTGGAAGCGTCAGTTGATCCGGGTCGAGCGGGCTCGTGTCCGGGCAGTTGAGAAATCGACCAAAACCAATACCGTCCGGGACATTGATCTTACGCCTAGGATGATGTCGGTCCTGCAGCGGCAGAAAGTGCATAGTTTCATGCGTGGGCTCGATTCACCGATTTTTATAAATCCGGTTACAAACAATCCGTGGCCGGACGTCCAGGACCAGCGAAAGCTTTACTTCCATCCCACGCTGCGTGCGCTCGGAATTAGGAGTCGGGACGCCTATCAAACGCGCCATACCTATGCCACGACGGCACTGATGGGAGGCGTAAACCCAGCCTACATCGCCCGGCAACTGGGCCACAAAAGCGCGGCAATGCTGTTCCGGCACTATTCGAAATGGATCGATCACGCGGACTATGGGCGCGAGGCTGCAAAGCTCAACCAAATTTACAGTTGATCCTTTGTACTGCTTGGCGGAGGTGTGTAAAATGACTCGTTTTGGGCGGCAGGACCAGATCGCAGCGTTGCGGGAATGGGCGACCTAACGGCCAAACCTGCCGATCACAAGCTATCCAGGAGCGGCCAGTTTCGGTCAAAGCGGCAATTCGTGGACTCATTGAGGACACCCACAACAGAAGCGGCACTCCTGCTGGTAAAACTGAAGAAATGAGATGCAGTGGTAACTGGCAATACTGCACGTAGGCACTTTCTACAGCGAACGTAAATCCGTATTGGACAAGTATTGTTCTTGATCTAATTTATAGTCACATGGATATATGAAGATCAAAAGTCTGTCTTCACCGCGCACTTTGCGCTCAGGGGAGCCAAGAGATGAGCAACCGCGCAACGACCGACCATGAAGATGGACCGCCGGAAACCGAGTACGACAACCCGGTCGCGCGGAGCAAGTGCAAGACCGCCGTGATCGTCATCCACGGGATGGGCGAGCAATGGCCGATGGATACGCTACGCCGGTTCGTCGATGCTGCTTGGCGTTATGACAAGAATCTCAATCAGAACTGGTCCAAGGGCGAAACCTATTCCAAGCCTGAGGCGATCACCGGCAGTTTTGAGCTGCGGCGGCTGACGACGCGCTACTGGAAGCCGGCGCCAGGCGACGACGACCCGGTGCGACGCGTGGATTTTTTCGAATTCTACTGGGCTCATTTGATGCAGGGCAACAGCATCGGAGCGGTCATGAGCTGGCTCTTGCGCCTGCTCGTCCGCAAGCCCGGGCAGGTGCCTCGCCGCTTGCTAGGCGGCTGGATCGCAGGATTATTCATTCTCTTCGCTGGCATCGCGCTGGCCTTGCTGACGGCGGTGAAGCCCGATCTCAGCCATTTCGGGATCCCGACCTGGGGCTGGGCTATGGTTGCTGCAATCGGCGGCGGCTTCTCAGCGCTCTGGCTACGGCCGGTTGCGGGCGACGCGGCGCGCTATCTCAGCCCCTCGCCAGACAATGTCGCGGCGCGGCAGATGATCCGCGAGGCGGGGATCGACCTCTTGGCCAAGATCCAGGATACCGGCGAATATGACCGGATTGTCGTGGCGGGGCATTCGCTGGGCAGCGTGATCGGTTATGATATTCTCCATTATGCCTGGGGCAGGCTCGATCGCGAGGCGTTGATCGCTGCCCATCGCGGCAATCCGGCCTGCCAAGCAGCGCTAGCCCAGCTCGAGCGCGTTGCTGACAAGCTCGACAAGACACCGAATTCGGGCGAGGCCCTCAGCGCTTATCGCGATGCGCAGCGCAACTATCGGACTGAACTCGCCAGGATCAGGGAAGCGCCGCCGGTCTGGCTGGTTAGCGATTTTGTCACCATGGGCTCGCCGCTCAGTAATGCCGATGTCCTGCTCGCCAAGGATCGCAAGGATCTCGACGCGCGGATTGCGCTGCGCGACCAGCCCGCCTGTCCGCCGCAATCTGAACGCGGCAATCGGATGCGCTTCACCTACGAAAGCGGCGGCGAGAAAATCCCGCACCATGGGGCGGTGTTCGCGCCGACAGTCTGGTCCAATATCTATTATCCCAACGTGCTCGGCCTGATCGGCGATTTCATTTCTGGGCCGGTCGCACCGCTGCTTGGTCCCGGCATCCGCGATATTCGCGTGCCGATCGGCGCTCCGGTGTTCCGGCATCTGAGCTATTGGGCGCGCGCCGACAAGAACGGTGCAGCAATCCGCGCGCTGCGTCACGCACTGAATCTGCGCGATCACGACGAGACTGCGATCTGGGGACTCCTCAGCCATGACCTTCCGGTCCGCGCCGAGGAGTTACCGGTTGCGCAGACAAACATCGAGGTGCAGGCATGAGACGGGTCGAACATCGCACCATAAGTCCGACGCCGCTAACCGGCGAGCGCGTTGTCGCAGCCCGCCGGGCGATCCTCGAGTTCCTGCAATTGCCTGAAGCAGAAAGCTCGGCACGGCGCGCGCCGCTCGATGAAAAGCTTTACCAAAGCGACGAGGTGCGCGAGGCGCTGGCACGCCTGTTCCACAGCAAATGCGCCTATTGTGAGACGCAACGCTCCAGTCCGCTTCATGTCGAGCATCATCGCCCGACCAGCAATGCCGGTGGCGGCCGCAAGCGCCTCCCGCATCATTATGCCTGGCTCGCTTATGACTGGGAGAACCTCCTGCTGGTCTGCCAGGCATGCAGCGGGCGCAAGCGCAACGCCTTTCCCCTGAATGGCGGCCGGGCACCCTTGGCCGCGCCACTGGCACGCGTTCGCGCGCAGGAATCACCGCAGCTGCTCGATCCCGGCTACGATCGCCCGTCGCGCCATCTCGATTTCACGCTTGATGGCCGCTGCCACCCGCGCTCGAAGCGCGGCGGGGCGACGATCGGGATGCTCGAGCTCAATCGCGAAGGCCTGGTCGAGGAGCGCCGCAACGTATTCTCCTACCTTGCCCAGCGGCTGACCACACCCCAAGGCGACGATCCGGTCACGACGCTGCGCGAGCTCGACGATGCCGCGATCCCGTTTGCCGGCTGTCAGCAGATCCTGCGCTATCGCTTGTTAGCGGCGCTTGCTGAGCGGGTCGGGCATTTCGCCTTTTCGTTCGAGGATGCCGCCGGGCTGATCGAGAGTGTTCTGGCCCAAACATCGCCAAGCGATATCGCCGACACGCTGCGGACCCTCGAAGCCGTTAGCGACAGCACCGCGGCCAAGGCAGCGCCGGTAGCCGCCCCACGCCCGTTCACCCCGCCGATCAAGCGCATCGAGATCGAAAATTTTAAGGCGATCGATCATGTCGTGATCGACATGGAGCCAATGCGTCGCGACAGCAGTTCGTCGGCCGCGATCATGCTGCTCGGCGAGAATGCGACCGGCAAAAGCAGCGTGCTCGAGGCAGTGACGCTGGCCCTGGTCGGCACCACGGCGGCGAACAAGCTTGCCAAGCCGCGTGATGTCGAGCCCGATCCGCAGCGGGGCGGTCACCGTGCACCCTATGGTCCGACCAAGGTGACGATCGAGTTCTGGGAGGGGCCGCCGGCCGAGCTAACGATCGGGAGAAACGACAAGTTCGAGGGCAACGCCGAGCCGCGCGCCAATGTGCTCGCCTATAGTTCGCGGCGCTATTTCATGCCGGGGCGCAGGCGGCGGTTGAAGAGCGGCGGACCGCGCGGATTGTTTGACGCGTCATGGTCGCTGCCGCATCCCGAACTGTGGCTGCGCGAACTCGGTACCGACCGTTTTCCCGAGATCGCTCGCGCACTTGCCGAGATTCTGTTGCTACCGCAGGGCTCCTACCTCAAGCAGGACGAGGAGCGCGGCGTCTACATCGTCGACGGTGAATTCGAGACGCCGCTGGCGCGGCACAGCGAGGGTTATCGCTCAATCTTCGCGACCGCTGTCGACATGCTACGCGGGCTGATGGGCGGGGTCGATCTGCTCGACGCGCAAGGCGTTGTGCTGATCGATGAAGTCGAGACGCACCTGCATCCGCGCTGGAAGATGCGAGTGATGTCGGCGATGCGCAAGGCACTGCCGCGCGTCCAGTTCCTTGTGACAACGCACGATCCCTTGTGCCTGCGCGGCATGGGACCGGGCGAAGTGCAGGTGATGGCACGCGGCGCCGACAACCGCATCGGCCTGGTCCCCGACCTGCCCGATGTCTCGGGGATGCGCATCGACCAGATCCTGACGTCGGAGCATTTCGGGATGCACTCGACGCTCGATCCGGATTTCCAAGAGCTATTCGACCGCTATTACCGCCTGCTGCGCGATAGCCAGAAGGACGCCAGCCTCGCGCCCGAGATCGACCGGTTGCGCGAGGAGATCAACAAGAAGCAGCGCATCGGCCAGACCGAGCGCGAGCAGCGGCTGCTGGCCGCTATCGACCGGCATATCGCGCTGCGGGTCTCGACGCTGCCCGAGCGGACGCAGCAGGACCAAGCGCTCGAGGTCGAGCTCGACGCGATCTGGAACGACGCCAAGGCGGACCCGGCATGATCGCGGTTCAGCGGACACCCGCCCCAGCGGCGGTTCTCGCGGCATTTGCCAAACGAGCACAGGCGACCGGGCTCACCGAGATCGAAGCGGCCTTGTGGCATTATGCCGGGATCGCGCCGACATTGGCGCCGCTGCCGACCAAGCCAAATGATGCGCCCGAGTTCAAGGCCTATAGCGACGATGCGGTCAAGGTGGTGCTGCACACCCTGTTCGGCGGGCACTGCGCCTATTGCGAGAGCCGGTACGACCATGTCTCGCCGATGGACGTCGAGCATTACCGGCCAAAGGGGGCGGTGATCGAGGCGAACGGCCAGCGCAGCAAGCCCGGCTATTTCTGGCTCGCGGCTGACTGGGACAATCTGCTGCCGTCGTGCATCGGCTGCAATCGGGCGCGCGAGCAGGAGCAGCTCATGCCTAACGGCTGCGTTGTTCCCGCGACCAGCGGTAAGGGCAACCAGTTTCCGCTGGTCGCTGGGTCAGCGCGCGCGACGGCACCCGGCCATGAGGCGTACGAGCAGCCGTTGCTGCTCGACCCGTGCCGCACCGATCCTGCCCCGCATTTGCTGTTTCGCTCAGACGGCTATGTCGAACCACGTACCTCGGCGCAGGAAAAGGCGGTGCCCCGAGGTCTCGCGACCATCGAGGTTTGCGGGCTCTATCGTGCCTCGCCGGTCGAAAGCCGGCGGCGCGCCGCGACGCGGCTGCGCGACGCAATGGAGGCGATCCTATCGGCCGATCATGATTGTCGACATCATCCCGGTGAATCTCTCTATCTGACCCGGCGGCAGCGGCGCGAGACCGCCTTGGCGCAGTTGATCGACGATCTCGACTATCGTGCGCTGACTGCCGAACTCCGCAGTTGGTTCGATCAAGTGCGCACCCGGATCGACGCCTATTTCGCGGCGGAGGCGGCATGGCGCGCCGATCTGACTGTGGCCAACCGCGCCGTCTTTGTCGATGCCACCCGGGCGATCATGACGCATTATGCCTCGGCTGGCCTGCATCAGCCCTTCGTGCATGAATTGCTGAGCCTGGCCGACATCCCGCTTGATCGGATGCTCGCCGCGTGAGCGTCGCTCACTGGATCGTTGCCCACACCTAGCCGCGCGTGACTTTGAGCGACTTCCGCGAAGAGTTTGCACTTCGCCGACGGTTAAGGTTATCGCTCGAGCGATGTGGGGCCCTGTCAAAGACTGCAGGTCCGCGCGGTGGCGCAGGCAAGCTTGAGCGGCAGTTTCCGGGATGAACTTTAAGGCGGCCTTACGTCTCGAACGAGGTGCTTAACCGTCAACCGGCTGAAGCTCTTCTCGTCGACATCCTGAGCGCAGGGAGTATGGGCCAACCGTTCAGTCAGCATGGCTAATCAGATGTAGCATCGTGACCCGGTAGCCTCAAACCAAAGCTGTTTGCGCATTCGCTAGATTAAGGATGTCCAGAGGGCGAGAGTGCGGCAAGGAAGTGTGCCCCAAGCGCCAAAAGGGGCCCAAAAGGGGCCCGGGACATTCTGGAAGATATGAAGGCGGTGTAGATACGGTGCTCAGAAACCGTCTTCGGAAAGCCTGCCACAGTGCAACGGTCGTTTCTGGCTAAATTAAAATAACCTAACGATTTCCTTTTATTATGGTGACCCCAGCGGGAATCGAACCCGCGTTTCAGCCGTGAGAGGGCCGCGTCCTAACCGCTAGACGATGGGGCCTCTTGCTGCATTGCACCGATGGTGACCCCTACGGGAATCGAACCCGTGTTTCAGCCGTGAAAGGGCCGCGTCCTAACCGCTAGACGAAGGGGCCAACTGCGTGGCGTGGAGCGGCCGAATAGGGGGCGATTCCAAAACCGTCAAGCACTCATTCTGCCCATGCCGCATCTTCTATGTGCAATTCCGCCGCAGGGCGGCTTCCCCAGGTATCGACCTTGGCGCGGCCGGCGAGCCAGAGGCGGCGGTGCGACGGTGCCGAGAGCAGGGCCTGGCCCAATTCCGTATCCGCCTGGCGGAAGGCGACTGCCTTGAGGCTCTGCCCGTCCGCCCCCGCGACGATCACGCGGACATGCCCGCCCGTGCCCACGACATCCGCCTTCAGCACCCGTACCGGCCCCGCCGCGATTCGCGGCGCCGGCCAGCCCATGCCATATGGGCCGCCGGCTTCCATCGCCTCGACCAGCGACGGGTTCACCCCCGTCGGGCTGAGCACCGCATCGAGGAGCAGCGCGCGCTCGCCGCGCGCCACCGCGATTCGCTCGGCCAGCCGCGCTTCGAGGAAGTCGGCCAGCGCGTCCACCTGGTCGCCCGCGACGGTGACGCCGCACGCCATCGCGTGACCGCCGCCGGCGATCAGCAGACCGGCATCCTTGGCCGCGAGCACCGCCGCGCCCAGATCAACGCCGGGGATCGAACGACCCGATCCCTTGCCGATCCCGTCTTCTCCCACGGCGATAACCAGAGCGGGACGGCCGAACTTCTCCTTCAGCCGACCGGCGACGATGCCGATGACGCCCGGATGCCAGCCTTCGCCGGCGACGAGCGCGACCATCCGCTCGCTGCCCGCCATGCACAGCGATTCGGCGGCAGTCTGCACCTCCGCCTCGATCGTCCGACGCTCTTCGTTGAGCAGGTCCAGCTCGGCGGCGATGGCATGCGCCTCGGCAGGATCGCGCGTGGTCAACAGACGCACCCCGAGATCGGACTTGCCGACGCGGCCGCCCGCGTTGATGCGCGGGCCGAGCGCGAAGCCGAGATCGGTGCAGGTGGGCGCACGGGTGAGGCGCGAGGCCTGGATCAGCGCCGCGATGCCGATGTTCCGGCGCTGTGCCATCACCTTGAGGCCTTGCGCCACAAAGGCGCGGTTCAGGCCCTTGAGCTGCGCCACATCCGCCACCGTACCGAGCGCGACGATATCGAGCAGATCGAGCAGGCGCGGTTCGGCCCGGCCGGTGAAATAACCGCGGGCCCGCAGCGTGCGGACCAGGGCGGCACCGAGCAGGAAGGCAACCCCCACCGCGGCGAGATGGCCATGTTCGGCCCCTTCGGCTTCGTCCAGCCGGTTCGGATTTACCAGCGCATGTGCGACGGGCAGTTCGGTCGCGCATTTATGGTGATCGACGACGATCACGTCGGCTTGCGCGTCGCGCGCCATCGCGAGCGCCTCAAAGGCCTGCGCGCCGCAATCGACGGTGACGATCAGCCCATGGCCCTGTTGCTTGAGCCGAACCAGCGCCTCGCCCGAGGGGCCATAGCCTTCCATCAGACGGTCCGGGATATAGGGCGTCGCCTCCAGGTCCAGTTCGCGCAGCAGCAGGATCAGCAGCGCGGCGGAGGTGGCGCCATCGACATCGTAATCGCCGAAGATCGCGACCTGTTCGCGCGCCTCCACGGCATCGGCGAGGCGCTCGGCGGCGCGGTCCATGTCGCGGAAGATCGACGGATCGGGCATGAAGGCGCGGATGCTGGGGGTGCGGTGGCGCTCCAGATCTTCGCGCTCGACCCCGCGGGTCAGCAGCAGCTGGGTGACGAGATCGTCGGGCGCGAAATTCGGGTCGCGCGCATCGGCGGCAAGCCCGCGCCAGCGCCAGGGCTGGCCCAGGATCGAACGGTGAACATTGAGGGCAGAGGACATGGCCCCGATGTGGCCGGTGCGCCCCGCGATGTCGAGGGGGCCCCGCGCTCAGTCGGCGTCCGCGTCGACCACGCCGGAGCGGTAGGTCTGGATCGGCGCCTTGATCCAGGCCTGTTCGCGAAACCATTTGGTGATGATGTACTTGGTCCCTTCGACCACGCGCATCCCCTCGTGGAGCGTGTCGTAGTTCGGGCTGCCGTCCGCGAGCATGTTGTTCCAGATCAGCAGCAGCCCGCGCTTGGGCTTGAAGCGGATGCCCGCGCGCGGAAACCAGGTGGCGCCGCCTTCCTCCACGTCGTTGAGATAGGCCATCGCCGTCCAGGTGCGCTGGCCGCCGGTCTCCACCATCTTGTCCCAATAGCCGCTGTCTTCGTGGAAATAGTCGCAATGCGCGCGGAACTGCTGATTGGGCGCATAGCGCTGGCCCTGCATCGTCTCGGCATTTTCGACCGGGATACCCAGCAGATCGGCGATGCGGTTGTCGATTGCCTGCACGTCCGGGGACCAGCGATACAGGTCCGAGCTGTGGCTGGTGCGATAGTCGGGATCGTCGGTGGCGGCGAGCAGCGTCGAGGGGCGCGCGTTGCTGTCGATCAGCGCCATCAGCATGTCGCACTCGGCATCGCTGAAGAACGCGGGATAGGTATAGACCTGCGCCAGCTCGATCTTGGCTCGCCGGACGGCGGGATGGGCGTCCAGCCGCGCCGCGACCTCGCGGCCGATCTTCGCCCGTTCGGGGGAGGGCGATCCCTTGCTGTTGGGGTTGCTCTTGCTCACGGTCGGACTCTTTGCCGTGCGCTCCGGCGATTGCAAGCGGAAGGGGCCGGCGTCGCCGCCGGCCCCCGCCTTCATTACCAGAAGATGCCGTAGATCACGTCGACGACCTCGCCGGTATCGACGTCGACGAGCAGCGCGTCGTCATAATAACGGACCCAGCGATAGGGTCCCCAGACCTCCGGCAAGCGGTAGGAATAGGGGTCGCTGATCCAATATTGCTGTGCGAACAGGAAGCTGTCGAGACGGTAGCCGATCGAGAAGCGCCGATAGCCGTAGCTCCAGCGTGCGGGCGGATAATAGCGCGGCAGGCGGTAGAGGCTGCGGTTATAGTCGCGATAGGCGCGCCAGTCGTAGCGATGGTCGCTCCGCCAGCCATTGTTCCAGACGCCACGATCGCCGCGCCAGCGATCGCCGCGGTCCCAATCCCGGCGATCGTTCCAGCCGCGATTGCCGTCGCGGCGGTCCCAGTTGCGGGTGCCGTTCCACTGGTTGCGCGAGCGATCGTCCCAGCGGCGGTCCTGCCCGGCCTGCGGGTTGCGGGCGTCGCCGCGGTTCTGCCAGTCGGAGCGCCGTCCGCCGCGCCAGTCGCGCTGCGGCTGGCCCTGGGGCTGCGTGCCCTGCGGCTGCTGGAAGGCGGGGCGCGGCTGACCTTCCGGCCGACGCCACTCGCCGCGGTCCATCGCCTGTGGCGAGGCTTGCGGACGCTGCCAGCCGGGATTGCCCTGAGGGCGTTGCCAGTTGCCGCGATCCTGCGGCTGCGCCTGCGGCGCTCCCTGCGGGCGCGGCCCGGCCTGCCCGCCTTGGGCGCGAAAGCCCTCGGGCCGCATCCAGCCGCCATTGCCGCGATGCTCGCCGCGCTCCTGCGCCATGGCAGCGGCGGGTACCAGCGCAGTCGCGGCTGCGATCGCCGCCAACAGCATCCTCTTCATCGAACCATTCTCCGGTGGCAGCGGCGAAGTCGCCGTGCCGATGCCGCTCGGATACGCGCCCGACGCTGAGCGGGTTCTGAATTGCGCTGACAGCAGATTGAAAGCATTCAGGCCGCGTCGGCGGGATCGCCGCGCGCGATCCGCGCGGCATCCTGAATCGCCGCGACCAGTCGCGGATAGATGCCGCAGCGGCAGATATTGGGGATGCCCTGGCGGATGTCTTCCTCCGACGGGTTGCGATTGGTGCGGATCAGCACCGATGCGGCCATCACCATGCCGGGGATGCAATAGCCGCACTGGACGAGATTGGCGGCGAGAAAGGCCTGCTGCACCGGGTGGCTGCGATCGGACGAGAGCCCCTCGATGGTGGTGACGAAGGTACCCTCGATCGCGCCGATCGTCTCGCGGCAGGCGAGCCGCGCGGCACCGTCGATGTCGACGGTGCAGGCACCGCAATCGCCGGTGCCGCAGCCATATTTGGTGCCGGTGAGGTTGGAGGCGTCGCGCAAGGCCCAGAGCAAGGGGGTCTGCGGATCCATGTCGTACTGGACCGGCTGGTTGTTGACGGTAAACCGAGTCATGCGCGTGACCCTAGCGGGAAACGACGGGTTTCCGAAACCGGCATTGTCGGCCGATGCCTTCTCAGGCGCTACAGTGCCCCCGCGGTATCGTGACCACGTGCTCGGCTGGGCGGTGAGCGGCTTCCGGTTCGGCTAGTCGCGCCAGCTGCGATCGATCCGATCGACCAGCCGGACCATCGCCGCGAAGTCCGCCGCGCCCGGGCCGCCCGGCACCTGCGCCATATGGACGTCGCGCTGGTGCACCGCGACCACCTCCGGCGCGATCTCGATCGGCCGGCCCATGCTCATCGTCGAGACCTGGATCTCGCAGGCGCGCTGCAGCGCCCAGTGCTTGACGAACGCCTCGGGCAGCGTGCGACCCATGGCGAGGATGCCGTGGTTGCGCAGCAGCATCATTCGCTTGTCGCCGAGATGGGCGAGTAGCCGTTCGCCTTCCTCGTCGCGCACGGTGACGCCTTCGAAATCATGGTAGGCGATCTGGCCGATGAAGTTGCAGGCATAGAAATTGGTCGGCCGCAGCCCGCCTTCGAGCGACGCGACCGCCATGCCCGCGGTGGTGTGGCTGTGCATGATGCAATGCGCGTCGGGCAGATGGCGGTGGAACAGCGCGTGCTGGACGAAGCCGGCGCGGTTCACCGGATAGGGCGAGTCGTCCAGCTTGTTGCCGTCGATGTCGATCTTGACGAGGTTGGAGGCCTTCACCTCGCTGAAATGCAGCCCGAACGGGTTGATCAGGAAGGCGCCTTCTTGGTCGGGCAGCTTCACCGTGATGTGGTTGTAGATCATCTCGGACCAGCCGAGCATGTCGAACACGCGGTAGCAGGCGGCGAGCTGCTGGCGCGCCTCCCATTCGGCGTCGCTGACGTGGGACGTGGGCGCGAGCGCGGTTGCCATGGCACCTCTCCAGATTTCTGTTTTTGAGCTTTGGGTATGCCATGAAGCCGGCGGCGCCCGCAAGCGTCAGCGAAAGCCGTACGGCACGGCGCGGCGGCGATCGGGATCGATCTCGATCACCGATCCGGCGGGCGGGAAGGCGCGCTGGTCGCAGTCGAGGCGGGGGCAGATGCGGCAGGAGGCGCCGATCGGTGTCGCCGCGCCGCCGGTGCGCAGCGCATCGGCATAGACGAAGTCGGCCGCATGCGCCTCCTCGCAGCCCAGCGCGACGGCATAGCGTCGGGGCGGGCGGGTGAAGCTGCCCGAGGGCTTCACCAGCCCCTTGGCCATCGAGACATAGCGGGTGCCATCGGGCATTTCGGCGAGCTGTACGAGGATGCGATCGGGGATCGCCACCGCCTCGTGCACGATCCAGAGCGGGCAGGCGCCGCCGAGCGCTGCGAATTGCAGCCGGGTGGCCGAGTGCCGCTTGGTGATGTTGCCCGCCATGTCGACCCGGCAGAAGAATACCGGCAGCCCCTGCGCGCCGGGCCGCTGCAGCGTCGAGAGCCGGTGGCACGCCTGCTCGAAGCTCACCGCGAAGCGCTGGCGCAGGCGATCAATGTCGTGGCGGACCTCATAGGCGGCGGCGCGAAAGCGGCCATAGGGCATCAGCAGCGCGCCCGCGGCATAGTTGGCGAGCCCGACGCTCAGCAACTCGCGCGCAGCCGCGGAGGCGAGCCCGGCACGATCGATCACCAGCCGCATCTCGTTGGCGAATTCGTAGCGGACCAGCCGGTGGGCGAGGAGGAAGGCGCGGCTTTCCGGGGGCAGGGCATGGTTGAGCGCCAGCGTGCGCGCGCCTTCGTCGAAGCGGCTGAGCTCGCTGCCGTCGCCCTGCGCGCCGATCACCCGGACCCCGTGCCACAGCCGCAGCCGGTCCTCGAACGCGCGGACGATATTGTCGTCGTCGAGCGCGAGGGCATCGGCCAGCAATTCCGCCGAGCGATCGATCGCGTCGATGTAATTGCCCTCGGCCTGGAACCAGTCACGCACCTCCTCCCAGGGGAGCGGTGCTGCGTCGCCCGAGCCGGTGTCGAACCGGTCGTCGAGCACCCGCAACTGCTCCTGGCTGCGGCGATAGGCGTCGTGCAACGCGACGATCCGCCGGGCGAGCAGCGGCTGCTGTTCGATGCCGCGGCGGACATCGGCTTCGTCGATCCGATCGGTAGCCACGCTGCTGTCCGTCGCGGCGTCGATCGCGCGGAGCAGCGTGGCGGTGCCGCCCTCGCCGTTGATCTCGGCCGCCTCGACCGGAAATTCGCGCGCCAGCGCCAGCAACACGCCGTCGGTGATCGGCCGGTCATTGTTCTCGATCTGGGAGAGGTAGGAGACGGAGATGCCGAGCCGCTGCGCCATCCCGGCCTGCGGGATGTGCAGGCGGCGGCGGAGCTCGCGCAGGCGAAAGCCTTCGAACAGGCGACGGCGGGGCAGGGGCGGGACGGTGCTGGCCATGGCTTCGGATAGTCTGCAAACCCCTCACCCGCAACTTTGCAACATTGCATTTGCGAAGCCGGCATGGCCCGGTGCACAAGCTGCGCCCACGGAGAGAATGCCGATGTCGTCGACGATCGAGGAACTGGAACGCCGCCGTGCCGCTGCCCGTCTGGGCGGCGGCGAGAAGCGGATCGACGCACAGCATGCCAAGGGGAAGCTGACCGCGCGCGAGCGGCTCGAGGTGCTGCTCGACCAGGGCAGCTTCGAGGAGCTCGACATGTATGTCGAGCACAATTGCACCGATTTCGGCATGGAGACCCAGGTGATCCCCGGCGACGGCGTGGTCACCGGTTCGGGCACGATCAACGGCCGGCTCGTCTTCGTGTTCAGCCAGGACTTCACCGTGTTCGGCGGTTCGCTCTCGGAGCGGCACGCGCAGAAGATCTGCAAGATCATGGACATGGCGATGAAGGTCGGCGCGCCCGTGATCGGCCTCAACGACAGCGGCGGCGCGCGCATCCAGGAGGGCGTCGCCTCGCTCGGCGGCTATGCCGAGGTGTTCCAGCGCAACGTGCTGGCTTCGGGCGTGGTGCCGCAGCTCAGCCTGATCATGGGGCCCTGCGCCGGCGGTGCGGTGTACAGCCCCGCGATGACGGACTTCATCTTCATGGTGAAGGACTCGTCCTACATGTTCGTCACCGGCCCGGATGTAGTGAAGACCGTTACCAACGAGATCGTCACGCAGGAGGAGCTGGGTGGAGCGGTGACGCATACCACGAAGTCGGGGGTCGCGGATGTGGCCTTCGAGAACGATATCGAGGCGCTGCTCGCGGCCCGCGACTTCGTGGACTTCCTGCCGGCCTCGAACCGCGAGGCCCCGCCCGAGCGGCCCTGCGACGATCCCTGGGATCGAATCGACGAGAGCCTCGACACCATCATCCCGCCCAACGCCAACCAGCCCTATGACATGCACGAGCTGATCGGCAAGACGCTTGACGAGGGCGAGTTTTTCGAGCTGCAGCCTGCGCACGCCGGCAACATCCTGATCGGCTTCGGCCGGATCGAGGGGCGCACCGTTGGCGTGGTGGCCAACCAGCCGATGGTGCTGGCCGGCTGCCTCGACATCAACGCCTCCAAGAAGGCGGCGCGGTTCGTGCGCTTCTGCGATGCGTTCGAAATTCCGATCGTCACCTTTGTCGATGTGCCGGGGTTCCTGCCGGGCGTCGGCCAGGAGCATTCGGGGATCATCAAGCACGGCGCCAAGCTGCTCTTCGCCTATGCCGAGGCGACGGTGCCCAAGATCACCGTGATCACCCGCAAGGCCTATGGCGGCGCCTATGACGTGATGGCCTCGAAGCATCTGCGCGGCGACCTCAACTATGCCTGGCCGACTGCCGAGATCGCGGTGATGGGCGCCAAGGGCGCGGTGGAGATCATCTTCCGGGGCCGCACCCCCGAGGAAATCGCCGCGCGCACCGCCGAATATGAAGCGCGTTTCGCCAACCCGTTCGTGGCGGCGAGCAAGGGCTTTGTGGACGAGGTAATCATGCCGCACTCGACGCGCCGTCGCATCGCGCTGGGCTTGCGCAAGCTGCGGAACAAGCAGCTTGAGAACCCGTGGAAGAAGCATGACAACATCCCGCTGTGACGGCTGGGGGGCACGCCCGCGCCGCACGGTGAAAGGATAGCAATGTTCAGTTTCATTCTCGCATTCACGACGTTGCTCGGGGGACAGGCAACCGCGGCATCGGCAGCACCGGCCTGGACCTTCAAGGAAAGCACCGACCCCGCGCAGGCGAAATCGGCAAGCGCGACGATCCGCAGCGAGGACGGCAACGCGCGCCTGGTGGTGCGGTGCGATACGGCGGCGACGCCGATCGTCTCGGTCCAGTTCATCCCGCGTCCGCCGATCCCGGCGGGGGATTCGCGGACCGTGACCGTCACCTATGACGAAGCGATGGCTGAGATGAGCCAGTGGCAGTTTCCGGGAGCGGGCGCCTATAATGGCGAAGCGGTCGAGGTGTTCCTGCTGGTCGACAAGATCGCCAAGTCGAAGACCGTGCGGGTCGGCGTGCCGCAGGGCGAGACCATGATCGAGGGGGTCTTCAAGGCGCCGGGCGACGACGCGCTGTTCCGCAAGGTCTATGCGGCGTGCGGCTTTCCCTATGCGATGCCCGCGCCGACGGCGGCGAAGAAATAAGCGTGATCCCGTCGCGCGGTGCGCCGCGCGCGCCCTGCGCGACGGATCCGGACGGAAAGGAGCAATGGGCACGATGAAACTCGGCCGTCTCAACCATGTCGGCGTCGCGACGCCGTCGATCGAAGCCTCGATCGCCTTTTACCGCGACGTGATGGGGGCAGCGGTGATCCGCGCACCCTTCGACCTGCCCGCGCAGGGCGTGAGGGTCTGCTTCGTCGATACGCCCAACAGCCAGATCGAGCTGATCGAACCGCTGGGCGAGGTCTCGCCGATCCATGGCTTCCTCGCCAGGAACCCGGCGGGCGGGCAGCATCACCTCTGCTATGAGGTGCCCGATATCCACGAGGCCAAGGCCTGGTTCGAGGCCAAGGGCTGCAAGCTGCTCGGCGAGCCGCGCATCGGGGCGCACGGCACGCCGATCTTCTTCATCCATCCCAAGGACATGGGCGGGGTGCTCACCGAAATCATGGAGACGCCGCGTGAAGGGCATTGAGCAAATCTCCCTCTCCCCTTGGGAGAGGGAAGGGGCCCATCGCGTCAGCGATGGGAAGGGTGAGGGTGATTTGCTCTCGCCCGCCATTCACCCTCACCCTTGCACCGCCTTCGGCGGCGGGCCCCTCCCTCTCCCAAAGGGAGAGGTGTTGTGACCAAACCCTCCTTCGATCAATGGTCTGCCGCTGCCGCGAGGGAAGTGAAGGGCAGGAGTCTGACCTGGGACACGCCCGAAGGTATCGAGGTCAAGCCGCTGTATACGCAGGACGATGTGGCGGATGTCGACCCCGGTCTGCCGGGCTTCGCACCCTTTACCCGCGGCGTGCGCGCCTCGATGTATGCCGGGCGCCCCTGGACGGTTCGGCAATATGCCGGCTTTTCCACCGCCGAGGAATCGAACGCCTTTTACCGCCGCAACCTCGCGGCCGGGCAGAAGGGCCTCTCGGTCGCGTTCGATCTCGCCACCCATCGCGGCTATGACAGCGACCACCCGCGCGTTGTCGGTGACGTCGGCAAGGCAGGCGTGGCGATCGACAGCGTCGAGGATATGAAGATCCTGTTCGACGGCATCCCGCTCGATCAGATGTCGGTCTCGATGACGATGAACGGGGCGGTGATCCCGGTGCTGGCCTTCTTCATCGTCGCGGGAGAGGAGCAGGGGGTTCCGCAGGAGAAGCTGGAAGGGACGATCCAGAACGACATCCTCAAGGAGTTCATGGTTCGGAACACCTATATCTACCCGCCCGAACCGAGCATGCGGATCATTTCAGACATTTTCGCCTATACCAGCGCGAACATGCCGAAATTCAACAGTATTTCCATTTCCGGCTACCACATGCAGGAAGCCGGCGCGACGCAGGTGCAGGAGCTTGCCTTCACCATCGCCGACGGCATGGAATATGTGAAGTACGGCGTCGCCTCGGGCCTGGATATCGACAAGTTTGCCGGCCGCCTGAGCTTCTTCTTCGCAATCGGTATGAACTTCTTCATGGAAGTGGCGAAGCTGCGGGCCGCGCGGGTGTTGTGGCACCGGGTGATGACGCAAGCTGGCGCGCAGGACGACCGCTCGAAGATGCTGCGCACCCATTGCCAGACCTCGGGCGTGTCGCTCACCGAGCAGGACCCGTACAACAACGTCATCCGCACCACGATCGAGGCGATGGCGGCGATGCTGGGCGGCACCCAGAGCCTCCACACCAACGCGCTCGACGAAGCGATTGCGCTGCCGACCGACTTCTCCGCCCGCATCGCCCGCAACACACAGATCGTGCTGCAGGAAGAAACGGGGATGACCAAGGTCGTCGATCCGCTGGGCGGCAGCTATTATGTCGAGAGCCTGACCCGGCAACTGGTCGACAAGGCATGGGCGATCATCGAACGCGTCGAGGCCGAGGGTGGCATGGCGAAGGCCGTGGCCGCGGGCTGGCCCAAGGCGATGATCGAGGAGGCCGCGGCCGCCCGCCAGGCGCGGGTCGATCGCGGCGAGGACGTGATCGTCGGTGTCAACAAATACCGGCTGCTGAACGAGGATCTGCTCGAGACGCTGGAGGTCGACAATGCGGCGGTGCGCGAGGCGCAGATCGCCCGTATCCAGCGGGTGAAGGCGGCGCGCGACGAGGCGGCGTGCCAGACGGCACTCGACGCGCTGCGCGAGGGGGCAAAGGCGGGTGGCAACCTGCTGGCGCTCGCCGTCGTGGCGGCGCGTGCACGCGCGACGCTGGGCGAGATCAGCGCGGCGATGGAGGATGTGTTCGGCCGCTATGCCACCCAGCCAACGCCGGTGAAGGGTGTCTATGCCGCGCCCTATGCGGAAGATGCCCGCTGGGCGGAGGTGGTGCGCGGCGTCGAGGCCGTCGAGCGCCGCCTCGGCCGCAAGCCCCGCCTGCTCGTCGCCAAAATGGGGCAGGACGGGCATGATCGCGGCGCCAACGTCATCGCTTCGGCCTTTTCGGACATGGGGTTCGAAGTAGTCAGCGGCCCCTTGTTCCAGACGCCGGAGGAAACCGTGGTGCTGGCGCTCGACAGCGGCGTCGACGTGGTCGGCGCGTCCAGCCTCGCCGCGGGACACAAGACGCTGATCCCCGAACTGATCCGCGGGCTGCGCGAAGCCGGGCGGAGCGACGTCAAGGTCATCGCCGGCGGCGTGATCCCGCCGCAGGATTACGAGATGCTGCGCGCGGCGGGCGTGCAGGGCATCTACGGCCCGGGCTCCAACGTCGTCGAATGTGCGGCGGACGTGCTGCGGCTGCTCGGCCACAACATGCCACCCTTGGACGCCGCTGCCGAGTGACCATGCTGCCCTTTTACGCCGGCGCCCGCACCCGCTATGCCGGGCGGCGAAACCGTTCACCGGAGTTTGTTGCTTGACCCTCGAATCCCCCGTCCGCACCGACTGGACCCGCGACGAGATCGCCGCGCTGTTCGACCTGCCGTTCACCGAGCTCGTGTTCCGCGCGGCCGAGGTGCACCGTGCCAACCATCCGGCCAACCAGGTTCAGCGCTCGACGCTCCTTTCGATCAAGACCGGCGGCTGCCCCGAGGATTGCGGCTATTGCAGCCAGTCGGTGCATGCCGATAGCGGCCTCAAGGCGACCAAGCTGATGGATCCGCGCGCGGTGCTGCAGGCGGCGGCGCAGGCCAAGGACCATGGCTCGACCCGCTTCTGCATGGGCGCCGCCTGGCGCAACCCCAAGGATCGCGACATGGGCGCCATCGTCGAGATGGTGAAGGGCGTCCGCGCGATGGGCATGGAAACCTGCATGACGCTGGGCATGCTCACCGACGCGCAGGCCAAGACGCTCGCCGATGCCGGGCTCGATTACTACAACCACAATATCGATACCTCGCCCGAACGCTATGGCGAGGTGATCACCACCCGCAGCTTCGAGGAGCGGCTGGAGACGCTGGAGCATGTCCGCGAGGCGGGCATCAACGTGTGCTGCGGCGGCATCGTCGGCATGGGCGAGACGCGGGGCGACCGCGTGGGCTTCATTCATGCGCTTAGCACCCTGCCGGTGCATCCGGGCAGCGTGCCGGTCAACGCGCTGGTGCCGGTGAAGGGCACGGTGCTGGGCGACATGCTGGCCGACACGCCGCTCGCCAAGATCGACGATATCGAGTTCGTCCGCACGGTGGCGGTGGCGCGGATCACCATGCCGCGCTCGATGGTCCGCTTGTCCGCAGGCCGCGAGAGCATGAGCGATGCGACCCAGGCGCTCTGCTTCCTTGCGGGCGCCAACTCGATCTTCACCGGCGACAAGCTGCTGACCGCGGGCAATGCCGGCGACGACAAGGACGCCGCGCTGTTCGCTCGCCTCGGCATCACGCCGATGGCCGCGGAGTGCAAGGTGGAACTGGAGGCGGCGGAGTAACGTGCCGCACGAGCTCGATTGGCTTTGGCGGGCGATTGCCTTTCCCTTCGTCGATTGGGCGAACAGCCCCTTCATGCTCCGACTCGAACTGCGGCGGCCATGGCTCTACCGCGCCATCGTCTGGCCGCCGCTATTTCTTCTGATGGCCGCCCTGTCGGTCATCAGCCTTTGGCTTTTAGGGGTAGTAAAGCTCTGATGTTCAAGAAGATCCTCGTCGCCAACCGTGGCGAAATCGCGTGCCGGGTGATGCGTACCGCCAGGAAGATGGGCATCGCCACGGTCGCGGTCTATTCGGATGCGGATGCCCGCGCGCCGCATGTGCGGATGGCGGATGAGGCGGTGCGGCTCGGGCCCGCGCCGGCGGCGGAGAGCTATCTCCGCGCGGACCTGATCCTGCTCGCCGCCAAGGAAACCGGCGCTGACGCGATCCATCCCGGCTATGGCTTCCTCTCCGAGCGCGAGAGCTTCGCCAGGGCCTGTGCCGAGGCCGGCATCGCCTTTGTCGGGCCGCCGCCGGGGGCGATCGCGGCGA
This sequence comes from Sphingomonas sp. S2M10, assembly GCF_012650175.1. GTDB lineage: Bacteria > Pseudomonadota > Alphaproteobacteria > Sphingomonadales > Sphingomonadaceae > Sphingomonas. The sequence continues at coordinate 19,667 of NZ_JAAILI010000062.1, forward strand.
TGGGCGACAAGATCGAATCGAAGAAGCTCGCCAAGGAAGCGGGCGTCAATGTCGTCCCCGGCTTTCTGGGCGAGATCGCCGATACCGAGCATGCCGTCCGGATCGCGACCGAGATCGGCTATCCGGTGATGATGAAGGCCTCGGCCGGCGGCGGCGGCAAGGGCATGCGGCTCGCCTGGAGCGAGCAGGACGTCCGCGAGGGCTTTGAGGCGACAAAGCGCGAAGGCTTGGCGAGCTTCGGCGACGACCGCGTGTTCATCGAGAAGTTCATCGAGAGCCCGCGCCATATCGAGATCCAGCTGCTCGGCGACCAGCACGGCAACATCGTCTATCTCAACGAGCGCGAATGCTCGATCCAGCGCCGTCACCAGAAGGTGGTGGAAGAAGCGCCGTCGCCTTTCGTCACGCCCGCGATGCGCAAGGCGATGGGCGAGCAGGCGGTCGCGCTCGCACGGGCGGTCGGCTATTATAGCGCGGGCACGGTCGAACTGATCGTCTCGGGTGCCGACAAGACTGGCCAAGGCTTCTACTTTCTCGAGATGAACACCCGGCTCCAGGTGGAGCATCCGGTGACCGAGGCGATCACCGGGCTCGACCTCGTCGAGCAGATGATCCGCGTGGCGGCGGGCGAAAAGCTGGCGTTCACCCAGGACGAGGTGATGCTCGACGGCTGGGCGATCGAGAACCGCGTCTATGCCGAGGATCCCTATCGCGGCTTCCTGCCGAGCACGGGACGGCTGGTGCGCTACCGGCCGCCCGCCGCGGAGCAGGCGGGGCAGGGCTATATCCGCGTCGATGACGGTGTGACCGAGGGGTCCGAGATCAGCATGTTCTACGATCCGATGATCGCCAAGCTGATCACCTGGGCGCCGACCCGTGACGAAGCCGCCGACCTGCAGGTCCAGGCGCTCGACCGCTTCCGCATCGACGGCATTGGCCACAATATCGATTTCCTCTCGGCGATCATGCAGCACCCGCGCTTCCGCTCGGGCGAACTCACCACCGGCTTCATTGCGGAGGAATATCCCGAGGGCTTCCACGGCGCCCCGGCGGACGAAGCGCTGGTGCGGCGCCTGGCGGCCGTGGCCGTGGTGCTGGACCTCGCCCGCTCGGCGCGGACAGCGGCCATTGGGGGGCAGCTCGGCACGCCGGCAACACCCTCTACCGCACGCGCGGTGCGGATCGGCGACCGCCGCTTCGACGTGACGGTCGATGGTTGTGCCACCGGACTGCTGGTGAACCTGTCGAGCGACACGCCCCCGCTGGAGGTTTCCGGCGAATGGCGCGCCGGCGATCCGCAATTCGTCGCGCGCATCGACGGTGCCGAATTCGCCACGTCGGTCGATCGCATTCGCACCGGCTGGAAGCTCACCGCGCATGGCGCCGCGCATCTTGTCGAGGTGCTGCCGCCGCATGTCGCGCAGTACCGCGATCACATGATCGAGAAGGTGCCGCCCGACCTGAGCCGCTTCCTGCTCGCGCCGATGCCCGGGCTGCTCACCCGGTTGCACGTCCAGCCCGGCGACCGGGTAGAGGCGGGGCAGGCGCTGGCGGTGATCGAGGCGATGAAGATGGAGAATATCCTGCGCGCCGAACGGCCGGGCACCGTCAAGCACGCGCATTTCGCCGCGGGCGACAGCCTTGCGGTCGACGCGGCGATCCTGGAATTCGAGTGACTTAGAAGCGACACGTTTCACATCGATACGGTTTCGCATCGATTTATCCGTTGTTCTCCGCCTGTTTCCGGGCTTGTGGCGTTTGGGAAACTCGTGTCTCAATCGTGATACAAGAGAGGCGCTCGTCGGTTTAACCCCGAAGTCCGCAAGCCCCCGAAGGATGGCAACGTGCAGGAAGAGGATGGCTTTACCCGCTGGATAGAGGCGTGCGCGGCGGGCGAATTGCTCGGCATCGCCATCGGGGCATTGTGGTGGGTCACCGTCGACCGCTTCGATCCGGTGCCGATGGGCGCCACCGCCGAGTGGATGGTGTTCTTCGCCAAGGCGGCGAGCGGATTGATGCAGGGGCTGGTGCTCGGCCTGCTACAGGGCTGGGCGCTACGCCGCCAGTTTCCGGCGCTGAACCTGCGCGACTGGGTGGCAGCGACGACGCTGGTCGGCATTGCCGTGTGGTCCGTCGCCGCCTGGTATGCGGTGTTTCCCTCGCTCGACGGTGATCCCTTGCTGCCCGCGGTCGAAACGCTGTTCCAGACGGCCGTCACCGCCGCCGGTTTCGGACTGGGGCTGGGGCTGTTGTTCGGACTGGCGCAGGCGCTGGTGCTGCAGCGCGCGGCCGGCAATGCGCGCTGGTGGATCGCGGTCAACGCGCTCGGCTGGGGGGCGGCATTGCCCTGCATCTATGTCGCCGCGTCGATCGGCAGCGCGGAGCCGAGCAGCCTCGAAATCGCCTTTCGCGGGCTGGTCGGCGGGATCGTCTCCGGCGTCGTGCTGGGCACGGTGACCGGCCTGTCCTTCGCGGTGATGCCGGCCCGGCGCCGAGCCTGAACCGCTCAGCCGAGCTGCGGCGCGAACAGTTCGAGCAGCCGTTCGTACAGCGCCTGCTTGAACGGCACGATCAGTTCGGGGAGCTCGGCCGGCTCGGCCCATCGCCAGGCGCGGAATTCGGGATGCGCGGTGGCGATGTCGATATCGCCGTCCTCGCCGAGGAAGCGCAGCAGGAACCAGCGCTGGCGCTGGCCGCGCCACTTGCCCTTCCACACCTTGCCGATCAGATCCTCGGGCAGGTCGTACTGCAGTTCCTCGGGCGCCTCGGCGATCAGCTCGACATGGTCACCAGCGACGCCGGTCTCTTCCCACAGCTCGCGAAATGCCGCTTCCAGCGCGTCCTCGCCCGGATCGATCCCGCCCTGCGGCATCTGCCAGGCCTCCAGCGTCGAATCGAGCCGCTGGCCGACGAAGACGCGGCCGTCGTGGTTGAGCAGCATCACGCCGGCGCAGGGGCGATAGGGGAGCGAAGCGGGGTCGGTCATGGCGCTGTCGTAGAGCGCTGCGGGACGGGACGGAAGGGCCGTCTTTCGGATGCGGCCGCAGCTTCCTAGATTGTTCGCGTGATCCCCGTCGTCCACCACCCCGATTATGTCGCCCCGGCGCCGGCGGGGAGCGCCTATCTGTGGAACAAGAACGGCCTGGTCCGCGACCTGCTCCGGGCCGAGGGCGGCGCCATCGCCTGGCATGCGCCCGAGGCCATGCCGCCGCACTGGCTGGAGGCGGTCCACGATCCCGATTATGTCGCCGAGGTGCTGGAGGCGCGGGTGCCGCCGCACAAGACCCGCCGGATCGGCTTCCCGGTAACGCCGGCCGTGGCGCGCCGATCGGAGCGGGTGCCCGGCGGCACCTTCCTCGCGGCACGCATCGCGCAGGCGGAGGGATATGCCGCCAACAGCGCCGGCGGCAGCCATCACGCACTTGCCGACACCGGGGCGGGATATTGCGTGTTCAACGACCTCGCCATCGCCGCCGTGCGCCTGGTCGAGGAGCGCCACGCCGCCCGCGTGCTGATCGTCGATTGCGACGTGCATCAGGGCGACGGTACCGCGGCGCTGACGGCGGGGCGATCGGACATCGCCACCTATTCCATTCATGCCGAGAAGAATTTTCCCGTGCGCAAGGCGCGTTCCACCGTCGACGTCGCGCTGCCCGACGGCACCGGCGATGCGGCCTATCTGGAGACGCTGGCGACGACGCTGCTGCCGCTGCTGGCCCAGTTCGACCCGGATCTGGTGCTCTACCAGGCCGGGGTCGACCCGTTCGCGAACGATCGCCTGGGCCGGCTCGCGCTCAGCGGGGCGGGGCTGGTCGCGCGGGACCGCTGGGTGGCCGAAACGCTGCGCCGCCGCGGCCTTCCGTTCGCGAGTACCTTGGGCGGCGGCTATGGATCGGATGCGCTGGAGGTGGCACAGCGGCACGCCACCTCGATCCTCACGCTAGGTCGAGCCGCGCTCGGCGACGCTTGCAACGCGTGCAATCAGGGCGCATCTGACGCGCCATGAGCCACTATCCCGCGCTTCGCCTCCGCCGCTCCCGGGCTTCGGCCTGGAGCCGTCGCCTCCACGCCGAAACGGTGCTCACCCCGGCGGACCTGATCTGGCCGGTATTCGTGACCGAGGGCGAGGAAGAGGAGCCGATCGCCGCGCTCCCCGGCGTGTCGCGCTGGGGCCTGAAGGGCATTGTCGAGCGCGCGCGCGAGGCACGGGACCTCGGCATTCCCTGCCTGGCCTTGTTTCCCAATACCCCCCATACGCTCCGCTCCGAGGACGGCCGCGAGGCGGTCAATCCCGACAACCTGATGTGCCGCGCGATCCGTGCGATCAAGGATGCGGTGCCGGAGGTCGGCGTGCTGACCGACGTGGCACTGGATCCTTACACCAGCCATGGCCATGACGGCATCGTCGATCCGGCTGGCTATGTGCTGAACGACGAAACCTCGGCCGTGCTGGTCGAGCAGGCGCTGGTCCAGGCGCGGGCGGGCGCGGACATTGTCGCGCCGAGCGACATGATGGACGGCCGGGTCGGCCAGATCCGGGCAGCGCTGGAAGCGAACGGCCATGTCAACGTGCAGATCATGGCCTATGCCGCCAAATATGCGAGCGCCTTCTACGGTCCCTTCCGCGACGCGGTCGGCAGCCGGGGACTGCTGAAGGGCGACAAGAAGACCTACCAGATGGATCCCGCCAATGCCGAGGAAGCGCTGCGCGAAGTGGCGCTCGATCTGGCCGAGGGCGCGGACAGCGTGATGGTGAAGCCGGGGCTGCCCTATCTCGACATCGTAAGCCGCGTGAAGACCGCCTTCGAAGTGCCTGTGTTCGCCTATCAGGTCTCCGGCGAATATGCCATGATCGAGGCTGCCGCCGCCGTCGGCGCGGGGGATCGCGAGGCATTGGTGCTGGAGACGTTGATGGCGTTCAAGCGGGCAGGGTGTTCGGGCGTGCTCAGCTATCACGCGCCACTGGCGGCACGGTTGCTCGGCGCATGATCGAGACGGCGCGGCTGCTGTTGCGGCCGCCCGAGCCGCGCGATTTCGACGCGCTCCATGCGATGTGGAGCGATCCGGATGTGATGCGCGACCTCGGGCCGCTGAAGACGACCGCGCACAGCCGGGCGACGATCACCCGGCATCTCGGCTATGGGCCGAGCCACGGTATCGGCTTCCATGCCGTCGAGCGGGGGGAGGACGGCGTGGTGATCGGCTTTTGCGGCCTCAAGCCCGGTGCGCCGGAGACGCCGATCGCGGACGAGCTGGAGATCGGCTGGATGTTCGCGCGCGCCTGCTGGGGCAAGGGCTATGCCCGGGAGGCGGCCGCGGCCTGGCTGGACTGGGCCTGGACGCATCGCCCGGAGCCGCGCGTCGTCGCGATCACCGCCGCTTGCAACCTGCCCAGCCAGGCGCTGATGGCACGGCTGGGCATGCGCTGGATCGCCGATTTCGACCATCCCGTGCAGCCCGAAGGGCATCGCTTGCGCCCCAGCGTCGCCTTTGCGATCGATCGGCCATGATCGACACCGAACGCCTTGTGCTGCGCGGCTGGACTGACGACGACCGCGCGCCCTTCCATGCGATGTGCACCGATCCGGCGGTGATGGCCTTTATCGGCCCGCTGCAATCGCGCGCCGAAAGCGATGCGGGCATCGACCGCCAGCAGGGCCTTCTCGCGGCGCACGGCCATTGCTTCTGGGCGGTCGAGCGGCGCGATGACCGACGCTTCCTCGGTTTCTGCGGGTTGAAGCCCGGCGCTGCGGGCACGCCGATCGAAGGCGAGGTCGAGATCGGGTGGCGCCTCGCGGCTGCGCATTGGGGGAAGGGCTATGCGCAGGAAGCGGCCCGCGCCAGCCTCGCCTGGGGCTGGTCCTATCTCGACGTCCCTGGCATCGCCGCGATCGTCGCGGCGGAAAATGCCCGCAGCTGGGGGTTGATGCAGCGGATCGGGATGCGGCGCGCGGTGGATGCCGATTTCGACCATCCGACCGCAATCCCGGCGCTGCGGCGTCATCGTACCTATCGCATCGCGCGTCCATGACGGACCTGCACGCGCCGGCAGGCGGCGTCCGCCGCGCGTTGTTCGTCGCGGCGATCCTTGGCGGATCGTTCCTGCTGTTCCTCGTCCAGCCGATGGTCGCGCGAATGGCGCTGCCGCGCCTCGGCGGCGCCCCGGCGGTGTGGAACTCGGCGATGCTCGTCTATCAGGCGCTGCTGCTGCTCGGCTATGGCTATGCGCATTGGCTCGGCCGGTTTCGCGTGCGGACGCAGGCCGGGCTGCACCTCGGCCTATTGGGCCTCGCCGCTTTGTGGCTGCCGATCGGGCTGGGGACGATGCAGGTGCCGATCGGCGCGGAGCCGGCCTGGTGGGTGCCGTGGCTGCTCGTCGCCGCGATCGGCCCCCTGTTCCTGGCGATTTCCGCGCAGGCGCCGCTGCTCCAGCGCTGGTTCGCCGTAGCCAGCCATGGGCGAGATCCCTACGCGCTCTACGCCGCCTCCAACATCGGCAGTTTTGCCGGGCTGCTCGCCTATCCGCTGCTGGTCGAGCCGCTGCTGCGCCTGCGCAGCCAGAGCTGGCTGTGGACCATCGGCTATGCGGTCGTCGCGCTGCTGGTGCTCGGCTGCGCCAGCTTCTTGCCGCGAAACGACGTGCCGCCGCAGCCGCGAACGGATCGCGCGGCGACGGTCGCGCGCGACTGGGCCGGCTGGATCGCGCTGGCTTTCGTCCCTTCGGGACTGATGCTGGCGACGACCACCTTTCTGACCACCGATATCGTCGCCGTGCCCTTGCTCTGGGTGTTGCCGCTCGGGCTCTACCTGCTGAGCTTCCCGGTGGCCTTTCGCAGCTCCGCACTCCTCGACGATCTGCTCGAGCGCTGCGTGCCGCTGGTGCTGCTGCTGTTCGGCGCGACCTTGGTCGCGGGCGATTCGCGGCTCGCCTATGTCAATGCGCTGATCGGTCTGGTGCTGCTGTTCGCGGTGGCGGTCGCCTGCCACGCAAGGCTCTACGCGCTGCGCCCGCCGCCGGCGCGCCTGACCGGCTTCTACCTCGCCATGGCGGTGGGCGGCGCGCTCGGCGGGGTGTTCGCCGGCCTGATGGCGCCGGTGCTGTTCGACTGGACCTATGAATATCCGCTGCTGATCCTCGCGGCGGGATTGCTGATCCCGCAGCGCGCGCTCACCCGCAAGCTCGCGGGGCTCTGGGCAGGCCGCTACAGGCTTCCCGCCGCGGCACTGCTGTGCGTGCTGGTGATGCTGATCGTCTGGGCGGCGTTCGACGCGCGGTTGCTTGGCCCGATGCATGATCAGCTCGGGTTCGTGGCGATCGCGGGGCTTGGCCTCGTCGCGGTCGGCGCACGCTGGCCGTTCACCGTGGCGCTCGCCGGCGGGCTGTTCCTCTTCGGCGGCTATACCGCGATCGAGACATCGTTGAGCGGCGCCCGGACGCGCAGCTATTTCGGCGTGTACACGATCGGCGACAAGCCGGACCAGCGCCGACTGGCGCACGGCACCACCGTGCACGGCATCCAGCTCAAGGGTGCGCGGGCGCGGCGTCCAACCACCTATTATCAGGCCGGATCGGGCGTGGGGCAGGCGATGCTCGCGGCGCCTTCGCTGTACGGTGCGCATGCCCGGATCGGCGTCGTCGGATTGGGTACCGGCACGCTCGCCTGCTATGCCAGACCGGGACAGGACTGGCGGTTCTTCGAGGTCGATCCGGCGGTGGTACACCTCGCGCGCGATACGGGTGCGTTCAGCTTCCTCCGCCTCTGCGCGCCGCACGCGCAGATCCTGGTCGGCGATGCCCGGCTGCGCCTGAGCGCGCTGCCGCCGGGCAGCCTCGACCTGCTCGCACTGGACGCATTCTCCTCCGACGCGGTGCCCATGCATCTGATGACGGTCGAGGCCTTCGCGACCTATGGCCGCGTCTTGTCGCCCGAGGGGCTGCTGTTGGTGCATATCTCCAACCGCTTCCTGGAACTGGCACCGGTGGTTGCCGGCGCGGCCAGGGCGGGGGGCTGGCAGGGCCTTCGGCTGGTCCATGTGCCGAGCGCGTTGGAGCGGCAGGACGAAGGTGCGGTGTCGGACTGGATCGCGCTGAGCCGCTCGCCGCGCGCGCTGGCGGCGCTGAAGTCCCGCAGCGGGGAGTGGCGGCCGCTGGTCGCCGAGCCGGGCTTTGCCGGCTGGACCGACGACCATGCCTCGCTGGTGCCCGTAATGCGGCTGTTCCGCCCGGCTGGAGACTAGGCGCGGCCGAGTTCGCGCGCGATCGCGACGAATTCTGCGACGCTGACCGTCTCGGCCCGTCGGCTGGCATCGATGCCGAGCACTTCCAGCGCCGCCAGCGCGCCGGGCAGCGACTTGAGGCTCTGGCGCAGCATCTTTCGCCGCTGGCCGAACGCGGCGGCGGTCACCGCCTCCAGCAGGCGAAGCTGGACGCCCTCGGGCGCGTCGCCGGGGACGATATGCACCACCGCCGACATCACCTTGGGCGGCGGGGTGAAGGCCGAACGATGCACGTTCATCGCAATGCGCGGCGTGCTCCGCCACTGGGCGAGCACCGCCAGGCGGCCATAATGTTCGGTGCCGGCCTGCGCGACGATGCGTTCGGCGACCTCTTTCTGGAACATCAGCGTCAGGCTTGCCCACCAGGGCTGCCACTCGGCCGAGAGCCAGCCAACCAGCAATGCGGTGCCGACATTATAGGGCAGGTTGGCGACGACGTGCGGCTTGCCCGCGAACAGCGCCGGCGCATCGACCTCGAGCGCGTCGCCCTCGATCACGCGGAGCTTGTCCGGAAAGTAGCCGCCCAGTTCCTCCAGCGCGGGGATGCAGCGCCGGTCGCGCTCGACGGCGGTTACCTGCGCACCGGCCTGGAGCAGCGCGCGGGTGAGGCCGCCGGGGCCGGGACCGACCTCGAACACTTCGGCTCCGTCGAGCGCGCCGGGCACCTTGGCGATGCGGCCGAGCAGCTGACCATCGAACAGGAAGTTCTGCCCCAGCGCCTTGCTGGCACTGAGTCCGTATTTCGTAATGACGTCCCGTAGCGGAGGAAGGCTGGTCACGCGGTTGCTTCTATCCTGCGGAGCGCCGCTGCGGCAGCCATTTTGATGGCGGCGATCATCGCGCCGGGATGCGCCGCGTCGCGGCCGGCGATGCCGAAGGCGGTGCCATGGTCCGGCGAGGTGCGTACGATGGGGAGCCCCAGCGTCATGTTCACGCCGTCATCGAAATGGAGCGTCTTGATGGGGATGAGCGCCTGATCATGGTAGAGGCACAGCGCCGCATCATAGCCGGCGCGCGCGCGGGCGTGGAACAGCGTGTCGGCGGCGAACGGGCCGGCGGCGTCGATGCCCTCGGCACGCAGTCGCTCGATGGCCGGGATCAGTATGTCGATCTCCTCCCGGCCGATCGCGCCGCCTTCGCCCGCATGGGGATTGAGCCCGGCAAAGGCGAGGCGCGGGTTGGCGATCCCGAAATTGCGCTGGAGCCCCCGCGCGGTGACGCGGCCCTTGGCGACGATCAGCTCGGGGCTGATCAGCGCCGGCACTTGCGCCAGCGGCACGTGGACGGTGATCGGCACCACCCGCAGCGTCGGTCCCGCCAGCATCATCACGGCATTGTCCGCGGTGATGCCGCAGCGCTCGGCGACGAATTCGGTCTGGCCGGGATGGGTGAAGCCTATCGCGTAGAGCTGCGCCTTGGAGACGGGGCCGGTTACCAGCGCACCGGCGGCCCCCGCGCTGGCAAGACCGGTGGCGACCTCCAGCGACTGCAGCGCGATATGCGCAGTGCCCAGCGAAGGCGTGCCGGGAATCACCGGGCCGGTATCGCCGATCGGCAGGATCGGCAGCGCCTCGGCGAATAGCGCAAGCGCCTCGCGTGGGTCACCGATCGGCGCGATCGGCCCGTTCCACACCGAACGCACGGCCGTGGGATCACCGACCGCGAAGAAGGGCGCAAGGCCCTCGGCCACGCGCACCTCCCACGCCTTGGCGGTGATCTCCGGCCCGATCCCTGCCGAATCGCCCATGGCGATCGCGAGCGGAGGCAGGGCGACGCCTCCGGCGGTCACGTCAGCGATATTCGATCAGCGCGTCACGGCGCAGGTCGCGCAGCATGCGCTCGGCGCGGAGATTGACGCGCTGGTCCTCCAGCTGCTCCTGAACCTGCTCCACCGACGGCGTGTTGGCGGCGGGCGGATCGTCGCGGCCGCAGATCACCAGCACGCGCACGCCGTCCTCGATCGAGCCAAAGGGCTGGGTCGCCTGGCCGACCTGGAGCGGCAGGATCAGGTTCTGCAACGCCGGCGGCAGATCCTTGATCACGATATTGTCGCGGTCGACAACCTCGGCACCCTCCGCCGCGGCCACCTTGCTGACATCGCCGCAGCCGCGAATTGCCTGCGTCGCCTTGGCGAACGAGGCGGCGCGGGTGCTGGCCTGCGCCTCGGTGGTGCCCTTGGAGAATGCGAGCGACAGCTGGCGGAGGCTCAGCTTGGCGTCGCGCGGATCGGAAATGCCGACCTTGTGCTTGTCCGCAAGGTACACGATCGAGAAACCGGCCGAAAGCGGGATCGGCCCGGCGACCTGACCCGGCTGCATTTCCTGCACCGCCTGCGCAAGCGCCTCGGGCAGCATGGCCGGCTGGATCCAGCCGAGATCGCCGCCGCGGGCACGGGTGGAGCTCTGCGAATAGGTGCGGGCGAGATAGTCGAACGGCGTGCCCTGGCGCATCTGCTCGATCATCTTCTGCATGCCGCCGGAGACTTCCTGGGCGCGATCGGGCGTGGCGTTCTGGTAGATCTCGTAGACGTGATATTCGTCGGTGCCCTTCTGGGCGGTGAGGCGATCGATCATCGCCTTCACTTCGGCTTCGCCGACATTGACGTTCACGCGGCGGCGCAGGAGCCGGCTCCAGGCGAGTTCCGCCTCGATCTGGCGCTTGATCGAACGTTCGGACGAGCCGATCTCACGCAGCCAGCTGCGCATCTGATCGGGCGTCTTCTGGAAGCGCGCGGCGACGCGGCTGAAGCTGCTCTCGATCTCGCGCGCGTCGACCTTGATCTCGTTGGCCTTGGCCTCCTGGATCTCCAGCGTCTCGTCGATCAGCTGGCGCAGCATGGCGAGCTTGAGCTGCTCGCGTTCCTCGGGCTTCAGGGTCAGCTTCTGCATGCCGGTGACCAGCGCGACGCGCTGATCCACCTCGGTGCCGGTGAGCACGTAATCGTTGACGATCGCCGTGGGTTTGCGGACGTTCGGGTCAGCCTTGCCGAAGATTTCCAGCGTGCTGGGCAGGTCGAGGCCGTTGTTGACGCCGCCCTGGCTATCCTGCGCCGGGCTCGTCTGTGCGACCGCCATCGTTGCCAGGGCAGCGATTCCCGCGCCGGCCAGCCACTTCGCACCCGTTCCCACAATCCTGCCCAAACCCATCATCACTTCAGAACGACCCTCATTCTCGAACGGGAAGCAGCGCTTATAGCGCAATTGTGCCTGAACCAAGGCTGAGCGCCGAATCCCCAAGGCGGGATCTTCTAGCGGCCGAGGTTCTTGAAGGCGAGCGTCAGCAGATAGGAGTTGCCGCGCTGGGCGTCGCCGGTGGTGGCATAGTCGCGCCGCCAGGTGGTGCCGATGCGCAGGCAATCGTCTTCGTAGAACAGGCCGATGCGGTGGCGGATCGGCTGGAAGCCGTTGGCCAGCGACAGCGGATCTTCCTGCTTGTCGGTCAGGTCGATCAGCGTCGAGCCGGACAGCGACCAGAAGCGCGCGAACTGCATGCGGGCACCGAGGCGCAGTTCCTCGCGATCCTGCAGATCCTCCAGGGTCGGATCGACATTTCGGTTGAGGCGGAGATAGCCGACCGTGACATAGGTGGCGCGCGAGCCGAGCGACATGTCGATCTCGTTGCGGCGCACCGCCAGCCCGTCCTTGTCCAGCCGGTAGCGGTGGGTGAGGCTGACAAAGTCGTGGAAGCGGAATACCGTGCGGCCGACGATGTCGGACATGCGATCGGTGAGCCCGGTGCCGTTCGGGAACAGCGTGGGGCGGGTGGTCAGGCGGTAGCTCTGGCCGACATTCGCCTCGACGCTGAAACCGGGCAGGTAGAGCGCGTAATCGAGGCCATAGGTGAAACGTGTCGAATCCTCGAAGCGGTCATAGCCGGCGAAGCGGTTGAGCGCGAACAGGTTGGAGTCCTCGAGATCGACCGCGCGCGCGTCCTCGTTGGGAACCTCGAGGTTCGCCAGATGCGGCGCGACGACCATCTGCACGCGCGGCGTGATCCGCTGGCTGCCGCCGAGGAAATCGCCGACGAACGGCCATTTCACGTCGAGCGCGCCGGCGGCGATGCCGCGGAAGCGGAAGCCGTTTTCGCCGCGATAGCTCGCCACCGTCGTCGCGATACTGTCCGACGTGTTGTAGATGTCGCCGCGCGTATAGGCGGTGAGGCTGACTTCCTGGCCCCAGTTGGTCAGGCGGCGGATGCTCCATTGCGCGCTGGTGAAGGCGCGCTGGGTATCCTGGCCGCCGGTGCGGGTGAGCGCCAGCGTGTTGACCTGGAAGTCGAACTTGCCGCCGAGCAGCCCGTCGTCGAGGCGGCGGCGATAGTCGATCTCGGGCAGCGCCACCGGCTGCAGGCCCTGGCGATCGCCGACCCGAAGCGTCTGCACCGCCCAGGCGTTGATCACGAAATAGCTGTCGGCGTCGATCCGCTCGATCGCGACATTGTTGCGCAGCCGGTCGTCGCGCGAAATGTCGTAGCGGCGCAGGAAGGTGCGGTCGCTCGCGACGCGCAGCGAGGCGCGCACATCCCAGGTTGGACTCAGCTGGTAGCGGCCGATCAGATCGAGATAGCCGCGGAAATCGTTGCGCAGCGTCGCCGGTGTCGGCGCCACGGTGAGATCGTCCGAACGGCGGCTATAGGTGCCATAGGCCTGGACGCGGAAGGCGCCGAGGCTGTTCAGCTCGCGATAGTCCGCCTGCAGCATCGGCAGCGTATCCGAGAATACGCGCGGCGTGACGGTCAGGTCGCGATTGGGGGCAATGCTGAAGAAATAGGGCAGGGCGACCTGGAAGCCGTTGGTGCGGCTGTAGCGCGCGTCGGGCGTGAGGAAGCCCGAGTCGCTCTGGCCGCCGGCGGGATGCGAGAAGGCCGGTAGCGGGATCGTCGCGAAGCCGAACACCGAGATGCGCGCACCCTTGTAGCGCAGGCGATGCTTGGCCGGGTCATAGACGACGCGGTCGGCGGTGATTTTCCAGGACGGCTCCTTGGGGCAGCCCGCGCTGTCGGTCACCGAACAGGGGGTATAGGCTGCATTCTCGACCGTGATCACGCCGCCGTCGCTGCGCGAACCGCGGGCCGCCGCGATGCGGCCGCCGGCCTCGAGCACCACCAGCATATTGTCGACCACGCCGTCCTTCAGCGTGTCGGTCAGCTCGATGCTGTCGCCATAGGCCGCGTCGCCCTGCGGGTTTGCCACGACGATATTGCCGGTCGCCATCACCTTGCCGGTGCGCCGGTCCCAGGTGACCTTGTCGGCGCGAAGGCGATTGCTCTCGCGGTACAGGCGGACATCGCCGCTGGCCGTCACGACATCGGTGTTCATGTCGTAATCGAGCTGGTCAGCGGTGAACTGCACCTGGTTGGGGTCGTCGGGCAGGCCGTTCGGCGGGGGCGGGGCGGGCTCGGCCGGCCGATCCTGCAGATCGGCGGCAGGCACCGACGCGCCGGCGGCCTGATCGGCGGGCAGCGGGCGCGAATCGGGCGCCTGCTGGGCACGTGCCTGCGCCGACAGGCACAGACCGAGCGCGGCCGGGAAGAACATGGCCTTGCGCTTCACGAAAACTCCCACCTTTAACGTCACTCCCCGGCAACGGGCATTCTCGTGCCCTATCGCAGCGATTGCGCCTCCGCAACGGCAGCCGCGTTGGCCCCAACGCACATCCGGGCTAAGGGGCCCCGCATGCAGGTCGATTTCTATCATCTCACGCTGGCGCCGATCGATCGCGTGCTGCCGTCCATCGCCGAACGGGTGCTGGGCAGCGGCGGGCGTTTGCTGATCGTGGCCGCGGATGCTGGCCTGCGAACGCGGATAGACCAGCTGCTGTGGAGCTACAACACGGGGAGCTTTCTGCCGCACGGCGAGGCGGGCGGGGCGTGGGACGCCGAGCAGCCGGCGTTGATCGCGGAGGATCTGACGCCCGCCAACGGCGCCCGCAACGTGGCGCTGGTCGACGGTGTCTGGCGCGACGCGGCGCTCGACTTCGACCGTGCCTTCCACCTGTTCGACGAGGACAGCATCGCCGCCGCGCGGGCTGCGTGGCGCGCGCTGGGCGAGCGGGAAGGGGTCGAGCGGCGCTATTGGCGGCAGGACGAAAATGGCCGCTGGGCGCAAGTCGCCTGAGCTTGCATTGAAGACCTGGGGGGACTAGGGAGCCGCGACTTCCTTTCATCACCAACTATAGGAGCCGCACGGCCATGGCCGCGACCCGGACCTTTTCGATCATCAAGCCCGATGCCACCCGCCGCAACCTGACCGGCGCCGTCACCAAGATGCTGGAAGAGGCCGGCCTGCGCGTCGTCGCTTCCAAGCGCATCCAGATGACCCGCGTGCAGGCCGAGGGCTTCTACGGCGTCCACAAGGAGCGGCCCTTCTTCAACGACCTCGTCGAATTCATGATCTCGGGCCCGGTCGTCGTCCAGGTGCTCGAGGGCGAGAACGCCGTGCAGCGCAACCGTGACATCATGGGCGCGACCAACCCGGCAAACGCCGAGCCGGGCACGATCCGCAAGGAACTGGCCGAGTCGATCGAAGCCAATTCGGTCCATGGTTCGGACTCGGAAGAGAATGCCGCGATCGAGATCGCCTTCTTCTTCAAGCCGGAAGAAATCGTCGGCTAATAGGTCGAAGTTTTCGGTAGAAAAAAGGCCGCGCTTCCGATGGGGAGCGCGGCTTTTTTATCTCGTAAGCCCCTCCCCTTCAGGGGAGGGGTTGGGGGTGGGGCCTGAGCTGGAAGCGTATTCCGCGCCAATCGATCACGCCCCACCCCAACCCCTCCCCTGAAGGGGAGGGGCTAAAGCGAGGAACTCACCGCGGCAGCGTGATCGTCGCGGTCAACCCGCCGCCCTCGCGATTGGCGAGCGCGATGCTGCCGCCTGCGTCGTTGACGATCGCGCGGGCCAGGGCGAGGCCGAGCCCGATCCCGCCGGTGTCGCGATTGCGCGACTGTTCCAGCCGGGTGAAGGGATTGAACACCGCCTCCAGCTTGTCGGCCGGAATGCCGGGACCGCGATCGCACACCTCGATCGTCACGCGATCGGCCGCCGGTATCAGTCGCACCTCGGCGCCGCCGCCATATTTCACCGCATTCTCGATCAGGTTGCGCACCGCGCGCCGCATCAGCGTCGGACGCAGCCGCATCTTGAGCCGCTCCGGCTCCTCGAGCGTCACGTCATGGTCGAGATCGCG
Organism: Sphingomonas sp. S2M10; assembly: GCF_012650175.1. GTDB lineage: Bacteria > Pseudomonadota > Alphaproteobacteria > Sphingomonadales > Sphingomonadaceae > Sphingomonas. The sequence goes on from NZ_JAAILI010000062.1 coordinate 35,124, forward strand.
GAAATCCTCGACCACCGCATCGACCAGCGCGCCGAGATCGACATCGGTGTTCGGCTCGCTTGGGCGACCGAGCCGCGCCAGCGAAAGAATGTCGTCCAGCGTGCGGCTCATCTCGTCCACCGTGTCGGCCATGCGCGCGCGGTCGTCCTCGTCCTCGACCGATTCGATCCGTACCCGCAGCGCCTGCAGCGGCGTGCGCAGGTCATGCCCGATCGCGCCGAGCATCCGGTCCTTCTCGTCGAGCATCGAGGTCACCCGCCGGCCAAGGGCGTTATAAGCGGCGATCAGCGCCCGCACGTCGCTGGGGCCCCGCTCGCGGATCGGGGGAGAGTCGTCGCCGGGACGGAAGGTGCGCGCGGCGTCGGTCAGCGTCCGCAGCGGCCGGGCAATGCGTCCGCCGACCAGCAGCACCGGCACCAGCACGACGACGTAGAGGATCAGCGTCTGCGCGGCCAGCTGCCAGATCAGATCGAAGTCGGTGCGCGGCCAGGGGGTGGCGAGGGTGAGCCAGCCCTTGCCCGGCAGCTCCACCGCGACCAGCATCTCCGCGCCCATCCGGCGCAGCCGGTCGGCGCGGAGCGGATCGAGCTTGGGGTCGAGCAGTCGCTGGGGATCGACCGGCCGCAGCGCCGCCATGATCGCCCCCGTGCGCAATCCCGCATCCTCCAGCCCGCGGCGCAGATCGCGCTCCACATCGGCGCGGCGATGCTCGGCCTCGTGCGCGAACGGGTTCTCCGCGTGCAGGCGCACATGGGTGCGGGGATCGGAGAGGAAGCGCCTTTTCGCCGCGCGGGGCTGCAGCGGTGCCTCCCGTTGCAGCGCGAGCAGCCGTTCGGCGGCATCCGCCAGGCGCGTCGTCGCCGGCACGATCACCATGGCAAAGCGCGCCCTTTGCCGCTCGTGGAGGAGCAGGCCGAAATTGATCGCCTGCGCAACGAACAGCGCCGCCGCCACGAGCAGGGCGATGCGCGCGATCAGGCTGGTGGGCAGGACGCGCCTCAAAGCCGGGTCACCTCGGCGGCCAGCGTGTAGCCGCCGCCCCACACGGTCTTGATGATCGAGGGGTTCTTCGCGTCGGTCTCGATCTTCTTGCGCAGCCGGCTGACCTGGTTGTCAATCGCGCGATCGAACGCCGCCGCCTCGCGCCCCTGGGTCAGGTCGAGCAGCTGGTCGCGGGTGAGCACCTGGCGCGGCCGAGTGACCAGCGCGTGGAGCAGGTTGTACTCGCCGGTCGACAGCGGCACCGACACGCCCTCGCGATCGACCAGCGTGCGCTCGCCGGTGCGCAGCACCCAGCCGGCGAAGACGAAGGAGCCGGTCTCGGGCGCATGCTGCTTGGCGCCGCCCGCCGACCAGCGGCGCAGCACCACCTTGATTCGCGCGGCCAACTCGCGCGGACTGAACGGCTTCACGACATAATCGTCGGCGCCCATTTCCAGACCAACGATACGGTCGGTTTCCTCGCTGCGGGCGGTAAGCAGGATGACCGGCGTCTCGCTGGTCTCGCGAATGTGCCGGCACAGGCTCAGCCCGTCCTCGCCCGGCATCATGATGTCGAGCACCACCAGGTCGATCGCATAGGCGTTGAGCCGCGCGCGCGCGCTTTCCGCATCGCCGGCCTGGGTGACGCGAAAGCCCTGCTTGGTCAGATATTGCGCGAGCGGTTCTCGGATTGAACGCTCGTCGTCGACGAGCAGCAGATGGGGGACCTCGGACATGATCGACAGACTAGCGCCTTTGCCAGCGGGGAAAAGAGCCGGGCGGGAGGGAGGAGATCCGCACCGCGTCGCGGGGAAGCGACAGGGGAGGCGCTTGCGATCCCGACGGGGACGGGATCGGCGACGCGCACGGCCTCCCGCCCGGCTGCTCCGGCCGGCGTCAGTCGGCGTCGGCCGGAGGAGGGGGAGGCATGTCGCCCGGCGGCGGCCCCTGGCGACCGCGCCAGCCGCCGCCGCGACGCATCTGCATCATCTGCTGCGCCGCCTTGCGCTCGGCGGCGTCGATCTTGCCGTCATGGTTGGTATCGACCCGGTCGAACATGCGGGTCGCGCGCGACTGTTCGTCGGCCAGCGTGAGATCGCGCTTCGGCGCCATGCGGCCGCCCATGCGCGCGCGTTGCTGCGCCTGATATGCCTGGCGCTCCTCGGGCGTGACCTTGCCGTCGTGGTTGCTGTCCGTCGCGGCGAAGCGGCTCGCGATCGAGGCGAGCATCTCCTCGCGGGTGACAACGCCGTCCTTGTTCTGGTCCACCATGGACAGCGGATCGCGCCGGGGGCCCTGCGGCCCGTCTTGCGGCTCCGCCTGGGCAGCGAATGCCGGACCCGCGAGCAGCGAGGCCCCGAGTGCGGCGAGAGTGAGACGTTTCAGCATCCGAAACTCCTGAAGGAAGGGATGCCGGGGGCGGGGGCTTTCCCCGGCACAGCGCCGGTTTCGGGGATGGGTGTCGCAGGGGTTTGTCATCCCCGCGACAAAGTGTCGCAAATTGTCGCTCGTCCGCCGGCGAGCACGCGCATGCCGGGCGCTCGGGCGTGATGGAATGGCGCGGCAGCATGCGGCATTCGCCTGCAGATCCGGCCGGGCCACACTGTGCCCTTCCTGCAACGATCCAATTCAAGTGGCATTTTGCAACTTTAGTTTTGCTTGACGCCGCTGACGTTGAGGCGTGTATTCGAGGTTCGGGTATGGAGCGGGAACCACAGCTCCAACCTCGGTGGAGAGGATAGATATGCGGCTACGCCTTATGTCGGCCTGTGCAGTGCCGGCACTCGTGATGGCGCTCGCAGCGCCTGCGCACGCTCAGGAAACCCCTCAGGATCAGCAGGACGCGAGCGCTCGCTCGGTCCAGTCCGATAACGAGATCATCGTCACCGCGCAGGGCAGGGCCCAGGCGCTGGCCGACGTGCCGCTGGCGGTCTCCGCGGTAAGCGCCGAGACGCTGCAGCAGACCGGTGCGAACGACATTCGCGCACTCAACCAGGTGGCCCCCTCGCTGCTCGTCTCCTCGACCGGCAGCGAGGCCAACGGTTCGGCGCGGATTCGTGGTATCGGTACGGTCGGCGACAATCCCGGGCTGGAAAGCTCGGTGGCCGTGTTCATCGACGGCGTCTATCGATCACGCTCGGGCATCGGGCTGAGCGAGCTCGGCGACCTGGAGCGGATCGAGGTGCTGCGCGGGCCGCAGGGAACGCTGTTCGGGCGCAACGCGTCCGCCGGCATCATCAACATCGTATCGAAGATGCCGCAATCGACCTTCTCGGCGGGCGCCGAGGCGACCTACGGCAATTACGACACGATCCGCCTGCAGGGCTTTGTGAACGTGCCGCTGAGCAGCACCGTCTCGGGCCGGCTCGACGGCGTCTACATGAAGCGCGACGGCTTCTACCAGGATGTCACCAACAATCGCGACATCAACAATCGCGACCGCTATTTCCTCCGCGGTCAAGTGCTGTTCGAACCGACCAGCGACCTGCGCATCCGCGTGATCGGCGACTATACCCGCCGCAACGAGGAGTGCTGCGGCGCGACCTATGTCGATTCCTCGATCAACCCGTATATCGGCAATCTGAACAGCCCGACGGCGAACAACATCGTTCGCGTGCTGCGCGATCTCGGCCAGCCGATGGCGGCGTTCAGCAACCCGTACAGCCGCAACCTCTATGTCTCGGCGGGTCGCAGCTATGGCGGCATCACCGAGGACTGGGGCGGGTCGGTCCAGGTCGACTGGACGCTGGGCGATGTGAAGCTCACCTCGATCACCGGCTACCGCAACTATTTCTCCAGCCAGGGAGCGGATACCGATTATAGCGCGGTCGATCTCCTGTATCGCGCGCCCAATGCCGACTCCTCCCGCGCATTCGAGACGTTCAGCCAGGAGCTGCGCCTGAACGGCACCGCCTTTGGCGAGAGGCTCGACTGGCTGGTCGGCGGCTATTACGCCAATGAAGATCTGACGCTGGTCGACAACCTGCGGTTCGGCAATCAGTATGGCCGTTTCGCTGCCTGCCGCATCGTCTCGGGCAGTGCCCTCGTCGCGCTGTACAATCCGGCGGCGGCGGGCTGCCTTGCGGCGCGCCCGGCGCTGTTCGGCACCGCGTCGCCGCTGATCTACGCCGCATTCGACCGTCTGGACGGCATCAGCAACCGTGGCACCACGCGCGACCTGTTCAAGCAGAACAGCCGCAACTGGGCGCTGTTCACGCACAATATCTTCCATGTCGCCAAGGGTTTGGATCTCACGGTCGGCCTGCGCTACACCAATGAGCGCAAGCGCCTGAACGCGACCTTCGGCAATGACAACACCGCCTGCGTCGCCAACCAGAGCGCGCTGCTGCCGCTTCGGTCGGTGGCATCGCTCACCGCGACGATCGACGGCATTCTCGGCCTGTCGTGCCAGGGCAATTCGACGTCGGAGCTGAACGGCGCGTCGATCAGCGACACGCGCAAGGAGGACCAGTTCACCGGCACCGCCATCCTCTCGTACAAGCCCACCGACGATCTGCTGGTCTATGGCAGCTATTCCCGCGGCTACAAGGCGGGCGGCTTCAACCTCGACAAGTCGGCGCTCAAGGTGCCGATCCTGCCCTTCGCCTCGGTGGGGGGCGCGCAGGCGCTGGTCGGCAACCTGCAGTTCGCCCCGGAAACGAACGACGCGTTCGAGATCGGCCTGAAATACTCGACCCGCGCGTTCAGCCTCAACCTTTCGGCCTTCCGCCAGCAGTTCAAGAACTTCCAGCTCAACACCTTCAACGGCACCGTCTTCCTCGTGCAGAACATCAACGGCTGCACCGCGAGCCTGAACGGGGGCGATCGCGACCAGAGCAAGTTCAGCACCGCCGGCAACTTCAATGCCGCCGCCGCGACGACGGGCGCCTGTTCCTCGTCCGACGTCAGCTACGGCGTCGTGTCGCAGGGCGTCGAGCTGGAGGCCTCGCTGGTGCCGGTTCGCGACTTCCGGGTGGGCCTGGGCCTAACCTATGCGGATACCCATTACCGTGACCAGCTGGTCGGCAGCGACACCGGCGCCCCCCTGGACCAGGCGCTGCGCGCGCTGCCGGGGAACCAGCTCTCCAACGCCCCGGAGATCGTGACCACGGCCTCGGTCGCCTGGACGCCGCCGCTGGGCAATTCCGGCCTCAGCGGTCTCATCTATTTCGACGCGCGCATGACCGGCGACTATAACACCGGATCGGACCTGTTCCCGCAGAAGATCCAGGACGGTTACACGCTGGTCAACGGCCGCATCGGCATCCGCGGCAAGGACGAGCGCTGGGCGATCGAGCTTTGGGCGCAGAACCTGCTGAACCAGAATTACACGCAGGTGGTGTTCAACTCGCCCTTCCAGGAAGGTGCATCGGGTGCGCCGTTCACCGATCCCAACTATCCCGGCGGCCGACAGATCTTCTCGGCCTATCTCGCCGAGCCGCGCACCTATGGCCTGACCCTGCGCACCCGCTTCTGACTTTCCTGGGGAGGAAAGCACTGGGCCGGGGGAGCGATCCCCCGGCCCCTTTTCGTTGCCGGGTGGCCATCGGATTAATGAAGGAGCGCCGCGTCCCCGGTGCCGGCGGCCCTGGCTTGAAGGACCGGGGTCTTGGCAGCGCGCAACATCTCGGTCGCGCGTTCCATACTCACGGCCGGGGAGAAGAGATGTCCCTGGCCGAAGGCGCAACCGATGTTGCGCAGCCGTTCGGCCTGGAGTTCGGTCTCCACGCCCTCCGCGATCACCCGCATGTCGAGCTCGTGCGCGATATGCAGCACGCCCTCCACGATGGCGCGGCTGGCGCTGCTCTGCAGCAAGGCGTCAGTAAAGCTTTTGTCGATCTTGATGAAATCGACCGGCATGGTGAGCAGGTGAGTCAGCGACGCGTAGCCGGTGCCGAAATCGTCGAGCGCGACCATCAGGCCCTGGGCGCGGAACCAGCGCAGCGTGTCCGCGACCACCGTATCGCCCTGGCCAAGATACACGGTTTCGGTGATCTCCAGCGTCAGATGGTGCAGGGGCACCCCATATTGGGCGAATGTCTCCGGGATCATCTCGCGCAGTCGCGCTCCATGAAAGTCGCTGGAGGAGAAGTTCATGCCGACATGCTTCGGCGCGATGCCCAGGTCGCACCAGTGCCGAAGATCGGCGGCGACTCGGTCCAGCATGCGCGCGGTGATCGCGCCGGCGACCTTGCCGTCGGTCGTGGCCTCGAAAAATTCGGCGGCAGAAACGATCCGGTCCCCCGAGCGCATGCGGCACAGCGCCTCGAAGCCCAGAACCTCACCCGTCTTGAGGTCGAACAGCGGCTGGTAATGGGGCAGCAGCCGATCCTCGGCGAGCGCGCGTTCCACGGCATGAATCGCGTCGAGGCGGCGCGCCATGCGGGTGGCGATGCCGGGCACGTAGCGCACATAGCTGCCGCGTGCGGTCTCCTTGGCATGGTAGAGCGCAAGGTCGGCGTTCAGGCGCACTTGCTCGGCGGTCTCCCCTTCGCCGATCAGCGCACCGCCGGCGGTGGCGCGGGGCACCACATTGCGTTCGCCGTCCTCCATCGGCTGGGCCAGCGCATCGAGCAGGGTCCGCGCCATTTCTGCCGGGTCCGCGAGGGCCGCGGGACTTTGCAGCAGCACCGCGAATTCGTCGCCGCCCAAGCGATAGGCGCGATCGGGGGCGGCCGCATCGGCAAGGCGACGCGCCGCCTGGATGATCAGCCCGTCCCCGGCGACATGGCCGAACGTATCGTTGACGATCTTGAGATTGTCGAGGTCGAGCAGGATCAGCCCCCAGGCGCCGGGCTCGCTGCAGTCGAGATCGCTCAGCGTGGCGGTAAAGGCGGAGCGATTGGGCAGCCCGGTGAGGCCGTCGACCTGCGCCCGACGAACCTGCTTCGCACGCCAGATGTCCTGCTCGATCGCGATGGCGCAGAGGTGGATGCACACCTGGACGATCCGCTTCTCCTGCGGCGTCGGTCCGCGCGGAACACGATAATAGAAGGCGACCACCCCGGTCACATCGCCGCGGCCGTTCTTGATCGGATTGGACCAGCATCCCCGCATCTCGAGCGGACGGGTCAGGTCCAGGAACTTTGCCCAATTGGGGTCATTCTCGATGTCGGTGCTGGCATAGGGCTCGCCCAGATAGGCGGCCGCGCCGCACGATCCCACCTTCGGTCCGATCATCAGTCCATCGATCGACTGCAGATAATATTCGGGCAGGCTGGGCCCGGCGACCGGATGGAGGCGACCGGCAAGGTCCACCCGCAGCACCGAGCAACGCACGTCGGGCAGTCGCACTTCGACTTCGCGGCATAGCCGATCGGTGGCAGATGCAAGGTCCACGCCCTTGGCGACCAGCTCCAAAATGTTGTTCTGAAGCGAAATGTCCACGCCGGTCGCCACCTTCTGCAACGCCTCGCAGATTGCCGCGCGGGGGCTTGCCCGCAGGATAATAAGCGCACCGGTAATACTACCTATAACTGTAAAGATGCGGGGATAGGAGGCCCTATGCCTATGAGCCCTCCGTCGCGCGACGACCGCGCAAAGCCCGCCGCCGCCCGTCCCCTCCTTCGCGTAGGGGCTTGCGCATGATCCGCGCCGGAATCACTGCCGCGCTCTCGCTGGTTCTGGCGGCGGGCCAGGCCGGCGACACCGGCCCCTATCTCGCGGCCGATCAATATCCGGACGGCATGACGATCCTGCCGCCGCCGCCGGTCGCCGGAAGCGCAGCGGCGACGCTCGACATGGCGGTGTTCCGCGCGACGCGAAAGCTCGAGGGCAGCCCGCGCTGGCGGATTGCCGCGGCCGACGTCACCAACGCGCCGCTCGAGCGGAACGCGTGCGCGATGGGCATGGTGCTGGACGCCCGGCGGGCGCCGGCGCTCGTACGGCTGCTGGATCGTGCCGGCACGGGCCCGGTGGTCGGGAAGGTGAAGGCAGCCTATCAGGTGCCGCGCCCCTATCTGCGGGAGGACGGGCCGATCTGCGAAGCCAAGACGGCGCATCTCGCCGGCAACGGCGACTATCCCTCCGGCCACACGGCCAATGGCTGGCTGGAGGCGCAGATCCTCGCTCAGGTGATGCCGGAGCGGGCCGCTGCCATCCTGGCGCGCGGCCGCGCCTATGGCGAGAGCCGGGCGATCTGCGGATCGCACAGCAAGAGTGCGGTGGAAGCCGGCTATATGGCAGGCGCCTCGGTGTTTGCGGTGCTGCAGACCTCTCCTGCCTATCAGCGGGACATGGCCGCGGCGCGCCAGGAACTGGCGAAGCTGCGTGCAACGGCACCGCAGCCGGACGCCGCCGCCTGCGCGGCGGAGGCGACAGCGCTCCAGGTCCGTCCCTGGTGAATTGCGGGCACCTGCAACGTCACGCATCCGTCGTGCGTGCAAGGCGCGGATGCGCCGATCGGTGAGGGAGCGAGATGGACGCTGACGGCGGGCCCGTCCGGGCGCGAGGCGCCTCCGGCCCTGCGCTGTTCCTGGGCGGCCTCGCCGCGTTCGCCGCCTATTTCGCCATGTACGCGTTCCGCAAGCCGTTCGCGGTGGCGACCTATGCCGACGTCGCCGGCTGGCACGTCGCCGTCGACTACAAGACGGCACTGCTGATCGCGCAGGTCTTCGGCTACGCCCTGTCGAAACTGATCGGCGTGCGCGTGATATCGGAGACCGGACGGCAGGGGCGGGCCGGCATGATCCTGGCGCTGATCGGCACGTCGTGGATCGCGCTGGTCCTGTTCGCGCTGGTGCCGGCGCCGTGGAATGTGGCGTGCTTGTTTTTCAACGGTTTGCCGCTGGGCCTGATCTGGGGCCTGGTGTTCAGCTATGTCGAGGGGCGACGTGCCACCGAGCTGCTGGGATCGATGCTGTGTGCCAGCTTCATCCTGTCTTCCGGCGTGGTCAAGTCGGTCGCGATGCTGCTGATGGATGCAGGCGTCGCGGAGCGGTGGATGCCGGCCGCGACCGGGCTGGCTTTCATGCCGCTGCTCGTCATCGCGCTGTGGCAGCTCGAGCGACTGCCGCCCCCCGACGCGCGCGATGAAGCGGAGCGCACGATCCGGATGCCCATGCGCGCCGCGGAGCGCAGTGCGTTCCTGCGTGCGCACGGGACCACGCTGGCGATGCTGGTCTCCGGTTATATCCTGCTCACGGCGCTGCGAGACGTGCGCGACAATTATGCCGCCGAGCTGTGGGCCGCGCTGGGCCATGGCGGCGAGGCGGCGATGTTTTCGGCGAGCGAATTGCCGGTGGCGGTGCTGACGCTGGGCGCGCTCGCGCTGCTCATGCTGATCCGCGACAATCTTCGCGCCCTGCTGGCGATGCACGGCCTGATCCTGCTGGGCGCGGTCTGCCTGGGCGGCGCGACGCTCGCATTCCAGGCGGGCTTGCTGGCCCCGCTGCCGTGGATGATCGTGGCGGGGGCGGGGCTGTACCTGGCCTATACGCCGTTCAACGCGATGCTGTTCGACCGGATGATCGCGACGATCGGCACTGCGGCCAACGCCGGGTTCCTGATCTATGTCGCCGATGCGTCCGGCTATGTGGGAAGCGTGGTGCTCCTGCTCATCCACAGCCTCGGCGCGCCGGATGTGCGCTGGCTGACCTTCTTTATTGCCTGCTGCCATGCGACGGCGCTCGCGGTCGGCGTGCTGACGCTGCTGTCGGCGCTGCATTTCCTGCGCATCGGCCCCGACCGGCGGTTGATCCACCGCTCGGCTTCCCGTACCAAGGCGGCCTGATCGCGCCGGTGCCCTGTAGCGGGGCTTAATCGGGAATGCGGTGCGGGGGTTCGGCCCCCAAATCCGCGGCTGTCCCTGCAACTGTGAGCGGATAGCGCGATGCACTGGCTTCCTGCGAGGGGCAGCCACTGGGCCGGCACGGCCTGGGAAGGCGTGCAGCGTGCAGTGACCCGCGAGCCAGGAGACCTGCCGGCGTCCGGTCGCTCTTGCCCTGGCCCAGGGGATGGCCGCGGCACGGTGTACTCCGTCTGAGCGACGCTGGAGCGGCGGGGGCCGTTCGTGGTCGCGTGGCCCGGTCGCTTGAGGAGCGTCCGGCCGGGATGCGAGACCGGCCGTTCGCGGCGGGCCCCGGCCAGGTCGCACGACGCCGCCGGAGTGTCTTCGCTTGCCCCTTCTCACCCTGCGCAGCCGCGTGATGCTGCTCTTCGCCGCGCTGATCGCTGCCAATCTCGCCGCCTGGGGCTGGGCCTTTGGGCTGTTCCATTCCCAGCCCTTGATGCTCGGCACCGCGCTGCTCGCCTGGGGGCTGGGCCTCCGTCATGCGGTGGATGCCGACCATATCGCCGCGATCGACAACGTCACCCGCAAGCTGATGAACGACGGGCAGCGACCGATCGCCACGGGCCTGTGGTTCGCGATCGGCCAATCGGGGATTATCGCCATCGCCTCCGCCGGCATTGCGCTGGCGACCGGCGCGCTGGCGGGCATGGGCGCGTTCAAGGAACTGGGCGGCGTGGTCGCGACCGCCGTCTCGGCGCTGTTCCTTTTCGCGATTGCGGGCATGAACCTGATCATCCTGTGGTCGGTATGGAAGACCTTCCGGCATGTTCGCGCGGGCGGCGCCTATGTGGAGGACGATCTCAACCTGCTGCTCGCCTCGCGCGGGCCGCTGTCGAAGCTGTTCGGGCCGATGTTCCGGCTGGTGACAAAGAGCTGGCATATGGCGCCCCTGGGCTTCCTGTTCGGACTTGGGTTCGACACCGCTACCGAAGTGGCGATCCTCGGCATGTCGGCCGGGCAGGCGGCGCACGGCGTATCGCTCGGCACCCTGCTGGTGCTGCCGGCGCTGTTCGCCGCCGGCATGGCGCTGGTCGACACGCTGGACGGCGTGGTGATGCTGGGCGCCTACCAATGGGCGTTCGTCAAGCCGATCCGCAAGCTCTATTACAATGTCACCATCACGCTGATCTCGGCTCTCGTCGCGATCGTGATCGGTGGGATCGAGACGCTGGCGCTGATCGGCGACAAGATGGGCTGGACCGGCGGCGCGTTCGGGCTCGCCGCCGATCTGGGCGCGCATTTCAACGGTCTCGGCTTCGCGATCATCGGGCTGTTCGTCGCCTGCTGGCTGATCAGCTTCGCGATCTATCGCTGGCAGAGGCTGGACGAGATCGAGGCGCGGGTCTAGAGCCGGGAGTGAAGGCCCGATCGGGCCTTCGAAGATCGCGCCGGTGCCTCGTAACGGGGCTTAATCGGGAATGCGGTGCGGGGGCCTTGGCCCCCAAATCCGCGGCTGTCCCTGCAACTGTGAGCGGATAGCGCGATGCACTCGCCCCTCGGGGCTGCCACTGGGCCGATCCGGCCCGGGAAGGCGTGCATCTCGCCATGACCCGCGAGCCAGGAGACCTGCCGGCGCAACGGTCGCTCTTGCCTTGGTCCAGGGGATGGCCGCGGCACGGTCTTGCTTCCGTTCGAGCGACGAAGCTGTGCGGCTGGGGCTGCACGGTCGCGTGGTGAGGGGTGCCTTCGCGCCCGCCCGTCGTCGCGCGCCGGCCGGACGATCGTTCCGGCAAGCCCCCCGCCCGTTCGCTCCGGCGCGGGGGAAGACTGTTCATGACCGACCTTGCCAAGGTCCCCGTTACCATCGTCACCGGCTTTCTCGGCGCCGGCAAGACCACGTTGATCCGCCATCTGATCCAGAATGCCGGGGGCCGCCGGCTGGCGGTCGTCGTCAACGAATTCGGCACGCTGGGCGTCGACGGCGAAATCCTCAAATCCTGCGCCATCCCCGATTGCCCCGCGGAGAATATCGTCGAGCTGGCCAATGGCTGCATCTGCTGCACCGTCGCGGACGATTTCATCCCGACGGTCGAGCGGTTGCTCGCGTTGGAGCCGCGCCCCGACCATATCCTGATCGAGACCTCGGGCCTGGCGCTGCCCAAGCCGCTGCTCAAGGCCTTCGATTGGCCTGCAATCCGCAGCCGGATCACGGTGGACGGCGTGCTCGCCCTCGCCGATGCCGAAGCGGTGGCGGAGGGGCGCTTCGCCCCCGATCTCGTCGCGCTGGAGGCGCAGCGCGCCGCCGATCCCAGCATCGACCATGAGACGCCGCTCGCCGAGGTGTTCGAGGACCAGCTCGCCTGCGCCGACATGGTGCTGCTCACCAAGGTGGATCTGGCGGGCCCCGAGGGCGTCGCCGCTGCCCGCGCGGTGATCGCCGCGGAGGCACCTCGCCCGATGCCGGTGATCGAGATCCGCGAGGGCGCGATCGACCCGCGCGTGATCCTGGGGCTGGGCGCCGCTGCCGAGGACGATCTCGCCGCGCGCCCCTCGCATCACGACGGCGCCGACGACCACGAGCATGAGGATTTCGACAGCACCGTCGTGACCTTCGGGGAGATTGCCGACCCGGCCGAACTGGTCGGCCGCATCGAGCGGCTGGCGCGCGAGCACAAGGTGCTGCGCGTGAAGGGGTATGCGGCGGTGAGCGGAAAGCCGATGCGGCTGCTGGTGCAGGCGGTCGGCGCGCGGGTGCGGCACCAATATGATCGGCCCTGGCGTGCCGGCGAGCCGCGCGGCACCGCGCTGGTCGCGATCGCCGAGCATGAGGACGTGAACCCGGACGCCTTCCGCGCGGTGCTGGCCGGCTGAGGCGGGCGGGAGATGCACGTCCTGTTCCGCGAAACGCACGGGCTGGAGGAGAATGCCGTGCCGCAGGACCTCGGGCAGTCGCCCGCGGACCTGGTGGTGCTGTCCTTTTCCGACAGCGATCTCGGCGCGTTCGCGGCTGCCTGGAAAGGTGCGCGGGAGGGGCTGCCGTCGCTGCGGCTGGCAAACCTTGCCGCACTGGCACATCCGCTGTCGGTCGACACCTATGTCGAGCGGACGCTGTCGGGTGCGAAGGCGATCCTGATCCGGCTGATCGGCGGCATGCCCTATTGGAGCTACGGGCTCCAGCAGGTCGAGGCGCTGGCACGGGGGCAGGGCATCGCGCTGGCGGTGCTGCCGGCGGACGGGCGGGCCGACGCGCGGCTGGATGCCGCCTCGACGATACCGGTGGCCGTGCTGCGGGATCTGGCCAGGCTGTGCGATGCCGGTGGTGCCGAGGCGGCACGCGCGGCGCTGGGCGTGCTGGCCACGGCCGCAGGACTGGGAGGTAATCACGCGGAGGCAAACGCCCCGCTGCCGTCGTTCGGTCTCTGGCATCCCGTGGACGGCGTAATCGCATCCGGCAATAGTCATCGCCGTGCCCGCTCGAAGGACGGTGTGACATGCGGCGTGAGCGACCCTGCCGACCGCCCGCTCGTTCTGATCGTCTTCTACCGTTCCTATCTCGCGGCGTGCGACGTCGCGCCGTTCGAGGCGCTGCACGTCGGGTTCGAGCGACACGGCTTCGATACACTCTCGATCTTCGCGTCCTCGCTCAAGGCACTCGACGCCCGCGCGCAGGTGGAGGCATGGGTCCGCGACCTCGCCCCCGCTGCGATCGTCAATGCTACTGCCTTTTCCGCGCGCGACGATCACGGGCGGTCTCCCCTGGATGCGGCGGGCGTGCCGGTGTTCCAGCTGGCGCTCGCCACCGCACCCCGCGAGGCTTGGGCCGGCTCCGATCGCGGTCTCTCGCCCGCCGATCTGGCGATGCATGTCGTGCTGCCGGAAATCGACGGCCGCATCTTTGCCGGCGTCGCCAGCTTCAAGCAGGCGGAGGCGCGCGATGCCGATCTCGGTTTTGCGCGCATCGTCCACCGCGCCGAGCCCGAGCGGATCGCCGCCATCGTCGAGCGCGTCGGCCGGTGGCATCGGCTGGCCAAGACGCCCGCCGCCGACCGCCGCGTGGCACTGCTGCTCTCCACCTATCCGGGCAAAACCTACCAGCTTGCCCATGCCGTCGGTCTCGACGCGCTAGCCTCCGCCGAGGCGATCGCCGCCGATCTGGGCGAGACCATCGACGGACTGGCCACGCGGCTTCAGGGCGAGACGCTGGCCTGGTCCCTCGATGATTATGCGCGCGCGCTTGCCCGCTTGCCGGAGGCGTTGCGCACCGCCCTGGCCGCAGCCTGGGGTGCCCCGCAGCAAGATCCAGCGGCTGTCGACGGCGCCTTCCGCTTTCCCGCGCTCCGCGCCGGCAATCTCCTCGTCGCACTCCAGCCCGAACGCGGCGAGGTGGGCACCCGCGAGGACAGCTATCACGATGTCTCCCGCGTGCCCCGCCATGCCTATGTCGCCTTCTATCTGTGGCTGCAGGCGCAGGGGATCGATGCGCTGGTCCATGTCGGCGCGCACGGGACGCTGGAATGGCTGCCGGGCAAGGCCGTCGCGTTGTCGGACGAGTGCTGGCCCGAGGCGCTGAGCGGCGGGGTGCCCATCCTCTATCCCTTCATCGTCAACGATCCGGGCGAGGCGGCCCAGGCCAAAAGGCGCACCGGCGCGGTCACCCTCGGCCATCTGCCGCCGCCGCTCAAGACCGCCGGCACCGGTGCCGGGCTGGCGCGGATCGAGGCGCTGCTGGACGAATTCTCGAACGCCGTCGGCCTCGACCCCGCGCGGCGCGACCGGCTGCAGGCAGCGATCCGCGACGAAGCCCGCGCCGCCGGGCTGGAAGCCGAGCTGGGGCTCGACACCGCGACCAGCGCCGCCGAGGCGATCACCCGGATCGACCGCTTCGTCTGCGACGTGAAGGAGGGCCAGTTCGGCGACGGACTGCATGTGTTCGGTCGCGGGGAGTGTGGCGCGGCCGAGCGGAACGGGCTGCTGGCGGGGCTCGCGGGCAGGCGTGTCGCACCAGGGCCGGCGGGCTCGCCCCATCGCGGGCGGAGCGACGTGCTGCCGACGGGCCGCAACCTCTACGCGATCGATCCGCGCGCGTTGCCGAGCCGTGCGGCGCACCTGCAGGGCGTCGTGCTCGCCGACGAGCTGATCCGGCGCCACCTCCAGGACCATGGCGACTATCCGCGAGGGGTGGTGGTGGATCTGTGGGGTTCTGCCACGATGCGCACGGCGGGCGAGGAGTTCGCCATGGCGCTGCACCTGCTGGGCGCTGCGCCGATATGGGACGCCGCCTCGGAGCGGGTGACGGGCGTGGAAATCCTGCCGCTCGCCATGCTCGACCGACCGCGCGTCGACGTGACGTTGCGCGTATCGGGGCTGTTTCGCGATGCGTTTCCCGCGTTGCCGCAATTGTTCGGCCAGACCGTGCGCGCGCTGTCGGCGCGCGACGAGGGACCCGAGTGGAACCCCTTTACCGGCCGCGATGCCGGCCCGCGCGTCTATGGCCCCAAGCCGGGCAGCTATGGCCTGGGCATGGGGGATTCGGCGGAGACCTACACCGAGGAAGCGCGCCGCCGCGCCGGCGAGGCCTGGCTGGCGGCGTCGGATCACGCCTTTGACCGACCGGAAGCGCAGGCGGACCGCGACGGCATTCGCGCCCGCGTGGCGGCGGCGGATGCCTTCGTGCATCTTCAGGACCTGCCCGAGACCGACCTGCTGCTCGCCGCCGATTATGCCGCGCACGGGGCCGGGTTTGCCGCCGCCAAGGGGTTGGGCGGCGGACAGGCTGCGCTCTACCATCTGGATGCCCGCGATCCTGCGCGTCCGGTTGCCCGCCCGCTGACCGAGGAAATCGCTCGCGTCGTTCGCGCACGCGCCGCGCATCCCGGCTGGATCGCCGGCATGTGCCGCCACGGCTTTCGCGGCGCTGCGGAAATCGCCGCGACGCTGGACCATCTTGGCGCCTTCGCCCATCTGGCCGGGGCGGTGCCGCCGCAGCTGTTCGACCTCTATCATGATGCGACGCTCGGCGACGCGGCGGTGCGCGACTTCCTAGCGCGTGAGAACCCGGCTGCGCTTGCCGCCATGGAGGCGCGGTTCGCGGCGCTGCATGCCGCGGGGCTGTGGCATACCCGCCGCAATTCGATCCTGGCAGACCTGGGAGGCGCGGCATGACCGGCTTCGCGGTGCGCGGCTGGTGCCCCGATGCCTGGCGGCCGATGGCGGCGGGCGACGGGCTGCTGGTGCGGGTGAAGCCGCGCCTGGCGCGCCTCACGCACGGGCAGCTGCGCGGGCTGTGCACGGCATCGCTCGCGCATGGCAATGGCCTGATCGACCTCACCAACCGGGGCAATCTGCAGCTGCGCGGCGTCTCGGACGAGGCCTGGCCGATGCTGATCGAACGGCTGATCGCGCTCGATCTGATCGATGGCGATCCGGAGACGGAGCAGCGTCGCACGCTTCTCGTCGCGCCGGACTGGCAGGCGGGCGACGATACGCACCGCATTGCCGGTGATCTGCTCGGCATGCTCGATGCGCTGCCGATACTGCCGGGCAAGATGGGGTTCGTCATCGATGCGGGCCCGGTGCCGCTGCTGCGGCACGCGCCCGGGGACTTCCGCGTCGAGCGGAGCGGGGAGGGGGGCTTGATCCTCCGCCTCGACGGCCGCGTTGCCGGCGCGCCGCTGCCTTCGGGCCACGAGGCGAGCGCGCTTGTCCGGCTGGCGCATTGGTTCGTGGAGAGCGGCGGGGTCGCTGCCGGACGGGCAGCTCGTCACGATGCCCCGCTGCCCGGCTGGGCGCAGGCAGCGCTGCCGCCGGCGGCGCCCGGTGCGCCGCCGCTGCCCGGAGCGCATCCGTTGGGAGCGGCCGTCGGTCTCGCCTTCGGCCAGATCGACGCACGGTGGTTGGTCCTCGATGCGATGGATGCTCTGGTCGCGGTGCGGATCACGCCCTGGCGCGTGCTGCTGATCGAAGGCACCGCGCCCGCGCATCCCGCGCTGATCACCGATCGCGCCGATCCGCGGCTGCGTGCAGACGCCTGTGTCGGCGCACCGGCCTGTCCGCAAGCTACCATCGAGACGCGCAACCTCGCAGCGAGCCTCGCGCCGCTGGTGGCGAGGCGCCTCCACGTGTCCGGCTGCGCCAAGGGGTGCGCCCGCGCGCGCGCCGCCGAGGTGGTGATCACCGGACGCGACGGGCGGTTCGATCTCGCCTTCGACGCCCGTGCCGGCGCGGCGCCCGTGCATGTCGCGCGCACGCCGGACGCCCTGCTTTCCCTTTTCGGAACTGCCTGATGCCCCATTGCTACGAAACCGATGGCGCCGCCATCTACCGCCAGTCCTTCGCGACGATCCGCGCCGAGGCCGATCTCGCGCGCTTTTCGACCGAGGAAGAACCCGTGGCGGTGCGAATGATCCACGCCGCGGGAATGGTGGCGCTGGCTTCGCATATCCGCTTCTCGCCGGGCTTCGCAGTCGCCGCGCGTGGCGCGCTCGCGGGTGGCGCGCCGATCCTGTGCGATGCGCGGATGGTGTCGGAGGGGATCACCCGCACCCGCCTGTCTGCGGGCAATGCGGTGGTCTGCACCCTCCACGATCCGCAGGTGCCGGACCTCGCCAGAGCGATGGCGAACACCCGCTCGGCTGCCGCGCTGGAGCTGTGGCGACCGCATCTTGCCGGTGCCGTGGTGGCGATCGGCAACGCGCCGACCGCGCTGTTCCACCTGCTCAACATGCTCGAAGATCCGGCCTGCCCGCGTCCGGCGGCGATCATCGGCTGCCCGGTCGGGTTTGTCGGCGCGGTCGAATCCAAGGCGGCGCTGTGGGCGGCAGCGCCGGTCCCGTGCTGCATCGTCGAGGGGCGACTGGGCGGTAGCGCGATCACCGTCGCTGCGGTCAATGCGCTGGCGAGCCGCGCCGAATGAGCCTCGGGACGATCCACGGCGTCGGTCTCGGGCCGGGCGCGCCAGACCTGCTGAGCGTTCGCGCCGATCGGCTGGTGCGCGGCGCCCGCCATGTCGCCTATTTCCGCAAGGCGGGGCGGCCGGGCCAGGCGCGGCGGATCGCGGACGGCATGCTGCGCGCCGACGCGATCGAACTGCCGATGGAATATCCGGTCACCACCGAAATCCCGCTCAGCGATCCGCGCTACAATACGATCCTCGCCGCCTTCTACGCCGACTGCACCGACCGGCTGCTCGCGCTGGCGCAAGCCGGCGAGGATGTGGTGGTGCTGTGCGAAGGCGATCCCTTCTTCTACGGCTCGTTCATGCATCTGCACACGCGGCTTTCGGGGCGCGTGCCGGTGGCGGTGGTGCCGGGGATCACCGGGATGGCCGGGGCATGGAACGCCACCGGCCAGCCGATCACCTGGGGGGACGACGTGCTGACCATCGCCATGGCGACGCTGCCCGAGGCGGAGCTCGTCCGCCGCATCCGCGATACCGACGCGCTGGTGGTGATGAAGATCGGGCGCCATCTGGGCAAGCTGCGCAGCGCCGTGGCGGCGGCCGGGCGGGAGGGTGAAGCCTGGCTGGTCGAGCATGCCGCGATGCCCGAGCAACGGGTCACGCCGCTCGCCGAGGCGACGCAGGTGACCCCCTATTTCTCGATCCTGCTGATCCATGGCCGGGGCCGCCGCCCATGAACGGCCGGCTCGCCATTGCCGGGCTGGGGCCGGGCGACGCGGCGCTGGTGACGCCCGAGGTCACCGAGGCGCTGGCGCAGGCGACCGACGTGATCGGCTACATCCCCTATGTCGCGCGGGTGGCGCAGCGCGAGGGGCTGGTGCTGCATGCCTCGGACAACCGGGTCGAGCTGGACCGCGCCGCCCACGCGCTCCGGCTCGCCGCCCAAGGGAAGCAGGTCGTGGTGGTATCCTCCGGGGATCCGGGGGTGTTCGCGATGGCGTCGGCGGTGTTCGAGGCGCTGGAAGCCGGCCCCGACGCATGGCGCGATCTCGACATCCGCGTGCTGCCGGGGATAACCGCGATGCTGGCGGCCAGTGCGCGGGCGGGTGCCCCGCTCGGCCATGATTTCTGCACGATCAATCTTTCGGACAATCTGAAGCCGTGGAGCCTGATCGAGAAGCGGCTTCGGCTGGCGGCCGAGGCCGATTTCGCCATGGCCTTCTACAATCCGAGGTCCAAGGCCCGGCCGCACGGCTTCGCGCGTGCGCTCGATCTGCTGCGGCACCTATGCGGGCCCGATCGGCCGGTCCTGTTTGCCCGCGCCGTCTCCACCCCCGAAGAGGCGTTGCAGGTCGTCCCGCTGGGCGAGGCGCGGCCGGAGATGGCCGACATGCGCACCTTGGTGATCCTCGGCTCCAGCACCACGCGCCGGATCGAGCGGGCGGCCGGCCCGATCCTCTATACGCCGCGCTTCGCCGGAAAAACCGCATGACCCAGCCAGTCCAGCACCGCCTTCGGATCGGTGACCTCGGCGCGCGGCGGCAGTGCAGGACGGTCGATCATCAGCACCGGAATGCCGATCGCGCGGGCCGCGATCAACTTCGCTTCGGCGCCGGTGCCACCGGCATTCTTGCATACGACCAGATCGATCCCGTGCGTTTGCAGCAGCACGCGATCGCCGTCGGGCGTGAAGGGTCCCCGATCGACGATCAGCCGGTGATCGGGCAGGGCGGGCGGCACCGGCGCGGCGTCGACGAAGCGCAGGACATAATGGTGCTGCGGCGCCGCGGCGAAAGCCTCGACATGCATCCGGCCGAGCGCCAGCAGGATGCGCCGAGCAGCGCCGTGGAGTGCCGCCACCGCTCCGGCGATGTCGGGAACGTGGCGCCAGCGATCGCCCTCCACCGGCGCCCAGGCGGGGCGGGTCAGCGCAAGCAGCGGCACGTTCGCCGCCTTGGCTGCGGCCACTGCATTGGTGCTCATCGTTGCCGCGAACGGATGGGTGGCATCGACCAGATGCGTCACCCCTTCGTCCCGCAGATAGCGCGCCAGCCCCTCCGCGCCGCCGAAGCCGCCGACGCGGACCGGGATCGGCTGCGCGCGCGGCTTTTCGGTGCGCCCGGCATAGCTGAGCGTCGCACGCACGCCGCGTTCGGCAAGCAGGCGGGCAAGGGCGCTCGCCTCGGTGGTGCCGCCCAGCAGCAGGACGTTCGGCATGGCTGATCTTCCCTGGCTGACCATCGTCGGACTGAGCGAGGCGGGCGCGGACGACCTTTCGGCCGCCGCGCGGCAGGCGCTGGCCACGGCCGATCTGGTGCTGGGTGCCGCCCGCCACCTCTCGCTGCTGCCCGGGCTTACGGGCGAAGTCCGGGAATGGCCAGTGCCCTTTGCCGACGGGGTGCCGCCGCTGCTCGCCGAGCGGGGACGGCGCGTGGTGATGCTCGCTTCGGGCGACCCCTTCTGGTTCGGTGCGGGCACCAGCGTCACCCGGCATCTCGCCCGTGAAGAATGGATCGCGCATCCTGCCCCCTCCAGCTTTGCGCTGGCGGCCGCGCGGCTGGGCTGGGCGGTGCAGGATGTCGCGTGCATGGGTTTGCATGCGGGCCCGCTCACGCGATTGCGCCCGCACCTCGCGCCCGCGCAACGCTTGCTGGTGCTGGTCCGCGACGGTGCGGCCGTTTCGGATGTGGCGGACTATCTTGCCGGGCAGGGCTTCGGCGCCTCTGCGCTGCACGTGCTGGAGGCGTTGGGCGGTCCGCGTGAGCGCGTGCGCACGGCGCCGGCTGCCGCCTTTGCCCTTCCCGAAGTCGCCCATCCGGTAGCGATCGGGATCGAGGTGGCGGGAGAGGGGGCGGTGGTGCCGCTCGCCGCCGGTCGTCCCGACGACTGGTTCGACTCCGATGGTCAGCTCACCAAGCAGCCGGTGCGCGCGCTTACCTTGTCCGCGCTCGCGCCGCGCGCCGGCGAGTTGCTGTGGGACATCGGCGCGGGCTCCGGCTCGATCGGTATCGAATGGCTGCTGGCACATCCCGCCAACCGCGCCGTCGCCGTCGAGGCAGACACCGCCCGCGCCAGTCGCGCTCGCATCAACGCCGCGCGGCTGGGGGTCGATCGCCTCAATATCCTCGAAGGTCGCGCACCTGCTGTCCTGCCCGAGGGCACGCCCGACGCCGTGTTCATCGGCGGCGGACTGTCCCAGGGCATGCTGGACGCGCTTTGGGCACGGTTGCCGCATGGGGTGCGCCTGGTAGCGAACGCGGTGACGCTGGAGTCCGAGGCGCTGCTCGCCCAATGGCAGGGCGCGGCGGGCGGCAGCCTGTTGCGGATCGAACTGGCGGACGCGGTCCCGCTCGGCACCCGTCATGGCTGGCGCGCCCGATATCCGGTGGTGCAATGGAGTGTCACGCGATGATCGTCGCCGGCTTCGGCTATCGCACCGGCGCGACCATCGCCTCGCTGCAGGCGGCGCTCGCGCTGGCGCAGGCGGGGGCGCCGCCGGTTTCCCATGTCGCCACCGTTGCCGAGAAGCTGCCGCTGCTGGCGGGGCTCGGCCTGCCGATGCTCGTGGCCGAC
The DNA here is from genome assembly GCF_012650175.1 of Sphingomonas sp. S2M10. Classification (GTDB taxonomy): domain Bacteria; phylum Pseudomonadota; class Alphaproteobacteria; order Sphingomonadales; family Sphingomonadaceae; genus Sphingomonas. The sequence goes on from NZ_JAAILI010000062.1 coordinate 56,306, forward strand.
AATCTGGCGGGGGTGGCGACCCCGACCCGATCGTCCGCCAGCCTCGCCGCGCGCGGCACCGGCAGCGTCGCCGAGGCCGCCGCGCTGGCCGCCGCGGGCCCGCATGCGCGGTTGCTCGTCACCCGACACATCTCGCCCGATCGCATGGCGACCTGTGCCATCGCCGAAGGAACTTGCCCATGACCGTCCATTTCATCGGCGCCGGCCCCGGCGCGCCCGACCTGCTGACGCTGCGCGGCCGCGACCGGATCGCGGCAAGCCCGGTGTGCCTGTATGCGGGCTCGCTGATCCCGGAGGCGATCCTGGCGCATTGCCCGCCGGGCGCACGGATCGTGAACACCGCGCCGATGGACCTCGATGCGATCCTTGCCGAGATCGTCGCCGCCCATGCCGCAGGACACGACATCGCCCGGTTGCATTCGGGCGATCTCTCGATCTGGTCGGCGATGGGCGAGCAACTGCGTCGGCTGCGCGCGCTGGACATCCCGTTCACCGTCACGCCGGGCGTGCCCGCCTTCGCCGCCGCCGCCGCCGCGCTGGAGGCGGAGCTGACGCTGCCCGAGCTCGGCCAGTCGCTGGTCCTCACCCGCACGCCGGGGCGCGCCAGCCGCATGCCCGAGCGCGAGAACCTTACCAACTTCGCCGCGACGGGCGCCACACTGGCAATCCACCTTTCGATCCACAATCTCGCCACGCTGGTCGCCGATCTGCTCCCCGCGTACGGCGCGGATTGCCCCGTCGCCGTGGTATGGCGCGCGAGCTGGCCCGACGAGCGGATCGTACGGGCGACGCTCGCGACGATCGAGGCGGCGGTGGCCGGCAGCATGGAGCGTACCGCGCTGATCCTCGTCGGCCCGGTGCTGGCGGCGGAGGGCTTTGCCGAAAGCAGCCTCTACGCGCCCGGCTATGACCGCCGCTTCCGGCCGCAGGACGCGGCCTCGCGCTTCGCCGGGGCCAGCGAGTGAGCCCGCCCGGCCTGATCGTCGCCGCGCCGGCCTCCGGCACCGGCAAGACCACCGTGATGCTGGGGCTGCTGCGCGCGCTGCGGGACGCGGGTGTGGCGGTGGCGCCGTTCAAGAACGGCCCGGACTATATCGACCCCGCCTTCCACCGCGCCGCGTGCGGGCGCCCCTCTTCCAACCTGGACAGCTGGGCGATGGACACGGACCTCCTCGACGCGCTGGTGGGGGTAGGGCAGGGGGCGGACCTGGTCCTCGCCGAAGGTTCGATGGGCCTGTTCGACGGCGTAGCCCAGCGCGGCGCGAGCGGCACCGGCGCAACCGCCGATCTCGCCCGGCGCTATGGCTGGCCGGTGGTGCTGGTCGTAGACGTGTCGGGGCAGGCGCAGTCGGCGGCGGCGACGGCGCTGGGCTTTGCGCGAATGGATCCGGACGTTCCATTCGCGGGCGTGATCCTCAATCGCGTCGCCAGTCCTCGGCACGAACGGCTGGTCCGCGTCGGCATGGAGGCCGCCGGTATCCCGGTGTTCGGCGCCCTGCCGCGCCGCGCCGACCTCGCGCTGCCGGAGCGGCATCTCGGGCTGGTGCAGGCGGTGGAGCATGCCGACCTCGATCGCGTGATCGGCGACGTTGCGGACTTCTTGCGCGCGCATGTCGATCTCGCCGCGCTGCGTGCCGCGGCGGCCGCCGCGCCGCAGCCGGGACTGCGGAGCAAGGGGGCAGACGGTCCGCCGCCACCCGCCCAGCGGATCGCCATCGCGCAGGATGCCGCCTTCTCCTTCCTCTACCCGCATCTGCTCGATGGCTGGCAGCGCGCCGGAGCGGAGATCCTGCCCTTCTCACCGCTCGCCGATGAAGCGCCCGCCGACGATGCCGACCTTGTCTGGCTGCCGGGCGGCTATCCCGAGCTGCACGCCGGCACGATCGCCGCGGCGGGACGCTTCCTTGCAGGTCTGCGCGCCCATGCCGAAACCCGGCCGGTCCATGGCGAGTGCGGCGGCTATATGGTGCTGGGCGAGGCGCTGGTCGACAAGGCCGGCGAGACGCATCGCATGGCGGGGCTGCTCGGCCTCGTCACCAGCCATGCCCAGCGGCGGATGCACCTCGGCTATCGCCAGGCGACACTTCACGCGCCCCTTGCGGGGCTGGCGGCCGGTACCCGGCTGACCGGCCATGAATTCCACTATGCCACGATCGTCGCCCAGACCGACCCGCCGCTCGCCGAGGTGCGCGATGCCGAGGGCGCGCTGGTCGCGGAGACGGGATCGGTGCGCGGGCGCGTGACCGGCAGTTTCTTCCACCTGATCGCGGCGGCGGCATGATCGCCCTTCAGCTGATCGGTATCGGCACCGGCAATCCGGCGCACCTGACCGGCGAAGCCATTGCCGCGCTCAACGGGGCCGATCTGATCCTTGTGCCGCGCAAGGAAAATGCGCCCGATCTCGCCGATCTTCGCCGTTCGATCTGCGCCGCGGTGCTCACGCGGGCCGTGCCGATTGCTGCGTTCGACATGCCGGTGCGGGCAGGGGAGGACTATCTCCAGGCCGTCCACGACTGGCACGACGCCATCGCCGCCGCCTGGACCGCGACAATCCGTGCGCAATTGCCCGGCGGCGGTACGGTGGCGCTGCTCGTCTGGGGCGATCCGTCCCTCTACGACAGCACGCTGCGGATCGCGGCGCGGCTCGCCGACGCCTCCGTGCGGGTGGTACCCGGCGTCACCAGCATCCAGGCGCTCACCGCCGCCCATGCAATTCCGCTCAACCCCCTCGCCGGCGCCGTTACCGTCACCACCGGCCGCTTGCTCCGCAGCCATGGCTGGCCGGGGGGTGCCGATACGCTGGTCATCATGCTCGATGGCGGCTGCGCGTTTCAGGACCTCGATCCCGCCGGCATCCGCATCTGGTGGGGCGCCTATCTGGGCATGCCGCAACAGGCGCTCGACCAAGGCCCGCTGGCGGAGGCAGGCCCGAGGATCATGGCCGCCCGCGCCGCGCTCCGCGGCCGCCATGGCTGGATCATGGACGTTTATCTGCTTCGAAAGGAAATCCGATGACCCGCGACGATGCCGCGCATGCCGAGAAGATGCGCAAGATCCAGGCCGCGCGCGCCACGATGATGGCGGGCAAGACGGAGGAGAGGGGCCTGTTGATCGTCCATACCGGCAAGGGCAAGGGCAAGAGCAGCGCCGCGATGGGCATGGTGGTCCGCGCGATCGGCCACGGCATGAAGGTGGGGGTGGTCCAGTTCATCAAGGGCGCCATGATGACCGGCGAGAAGGCCGTGTTCGACGCTTTCCCGCAGCAGGTCGAGTTCAAGCCCATGGGGGAGGGGTTCACCTGGGACACGCAGGACCGCGCCCGCGACATCGCCGTGACCCGTACCGCGTGGGACGAGGTCCGGCGGATGATCGCCGATCCAACCTATGACATGGTACTCGCCGACGAACTGAACATCGCGCTCCGCTACGACTATCTCCCGCTCGACGAGGTGCTGGAAACGCTCGCTGCGCGGCCGCCGATGCAGCATGTCATCGTCACCGGCCGCAACGCCCCGGACGCGCTGATTGAGGCGGCGGATCTGGTCACCGAGATGACACAGGTCAAGCATCCGTTCCGCTCCGGCGTGAAGGCGCAGCGGGGGGTCGAGTTCTGAGCGACGCGCCCCTCTTCGACGCCGCGTTTCTGGCGCAGTTCGATACGCTGCTGCGCTGGCGCCGCGACGTGCGCCATTTCGCCGCGACGCCGATCGCCGAGCAGGACATGCAGGCCCTGTTCGCGGCGGCTGCGCTTGCGCCGTCGGTGGGCAATGCGCAGCCCTGGCGGTTCGTGCGGCTGCGGACACCGGCGGTGCGCGCCGCGCTCGCGGCGCATGTCGATGCCGAGAATGCGCGCGTGGCCGAGGCGTTCGCCGACACGGCGCGACAGGAGGCGTATCGCGCGCTGAAGCTGCACGGCGTGCGCGAGGCGCCAGGGCTGCTTGCCGTCTTCTGCGACGAGCAGCCCGCCGCCGGCCACGGCCTGGGCATCGCCACCATGCCGGAAATGCTGCGCTATTCCTGCGTCACCGCGATCCATACGCTGTGGCTCGCGGCGCGCGTCCGCGGCATCGGGCTGGGCTGGGTGTCGATCCTCGACCCCGCGGCCGTCGCAGCGCTGCTGGACGTGCCGCGGGACTGGACGCTCATCGCCTTGCTCTGCCTCGGCTACCCCGAAGCCCTTTCCGTAACCCCCGAGCTTGAGCGCCGCGGCTGGCAGGCGCGCGAGCCGCTCGCCGACCGCCTGTTCGAGCGCTGATTTTCCAGGAGATACTCATGCTTACTCGCGTAGAAGACGGCCCCGCGATCGTCGTGTGCAATAGCTGCCGATTCAGCAAGGAAGCGCGTGAGGACCCGGCAGGCCGTCGGGGCGGCGCGCTGCTGGCGGAGGCCCTCACGGCTGCCCGCGACGCGGATCCGCGCTATGCCGCGATCGCAATCCAGCAGATGCCGTGTCTGTTCGCATGCAACGACCATTGCACCGTGCATCTTCGGGCGCCCGACAAGCTGGGCTATGTTCTGGGCCGGTTCGCGCCCGATGCCGACGCCGCCGATGCGATCCTGGAATATGCGGCACATTATGCGGCGAGCACGCATGGCCGCGTGCCATTCGGGCAATGGCCACAGGGCGTGAAGGGGCATTTCATCGTTCGCGTGCCCCCGGCCGGCCACGTCGTCGAAAGCTGATCGCCGGCGATCAAGACCGGGGCGGTTCGTCCTGATCATTGAACTTTGATTGGACGTCTGCTCCATGGGCAAGCGTGTTGCCGCCAGTTAGAAAAGGCACATTTCGCAGCCAGATAGAAACGGCACAACGCCGTTGGCAGCGGGGGCTGCGTGGAGCCCTCCTCATAGCGCAGCGCTGCCCCCGCTGATGCCCCAAACTCCCGGCTCCTGCCCCCCCGGACCCGCTGCGCACGCAGTGGGCCCGGTCACACCGCCTCAACCGCCGGTGCTCGTGCTTTTGGGTACCGCTGCGCAGGGTGGTCCCACAAAGGAAGCTGGCGGCCCTTAGCGTCGAAATCCGGTTATGCGTAAAGCCTGTTTGAAGATTGTCATCAAGCCCATCGTCACGCTACGATGCCATTGCATACTACAAAAGATGGGCCTATTTGAGCGATGAAAAAGCGATTGAGCGCTTTCGTTACTTTCTTGCTCTTATTGGTTGGTAGTGCCTCGATCTATGCTTGGGGTCTGATAGACTCAAATCGTGCTTACAGCCTTGCCAAAGACCTTTGTTTGAAAGCTGGCGGACTGAGAGTTACCGAACCCTTCCCGAATGCATCTGCTGAGATTGTGCTTCTCGCGGAAGCTAAGCCGGGTTTCGATCCAATCGAATACCTCAAGCGATATCAGGGAAAGAGATCATTGGTAGTTTACGTGCTGCCGTACCAGCACCCAATATCCCGGATTCCTACCCAAGTGCGAGTTTCCGGCTGGCAAGCTTATTCCACACAAAGCAAGCAAAAGGTGGCCTCTTATCTAGAGGTCGGCTTGAACGGTGGGGCGTTCTCGTATCGAGTGTCGAGGATATTTGAAGCTCTCAATCCAAATATCAACAGCTCCAACTTCTGCGATGCGGGAGAGTTGGGAGGCGAAGCTCCTCCCTTCATATTTCATGAGCGCTCACTGATCAGAAAGGGCGTATTTCTGAGAATCAAACGTTCCTGACGTCGACTGCGTAATTGGGGCGAGCGGACAAGCGAGTTTCCGTCAGCTCCCAGTTCCGGCTCCCGCTCCCGCAGGAGCGCAGGTAGCCTCGGCGGGCCGAATGCGCTTGAGCTTCGGCGTACAAAGCGTCCGTCGGTCGATCTTCGGTTCCGCAGGGGTAGGGGACGCAAACACGCCCACCGATTGCGAACTGCGTACGGGCTCGCTGTTGTTCCGCGTGCGGTGGTGCGGTCTCGCGGCCTGCATCGCCTGCGCCATGGCCAGTGCCGCGCCGAGACGCTTGTTCTCGACGATCTCGGCCTGGTTGACCCGCTGCATCTTGTCGTAGACCCGGTAGGGCAGGACGATCTCGCCGTGCCGCACCTCGATGCGGCCGTTGGGAAACTCGCAGACATGGACGCGTTTGCGGGCCAGTGTCCGCGCCAGCGGCGTCGGCTCCAGGATGAACATCGCCTTGTTGTAGTGCAGCGCCAGGGCGCCGGTGACCGAGCGCTCGACGCGCCAGACCATCTCGGCTTCCACGTTCTCGTGTGGGGCAAGCGGTCGATGGGCGTCCCGAGGATCCGCAGGGGAGCAGGCGAACTGAGCATTGTGGCGCAAGAGGTAAGAGGGGAGGAAGGTGTTGGCCTTTGCGATGGAGGAGATGCCTTCAAGCCGCATCGCTTTGACGAGGCGGTTTTGAAGCGTGCTGTTTGCCCGCTCGACCCGCCCCTTGGCCTGGGGCGAGTTGGCGCAGATGATCTCCACGCCGAGCTTGTCGAGGGCGCGACCGAGGTGTGACATGCCGTCGCTGTCGGCGGTCGCGCGGTTGTTCCGGAAGGCACTGTGCTTGTCCGAATAGAAGGCAATCGGCTTGCCGTGCCGCTCGAGATAGGTCCGTGTAGCCTGCAGGTAGGAGAGGGCGGTCTCGGCCTCCGCCATCTCCAGGTGCATCAGCTCGCTCGTGGCGTCGTCGATATAGACCAGCAGGCTGCAGCGCGCGCCGCGGCCCTCGAACCAGTCATGATCCGAGCCGTCGACCTGGATGAGCTCGCCGCGGCGCTCGCGCCGGTTGCGGGTCTGGTGGAGCCTGGCGCGCTTGGCAGCCTTGGCCTTCCAGAGGCCGGCGCCGATCATCAGCTGCCGCAGTGTCTCGTGCGAGAGCGTGATGCCGTGGCGCTCGGCCAGATACTCGGCGGCCAGCGTCGGGCCGAAATCGGCATAGCGCTCGCGGACGATGCCAAGGACCTGCTCGCGAAAGGCATCGCTGAAACGCCGATTGCTGGGCCGGCCGCGCTTGCGAGACACGAGACCGGCAGCGCCATCGTCGCGCAGTCGCTCCAGCAGGCGGTACACCTGGCTGCGCTGCAGCCCGAGCTGTGCGACTGCGTCGACCACCCGAAGCTCGCCGCGCTCAACGCGCATCAGCGTTTCATACCGTGAGATTTCCGCAGCGCTCATCGCGATCACCGTCATCGTGCGCACATCCTCGTTGCCGAGGACTGCATGGCACCGAGCCGCTGCGAAACGGAGGCTGTCCCGTTTCTATTTAGCGGAGATGTCCCATTTCCACGTTGCGCTTATACTCCATGGGCAAGCGTCGGGTTGATAATATGTATTATGTAAACCAACAGGACCAGCTTCGATCACCAGTGTGCAAGAGCCCTAGCGCGTCGACGTCCGCGCTGTCGGTTCCAGAATCAGCACATTGCCTTCGACCCGCCAGCTGTGCAGCCGCGACAGGAAGTTCATCCCAAGAACGTCGAGCTCGCCGAAATTCTGCGAGACGACCACCCCCACATCCTGCATCCGCAGCGGCCCTAGCGTGATCGTGCCGATCCGCGCGCGGCGCGCCGCGACACTTCCATTCGCCGTCTCGATGATCGCCGGCAGACCGTCCGCCGCCTGGATGTCCGCCGCCTTGGCCGTCCGTTCGGATATGGCGGTGATCGTCGCGCCGCTGTCGATCAGCATCCGGCGCTCGACGCCGTTCAACGACACGCGCGCCCAGAAATGGCCGTCCGGGCTCATCCGGATCCGAACGGTATCGCCCTCGACGCGCTGATCCTCGATACCCAGCCTGGTGCTGAGCGACGACCAAGCCGCCGCCAGCTCGTAGCGATGGCCTACCGCAAGCAGCACCACCAACACGATGGCGGCCCAGCCCAGCAGCGTTCGCACGAACACCCCGAGCCCGATGCGGCGTACCGACAAGGCGCTTACCACCAGCACCAGCGCGCCGACCAGCCAGACCATGTTCACGCCGTCGAACCCGTTCACGCGCACAACTCCAGACCGTCATAGCCCGGCTCGACACCGGCGGGCAGTTCGGCGGCAAGCGTCGCATAATCCATGGAGTGATCCATATGAACCAGCGCGGAACGACCGGGCTTCAGCGCCTCGATCCAGCCGAGCACGTCGGCCAGATGCGGGTGCGTCGGGTGCGGCGCGCGGCGCAGGGCATCGACCACCCACAGGTCCAGACCCGTGTACAGCGCGCGCATCTCCGCCGTCATCTCATGAAAATCCGTGGCATAGCCGATCACCTTGCCACCGGATTCAAATCGCAGCCCTGCCGAGGTGATGCCGCCATGCGGCTGGTCGGCGACGCGGATGCCGATATCGCCGACCTCGAACGCGTCGGGCATCGTCTCCAACGCCACCACCGGCGGATAATATTTTCCTCGCCCTTCAAAGATGTAGGGAAAGCGCTTGCCAAATTGTTCGAAGGTGAACGGCCGCGCCAGGCCGCGCACCGGGGCTCCACCCCGGGCGTGCATCACCTGGCGCAGATCGTCCATGCCGTGGCAGTGATCGGCATGATCGTGCGTCCACAGCACCGCGTCGACATCGGAGACCCGCGCGGCGATCAGCTGCTCGCGCATGTCCGGGCTGGTGTCGATCAGCAGCGTCGTCGTGGCACTGCGCACCAGCACCGACGAGCGCGTGCGGCGGTTGCGCGGCTCGCTGGGATCGCAGGCGCCCCAATCGGGGCCGATACGGGGCACGCCCGAGGACGTGCCCGAGCCGAGGATGCGGATGCTCAGCGCCAAGGGCAGGTCCCCTGCCCGGTCACGCCAGCGTCTTGGCGAAGAGCGTGTGAAAATTGGCGCGCGTCGCCTGGGCGAGCATTTCGGGATCCTCGCCGCGGAGCTTTGCCAGGAACGTGCAGGTGTCCGCCACGAAGGCGGGTTCGCCGGTCTTGCCCCGATGCGGTACCGGGGCGAGGAACGGCGCATCGGTTTCGATCAGCAGCCGCTCGAGCGGCAGCGCGGCGGCGGTTTCCTGCAGGTCTCTGGCGTTCTTGAACGTCACGATACCGGAAATGGATATGTAGAAGCCGAGTTCCAGCGCGATCTCGCCAAAGGCGCGGCTGGCGGTGAAACAATGGATCACGCCGGGGAAGGCCCCCTTCCCCATTTCCTCGCGCAGGATCTCGGCCGTGTCCTCCTCGGCATCGCGGGTATGGACGATGATCGGCAGCTGGGTCTCGCGTGACGCCGCGAGATGCGCGCGGAAGCTCGCCCGCTGGCGATCGCGGTCGCTGTGATCGTAATAGTAATCCAGCCCGCTCTCGCCAATGCCGACCACGCGCGGGTGCCGGGCACGCTCGACCAGCTTGGCGGTGTCGACATGGGGATGCGTGTCCGCCTCGTGCGGGTGGATGCCGACGCTCGCCCAGACGTCCGCTTCGCGCTCGGCGACGGCAATCACCTGGTCCCATTCGTTCTCGCGCGTCGAGATGTTGAGCATCGCCACCACGCCGGCGTCGCGCGCGCGGGCCAGCACCTCGGGCTGCTGTTCCCCGAGACCCTTGTAGATCAGATGGCAATGGCTGTCGGCGAGCTTCATGCGTCCTCGGAAGCTTGGAGTTCAAGTCTCGGAAAGATGGGGGTCGGCGCCGCAATCTTGAAGTCCGCGTCGCCCTCGGGCCCGAGCTGCGCGAGCAGCTTGGCCGCCGAGGTCGGCACGACGGGTTCGATCGTCATGCCCAGACGACGGATCGCCTTGAGCAGCGTGCCGAGCACCGCGTGCATCCGCTCGGGATCGGTCTTGCGGAGCGTCCACGGGGCCTGCGCGTCGATATACTGGTTGCACGCGAACACGCCCGTCATCCACGCCTCAACACCCTGGCTGAGCGCCAGATCTTGGAAGGCGCGACTGAAGGCGGCGCAGGCGGTGTCGACTTCGGTCAGCAGCACCGCATCGGCCTCCTCGGCGCGGCCGACCTGCACCGCGCCTTCGCAATTCTTCGCGATGAAGCTCAGCGTGCGCTGCGCCAGATTGCCGAAACTGTTCGAGAGGTCGGCATTGGCGCGGGTGATGATCGCCTCGTCGCTGAACGTGCCGTCCTGGCCGAAGCTGACGTCGCGCAGCAGGAAATAGCGCAGCGCGTCGACGCCGTAGGTTTCCGCCAGTTCCATCGGATCGACGACGTTGCCGACCGACTTCGACATCTTCTCGCCGCGGTTGAGCAGGAAGCCGTGACCGAACACCTGTTTGGGCAGCGCGATGTCGGCGGACATCAGGAAGGCCGGCCAGTAGACCGTGTGGAAGCGGACGATGTCCTTGCCGATCAGGTGCAGATCGGCCGGCCAGTAGCGCGCCAGCCGCTCGGCATCGTCGGGGAAGCCGGCGCCGGTCAGATAGTTGGTCAGCGCGTCGACCCAGACATACATCACATGTCCGGGCGATCCCGGTACCGGCACGCCCCAGTCGAAGCTGGTGCGACTGACCGAGAGATCGACCAGCCCGCCCTCGACGAAGCGCAGCACTTCGTTGCGGCGCGATTCCGGGCGGATGAAGTCAGGGTTGGCGGCGTAGAAGTCGAGCAAAGGCTGCTGATATTTGGACAGGCGGAAAAACCAGGTTTCCTCCTTGGTCCATTCCACCGGCGTGCCCTGGGGCGAGAGCTTCTGGCCCCCTTCCCCTTCCTGCAGTTCCTTCTCTTCGTAAAAGGCCTCGTCGCGTACCGAGTACCAGCCCTCGTAACGATCGAGATACAGGTCGCCCTTGGCCGCCATCTTCTCCCAGATCGCCTGGCTGGCGCGGTAGTGATCGGCCTCGGAAGTGCGGATGAAACGGTCGCAAGAAATATCGAGTTTCTCCGCCATCACACGGAAATGGCTCGACATTTCGTCGGCAAGTTCGCGCGCGGTCATGTCGCGGGCGCGGGCGGTCTGCACCATCTTGAGGCCATGCTCGTCGGTGCCGGTCTGGAAGAAGACGTCGCGACCCTGCTGGCGCTGGAAGCGCGCGATCGCGTCGGCGGCGATCATCTCATAGGCATGGCCGATATGCGGCCTGCCGTTGGGATAGTGGATCGCGGTGGTGATGTAGAAGGGGTCAGCCATGCCCGCCGCTTTAGGATGCGGCGCAGCAACGGGCAACCTGTACCCTGCCCCACAAACCCTTCGTCATTCCCGCGAATGCGGGAATCCATTTGCCAGGGCGCTGGGGGCTGGAACCGACACTGCAGCGCCAATGGATCCCCGCCTTCGCGGGGATGACGGAGCATATTGGGCTACGGGCGGTTGCCGCCTCTCACCGCCGGGCAAGCCGGGCGAGGATGCCGCTCATCTCGAACACGGTGGCGGTGGCGTCGAGCGACAAGCCCAACGCCGCGCCGGCCAACTCGCGCGCCGCCACATAGGCATCGAGCGCCGTCCGCAGCGCCTCCCCCTCCAGCCGCTTTGCACGTGCGGCGATGAAGCTGGGCACGCGCTCCAGGAACGCCTCGTAGCGCGGCTGCGCTGCTTTGGCACCGAGCTGGCGACCGAGTCGGGTTCGCAGCGCATTGTCCGGATCGCCGTAGTCGGCGAGCTGCGCCATGTCCGCTTCCAGCGCCGACAGGTCGAGCCCGGCGAAGCGCAGCGCACGGCCCGGCGAGCCCTCGGCTGCCTCGACCAGCGCCGCGATCTCAATCTCGCTCGCTTCGGGAATCTGGCGGCGGAGCACCGTCGTCGTCTCGGCATCACTCAGCGGCTCGAACCGCAGCAGCCGGCAGCGCGAGCGGATCGTCGGCAGCAGCCTGCCCGGCGCGTGGCTCACCAGCAGAAAGATCGTACCCGCCGGCGGCTCCTCGAGGTTCTTGAGCAGCGCATTGGCACCGCCGCGCTCGAGATCGTCGATCGCATCGATGATCACCACCCGGCGCGGGCTCAGCGACGGCTTGGTCGCGAACAGCGGCTGGAGGCTGCGCACCTGCGCGATGGTGATCGAGCGGGCCAGCGCCTCCTCCGGCTTGTCCGCATCCTTGGGCAGCCGGGCGAGGATCTTGAGGTCCGGATGGCTGCCCGCGGCGATCAGGCTCGCGGTGCGGGTCGACTCCGGCACGTCCCAGCCCGGCATCAGCCGGTCGGGCTCGGCGGCCTCCGCCAGCATCCGCGCGGCGGCGATGCGGGCGAAGCCCCCCTTCCCCACGCCCTCGGGCCCGGCGATCAGCCAGGCATGGTGCAACGCCCCGCTCGCCATGGCGGCGGCGAGCGCGTCGCGGGCTTGGCGGTTGCCGATCAGGGCGTCGGCCAAGGCGATCAGGCCAGGTGGAGCAGCGACATCAGCCCCGCCCAGGCGCGGCCGAAAAAGCCGGCCGGGCCGACATCCTCGGCGGCGACCAGCGGCAGCACCTGCTGCGGCATGCCTTCGCCTTCGATGATCAGGTCGGCGATATGGTCGCCCTTCTTGAACCCGGCCTTGACCGGACCCTGATAGACGATCTTGCCAGCCAGCTTGGGGCTCAGGCCCGAGGGCAGCGTGATGTTGAGGTCGCGCGGCGCCACGACCGCCACCTGGTTGGCGGTGCCGCCCTGCACGTCGACGGTGCCGACCGTGCGGTCCTTCTTCACCACCGGCTTGGTGCTCCAAGCGGCGAAGCCCCAGCGCATGAAGCGCACGGATTCATCGGCGCGGCCGCTATAGGTGTCGAGCCCCGCCAGCACCATCACCAGGCGGCGGCCATTCTGCTCGGCCGAGCCGGTGAAGCCGTAGCCCGCCTCTTCGGTATGGCCGGTCTTGAGGCCGTCGGCGCCCGGCACCTTGCCGAGCAGCGGATCGCGGTTGCCCTGCTCGATCGCGGCGCCCGCGCCCAGGGTCTTGCCCCAGGTGAAGCTCGGCAGCGAATAGAAGGACTTGTAGAGATCGGGGAAGTCGCGGATCGTCGCCGCCGCGAGATGCGCCAGGTCGCGCGCGGTCACATAGGTGCGGCCTTCATCGGGCCAGCCGTTCGACGTGCCGAAATGGCTGTTGGTGAGGCCGATCTTCTTGGCCCGATCGTTCATCAGGTTGACGAAGCCCTCCTCGGTGCCCGCAATGCCTTCCGCCAGCACGACGCAGGCGTCGTTGCCGGAGAGCGTCACGATGCCCTTGAGCAGATCCGCCACGGTCGGCTGCTCGCCGACGCCGAGGAACATGGTCGAGCCCTGCGAATGCCACTTCTTCCAGGTCTCGGGCCGCACCTCGATCTTCTGGTCGAGCTTGAGCTCGCCCTTCTTGATCAGGTCGAACGCGACATAGACCGTCATCATCTTCGCCATCGAGGCGGGCGGCATGCGGCGATCGGCATCCTTGGCGAACAGCACCGCGCCCGAGGACATGTCCTCCATGTACGCGATCGGCGCTGGCGTCGGGAAATCCGGGCCGGCGGCCTGCAGCGGTGCGGCAATGGCGAGCGCCAGGAACGAGACGGCGGCGAGCTTCTTCATGATGATCGGTCCAGAACGCGAGTAATTACCCCTATCGGACCGTGGTGCGGCGCGCATCTCCAAACCCGGCCCGAACGGCCTCCGCCCGTGCCCGCTCCGCTGCCGCCTCCGTCGCGAAGGGGCCGAGCTGGACGCGGTAGAGCCCGCCCCCTGCCTTTACGAAGCCCTTTAGCTTTTGGGCAAGCATCTGTGCGCGCTCCGGCGAAGAAAGTGCGGCCACCTGCACCAGATACCGGCCTTGGGCGGCGGCAATCCTGGTGGCGGGCCTCGACCTGGGCGCTACAGCGTTGTTGGCCACCCGACGCGGGAGGACGTCGACGATCGGATCGGGCTGCGGTGGCGGTGGCGGTGGCGGTGGCGGCAGGGGCTCGCTCGCGTCGATCCGCGGCGGCAGCTGCAGGCGCAAGGCCCGCAGCAGCGCGGGCGGCGAATCGATCCGCGGCTGCGCCGCGCCGGCGCTGCGCAGCGCGGCCTGGTCCTCGGAGGACGGGCGCACAGCCCGGATCCGCACCGCCGCCAGTCGGTCGGCGGGAAGCCCGAGCTGGGCGGCCGCGCCTTCGGAAATCGCCGCGATCGCCCCCGGTGCTGCCTCCACCGTCTCGGTGATCCGGACGAGGATCGTGCGGCCGCTGTCGAGCGCGGTCACCTCGGCATAGCTTTCGGCCGGGAGCCCCGGGCTTACCGCCAGCGCGGCGGCGCCAAGGGGCTGCACGGCGGCATAGCCAACCGCGTCGTAGCGCCCCTCCCCCGGTTGCATCTGCGAGGTTCCGTGCGGCCCGCTCGCCGTGCGGGTCGGGTCAACATCCTGGGCATGGGCGCTTGCTGCGGCAACCAGCGCAAGGGCGAACGAGAAAGGGCTAGCGTTCCACGGCATCGGCCAGCAGGCCTACCGACAAAGCGTAAAAATTCGAGCAATTGTAATCGAGGATCACGCGGTAATTGCCGGTGAGCAGATAGGCAGTCGCACCCTGGCCGTCCGGCTCGAGCAGCGTCGCCAGCACATCATCCCCCGGCCAGGCCCGCGCCTGCGGCACGACGCCCAGCGCGCGCCATTCCGCCATCGTCTTCCATTGGCTCTGCCGGCCATGGACGCGCGGGCAGCGCGGGCTGTTGGTGCGGTTGGCGATCAGCCGCCGATCGAGCGAGGCCGGCACCGAAACGGCAAACCCCCAGGGCACCCCTGCACGCCATCCGGCATTCACGAAATAATTGCCGATCGAGGCGAGCGTATCGGCGTCGCTGTTCCAGATGTCCGCCACCCCGTCCCCGTCGCCGTCGCGTGCGAGACGGAGATAGACGCTGGGCAGGAATTGCGGCCCACCGAACGCGCCGGCCCAGCTGCCGACCAGCTTCTCGCGCGGCACGCCGCGATCGATCATCTTGAGCGTGGCGATGAATTCCTCGGCGAACAGGCTCCGGCGGCGACCCTCATAGGCGAGGCTCGCGAGCGCACGCGGCAGATCGAACCCGCCCATCACCCGGCCATAGCTGGTCTCGTGCCCCCAGATCGCCACCATGATCGATTCGGGCACGCCTGTTTCGCGCTCGATCGCCGAAAGTCGCCCGCGCGCGCGCAGATAAGCGGCGCGGCCGCGGGTGATGCGATCGGCATCGACATGGCGGGCGCGATACGGCGCAAAGGCCGGGATCGGCGCATTCGGGCTGCTTTCCGGCTGCTGGCGATCCAGCTCGACCACGCGGGCATTGTAGGTGAGCGTGGAAAGCACCGCGTCGATCGTGCGACGACTGACCCCGGCGGCGGCGGCCTGCGACCCGAGCGTCTGGAGATAGCGCTGGAACCCGGCTTCGTCCTGCGCCAGCGCAGGGCGGGTCGGCAGGGCAAAGGCAAACGCGATACCGGCGATCCCGGCGAGGAACGAGCGAACACGCAACATCACGCGGCTGTTGCACAGCAGCGCGCAGACAGAAACCCCGCTCGGCGCTGCAACGCGACGAAAACCGGCGCGGGCGGCGACCAAAGGAAAAACACCGGCCGCGCGGGGCGACCGGTGTCCTTCGATCCAGCGCACCCGGGGGTGCGACGGCTATCGTTCAGGCGAGCGCGACGCGCGCGGTGTTGCGACGACGCAGCGCGCCGCCCACGAACGCGAAGCCGCCGATCATCATTGCCCAGCTGGCGGGCTCCGGAACCGGGGCGAAGGTCGCCTGGGCGCCATACGAGCCGTTGCCGCGCGACAGGCCCTTGATCACGATGGTGTTTTCCTTGCCGGCGAGGATCGGCACATCGTTGGCGAACACGGCCTCGTTCAGGCCGCCGAAGGTGCCGGTCAGCGCCACGCCGTTGAACAGGACCGAGAACAGGTCGAGGTCGTTCGCTGCCTTGAGCTTCACCGCGCTGGTGTTGATCGAGGCGCTGCCGGTGAGCGAGGCCGGGAGGGTGAAGCTGTAGATGTGCTCGAAATTGCCGGCCTTGATGCCCGCCTTGCCGAAATCGGCCGAGTAGGTGCCATCGGTGCCGAGCACGATGCTCATATTGGCGCCGGTGTAGTTGGTGGTGATCACCGGTGCGGCCTGCGCCGGAGCCGAGAAGGAAAGGACGGCGGCGATGGCGCCGAGTGCCGGAAGAAGCTTGCTGATCATGAACCCTCTGTTTCGCTGGTATCGAATGGTGTGTCGGACGATTGCCGTACGCCCCTTTCGAACTACGCTTCCCGCCGCCGTCTTCAACAACACGCTGGTCCCGAACGGGGACCACGTCCCGTCGCGGAACAGCGCGCGGGATTTGTTTACGATCTTTGTCGCTTCGCCCGCACCGACTCGACGATGCGACGCTGCTCGGCGCTGTCATATCGGGGGGTGGATTGATCCCGACGCGAAGTCGCACTAGGCGCTGACGTCGCGCGGAGAGGTGGCCGAGTGGTTTAAGGCAGCGGTCTTGAAAACCGCCGTGGGTGGAAGCTCACCGTGGGTTCGAATCCCACCCTCTCCGCCAGCGGGCGTTTCCCGCTTGTCGCATCGGGTCGCAAAAATGGTCGTTTTGCGAGAGCGCTAAAGCCCGATCTTGTCGCATCCTGTTGCTTTGAATCGCAGGGTAGCGCAAACGTCCTCGGGGCATTTTGGGGGCATCGCCCCTACACTCTGGGGGCTTCGCTTGCTTACCGACGCGAAATGCCGCGCTGCCAAGGCTACGGGCAAGGCCTACAAGCTTTCGGACGCGCGGGGCTTATATTTGTTTGTGACCGCCTCGGGCTATCGCTCCTGGCGCTGGAAATATCGCCTGCGGGGCAAGGAGCAGAAGCTCGTGCTCGGCAGCTACCCCGATATGTCGCTCAGCAAGGCGCGCGATTCGCGCGACGCTGCATCGCTGATGTTGCGGGAGGGCAGCGACCCGTCGCTGATGAAGAAGCGCGGGGCCCCCATCGGTACCCCTACGCTGAAGCAACTCGCGGAAGAGTGGATCGAGCAACAGAAGGTCACCTGGGTGGAACGCCACGCCCAGGACGTGCAACGCAGTCTCGAGCGGGACGTGTACCCGCACCTGGGCGAAGTGCTGATCACCGAGATCACGCCGCCGGACATCCTGCGACTGCTCCGCGCGATCGAGGCGCGGCCTGCGATCGAGACAGCGCATCGGGTGTGCCAGCGCCTGGACGCGGTTTTCGCCTTCGGCATCGCCTGCGCGCGTGCGACCAGCAACCCGGCGGCGGAGGTGCATGGAGCCCTTCGGCCGGTGAAGCGCGGCCGCCAGCCGGCGCTGCGGTCGATCGACGAGGCGCGGCAGCTGCTGATCGAGAGCGAGAAGCAACCCGGTCAGCCGCTGGTGAAGATCGCTTCTCGCCTGCTTGCCCTCACGGCCGTGCGGCCGGGCGTGATCCGGCTGGCGCAGCCGCACGAGCTGGAGGATCTCGACGGGGCCGAACCGATCTGGCGCGTCCCGGCCGAGAAAATGAAGCTCTCGCTCGAGCGCAAGGAGGACCCAGCGTTCGAGTTCATCGTTCCGCTGGCACCCCAGGCGGTGGCTCTGTTCAAGCTTGCGACTCGACTGACGCGGCCCGGGCCCTATCTGTTTCCGAACCTGCGACATGCGCATCGGCCGATGAGCGACGCGGCGATCGGGACGATGTACAACCGGCTTTCGGAATTTCGTGGGCGCCATGTTCCGCACGGCTGGCGCTCGACCTTCTCGACGACGATGAACGAGCTCGCCGAGCGCGAAGGTCGGCCAGGCGACCAAGCCGTCATCGATCTCATGCTCGCGCACAAGCCGAAGGGTGTGGAGTTCGCATACAATCGCGCGGCCTACATGCCGCGCCGACGCGAGATCGCTCGGCTCTGGGCGGATCTGCTACTCGAGGGACTGGCGCCGGCCGAGACGCTCCTGGATCTGCCGCGCCGCTGACGCGCTTCGGCGGGGGCCGCGCATGACGGCCCGCTCGGTCAAGCAGATCCTCAAGGGTGTCAGCGCGAGCCTGCAGGGGAAGACCCGCGGGCCCGATCACGATCCCGAGGGGAAGCGACGCACGCCGCATCGCGACAGCTATGATGTCGACGACGTCCGCGCGAAACCGTGGCGGCCGATCGGCGACGGCAGCGTCCGCCAGGGCCTGGCCTATCGCGAAGCGCTGATCCAGGCAGCGAAGGAGCTGTATCAGCAGCTCTGGCGCGATTACCCCCTGCCCGAGGTGCGCGAGGCGCGCGCCCGCTTTGCAGCCCTCTCGGCCGAGCTCGACGAGTTCGTCGCCGGCGGCGCGGCGCCAACCGGCCGCCCTGCCCTCATCCGCCAGGAGCTTGGTCGACTCAGCGGCTATCTGAATGCCGCCGACGCCCGCTTGCGCCGCGTCGACCTCACGGTTCTCGAGGCGGTGCTGCAGACGCTCGACTTCGCCACCGGCCGGCTATTCCCGGCGATCGACACGATCGCGACGCGCGCCGGCTGCCACCGCAACAGCGTGATCGCGGCGCTCCGGCGGCTGCGCGACCATGGCCTCATCTCGTGGGTGCGGCGGACGATCAAGACGGCGAACGAGGGCGAGTTCGCACCGCAGCGCGAGCAGACCAGCAACGCCTACTATTTCGAGCACCGCACCAAGATGGCTGCGCGGGTCTTCCAGCGCTATTGCCAGCTCCTGGTGACGAAGCTCCGACGATTAGGCGGCGTGCCCCAGGCGTTCGCCCAGCGCGGCCCTCGCGAGCCCCAAGACCCTGCGCTCCGCCAGGCGCTTGACGCCTTGGGCGCGGGTGTCGCCCTTCGCGAAAGCGCGAGTACATAGAATGTGCTCTGTCCGCCCTGAGAATCTAAGGAAATGAGGAATGGGCTCGCTTGAGCGAGCCCATGCGCCAGTTTGCTTTCCCCCCATGGCCGAAAGGTCCCACACCCTTCCACCGGATTGCCCAGCGCGGCAGTCAGGACCGGGCGGCTTGCGCCGCCCGATGGCTATCGTGGGGGGAGAGCACGATCCGTGCCATTCGAGCCGCGGCGGGGCCGCTCGTGGAGAGGCTGCCGGGCGCGCTCATGGCCAGGCCGGCCGCATCGCGGCCTCCGCGACCTGCACGTCTGGAAAATGCAGACCTTCCGGCCGCTCGCCATGAACCGGACCATCGCCGGCCGAGGTAACGGTGCGCAGCACCTTGAACCGATCGAGCGCGTCAGCGACCAGATTCGCCGCGGTCGCGCGCGCATCCCTCCAGCGGTCCGGTACCGAGGATAGCCACATGGACCGGAGCGCGCCCGGGAACGCCTCGATCGCGGCGATCACCACCAGCTGCAGCTCGGTTCGGTCCAGATCCCGCGCCGCGGCCACGTCGAAGATGGACAGCCGGCCGAGCTCGCGCGCCAGGACCTCGGCCGCCAGTTGCGGGCGTCTCGCCTGGAACATCGCCTTGATGTCCGCGCGCCGCCAATGGCGCATGCCGGAATAGATCTGATAGGTCAGTTCGTCGCGGTCGACCTGCCGCATTCGCGTCGTCAGTGACATGTTCGCCTCCTGGATGAGGCCGCATGTTCTCTTTTCGTTCGCCGTTTCGTTCAACCCCGGATCACACCGAGATCAGCGCGGCCCATTCCTGGAACAGCGCGCGCCGGCGGCGCATCTGCGCCGACCGATTGTAGGCCGCTTCGACCTTGTCCTTGGGCGCGTGGCCCAGCGCCAGGTCGATGGCGGCGCGCTCGAGCGGCCGCCGCTCGTTCATCACCGTGGCGAAGCTGGCGCGCCAGCCGTGCGGCACATGGCGGCCAGCATAGCCGGCCCGGTCGTAGAGGTCCCCGATCGCGCTCTCGCCGATCGCCGCGGATCCGCTGCGGCCGGGGAACACCAACGCGCCGGCGCCGGCGATCGCTCGCGCCTGGCGCAAGACATCGACAGCCTCGACGGAGAGCGGCACCAGGTGGTCGAACGCGCGATCGCGCTTCTTCGCGGCCGAGAGCTTCATGCGCGCCGCCGGCACCCGCCAAAGCGGCAGCGTGGGGCCGGTCAGAGTGCCCGCCCAGTCTATGCCCTCGAATTCCGACCAGGTCGCGCCGCGCAGTGCGCCGAGGCGCACCGCGGTGAGGGCGAGGAAGCGTGACGCGAGCTTGACGATCGGCGCGGCTTTCACGTCCTCGGCCGCGCCGAGCAGGGCGCGGATCTCCACGAGCTCCAAGATCGCCGCCTGACGGCCACCATGGGCCTGCGGGCGAAGCGCCCTCTTCACGATCGCCGCCGGATCGGCGCTGGCCTCGCCGATTGAGATCGCAAAGCCGAACACGGCCGAGATCCGTTGGCGCACCCGGCGCGCGGTCTCGCCGGCGCCGCGATCCTCGATGGCGCGAAGAACCTGAAGGATCGCGGGAGGAGTGATGGTGCCAAGTGCCATATGACCGATCGTTGCGAACACGTCACGCTCCATGCTAGTCAAGACGTCGGTCGCGTGTGCCTCAGTCCAACCCGGGCACTGGTGGGAATGCCAGGCGCGCGCGGCCACCTCGAAAGTCCAGGCGGCATCGTCTGCGGAGTGAGCCGCACGCCGTCGAGCGACGCACGGATCGTCGCCGCGGCGCAGCTGCTCACGCGCCTGATCGCACTGGGCGCGGGCATCGGCCAGTGTCACCTCGGGCCAGCTGCCGATCGTCAGCAGCTTTTCACGCCCCTGCAGGCGGAACTTCATGCGCCAGGACTTCAGACCGGTGGGAGCAACGAAAAGATAGAGACCGCGCTCGTCGGCCATCTTGTAGGCGCGCGATCGCGCGCCGGCGGCTTTCACCGCGGCGTTGGTCAGCATATACGGGGGCCTCAAATCGACGGCGTTCAGCCGTTCATCGTTGGGGGCAGTGTGATCGAAGGTTCAGAGGTTGAGCCAATCCCGTCGAAGCTGGCAGATCACTTCGCGAAGCGGCTCGAGGGGACTTCCGCGCAGCAAGTCACGCACCTGATGGAGTCGTCAAAATGGTTGTCGGCGTCGCTGCTCGTCATCAACAGTGGCGCGGCAGTTTTCACTCTGCAGGGTGTGGAAAAGCTCGGGTCGCCTTGGCTACCGATCGTTCTGTTTGGCCTCGGCATCCTGCTGTCGCTGTTGAACGCAGTTCTGATCCAGGAGTTTGTACAATCAGGGTTGCCATCGCTCGAGGCACTCATTGCTTTCTGGCGGAGGGCTGAAATCGACGGCGAGTTCGATCGCGCTGAGTTGCAGTCGCTGAAAGCCGGGATCGCCAAGGTCAATCGGAGGTCGTTCCTACCGCCGCTGGTCGGTTGGTTTTCAGGATTGGCCTTCGTAACAGGTGGCCTGGTGGTTTCGACTGACTTAGTCGAGCAGTCGAGAATGGCGAGGCAGGCAACGGTCCATCAACCTTCGGTTGTTACGCCGCCCGGGGCAAACCCTCGTGAGGGCCAGAAATGATCGCAAACACGGCGGAGGAATTGTCCGCCGTGCTCGCGCTCATTTTTGGCAGAAAAGCCCGATTCGGGCGCGCGCGCCGCGCGGACCGTACCCCGATTTATACCCCCAGCTGATCAGGCATAGTTGCGGATGATCAGCTCGCCGACCTTGCTCTGCGCGCCTACCCGGGCACCGACCGACCAGGTGGTCTCGACGTCCTCGAGGACAAATCGGCCGAACACCTCGCGGGCGCCCGGCGTGTCGTTGATGGATAGCAGGAATTTGCCCTGGATACCGGCGAGCTGCTCGGCCAGGCGCGCGAAGTCCTCGCGATCGAAGACGCCCGCGCCGTAGTCGCCCTCGCAACCCCAATACGGAGGGTCGAGATAGAACAGCGTGTCGGGACGATCATAGCGCCTGATGAATTCGGCATAGGGTAACTGCTCGATCGTGACGCTCGAAAGCCGGCGGTGGATCGCCCGAAGCTTCGGCTCAAGCCGGCCCGGGTTGTAGCGCGCGGGACTTCCGGCATCAGTCCCGAAGGTCCGGGCCTTCACCTTGCCGCCATAGGAAAGGCGCTGCAGGAACAGGAAGCGATCGGCGCGCTCCAGGTCGGTCAGCGAACTGGGATCCTGTCGGCGGAGCCGCTCAAACTCGACCCGGCTGGAAAGCCGCCAGCGCATCAGGTCGAGAAGCGCCTCGGGGTGCCGCTGCAGCACGCGAAAGAAGTTCGCGACGTCGCCGCTGATGTCGTTGATCGCCTCGGCGCGCGCCGCCGATCGCCGGCGAAGGAACACGCCGCCCATGCCGACGAACGGCTCCGCGTAGAGCCGGTGCGGCACCGCTTCGATGCGTTCGATCAGGCGGGTCGCGAGACGGCGCTTGCCGCCGAGATAGCCGGCAGCCGGCTCGACCGCTGCAGTTGCAGTCATGTAGCTTAGATCCTTTCTGAGAAAGGCACGTCGGCTACGCCGTGCATCGGTGAGTGCCGGCGCGACCGCGCCGGCGGGTGTTCCGCGCCGATCGGCGCAGGAATTCGGTGATGAAGGTTGAGCGAGCTCACGCGCGGCTAGCGCCCGAAAGCCGGGCGGTTAGCCGCGCGTGAACCAAAGGGAAACGCGCCCTGCGTATTTCCCGAAGGTCTTACATTCCGCAGGCCACCCGGCAAAGCCGGTCGCCTTTGGTTACAACCGCGGCCGCGGGCCGATCCTAACGGCTAAGCTCGGGTCGGCGGCGCCATATTGCATGCTGTCGAGCGGCCGACAACACCGCAGGCTCGATCGGCACCAGGCACCCGACTGGGCCGCGCCTTGCGTATCAGACGGAGACCTTCAGCATCCCCATCTGCGCGAGTTGCACCGTGGCGGAGACGTTGGCGGTGGCGCCGGTGTAGTTTCCGAACTGCAGATCCATGTACACGACCACCTGCGACGGCGACGAGATCAGTCCGGGTCCGCCGTTTGCGGCGTCCATATTTGGATCGGCCAGGTCGATCATCTGCGTTTGCAGCTCCTCCCATTCACCGCCCGCATCGAACCCAGCGCTGTTGATGTAGTAGCCGAGCCGATCGCCCGAACCTCCGGGCGAGCCGCCCTGATCATAGGCTCCTTGGCTCTTGGCGACTGTCGCATCGGTGATGGAAATGCGGAGCCGAGCTCCAAGCAGCTGCTGACTGCCAGGGAGGACGCGTCGCTTGCAGACGCCCTGCAGCTTGTCGGTGAGGGCGACCGCGGAACCAGACGCCAGCTGGTAAATCTGCAATGTGTAGCTGGACTGATCGGGCAGCGTGCCGCTGACCGATATCTGAAACATCGGGAAGCCGTCCGGAGTAGTGCCCGTCTTGTCGCAGGTTACGGTGATACCGGCACCCGCGCCAGTGCCGCTGACTGCCCAGCCTTGGGGAATGGTTGCCGCCGTAGGTGCGGTGCCGAAGTTTGCTCCAACGACCTGTCCGTTGCCGCCAGGCGTGAGCAGCGGGTTCGAATGAATGAACGGCGCACCGGCTGCAGTCGGGAGCGTGATGCGCTTGGGCAGGTTCGTCCAGACCGAGCCATATGCGGCCGCCAGGCGGTCGATCACGAGCTGGCCCCACTTGCGCGAGCCCCACGGCGTCGGATGCCGATCATCCCGCAGCCAGCCGAGATGGTTTGTGCCCGACGCAGCGTCGTACGACGGCCCCATCGAGTCGACGACGAGCACGTCGTTCCGGGCGTTGGCGTGGCCGCTGTCCGCGTCGAGCGTGTTGATCCACGCGGAGAAGGCCAGCTTGTTCGCTGTGGTGCCGCCAGCGATAGAGCCGTCGATCTTCTTGCCGGTGCCGGTTTCGTTCAAGATCACCTTGAGCTGGCCAGGCCGCAAATTGTTCAGGATCGCGAGCAGGTTGGTACGGCTCGTGGACGACAGCAGGCTGTCCGCGTCGTTCACGCCGTAGAGAATTACCGCAATGCCGGCAGGATGCGCCGCCGCATAGTCCATGCCCTTGTTCGTGCTGTCGGTGCCCCGGAACCAGGTCTGCGGGCTGCTGTTCGTGACGACGCCGCTGGCGTTCTGCCGGGGCACGGCGGCGCCCTGCGTCGTAGTCGAAGCCGAAATGCCGAAATTCGGATAGCGACCGAACTTGAGCCGGTTCTGCGAAAGCACCTGTACCCAGCCGATCGGCCCGAAGATGCTGGTTCCCGCGGTATAACCGGCCGTGCCCGTCAACGTGCCGGCGAGCACCGTATCGGTGCGGCTGTCCCCGATGCCGATCACGTCCCAGTTGGTCGGCGTAATGCGGCTGCTGACCGGGGTGGGCGTTGGGGTTGGCGCGCCGCCGCCGGTGCAGTTGATCGGATATTCTATCGCACGGGCGGTAGGGCCGCTGCCGATCTGTTCGCGGACCAGGGCTGTCTGCGTCTCGTTTGCAGCCAGGGCCGTGGCCAGCTTGAGTCCATCGCCATTGTCGAGAGCGATGTTGGCGTTACCGGCGGAAAGCAGCGAGAAGGTCGACGTGCTGCCCAGAAGGCGTACCAACGAGACGACGCGACCCGTAGCGCCCGCAGGCACTACAACAGAGCGCACGGCCGGAGCGCCGCCGGCAGCGCCGCCGCCGCCGAACGCGAATGCAAAACTCATGATGAACGGCTTTCGTTAGCAGGGGGCAGCGCTGGAAAGGCTCAAGGTAGCGCAACCGGGCCGCGTTGGGCTGACGTCTCAGAGGTGGGCGATCAGATCCGCCGCAGTTGTGCCGGTCGAACGGATGAACGCGAACCGCAGCGGCAGGAAGCCACTACCGAGATTCTTCCAGACATGATCGGTGGTATCGTCGACCAGGCGACCCGTGATGTTGCCCCCGGTGCCGACATAGATGCCTTTGGGAACGTCGGGCAGCGCCACCGTGTCGCTTGGCGTGATGTCGAAGCACTTGCGCGACGGACCGATGATGGTGTCGGCGGTGCCCTGATACTTGTCGGCCATGATCGGCTCCTATTTCGGTTGGGAGGGAGGCTGCGGACAGTAGACGCGCAGCGGCTGCGCGCCGGCGGCCAAGACCGCGCACTGCAGACGGATCAGATCCGCACGAAGCTTGCCGCCGGTGTCGTAGAGCTCGAGCTGGGTTCGATGGGCGGCCGCGCCGTCCTGGATCCCTTCAGCGGTCCGCTGGGGTCGTGGGAGCTTCGCCGGCTCCGCCAGCAGCTCGGCCGGGATCTTCGCCATTGGCGACGGCGGCAGCCTGATCGAGGATGCGCAAGCCGTCAGCGTCATCGCAGACGTTGCGATACACAGGGCGCACCACCACGCGTTCGGTTTCATGATACAGTTCCTTCACGCTGGCCTGGCGTCGGGTTTCACGCTCGGCGCCGGCGAGCGCGCCGCGGTCGACCAGGTCCTGGCGCTTCGCCTCTTCCTTCCGCACCGCAGCCTCGACGGCCGCCTGCTTGCCGATCTGGATCGTGGCGCCGTCGTGGCGGCCGAAGGCGTAGACACCACCGAGCAGCAGCAGGGCGGCGATTCCGCCGCCCAGGCCGAGCAAGGGGTTCATGCCTTGATCCCGACCGCAGCCAGGTCAGACGCTACATCGAAGCACGGGCAGCTCTTCAGCCACTCGTTGGACGTTATCTTGCCGTCGCCGTTGCGATCCGGGCTCCAGTCGCGATGGCCGCGGATCCGCACGCCGGGGTAGGTCACGCGCAGCTGACGCAGCAGCAGGTAAAGTGCCGATCGCTGGGCGGGCGTGCGTGTGTCCGCCGGAGTCTTGCCGTCCTCGAGGAGACCGCCGACGTAGCAGATGCCGAGATTGCCGGTGTTCTTGCCGCCCACATGAGCGCCGCGCTGGTCATGGCGCAGCGTCTGTGTGGTCTTGCCGTCGAGCTCGATCACATAGTGGTAGGCGACCTGGTTCCCGAGGTCCTTCCGCGCCAGGTCCATGGCGGAGATCTGCTCCGCGGTGAGCGCCCTGCCCTTCGGCGTGGCCGCGCAATGAATGGTGATGTCGCGGATCCTGTTCGGATCCATCCAGGCAGGCGTACCCATGCTCAGCTCCTGTCAGTGCTTGGAGCGCGCCCGGGGCGGCCGGGTCGCGCTGTGGTAGATGCGGCCAATCGCGGCAACGCCGGCCGCAAGCGGGTCCAGGGCCGGCTCGGCATCGATGACGATGATCGAGACGCCGGCGATCGCGCGCTCGAGCAGCTCGACGGCCGCCGCGCGAGGATCAGGCTTGATCGCCATCGGTCGGCTTCCCGGTGACCTTCATGGCAAGCGCCATGATCGCGCGGGCCATGCTCTTGTCGGTTTCGAGCCGGTCCTTGTCGTATTGGAGGCGCTCTGCGCGCTCTTCCTTCCGCTGCTGCAGTAGGAAAAGGCAGACGACGCCAAGCGGTCCCGAGCCCACCAGGGCCGAGATGATCGAGGGATCCATCGATGTCTCCGAATTCAGGTGAGCGGACTGCGGGCGCCGGCGCTGGCGCGGCTTAGGTCGCCGTGGGAACGGTTGTGCTTGTCGGCGCGACGGGTTCCACCCAATTTGCGACGTTGATGCCGAGGCCCGTCATGCCTTGGAACACGGCCTCGATGCCGATCCCGAAGAAGCTGTCGTCCTTGGGACCGTTCGCACGGATGTCGGCGAGCTGCTGGTGAATGCCGATGAAGGCTTCGCTTTCCACCAGCGGCTTGACCGCCAGATACACCTGGTGGCGCGCGAGCGCGGCCTGATAGGCTTTCTCGCGCTCGTAGACGGCCAGCTGCTCGCGCATCTCGGCCGCTTGTTCGTCGGTGATGATCGGGTTTGGCATCGTCGTTCTCCTCAGAAGAATTGAGCGCCGACCGGGACGCCGGTCACATCGACCACGAAGAGGCTCAGCGGGATGGCGTAGTCGGGCGGCTGGGTAGGGTCCGAGGTTGGGCCAACAACGACGTCGTCCCAGCTCAACATGCGGGTCTGGATGGTCTGGCCGCCGTTGGTGACGAAGCCGCCGTAGACCTTACCGTCGTTGTCCCAGCGGTACTGCGTACCGGGCGGAGGATCTTCAGGGTCGACGATGATGGGGCCACTGCCGCCGCTGTAGGCTCGGACCTGACCGGAGATCCTGTGCGACGCAAAATTGGCTTGGCAGAACGCCAACTGGCGCCCGGCGTAGGTGCTCGACTGCTCACCATCTCTCACGATGCCGCCGATCAGGTCGAGGATCTGCATCACCCTTTGAGATGAGGAGAAGACGATCTCCTGCGCCGGATTGCGCACCTCAAGCCCACTGCTCACTGCAGGGATGGTATTGCTCCGCTCGAAAATGAAATAGCTGAACGCCGTTCCGACTGGCGCGTTGGTGGCGTAAATACGCTGGCCATTGTCGGCTCGGCGCCCAGCATAAGCGGCGGCGTACCCGCTCCCGCCAGCCAACGCGACGAGGCATTGCGTGAAGGTGTTCGTCGTCGGCACCGAGAGGCTGTTCGGTGAGGTGTTACCAACCTTGTGAGCTTCGACGAACGTCGTTCCAGACACTCGCAGGGCATAGGTCAACAGCCCGCTCGTGATCTGCAACTTCTGATTCTGGTCATAGACCTCGAAGCCCGACTGCATCAGCGGATTCCGTAGATGATCGTCTGAACCGGGCGATTGTATAGCAGGCCGTTCGAATATTCGGCCGGGCGCGGGAAGGTCCAGATCAGGGATGAGCCGCTGACGCTCCACGTCGCGTCATAGCCAGCATCGTCGAAGCCGCCGTCGATGCGGCACCAGAACG
Source organism: Sphingomonas sp. S2M10 (assembly GCF_012650175.1). Lineage (GTDB taxonomy): Bacteria > Pseudomonadota > Alphaproteobacteria > Sphingomonadales > Sphingomonadaceae > Sphingomonas. Next base: position 83,682 of record NZ_JAAILI010000062.1, read on the forward strand.
GAACGTGCATCGCGAACTGGGTGAAGCGAGCATCCACGATCGAGCCTGACTGCGCATCGCCGGTGAAGCTCGGGCCTCCCGGCGCCGCGCCGATCGTCGCGGCGCCGAGGAACTTCACAACGGCCGTGGTCTGATTGAAGAGAGTGGTGCCGTCCTCCAGCCCGACCCAAAGGCCTACCGGCACGTCACCACCGCCCGAGCTTCACATTCGGCTGGCCATTCGGGTAGAAGACGAACACACCCCGGCCGCTGATCTCGGTGCTGCCGTCGCCGTCGCTTCCGACGATCCGGACATCTCCGACGATGTCGACGCCAGCGCCGCCGTTCGCGTCGGCCCGAACCGTCATCTGCGCGCGATTGTTGCCCGCTACCGCGAGCACGTGCCAATATGCTGCCGCCCGCCCGTTCAAGCCGACGATCGCGCTTTCTGTCGTGGTGATGCGGGAACCGAGCTGGCTTGGCTGGGCGCCACTGAGTTGCGCCTCGACGGTCGACGTCCGATTGGCAATCGCCGCGCCCTGATCGGCCCGAGCCGTCTCCTCTGCGGCGATGCGCGCCTGCAGCTGGCTGCCCTGCGAACCTGCAAGCTGGGCCTCTGTGGTCGAGAGGCGGTTAGAGAGCACCGCGTCCTGATTCGCCCTCGTCGTCTCTTCCGCCGTGATCCTCGCGAGGGCGCTCCCCGCATCAGTCAGCGCTTTCCCTGCTCTGATCTCGCCATCAGTCGCAGGGCGGACGTTGAGGTAGAACCACCGCATGTACTTCGCGGCGATGGTGCGCCCGAACCCACCCCAGCCTCCCATGGCGTGCAGATTGACCGAACCGGAGGAAGTCCAGTTGATCATCTTCGAGAACGAGCGGACGCCCGAGAGGTCGCCTACGGCACCGCTGGTATCCGCTTCCGCCACAAAATCGATGCCCTGAGCGCCGCTCAATGTCACACCTGCACCGGAGAGGCTCGCCTGATCCAGCGATATCGTTGCTTCGATCACCCATGCACCGGGCGTCATCCAGACACGCTGAAGGAGGCCCCAGTCCACGTTGGGGGTGTCGTTACGAAAATCTGCGCAGAACAGGCTGCCCCGTACAGAACCGCCTGAGGAGCGTGCGATCCTACCACCGTTCAGCTGCCAATAATCCCACTGCGCCGGCAGCGAGGAGTCATCGGGCCAGCGCGCGAAATTGGGGTTGAACGCCGTTCCAGCTGCAGATGTGCCTGCCCCCGCCTCCAAGGACGTCGCGCGGTTGGCGAGCGCTGCATCTTGCCCGGCGCGCGTCGTCTCTTCGGTCAGGATACGCGCTTTCAAGGCGCTGTCCTGAGTACCGGCGAGCTGCGCTTCGGTCACCGCCGTGCGGCTGGCAATCGCATTGTCGCCGTTCGCGCGGGCGACCGCTTCATCCCCGATTCTGGCGGACAGAACGCTCGCTTGCGCGCCGGCGAGCTGCGCCTCCGTCGTGGAGATGCGATTGCCTAAAGCGATATCGTCGCGCGCGCGGACGGTAGCCTCATCTGTCACTCCTGCAGATGCGCCGTCTGCTGTCGACTTCACGGCCGCCAGAGTGGTGTTGATCGCACCCTCGGCATTCTTGGCCCGCTGCACCTCGATCGCGAGGTCTGCGCGAGCGGCGGCAGCGTCATCCCGAGCATGCGAGGCGTCGACCTGCGCGGAAGTGACATCCGCATCGAGCTGCGCCTTGACCGCGGCGAACTGGTCGCGCGCCGGAACCACGTTTCCGTTGGCGTCTTTCACCGCGTCCGCGATGTCCTGCGCGGGAACGCCGCCAATCGACGACTGCAGCGCTTGAGACAGCAGGTCGAGCGCGAACCGCAAATCGGTGAGCACGCCGGTGAAGGTCGCGCGAGTGACGAATGTATCCAGCGCCACATTGTCCCAGGCGGGCGACAGAGAGTCGCGATATGCCAACCAAGCGGCCCAGGCCTGCGCGGCGGTCGCCCGCGCATTCACCACCGCAGGCACGTTCGGCGAAAGCGCTGCCTGCGCATCGAGCAGCCCGCGCTCGTTGGTCAACTCCCCATTCTTGGGGATAAGGATCCGCGCCTTTTCGTCGCGAGAGAGGATGCCGTCGTCACCCAGGCCGGCCACGGCCGCGATCGCGGCGTTTGCCCGCGCCGAGGCGCCGTCGGCGGCCTGCTGCGCGTCCTGAACCGCCAGGATGATGGGGTTGTTCGACGTGTTGTAGACGTTCGGCGCTGCGGCCTGGACGGCGGGGCGATCGGCACCACCAATGGGATAGATGGCCGGATCCTCTACCCGGAGCGTCATCGCGCACTTGCCGCCGGCTGCATATTGCTGGTCGACCACGCGGAATGGCTTCCGGACGAAGCCCAGCGCCGCGAGGGTGAATGGCAGCGGGTCACCGACGCGATATTTCCAGGCACGGATGTCGAACGTCGCCTGGAAGGTGCGGTCGTACTGCCGGCGCATCAGCGCCTGCGCCGCCACACGCTGCGCCTGCGCCGGGCTCTGCACGGCCGACAGATCGAGGGGCAACGTGCGATCGATCCCATCGACGGAGGCGATGCCGACATCCGGATAGGGCAGCAGCTGATACAGGGAGTTCGGCGAGGGATCGGTGAAGCGGCCGCGCACGACGTTCGGCACGTCGGTGATCGCCGGATCCGGCTGCCAGACGAAGGGGCCGACAAGATCGTCGTCATTGAGACCATCGTCGGCCGCGATCGCGGCGAGGTCGTTATGGGCGATCGCCAGGCCGAGCTTGCCCGATCGTTCGGTGATGCGGCCGCAACAGGCGGCGCAGAGCATGTTCAGCCGGGTGGTGGGATCGTCGCCCTCGGAGAGGGTCGCGGCGCCGACATACCGGCGCTCGGTACCGCCGGCGGCGAGGGTGACCGCCTCGTCGCAAAGGTTGGCGGCGATGATATAGGACTCGAGATCGATCCGCTTGACGGGCAAGCCGAGGCCGACCGACAGCTTCTTCTCGCCGGTCGCCGGATTGGTGATGCGCCAACCGAGCTTCTCGCGCAGGATCTGCAGCGCGACATTGTTGCCGATCACAGTCCCGTCATCCGCGGTGTAGCGCCAGGTAGACTGATCGGTCGCGCGCATCGGCCCCGAGCCGCCGGGCACGGTGCTGTCCCGGCGCGGATCGTAGACCGGCGAACCCTTCCCAATTACGGTGATCCGCTGCGGGATGCCGGATGAGAACGGGCTCTCGGCCTTGCTCGAGTTGCCGGTGACCTTGAATTCCAGATGTGAATAGGCGCAACCGGTCAGTCGGCAGAGCGCATTCCACCGGCTGCCCGGGGCCACGTTGGCGATGATGGAGGGCGATCCCTCCGTCACGACCTGACGCACCCAGAAATAGTTGATGAAGCGCCCCTGCGTGCCGCCGGTTGCGGTCCAGGCCAGTTCGTCGTTCAGCCAGATCGCGTCCACGCTCTGGATGCGGTGACCGGCGTGCGCAACGATCAGGCCGCAACGCTCCTGATTGGTTCCGAACCACTCCTGATACCGGACGTCGGTCGGCAATGCTGTCTCGCCGAGGGCCGACTTGCGCAGTGCCTGCGGGTCGATCGAGAGCGTCAGACGCTCGCTTTGCGAACTGGGGACGGTGGGCGGCTTGGAAAGCAGCGCACCCGCGATGCTGAGGCCGGCGCCGATCGCGGTGAGCGTGCCGGCGCCGACGCCCAGGAAGCCTGTAACCGCACCGGCCAGCGGCGCGCCGAGGCCACCGCTGGCGACGATCGCCACGACACCGACGACGGCCGCCGCGATTTTCGCGACCTTCGCCATCAGCAACTCCGTCCCACGGCCCAGGCGAACGGCTCGTCCCACTTCGCCCGTTCGATCAGGACCAGGCCTTCGCGGTCGCCGACACTCCCCACCGCGATCAGGGCTGCGCCCATGCAGATTCCCAGCGCGCCCCCGGACATCACGATATCGCCGCGTTGCGCCGTCGCGGCGGCGATCGGCGTGAACTTCTGGTCCAGTGTCGGGGCCAGCGCGCCGGCGCCGAACCGCTTCAGCACGCGCAGCGAACCGATGCGTGTCGTATAGCGGCCGCGAAACTCGGCCATGTAATCGAAGCCGGTCATCGCGTAGACGGCGCCGGCGGCGAAGGTGCAGCAGTCATGGCGGCCCCATTCGAAGGGCATCAGGCGCAGGGGGTCGAGGTACGCGGAGAGCCGCGCTTCCCAGTCGACATAGCGATCCATGGATCAGGCCTTCTTGCCGGCGCCGTTGGCGATCGCGATCGCGAGCGCGGCGCTCTGGTCGCCGGGATCGAAATCGCTCTGGGTGAGATAGGTCCGGTTCGACGCCTGCGTGAACCAGGCGAGATAGCCTTCGACGTCGAGCTCGATGACCTGCGATTCGGCGCTGCCGAGCACGCGCGGCACCGCCATCACGCCGGTGTGATAGCACCATACTGCCCCGAGTTGAGACAGGGTCTTAGGATCGAGCATGCCTTTCCAGAGGCGCGCGTCTCTGCCCTGCCATCGCTGGCGATCGCCGATTTCGTTCATGGTCTCGTCGTCGATGCTGGCCAGGCCGGACAGCTTCAGGGTGACGGTGTCCGCCCCCTTTTCGCTGAGCTTCACGTCGCCCACGGAAACGAAGCGGGGGTCCAGGGCCTCGAAGGTGAAGCCGTCGAGATCCTCGTCGCCGGTCCCGGTGAAGGTGATGTCGTAGGGGGCGTTCGTCACGCGCATCGGCGCGCCGGCAATGTCGAGAAAGGCGAAGTCCACCGGTCGACGGACGCTCGCCGCCAATGCAGCCTGTGCAGCGTTGTCCGGCTTGTCAGCCATCAGAACGCCTCCTCGCAATCGAGCTCGACCTGGTAGAGCTGGCCAGGGGACACGGTCCAGCCGGGCTTGCTGTCCTTGAGCGACATAACGCCATAGGGCCGCCGCACCTCGATCGGAGCGCCGGCGGCCGGCGAGCTCCGCATTGGCACGGCGAACGACAGGACTGCGTTGCCGCTGCTGTTGGCGACGACGTCGTCGACGAGCTCGAGCAACTGGTCGCCCACCGTGACCAGACATCCGCTGACCAGCTTCAGCCCAGGCGGGCCCCACCCGATCGTGATGAGCGACGAGCCCGCCTGCCCGCCGGCAGCGACGGTGACGGCCACGCCGCTGATCTGATCTTCTTCGGTAGCGCTCAGCCGAAAGCTGTTCGCGGTGCCCCGGAGCTGGGCGAGGAAGGCGCGCCAGGGGCGGAATGCGGCTTCGCCCTGGATGACCGGCAGGGTCACCTTCGCCTCCCAGCGCGGAGCCTGGGGCAGTATCACGGTGCGACGCTTGCCGGTGAACTCGGAGCGGTTCGACTGGGAGGGCTGATCGTGCGCCCAGGTTACGGTTGCGGGTATCGGACGCGCCGGCATGGCGATGAGTGTCATCCATAGCCTCCCGGCAAGACGGGTCGGTTGGCGCGGCGAAGCGTCCGCTTCTCGGCGCCGGCCATGATCGGTTCGGCCGCCGCACCGATTGTGCGGACGGAAACCTCTTCCATCCGCGCGTCGAGCAGCGGTGAGGCGTCCACGCGCACCCGGGCCTCCACCTGCACGGCGCCCGCCGGTATCGGCCGGGCAAGGGACTGGGGCGCAACGGCGTTGATGTCGGGGATCCGCGGGATATAGCCCGCCGGCGCGACCAGGCCGCCAGTGGCGAACCCGGGCAGCACGCCGCGGTTCATCGCGTCGATCAGCGGCCAATACCGGCGGGTCGCAGCTGCGTTGACGATCGACTCGCCGGTCGAGAGCGCAATCGGATCCTGCCCGTTCAGCAAAGCGAGGATGCTGTCCGACGTGGGCGACCCAGGGCCGGTTATCCTGCCGGCCGCGTCGACCTGCCCACCATCGGCGAATCCGAAGATCTTACCGATCGACTTGATCAGCCCCCCGCCCTTTTTGGCGCCCAGCGCTCCAGCTAGGTTGAGCACGTCTCCACCGCCGACCCCGGATGCGAAGTCCTTCTTTCCGCCCAGACCCAGCCAGTCGATCGCCTGCAGCTCGAGCATCTTGATTCCGATGCGGGCGAAGTCGGAAAGCACGGAGCCGACCAGGTCGCCGAACTCGCCTTTCAGGCCGAGAAGCTTTGTGATCTGGCGGGCCTCCGCGTCTTCGAGGCGGCCGAAACCTTCGACGGCGACCTGCTCGAGCGCCGAGTTCATATCCGCCGTCGTGTCGAGCAGCTCCTGCCGGTACCGCTGCAGCGGGCTCGCATACTGCCGGTCGAGCGCCGCCTGCTCGATCGGACTGCGGGCGTTGATGGAGTCGATTTCGCGCTTGCCCTGCGCGCGCGTTGCCGGATCGTTGCTGTCGATCTTTCGCTGAGCAGCCTTCCGGGCCTCCTCGCGCTCGAGCTCGAGAATGCGTTGCGCGATCGAGCGGCGTTCCGACAGCGTGGTTGCCAATTGCTCCTGGACCCGGAGCGTCTGCAGGCGGTCCTGGAGCGCCTGGCGATCCAACTCGAACTGCTGATCCAGAAGCCGCTGCTGCTTGGCGCGCGCTATCGCGGTCTTCTCTGCTTCGTAAGCGCCCTGGTTCAGCGCGCTGAGCTGATCAAATTCGGCGTTGGTGAGCTTTCCGGCGGCTAGCTGGCGCTGGTAAGCTGTCTCGCGGTTGACCGTCTCCGCTCGGAGCTGTTGAAATGCAACGTCGGCCTGGTCCTCGGTACCTTCAGCCAGCGACTGCTGCGCGCGTAGGTACCGGTCTTGGGCTTGCGCGAGCTCGGTGCCGAAAGAGGCGCGGCGATTGGCTTCCTTGTCTGCAACCCTGGCAGGGTCCGCCTTCTTCTCGGTCGCGAATTCCACGTGATAGTGGCCACGCTCCTTGAAGATCTTGGTGAGGCGGACTCCTTCCTTCTCGAAGGCCTCGCGGATCGCCTTCACAGTGACTCCGGGCTCAATCTGGATGTCGAGAGCCTTGCCCTTCTCGTGTGCGCTAGTACCGGGCTTCGCAACCGGATTGTCGGATGGTCGGCCCGCTGCCACCCAGTCGTCATAGAGCTGCTGCTGGCGCGTGGTGCTCCGATCTGCGCTGTTGACCTTGAACCCAGCGTCCCGCGCGATCGTCGCGGCTTCGGACGATGTCAACGTCCGACCATATTCGCGGTTGTCCTTGGCGCTTGATCGAGCGGCCGCCTGCCGCCGTTGTTCGGCCTCGATCTCCTTCTTCTCGGCCTTATCCCATATGACGAGCTGACCCTTCAGGCTAGCAGCGTACTCGTCGCTGGCCTGTGCCCGAGCGCGCGCCGCGTCGCGCAAGTCGTCGTACTTGCGCTTGATACCGGTCAGCGCATCGCTCTCCGCTGCCGCATCATCCACAGCAAGCGATACGCGTGCGGCGCGAGCGCCCTCCTGCCCCCCCGCGATCAGTTTGCGAGCTTTGCGAACTCTCTCTTCGGCCGCTTTGACACGCTGATCAGCAGCGCCAATGGCGGAAGCGACGGCGGCCCCTCCCCCTGGGCCTGCCTGGTTGCCGGTCCGAAGACGAGCAGCCGATTTCTGCGCGCGATCGAGGTTCAGCAGTGCGCTCGCGAGCTCTCTTTTGCCGCTGGATTCCTGAGCCTCTGCATCGAGGAGTCTCTGCTGCGTCAACTGGCGCTGGCTTTTCAGGCCACGCTCCAGCTCCTCGTTGACCTTCCGCTGTATCTCGAGCTGGCCGTCGAGTGTCTTTGCAAATGCCTCGTGAGCCTGCCGGGCGATGTCGGTCTGGCGAGCGTCGTCGCCGAGCTTCTTGGTCGCCTTCTCAAGCTCGTTGTTGCTCTCCACCAGCTTCAGGACCAAGGGGACGAGCGCGACGGCAGCAGCCCCGGCGACCTGGACCCACGGGTTGCCGAGCACACGGAGCAGTCCGGTGGATTCCGACGTCATCAGCTGCACAGCCTGCGTCACCTGCCCGAGCTGCTGAGCGAAGATGATCTGTGGCGGCGTGCCCGCAGCGAATCCCGTCGCGACGTCGTTCAGGTTGAAGGTCAGCTGTTGCAGGCCCGCTTTGGCCTGCCCGCTCATCTGGGTTACCCGCTTGCCGGTCACTGCCGCCGTAGCGCCGGTGGCGTTGAGCTCGCCCTGTACCTGCTCGAGAACTCTGGCCTGCGTCCGCAGTGCGGCCGCTTGCTCCTCGGCACCCTGAGCAGCAGCAGCGGCGGCGAGCGCATAGACGCGCGCCGCCGCGCTGTCGCCACTCGTGGCCGCCGCTGCTCGTTCGGCCGCAACCGCAATCTCGCGCAGCGCTGCAGCCTGCGAAGTGGCAGCCGTGGCCGCTTCGCGCGCTGCGCCGGCGTCGATGTTGATCGCGCCCGCCTTGGTGAGCGGCGTGGCGATCGCCTTCTCGGCCTGCTCGCGGATCGCGTCGAACGACCGGGTATAGGCCTGCTCGAGCTGCTTGGCGGCCTGCGCCGGATTGCTGCCGCCCAGCTTCTGGAATGCGTCCTCGATCCGCTGAAGCTGGTTCTCGGCCGAGGTGCCGAACTCGGCTAGGATCGACTTGCCCGCCTTCAACGCGGTGCGCAGCGGATCGGTCGTGCCGTCGACCTGCAGGTACAGGTCACGGCGTGACGGCGATCGGGCCATCGTCACCTCCAGAAAGCAGGAAGCCCCCCAGGATCAGCGTTTGTTCGCTTCCTGGCGGGCTTCGATCATTGCCCAGAATTCATGGCTGGTGGCACGCCAGAACTGGTCGGCCGACCAGCCAAAGGCATCGAGCGCGATGCCCATCAGCTTGCGGTAGGGAAAGCTCAGCTCTCCGCTACCGCCTTGGCTTCCCCCGATGCCTTGCGGCCTCCCAGCGCTGCGTCGATCAGCACCAGTGCGAGCCGCGGCATGATGGTCCGCATACCGGCCTCGTAGGCCAGCTGCGCGATCCGCTCGTCATCGACGTTGCGGACGAAGTCGCTGTCGGACCCGGCGCGGATCAGTTCGGCCGCAATCACGCCCACCTGGCGAAGCGAGAGCTCGCCGGTGTTCGCCATGCGGGCAAGAACGGTCAGAGCATAGCCTGCCTTCTTCTCCGCCGCGGCGATGGCCTCGAAACTGGGGCGCAGCACGTAGGTCTTGCCGCCCAGCACGAGCTCGTGCTCGCCGCGCTCCTCGTTGCCGGTCCCCGCCGGCGCGACGTCGGCCGCGCTCACGAGGTGGCCGTCAGGTCGTCGACGATTGGCGCGGCCACGTTCGACAGGTCGAACGAATAGGTGACCGGCGCGTCCTTCGCCGCGTTCATCGAGAAGTTACCGACGCCCATGCGCCCGTGGTACTTTACCACCGTGCCCTTCATGATCTTGATGTTCAGCTCGGGCGGGGCGACCTTGGACTGGTCGGAGACGCGCTCGAGCGCGGTGTCGGGCAGCTTCACGTTGCCGTTCACCGAGATGGTGATCTTCTGCTTGCCGTAGCCGGTGGCGCCGTAGACGCCGTCGTCCTTGGTCGAGAAGTCGATCTCGGCCGAGCTGCGCTTCACTTCGAAGCCGCCTTCACCGCCGAGCGCGTCGAAGTCTTCGGTCGGCGTCCCACCGTCGCCGATGTGGATGCGCCAGTCATTGGCATATTCGTAGGCCATGTTCACTCCTGTTCCCGGCGATCAGGCCGGTTCTGCGTACACTTCGAATTTGAGGAGACCGGCATAGGTGACGCCGTCCGGACCTGCCTGGCTGGCGCTGCCGGCGACGCACTGCAGGCGCCCAAAGGTGGCGCCGGCGGCCGTGAACGGCTGCTCGAGCACTGCGGTGCGAGCGGCGTTCATGATGCTGAGCAGCGGCGCGCGGCCTGGGCCGCGATAGACGCTGATCACCTCAAAGGTGACCAGGAACAGGTCGTCACGCTCCCGCTCGAAGTCGACATCGCCGACGAGGGTGAACGGCGGGAGAGTCCCCTGCTTCACATGCTGGGTGACCAGGCCATGCTCCGCGAGCATCCCAGCGCGCAGCGCGCCGAGCGCGGCCACCTGGACCGTACCAATTGGATCGAATGTCATCAGACACCTGCCCTTTGGAAGGTGTTGGACCAAAAGTCCGCGACCCGCTGCGCGACAATCGCGTCGGCATTCGGTGCGAAAATGAAGTTGCGCGGTGCCATCGCTTTCACGCGCAGGGGGTATGGCTTGCCGTCATAGATGACGCGTTTCGTCGTTCCGTATCGGCCATTTCCACGGACCTTGCGCTTGAGGTGCCGCGTAACAAGAACGGTTTGCGCCTTGCGCCCGTACTGAACGAAGCGGCCGTAAAAGACCTTGGTCTTGTTGCCCTGGCCGCGCGCGCCCTTTGCGCTGATAAAACCAACCCGGGCGCGCAGCTCGTCGACCATCACCCAGATCGAAAGGAACCCAGCCAGTTCACCGGTGTCCTTCGGAGCTGCTGAGCGCTGCCATGCGAGCAAGTCGCGACTGATGATCCCTAACTCTACGGCTAGTTCATCTCGGGCTGCGCTGCTCACCTGATCCATCATTTGCTGGATCGCGTCGACGCCCTGCAGCTTCTCCCAGATCATGGTTCTGCCCGCGCGCTCTCGGTGGTGGCCAGGATGACGAGCTGCTCGCGCTTGCCATCCGGATCCACGGCCGAGGTGATGTTGAGCTCGCGGCCGGCATAGCCGCGCACCTGGTCGGCGGGCTCGATGCCCCCGCGCCAGCGGATGCGGATCCGGTAGGTAGAGATGCCCTGCAGGGCCTGGTCCATCACCGATTCCCGGCCGTCGAGCCCGAGGACTTCCGCCCAGGGCGTGGCGATCGTCGTCCAGCTGGTGTCGTACCCGCCGTCATCGTTGGGAGCCTCGGTCGGGCGGCGGATCTCGAGCTTGTGCCGGAGATCCTCCGATCGGAGCGGCTTCACGGGTTGATCCGCTCGTTCACGATCAAGGCCTCGATCAACGGATCGCGGCTTTCGAAGCGGGCGCGCAGCACGGCGAACACGGCGAAGCGGAGGTTTTGCGGTACCGACGCAGCATCGGCGTAGCCGACTGCCAGGTCGACGGCGATCACCTGGTCGGCGTCGCGCGGCTGCGGCCAGACGTTGCCGGCCGCGGGCCGCACGCCGCGGTCGATGCCGGCGCCGAACAGTTCATAGGCCGAGGGATCGAGCAGCTGCTCGGCGCCGGCGCGATCCTGGTACCGGATAGCGAGGACCTGGTTAACGGGGCCAACGTCGAAATGCGCGAGATCCGCGAAGCTGTCGGCCAGCACCTGGACGGTCTGTGCCACCAGGCGCTGGCCGGTCGCCTGCTCCACCTCGCTGCGGGCGGCGACGAGCAGCATGCCGATTTCCTCGTCCAGCGCATTGCCATCGGCGCGCAGGTATTCGCGGGCCTGGTCAAGCGTGATCGGCTCGGCCGCCGGCGCGACGAGAAGGGTCGGCGCGCTGAACATCAGGCGGGCTTCGCGAAGCGCGCGAGAACGAGGCGGATCCCCTCTTCCGGATCGCAACGGTGCGGATCGTTGCGAGCCAGGCCGATCGTCGGGCCTTCCATGCTGGTCAGCATCGTCAGGCCGACCTGCCCGTCGGCGTCCTCCTCGAGGCCGAGCTCCGCCAGCCGATCGGCAAGTGGGCGCGGATCGGTGGCGTTCTCCTGTTCCTGGGATGCGCCGCTGCCATCGGCAGGCGCATCCGATGCCGGCGGCGCAGTCTCTTCGGCGGGTGTATCGGTGGTGTCGTCCGCGATCGCAGCCGCGGCGGATTTGGCGCGAGTGGCCATGCTCGTTCTCCCGGGTTGGACGAAAACGGGGCGAGCCGGAGCCCGCCCCGTTCCGGATCAGGCCAGCTTCAGGTGCTTGACCGCGCTCGGGTCGACGAGCTCGCCGTCGTAGCGGATCAGGCCGGCAAGCCCGACCTTCGGCCAGAAGCGCTCGCGCACGGTGCCGATCAGGGGGTTGCCCACCTTACGGACCCAGTAGCGGCTGAAGTCGCCGAACAGGATGGCGCGGTTACCGGTAGCGATCGGCGGCACGTCGTCATTCACCGAATAGGGCTTGTCCAGCAGCATCGCCGGCGCGCCGACGCGGATGTCGCCCATCGCCCAGAGATAGTTGCCCTGCCCGTCCTTCAGCTTGCGAACCGTGGCGAGCGTGCTGTCGGCGAACATCCAGCGGCACTTCGGCGAGCGGCGATACGCCGCGTTGACCGAATGCTGGAGATCGATCAGCTCGTCGCCGGCGATCGCCAGAGCGGAGGCCGCGGTCTTGCCAAGCCCGGAGGCGGTAACGATGCCGTTCGGCTGGCTGTTGCCGGTGCCCGTGGTCAGGCGAGCGTTTGCCTTGCGGCCAAGCCGCTGGCCCAGCGCATCAGCGAGGAACTCCTCCAGGTCGAACAGCGAGTCCTGCATCAGCTCGAAGCTGAGCTTCACCCAGGGCGTGGCATCGACGAACGCGTCGAGGCGGGCCTGCCCGAACACAGCGTCGCCGCTGCCGTCGTCCGTCAGGTCGGCGCCTTCCCCGAGCGCGCTGGCCGAACCGGCGGTATCGTCGTTGGTCGGGACGTCGAACTCGTTGCCGGAGCTGGTGGTGATGACGCGGCAGATATCCTCGTCATACATCGGACCCCAGTCCTTCATGACACGGACGATCTCGTCCGCCAGCTCGCGCGGCACGGTGTAACCGCCGGCTGCGGCGGTTCCGGCGATCTGGGTGCGGATTTCCGCGTCGTAGCCGCGGCGCAGCAGCGCGCGCTGCTCCGGCTCAAGCGCGGTCGGATCGCAGCCGGCGCGGCAGAACGCGTCGAAGGCGGCGCGATATTCGGCCTGGGCCTTCTCGCGCGCGCTGCTGCCGGCGGGCTCGCCATCGCTGCCACGGGTCTCGACATCGTCGCCGTGCGGGCGCTGGCGGTAACGGCGCTCCTCTTCCTGCTTTTCGATCTCGGCCTGGCGCGCCTCGCGAGCGATCGTCTTGTCGAGCTTGTCGAGCTTGGCCATGATCGCGTCATGGCGCTGCTCGAGCTCGGTCGCGCGGCTGTCGTCGGTGTTCGCGGTGATTTCGTCCAGCGCCGAGCGGGCTTCGGTCACCAGCTGGCCGCGCTGATCATGCAGTTCCGTCAAAGTGGGCATTGGGTGCTCCTGGGCATGAAAAAGCCCGCCGGGGGCGGGCGATTGAGGGCGGGCGCACTTGCTGCCAGCCACCTCCGGCTCAGCCGGGAAATGTTATCGAAGGCCGCGCTCGGCCTGGGCCTGGCGGGCTCGTCGCTCGGCGATGCGGGCGGCGGCGGCTGCACGGTTGTGGTCGCGTCGCTCGGCACGGGCATGCTCGAGCGAGCGGAGGCCGACCGTCGTGTCCGGATACGCCGGCGACGAGGTGTAGGTGATCTCGAACAACGCCGCCTCGAGGATCGTGCGGTGCGGCGGGTCGACCGTCTCGTCCCACTGTTCCTTGCGGGCGGCGAAACCGAAGGACATGCCCGGAATATCGCCGCGATCGATCTGAACAGAGAGATCGCGGCCATCGGTGGTGTCGGGCAGCGGATTCTCGAACGCCAGCCCGGTCGCATCCTCGCGCAGGGTGAGCGTGCCTGCGCCGAGGCGGCCGACGACGCGGCCGCGATCGTGGCTGTGCAGCGCGACGACGTCGCGTTCCTGGAGCGACTTGGTGAAGGCGCCGGGTGCGATCGTCTCGGTCCAATAGCCTCCGATATCGGTTTTGGTGTTGAACAGCGCCGCATAGCCGGCCGCGGTTCGGGTCTGCTGCTCCGCGGTCACGGCGCGGACCTCGATCGCGCTGCTAAACGCGCGCGTCTCGCGCCCGTCACGCGTCTTGCTGGTCGCCGGCGTCGTCATCGGCTGGATCTCCATTGTCGTTGATCGGCGGGCCGCCGTTGTGGCCGATCGTTGCCGTGGTGGTGCCCAGCGGCACGGTCGCGCCCTGGATGTAGAGCTTGGCGCCGGCACCGGACGGATCCGGCGGGCGGTTCTCGAGCGCGCGGGCCTCGTCGGGCATCAGCTGGCCGGTCTGGATCGCGCGGGCCAGGCCCTCGATCCGGCTCTTGAAATCGCCGCGCTGTAGGCCGTCGAGGCTATGCTCGACATATCGGGAACGTCGGCGCTGGCCGAACAGCTTGAGGTTGAGCTCATCCTCGAACGCCTTCGACCACTGGCCGATGACGTGCTTCACCAGCTGCAGATCCTGCTGCTCGGTATTGGAGAACGTGCCCTTGCTGAGATCCTGCAGGAAGACCGGCGGAAGGTTCCAGATCCGGGCGATCTCCTGGATCTGGAACAGCCGTGCTTCGACCATCTGGCCCTTGGCGGGCTCGATGCCGACCGGCGCAAGCTTGTGCCCGGGCGGGAGCCCGAAGAAGGGCTGTCCCGCCTTGCGCGCCTGATCCACCGCCCGCCAGATGTCTTTCATTGCCCGCTTAAAGCCGTCAGGCCCCTGCGGAAGGGGCCCCTCGAGCGACAGCGGCGGCAACCCGCCGGAGCCGAAAAACTGCGCCGCGAAATTCTGCATCGCAATTGCGAGGCCGATCGCGTCTTTTCCTTCCACGATCGGGCCGCGATGCGAGACCTGGTTCCGTCGGAGCATGAACGTCACGTCGATGACGTCGGACGCCGGATACTCGTTCTGCCCGACGCGATAGAAACGCCGGCCATTGCGGCGGAGTACCGTCGTCTCGTCCGGATCCATCGGCCAGAGCGCGACGGGTGCAATGCCGCGGCGCTCGATCCATGTCAGACCACGGCCGCCCGTGAAGACCTGCTCCCAAATGTAGCGCCGCCAGCCGAAACTGGACCATTCCGCATTGGGCGCCTCGTTGAGCAGCATCTGCAGCTCGCCGTCGACGCGGGCGGCGTCGCCGTTCTCCCCCTTGCGATAGGCATGGAGCGGCAGCGCCGCGAGCGTGCGGGACAGGAAGCCGACCGCAGCCAGCACCGCCGGCACCTTCAGGGCGGATTCGATGGTGACCGGGGGCAGCTGCACGCGGCTCGGGTCCATCTGCCCGAAGAACTGCATGAACTCGTCGTAGCTGGCGCTGATCGGGATCGTGGGGTTCTCGAGCGGATTGGGCGCGGCGCGCTCCTCCCGGCCGAGCATGCGAGCGAGCATGCCCATCAGGCGGCACCGCTCATGCTGAAATTGGGATCATCCCAAGGCGAAGTCGGCACTTCTTCCTCCTCCTTCGACATGGCGACGCCCAGCGCGCTGATCAGCGCGACCGGATTGTCGATCTTCAGGTGCGGCTGCCCATCGGGCTTGCGCGGGTAGACGTTGTCCTTCGCGTCGACCTGGCTGACTACGTTCGAGATCTGCCATTCCATGACGGGACAGCCGCCGTGGCGAATCCGGCCCGACTTGGTCAGCGCGTCGAGCTCCTTCATGGGCTCGCTGAAATTCAGCACCATCGGCCTGTATTCGAGCACCGGGACGCCCAGCTTCGTCAGCGTCGTCACCAGCATCGTGGCCTGGTGGGGATCGTAGGCGACGTGCTCGACCTGGAAGAGGCTCACCGCCTCCGAGATCGCGGTCTGGATCTCGTCATAGTCGATGATGTCGCCATCGGTGACGTCGAGCAGGCCCTGCGCGTCCCAGGCCTTGTAGGCATCGACATCCTGCACCCGGGTTGAAGGCACGAAGTACCGGCCGATGCGGATATACGGATCTTCCGCGGTCGCCTTCTCGCCGATCGGCAGAATGAGATATTCGAGCGCGGCAATGTCGATCTTCGACGCGAGGTCGAGGCCGATCTTGCAGCGTCGGCCGGCGAGCTCGGGCAGCGCCAGCGCATCGCGCGCCAGCATCGGCATTCCGGGATCGCGGCAGCGCCGCCAGGCCTCCACGTCGAAGAACGCGGCCTTCGTGGAAACCCAGAGGTTGAGGTGCTTCGTCTTGAAGACACCGGCCTTGCGGGGCGTGGCGATCGCGTCGCGCTGCCGCGCCTTCAGGAAGTCGGGCTCGATCGAAACGCCGAAGTTCGGGTTAGCCTTGCGGAGCGAGGTCTCCGCCTTCCAGTCGTCGCCCTCGTCGATCGAATACTCGACGAAGAAGGTCTCGTCGTCGAGCGGCGGGCCGCCATTGTGCCCCAGCCCGGCCGCGGCGAGGGCTTCGCGCGCCTCGTCCAGCACGCCGATGCCTTCCAGCCGCTTCCGCTGCTCCTGGATGGAGGAATAGCAAGGGCCAGCCAGATTGTCGCCGGCGGTGGTGATCAGCACCTGCAGGGGCTGCTGGCGGGCGCCCATGCCGGTCTGCATCGTGTCGACCTGACCGTCGTCGGCGTGCTCATGGTATTCGTCGTGGATTGAGCAGCTGGGGCTCTGTCCGTCGCCGGGGTCACCGACGATCGTCTCGAACTTGCTGTTATCCTCGACGCAGACGAGCGACTTGGCGTTGACCTCGATCCCGAACCGCCGGCACAGGGCCGGGGTCCGCTTGGCCATCAGCTGGGCGGGCTTGAACACCTCCCATGCCTGTTTCTCGTTGGTGGCACCCGAATAGACCTCGGCGCCGAACTCGCCATCGGCGCAGAGCATGTAGAGGCCGATGCCCGCCGACAGCGCCGATTTGCCGTTCTTGCGCGGCACGACGACGAACAGGACGCGAAAGCGCCGGAGGCCATCCTTCTTCCGCAGCCACCCGAAGGTACAGGCGAGGATCCAGATCTGCCACGGCTCGAGCTTGAGCGTCTCCTTCTTGCGGGCCCATTTGCCCTTGGAGTGCGGGAGGCGCTCGATGAACCGGCAGACGCGGCTCGCCTTCTCCTCGTCGAAGCGATGGGGGAACGCGTCCCGATCTTGGACAGACAGTTCGTCCAGGAAGCGTTGGCACTGCAGCCGGATCGACTTGCCGGCCGGGATCTCGCCCGAGGTAACGTCGCGTGCATATTGCTTCGCGATCAGTGCATACGGGCGCGCTTCCACTGCATCAGAAGTCGTCGAACTCGCCCGCCTGCGGCTTATCGCCGGAGGCGAGGCGTAGGGCGGCCGAGGGGTTTAGCAAAAGCTCGGCGAGCAGCGATTGCGCCTGACGCATGGCGTCCGACAGCATCGCTACCTCCGGCCGAGCTCGAACCATCTTCGTGACCACGGCGACCTTCCCCGCGCTCTTCACGGTCTCCGAGGTGAAGGTGTCGCCTTCCATCTCCAGCACGGCCTTCAGCCGCTGGATCTGCGACAGCCGTACCGCAAGCAGCGCGACGTGCTCGGCAAAGTGCGGGCTGGCCCGCCCCTGCTGCTCGAGGATCTCGGCGATCGAGCCGAAGGTGAGCTGTTCGAGGTCGCCTAGGTGCATGGGCGGCACCATCTTCCCGATGGCGACCTGGTCGGGCATCTCGAGCTCGCGATCGGCGCGATCCGTCCCCGCCAGCAGCTTCAGCGCCGGGTCTTTCCGTTTCCGACCACTGTTCGGCCGGCTGCCACCTCTAGCCAAGCAGCTTCTCCTCGGGCAGGCAGGCGTCGGGCAAAAGGGGGAGACACGATGGGGACTACGTACGCTGAGGAAGGCAACAAGGAGTCGCTCCGTAACGCGACGTTCCTGCAGGGCGTGACCGCCTCCGCTATCGCGTTCGCCCTTCATGAGGCGGCGGGTTGGCACTCCATCGCGAGCCTCGTAACCGCTGGCGTCAGCGTCGTTGCGTTCGCCGTGAGCTTCTACGTCGGCACGCTATATTCGCACGCCGTCCAAACCTTCATGGCGGTCGGAGCTCGGCTGCGGTCGAGACAATATCATCCGACCATGCACGAGAAGTTGCTGCGCCGGCAAGCCGAGGCACAGAGACAAACCGGCTCGCGATATCGCTGGCAGCTTCGGTTTATGCTGGTTGGCGCCGTGCTCTATTTCGCCGCCGTGGGCATCCATGTCCGCGAAGGGCCGGCGCCGGCAGGCACCGCTTCGGCGACAAAATAGCCCACCTTTTTCCCCTTTGATTTTGCCCGCGTGCAAATTTGATCACTACGCGGTGTCCGCCCCCGGATCGCCCCAGGGATCGCC
>NZ_JAAILI010000063.1 GCF_012650175.1 Sphingomonas sp. S2M10
CGCAGCCCGCCAGCCCGGGGGGAGCCGGTGCCCCCGCGCAGATCGGCCACCCCGTCGTGATCGACGTCGCCGAGGGGCAGGACCACACGCTCTCGATCGACCGCACCGGCGCGGCTGGCGCCACCGTCGCGATATGTTCGGCCGACCGCGCCTCGACCTCGGCGGGCGCCGATGCCGGGAGAGCCGGAGCATGGGCCAGTCGATCGATCAGACCGGGCAGATCGTGCGCCAGCCCGGCCGCGCCGCCCTGCAGCTGTTGCAGCGCATGGGCGACCTCATGCGCGACCAGATCGGGGCCGACCTGCTCGTTGGGCAGGAAGATCACCCCGTCCAGGCTCGCGCCCTTCGCGCCGCGACGCCGGAGCGACTCCGCCACCGCGGGCCCCACCACCACCGGGAGGTGCGCGGCGCGCTGGCCGAAGCGGCCGACGAGGATGCCGTGGTGCGGCAGCGGCACGGCACGCGCACCACGCTCGGCTCGTGCCGTCGCCGGGGTGGCGGCCGTGGCGCGAAGGCGGGCATGCGCCTTCACGCGCGTTCCCCGGGCCGGTGCCCCAGCCGCGCACGATCGCGCACCTGCCGCGCGACCGCCCGGCCGAGATCCGTGCCGCCAAGGCCTGGATCGACCTCCAACACCAGATCCTCCAGCGTTTCCGACCAGGCGATGCCGGCGCTGCGATCGCTCTCCCAAAGCCGGGCGATCTCGCGGTGGAAGGCGGCGGCGATGTGGCTGCCCTCCCCGGTCGAGGTGCCGGGCAGCAGCAAGCTGCCGAGTTCCAGGACCATTCCGCTCATGACCAGCACCGCGCGTCGATCTCGGCCGCCGGGCGGCCGAGCTTGCCATATTCCTCCCGCGCGGCTTCCAGCACCTGCGCCATGGTGACGGTGTCGCCGGTCCCCTGCGCCGCTGCGCGGAATGCCGCACCGAGCGCGATGTTGCGGATGATCCCGCCGGACAGCGGCAGCCGCGCGAGCCGCGCGACATCGAGCCCGGCGGTGTCCAGTACGGCCGGGAAGGCCCGCTGCCAGATGCGGCGGCGTTCCTCGATGCCGGGCATGGGGAAATGCAGCAGGAATCGCAGCCGCCGCGTGAAGGCCTCGTCCAGCGCGTCGCGCAGATTGGTGGTGAGGATGGCGAGCCCGGAGAAACTCTCCATCAGCTGCAGCAGATAGCCAACCTCCATGTTCGCATAGCGGTCCACCGCATCGCGGACCTCGCTGCGCTTGCCGAAGATCGAATCGGCCTCGTCGAACAGCAGTACACCGCCGCCCGCTTCGGCTGCGGCGAAGATGCGGCGCAGGTTCTTCTCCGTCTCCCCGATATATTTGCTGACGATCGCCGAAACCTCGACGCGGTAGAGATCGAGCCCGAGCGCCTGCGCGACCGCTTCGGCGGCCATGGTCTTGCCCGTGCCGCTTTCGCCGGCGAACAGCGCCGCGATGCCGAGGCCGCGCCCCCCCGCTGCGGTGCCCGCCCATTGATCGAGGATGCGGTGATGCACCCGCGCGGCGGAGACGATCGTCTCCAGCGTGCGCCGCGCGTCGTCGGGCAGGATCACGCGGTCCAGCGTCACCACTGGCGCGATGCGATCGATCAGCGCCAGGTCCGACGCACGGGCGGCGTCGCGCGCGGCTGCCCAGAGCCGGTCGGGCGTATCGCCGCCATGTGCGGCTGCGATCGCGGCGATCGCGGGCGTGGAAAGGCGGAAGCGGGCGGCGAGCGCGTCCAACCGCTCGCCCTGCGCTGCCGACTGCGCTTCGCCGAGCGCGGCACCCCAGGCAGCGCGCCGCTTCCCCCGGTCATGCCGTACCGACACGCGGTGCGCACCGAGCAGCGGGGGCGGCGCCTCGATCCCGACCAGGATCACCGGGCCCGTCCAGCCGAGCAACTGCGCGGGCGCGGTGTGCGTATCGCCGACCAGCACCAGCCCGAGACCGTGCAACAGGCTATCGCGCAACCACAGATTTTGCAGCACCTCCAGCGCACCGGCATCGTGCGGCAGGCGCGCGGTAGGGATCACCAGCGCCGCGAGCCCGGCCCGCCGCAGGCCTTCGATCGCATGGCCGACTGCCTCGCCGACATCTTCGCAGGCGAGCGCGACCGGCGTGACGGCGAGGCGCGCTGCCGTGCCGCGCAGCCGGGCGGCGATCTCGGCGACGGTGGCATCGTCGGTCGGTACCGACTGCGACCCGATCACCAGCGCCAGCGCCGCGAGGGGCGGCGCCAGCTGCGACACGCCGTTGAGGAAGTGCAGCACCGGCTCTTCCACCCAGAGCGGCTGCTCGGTGAAGCGGCCCGCATCCCCGATCACGAGGATCCGCGCACGGCGCAACGCGCCGTCCGGCCGCAGCGCCTGCCAGTCGAGCCCGTCACAGGCGCGCATCGCCAGCCCAACGCTTGGCGGGCCCGCCCCGAAGCGCGCCACCAGCCCTGCTGTCGTGCCGCACAGCTCGGCGGCGGCGGCGAAGAGCGCGCAGTCGCGCTCGCCCCCCGACAGCGCGAGCCTGCGGCCGAGTTCGAGCAGCAGCGGTATCGGGCAGGTGTCGGGATCGACCGGGTCGGGCGCCTTGCACTCCGCCAGCTCCGCGAGCCGCGCATGCAAGCGGTCGAGCGCGGCGGCGACCTGCGCGCCGTCGCGGCGCACCGACAGCGGGATGGCGGACACGCTCATGCCGGCACCGCCAGGATCGGGCCGGTGATGCCGCCCGCATCCTCGGTCAGCGCGCTTTCGGCGCCGTCGATTACCACCCGCGCGAGATAGCTGCCCTGAGGGACGCCGCGAATGGGGATGAGTCGCTGGTCGACCGACGCTTCCGGCACGCCCGGCGCCGGTTGCGGCGCGCTGAAGGCGAAGGCGGCAAAGCGCCCGTCGGGCCCGGCTGCGGTCGCGTTCAGCATCAGTTCGCAGCGCTGGTGACTGCCGACCGCGACATCGAAATGCGCGGTCACGTCGAAGCCCACTGCGCCTTGCGGCGTCACCTGCCGGTTGCGGATGGTGAAGCTGTCTGCAGGGCGCAGCACCGGGCGGATGGCCAGGGGGAGAAGATTGGAGCGCTCGCCCGCCACGGTGCCCGCCGCCGGCGGGGGCAGCGTTCCGGGGGGCTTGGGCAGGTCCTGTCGAACCTGCAGCGAGACGAGCCCCGGGCGCAGATCGGCCGGCAGCGTGATCTCCATGCGGTCGCTGCGCAGCCGCGCAGGATCGGCGGGCACCAGGACCGCGCCGACCGCCAGCGCGGTGATGGCGCCGCGCAGGCCCGAGCCTTCGAGCCGAACAACGTCGCCGGGCCAGGCAATCGCGCGCTCGGCGAACGGACCCGCCGCAGTCCCGGCGATCAGCACGCGCTGGAGGACCGGCCCGCGCAGCAGGGAGACCGAATGGCGGCTCTCGCGGACCGGCGGCGCGCTCGCCGCCCGACGCGGGCTCTCCATCAGCAGCGTGCCGACCCGGTAGAACATGCCGGTGCGAACGCCGCTGTTGAAGGTCGACCAGATCTGGGAGAATTCCTCCATTTCCTGGAACAACGGCTCCACGGTGATCGGGGCGGGCTGCTCCGCCAGGTCGCGCAGCGCCTGCGGCAGCGGCGATCCGTTCGGGAAATTCGCAGCCGCCATCGCGCGCAGCCGGTCGCGGGTCAGCACCGGCGTCTCGTGGAGGCCGATCAGCGCCAGGCCGAACGGTGCATCGCCCGCCGAACTGTCCTGCCCGTAGACGGCGAGCACATAGAGGATGTCGAGCGCGAGCAGCGCGCTGTCGCGGCGCTCTCCGCTGGCGGCATAGGCGGCCGTCCGGCTCGACATCCAGGACGTGTTGGGCGTCAGTCTCCAGGGGTAGATGGTGAGCGTTGGACGGGCAGGATTGGCGGCGCCGATCTGGTCGGGCGGGCGCGTGACGATGTCGAACTGGCCGGACTGCTGCACATCGGCGGCGTCGTTGATGCATTGCTGGATCCGCGTGCGCATCGCGTGGTTCAGCGCGGCGATGGCGAATCCGTCCGGCATGGATCAGCGCTTCCGACTGGCGCGATAGTCGTCGAGCGACTGACGCACCATTGCCCGGGGCAGCGCCACCGGCCGGGTGGCGACCGGATGCGGTGCCGGCGCGGGTGCAGCAGGCGCGAGGGGGGCCGCGCGAACCTCGATGCGGCCGATCCGCAGGGTGAAGCCGGCCGTGTCCTCCAGCACCGTTCTAGCAGCTTCGGTGGCAAGGGCGATGGGCGCGGGGTTGTTGGGCGGGCCTGGCGCGGGCTCCTGCAGCGGCAGCGACGGCCGGAACTGCGCCGCCCTCGGTTCCGTGGCGGCTTGCGGCAGAAGCCGTGCGTCGTCCCGTTCCATCGGGTCGGCAACTGCCCGTGGGGAGCGACCGGCTGCGCGTTCCGTGCCTTCTTGCGACGGTTGCGGCGGCGCCGTTCCCGTCGACTTGCGCGGCTGGGGGACCGGGAAGGGCGGGGCCGCGAGCGGGGCCGTCGCTCGCGGCCCCGCC
>NZ_JAAILI010000064.1 GCF_012650175.1 Sphingomonas sp. S2M10
CGCGCTTCGTGATCGCGCTGGGCCTGCCGCCAGCGTCCCCGCCTCCGCCGCCGGCAGGCCCAGCGCGATCACGAAGCGCGGGCGCACCCCGCCCGCCACGCCGCCATGCGGATGCACGCAGCGCGCGATGGTGAAGGCGCGCGCGCCGTCCTCCAGCTCGACGAGCTGCACCGCCGTCTCGTCGGTCCGCGCGAAACCGTCATAGGCGTTCCACAAGGGGCACGGCACCGCCGCCTCCACCAGCGCCGATCCGCTGGCGCCGGCATAGCGTTTCGATACCTGCCCCGCCCGATCGAACCGCATCAGGAAGAAGGCGAGGCCGCGCGCACCCACCCGCTGCAGCGTCGTCAGCCGGTGGGCGACTTGGGGAACGCTCGCGCCGAAGCGCCGCTGGAGCAGCTCCAGGTCATAGCCGCTCGCCTCGCACGCGCGCAGGAAGCGGGCATAGGGCATCATCACCGCAGCGGCGAAATAGGCGGTGAGGTGGCGGCGGAACAGCCGCGCGGCCACCCGGTCGAGCGCGGCGCCGCGGACCAGCGCCTCGATCTCGTCGCGCGCCTCCACCGCGAGCTGCTCGGCCAGCGCAAAGGCGCGCGCGCTGGGATCGAGCGCCTCGGATAGCTGCAATTGCCGCGCATGCAGGTCCAGCCGCTTGAGGGTATCGACCATCACCTCGGCGGGCAGGATGCGCACGGCCAGCTGGTGCTTCACCCGCAGGCGATCGGCCATCGCACCGTACGGCTCGCCGGCCATGCGCAGCTCGTCGGCCAGCGCCTCGGCGGCGGCGTCGAGATCGGCGAAATGGTTGCGCCAGCGCTCGATCGCGCGGCGGACCTGTTGGCCGGGATCTGCGCCGCCTGGGGCGGGCGCGGCGCTGCCGCCCATCCGGTCATAGGCGCGGGCAAAGGCCTCGGCCCCGTCGGGGGCGGCGGCCAGCCATTCGCTCAGCTGGTGGCGATCGACGGGGATGTCGGCGAACAGCGGGTCGGCCAGCCGCCGCCGCAGCGCCTCGGCCCCGCCGCCGGGCTCGGCCGCGGTGAGGCGGCGGGGATCGAAGTCATAGGTCTCGGCCAGCTTGAGCATCAGCGCGGCGGAGACCGGCCGCTGGTTGCGCTCGACCAGGTTGAGATAGCTGGCCGAAATCTCCAGCGCCTCCGCCATCGCCGCCTGGGTGACGCCGATCTCGAAGCGGAGCCGCCGGATGGCGTGCCCGGCGAAGAGTTTGCGTTCGGCCATGGGTACTCCTGCTCCTTCTAGATCCTCCCCGGCACGGGGAGGGGGACCAGCCGCAGGCTGGTGGAGGGGGATCGCAGCGAGCGAGTCCCTAGCGGAGAGCCCCCTCCACCACCGCCTGCGGCGGCGGTCCCCCTCCCCGGTGCCGGGGAGGATCTAGGGCTGTCCTGCACTAATAGTTCTTGATACGTTCTCGCCAACACGCTGCATCACTTCGGTAAATACTTTACACCGCAACAAGGAGTCTCCGCAACCCACCACACACCCGCACGCTGTTCGCTCTCGAAGTGGAATTCCCCACCTGCACGACCTTTGCCAAGGTATCCACACAAGGTTCAGGCAGTCAGTCAAGGAATTCACAATGTCCCAGTCGCTTGGTTTCGAGGATCTGGTCCCCGCCCCCGCCGGGCGATTCGAGGGCATCCAGCGCCCCTACACCGCTGCCGATGTCACCAGGCTGCGCGGCTCGCTGCCGGTGGAGCACACGCTGGCCCGCCGCGGCGCGCTCAAGCTGTGGGAGCTGCTGCGGACCGAGGACTATGTCCATGCGCTCGGCGCGCTGTCGGGCAACCAGGCGATGCAGATGGTCCGCGCCGGGCTGAAGGCGATCTATCTGTCCGGCTGGCAGGTCGCGGCGGATGCCAACACCGCCGGGCAGATGTACCCCGATCAGTCGCTCTACCCGGCCAATGCCGGGCCGGAGCTGGCGCGGCGGATCAACGCGACGCTCCAGCGCGCCGACCAGATCGAGCATATGGAAGGCGGCGCCACGCGCGACTGGTTCGCCCCGATCGTGGCGGATGCCGAGGCAGGCTTCGGCGGGCCGCTCAACTGCTTCGAGATCATGAAGGCGTACATCGCGGCGGGTGCGGCGGGCGTGCATTACGAGGACCAGCTCGCCAGCGAGAAGAAGTGCGGGCATCTGGGCGGCAAGGTGCTGATCCCCACCCAGGCGCATATCCGCAACCTCGATGCGGCACGGCTGGCGGCGGATGTGTGCGGCGTGCCCACGGTGATCTGCGCCCGCACCGATGCGGAATCGGCGCGGCTGATCACCTCGGACGTGGACGAACGCGACCACCAGTTCCTTACCGGCGAGCGGACCCCGGAAGGGTTCTTCCGCCTGAAGGAAGACACCGGCGTCGACCATTGCATCCAGCGCGGGCTGGCGTTCGCGCCGCATGCCGACCTGCTGTGGTGGGAGACGTCGAAGCCCAATCTCGACGACGCCCGCCGCTTCGCCGAGGCAATCAAGAAGCAGCATCCCAACAAGATGCTGGCCTATAATTGCTCGCCCAGCTTCAACTGGGAGAAGAACCTGGACAGGCAAGATATCGCCCGCTTCCAGCGCGAGATCGGCGCGATGGGGTACAAGTTCCAGTTCGTCACCCTCGCCGGCTTCCACAGCCTCAACTACGGCATGTACGAACTGGCGCGTGGCTATCGGGACCGGGGCATGGCGGCCTATTCGGAGCTGCAGCAGGCCGAGTTCGCGGCGGAGGCCGATGGCTACACCGCAACGCGCCACCAGCGCGAGGTCGGCACCGGCTATTTCGACGCGATCGCCCAGACCGTGGCGGGGGGCGCCAGCTCCACCACCGCGCTCGCCGAGAGCACCGAAGCCGCCCAGTTCACCAGTGAAGCCGCGTAAGGAGAGTATGTGATGACCAACGAACCGCAGCGCAGCCGCGCCGTCTTTTCCACCGAGGATTTCCGCCTGCTCCGCGAGGCCGTCGGGGCCCATCTGCAGGCGGTAAAGGACAAGCCGGAATCGGTGAAGTTCTCCAACCTCTACCACCGTTTGGGCCGCGTGGCCTGACGTCTTTCCTGGGGAGGAAAGGATGCCCGCCAGGTCAGGGACCTGGCGGGCATTTCCCGTGTTCAAGCGATCGGTTCGATCCATTGGCGGAACCAGCTGGTCAACGCTTCCACGGTCAGGTTACCGGCCGCCAGTTCCAGAAAGGTCGTCACCAGTTCTACATCGTCGCAGGTGAGCGCATGGCCATTGAGCACGAGAAAGGTTTCGCTGACGACTGCTGCAGTACGCTTGTTGCCGTCGACAAAGGGGTGGTTGCGCGCGATGCCGAAGGCGTAGGCCGCGGCAAGCTCGGCAATGTCCGGCTCGCCATAGGCGACGAGGTTGAGCGTACGCGCCATCGCGCTTTCCAGCATGTTGCGGTCCCGAATACCGCCCGCGCCGCCATGCTCCGCAAGCTGCTCGCCATGTGCGGCGATCGCCACCGCCACCTCCACCCAGACCCAGTCGGCCATTTACTTTGCCAGTTCGCGGAGCGCCGCTCTCCGGCGTGCCATCACCTCGCGCGCCGCCTTCATTTGCGCTTCGAAATCAGGATCGTTCTTGGTCAGCGTAACGCCGCTGTCGGTATCGCTGAGGAACAACTCATCCCCCAGCTCGACCCGCAGCCGGGCCAGGATTTCCTTGGGCAGGATGACACCGGCGGAGTTGCCGATCTTGATGATCTTGAGCGGCTTGGTCATACAACCGTTATAACATCAGCCCGCACCGTCTGCAACGCCGCGCAGCCGCGCCAGCCGCGCGGCATGCTCCGCCTTGCCGAAGGGGAAGCGCCGGTAGAAGAACGCCGCGATCGCGCCCAGCGACAGATAGACGGCGCAGAAAATCAGCGTGAACCGATCGATCACGCCTTCCGGCACTGTTCCCGGCCTGGCGCCGTCAGGGAAGCCGGAAAGGCTGAGGATCAGCCCGGTGAGGAAGATGCCGAGCCCGCTCGAGCATTTCTGGACGAAGAAGAAGCCGGCGAAGAACACGCCCTCCGAACGCCGCCCGGTCTCGACCTCGCTATGCTCGACCACATCGGCGAGCATCGAGGCGCCGAGCATGGTGGAGGATACCGCGAAGGTCGTGTTGACGGTGAAGAGGGTGAACAGCACCGGCAGCAGCAGCGGACTGCCGGGTGCCGGGAACAGGCCGGCAAGGCGCAGCACATAGGGCGAGACCAGCAGCAGCACGGCGATCACCATCGCCATCGTCGCGGCTGCCGGCTTCCCCATCCGCCGCGCCAGCCTCGGCGCGATCAGAAAGGCGAGCACTACGCCGAGGAACAGCGTTGCGCCCAGCAGCTGGAAGGCGAGATTCCCGAAGCGCCAGACATGGGCGTAGAGATAATTGGACATCGAGAAACTGATGCCCTGGGCCACGAAATAGCTGAGCGCCGCGGTCATCAGCACCAGAAAGGCCGGGTTGCGCAGCGTGGCGAACAGCTCGGCGATGCTCTTGCGGAACGGCTGGGGCGCGATCTCCACCGGCGGCAGGTTCTTGATTTCGTGGTGCGTGCCCAGCGCCGAGCCGAGGATCGCCACCACCATCAGCGCCGCCCCGCCAATGGCGAAGCCCGGATAGCCGGCGCGATCGAACTGCCCATGCGGCTGTCCCGCCCGCTCGGCGAGGAACCAACCATAGGAGAGCATCAGCATCGCCATGCCCCCGCCCCAGCCGAACAGGAAGCGATAGGCCATGATCCGCGTCCGCTCCTCATAATCGGAGGAGAGCTCGGGGCTCAGCGCCTGCGACGGCACCTCGAAGGCGGAGACGGCGGTGCGCACCACGACGGCGGTGACGAACAGCCAGCCGAGCAGCGCGGTCTGGCTCCAGGCCGGCGGGTTCCACAGAAACAGCCAACCCACCGCGATCGGCAGCCACGCCGCGTACATCCAGGGATGCCGGCGGCCCCAGCGACTCCGCGTCCGATCGGAGAGCATGCCGATCGCCGGATCGACAAAGGCATCCAGCAGCAGCGCGCACATGATCACGAAGCCGACCTGCGCGGCCGGCAGCCCCACCACCTGGTTGTAGAACAGCAGCAGGAAGGTGACGAAGCAGAAGTCCTTCACGCCGTACGCCGCCGCGCCAAAGCCATAGGCGAGCATCGTCGGCGTCGCCACGCGTCGACTGGGCGGTACGGGCGGGGTTTCGGCGGTGCGACCGGCCATTTGTGCTTTCTCCGTTGCGTCCCGCGTCCTCGGATACAGAGCCGGCCCGATTGTCGCAAACGAAACACTTTGGAATATCGGGTATGGCTTGCGGCCTTAAACCTTCCCGCTATATCTGCAGACAATTAGAACCGAGAGGATGGCCATGGCCCTCGAACCCGAGCTGTTCGACGCGCTGATCGACACGGTCCGCCGCTTCGTCGCCGAGCGGCTGCGCCCCTTGGAGGCGGAAGTCGAAGCCGCCGATGCGATCCCCGACGCGATCGTCGAGGAGATGAAGGCGCTCGGCCTGTTCGGCCTGTCGATCGCCGAGGAACATGGCGGGCTGGGCCTCACCATGGCCGAGGAAGCCCGGGTGGCGATCGAGCTGGGGCGCACCACCCCGGCCTTTCGCTCGGCGTTCGGCACCAATGTCGGCATCGGCAGCCAGGGGCTGGTGATCGCCGGCACGCCCGAACAGAAGGCGCACTGGCTGCCGAAGATCGCGCGCGGTGCGGTGATCACCAGCTTCGCGCTGACCGAGCCCGATGTCGGTTCGGATTCCGGTGCGGTGCAGACCCGCGCGGTGCGCGACGGCGATGTGTATCGGCTCAGCGGCACCAAGCGCTACATCACCAATGCCGACAAGGCGCAGCTCTTCACCGTGATGGCGCGGACCGGCGAGGCGGCGGGCGGTCGCGGCGTCTCCGCCTTTCTGGTGCCGCGCGATCTTCCCGGCGTCTCGATCGGCGAGCCGGAAAAGAAGATGGGGCAGAAGGGCGCGCGCGTGGCGGATGTCCGCTTCGACGATGTGCCGGTGCCGGTCGAGAACCGGCTGGGCGCGGAGGGCGAAGGGTTCCGCATCGCGATGCAGGTGCTCGATCGCGGGCGGCTGCACATCGCCGCGGTGTGCGTGGGCGTGGCCGAGCGGCTGATCGCCGATTGCGTGGCCTATGCCAGCGAGCGGCGGCAGTTCGGCAAGCCGATCGCCGAGCACCAGCTGATCCAGGCGATGCTGGCGGATTCGAAGACCGAGGCGCTGGCGGCGCGCGCACTGGTGCTGGAGACCGCCGCCGCCAAGGACGCCGGTGCGAACACGACGATGGAAGCTGCCGCGGCGAAGTATTTCGCCAGCGAGATGGTGGGCCGCGTCGCCGACCGGGCGGTGCAGATCTTCGGCGGCGCAGGGTATATCGCGGATTACGGGATCGAACGCCTATACCGCGACGTCCGGCTGTTCCGCATCTACGAAGGCACCAGCCAGATCCAGCAACTGATCATCGCCCGCGAGACGCTGAAGCGGGGTGGATAAATGGTTGAACCACCCTCACCCTTCCCACAGCCTTCGGCGGTGGGCCCCTTCCCTCTCCCAAAGGGAGAGGGACTGTCACACCTCTCCCTTTGGGAGAGGGAGGGGCCCATCGCGCCAGCGATGGGAGGGTGAGGGTCGACGACTTGGAGAGGGAGAAAAGCATGGACGTAGCTTCGCTGTTTCGCCTCGATGGCCGGGTGGCGCTGGTAACCGGTGGCTCGCGCGGCATCGGGCGAATGATCGCCGAAGGATTCGTCGCCTCGGGCGCAAAGGTCTATGTGTCGTCGCGGCGGGCCGATGCCTGCGAAGCGACCGCCGCTGCATTGGGCCCGAACGCCATTCCCCTGCCCCATGACGTCTCGACGGTGGAGGGCTGCCGCGCCCTCGCTGCCGATCTGGCGGCGCGCGAGCAGCAGCTCGACATCCTGGTCAACAATGCCGGCGCCGCCTGGGGCGAGCCGTTCGAAAGCTTCCCCGAAAAGGGCTGGGACAAGGTCATGGACCTCAACGTCAAGTCCCCCTTCTTTCTGACGCAAGCGCTGCACGGTCTGCTCAAGGCGGGCGGCAGCAGCGACCGGCCCGCCAAGGTGATCAACATCACCTCGATCGACGGCCAGCGGCTCAATGCCTGGGAGACCTATAGCTACCAGGCTTCCAAGGCCGCGCTGATCCATCTCACCCGGCGGATGGCGGCGCGGCTGGTCCGCGACCAGATCCACGTCACCTCGATCGCCCCCGGCGCCTTCCCCAGCGACATGAACAAGGCCGCCCGCGACCATGGCGGCACTGTGGCGCAGGCGATCCCCGCCAAACGGATCGGCGTCGCCGAGGACATGGCCGGCGCGGCCATCTTCCTCGCCAGCCGCGCCGGGGATTATCTGGTGGGCGAGACCGTCACGGTCGATGGCGGCCTTGTCAACGCGGCGGTAGGCGCGAGCATCGACGGCTGACCCGCCGATGCTCGTCTGAACCTCAGCGGGCGATGTCGCCCGCCGCCAGTACCGCCAGCGTCACCAGCTCGCTGGCGGTGGAGGTCATCGGCGCGATCTGCACCGACTTCTCCATGCCGATCAGCATCGGGCCGATAGTCGAATCGCCGCCCAGCTCGCGCAGCAGCTTGGCCGAGATGTTGGCCGATTGCAGACCCGGCATGATCAGGATGTTGGCCGGACCCGAGAGGCGCGCGAACGGATAGTTGGCGAGCAGCTTGGGGTTCAGCGCCACGTCGGGCGCCATGTCGCCTTCATATTCGAAGGTCACGCCGCGCGCGTCGAGCACCTTCACCGCATCACGGATATTGTCGATCCACTTGCCCTCGGGGTTGCCGAAGGTCGAGTAGCTGAGCAGCGCGACGCGCGGCTCGTGGCCCATCCGCTTGGCGACCTGGACAGTGCGCTCGGCGATGTCGGCCAGTTCCTCGGCACTCGGGCGCTCGCTCACCGTGGTGTCGGCGATGAACACGGTGTGCGACTGGCCGACCAGTACGTGGATGCCGAACGGCGTGCGGCCGTCCACGGGGTCGATCACGCGGCGCACCTGGCGCATCGTCTCGGCATAGGTGCGGGTGACGCCGGTGATCATTGCATCGGCATGGCCCAGCCGCAGCAGCAGCGACCCGAAGATGTTGCGGTCGCGGTTGACCATCCGCTCGCAGTCCCGGTGGAGATAGCCGCGGCGCTGCAGGCGCTTGTAGAGCGTCTCCACCATCTCGCCGACAAGCGGCGAGTTGACGCTGTTGTGCAGCTCGAAGTGATCGGGATTGGCGCCCAGCGCGCGGAGCTGATCGAGCACCGACTCACGGCCGACCAGCACCGGCGTGCCATAGCCGCCTTCCTGGAAGGCGATCGCGGCGCGCAGCACCACCTCTTCCTCGCCCTCGGCGAAGATGACGCGCTTCGGCTGGGCGCGGGCGCCCTCATAGGCCATGCTGAGCACCGAGGTGGTCGGGTTCATCCGCGCGCGCAGCTGCTGGCGATAGGCGGTCATGTCGATGATCGGTCGCGTCGCCACGCCCGAGTCCATCGCGGCCTGCGCCACCGCTGCCGGGATGATCTCGATCAGGCGCGGATCGAACGGCGTCGGGATGATGTAATCCGGGCCGAAGCTGTGCGAGGTGCCATAGGCGGTCGCCACTTCCTCGGGCACCTGCTGGCGGGCGAGCTCGGCCAGCGCGCGGGCGGCGGCGACCTTCATCGCATCGTTGATGCCCGTCGCACGCACGTCGAGCGCGCCGCGGAAGATGAACGGGAAGCAGAGCACGTTGTTCACCTGGTTCGGATAGTCCGAACGGCCGGTGGCGATGATCACGTCCGGGCGGACGCGCTTGGCCTCAGGCGGGGTGATCTCGGGATCCGGATTGGCCATCGCGAAGATGATCGGCTTGGGCGCCATCTTCTCGAGCAGTTCGGCCGGCAGCGCGTTGGCGGCGGAGAGGCCCAGGAACACGTCGGCGCCTTCCAGCGCCTCGGCCAGCGTGCGGCGATCGGTCTTGGCGGCATGGGCGGACTGCCACTGGTTCACGCCCTCGCGGCCCTGGTAGATCACGCCGGTGCGGTCGCACATCAGCAGATTGTCCTGCGGCAGGCCCATCGCCTTGATCAGCTCGGTGCAGGCGATCGCGGCGGCGCCGGCACCGTTGACGACGATCTTGGTCGTCTTCAGGTCGCGGCCGGTCAGGTACAGCGCGTTGATGATGCCGGCGGCGGCGATGATCGCGGTGCCGTGCTGGTCGTCATGGAACACCGGAATGTTCATGCGCTCGCGCAGCGTCTGCTCGATCACGAAGCATTCGGGGGACTTGATGTCCTCGAGGTTGATGCCGCCGAAGCTCGGCTCCATCAGCTCGACCGCGTCGATGAAGCGGTCGACGTCCTCGGTCTTAAGCTCCAGGTCGATCGAGTCGACATCGGCAAAACGCTTGAACAGCACCGCCTTGCCTTCCATCACCGGCTTGGAGGCCAGCGCGCCCAGATTGCCCAGGCCCAGGATAGCGGTACCATTGGAGATCACGGCAACGAGAT
This sequence comes from Sphingomonas sp. S2M10, assembly GCF_012650175.1. Classification (GTDB taxonomy): domain Bacteria; phylum Pseudomonadota; class Alphaproteobacteria; order Sphingomonadales; family Sphingomonadaceae; genus Sphingomonas. Next base: position 9,517 of record NZ_JAAILI010000064.1, read on the forward strand.
TGCCCTTGGCGGTATAGTCATAGGCGGTCGCCGGGTTCTCGGCGATCGCCAGCACCGGCACGGCGACGCCGGGCGAATAGGCCAGCGCTAGATCGCGCTGGGTCGCCATCGGCTTGGAGGCGACGATCTCGATCTTACCCGGGCGGCCCTCGGCGTGGTAGCGCAGCGCCTCCCGATCGGAAAACTGGACGTTGCTCTCTTCGGCCATCCGCTCGGCTCCTCACTTCGTTGGCTGTTTGCGCCCCTAAAGCAGCCCGGGCCGACGAATGCAAACCACAGTAGGCCGTTTCCGCGCTTTCCCCTACGTCCCTTCGGGAGGGTGCACCGCGTAGAGCGCGCTGGTTCCCGACCGCCATACCGGCACCAGCCGCGGATCCGCCGGGCCCGGCGGCAGGGGCACGTCGATCAGCCAAAGATAGTCGACCTGGCCGAGCGGCAGGCGCGGCGCGAGGTCCTGGATGGTGCGACGCTGCCGCTTCTCTCCGCCCGGGCCAACGCAATCCTGCGGGTACACCAGCTGCGACGGATCGGTGGCGAAGCCCGGCGGGCCATAGCGAACCTGCAACAGATGGATCGAGGCAACCGCCCAGTGCGCGTTGGTCCAGGCATCGCGCTCGGCGGTGGCGAGCGCGCCGAGATGCGTAACGCGGGGCTGGCGCCAGGCACGCAGACCGCAATCGCTGCGCACCAGGTTCAGCACGCGACTGCCCGGCGCGATGTGATCCAGCGCCGCCAGTTCCCGCGCATATTCGCGCTGATAGCCAAGGAAGCTGGCGGTGGTGATGCCGAACCTCAGCGCCAGCAGCATCGTGCCCGCCAGCAGCAGCAAACGCCGCCATCGCGTCGCTACCGGCCGCCAATCCTGCAGTGCCAGCGCCAGCATCACCGCGTAAGGCGCCAGCCGCATGTCGACATTGTTGGTACCCGAAAGCTGAAGCGGCGCCGCCACGAACAGCGCCGCCGTACCCACTACCGGCCACAGCCCAAGACGCACGATCCGCGCGTCGCGCAGCCGCCCCAGCAGCAGCACGCCAAGCGCCGCCGCCACCGTCGCGATGTCGAGTAGCGCATGCTGGTCACGGACCAGCGCGGTCATCTCGTCGAGCTTGCCCGGGAAATCCCACGCGGTCGTGCCGCTGTCGCCGCGCGACAGGACAAGCGGCAACAGCACGGTCACAAATGGCCAGAGCCGCGCCGTCACGCCGAACGCAGCGCGCGGACGCCACCAGCGGCCCGCGCGCCCCGCCTCATAGCCCGCCGCCCAAAGCAGCAGCAGCGCACCGCCCTCGCCATGTCCCAGGAACAGCGCCGGCGCGACCAACAGGAACAGCGCGCCCCGCAACGCCCTGCGGCGCTCGAGCGCGATCCACGATGCGAACCCGCACAGCGCCAGCGCCGCCGTGAAGGCATAGTTGACGAAACCCCACAGGAACGGGCTGTTATAGATAAAGATCAGAGCCCAGGGCAGCGCCGCACTGCCGCGCGGGTTCAGTTGCCGGCTGACCGCCAGCAGCCCCAGTACGGTCAGCACCGGCACCGCCGCGCAGACCAGCCACATCGCCGCGAGCGGGCCGAGCAGCGGGTGCAATGCCTGCACGATCAGGTCCGCCGCCAGGTTCAGCGTCGGCCGCCAGACGAAATCGAAATAGCGGTGCAGCACGCTGTCGGCAGGCGCCAGCTGCACCGCGAACCGCCCGATATGGCCGGGAACATCGGTCAGCGGCGGCACGCGCACGAACAGGAAGGGCAGAGCCGACAGCACCGCCAGCGCGGCGATCCAGCGCCACCGCAGCATCGGCACCGGCTGCTCGGGAAGCGGGGACTCGTGCATCGTCCGCGCCTTATCCCCAGTTTCCACCAGCGTCACCCCATGGCGGCGGTTGTGCCGCCCCCTGCGCATCCGGTAGCGAGGCGTCATGTCCTCCGCCGCCCCTACCCCGATGATGGCCCAGTATCTCGCACTCAAGGCGGAAGCCGGGGATTGCCTGCTGTTCTACCGCATGGGCGATTTCTTCGAGCTGTTCTTCGAAGACGCCAAGATCGCCAGCAGCGTGCTCGACATCGCGCTGACCTCGCGCGGCGAACATGAGGGCGACAAGATCCCGATGTGCGGCGTGCCGGTACATGCGATGGAGGCCTATCTCGCCCGGCTGATCAAGGCGGGCCAGCGCGTCGCCATCGCCAACCAGACCGAGACGCCCGAGGAAGCGAAGAAGCGCGCCGGCTCCAAGGCGCTGGTCGCGCGCGCGATCGTCCGCGTCGTCACCGCCGGCACGCTGACCGAGGAGGCGCTGCTCGACAGCCGCAGCGCCAACTGGTGCGTCGCGGTGGGCGAGGCGGGCGGCGGGGTGGCGATCGCCTGCGCCGACATCTCCACCGGCCGCTTCGAGCTGATCGAGACCGACGCGGCGCGGCTGGGCGCCGAACTCGCCCGTCTCAACCCCGCCGAGACCATCGCCTGCGACGCGACTGAATTCGCCGAGCTCGCCACCGCGCTGCGCCCGAAAATCGACTTCGACAGCGCCAGCGGCGAGGCGCGACTGAAGCGGCTGTTCGGCGTCGCGACGCTGGACGGGTTCGGCCAGTTCTCGCGCGCAGGGCTGGCGGCGGCCGGCGGGCTGGTCGCCTATCTGGAGCACACCGCCAAGGGCGCGCTGCCCTTCCTGCGCCCGCCGCGCGTCAGCCGCGCCGAGGCTGCGATGGCGATCGACGCCGCGACGCGCGAGAGCCTCGAGCTCACCGTCAGCGCCTCGGGCACGCGCAAGGGCAGCCTGCTCGACGCGGTCGACCGGACCGTGACGGGCGCCGGCGCGCGGCTGCTCGGCGCGGATATCGCCGCGCCCCTGATGGACCGGGCGACGGTCGACGCGCGGCTCGATCTCGTCACGCTGTTCCACGACGATGCGGGCCTCCGCGACAGCATCCGCGCGACGCTGCGCGCATTGCCCGACATCGGCCGGGCGCTCGGCCGCCTCGCCGCCGGGCGCGGCTCCCCGCGCGATCTCGGCCAACTCCGTGACGGCCTCGACGGTGCCTGGCGGCTGGGCGAGAAGCTCGATCGCATCGCCGACGCCCCCGCCCTGCTGCGCGAGCTCGCACCACAGCTGCGCGGCCACGGCGCGCTGATCGACCTGCTCAGCCGCGCGCTGGTTCCCGAGCCGCCGGTCGATGCCGCGCATGGCGGCTATATCGCCGAGGGGTACGACGCCGCGCTCGACGACCTGCGCGACGCCGGGGCCGGCGGCCGCCGCGCCATCGCCGCGCTGGAGGGCGCCTATCGCGCCCGCACCGGCATCGCCACGCTCAAAATCCGCCATAACGGCGTGCTCGGCTATCATATCGAAGTACCCGCCCGCGCCGCCGACGCACTGATGAAGCCCGACAGCGGCTTCACCCATCGCCAGACGCTTGCCGGCGTGGTCCGCTTCAACGCACCCGAGCTGCACGACGTGGCGGTGAAGGTGACGCAGGCCGGCGCCCATGCGCTCGCCGCCGAATCCGCGCATCTGGAAGACCTGACCGGACAGGCGCTCTCCCGCCGCGAGCCGATCGCCGCCACTGCCGACGCCCTTGCGCGGATCGACGTTGCCGCCGGGCTTGCCGAACGCGCGGCCGAAGGCGGCTGGGCGCGCCCCGAGCTGGTCGAACATAGCTGCTTCGACATCGAGGGCGGCCGCCACCCCGTGGTCGAAGCCGCCGTGGCCCGCGCCGGCGGCCGCTTCGTCGCCAACGACTGCACGCTCTCCGAAGACTCGCGCCTGTGGCTGGTCACCGGCCCGAACATGGGCGGCAAGTCGACCTTCCTGCGCCAGAACGCGCTGATCGCGGTGCTGGCGCAGGCGGGCAGCTACGTCCCCGCCACCCGGGCGACGCTGGGGCTGGTCGACCGGCTGTTCAGCCGCGTCGGCGCCTCGGACAATCTCGCCCGCGGCCGCTCCACCTTCATGGTGGAGATGGTCGAAACCGCGGCGATCCTGGCGCAGGCGACCCCGCGCAGCTTCGTCATCCTCGATGAGGTGGGCCGCGGCACCTCCACATATGACGGGCTCGCCATCGCCTGGGCGGTGGTGGAGGCGATCCATGAGGAAAATCGCTGCCGCTGCCTGTTCGCCACCCATTATCACGAGCTGACCCGGCTGGCCGAACGCTGCGACGCGCTCACGCTCCACCATGTCCGCGCCCGCGAGTGGAAGGGCGAGCTGGTGCTGCTCCACGAACTGGCGGACGGCCCGGCCGACCGCAGCTACGGCATCGCGGTGGCGCGCCTCGCCGGCATGTCGCCCGCCACGGTGAAACGCGCGAAGGCGGTGCTCGACAAGCTGGAAGCCGGCCGCGCCAAGACCGGCGGGCTGGCGGCGGGGCTGGACGACCTGCCCCTGTTCGCCGCCGCCGCGCACGCCGAGGAGGAGAAGGTCGATGCGTTGCGCCACGAACTCGACACGCTCGATATCGACGCGCTCAGCCCGCGCGAGGCGCTGGACATACTCTACCGGCTGAAGGGGCTGGCCAAGGAGGGTTGAACTAGGCCTGACAGTTGCATTTGGCTGCCGCAGCGGTGTTGGCCCTAGGCAATCGGGCTTATGCCGCCACCCGCGTATCGTGAGTCTCCAGAAACGCCACCGCTTCCGCAGCCGGCAGCGGACGCGAGAACAGATAGCCCTGGAACTCGTGACAACCGAACGAGCGCAGGAACAGCTGCTGCGTCTCATCCTCCACGCCTTCCGCGGTCACGCCGATGCCCAGCGACTGGCTGATGCCGAGCACCGCCTGGATGATCGCGCGCGCATCCTGCGATCGGCCGAGGTCGCGCACGAAGCTCTGGTCGATCTTGACCCGGTCGACCGCCAGCTTGTGGAGATGCGACAGGCTGGAATAGCCCGTGCCGAAATCGTCGAGCACCAACTGCACGCCTGCCTCGCGCAAGCGGCCGAGGCCCTGCTCGATCCCGGCATCCACCGAAAGCACGGCGCTTTCGGTGACTTCCAGCTGGAGTTGCTGGGGGCGCATCCCGCGTCGCGCCAGGATCGCCAGGAGCCGTGCGTCGATCCCCGGGCTGCGCAGCTGGATGGGGGACAGGTTCACCGCAAGCGAGATATGGGGGTAGCGCACCATCATCGCCGCGGCGCGATCGAGCACCCATTCCCCCAGCGGCACGATCAGCCCGCTTGCCTCGGCGATCGGGATGAAGCTGGCGGGCGGGATCGTGCCGCGCTGCGGATGGTGCCAGCGGACGAGCGCCTCCACGCCCACAACGCGGTGGCCGCCCGCATCCACCACCGGCTGGTAGAAGACGTCGAGCTGGTCGCCTGCGGCGAGTGCCTTGCGCAGATCGGCTTCGAGCGTGCGGCGGGCATGGACTTCGGCCGCCAGCGCGGCATCGAACAGACGGAACTCGTTCGCCGGCTGGCGCTTCGCTTCGTAAAGGGCGAACTCGGCGCGGCGATGCAGTTCGTCCGCATCGACGCCAGGCCCGGCCCAGGCGCAGCCGATCGACAGCCCCAGCCGCACGTCGCCCGATGGCCCGGCGAACGGCATATCGCCCAGCGCCAGCAGCCGCCGGCACTCCGCTTCGGCATGCCCCGCGTCCGGACAATCGGCCACGAGAACGGCGAAGCTGTCCCCGCCGGTGCGCGATATCGCGTCCGACCCGCGGGCGGTGCCCGCGAGCCGGTAGGCGAAAGCCCGCAACAGGGCATCGCCGACGCCGTCGCCAAAGGCGTCGTTGATGTCCTTGAACTGATAGAGATCGATGATGAGCAGTGCAGGGGCGCCACTGCCATTCGCCAGTGCGCCGGCGATCCGTTCGGTCAGCGCGGCGCGGTTCGGCAGGCCGGTTAAGGCATCGTGATAGGCCAGATGGCGGATGCGCGCCTCGGCCTGGCGTAGCGGCGTGATGTCGGTGAGGATCGTCAGGACCAGCGGCTCCCCGCCCAGCATTATCCGCCGACGGCGGGTAACCACGTGCCGGATGCCGCCGTCATGGCCGCCGATCACTTCCTCGGTCTCGAGATCCTCGCCGGTCGCGAACACCTGGCCATGTTCGGCCGTGAAGCGGGCAAGTTGTTCCGGCGAGAGATAGGCTTCGATGGGGGTGGCCCGCCAGTAGTCGCGGTCCTTGCCGGCGAGCGCGCAAAACGCTGCATTCACCTCGACGATGCGATTGGCGCGATCGATCAGCAGCACCGGCGACGGCAGCGCTTCCAGCATCGTGCGCAGGCAGGTGTCGCGCGCTGCGTCCGCGTCGCCTCCGCTTCCCTGCTGCATCGGACACTCCGCCGCTGAAAACCCTCTAGCCTGCCGTCCTGCCCTGTCGAATCGGCACCGGCCAAGCTGGGGTATGTCCATATCGGCAGCGTAACTTTTCGCTAACCATGGGAATCTGCGGAGTTGCGGCCGATCAGGCCGGCGATCAGTCTAGATCGAAAATGAAAGAGGCCGCCGGGCCCCAATCCTGGGTACCCGGCGACCCCCGACATGGTCAGCGGCCGGAGAGCTCCAGCCCGGGAGACCATGCGGACCGCGTTACCTGCAACTGCCGACGTTGGTTGGAGGAGAATACCTCCCGGCGGCAATATGGATGGAAAACTTCCACCCGCGGAGCAGGATCAGCGCCGCGTCTCCCGAACGAACTGAACCGACCTCACTGCTGAACCATGAGACATCGGATCACCTCCTTTCGCTTGTTGAAGAGCCTGTGCCTCTCGACACACTTGACATGTAGGATGACCCTGAGTCGCAGAACAAGTCTTGTAAAAGATTTTTATCGGTGCGATTCTGGAAGTCTGGGCCGAACGGTGCGTCGCATCGTCTATCTGCGGCAATCCTCCACCACGCGCAGGATTTCCGGCCAGGCCGGAAGTACCAGCACCGGCAGGCCTCCGCCCTCGATCACGAACCGCCCACGGCTGAAGCCGAGCGCGTCGAGAAAGCTGTCATTGGCCGCGAAGCCCATGCCGAGCATCCCGGGCGCGCCGAAATCAGGCGTGGCGGGGATGGCCCGCACCGCGCTGGTGGTGCGCAAGGTGAGCGTCGTCGGCGCCGAGCCGGTGCGGGATAGCGTTATCCGGCGCGCTGCGGGGTCGCAGCGCAGTGTCGCAAGCGGTGCCCCACCCGTCACGCCATAGGTCGCGCTGCCGGCCCGATAGCGCCAATCGCCAGGTGTGATCGGCCAGTCGCGCCAGTCCGCGCCGAGCGTGGGCGCAGGCGGCTTCGGCGCCGGCGCAGGTACCGGCACCGGCCGGGGGGCAGGCTGGGGTGGTCGGGTAGACGGGGCGGGCACGCAGCCGGCGACGAGAACGAGGCCGGCACCGGCGATCAGGGAAAGCAGACGCATGCCCGCGCTTATGGGCGAGGCACGCGCCCGCCTCAACCACCACCGCCCGCATGCCAGCGGCGGCCGGTCGCACGGGTCGCTATCGCAGGGTCGTGGTGGTGCGGATGGCTTCTACCATGCCGGGCAGCCAGCCAGTGCCGTCGCGGAGCTTGAAGGTGTTGGCATAGGCCCAGGCACAGCTTTGCACGCCGATCGAGGCATAGGCGGAGGAGACCGCGCCGTAATAGAGAATGCGCTGCGCCAGCGGATTGGCAAGATTGTCGTTCGCGCCATATTCGCCAACAAACACCTGCCGCCCGGTGCGTTGCATATAGGCGCGCACCGTCGCCAGATTGGCGTCGAGCTCGCGATAATCGGCAGCGCTGCCGAACACCCGGCCGAGCGGCGGCGTCGGGCTGATCCAGGTCGCGCCCTGATGGGTGAAGTTGAACGGGTCATAGGTATGGATGGTCACGACGAGATTTGCGTCGTCGGGCAGCTGCAGCGTCTCGAGACTGGGCACGCCGCTCCACTTCTGTCCGCCGATGATGACCGGGCGGGTGCGGTTCGTCGCGCGCACCGCCGCCAGCGCCGGGGTGAGGGCGGCCTTGAGGTTGCTGTCGTCGAGCGCGCCGTTGGGCTCGTTCATCAGTTCGAACCAGACGCTCGCTTCGGGTTCGTCGGCAAAGGCCGCAGCGATCTGCTTCCACAAGCCCGCGAAGCGTTCGGCGTGTGCCGCCGGCGCGGTCGCCATTTCGTCATAATGATGGAGGTTGAGGATAATGTTGAGCCCGGCTTTGCGCGCGGTCTCGACCACATGGCGTACCCTGGCCAGGAAAGCCGCATCGATCGTATAGGGCGCCGCTGCCAGCGCGTGGCTGGACCAGCGCACCGGCAGGCGGATCGTATCGAATCCCGCCGCCTTGATGACGGTGAAGTCGGCATCGACGATCGCTCGGCCCCACGCGCCTTCGGTGGGCGCTTCCAGATGATTGCCCATGTTGACGCACTTGCCGACGGGAATGGTCGCGCCGGTAGTGGCGCTGAAGGCGGCTGCGGGCGTGTAGCTGGGCGTGGTCGCGGTAGACGTGGGCGCCGGCATGGGTGGCGGGGTCGGGGTCGGGGCGGGTG
>NZ_JAAILI010000065.1 GCF_012650175.1 Sphingomonas sp. S2M10
GCGGGATGCGAGCCTGATGGAGTGGCTGGATACCCTGTGAAATAATGCGAAGGTCGTGGTGACAAGTGCCCTTGCTTTGCGGGCCTACACCGCGTTCCTTCGCATTATCGCTTCCTCGCGATAAGCGATCATCCACAACAATCTGGATGCGGCGATGGAGGCCGCCAATATCACCGGCAGCACGGGCACGCTGAACCGCCAGGCCAAATCCGCCGCCCGCAGCGCCTTTGAATCGGCCAAGCAGCGGTTCTTCGGCCACCTGCTGACGTCGATGAAGACCCCGACGCTGATCCGGTCGATTGCAGCCGATCTGGAAGCGGGCCATTCGGCCGTCATCCAGATCGTCTCGACCGGCGAGGCGCTGATGGAGCGGCGGCTGGCAGACCTGCCCACCGAGGAATGGAACGATGTCCGGGTGGACATCACACCCCGCGAGTATGTCTAATGTGGAGCTCCACATTAGACGTATTCTTTGCAGTCGCAGTTTATGTCGAGCGTGGCGGCGAGAGACGCAGGTTTCCTTCGGTTTTCCATGATTTCACTCCAGATAATATGCGGGTTAGAGGGAGTGTTCGAAGACGGGTCAGGC
>NZ_JAAILI010000066.1 GCF_012650175.1 Sphingomonas sp. S2M10
GAGCGATCCCGTTGACGGTGGAAGCCATCTGGCTCAGAATGCATGCCTCGCCGCTCAATGCCGGCGCATAGAGATCTGTTGACCAAATCTCGCTTTCCTTCGTGACCCAGGACGTTGTCGCTGACGAGGCAAGCCGGTTTGCCGTAGATGCGAACCAAGGCGTCAAGTTCTCGCGCCACTCTGGCCCCCGATATGCTGGTGTCGGCAATCAGGGCCAAGTTCTCGCGGCAGCAATCGTCGTTGACCGCCAGAATGCGGAACTTGCGGCATGCCCCGAACGTGTCGGACAGGAAGTCCAGGGACCAGCGCTGGTTCGGCCGCAGCGGCACCGGCATTGGTGTCCGACTGCCGCGTGCCCGTTTGCGGCCACGACGGCGGCGCACTGACAGACCCTCTTCCCGGTAGATGCGGTAGAGCTTCTTTTCGTTCATGATCATGCCTTTGCGCTCCAGCATGATGCCCACACGCCGATACCCGAAGCGACGACGCTTCTCGGCGATCTTGTGCATCTCCTCACGGATTTCCGGGTTATCGGGCGGCCGCTCACGCCGCACAGTCTTCGGATCGACACCGATCAGGACGCAGGCCCGGCGTTGAGAGATCGGATGACCCTTCATCGCCCGCAGAACCGCGTCCCGCCGCGCCATCGGTGTCGTCAGGGTTTTCCCAACAGATCTTTCAGAACCACGTTGTCCAACATCGCATCCGCCAGCAGGCGTTTCAGCTTCGCGTTCTCGTCCTCGAGCTGCTTCAGCCGCTTTGCGTCCGACAGGTCCATCCCGCCATACTTGGCCTTCAGCTTGTAGAAGGTCGCGGGGCTCAACCCGTGCTTCCGGCAAAGCTCGGAGGTCGGCAAACCCGCCTCATGTTCCTTGATCATCCCGATGATCTGCGCCTCGGTAAAACGGCTTTTCCTCATCTCGTCTGCTCCTTCTCAGGTTGGGCAGACTCTACATCACAGCGAGGGAACTTCCGGGGGGCAGGTCACTCCAACTAAGAGAAGCCAGTTGATGCTAGTCGACGGCGTGAGAGTAGCGCCCAGCGCTCCAGACCAGACAAGCGGTATCGAGATAAGGCCCGCAGCTGCTGACGCCGCTAGAAATCCAACAAACATCCTCGGCGGGCGTCGCTTCTGGATTTCGTGAGCAGCGACGACTAGGCACGTTCCACCTTGATTGGCGGAATACCCAAACCAGAAGGCAAGCACGCAAAGCAGAAATTCGAGGGCTATCGAAGCCAATTGTAGACCTGCTCAATCATCTTGTCAGCCTCAACGGGCAACGTTTCGGCGCCGGGACCGCCCTGTCTGGCCCACGGGTCCTGAATGGACTTGTTTTCCGTAGCCGAGCAGTTGGCAGAGGCTGCTAGAGCCGGATTTGTCGAACCCATTAGCTGAAAGCAGCCGTTCGGATAGAGTGCCGAGGATGTCGAGATCTCCGCGCGACAACGCAGAGACACACTCATCGATGACGCGCTCTCGCGCTTTGAGTAAAGCTCCAGTCAGACGTTCCCCCGAACCGGTGAGGTGGATAAGTCGCGCGCGTTGGTCTGCATTATTCCGGCGTCGTTCCACCAAATCGTCCTGTACCAGTCTGTCGATCAGCCTCACTGTTCCAGCATGCGACAGCCTAATCCGGGTCGCTAGAACACTGATTGGAAGCCCAGGCTCCAAACTCAGAAATATCATCATCGCGGTCGCGGAGCCGCTGGGTGAAAGCGAGGCCGAGACGCTGGCGATGCTTTCGGCGACCGCCAGCGCCAGAGCACCAAAATGATATTTGGCGACCTCAGGCTCCATTCCGAAATAATATATGCGTCGCGCATAGACATCAAGATGTGAGAAATGTATGACCGACGCATACATCTCTCACGGATTCGGATATGGTCATGCTCAACAAAGGGCTCGGCTCGGATTCCACATCTGGGATCGATACGCATGCAACCTTTTCATGCGCGAGGCGGCTTGAGCGGGCGCGCTTCCGACGGCTCCGGCTTCTGGGCTCGATCTCCTGCAAGCGGGCCACAGCCATGGGAAAAGTGTCATGCCCGATCTGACGCTGGACCTTCGATACTTGAAGTACGCCGTTCAGGTCGCTGAGGCGGGTAGTTTTCGACGCGCGGCCGAGCGCCTTGCGATATCGCAATCCACCGTGAGCCGTCGGGTTCAGATACTTGAGCGCCAGCTTGGGTGCTCGCTATTCCACCGCACGCGATCAGGCGCTGATTTGACGCCCGAGGGGGAACGCTTCCTTCAGCAGGCGGTAGTGGGTGCGAGATTCCTTCGCGAAGCCGCGACGGAAATCCGCACTACACGGAAGCAGACGACCGGTGTCGTCAGGTTCGGAATGCTCGAAGCATTTCCCGCGTGCCCTATCATCGACCTTCTAGCGAGCTTCCGGCTCCGATACCCGACGATTGAGGTCAAACTCGAGGAAGGAACGTCAGAAGCAAACACACTGGGTGTCAGACGGGGGTTGCTAGACGCGGCAATCAGCCTGGGCGCGGCTAGAGACCCTGCGCTCCAAATCCGACGCCTATGTGAACCGGATCTGTTCGTCGCGCTGTCCCCAGGTCACAAATTGGCATCGCGGCCTAATCTCGTCTGGGATGACCTCTGCGGAGAAATCTTTCTGTCCCGCTCCGATGGGGCCGGACGAGAACTCGCTGCGATGCTGCGACGGATGGTCGGGGCGGTCGAGAGTGCCGTCCAACTTTCAATTCAACAGGTCAGTCGAGAGACCCTGCTGACGATGGTCGAACAGGGGTTTGGGGTTACCATCACGAGTGCGGTTCGCCGTCCAGACCTTGCTCTGGTGCCACTTCGATCCAGCCGGGCGCCGACCGCAGCAATGATCTCGTCTAGCGACAACGATAATCCAGCGCTGCCCCTTCTACTGAAGTGTTTCGACGCTCTACCCGGTATGAAAGTAGGCGCCGCCTAATCAGCCTTCCGCTGCGTGGACGCTCGCCGCGCCTTCGCGAAGCCGCGATCTGTAGCGATGAACCGCTGTAGCATCGGGACGATCAACCGAGCGGGTTCCACCGCCGGCTGGCCTTGCTCGCGGCCCAGGAGGTCCGCGTAATCGGCCAAGTCCTGATGCAGAGGGGCTGGCAGCTCGACCTGAACCTTTACGGGTTTATCGTCCGCGAGGGGACCTAGCTTGAGCTTAGACATATTCATTCCCCATAGGGTTCGAGCACGAGATCACGCGTTACGATGACGCGGACTGGGTAGCCTGGGCGAATTGTGAGAGTGGGCGCCACGTTGAGCTGACGGCGGACGATCTGCTGTCCGGCGTCATTGATCGTGTCCTGGCCGCCATTGCGGATCGCCTGGATAAGCCGGTCATCATTATCGACGGCAAGTTCGGCGCCAACGCTGAGGAGCGTCGAAAGTCCTGCCGCCTTGGCGAGATCCCACCAATGGTAATCCACCCCATCCTGCAGGCCGGCATATCCCTCGGCGTCGGCACCAGGCTGGCGCTCGAGAACGATCGAGCGACCATTCGGAAAGATCAGCCGGTTCCAGACAAGCAGCACACGGCTTTGCCCGAACTGCACATTGTTGTCGTACTGGCCGATGACGCGCGTGCCCTGTGGCACGAGCAGGATGCGTCCTGTGGGACTGTCGTAGATGTTTTCGGTCACCTGGGCGGTGATCTGGCCCGGGAGGTCCGATCGGATGCCGGTTATGAGTGCCGCCGAGATGACTGCGCCGGCCTGAAGGATGTTCGGCGACGCCGGAGCAACGACGCGATCGGGAGACACCGTTCGTCGATCGGTGGCCGCGTTGAGAAAGGCGTTCTGACGATCCTGTGCGGAGGGAGTTGCTGGCGGCGGCGCGAGGCCAAGGCTCGCCAAATCCGGTGCGGGCGGGAGTGCCGGGGCCGCCCCCGCCGCAGCGGGCGCACCCCGGCTTTCCGATCCGGAGAATAGGCGACTCGTCCGCGCGGTCTCGATCTCCTGTAGGCGCCGCTGCTCTTCCGGGCTGATGCCGGGATTGGGCGTGGCGATGCCAGGGGTCGGCACTGGCTGGCCGCGATCCTGTGTGCTGAGGATAGGCCGGCCGAGGTCTCCGGGAAGCGGCGGACCAAGCCGCGGCACGCCAGCATAGTCTCGCGGTAGCCCGGCCAGGCCATCGGCTGTGGAGCGGTTCTCGGTGGAATACAGCTCCTCATTCGGCCGGGCGCCGTCCCGCGTTTGAAGCGCGTAAATCAATGCGCCGCCAAGCCCGACGCTGGCGATCAGGCCGAGCCCTGCCAACACCTTACGCGACAGCCGCGTCACACGCGGCGGCTCGGCCCGCAGCCGCATTGGCGCGGGACCGGCGGGTTCGCCGGTCAAGGGCTGCGGATCGTCGTCCGGGGCATCCCCACTCCGGGGCGGGCTCTCGCTCACGAGGTCGGCCTCCCATCGGTGCGGGTGATGCGAACGCGCCGTTGCCGGTCGCCGGAGCCGAACCTCAGTTCGGCCGCGGCGAAGAGCCGATCGACGATCATGTGATGGCCGCGGACGCGATAGTTGACCAATTCGGAGGTGTTGCCTTCGGCGCCCACGACGAAGAGCGGGGGCATCTCGCCCTGGCCGATGCCGCGCGGGAACTCAATGAAGACCTGTCGGCCGTCGTCAAAGGCGCGGAGCGGCCTCCACGGCGCGCGGTCCCCCTCGATTGCGTAGCGGAAGTTGACGTTGGCGAGATCGACGCCGCTCGCCACGGGTTGGGCGGCTTGCGCCTCGGCATTCTGCCGACGCAATGCGATAAGCTGATCCTGTGGATACTGCCACGAGACCGATGCCATATAGGTCCGCTCGGTCGAGCGAAGCTCCATGTGATAAGTGCGCATGTTGGTGTTGATGACGAGGTTGGTCATCAGGTCGGCCCGTGTCGGCTTCACCAGGATGTGGACTTGGCGCGTCGCACCCGATCCGCTCTCGGTGTCGCCGATGATCCACCGTACCGTGTCGCCTGCGGCGACGGGTCCTGCGCCGACGAGCTGCTCGCCGGGCTGGAGCGCGATGTCAGTGATCTGTCCGACCGCCGTATAGACTTGGTAGAGCGCACCCTGCGTCCAGGGATAGACCTGCATCGAATTGATAAATCCATCACGCACCGGCTGGACGCGGGCCGCCTCGTTGGCCTGGTTGACGCGCGCCGTCGGGTTGGCCGGCTCGGGCGCGCGTCGCGTCTCCGGCACGCGCTGCAACTGGCCGGGTAGCGGGAGCGGCCGCGGCAGCTCGACCACAGTGACGGGCGCTGGTGGATCGACGGTCTGCACCGCGGGAGCCGCGTTGTCGTAGGATATTTCAGGCGGGGGGTTGGTCGTAGCGCAGCCGGCGAGTGCGGTTGTCGCCAGCAGGACCATCGGGATTGCGGCCCTGCGGAGAGCCGGGAATACGAATGTGTGTAAAGCCGGGCTTCCGGCTTTACGGAAAGACGGCTTCATTGCCCAAGCTCCCGTGACCAGTTGATGGCGTTGACGTAGATGCCGAGCGGGTTCGCCCTCAGCCGATCGGCGTTTCGGGGGACCTGCACGACGATCGTCAGGATCGCAGTCCAGCGGGTTGTCTCGGCGAGCTGGCCGTTCTCGTAGCGGCGCTCCACCCACGCGACGCGGAAGCTGTCCGGCGAAGCGCGGATGACGCTGGAGACGTCGACGGCGACCTGCTGGCGGCCGACCCGTGTGAACGGGTCGTTGGACCTGGCGTAGTCGTTCAACGCCATGGCACCGCGATCGGTCGTGAAGTCATACGCGCGCAGCCAGTTTTGCCGCACGATGATCGCGTCGGCCGGGATCGAGCGAACCTGCTCGATGAAGCGCGCCAAGTGGAAGGCGATCTGCGGATCGGTCGGACGGTAGTCCGCCTCGGCGGGAGCGACCGCTTGTGCCTGACCGAGTCGATCGACCTGGACCACCCAAGGAACTATCGTTCCCCGTGCCGACTGCACGACGAGCGCGGTGGCGAAGCCGGCCGACAGGATCAGCGAGCCGAATGCCATCAAGCGCCAGTTCTTGGCCTGCACGCGCGGGGCGCCGATGCGTTCATCCCAGACCTGGCCGGCACGCTGGTAGGGCGTCTCGGGTTCGGGGGCTTTGCCGTAGTGGGTAGAGGGTCGTTTGAACATCAGCGATCGCCTTCGGACAGGTTGACGGAGGAGCCGCCGCCGTGGGCGTCGCCGGAGCGGACAGCGTGGGCCGTGGCTTGCACGGCATGGGTCATGTGTTGGGAGCGGCGCATCCGCTGCGCCCAGGCGGGTGGCCCGCCGGCACCGGCGGAACCCGAGGACGCGGCACCGTCACCGGCAGCGTCACCGCCGATCGAGCCCATGGTGGAGGAGCCGCCCGTCGCCTCGAAGGCGGCCTTGCCGCCCGCGTTGAAGCTGGACTTCATGCTTTCGGCGGCGCGCGATGCGGCCCGACGCAATGGAGAGACAGCGGCACTTCCGCCAGCGCGGGCAACGCCACCGAGACCGGAAGCGACACCAGCCGCGCCCGACTGACCGGCAGAGCCAAGGCTGTAAGCGGTCGAAGCGCCGCCGGCGACCGCAGCGCCGCCACGAGCCGCAGCGGCGGCGCCGCCAGCCAGGGCTGCACCTCCGGATGCGGCGGCACCGACAGCGCCAGCACCGAGTGCGACCATTCCGCCTGCGGCTAGGCCGGTACCAACCGCAGCGCCAGCGCTGAGTTGCGGGCCGCCGGAAACGATGCCGCTGGCGATGCCGGGGCCGAAAATTCCCAAACCGAGCAGCGACAAAGCTGCAAGGACGATCGCCATAGCCTCGTCGATCGACGGGTTCTGCCCCCCGAACCCGGACGTGAACTCGGAAAATAACGTCGAGCCGATGCCGATGATGACGGCGAGCACCAGGACCTTGATGCCGGAGGAAATGACGTTGCCGAGGACGCGCTCGGCCATGAAGGCAGACTTCCCGAAAAGACCGAACGGGATGAGCACAAAGCCGGCCAACGTGGTCAGTTTGAATTCGATGAGCGTGACGAACAGCTGGATCGCGAGAATGAAGAAGGCGAGCAGCACCAGCACCCATGCGAGGAACATGCAGGCGATCTGGATGAAGTTCTCAAAGAAGGACCAGTAGCCCATCAGGCTGGAGATCGAGTCGAGCAGCGGCCGGCCAGCATCCAAGCCGGTTTGGGCGACCTTGCCCGGGCGCATCAGGTCGGCGGTCGAGAAGCTCGTGCCGCTTGCCTTCAGACCTAGACCGGCGAAGCTCTCGAAGATGATCCGGGCGAGGTTGTTCCAGTTGCCAATGATGTAGGCGAAGACACCGACGAACAGCGTCTTCTTCACCAGCCGCGCTACGATGTCGTCGTCGGCGCCCCACGACCAGAACAGCGCCGCAAGCGTCACGTCGATGACGATGAGGGTGGTTGCGATGAAGGCGACTTCGCCGCTGAGGAGGCCGAACCCGCTGTCGATATAGCGGGTGAAAACCTCGAGGAAGTGGTCGATGACGCCGGTGCTGCCCATGATGCTATCGCGCCTCGTCGAGCTCAGGCGTGGCGGGCGTCGCGGCTGGTGCGTTGCTTCGTTCCGACTGAGGCGTGAGGCCATCGCGCTGCGCGGGCGGCATGTCCGGCAACCGCTCGGCGGGCCGCGCGCCAGGCGCGAGGAAGCGGTGACGGTTTTCCGCCCAGGCGCGTAGGCAAGCTGAATCGCGCGGGCCGGCTTCGCCGAGCGCCTGGCAACGGATCAACTCGTCACGCAGCGGATCGCTCTGCGATTGAGTGGCGCGGCCGGACGGCCATAGCTCGGGCGGCTCCTCCTTCCGGGTCATCTCGATCGCCGTGGCGGTGACCGCGACCGCGACGAATACAACCGCCCCGACCCGCGCGAGCATCTTGCCGTCCATGACCACGTCCTCAGTTGCCGCTCGGGAACATGCGGGCGTTGCCGGGCTGATAGCCGCTGCCTGGCGTCAGAAATCGGCGACGCTGTTCGCGACCCTGTTCAGCCGCGGCGGCGCGCTCGGCCTCGGAAAGGCTCTGGGCACGCCCGTTGGCGGCGACGACGGCGGTGAGGTCGGCGAGCTGCTGGGCTTGAAGGGCGAGAAGCTGATTGCCGGCCTGTGTCGCCTGCAAGGCGCCCGTCGCGCCCTGGCTCTGGCCGACCAGTGCCGACATCTCGCCGCGATTGGTGTCGATGTTGCCGACGACGCCCGCCTGCACGCGCATGGCGTCCTGCAAACCGCCGACGGTGTTCTGCCAGCGCTCGCGCGCTCCGGCGACGAGCGCCTGATCGGAGGCCGACATCGAGGCGTTGCCGTAGGTCGACGTGAACGCCTGGTCGATGCGCTGGACATCGTAGGCGATGCCCTGCGCTTGTTGCAGGAGCTGCTGGGTTCGCTGGACGGACTGCTGAAGCTGCTGCAGCGAGGAGTAAGGCAGGCTCGCCAGATTGCGCGCCTGGTTGATCAGCATGGTGGCTTCATTCTGAAGCTGGGTGATCTGCTGATTGACCTGCTGAAGCGTGCGAGCGGCCGTCAGGACGTTTTGGGCGTAGTTGGTCGGATCGTAGACGACCCACTGCGCGGCTGCCGGCGGGGCGAAGATCGGCGACAGCGCGAGCGGCGCGGCGAGTAGCGCGGCGCTCATGCGCAGCGCGCGCGAGCGGGAATGAACGGAACGGGTCATGGGCGTGCCTCCGGATTATGTTGGGGGGTGACGTTGGTGAGGTCGGCTACGAGGTCGGCGGCCCAGGCGAGCCGGTTTTCGGCCAGCCACTCGGTGAGAAACCCGTCCGTGCCGCTACGGGCGTGAACCGCGGCGATCAGTGCCTGATGCTGTTTCGACGAGGCCGCGCAAAGCGCGAGCGCCACATCCGACAGGCCCAGCTCGAAGAGCCTGTTTCCCCTGCGGCTCTGGCAGTAGTAGTCGCGCTTGGGCATCGCCCGCGCGAGGATCTCGATCTGGCGATCGTTTAGGCCGAAGCGGCGATAGATGGCGGTGATCTGCGGCTCGATCGCGCGTTCGTTCGGGAGCAGGATGCGGGTCTGGCAGCTCTCGATGATGGCGGGCGCAATCGCCGATCCGTCGATATCGGAGAGGGATTGGGTGGCGAAGATAACGCTGGCGTTCTTCTTCCGGAGCGTCTTCAGCCACTCGCGGAGCTGACCGGCGAAACCGTCGTCGTCCAACGCGAGCCAGCCCTCATCGACGATGAGCAGCGTCGGCCGCCCGTCGAGGCGGTCCTCGATACGGTGGAAGAGATAGGCCAGCACGGCGGCGGCAGCACCGGTGCCGATCAATCCCTCGGTCTCGAAGACCTGAACATCGGCTTCGCCGAGATGCTCGGCCTCAGCGTCGAGCAGCCGACCATAGGGCCCGCCGACACAATAGGGTCGGAGCGCCTGCTTCAGGTCGTTGGACTGGAGCAGGACGGAGAGGCCCGTCAACGTGCGCTCCGCGACGGGCGCCGATGCCAGCGAGGTCAGGGCCGACCAGAGATGCTCCTTGACCTCGGGCGTGACCGTTACGCTCTCGCGGGAGAGGATCGCGATCAGCCAGTCGGAGGCCCAGGCCCGCTCCGCGACGTCGTCGATGCGGGCCAGCGGTTGCAGCGACACCCTGTCGTCGGCGCCGTCCGTTAGGCCACCGCCCAGGTCATGCCAGTCACCACGCATGGCGAGCGCCGCGGCGCGGATCGATCCGCCGAAGTCGAAAGCGAAGACTTGGGATTGCGGATAGCGCCGGAACTGGAGCGCCATGAGTGCGAGCAACACCGACTTGCCGGCGCCGGTCGGCCCGACGATCAGCGTATGACCGACATCGCCGACGTGGATGGAAAGCCGGAACGGGGTCGAGCCCTCCGTTCTGCCGTAAAGCAGTGGGGGTGCATCGAAGTGCTCGTCCCGTTCCGGTCCCGCCCACACCGCCGACAGCGGGATCATGTGGGCGAGATTCAATGTGCTGATGGGTGGCTGCCGGACGTTGGCGTAGACGTGGCCGGGCAGCGAACCTAGCCAGGCGTCCACGGCATTGATGGTCTCGGCCATCGCGGTGAAGTCGCGGCTCTGAATGATTTTCTCGACCAGCCGGAGCTTCTCGGCGGCGATGCGCGGATCGTCGTCCCAGACCGTGATCGTGGCCGTCACATAGGCCTGGCCGGCATAATCGGCGCCCAGCTCCTGCAGCGCCATGTCGGCGTCGGCCGCCTTGTTCGCCGCATCGGTGTCGACGAGCGCCGAGGCCTCGTTCGTCATGATTTCCTTGAGGATGGCCGCGATCGACTTGCGCTTGGCGAACCATTGCCGCCGGATCTTGGTCAGCAGCTTGGTGGCGTCGGTCTTGTCGAGCAGTACCGCGCGCGTCGACCAGCGGTAGGGAAAGGCCAGCCGGTTCAGCTCGTCGAGAATGCCGGGCGTGGTCGCGGTCGGGAAGCCGACGACGGTGAGGATGCGCAGATGCGCGTTGCCAAGCCGGGGCTCGAGGCCGCCTGTGAGCGGCTGATCGGCCAGCAGCGCGTCGAGATACATCGGCGTCTCGGGAACACGGACTCGATGCCGTTTCGTCGAGATGGTCGAATGCAGGTAGGTCAGCGTCTCGGCATCATCGAGCCACGCGCATTCCGGCATGAAAGCGTCGATGAGGTTGAGGATGCGGTCGGTGCGGTCGGCGAAGCCGCGCACGATCTCATGTGCGTCAACGCCGGTATGTTCGCGGCCCTCGTAGAGCCAGGTTTCGGCGCGCGCCGCATCCTCGGCCGGGGGCAGATAGAGAAAGGTGAGGAAGTAGCTGGACTCGTAATGCGCGCCGGCTTCCTCGAAATCGGCCTTGCGTTCGGCATCGACCAGCGCCGAGGCGCTGTTGGCGAACATGCTGGCGGGATAGGTCGCAGCGCCGTGCCGCTGTGCCTCGACGAAGATGGCCCAGCCGGAGCCGAGGCGGCGAAAGGCATTGTTGAGGCGGCCGGCGACCGCGACCAGCTCGGCCGGTACGGCGCTGTCGAGGTCAGGTCCGCGAAAGCGTGCAGTGCGTTGCAGGCTGCCGTCCTTGTTCAGTACGACGCCTTCGCCGACCAGCGCGACCCAGGGAAGGAAGTCGGCGAGCCGGGTGTTACGATTACGATATTCGGCAAGGTTCATCATCGGTGTCGCTCCTCAGACCGACAGGTGGCCGGGGATGCGCAGATGCTTGCGCACGACGTCGACGAACTGCGGATCGCGCTTGGCTGCCCAGACGGCCGCGAAGTGCCCCACCGCCCAAAGGGCGAGACCCACTAGCCAGAGGCGGAGGCCGAGACCGAGCGCGGCCGCCAGTGTGCCGTTGAGGATGGCGAGCGAACGTGGGGCGCCGCCGAGCAGGATGTGCTCGGTCAGCGCCCGGTGGACGGGCACGGAAAAGCCCGGAACCTCGCCGCCATGATCCGCGCCGTCGGCCATCAGACGAGCGCCCCGCCGCCGAACGAGAAGAACGACAGGAAGAAGCTGGATGCGGCGAAGGCGATCGACAGGCCGAACACGATCTGGATCAGCTTGCGGGCGCCACCCGACGTGTCACCGAAGGCCAGCGTCAGCCCGGTGATGATGATGATCATGACCGCGATGATCTTGGCGACCGGTCCCTCGATCGATTCCAGGATCGACTGGAGCGGGGCTTCCCACGGCATCGATGAGCCCGACGCATGCGCGGCCGGTGCCAGTGCGAGCGTGAGGAAGGTGACGGACGCCGCCGTGGCGATGTGGCGGCGAAAGCGCAAAGCATGCTTGATCATGACGGGTCTCCTGTGAGGGGTTGGCTTGCGGGCGTGACGCGGTAGTCGCCGTTGGGGCCGAGGCCCTCGATGCGGGCGAGTTCGGCAAGCCGGCGCGAGGCGCCGCGGCCGGAGAGCACGGCGACCAGATCGATCGTCTCGGCGATCAGCGCGCGGGGGACCGTGACGACGGCTTCCTGGATAAGCTGTTCCATTCGGCGCAGCGCGCCGATGGCGGTGCCGGCGTGGATCGTCCCCACGCCTCCCGGGTGGCCGGTGCCCCAAGCCTTGAGAAGATCGAGCGCCTCGGAGCCGCGGACCTCGCCGATGGGAATGCGGTCGGGTCGCAGGCGGAGCGAGGAGCGAACAAGATCGGAGAGCGAGGCGACGCCGTCCTTCGTCCGCATGGCGACGAGGTTGGGCGCGGCGCATTGCAGCTCGCGCGTGTCCTCGATCAGGACGACGCGATCCGAGGTCTTCGAGACCTCTGCCAGCAGCGCGTTGGTGAGGGTCGTCTTGCCGGTCGAGGTTCCGCCGGCGACGAGGATGTTGCGCCGATCGGCAACGGCCTGGCGCAGCGTTTCGGCCTGATCCGCCGCCATGATTCCGGACGCCACATAGTCGCCGAGCGTGAACACAGCGACGGCGGGCTTGCGGATCGCGAAAGCCGGCGCGGACACCACGGGAGGCAACAGCCCCTCGAACCGCTCCCCCGTCTCGGGCAGTTCGGCCGAGACCCGCGGGGCGCCTGGATGAACTTCGGCGCCGACGTGATGGGCGACAAGGCGAATGATCCGCTCGCCATCGGCGGGCGACAGTCGTTCACCGGTGTCGGAAAGACCCTCTGAAAGCCGGTCGACCCAGAGCCGCCCATCGGGATTGAGCATCACCTCGACGATCGCGGGATCTTCCAGAAACGTGGCGATCGCTGACCCGAGGGCTGTGCGCAGCATGCGCGCGCCGCGAAGGATCGCCTCCGATTTCTGGTGAGGTGCCGCCACGTCGTCCCCGTTCTCTTGCGGGTCCGCGATGCGCGGCCCTGGATCGGGGATGAGTAGAAGAGGCAGAAATCATGGCCTGACAACAACCATGATGTGGCAGTCGTACTGTGGCGTACAAAGACAGGAAAACGGCGGAACGCCCGAATACTTGTGATGCGCGGATCAGTGATTATTCCGCGTCACGCGCGGGCGGGATGTCTTCCGCAATCTCCTGTCTGAGCTTCGGTCCCTGCGCGAGTCGTCGGCCGAGCGCGGTCACGAAGGCTTCGTAGCGCTCGGCCGCCTTGGCGCGTGCCGCGACCTGGGCCGGCTCCGGCAACGGCGGATTGGACGTCAGCCAGAAACGGATGAATACAGCTAGCGTCTCGACCGATATGCCGAGGTCGCGCTCCATTCGCGCCAGGCGACGGTCGAGTTGATCGAGCCGCTTCGTCGTGGCTGCCTCCTGCCGCTCAGCGGCGTCCGGCGAGAGAAACGAAGCAATGCCAGCCTCGGCAACCAGCGATAGGGACAGGTCTCGCCGCGCCGCATGGGCCGCGAGCGCCTTCATGACATCCGGGTCGAGATACACGGAGAGGCGTTGCTTTTTCGGAGGCTTGCTCACCGACACATCCTAAAGTTCGATACCGTCGCCCGGATCGAGCGAGGCTTGGCGGGCGACTTGGCGCATCGTCTGCGTCATGCGGCTCAGGCGTGCGGCATCCTCGTCGACATCGTCACGGGGATCGATCTCGAATTCATTTTCGAGCACCGGCTTTCGCTCGACGGCCTGGGTCCGGCTCAGTTCGGGTTGATGCCGGCGTTCGGAATCCGTCGGATCGTCATCGGACCCGTCCTGCACTGCGATGACCGTGCTCAGCTTGGGAGCCGCCGGTATGGCGAGCGTGCTCCAGTCGTCGGTCATTGCGCTCGCCGGCTTGGTGAGTGTGGGCGGCGTGAGGATGCGTTCCTGAAATCTGCGATCCTCGTAGTAGCGGGCCTTCTTCGCCCGGATCGGCGGAATGCCGGCGACCATGACGATCTCGTCGGAGGGCGGGAGCTGCATGATCTCGCCGGGCGTCAGCAACTGTCGGGCGGTCTCCGAGCGCGATACCATCAAGTGGCCGAGCCAGGGCGATAGCCGGTGGCCAGCATAGTTTTTCATCGCCTTCATCTCGGTCGCGGTGCCGAGGGCATCCGAAACGCGTTTGGCCGTGCGCTCGTCATTGGTCGCGAAGCTCACGCGGACATGGCAATTGTCCAAAATTGAGTTGTTAGGGCCGTAGGCCTTCTCGATCTGATTCAGCGATTGCGCGATGAGGAAGGCCTTGAGGCCGTAACCGGCCATGAAAGCGAGCGCGCTCTCGAAGAAGTCGAGGCGGCCGAGCGCGGGAAACTCATCGAGCATGAGCAGCAGGCGGTGCCGGTTGCCCTTAGCCTGCAAGTCCTCCGTCAACCGGCGTCCAACCTGATTCAAGATTAGGCGGATCAGTGGCTTGGTCCGATTGATGTCGGATGGCGGGACCACGAGGTAGAGCGTCGTCGGACGCTTGCCGCCGACCACGTCAGCGATGCGCCAGTCGCAGCGGCGGGTTACTTCCGCGACCACCGGATCGCGATACAGACCGAGAAAGGACATCGCGGTCGACAGCACGCCCGACCGCTCGTTGTCCGACTTGTTGAGCAGTTCACGAGCCGCGCTGGCGATCACCGGATGAGGCCCGGCCTCGCCGAGATGGGCGGTCTTCATCATCGCCGCGAGCGTCGATTCGATCGGCCGCTTCGGATCGGACAGGAAGGCCGCGACACCCGCCAATGTCTTGTCGGCCTCGGCATAGAGGACGTGCAGGATCGCGCCGACCAGAAGCGCGTGCGACGTCTTCTCCCAGTGGTTCCGCTTCTCGAGCGAGCCTTCCGGGTCAACCAAAATGTCGGCGATGTTCTGCACGTCACGGACTTCCCATTCGCCGCGGCGCACCTCGAGCAGCGGATTGTAGGCCGCCGACTTCGCGTTTGTGGGATCGAACAGCAGCACGCGGCCGTGCCGGGCGCGGTAGCCGGCGGTCAGGGTCCAGTTCTCGCCCTTGATGTCGTGAACGATCGCCGAGCCCGGCCAGGTCAGGAGCGACGGCACGACCAGGCCCACGCCCTTGCCGGAACGTGTCGGCGCGAAGCACAGCACATGCTCCGGGCCGTCGTGGCGAAGATACTCGCGCTCATGCCTGCCGAGCACGACGCCGTCTGGACCGAGGAGGCCGGCGGCCTTCACCTCTTCAGGCCGCGCCCAGCGGGCTGAGCCGTAGGTCTCCACATTCTTCGCTTCGCGTGCCCGCCACACGGACATGCCGATGGCGACGGCGATGGAGATGAACCCGCCGGACGCTGCGATATAGGCGCCCTCGACGAAGATCGGCGGGGCATAGGCGTCATAGAAATACCACCACCAGAAGAAGGCCGGCGGATAGTAGATCGGCCATCCGACGAGCTCGAACCAGGGCTGGCCGAGCTGAGGCTGGAAGCCAAGACGATAGGCCGTCCATTGCGTCGCGCCCCAGGTCGTCATCAGCACGATCAGGAAGACGGTGAGGATCTGGCCCCAGAGGATCTTCGTCGCCGACATGGCGGGCACTCCTTTCTTAGTTGGGTTACATGCCGAGGCCGCGATTGCGGCCGAAGCTCCAGTCGACGCCGCCGGGGCCGCGCGAGACGCCCGAGACGTGCTGACCGTGCTGCCGTTCGAGGGAGGGCGACCAGGGCACGAGCTGGAACCCGAGGCCGTCGTCGATCATGGCGAAGCGGCCCGAGGCGAGCGCGAAGCGCTGGCGGTAGGTGCCCGCCACATACTCGCCCGATCCGGCCTTGGTGAACGGACGCCCGGTTTCGGCCGCGAGCTTTTCGCCGAGCGCTTCGACCTCGCGCTGGCGCAAGGTTTCGATGAGGCCCGGCGAGAAGCTGACGCCGCGCGTCTGCCGCTCGGCGAGGCCCTGGCCAACGAGATGCTCGGCACGTCGGTCCATCGCTTGGCGCACCTCCGCGCCGAAGCCGCCACCGCCAAGGGCTACCGGCTCGCGGGCGATCGCCTGCCGGTCGAGCCAGGTGGCGCCGGTCGCATGGACCTGCCGCTCAATATCGAGATCCGAGCGAACGGCGAGCGCGACACGCCGGCGGCCCTGCGCGTCGTCGAACTTGCGCAGCTCGACGATCGAACCCGGTGCGCTGTCGCCGGCGGCGTCGAGATCGGCGAGCTTGATGTGGTGGGTGCGCCCGTCGGTGCCGTCGACTACGGCATAGGCCGTGCCCTTCAGCTCGTCATCGAGGCCGCGGTCGACCAGCCGGCCGATGACCGGATCGTCGATGCTCTCGCCGGCGAGCACATAGCTCGCGGCGCCGCGTTCGATGCCGCGTTCAGTCAGGCCGCGGTGGATGCGCTTGATGATGTCGCCACGCTCGCCGAGCGCGCGCAGCGTCTTCTCGGCATTCTCCGATACGACCCATTGGCCGGGACCGACCTGATCGGCGAGGCCGAGTGTCTCCAGCTTGCGCAGCCGACCGACCTTCAGCGCGTGGAATTCGTCTGGCTGCCGATCGGGATGTGGGGCGAGGTCGGCGACGCCGGTGCGATAGCTATCGCGGGCAATCTGGCGATCGAGATCGGTCCAGCGTTCCGCCTCGACCTGACGCCCCAGGTTGCGGCGGATCTCGTGATCGGTGCGCGGTCCCAGCTCCTGGGTGACGAGGTCCTGCGCGCGGGCGCGCATGCCTTCCTTGATGTAGTCGCGGGAGATGACGAGGTCCTGGCCGTCGTCAGTCCGTCCCCGCAGGATGATATGGACATGCGGGTTGTCGGTGTTCCAGTGATCGACGCCGACCCAGTCGAGCTTCGTGCCCAGGTCCTTCTCCATCTGCCCCATCAGTTCGCGGGCATAGGTCTTGAGGTCGCTCATCTCGGTCGCGTCCTCTGGTGAGACGATGAACCGGAAGTGATGCCGATCGTCCTGGGTGCGCTCGGCGAAGGCCTTCGGATCGGAGTCCTCGGTCTCGGCACCAAACAGGTGGGCCTTCTCCCCATCCCGGGTGACGCCCTCGCGGCGGAGATAGCTGAGGTGGGTGGAGAGCGGCGCAGCCCGCGCGCTATGACGGACGACGCGTGTCTTGATGACCGTGTTTCGCGATCGGCTCGTGAGCAGCCGATTGGCCTGCACGGTCGCGCGCTGTCCGCGTCCAAACCGCGAGCGATTGCCCTTGCTGATCTGGCCGGAGCGCGAGACGCGTCCACCGGCTCGCTGCGCGGCTGCCAGCGCCTGCGCGATAAAGGGCCGCGCAGCTTGAGCCCGGGTCGAGCGGATGCGGCCAGGGCGAATGCGGAAATCGTCCTCTCCGCTCATGGCCAAGGCCCCGCACATCGCGCAAAGCCAAGGAAATTCCTCAATAAAACGCGAGAGCGCAGGCTGCGCCGATCAGGCGCACCTCGCGCAAATGCGCCATAAGTCCCTGAAAAAACACGACCGCACCAAGCCGCACCTCGCGCGCTTTTATCTCGCCATCGTGCGGTTGTGCTGACTGCTCCTCCTCTCCGGACCGCCATTTGCCCGCCAGACCACGCCACAATGCGAACGGGTGCGAACGCGGTCATTGCGGGCCACCGGCGACATTGCGCGCGACGAAAAGGCCATCGGTGCGCGAAGCCGCCGGGCCTTGATCGCGCTCCGGTGCAGACGCCGTGCTGTTACCGGGCGCGCCTTCGGACTGCGTTGGCGCGGCAGGTCCGCTGCCGGCCGACTGCACGACGAAGAGCGGCGCCCGCGTCCAGGCGAGCGGATCGGCAGCCGCCACCACGACTGGGCCGGCGAGTTCTCCGCCGCCGACAATTGGGGCGAGCGTCGTGACATAGGCGCGCGTCTCGGCCGGCAATGGGCGACCGGCGAGATACTCTTCGTAACGGCCCGGTCCGGCGTTGTAGGCCGCCAGGAAACCGGGCGATCCGTAGCGATCGTGCATGTCGCGCAGATACGCGGCGCCCGCCAGGATGTTGTCGCGAGGATCGTAGGGGTTGCTGCCGAGTCGATGGCGAACGCGCAGTTCGGCCCATGTGGCGGGCATGATCTGCATCAGGCCCATCGCCCCGGCCGACGAGATGGCGCGCACGTCGCCGGCGCTTTCGACGCGCATGACGGCGCGAATCCACGCTTCCGGGACGCCGAACCGCTGCGCCGCCTCGGTGATAAAAGCACCATAGGGATCACTGCGCGACGGCCGCTCGGCGGACGCCTGCTGTGCTCCGGCCGGGCTCGCCCCCGGCGCGGCGAGGATCAGGCCGGAAAGGAGAAGGAGGGCTGCACGTCGGAGGGTGATCCTCCCTCCGACGGCAGGCTGACGGCGCGCGGCGGGCATCGTTAGTCCCGCTCGCCGCGCTTCGGCGGGCGATTCCAGTGCAGGCCCCAGGCGGACTTGTCGTCGGCCGACTGGAACAGATTGGCGCGGATCGGATGTTCGAAGGTCGGATCGTCGAGCTGCAGCGAGACGTATTCGCCGGCCTTCTCGCCGGTGCGCTTCCAGCCCGCGCCGATCTCCGCGCCGGTCTCGTTGCTTATGGTGTCAAGCACATGGACGCGGTAGTCCGGCGCGTTCTCGGCATCGGACGGTTCGGCCGCGACGATGATGATGTCCTGATGCAAGGACAGCGTCGTCAGGTGGCCGATGAAGCCATCATTTTCGCGCATGAATTGACCGATCACGGGCATGGGTCGTCTCCTTCAGATTGCGGTGGGCAGGGTCATGGGCGGGCCGTCACCGCGTCGGCGCGCGCCAGACGAAGCGGCCATCGCCGTCCTCGTCGGTGTAGAGGGGGGTGGCCCGGCCGATCACGGCGGTGGCCGGAAGCGGGCCGAAATAGCGGCCGTCGAGGCTGTCGCGGACCTGCCAGTTCATCAGGAACAGTTCGCCGTTCGCGACCAACCGGCAGCCCTGCCAGATCGGGAGCGGGCGACCGCGACGATCGCGATCAAGGGCTTCACCCATCGGTACACCGTCGACCGTGATGGCGAGCCCGGACCGGCAGACCCGCTGTCCCGGTAGCGCGGCGACGCGCTTCAACAGCGGCACGCCGCGCGGCAGGTAGCCGCCGTCGGACAGGAAAGTGGCGAGTGGCTCGGGGGCATCCACCGCGACCAGATCGGTCACGGCGACCGGGCCGGGTTCTTCTATCGTGTAGAAGCCGACGGGCGTGCTGGCGGACGCGTTCCAGATCAGCTTCGGCGCGAACGATGCCACGGAGGCGATGCCGAGAAGCGACACGGCCACTGTCGTGACGATGGCATAGGAGAGCCGGGTCATGCGCCGATCTCCCGGCGCAGGAGAAATGCGCGATGCTGCCGAAGGCCATAAGCGCGTGGCGTTTCGCCGACGGTCATCCGGTTGTGGACGTGGCGCCAATGGTCCGGCGAAACGTCGATCGGGTCGATGCCGCGCGCCTCGATGGCGTCGATGAGCTGGAGCACGCGCTCGACCTTCGGCCAGCCATCGACATGCAGCAGAACCTCTGCGCCGGGCGCGACCGTCGGAACGGTCTGGCACGCTGCGTTGCGCTCGACCGTGCGCAGGATGTCGAGCCGCGAGAGGACAGTGCCGTGCTCGTTGGCCGCCCAGCGCACGAGCGCGAAGACGCTGCCGGGAGGGAAGAAGAGGATGCGACGGCGGCGGTCGAGGATCTGCTCGCGCCGCTCGCGGCCGAAGCGGACCCAGTACTCCGTGTGCTTCTCGATCCAGACGAGTTCGACCTGGGTGAACGCTTCGGGCGGCAGCTCGTCGGCAGCACGGCCGACGCGTTTTGGCACGGCGACAAGGCCGGTCATTGTCCTTCTCCTGACGGGGGTGGAAACTCGCGCTCGAACAGCGCACGCAGCATGTCGGCGACGGTCTGGCCGCGCTGAAAGGCGGCGATCTTGATGCGGCCGCGCATGTCGGCGGTGACGTCGATCGTCAGCCGGGCCGAGAAGTCCTCGGCGGGCTGACTGCGGGAGGCATGGCGTTCGGGCGCCTTGATCCAGTCTTCGGGATCGGCCGGACGCGCCGCAAAACTGCGCTTCGGGGACCGTTCGCTCATGCGCCGATCCTCGCGACTTCCGCTGCGAGCGCGGCGATCTCGCGCGCGCCAGGGCAATTCTCGTCCTGCTCGGCGGCGAGCCGGCCGGTCTGAACGACATCGGCGAAGACGATGCGCTGGCCGATCGTCGTCGAGAGCAAGGGCGGGTCGTGATCCGCCAGCGTCTCGGCGGTCTCGCGGGCCAGAACCGTGCGGGCCGCGCAGCGGTTCAGCACGAAGCGTGCGGCGAGCTGCGGGCGATAGATGCGCGCCTCGCCGAGCAGCGCGAGCATTTCGGCGGAGGCCCAGCCATCGAGCGGCGATGGCTGCACCGGGATCAGCACGAGATCGGCGGCGAGCAGCGCCGAGCGCATCAGCCCGGCGACACGGGGCGGGCCGTCGATCACGACATGGTCGGCGTTGCGGGCCAGTTCCGGCGCTTCTCGGTGGAGCGTGTCGCGGGCCAGGCCGACGACACCGAACAACCGCTCCAGCCCCTCCCGGCTGCGTTGCTGGGACCAGTCGAGCGCAGACCCTTGCGGATCGGCGTCGATCAGCGTGACGCGCTGTCCACGGCGAGCCCATTCGCCAGCAAGGTGCAGGGCGAGCGTGGTCTTGCCGACGCCGCCCTTCTGGTTGAGCAGCGCGACGATCATGACGATCTCCCGGCGATCGGGGACTCGTCCACAGCGGCCGAAAAACGCGGTCGCGTTAGAAAGATTCCGTAGGAATCTAAGTTAGATAAGTTAGAGGGCTCGCAAGCTACTGATTCACCGCGAGGAATCGATGATTCCGGTCCCCGATAGCACGAGAGTCCGGTCCCCGATGGCACGATAGTGCCGGTCCCTGATAGCACGAGACGATTCACAGCTTATCCCCAGGGCGAGAGTTGCTCCGGCGACGACGGCGCGGGATGCCGAGGGCATCCGGGTCGGTCGGCACGAAGGAGAGGATTTCCGGTCCGCCGAGGCCCTGCTCGATGGTCAGGCGGTAGCCCGGCAGAGGCTGCCGGCGGACGATGTCCCGCAGGTCGTAGGCGAAATGCTTGAGCGGCGAGAGCGAGCCGGACTTGGCGTGGAGATGCGGAAAATCGAAGCTCCAGCCGAATTCCTGCTTGCCGCCGTGCTTGCGCACGAGGCGATAGAGCCAGCGCTCCAGGCCGCCCGTCAGGCCGAAATAATTGCGGTCGATCGTCAGTACGAGCGCGTCGTCGAGCACGGCGGCGTAGAACCAGTCCGGCACGATCAGCTCGAGGCCGAGCGGGCGGCCTTTGCCGTCGGCGCGCTCTTTCCACTCGTTGATCCAGGAGAAGCGGTGCAGCCGCCGCTCCGTCGGCTGGCGGATCGACGTCGCGATGGTGGTCGACTGAAGTCGGTCGAGCGCGGCCTTCAGCCGCTCATAGTCCCGCAGGCTGACGCCGCGGCCGATGAACTGAAGAATCTCGTAGGGCGTGGTCGCCATCAGACGCGATGGGCGCAATCCGTGGTCTCGTGCCTCGACGATCTGGGAGGCCGCCCAGATCAGCACGTCGGCATCCCAGATGGTGGCCATGCCGTGCTCGGGGACGGCTTCGACACGGATGACGATGGAGCCGGTTTTGAAGTCGATAGGCGCCACCCGCTTGGACTTGCCGAGCGCGAAGAACGGGTACGCCATCAGGTCCTGCGCATCGCGCAGCGCGAGATCGCCGGGCAGCGCCCGGAAGAGATCGAGCTGCTCGCGTTCGCTGCTGTGATGGCGCGCCGACATGCCCGGACTCAGCGCGGGAAACGTTCGGCGACCGCAGGGGAGACGGCCTGGCGCTTGGCCGGAAGAACGGTGCCGCCGCGCGGATCGGAGGTCGAGGTGACGAGACCGCGATCAGCCCAGGCTTGAAGGTCGTCAACGGAATAGACGACGCGGCCGCCGAGTTTGCGGTAGGTCGGGCCGGTCCCGTAGGTGCGATGCTTTTCGAGGGTGCGCTCGGAAAGCCCGAGGAAGCGGGCTGCCTCCTGCGTTCTCAGGTATCGTGGCGGTAGATTGGCGGCTTTTTCGGCCATGATCGAACCTCCGTGGTCTCGCGGGTGGCCGCTGCGAATAAGCGGCGGGTTGCGAGCACGGTGGCGCGAAGACGGCGCCCCGGACGATGTCGAAGTAAGATGCTAAAATCGACACGCGAGCGGGTATCAGCGATCCCGGCGTGGGCGACGCAGCAATGTCCGATAGCCGCCGCGAACGAGCTTCATGCCGTCGCGGGCAAGACGGATGGTGATCTCCCGGATCGGGTCGCCGACCCAGGATGCTGCATCGATCTTGTGCTGGGGGAAGAGATGCTCCGCGACGGTGCGGTAGATGGCGCCGCTCGCGCGCGCGTCGATGGCGCGCAACATCTGGCGGGCGCGCTGACGTCTTTGTGGCGTCAGGCGTGGATCGGGCGGCACGCGCTTGCCGAACATAGCGTGCCAGAGGCGTTCAACCGCGGTCAGCCGGTCGGGTGTCAGTTCATCGAACATGATGAACGCGCCAAGAGGGCGGGCATCATCAACGCCGATCAGGGCGACGTCGTGGGGTTCGCCGCGCAGTACGAGCCGGATCAGACCAGGATCATGCTCGATGATGGCGTGGGCGTGAAGATCCTCAACGCGGAGGCGGAGATGTCTCGCCGGGTTAGGTCCGACGGTGAACGGAAGTGTCGCGGGATCGGTTTGCGGGGTCCAGAAGATCGGCTGGATTAGCGCCGAGTTGCGAGGGTCGGCGACGAAATCGCAACCCCCATCGTTCAGCGAATTCCTGAGCGATAGCTTCGGTAAGGCGCCCGGTGGCTACCAAGTCACGGTATGCGTTCCGATAATCGGGGTTACGACGCAAGAACTCCCAAGCAAGATCGCCGGGGGTCAACTTATCGATGTAGTCATAGGCGGCCTCGGACCGCCAATCTTCATCTTCGGACATCCTTCTCTGCCTCTGCGCAAATTCGTGCAACGCGAGTTATGCGGCAGATACGATTCCCGGTTGAACGAGGCGGGGGAAGGACGAAGTGGGCGCGACGTGATGCGGTTTGCGCATCACCTTAATGAAGGCGACACTGAAGAAGCTCGCAGAAGCCGCTTTTCGTCATCCATTTCGCGCGGTCGAGATGGCTGGTGTAGACGTGCAAGGCGCGCTCCGGATCGGCGCCCGCATCGAGATTGAACAGCACCGCGACGACCTCACGCCAATCCGCGCCCTCACTCTCGGCGTCGAGCAGCCGGACGTAGAGCTTCAGATGTGCGTGGTCATAGGCCGTGAGCGCTGCCCCGGACGGCGGCTGATCAAGAAAGTCGTCTTTGGTCACAACATCCCCCGATCGCGAGATGTATCCAATCCGGAGGGAATTGTTAACGATGATTTTATCGGAAGGATGACGCAAGGCCCGGCTGCGGGAGGTTGAGCCAACGCGGCGAGGTGTCGAACGTCAGGTTTCCTTCTTTGCATCGACGAGTAGCACTCCCTTGCCCTGATCGGAGTTCAGGAAGACGATGCCGGCGCGTTCGAAGGCCCTTCGTACCTCATCGCGCGTACTCTCAAAGACCTCGAGACCACTGGTGGATTCGAGGCGCTTGAGCGCAGTCAATGAGACCCGGGCCTTGTCAGCGAGCGTCTCCTGTGTCCAACCCAGCAACGCGCGTGCGGCCCGAAACTGTCGGGCGGTGATCATGCATGATCACCTCCCATACGGACCTACGCGCACGCCAAAACTACGACTATAATAGTCGTTCTCGGCGTGATTTTCTAGCAAGAAGTGCCTGCGAGGGCTCGGTGCGATCCAAAAACGCGGCGACTGATTCGGTCGCCTGGCTGTCACAACCGAAGGCCCCGACCTTCCGGCCGGGGCCTTGCGCGGAGCCTCAGTCGCCGCGCCGCCCGTTGGGGCGGGACCAGATCAGCGAGAAGGTGTCTTCGCCTTCGTCGTCGAACAGGTTGGCGTAGATCGGTGCGTTGAAGCTCGGATCGTCGAGCTTGAGGCCCAGATAGTCGCGGCCCTCGTTGGAGCGCTTGGACCAGGCGGCGCCGATCTCGGCGCGGCCGACCAGGACCCGGTGGCTGGGAGCGTTCTCGCCGGTGGCGCGCTGGTCGGGGACGATGCGTACGTTCTTGGCCTGGACGCTGAGGGTGACGATGTCGCCGGTGAACTCGTTCGAGCCGCTCTTCTTGAAGGTGCCGATGGTCGCCATTGTAAGTCTCCGTTTTCCGTTCCCGAGCCGCACCATTGCGGCCTCGATGGCGATCGGTTGGCCGGAGGCGATCGACGGCGCACCCCGAAGGGGCCTGACAGCTAAGGAGGGCTTTCTTGTCTCGCGAGGAATGACGGCGCAGCCGGCAGGGGAAGAAAGTTTGACGCGGCTGTTGCGTCATAGGCGATCGAGGCGAAGCCGGCCTTCGGCCAGATCAGGCCATTGGAGAGGCCGTTTGGAGCGGTCGCGTGACGGACAGAAAGGAAGAGATGGCGGCCCGCCGCTGCCGCCAAGATGACATCGCCACGAACCTCACCGGCGAGCTGTCGTCCTTTGTCTGGGCCGATCACGGCATCCTGACCCGGCCTGCCTCCGGCGGACGTCCCCGCATCAACGGATCTCGGTTCTCGCTACGACGGCTGACGCTTCGCCTGCGCCCGCCGTGGGTCGCTCTCAGGGCCGAACGACGATCCGCTTTCCAAGCCCCGCAACCGCCCATTCTCCTGACGGGGATCGCCGCTTCGATCATCGCGCTGGCCCGCACCATGACGACATGCGTGACGTCAGGCCCGCGCGAGGTCCCGGCCGGTGGGGCCGCTGGCCGTGGCCATTCCCGCGACCCGGACGAAGGCCGTGATGCCGACAGCGATGGCCCCGACGACGGAGAATGTGATCTGCCAAGCGTCCGACGGCATCAGGTGCTTCACGATGCCATGGGTGGCGTGGAAGCCCGCGACGGCGGCGGGCGCGACGAAGATGACGGCGACGCAGAGCTTCAGCCACATCGGCCGCGCGAAGGTGATGAGGAGCTGGCCGACCGCGAAGGTGACGGCCGCGGCGACGAGGCCGACCAGGATCGCGCCGGGAATGCCGGCGCCGGTGCCGTGGGCCCAGGCTCCTGCGGCGAAGCCGACGAAGGCCGGCAGCGCGAAGACGGCCAGCGTGAACAACAGCCAGCAAAGCAGGCCTATTGCTGCGAGGGATGCGAGTATAGCGAGGATGATCATAGTGGTGGCCTCCGTGCCAAAAGGTCTGACGGTTGCGCCTGCCACCACCACCACGGCGCGACCGCACTATAGCTGAAGGTCGACTGCGCCGGGAGCGGAAATCGCGGCGGATTTCCGCTTCGGCGGACCGGGTTGCCCCGGTCAGGCGAAAGGATCGATCTCATGGACAATCGCGGCGGTGTCGCCGTCGTACTCGCTGGCGGGCATCACGGAATGCGTGCCGTCGCCGGCCTGGAAGATGACGATGGCGGCCATCAGCGAGGTGGCGAGGCTGAAGGCGAAGGCATGTGCTTGCTTGAGGGACATCGACCCGGCTCCTGTTTCGAGCGGAGGACCATCCCCCGCTGACAGGCGCCCGAAGTGTCGGACTGGTCGCTGCAATCACCGCGCAGGCGCAGCCGCAGCGGCGGCATGCTCGCATAGCCGACCCTTTACGGGTTGATGGCACCAAGCGGCCAGTCTGACCAAGGATCAGCGCAGAGAAGCGGGTGTGGTGCTCGGCGCCGCGAGCCGGTCCTGTCCCGTCAGTCGGGAAGCACCTGCATTCGCCATGCCGGTGCGTTGGCGATGAAGTCCCGGTAGGCATAGTTGATAAGGTCGCGAACCAGCTCGAGCAGCCCGCCGACCGGCAGTCCGTCGAAGGGATCGCCATGCGCCATGCCGTTGCGCCGCTGGCTGAGGCTGGGCTTCGCGTCGCCGGTGACGAAGCCGATCGCGGTGCCGCCGGTGCGGACGGTCATCGGGATGTGCGCGTCGGTCAGGCCGTCGACGTCGACCATATGCTTCAGCAACGCCGCGAAGGGGCGGCTCTTCTTCGGAATCTTGTCGCCATATCGGTCCATCGTGGCGAGTTCGAGGGCGATCAGCGCCGCAAGCTCGCCGGCTTTCAGCACGTCGAGGTCGACCCAGCCCAGGAGGTAGAGCGTCTGCGCTCGTGCGAACTTCGCGCGCACGACGTCCGGGATGCGCTCGTCGATGCCGAGGCTGACGATGAATTTCCGCCAAGTCTCGGGATCGTTGAATTGAAGGAATCCACCGGGCATTCCCGGCGATGGCCAGGGAATGATGAGTGGTTCTGAGCGCGGCGGAAGGTCCAGGTCGAGATTCAGCGGCGTCTCCTTTCTGATATTCCGGCGCGCAATAATACTCGCGATCGGCAAGTATTGCGAAGTCTGACGGCGCTCACGCGCCGCCGAACTTCCAGACCGGGATGCCGAGCTTCTTGGCCTTGTCGGCGAGGTTGTCGTTGATGCCCGTGCCCGGGAAGTGCATCACGCCCTTCGGCACGATCTCCAGCATCTCGTCGTTGCGCTTGAAGGGCGCTGCGCGGCCGTGCTTCGTCCAGTCGGGCGCGAAGCCGATCTGCGGCACGTTGCGGTTCTTCGCCCAGAGCGAGGCGATCTTCTCCGCGCCCTTCGGCGACTTGCCGTGAACGAGGACCATGTCGGGGTGCTTCTCGTGCACCTGGTCGAGCTTGGCCCAGATCAGCGGGTGATCGTTGAAGTCGAGCCCGCCGGTGACGACGATCTTCGGGCCGGGAGGAAGAAGGACTTCCTGTTCGGCACGCTTCTTCGCCATAAGGAAATCGCGGCTGTCGATCATTGCCGAGGTGAGATTGCGATGGTTGACCTTCGATCCGCTGCGCGGGAGCCAGGGCTTGCCGACGTGGCGCTCGTAGTGCTCGGCGGCCTGGTCGCGCATGAGCTCGAAGGCGGCTTGGCGCTCGATGAGAGTCATGCCCTCGGCGATCTGGCGCTCGAGTTCGACCGATTTCACCTCGCTGCCGTCCTGTTCCCGCTGCGAGCGCTTCTGGGCCTGCTCGTTATCGTCGAGCTCGCGTGCGATCCGTTCGGTGGCGCGATGGAAGACGTTGACGGTCGACCAGAGGAGATCGTCGAGGTCGGGTTCGAGGCGTGTGTCCTCCAGCGTGACGATCAGCGCGTCGAAGATGTCGGCGACGGCGCCCGCGACTGCGTTTCCGTCCGGAAGAAGCCGCTGGTCCGGTTCGTCGGCGAAGGGCCGGTAGCCGTGGAGCTGCAATTCGTTGAGGACGTGGTCGGTGGGTGAGGATTCGTGGTGGGGTTCGAAGTCGTCGTGGTCGTCCATGGGATGCTCCGTCGGTAGGACCGCGACCGTCGCGGCCTTCATGGCGACGAAGCCCATCGGCGGGACGGCTCTGCACCCGGAGCGCAGCGAAGGGCAGGAGCGTCAGCGGAGGATGGCGAAGGCCGGCTATTTTGCCTCGCGATGGAAAGGCGCGGCACGCGCCGCCGGAAAATAGTCGGCCGCCGCCATTGCCGGGCCGGCCCGACTGTGGGCCGATCGCCCTCTCGAAGGCCGAGGCGCGGTCCTCTCAGACGGTATGGGGCATCCGGACGGGCCTGACGGCACCGCCGCCGCCTTCCTGCCTGCCGGCTATGCCACTAGCGCCATGAAACGCACCACGTCCTGCGGCCCGATCTGCATCCGGGTCTGGCTTCTGAGCGCGTCGATGCCGAGGGTGCGGAGATCCTCGTTGAAGTCGCCGAGCTGGGGCGAGATGACGATCGCCTCGATGCCGGCCGCGTTCGCCCGTTCGACCAGGCTGTCGCGCGCACCGTCACCGGCCGGATCGTCGTCGCGCAGGACGTAGAGCCGCCGCAGCGTGTCCGGGAACAGGATGGCGGCGAGATGGGCTGCGGAGAGCGCCGCCAGCATCGGCATGTCGGGCAAGACCTGCCTGACCGACAGTACGGTCTCGATGCCTTCGCCGGCCGCCATGACTTCGCCGCCCGTGCCGAAGCGCACCGCGTTGCCGAGAAGATCGCCCATCGCCCGCCTCGGCGTGTCGAGTGGCGCCTTGTCGCGGCGTCGCGGGTCGAGCCAGGTCCGATGCGCTCCGGTGATCCTGTCGCGGAGGTCGGTGACGGCTGCGATCATCGCCGGCCAGGTCTCGGTCGGAGAATGCTCGTCGGGCCGATAATAGCAGCGCGGGTGGAAGCGCAGGTTTCCGGTTCCGCGTAAATCCGTAATGCCGCGTTCGCGTAAGTACGATTGTACGAGCGTGCCGGTGATCGGCTGCGACATGCCGATCAGGCGGCGGGCTGCCTCGGGCGATCCGTGCGGCGCTGGCGCCTGACGTGGGTTCGCCGGCATCGGCGTGGATGCGGGCATGCTGAGGAAGGTCCGTGCCTCGTCGGCGACGTCCTTGAAGTCGATGAGGCCGCAGCTCTCCCGGATCACGTCGAGAAGATCGCCATGCTCGCCGGTCGCGGCGTCGGTCCATTTGCCGGCCGGACCTTTCGGAGAGTCCTTGAGCCGCACATACATCGAGCGACCGGGCGTGTTGCGCACGTCGCCGACCAGCCAGTAGCGGCCCTCGCGCCGCCCGCTGGAGAGGTAATGGCGACACACCGCCTCGGCCTGCCGGCCGAGACGCTGCGCGAGATCGGAAGCATCGCGACGCGACATCACGCGGCCTCCCGTTCGGAGATGCGCGCCACCGGATAGGTGTCGAGTAGCTTGGTGAGGATGCTCACGCCGCTGGCGTCGGCCGGTACGAAGAAGCGGAGCTTCCACGAGATGATCTCGCTGAACAGGCCATAGGCCCGCAGCCGCTCGCGCATCGCCTCGGTGAAGCCGGTCAGCTCCAGGCGATAGGCGCTCATGACGCGGGCGCGGCGAAGCTGGAGGCCCTCGGCGAGATCGAGGACCGTACTGCCCTCCATCAGCGCGGCGAAGGCATGTTCCGGCGTCAGCGTGCTCGCCCCCTGCGAGGCGGCGTTGGCGGCCCAGGCCGGCGAGACCCGGCGGCCGATGATGCGCTCGCCCGCGTCGGTCTGGAGCCGATACACCCGCGTCGACTCGTCCGGCAGGCGCTTCCAGATCGGCAGCAGCAGGCCAGCGACGATGTGGATCGTGCTGTCGGAGAACTCCGGGATGTCGGCAAGCTCCGCTTGCCATGCCGCGGCGAAGCGAGCGCGATCAGCTTCCTCCCAATGGCTTTCGTCCATCATGCGCAGTGGCGCATAATGCTGCTCCATCGGCCGGATCAGGCAGACGCGGCGTTCGATCTCGCCATCGTCGAGCATCATCGACGGCGCCGGCATCTGCACGGCGGAGCGCCCCGAGCGACCGTTCACCAGCGGGCGCGCGCGAGGATCGGCGAGATGGCCCAGTGCATCGGCGAGTGAGATCGGGCGATTGCGCTCCCGGCGTGTGATGGTGAGCAGCCGCGTCTCGGCGCCGGTGCCGGGATGGACGTGGATGACCTGGCTGTCGGTGACCACGAAGCTCTCGGCCTGCAACGTCTCCAGCCCGACGTCATAGTGACCGCTGCGGATCGCGCCCTCGATCTTCGCCGTCAGAAGCTGCTCGAACGCGGTGAAGAGGATACCCTGCAACTCGATGGTCAGCGCCAGCAGCCGGTTGAGGAAGGTCGTGATCGGCGGCAACTCATCCTTGATGCCGTTGTCGTCCATCAGCTTCAGGCCGGTGGCGGACTCGAAGCGATCGAGCGAGCAGCCCTCGACCTTGCCGCGCACGAGCAGCAGGTAGAGCTGGCGCAGCGCGTCGCGCGCATAGTGGGATTCGAGATTGTCCTCGGACCGGAACAGACCCTGACCGCCGGTCTGGCGCTGGCCGCGCGTGATGGCGCCGAGCGTGTCGAGCCGGCGCGCGATGGTCGAAAGGAAACGCTTCTCGGCCTTCACGTCAGTCGCGATCGGCCGGAAGAGCGGCGGCTGCGCCTGGTTTGTACGGTTGGTGCGGCCGAGCCCCTGGATCGCCGCGTCAGCCTTCCAGCCGGGCTCCAGGAGATAGTGGATGCGCAGGCGCTGGTTCCGGGCGGCAAGGTCAGCGTGGTAGCTGCGACCCGTCCCGCCGGCATCGGAGAAGACGAGGACGCGCTTGTCGTCGTCCATGAACGCGGCCGCCTCGGAGAGGTTGGCCGATCCCGCCCGGTTCTCGACCGTAAGGCGGTCGCCTTTGCGAACCACGCGCCGCGAGCGGCCGGTCACC
Source organism: Sphingomonas sp. S2M10 (assembly GCF_012650175.1). Taxonomy (GTDB): domain Bacteria; phylum Pseudomonadota; class Alphaproteobacteria; order Sphingomonadales; family Sphingomonadaceae; genus Sphingomonas. The sequence continues at coordinate 29,969 of NZ_JAAILI010000066.1, forward strand.
TCGGCGACCACGTCCGTGCCGAACCGCTGGACGATCTGGTCGAGGGCTCCGGGCACGGGCTCCAAGGATGCGAGGCGCTCGATCAGCTCATCGCGGCGAGCGACGGCATCCCGGCTCTCGACCGGCTGGCCGTCCCGGTAGACCGGCCGCGACGACAGGTTGCCCTCGCTGTCGGAAAACGGCTCGTAGAGCTGTACCGGGAAGGAATGGGCGAGGTAGTCGAGGACGTATTCTTTGCAGTCGCAGTTTATGTCGAGCGTGGCGGCGAGAGACGCAGGTTTCCTTCGGTTTTCCATGATTTCACTCCAGATAATATGCGGGTTAGAGGGAGTGTTCGAAGACGGGTCAGGCCCGC
>NZ_JAAILI010000067.1 GCF_012650175.1 Sphingomonas sp. S2M10
GCAATGGCCCGGGCGGTGGGGGCGGGGTGCCGCTCCGCTGGATCGGCGGCGGGATCAGCGATGCCGATTATCCGCGGGCCGCGCTCGACGCCGGGGCCAGCGGCACGGTGGGGCTGCGCTTCGTGGTGGGCGTGAACGGTCGCGTGTCGAGCTGCACGGTGACGCGGTCGAGCGGCAATCGCGACCTCGACGAGACGACCTGCAAGCTGATCCGCAAGCGCTTCCGCTATGTGCCGAGCAGGGATGCGGCGGGGCGGCCCTATCCCGATACGGTGACCGGCGAGCATCGCTGGTATCTGTACGAGCGGCCGGATGGGGCGTGAGCTAGTCCAAAACCTCCCCTGAAAGGGGCGGTGGCATGCCGAAGGCATGACGGAGGGGTGTCCCGGCCGGTGAGGGCGGTTCCCGTCACCAGCGGGGACACCCCCTCCACCACCGCCTTCGGCGGTTGTCCCCCTCCCCCTCCGGGGGAGGATCGAAACCTACCCCGCCACCAGCGCGTCGATCGCCGCGGCCAGTTGCAGGTCCCTTGTCGACAGCCCGCCCGCATCATGCGTGGTCAGCAGGATGTCGACCCGGTTCCACACATTGGACCATTCGGGATGATGGTCCGCCTTCTCGGCGATCAGCGCGACGCGAGTCATGAAGCCGAACGCTTCGGTGAAATCGGCGAAGAGGAAACGGCGGGTAATCGCGTCGCGCCCCGGCTCGTAATCCCAGGCCGGCAGGGCCGCGAGCGATTCCTCGCGCAGGCCGTCGGTCAAACGCGCTACCATTGCATTCCCCTCCTTGCAGCTTCTCTGCCGCTCCGCCTATGCATTCGGCCATGCCGGAGCAAGCGCCAACCTTCGCCCCCGATGCGGCCCTGATCGAACGGCTCGCCCGCGCCGCGCTGGCCCGCATCCCCGAACCCTTCCAGACGCATCTCGCCGATGTGGTGCTGCTGGTCGAGGAGTTCGCCGACGAAGAGACGCTCGACGCGCTCGGCATCGACGATCCCTTTGCGCTCAGCGGCCTCTATCATGGCCGGCCGATCGGCGAGAAATCGGCGTTCGATTCGGGCGGGCTGCCCGACCGTATCCACCTCTATCGCCGTGCCATCCTCGACGAGTGGGTAGAGACCGGGGAATCGCTCGAACGGCTGGTCCACCATGTCGTGGTCCATGAGGTGGGCCATCACTTCGGCCTGTCCGACGACGACATGCACGCGCTGGAAGACGCTGCCGATTGAACCCCGGCCTCGCCTTTGACGCCGTGACGTGCCTGCGCGGCGGGCGAATCCTGTTCGAGGCGCTCTGCTTTACGCTCGCGCCCGGGGACGCCGGGCTGGTGCTGGGCCCGAACGGCGTCGGCAAGTCGAGCCTGATCCGCATCGCCGCCGGTCTGCTCGCGCCGCTGGGCGGCCGGGTGACGGGCGAGGGCGCACGCGCGCTGCTCAGCGAAACCGCCGCGCTGGATGCGGAGCGGACGCTGGCGGGCGCGCTCGGCTTCTGGGCCGGGCTCGACGGGCGCGGGGACGCGGTCGCCGATGCGCTGGACGCAGTGGGGCTGGCGGACATTGCCGATGTGCCGGTGCGGCTGCTCTCGACCGGCCAGCGGCGGCGCGCGGCCTTTGCGCGCGTGTTGGCGAGCGGCGCGCCGGTCTGGCTGCTCGACGAGCCCGGCAACGGCCTCGATACCGCTTCGGTCGCCATGCTGGAAGCGCGGATCGCCGCGCACCGCGCCGGCGGCGGCATCGTGCTGGTGGCGACGCACCAGCCGATCGCGCTGCCGGATGCGCGGGAGATCGCGTTGTGATCGCGCTGGTGTGGCGCGAGCTGCGGCGGGCGTGGAGCAGCGGCGGGCTGGTGCTGCCGATCGCCTTCTTCCTGCTCGTCGCGATCCTGTTCCCCTTCGCGGTGGGCCCCGGCGGACGGCTGCTCGCGCGGATCGGCGGCGGGGTGATCTGGGCGGCGGCGCTGCTCGCCGCGCTGCTGCCGGTGGAGCGGCTGGTGACGCCCGATGCCGAGAGCGGCGTGCTCGACCAGCTGGTGGTGCGCGGCTTTTCGGACGCGGGGATCGCCGCGGCGAAGATGCTGGGGCACTGGCTGGGCTTCGGGCCCGCGCTGCTGGCGGCGACCTGTGTCGCGGCCGCGTTGCTGCACGTGCCGGGCTCGGCGCTGGGCACGATCCTGCTCGGGCTGGCCATCGGTACGCCGGGACTGGCGGCGCTGGGCGTGGCCACGGCGGCGCTGGTGGCGGGATTGCGCGGTGCGGGCGCGCTGGCGGGGCTGGTGATGCTGCCCTTCGCGGTGCCGCTGCTGATCTTCGGCGCGGGCGCCACCGGCGGCGCGCCCGGCGCGATCAAGCTGCTTGCGGCGATCAGCCTGGTGCTGGTGGCGGGCTGCCCCTTCGTCGCCGGTGCGGCGATGCGCATGGGGCGCGGGTAGGGAGGTGTATCAATCCGTCGATCCTCCCCCTTGACGCAGGGCGATCGCATAGGGAGCCAAGGGCCGGCGGCATCTCAAAGGAACCATCGTCATTCCCGAGAAGGCGGGAATCCATTGGCCTGTGCGCGGGGGGAAAGAACCTCGGCATCAGCGCCAATGGATCCCCGCCTTCGCGGGGATGACGAGGTATTTTGGCCCTATGCGATAGTGCTGCCCCTCTCCCTCCCACCGCCTGCGGCGGTGGGCCCTCCCTCTCCCCGGTGGGGAGAGGGAGCAAAGGCCTCAGTTCCCTTCCGGGCCCGTATAGTTGGCCAGCTCGTCGCCGAGCAGCGTCACCACGTGCAGGACGTTGGTCGAGCCCGGCGTCTTGAACGGCACGCCGGCGCAGACGATCACCCGGTCGCCCGCCTTGGCGAGGCCGTGGCGCAGCGCCATGCGCTTGGCCTTGGCGACCATCTCCTCGAACGATTCGACGTCGCGCGTCTGCACCGCATGGGTGCCCCAGAGCAGGCCCAGCCGCCGCGCGGTGTCGCGCTCCGGAGTCAGCACCAGGATCGGCACCAGCGGCCGTTCGCGCGCGATGCGGCGCGCGGTCGAGCCCGAGCTGGTGAAGCAGATGATTGCCGAGGCCGAAACCGTCGCCGCGATGTTCTTCGCCGCCTCCGCCAGCGCGTCGGCGGTCGTCGGGTCCGGCTTGGTGACGGTGAAGTGGACGCGGTCGCCATGCGCCGGATCGCGCTCCACCGCATCGGCGATCGAGTTCATCATCGACACCGACTCGACCGGCCACTTGCCCGCGGCGCTTTCGGCCGAGAGCATGATCGCGTCGGCACCGTCATACACCGCGGTCGCCACGTCCGACACTTCGGCGCGGGTGGGCGAGGGGCTCTCGATCATCGATTCGAGCATCTGCGTCGCGACGATCACCGGGCGACCCAGACGGCGCGCCGATTCGACGATCCGCTTCTGCAACGGCGGCACGGTCTGCGGCGGCAGCTCGACGCCGAGATCGCCGCGGGCGACCATCACGCCGTCGCACTGTTCGAGGATTTCCTCCAGGCGCGCGATGGCCGAGGGCTTCTCGATCTTGGCGAGCAGCGCCGCCTTGCCGCCGATCAGGCGGCGGGCCTCCATCAGATCCTCGGGGCGCTGGACGAAGCTGAGCGCGATCCAGTCGGCACCCTGTTCCACTGCGAAGCTGAGGTCGCTGCGGTCCTTCTCGGTCAACGCTGCCAGCGGCAGCACCATGTCCGGTACGTTCAGGCCCTTGTTGTTCGACAGCGCGCCGCCGACTTCCACGATCGTGGTGAGCCGGTCGGGTGCCACGGCGGTCACGCGCAGCACCAGCTTGCCGTCGTCGAGCAGCAGGCGGGCATCGGGATGGGCGGCTTCGAAGATTTCGCGGTGCGGCAGCTCGACGCGGGTGGCGTCGCCCGGGGTGGGATCGCGGTCCAGCGTGAACTGATGGCCGGTGACCAGCATCACCTTGCCCTCGGCGAACTTGCCGACGCGGAGCTTCGGCCCCTGAAGATCGGCGAGGATCGTGGTCGGGCGGCCGGTGGTCGCCTCCATGCCGCGGATCGCCTCGAACAGCGGGATCTTCGAGGCCTGGTCGCCATGGCTCATATTGATGCGGAACGCATCGGCGCCGGCGCGGAACAGCTTCTCGATCATTTCGGGGGACGCGCTGGCCGGTCCCAAAGTTGCCAGGACGCGCACCTTGCGCGAGCGGGGGGAGATCGCCTGTGTCATCGTTGTCTTCCTCGGCTTGTGCGTGCCCGCCTCTAGCCACATATGCGTTAACATCAACTGCGGAGGTGCCGAATGGATGAACTAGATCGACTGGACGACGCAACAGCGGCCAAAGCGTTCCGCCGGCTGGTGCGCCATCTGCGGCACCGGCATGATGCGCAGAACATTGATCTGATGGCGCTTTCCGGCTTCTGCCGGAACTGCCTGGGCGACTGGATTCACGAGGCGGACCCGAACATCGCCAAGGCCGACGCGCGCCGAATCGTGTACGGCATGGATCAGGCCGAATGGAAGGCGAAGTACCAGGGCGAGGCCACGCCGGAGCAGCTGGCGCGCATGGAAGAGAGCCTGAAGAAGAACGAGGGCCGCGACGAGGCGCTCGACGAGGCGCTGGACGAATCGTTCCCGGCCAGCGATCCGCCGGCGATGACCGAGCCGGGCCGCTGACGCTTCGCGGGGCTTGAGCGGGAGCGCGCGCTTCTTTAAGCGCGCGTTTTCATCTCTTCCTTCCGGAACGGCTGGGCGACCCGACACGTGATTCGCGGCGCCCGTGCCGTCCGCGTCACGTTTCAGGAGCCAGAACACCCATGTCCGACAATATTTCCGCCGAGCAGCTCCGCCTCCTGATCGAGCGTGTCGAGCGTCTCGAAGAGGAGAAGAAGGGCATCGCCGACGACATCAAGGACGTCTATGCCGAAGCCAAGTCGACCGGCTTCGACGTCAAGACGATGCGCACCATTGTCCGCCTGCGGAAGATGGAAAAGCATCACCGCGAAGAGGCCGAGATGCTGCTCGAGACCTACAAGCAGGCGCTGGGCATCTAAGTCCGCCGCGATGGCGCTCGCCGGCCTTCCGCGCTAAGGCGAGCGCCTTCCACCTTCCTCCAGACCGCAGGCAGTTCGGGTTCACCATGGCAGGCCATTCCAAATTCAAGAACATCATGCACCGCAAGGGCGCGCAGGATAAGAAGCGCTCGGCGATGTTCTCCAAGCTCAGCCGCGAAATCACCGTGGCGGCGAAGATGGGTCTGCCGGACCCGGACATGAACCCGCGCCTGCGCGCCGCGATCAACGCCGCCAAGGCGCAGTCGATGCCCAAGGACAATATCCAGCGCGCGATCGACAAGGCGAGCAAGGGCGAAGGCGATAACTACGAAGAGATCCGCTACGAGGGCTTCGGCCCGGCGGGCGTGTCGCTGATCATCGAGGCGCTGACCGACAACCGCAACCGTACCGCCACCAACGTGCGCACCGCGGTGTCGAAGAACGGCGGCAACCTCGGCACGGCGGGTTCGGTGAGCCATGGCTTCGATCGCCTGGGCCTGATCTCCTATCCGGCGAGCGCCGGCGATGCCGAGAAGGTGTTCGAGGCGGCGCTGGAAGCGGGTGCCGAGGACGTGACCAGCAGCGAGGACGGCCACGAGATCTGGACCGCGCAAGGGGACCTGCACGAAGTCGCCAAGGCGCTGGAGCCGGTGCTGGGCGAGTCCGAAGGCGCGAAGCTCGCCTGGCGTCCGCAGACCATGGTGACGGTGGGCGCGGACGACGCGGCGACTTTGTTCAAGCTGCTCGACGCGCTGGATGACGACGACGATGTGCAGACGGTATGGGGGAATTACGAGATCCCCGACGACGTGATGGAGAAGCTGGGCTGATCTTCAACCTAAGCCCCTCCCCTTCAGGGGAGGGGTTGGGGTGGGGGCTGACCGAGTAGCCAAGCGCCCCGCCGGTGGTGCATCCTGTTTTCCAAGGGGAGGGCAGGGATGGTCACCGAGGACGAACTATACGCCAGAGCGCGCGAAATGCGGCGTAATCCTACCGAGCTGGAGAAGCGGCTCTGGCGGCATCTCTCCAACACCCAGCTTGGGCATAAATTTCGTCGCCAGCAGGTGATCTTCCCGTACATCTGCGATTTCTTCTGTCCCGCGAAAGGGCTGGTGATCGAAGTCGACGGCGACACGCATGATCCGGTTTATGACGAACGCCGCGACGCGTACCTTCTCAGCCAAGGATTTCTTGCCCTGCATTTCTCCAACCATGACGTGTTCGACAATATGGATGGCGTGCTCGCGGCGATCGTCGACGCTCTCAAAAACCGTCCAGATCGCTGGTCTGTCATGCCCCACCCCAACCCCTCCCCTGAAGGGGAGGGGCTAAGCGCGTGATCATCCTGGGCCTTGATCCCGGCCTGGGCACCACCGGCTGGGGGCTGATCCGTGCCGAGGGCAACCGGCTCAGCCATGCCGGCCACGGCAAGCTCGTCACCGACACCAAGGCCACGCTGCCGCGCCGGCTCGCCCATCTCGATGCGATGCTCGCCGCGCTGATCGCCGATCATGCGCCCGAGGCGGCTGCGGTCGAGGAAGTGTTCGTCAATTCCAACGCGCAGTCGACGCTCAAGCTCGGCCAGGCGCGCGGGGTGGTGCTGTGCGCCGCGGCGCGGGTGGGGATCGATGTCGGCGAGTACAAGCCGAGTACGGTCAAGAAATCCGTCGTCGGCGTCGGCAATGCCGACAAGGCGCAAGTCCATGCGATGGTCTCGCGGCTGCTGCCGGGGGTGAAGATCGTCGGCGCCGATGCCGCCGACGCGCTGGCGGTGGCGATCTGCCATGCGCATCATCTGGCGAGTGCGCGGTTCGGGGTGCTTCGGTAGCTAGCTGCCACCACGCACCCTCACCCTCCTCACTGCCTTCGGCGGCGGAGGCGCGTAGCGCCGGAAGGGTGACGGTGTGGGGTTCAAACGACCCCAACCAAACGAAAAGGCCGGAGCGTCGCCGCCCCGGCCTCCTCTAACCCATCCGCAAACCGGATCAGTACACCCGCTTCTTCGGCTTGATATAGTCGATCGCGTCGGTGAGCGTGTAGTCGTGGACCGGGCGGTAATCGATGTCGGTCTTGCCGCCCTTGCCGCCCCAGCCGTCGAACGTCGCGATGGTGTGCTTCATCCAGCCGGCGTCGTCGCGCTCGGGGAAGTCCTCGTGCATGTGCGCGCCGCGGCTTTCCTTGCGATTGATCGCGCTGCGGATCGTCACCATCGCCTGGCCGAGCAGGTTGTCCAGCTCCAGCGTCTCGACGAGATCGGTGTTCCAGATGAGCGAGCGATCGCTGACATGCACATCCTCCAGGCCCTTGTAGACCTGCTCCATGTGCGTCACGCCCTCGGCCATCAGCTCCTCGGTGCGGAACACGGCGCAGTGGCGCTGCATCGTCTTCTGCATGTCGGCGCGCAGCTGCGCGGTGCGGGTGCCGCCATTGGCGTTGCGGAAATGGTCGAGGCGACCCAGCGCCAGCGCTTCCGAATCCTTCGGCAGCGGGTGGTGCGGGGTGTTCGGCTTGAGGATGTCGACGATCCGCTTGCCGGTCGCGCGGCCGAACACCACGAGGTCGATCAGCGAGTTGGAGCCGAGGCGGTTGGCACCGTGCACCGAGACGCAGGCCGCTTCGCCGACCGCGAACAGGCCGGGGACCACCGCATCCGGGTTGCCGTCCTTCAGATGGACGACTTCGCCGTGATAGTTGGTCGGGATGCCGCCCATATTATAGTGGACGGTCGGCACCACCGGCAGCGGCTGGCGGGTGAGGTCGACGCCGGCGAAGACCTTGCCGGTCTCGGTGATGCCGGGCAGGCGCTCGGCCAGGATCTTCGGGTCGATATGGTTGAGGTGAAGGAAGATATGGTCCTTCTCCTTGCCCACGCCGCGGCCCTCGCGGATCTCCATCGCCATCGAGCGCGACACGACGTCGCGGCTGGCGAGATCCTTGGCCGAGGGGGCGTAGCGCTCCATGAAGCGCTCACCCTCGGAGTTGGTGAGATAGCCGCCTTCGCCGCGCGCACCCTCGGTGATCAGCACGCCCGCGCCGTAGATGCCGGTCGGGTGGAACTGGACGAACTCCATGTCCTGCAGCGGCAGGCCGGCGCGGAGCACCATCGCGTTGCCGTCGCCGGTGCAGGTGTGCGCCGAGGTGGCCGACTGGTAGACGCGGCCATAGCCGCCCGTCGCCAGCACCACCGCATGGCTGCGGAAGCGGTGGATCGAGCCGTCTTCCATGCACAGCGCGATCACGCCGCGGCACTCGCCATTTTCCATGATCAGGTCGAGCGCGAAATATTCGATGAAGAAGTCCGCGTCGTACTTCAGGCTCTGCTGGTACAGCGTGTGCAGCATCGCGTGGCCGGTACGATCCGCCGCGGCGCAGGTGCGCTGCGCGGGCGGGCCTTCGCCCATGTTCTGCATCATGCCGCCGAACGGGCGCTGGTAGATCTTGCCCTCGTCGGTGCGGCTGAACGGCATGCCGGCATGTTCGAGCTCGTACACCGCGGCCGGCGCCTCGCGGGTCAGATACTCGATCGCGTCCTGGTCGCCGAGCCAGTCGGAGCCCTTGACGGTGTCGTACATGTGCCAGGTCCAGTGGTCCGGACCCATGTTGCCGAGGCTGGCGGCGATGCCGCCCTGCGCCGCGACCGTGTGGCTGCGCGTCGGGAACACCTTGGTGATGCAGGCGGTCTTGAGGCCCGACTGCGCCACTTCCATCACCGCGCGGAGGCCCGAGCCCCCTGCGCCGACGACGACGGTGTCATAGATATGGTCGATAATCTTGTAGGCGGCGGACATCAGGCAGCCACTCCGGTGGTGGTGAAGGCGATCTTCAGGATCGAGAAGATCGCGAGCACGCGGACGGTGATCGTGAAATATTCGAGCAGGACCAGCAGCACGAAGCGGCTCTCGTCGTGCTGATAGTCCTCGATCACGACCTGGAGGCCGTGACGGAAGTGGAAGGTGACGCTGAGCACCAGGAGGATCAGCGGCACGGCGACCAGCGGCTGGCCGATCCAGGCGACCATCGTCGCATAGTCATAGGCAGGCAGCAGCGCGATCGAGACGATCAGCCACAGCACCAGCAGCAGGTTCGACCCGGCCGAAACCTTGTGCTTCCACCATTCGCCCGCGCCTTCATGCGCCGAGCCGAGGCCGCGCACGCGACCGAGCTGGGTTCCGTTACCCATTCGCCTTCTCCAGAAGCACGACCCAGAAGATCGCGGTGGCGAGGATGCTGACCGCGAAGGTGGTGAGCGCGCTGCGCTTGTTCGCGCGCAGCTCGAAATTCGCGCCGGCGTCGAGGAACAGATGGCGCACGCCCGAGGCCATGTGCTGGAAGAAGGACAGGCTCATCCCGATCCCGACGATATAGCCGAGGATGTTGAGCTTGCCGTTCGACAGCGTGAACACGTCGAGGAACGTCGCATAGGCATCCGGGCCATAGGCGAGCGCGACCAGCCACCAGACGAACAGCCCGGTGCCCACGGTCGCCATGCCGGAGCCGGTGGCGCGGTGGAGGATCGAGACCGCCATGTGCGGTCCCCAGGTATAGATGCCGAGATGCGGCGACAGCGGTCGTGCCGTGTTGCGGACGTTGGCCAACGATAAATCCTTTCGGTCGACGCGGGCTTCCTTAATCCCGCCAGACGAGGATGCAAGACGGATTGCCCTTAGGTTCAGCCGGGCGGTGGACGCAAGATGATGCGGGGCGGCAGTGGCGCACAGGCTCCTAACCGGCTCTTAACCACTGGACCGGCATAGCTTGTCCGGATGGGCCGAGGCACGGCCGCCGACCGGGGAAAAAAGTACGTGAGCGATTCGGTTTCCACCCAGGCGCTTGCCGCCGCCGGCACGATGAGCGCGCGGATCGACGTGGCGGCGCGGCTGCACGTGTTCGACTTCGAAGGCTCGCTGCAGCAGTCGAGCCGCGAATGCTGGGAAGTGCTGGAGCCGGAAATCGAAGCGGTTTCCGCCGCCTATTGGCATCAATGGGTGCGCTGCTTCCCCGAGGAGCGCGACTGGGCGCCCTCCGACACGGCAAAGATGATCGATGTGGGCGTGGTGTTCCTGCGCAGCCGCTTCCTGGAGACGACGACCAAGATCTGGATCGAATCGATCGAGCGTTCGGTCGCCGCCGCCTATGATCAGGGCGTGCCGCCGATGGCGCTGCTGTCGATGATCAGCGCCAGCGACCGGGCAGCGCTGGAAGTGCTGATCCGCAGGACCGGGGGCGCCGATCCTCGGCTGCCGGTGCTGGTCGACACGCTGATGCGGCTGTCCGCGCTGGAAGCCGACATCACCGTCGAAATCTACAACATGTACCGCGAGCACAGCGCCCAGGTGGCGCGCGACCGGCTGGCCAGCGAGTTCCGCGACTCGATCGGTGCGACCGTCGAGCAGGCATCGCGCGGCGGCGAGGAACTGCGCGGCCAGGCGGTGCATACCTCGGCCTCGGCGCGTGGCATGCTCGGCAAGGCCAGCGAAGTCGCGGCGGCGGCCGAACAGTCGGCGGTGGCGATGCGTGAGGCGGCGATGACCGCCGCCGGGCTGATCCGCGCGATCGAGGATGCGCGGACCGAAGTCGAAGCCGCGGCGGCGATCGCCACGCGCGCGAGCGGCCAGGCAACCGACGCGGTGGGGATGAGCGAAATGCTGTCCGACCATGCCAAGTCGATCGAATCGATCCTTGGGCTGATCCGCGACATTGCGGGGCAGACCAATCTCCTGGCCCTGAACGCGACCATCGAGGCGGCGCGGGCGGGCGATGCCGGGCGCGGCTTCGCGGTGGTGGCGCAGGAGGTGAAAAGCCTCGCCAGCCAGACCGCGCGCGCGACCGACGACATCGCCGCCAAGATCGCCGCGATCCAGTCCGCCACGCGCTCGACGGTGGAGACCAACGCCTCGATCCGCGCGACCGTTTCCGAAGTGCAGGAAAGCGCCAACCGCATCCGCACCGCGATGGAAGTGCAGGCGCAGACCGTCACCGCGATCACCGCGGCGGTGGACGAGACCGCGCTGGCAGCCGACTCGATGTCTGCCACGATCAGCGCGATCCGTGCGGACACCGAAGCGGTCGCTTCCGAAATCGATCGCGTGGGTCAAGGCTTCGCGGCGCTCGACGCGCAGCTCGGCACGCTGAAGGGCAGCGCCGGCGATTTCGTCGCCAAAGTCGCAGCCTGAGGAGAGGGGCATGACGGCAGTACGGCAACCCGGGCAATGGAGCGGCGGGACGCGTTCGCTGGGCGAACACCGTCAGGACTATGACTGGGACGGCACGCTGCTTGCCAGCTGCGCGGAGATCGCCGCGCTGATCGACGACATGCACGAGACGATCTCGCGCCGTTGCCAGCAGCATCTGTTGCGCAACCGCATGTCCAGCCGGATGCGCGCCGAGATCGACTCCGAAGCGCATGTGGCGGACGGGGCGCGCTACGACCGGCTGAAATTCGAGCAGCCGTTCAGCGAGGAATGGGCGCAGATGGTCTGCGACTATGCCGCGCGCACCTATGTCATGGGCGTGCCGCTGCCGGTGCTGATCTCGCATTTCGCCTATGCGCACAGCCAGACGCTCGACGTGCTGCGGCACAAGGTCGACGGCGATCTGGACCGCTATGCCCGGCTCAGCGACGCCGTGCAGCGCCTTGCCATGGCAGAGGTGGACCTGATGGCCGCGCATCTCGGCGCGCGCGATGCCGAGTCGGTACACGACGAACGCCGCGCGCGATCGGACCAGTTCCGCGCGAGCATCGCCGAATCGATCGAGGGCGCGACGATGCTCGGCAATCGCATCCGGGTGCAGGCGCAAGGCGCCTCCAGCGCCGCGCGCGGCATGCTGGGCAAGGCGAGCGAAGTCGCGGCGGCGGCCGAGCAGTCGGCGGTGGCGATGCGTGAGGCGGCGATGACCGCCGCCGGGCTGATCCGCGCGATCGAGGATGCGCGGACCGAAGTCGAAGCCGCGGCAGGGATCGCGACGCGCGCTCTGGGGCAGGCGAGCGAGGCGGTGGGAACGAGCGAGATGCTGTCCGACCACGCCAAGTCGATCGAATCGATCCTCGGGCTGATCCGCGACATCGCCGGGCAGACCAACCTGCTGGCGCTCAACGCGACGATCGAGGCGGCGCGGGCCGGCGATGCCGGGCGCGGCTTCGCGGTGGTGGCGCAGGAAGTGAAGAGCCTCGCCAGCCAGACCGCGCGCGCGACCGACGACATTGCCGCCAAGATCGCGGCGATCCAGTCCGCCACGCGCTCGACGGTCGAAACCAGCGCCTCGATCCGCGAGACCGTTTCCGAGGTGCAGGACAGCGCCAACCGCATCCGCACCGCGATGGAGGTCCAGGCGCAGACCGTGACCGCGATCACCGCCGCCGTGGACGAGACCGCGCTCGCGGCGGATTCGATGTCCGCCACGATCGGCGCGATCCGCGAGGACACCAAGAGCGTCACCAGCGAGATCGACACGCTCCAGCACGACGTGACCGAAGTGGACGACCGCCTGAACCAGCTGCGCGCGGCGGCAGAGGACTTCTCGACAGCGGTGGCGGCCTGAACCCCGCGCGGGATCAGGCCGTGGGAATGCGGGCGACGACCTTGATCTCGAAGTCGTAGCCGGCGAGCCAGTTCACCCCCACCGCGGTCCAGCTGGGAAAGGGCGTTTGGGGGAAGGCATCGGCCTTGCACGCCATGATCGTCGGGAACTGGGTTTCCGGATCGGTGTGGAAGGTCGTCACGTCGACGACATCGTCGAAGCTGCAGCCGGCGGCGGCGAGCACTGCCTCAAGATTGCGGAACGCCTGCCGCACCTGGTTTTCGAAGCCCGGCACTGGCTCGCCGTCCACACCGCTGCCGACCTGGCCGGAGACGAACAGCAGCTCGCCGCTTCGAATGGCGGGCGAATAGCCGTGCTTGTCATACAGCGCATGGCGGCTCTCAATATGAATGGCGTCACGAGGCATGGGAGGATTCCTTTGCTGGGAGGTGCCGATCGGCGACGGGCTTCCGATCGTTCGTTTCCGCCTATATACGGCACGTATGTGAATAGTTGACATACGGAGCGTATGTCAAACGAAATACGGTGCGTATGTGAAAAGGAGTGACGGCCATGCCCCCCGCCAAACGCGCGCAGACGATGGCGGAGAACCGCGCCAGATTGCTGGCGGCGGCACGCCGCGCGTTCGCCGCGCAGGGGTTTGCCGAGGCTTCGATGGACGAACTGACAGCCGCTGCCGGGCTGACACGCGGCGCGCTGTACCATCACTTCGGTGACAAGAAGGGGCTGCTCGCGGCGGTGGTGTCGCAGATCGACGAGGATATGGCGGTGCGTGCGCGAAAAGCGGCGCTCGGCGCCGCGGACGATTGGGACGCCCTGATTGTCGAGGGCGTCGCCTATATCGAGATGGCGCTCGATCCGGAGATCCGGCGCATCGTGCTGCTCGACGGCCCGGCCTTCCTGGGGGATCCGTCGCAATGGCCAAGCCAGAATGCCTGTCTCGACCTGACGCAGCAAAGCCTGGCGCGGCTGGCATCGGAAGGACGACTGAAACCGGTGGACGTCGAGGCAGCGGCGCGGCTGCTGAACGGGGCGGCGCTCAACGCGGCGCTTTGGGTGGCGGCAAGCGAGGTACCGGCGGTGACGCTGCCCAAGGCGGTAGCGGCGTTCAAAGCGATGGCCGCCGGGCTGCTGGCCGCACCCCGCTAGCGCACGGGGCGCCGCACGAAAGCCGTCCCCCGCTTGCTCGCCTGTCCCGCCCGTGCCAACGCGCCCGGATGTCCCATAGCTTTCCCCTTGCCGCGTTTATGTTGCTCGCCGGTATCGTTCCCGCACGTGCGCAGCAGGAAGACCGGCAGCTGTGGGAGCAGCTCAACGTCGTGATGCCCGTTACCAAGCAGGTGCGGGTGACGCTGGAGCAGATCGCGCGCACCAGCGACCGGCAGGGGGGCATCTACACGACCGAATATGGCGGGCTGCTGGGATGGCAGATCGCCAAGGGCGTCGAGCTGGGCGTCGGCTATCGCCGGGTCGGCTATTACAATGCCAATCTCGCGGCCGACGAGGATCGCCTTCGCCAGCAGATCGTGTTCAGCCGGGGACGCCTTGCCGCGCGCTTCCGGATCGACGAGCGGTTCAGCACGGTCGGCAGCGGCATCGGCGTGCGGGTTCGCCCGCTGCTGCGCTACAATCTGCCGCTCGGCCGGCCCCGACTGGCCCTGTTCGCCAGCCATGAAAGCTTCCTGCTGCCCAACAATACCCGCTGGGGGCAGCGGGCGGGCTATGAGCGGATGCGCAACCTGCTCGGCATCGCGGTGCCGCTGGGCAAGGCGGTGGGCGCCGATATCGGCTATCTCAACCAATATCGTTTCGGGCGGAGCGGCGCACGGCCGCAGATGGACCATGCGTTGAGCGTCCAGCTGACGGTAAATCTCGGCGCGCTGGGCGTAGAGGTCCTCAACGATTGAGGCCCGCCTGCCGGGGTGACGCGCCGCCGTGCCCGCGCTAGGGCAGAGGCCATGACCACTCATATCCTCCTTACCGGCAGCAGCCGGGGTATCGGCGCGGCGACGGCGGCGCTGCTCGATGCCGATGATCGTGTCGCGCTGGTCGGCCAGGGCACGCGCAGCGGCATCCCCGCCGACTTCACCGATCCCGCCGCCCCGCAGGCGCTCTGGCAGCAGGCGCTCGACGCGCTGGACGGCCGGATCGACGTGCTGATCAACAATGCCGGCATCTTCGAGGCCAATCCGCTCGCTGCCTCTCATGACGACTGGGTCGAAGGCTGGGAGCGCACGATGCGCGTCAACCTCACCGCCTCGGCCGAGCTTTGCCGGCTGGCGGTGCGCCACTGGCAGGAGCGCGGCACCGGCGGCCGCATCGTCAACGTCGCCAGCCGCGCCGCCTATCGCGGCGACAGCCCGGCGCACTGGCATTATGCCGCCTCCAAGGCGGGCATGGTCGGCATGACCAAATCGATCGCGCGCGGCTATGCGGGCGAGGGCATCCTCGCCTTCGCGATCTGCCCCGGCTTCACCATGACCGGCATGGCCGAAGACTATCTGGCGAGCCGCGGCGGCGACAAGCTGCTGGCGGATATCCCGCTCGGCCGGGTCGCAAGTCCCGAGGAGATTGCCGCCATCGCCAAATTCTGCGCGCTCGATGCGCCGCCCTCGATGACCGGCGCGGTGCTCGACGCCAATGGAGCCAGCTATGTCCGCTGAGATCGACAGCTGGAAGGTCAGCCTGCCCTGCACGCGCGCCGAGGCCGAGGCGATCGACGCCGGCACGATCGAGATCGACGCGGTGCTCATGACCACCGAGACGGTGGAGGACGATGTCGAGCATTGGCGGCTCGATGCCTATCTGGAGCAGCAGCCCGATGCAGCGATGCTCGCGGTGCTCAAGGCGCTGGTGCCGAGCGCTGCGGGGGTCGAGCCGCAGGTCGAGGCGCTGACCGCGCAGGACTGGGTGACGCTGAGCCAGGAAGGGCTGGAGCCGATCCGCGAGGGGCGGTTCGTCGTCCACACCAGCGCGCATCCGGTGGCAGCGCCGGAGGGCGGACGCGCGTTCCTGATCGATGCCGGGCGGGCGTTCGGCACCGGGCATCATGCGACCACCTCGGGCTGCCTCGCGATGCTCGACGGCATGGCGGATCGGCGCTTCGCCAACATCATCGATATCGGCACCGGCACCGGGCTGCTGGCCTTTGCCGGCGCGCATCTCTGGCCCGAGGCCAAGGTGATGGCAACGGACATCGACCCCGCCGCGGTGGACGTGACGCGCGAGAATGCGGCGGCCAACGAAATCGCGGGTGTGGATCTGGTGGTGGCGGACGGCGCGCTGTCGGACGCGATCACCGC
Organism: Sphingomonas sp. S2M10; assembly: GCF_012650175.1. GTDB lineage: Bacteria > Pseudomonadota > Alphaproteobacteria > Sphingomonadales > Sphingomonadaceae > Sphingomonas. Next base: position 15,847 of record NZ_JAAILI010000067.1, read on the forward strand.
CCAGGCCCCTTATGATCTCGTCATCGCCAACATTCTCGCCGGGCCGCTGGTCTCGATGGCGCCCGAACTCGCCGCCATCGCGGCGCCGAACGCAACGATCGTGCTGGCCGGGCTGCTGGAGACGCAGCGGGCGCAGGTAGTCGAGGCCTTCGAGGCGTGCGGCTGCACGCTGGAGGCGGTCGACCGGCGCGGCGACTGGACGATCCTGCGGCTGGCGGCCGGCGCGGTGCGCTATGTGCCCGCAAGCCCGCCGGACCCCAAGGGCCGAGACGGCTGGGCGCTGGATATTTGAGGCCCTTGCCATCCTCCCTTTCCGAGGTGGGAATCGCAGAAGGCCACAATAGGTCGTCATTCCCGCGAAAGCGGGAATCCATTGCCCTGAACGCTGGGGGAAGGAACCTCGGCACCAGCACCAATGGATCCCCGCCTTCGCGGGGATGACGGGGGTGGTTTGCCAAGCGGTTAACGGCTTGGAGGGCGTCGCCGCGCCTCAGCCCCGGTGCTCGCGGACGTAGGACAGGATATCCTCCGGCGTGCGGAACAGCGCGTCGGGGGACATGCCGGTCAGCAGGTCTTCGGCGGCATAGCCCCACAGCACGGATCCGGCGCGCATGCCGACTTCGCGCGCGGCGTCGACGTCGCGGGTCTCGTCGCCGATCGCGAGTGCGGCGTCCGGCTCCACGCCCATCTTGCGCAGCACACGGCGGAACTTGGGGGCCTTGCCGAACAGCGACGATCCGCAGGCGTAATAATGGATCTTGGCCGCATGGCGCGGACCCAGGATCTTGCGGGCATTCTCCTCCGAATTGGAGGTGACCAGCGCCAGCTTGACGCCGCTTTCGACCAGCCGCTCCAGCAGATTGGGGGTGCCGGGGAACAGCTCGATCCGGTGCGCCTCGCGACTCACCAGCTTGCGGACGTAGCGGGCGATCCACGGCATCTTCCAGCGCGCGATGCCGAGGAACTCGATCACCTCGCGCGAGCTCTTGCGCCGGAGCATCTCCACCTCGTCGGGCGCGATCTTGCGGAAGCGGAAGCGCTCGGCAAGGTCGTTGGCGACCGAGACGAACCAGTCGCCGCTGTCGGACAGCGTGCCGTCGAAATCGAAGATGACGAGGTCCAGCGGCCGGGTCGCGATGGCGCCCGTTTCAGCCATGTCCGCTACCAGTTCCATGCATCCGGCACTCCGCCCCGTTGCCCAACTCTATCTGTACCGTGCTGTGCCCGATCCGGAAATCGTGCGCGAGCAAATGCTGAAGATGAATCAGAAATGCGTCACCCGGATGACCGTTCGGCATCACGAGATGCGCGGTCAGCGCCGCGTCGGTGGTGCTCATCGGCCAGACATGAAGATCGTGGACGCGGGTGACCCCCGGCTGGGCGAGCAGCGTGTGCTCCACCGCCTCCAGGTCGATGCGGTCCGGCACCGCCTGGAGCACCATGGTCAGCGATTCGCGCAGCAGCCCCCAGGTGCCGACAAGGATCACGACGACGACGACGAGGCTGATTGCGGGGTCGATCCACCGCAGCCCGGTCCACCAGATCAGCGCGCCGGCCAGCACCACCGCAGCGGAGACGGCGGCATCGGCGGCCATGTGCAGATAGGCGCCGCGGATGTTGATGTCGTGCTCGCGGCCGCGCGCGAAGAGCAGCGCGGTGCCGAGGTTCACGACGATGCCCGCGCCCGCCACCAGCATCACCGGGATCGGCGCCACCGCGGGCGGATCGGCCAGGCGCTGGATCGTTTCCAGCAGGATCGCGCCGATCGCGACCAGCAGCAGCAGCGCGTTGGCGAGCGCGGCGAGGATCGAAGAGGCACCCAGGCCATAGGTGAAGCGCGGCGTCGCGGGGCGCTTGCCCAGCTCCGCGCCGACCCAGGCGATCAGCAGGCCCAGCACGTCGGAAAGATTGTGGCCCGCATCGGCGAGCAGCGCCATCGATCCGGTCCAGATCCCCGCACCACCCTCGATCAGCACGAAGGCGATGTTGAGCGCGGTGCCGATCGCGAACGCGCGGCCGAAATCGCCAGGCGCATGGCTGTGGCCGTGGCCATGACCATGATGGTGTGAGTGGCCATGATGATGGCCGTGCGCGTGACTTCCCGACATGTCCGGCGATCCTAGCGGGCGTCGCCCATGTGATGCTAGCCCATCGCAACGAAAGGGTTCAGCGGCGCCCGCGCTTGCCCTTGCCGTCCGGGGGGCTGAAAGCGGGCGGGCGGATCGTCACCAGCTCGCTCCGCTCGATGACCCCGTCCTTGTTCTTGTCGAACCGCGTCCAGATCAGCGCGAAGCGATCCTGGAATTCGCCCCAGCTCACCTTGTTGTCGCCGTCGCGGTCCATCTCGAACGGGCTGGGGAGCGTGTTGCGATCGCCCATCCAGCGCAGCGACCAGTCCGAATAGGCGATATAGCCGAGGCTGCCGGCGTGCCCGCTGTCGGCGCTGTCGAAGCTGTGCTTGAGGCCCGCGTCGAACTCGGCGCGGGTGACGCGGGCGTCGCCGTCCGCATCGAATCCGGCTATCAGCAGCGCGACCGGCTCGGCGATCACCGTCGCCTGGGGCTGCGCACCCGGCGCGTTGACCGTGATCGAATCGGACGCCGCGCGATCCTGGGCCAAGGCGGGCAGGGCGGCGGTACAGGCGGCGAACAGCAGGAACGGGCGCATCGAAATCCCTTTAGCGGGCGGGCAGCAACAGGCTGGAGTCACCGTAACTGTAGAAGCGATAGCCGGTTTCGATCGCATGGGCATAGGCCGCCTGCATGCGATCCAGCCCCATCAGCGCGGAGACCAGCATGAACAGCGTCGAGCGCGGCAGATGGAAATTGGTGATCAGCCCGTCAACGCCGTTGAAGCGATAGCCGGGGGTGATGAAGATCGCGGTATCGCCTTCGAACGGCTGGATCACGCGGCGCTCGTCCGCCGCGCTTTCGAGCAGGCGCAGGCTGGTGGTGCCCACCGCGATGATGCGATTGCCGGCCGCGCGCACCGCGTTGAGGCGGTCCGCCACCTCGGGCGCGATGCGGCCCCATTCGGCGTGCATCTTATGGTCGGCGGTGTCCTCGGCCTTGACCGGCAGGAACGTGCCGGCGCCGACGTGCAGCGTCAGCGTGGTGTGGCCCATGCCGGCGGCTTCCAGCGACGCCATCAGCCCGGGCGTGAAGTGCAGCGCGGCGGTGGGGGCGGCGACGGCGCCCGGCTCGGCCGCGAACATCGTCTGGTAATCGTCCGCATCGCGCGCGTCGGTCGGCCGCTTCGAGGCGATATAGGGCGGCAGCGGCATGCGGCCGCAGCGCTCCAGCAGCAGCTCGACCGGCTCGTCGCCCTGGAAGTCGAGTGCGAAGCTGCCGTCCTCGGCGCGATCCGAGGCAAGGGCGATAGCGCCCGGCCCGAAGTCGATGGCGTCGCCGTCGCGCAGGCGCTTGGCGTTGCGGATGAAGGCGCGCCAGCGGCGCGGCCCCTCACGCTTGTGGAGCGTCGCGCCGATCCGCGCCTCGCCGCGCATGCCCTCCAGCTGGGCGGGAATCACGCGGGTGTCGTTGAACACCAGGCAGTCGCCGGGGCGAAGCTGCGCGGCGAGATCGCGGACGATTTCGTCGCGCGTCTCCGCACCGTCGAGCACGAGCAGGCGGGCGGAGTCGCGCGGGGCAGCGGGGCGCAGCGCGATCCGCTCGTTCGGCAGGTCGAAATCGAAGAGGTCGACGTTCACGGGTTTCGTGCGATCACTTCTTCTTCGGTGCGGGCTTCTTTGCCGCCGGCGCGGGCCTAGTCGCCGGCACGCTGGGGCCCACTGGGATCAGCGTCGGGCCGGTCGCCGCCGGCGCGGCGGGCGCAAGCGGCTGATAGGCCGGGGGATTGTCCGATTCGATATAGGCGTGGATGATCACGGTCGGGTGCTGCGGCGGCTCGCCGCGCTCGATCTTGTCGACCCACTCCATGCCCGAGGTGACGCGGCCGAACACGGTATAGTCGTGGTCGAAGGCGAGCTTGGGCTGCATCATGATGAAGAACTGGCTGTTCGCGCTGTTCTCCGCCTCGGTCTTTTGCTCGGCGGTGGCGTTGTCCGGCGCGCCGCGGCGGGCGGCGGAGACGGTGCCGCGGACATGCGGCAGCGAGCTGAACTCGGCCGGCACGTTGGGCAGATCCGAATCGCCGGTGCCGTCGCCCTTGGGATCGCCGCCCTGGGCGATGTTGTAGGGATCGTCGACCACGCGGTGGAAGGTCAGGCCGTCATAGAAGTGGCGGCGGGTAAGCGTCTTGATCCGCTCCACCATTTTCGGCGCGACGTCCGGGCGGAGGCGGACCAGCACGCGGCCGCCGGTCGACAGATCGAGCACCCAGGTATTCTCCGGGTCGGCGGGAACCAGCACGGAGGGGCGCGTGTTAGCGTCGGAATTCACGCCCTTCAGCGGTTCGATGATGGGCTTTGGCTTGCCTCCGCCACCCTGGGCCAGCGCCGGCACGGCGAACAGCGTGGCGGCCATGGCGGCCATCGTGGCTAGGAAACGCATCGAACTTCCCACTCGTTTTCTGGTGAATGCGCGGCTCTACCGCAATCGCCGGGCAGCGCAAAGCCCGGTGCACGCCCGACTGGCGTTAGTTGCTGCCCTTGCGGCCGAGCAGTTCCACACGGGCGGCAACATCGGCCTCCACGCGCTCCGGAACGAAGCGATGGATCGGGCCCCCGTACATCGCGATTTCCTTGACCAGCCGGCTGGCGATCGGCTGCAGAGAGACGTCGGCCATCAGGAAGACCGTCTCGATCCGGTCGTTGATCTGCTGGTTCATGCCGGCCATCTGATATTCATATTCGAAGTCCGCCACCGCGCGCAGACCGCGGACGATCACGCTGGCGCGCTCGCGCTCGGCGAAATCCATCAGCAGCGAATCGAAGCTGACCACCTCGATCGTGCCGGGCAGCCCCTCCACCTCGCGGCGGACCATCGCCATCCGCTCCTCAACCGTGAACATCGGCGACTTGGAGGGATTGGTGGTGACCCCGATCACCAGCCGGTCGACCAGCTTCGCGCCGCGCCGGATGATGTCCATATGGCCGCGGGTGATCGGGTCGAAAGTGCCGGGATAGACCCCGATACGGCTGTGCATGCGGTGTCTCCCCTGGCGCCTAGCGGTCGCGTTCGAGCGTGAAGCGCGCCACGTCGCGCAGCAGATCGGCCTCGGGGCCGAAGGCGTGGAGATGGGCGATCGCCTGGTCGACCAGCATCCGTGCCTGTTCGCGCGCGCGATCGATGCCGAGCAGCGACAGGAAGGTCTCCTTGCCCGCCGCGCCGTCCTTGCCGAGTTTCTTGCCGACCAGCGCCTCGTCGCCCTCGGCATCGAGGATGTCGTCGACGATCTGGAAGGCCAGGCCGATATCGCGGGCATAGCCGCGCAGGCCGGTGCGTCCCTCGGGCGCGACGCGGCCGAGGATCGCCGCGCTCTCGACCGCGCAGGAGATCAGCGCGCCGGTCTTCATCGCCTGCAGCCGGGTGACGGTGGCGAGATCGAAGCTGGCCTTCTCCGCCTCCAGGTCCATCATCTGGCCGCCCGCCATGCCCGAGGGCCCAGAGGCGCGGGCGAGTTCGGAGATCAGTTCGACGCGGACGAACGGATCGGCATGCGTTGCAGCGTCCGCCAGGATCTCGAAGGCGAGCGCGTGGAGGCAGTCGCCCGCCAGGATCGCGGTGGCCTCGTCGAACGCCTTGTGCACCGTCGGCTTGCCGCGGCGCATGTCGTCATCGTCCATCGCCGGCAGGTCGTCATGGATGAGCGAATAGACATGGATGCATTCGAGCGCGGTGGCGACACGTGCGGCGCATTGCTTGTCAACCGCGAACAACTGCGCCGTGGCGAACACCAGCAGTGGCCGCAGCCGCTTGCCGCCGCCGATCGCGGCATGGCGCATCGCACGGTACAGTTCCGCGCGGGGATCGTCCGGCACGCCGAGCAGGCGGTCGAACTGCGCGTCGATCTCGGCCGCGACCTGGCGCAGCGCCGATTCGAGCGCGAGCGAGGCATGGGGCACGCTCGACACGCCTCAGCCGGCCGCGAAGGGAGTGGTGCCGGCGGCGCGGCCATCGGCATCGGTGCGGATCGCCTCGATCCGGGCCTGCGCCGCATCGAGCCGCGCCGCGCATTGCCGGCGCAACTGGTCGCCGCGCTCGTAGAGGTCGATTGCCTCCTGCAGCGCCGCTTCGCCGCTCTCCAGCCGGCTCACGATCTTCTCCAGTTCCTTCAGCGCCTCTTCGAAGGAGAGGGCCGTGATGTCCGCTTGTTCCGCCATGGGCTCGCTATGCGGCAGGGTGGGGGGCGATGGCAACCGGGGGCGGCGCGATTCCTCGCACAAGCCGGCGGTAGGATTGCGGCGGGCGGCACCACGCGCCTAGGTCCGCGTTGGGAAGCGCGAAGGAGACTTGCGGATGTTCGAGATCATCAACCCGGCGACCGGCGAGACCGTCGATCGCATCGCCGAGCTGGACGATGCCGGGATCGAGGCGGCGCTGGCGCGCGCAGCGGCCGGGTACAGGCAGTGGCGCGAGACGCCGATCGAGGCGCGGACGGCGCTGCTGAACCGGATCGCCGATGCCTGGGAGGCGAACAAGCAGCATCTCGCCGAACTGGCGGTGCGCGAAATGGGCAAGACGATCACCGGCGCGCTTGCCGAGGTGGAGAAGTGCATTTCGGGCTTCCGCCATTATGCCGAGCACGGCCCCGCCTATCTGGAGCCCACCACGGTCAAGACGCCCACGGGCCATGCGGTCGCGCGCTGGCTGCCGCTGGGACCGGTGCTGGCGGTGATGCCGTGGAACTTCCCCTATTGGCAGGCGGTGCGCTTCCTCGCCCCGACGATCCTCGCGGGGAACGTCGCGCTGCTCAAGCACGCGTCCAGTGTGCAGGGCTGCGCGGCGGCGATGGAGGAAATGGCGCGCAAGGCCGGGGCGCCCGCGGGGCTGTTCCAGAACCTCGCGATCAAGTCCGGGAAGGTCGACGCGATCATCGCCGACAAGCGAGTGGTGGCGGTGACGCTGACCGGATCGGAAGGCGCGGGGGCCAAGGTGGCCGAGGCCGCGGGCCGCGCGCTCAAGAAGGTGGTGCTGGAACTGGGCGGCTCCGACCCGTTCATCGTCATGCCCTCGGCGGATCTCGACGCGGCGGTGAAGACCGCGGTGACCGCACGGGTGCAGAATGCCGGGCAGAGCTGCATCTGCTCCAAGCGGATGATCGTCCATGCCGAGGTGTATGACGCGTTCTTGGAAAAATTCGTCGCCGGCATGGAGGCGGTGCAGATCGGCGATCCGATGGAGGAGGACACGGTGATGGGGTCGCTCTCCAGCGTCCAGCAGCGCGATACCGTGCTGGAGCAGTTGGAGAAGGCGCAGGCGGCGGGGGCGACGCTGCTGACCGGCGGGGCCAAGATCGACCGGGACGGCGCGTGGATGACGCCGGGGGTGCTGGTCGATCTCGATCCCGAGAGCGATGTGGCGAAGGAGGAGATCTTCGGTCCCGTAGCGGCGGTCTACAAGGTGGCGGATATCGACGCAGCGATCGCGCTGGCGAACGACGTGCCGTATGGCCTTGGCTCGTCGGTTTGGACGCAGGACGAAGCCGAGATCGAGCGCTTCGCGCGCGATATCGAAGCGGGGATGACCGCGGTGAATGCGCTGCTCGCCTCGGTGCCGGAAGCGCCGTTCGGCGGCGTCAAGCTGTCCGGCCATGGCCGCGAGCTCGGGCCCTGGGGGCTGCACGAGTTCATGAACCTCAAGGCGGTGATGTTCGGCGGCGGCAAGCCGGGGGATTGAGTTCGGAGTCTTCTTAGCCCCTCCTCCAGGGAGGAGGGGTTGGGGTGGAGGGATGCCAGAACGTCTGTTGGTCTCGGTGAGACACAGCCCCACCCCAACCCCGCATCAGGTGAACAGCGCCCCGCGCTGTTCAGGCGCTGCCGGGGGCAGCGCCGACCTGATGCGCCTGAAGGGGAGGGGCTTAACAGAAGGGACTCACCGCCCCGCCTTCACCTCCGCCAGCAGATCCTTGCGGCTGAGCTTGCCGATCATCGTCTTGGGCAGGGCGTCGCGGATCACCACTTCCTTCACCCGCTCATGCTTGCCGAGCTGGGCGTTGAGCCAGTCGCACATCTCCTTGGCGTCCGCCGTCATGCCCTCGTTGAGCGCGACATAGGCATGGGGCAGCTCGCCATGGTAGGGGTCGGGCAGGCCCAGCACGAGCGTCTCCTTCACCGCCGGATGGGTGTAGAGCACCGCCTCGATCTGGCTGGGGAACACCTTGAACCCGCCGACCGCGATCATGTCCTTCAGCCGGTCGACGATCTGGATATAGCCGTCCGCGTCGATGATGCCGACATCGCCGGTGCGCAGCCAGTGATCGTCGACGAAGGTGCCGATATCGGCCTCGGGGCGGTTCCAGTATCCCTGCATGATCTGCGGGCCCTGCACCACGATCTCGCCCGGCTCGCCCTCGGGGGCAGGCTTGCGCGGGTCTTCCTTGTCGACCAGCCGCACCCGCGTGCCGGCGATCGGCTGGCCGATCGTGCCGCTCTTGTTGAGCCCGACATAGGGATTGGCCGAGACCACCCCCGAGCTTTCGGACAGGCCATAGCCTTCGATGATGTGCGCGCCGGTGATCGATTCCCAGTTGAGCTTGAGCTGCTCGGGCAGCGGCGCGCCGCCCGAGATGCAGAAGCGCAGCGAGGAAAAGTCGCTCGGCTTCATCCCCGGCGCGTCGAGCAGCGCCTGGTACATGGTCGGCACACCCGGCAGCGAACGCGGCTTGGTACGCCGCAGTTCGGTCAGCACCTGCTGCGCGTTGAAGCGCGGCAGCATCACGATCTTGCCACCGGTGATCACGGTGCGGTTGAGCACGCAGGTGTTGGCGAAGACGTGGAAGAAGGGCAGCACGCCCAGCACCGAATCCTCGGCCTGGCCGAGTTCGGGGTCGAGTTCCGCCACCTGTCGGGCATTGGCCGAGAGATTCTGGTGGGTGAGCACCGCGCCCTTGGGGGTGCCGGTGGTGCCGCCGGTATATTGGATCAGCGCGACATTGCGTTCGGGATCGATATCGGGACGCGCGCAGTCGCCCTTGTTGGCGATCAGCCTGGAAAAGGCGAGGATGCGGGGATCGTGCGGGCGGGCGGTCACCTCGCTGCCGCGGAACAGCTGGTAGAAGAGCGACTTGGCGGTGGGCAGCGCGCCCGCCACCGAACCGACCACCAGCCGCTCCAGATCGCTCTTCTCGAGCACCTTGAGCGCGGTGGGCAGCAACGCGGTGGCGGAGAGGGTGAAGAGCAGCCGGGTGCCCGAATCGGCCACCTGCGCGGCAAGCTCGTCCACCGAATAGAGCGGCGAGAAGTTCACCACCGTCGCGCCGAGCTTGAGGATACCGTAATAGGCGGCGACGTAATGCGGCACGTTGGGCAGGAACAGGCCGATCCGGTCGCCCGGCCCATAGCCCAGCGCGCGCAACCCGCAGGCGACGCGATTGGCGCCGTCCAGCGTCTCGCCATAGCTGTAGATGCGACCCATGAAATCGAGAAGCGGGGCGTGCGGGTGGGCCGCCGCGCTCTCCTCGAACAGGTCTACCATGGACCGCGGCGCGTAGCTGCGATCCCACTCTCCTGGATGCCGATAGGCGGTCTTCCAGACCATTTCGGGCTTTGTCATTGACATCAGTGTAAGCAACCAGAATTTGCCATGCAAGGGCGGTTTTCACCGCACATGCAGAGTCGTCGCGCACCATGCGCGTTCTGTCTCTACGGCACTATCCGGGGTTGGTTCCGCGCCTCAGCGCGCGAGCTGGCGGCTCCAGGTGACGAGCACCGACACGGCGAGGATGCCGAGATCGATCGCGGCATGCACCTGTTGCGGGGCAGTATCGCCGGCATGATGGGTAAGGATTTCCAGATCGGCGTGCGGGCGAGGCGGGCGCGCGATCGCAACGACCAGCGCAATGGCCCCGGCGATCAGCAACAGGCGCTTGTGACGCGACATCATACCCCGCTTCCTCGGCCTTCCTCTACCGCGAGGCGGTGGCGCAGGCAAGCTCATGCGGCGTCGAGGTGCAGGGCACGGGCGCGATCCCTGCCGGCCGCCTTCGCTTCGAACAGCGCACAGTCGGCGCAGCGATAGAGCGCCTTCCAGTCCAGATCGGTGATCAGCGCGCCGGTGCAGGTGCCGATGCTGGCGGTGACGGTCAGATCGAACGGCATGCGTACCTTGCGCAGCGTGGCGAGCAGCGTATCGGCCTCGATTCGCTGGTCGGCCGGCGTGACCAGGGCGAATTCCTCGCCGCCCATACGGGCTACCAGTACCGGATCGGGCGCGACGTTGCGCAGCGCGGCGGCGAACAGGCGCAGCACCTCGTCGCCGCCGTCATGGCCCAGCGTCTCGTTGACGCGCTTGAAATGATCGATGTCGATCAGCAGCAACTGCTGGGGTTCGGTTCGGCCGATCGCGCGCTGCAGCAAGGCCCGACGGTTGAGCAGCCCGGTCAACGGATCGATGTCGGCGAGATTGCGGGCGACGATCTCGCGGGTGAGCGCAGCGTCGCGCTCGTCGCGCAGGAACTTGATCCGATAGGCGACGGCCAGCGACGAGATCATCGCCTCCGCCCCCATCGACACGACGGTCGAGTTGTCGATCCAGAAGTTCCAGCCGATCAGATGCAGCGAATTGAGCACCCGCAGCACCGCGAGCAGGATCGGCGCGCTCCAGGCGACGGCGAACAGCCACAGAAATTGCGAGCGCTGGTGCCAGGCGCCCCACAAGGTGGGAATTACGATGGCGAGCAGCCCGGCGATCGTCAGGGCGTAGAGCAGATCGGCGATGCGCAGGTTGATCGCGCCGAACGCCGCGACGCCGAATGCGGAGAGCGGCACCGCCATCGCGATCACGGTCGAGGAACGACCGAGCCAGCGCGGCAGGTCCTTGTCTTCGAAAAAGCTGCGCGTGAACAGGGCCGCGGCACCGCCCGCCAGACCCATGAACAGGTAGTTCAGCCGCAGGCGATCATTGTTCGCCAGCGCCGGCGCCAGCCAGGCAAAGGCCCCGGACGAGGTGATCGTGTAGCCGAGCAGCGCCGCCAGCAGCAGGCAGTAATGCAGCTGGAAGCGATGCCGCATCGCGCACCAGAGCGCGAGATTGTAGACGATCAGCGCCAGCGACATGCCGGCGAAGAAGGCGTAGAGCGCCGCGAGCACAAGATTGGCGGCATCTCCTTCGGCACGCGTGGCGATGCGAGGCCCCAGCAGGATGCCGCGGGCATTGGCGGCGTTGTCGACATGGAACAGCACGCGCACCAGCGCCGGATCGCGGACGGGGATCGGCAGCTGCGCGATGGCGCCGAGCTGGATCAACGGCGCGATACCGCGCGCATCACTGCGCCAGGTGCGGATCGCGCCGTCGGCATAGATCAGGTGAATCGTCAGCCCGTCTTGCCAGACGCTGGCGAAGCGTAGCGCCAGGGGATCCGCAAAAGTGGAGCGGTGATCGATGATGCTGGTCATTGCCCAGAAATCGCCGGAACCGAATCGGTGCTGCGGCGTCGTGCAGTCGAACCGTTCCGGGTGCCGGATCAGTTCGGCTTCCCGCTGCCCCTTGTCCGCCAGCAGGCACACGCCAAGTGGTTGACCGGCAACGCCCGCTTGGGCATGTGCCGGGGGCACGATGCACGCGAGCAGCGCGGCGAACGCGATGCAGAGCAGCCGGCGGAAAAGGGCGCTAACCATGATGGCGTCGCTACGCCTGTCGGACAAAGAAGACGTAAATGAGGCCGATGCCGGGCACTGCTGACATTGCCGGAACGCCGGAAAGCACGGGTTCGGCGCCGCCCACCAGCGGAAACGGAAGTTCTCCACGCGGCCGTCTGGATGTGGTGGATGTGCTGCGTGGCTTCGCGCTGATGGCGCTGTTCCTCGTGCACGTCATCGAAAGTTACGAGCTGTTCTGGGCCGCCGAAAAGCCCGGCATGATCACCGACATCGTGTTCGCCCTGTTCATGGGCAAGAGCTTCTCGCTACTCGCGCTTTGCTTTGGCTTCAGCTTTTTCATCCTGATGGACCGTGCCGCGCGGCGGGGGGAGGATTTCACCGCGCGCTTCGCCTGGCGGCTGCTCATTTTGGAAGGCATCGGCTTTCTGCATGCGCTGATCTACCGCGGCGACATCATGCAGACGCTGGCGGCGATCGGTTTCCTGCTGCTGTTGTTCAACCGCATCCGCAGCAATGCCGTGCTGCTCGGCGGCGCCGCCTTCTGCCTGATTGGCCCCAGCCTGATCGTGCAACTGGTCGCCGGGGCGCTGGGCGCCGGCTGGGCCAACGCCCCGGCGCAGTCCTCGGTCGATCCGGGCATGCCCGTCTATCTCAGCGGCGACCTGTGGCAGGTGCTGCGCGTCAACCTCTGGGCCGGGCAGCAATCCAAATACTGGTTCTTCCTCGAATATGGCCGGATGGTGCAGATCCTGGGCTTGTATCTGCTCGGGCTGGTGCTGGGACGCACCAATTTCTTCGGCGACCTTGCCAAGAGTCGCGGCTGGCGGCCGGTGGCCCTGATCGTCGCGGAGTTGCTCGCGATCCTGCTGTTCGTCGGCCGCGAACCGGCGCGCGAAGCCTTTGTCGGGCTTCAGCTGGGGGTGGGTGCGAACCGCGCTTTCTGGGCGCTGATCAACCTTTGGCTGGATCTGGCGGGCACCGCATTCTGGGCGCTGCTGGTGATCGCCCTGTATGACGGGCCCGCGCGGCGGCTGGTGCAGCCGCTCGCCGCGCCGGGACGGCTGACGCTGACCTACTATATCCTGCAATCGGCCGTGTTCGTGCCGATCTTCTACCACTATGGCCTTGGCAAGTACGACGATTGGGACGCGGCGACGCGGCTCTGGGTCGCGATGGGCGCGATCGCGGTGCAGATCCTCGTCGCGCACTGGTGGCTGGCGCGCTTCCAATACGGCCCGATCGAATGGGTCTGGCGGGCGCTGACCTATCTGCGGCGCGACGTGCCGTTCCGCCGCGAGGCCCCGGCGCGCGGCTGACGCGCCGGGAAGCCTCGCTCAGATGTCCTGGACGAGCCTGCCGTACAGTTCCGGGCGGCGATCGCGGAAGAAGCCGAAGGCGGCGCGGTGGCGCTTCACCCGCTCGAGGTCGAGCGTCGCGGTGATCACGCCTTCTTCCGCCCGGTCCAGCTCGGCGAGGATGTCGCCGCGCTCGTCGGTGATGAAGCTGGTGCCGTAGAAGGTCTGGCCATGCTCGGTGCCGATGCGGTTGGCGGCGATCACCGGCACGACGTTGGAGACCGCATGGCCGACCATCGCACGCCGCCACAGGCGGGCGGTGTCGAGGCTGTCGTCATGCGGCTCGCTGCCGATCGCGGTGGGGTAGAAGAGCAGCTCGGCGCCCATCAGCATCATCGCGCGGGCGGTTTCCGGATACCATTGGTCCCAGCACACGCCCACGCCCAGCTTGGCGCCGGGGCCGTCCCACACCTTGAAGCCGGTATTGCCGGGGCGGAAGTAGAACTTTTCCTCATAGCCCGGGCCGTCGGGGATGTGGCTCTTGCGATAGACGCCCGAGACCTTGCCGTCCGGGCCGATCATCGCGAGGCTGTTATAGTGATGCGGCCCGTCGGCTTCGAAGAAGCTGGTCGGAATGTGGATGGCGAGCTCGGCGGCGAGCGCCTGCATCGCCAGCACCGCCTTGTGCTCGGTCACCGGCTTGGCGGTGGCGAACAGGCCTTCGTCCTCGACGCGGCAGAAATACTCGCCTTCGAACAGCTCCGGCGGCAGCACGACCTGCGCGCCGCGTCCCGCCGCCTCGCGGACCAGTTCGGTCACGCGCGCGATGTTCGCATCGATATCGTTCGAGAAGGCGAGCTGGAGCGCGCCGACAATGATCTGGGTCATGCCGCGCCATGTAGTGGATGACGCCCTGGAATCCAGCCCCGAGATGCGCCGGCGCGACCTGCCCTTACTGTAGATTCCACCGAACATGCAGATTCCACCGTCCGGAGGCGAAACGAATCTATAAGAAACAGGAAACAGCCGATGCTTCCCGCTGCGCCTGATGATGGACCGAGATGCGCGGAACGGCGCTCCGGAGGCGCCGACACGCCATGACCGCCTCCTGCGTTGGAAATCCGGATGACGATCAAACAAAAGCTGCTCGGCTGCCTGATCCTGTTCGGCATCGCGACTCTGCTGCTGGTCGGGCTGGGCTATTGGTCGGCCCGGTCCAGCGAGCGCGCGCTGGCGACGCTGGTCGATGATCGCGTGCTTCCGCTGCGCGATCTCAAGATCGTCGCCGATCGCTATGCGGTCCAGATCGTCGATACCGCGCACAAGGCGCGCAACGGCAATATCAGCTTCGCCGAGGCGAGCCGCCACGTGGCCATCGGCAGCGGCGAACTGCACAAGGCCTGGGCGGAGTATCGCAATACCGAGATTTCCGGCGAGGAAAGCAGGCTTGCGCGGGAAGCGGAATCGCGCATGAAGGTGGCCGACCGGAAGGTCGAGCGGCTGAGCGCGATCCTGCGCGCCAAGGACGTCGCGGCGCTCGACGGCTTTGTGCGCAACGAACTCTATCCCGCGATCGACCCGGTATCGGAATCGATCACCAGCCTCGTCGATCTGCAGATCAAGATCTCGGACGAGGTGGCCCGCGGCGCCCGAACCGCCGCCGGCACCGCCCGCATCGGCATGGCCATGCTGGGTGTCCTGGCGGGCATCGTGCTGGTGGTCTCGTTCCTGACGATCACGCGCAAGGTGATCGCGCCGATCCGGAAGCTGGCGGAGATCATTGCCGAACTGGGCCGTTCGTCCGGCGCGGTGACGCTGCCGAACCTGGAGCAGCGGGACGAGATCGGCGACATCACCCGCTCGGTCGACGGCTTTCTCCAGGCGGCGATCGCCAAGGAGCGCGATCGCGCGGCCGCCGCCGCCGCCGAGCAGACCATGGTGACCAGCGCGCTGCGCGACAGCCTCGCTGCCCTCAAGGCCGGGGATCTCACCCTGCCGGTCACCGCACCTTTCCCGACCGCCTACGCGGCGCTGAAGAGCAACTTCAACGAAGCGCTGGACAATCTTCGCACGCTGATCGGCACCGTGATCCAGAGCGCGCAGGGAATCAGCAGCGGCGCCAAGGACATCGCGAACGCTTCCGAGGATCTCGCCCACCGCACCGAGCGCACCGCCGAGTCGCTGGCGGAGACCGCGGCGTCGATCGGCGAAATCGACGGCCGGCTGAAGGCCACCGCCGCGGCGGCGAGCAATACGGTCGACCGTGCCAATGGCGCGATCCAGACGGTGAAGGGCGGACGCGCCATCACCGACGAGGCGGTGCACGCGATGGGCCGGGTGGCGGACAGTGCCAAGGGTATCGACAGCGTGATCGAAGGGCTCGACAAGATCGCCTTCCAGACCCGCGTGCTGGCGATGAACGCCGCGGTGGAGGCGGGGCGTGCCGGCGAGGCCGGCCGCGGCTTTGCGGTGGTGGCGGATCTCGTCTCCGCGCTCGCGATGCGCGCCGAGGAAGAGGCGAAGCGCGCGCGCGACCAGCTGACCGTCACCCAGGCCGAGATCGGCACGGCCGTCGATGCGGTGCAGAAGGTGGACGGCGCGCTTTCGAACATCTCGGAGGATGTCGCGCAGGTGCACCAGCTGCTCGGGACGATGGCAACGGACAACAATGCCCAGGCCGCCGCGATCGTGCTGGTGACCACGGCGGTGCACAATATGGACGGCGCGACCCAGCAGAATGCCGCGATGGTGGAGGAGACCTCGGCGGCGGCGCGCAACCTGTCGAACGAGACGCGGCTGCTCAGCGACCAGGCGGCCAAGTTCCGCGTCTCGGGCGGGGGTGGCGGCGCGTCGCTTCAGCGCAAGTTCGCGACGCCGCCTGCCGAGGCGCGGCCGCTACCCGCCGCCGCCGTCCGGGCGATGACGCGCGACGTGGAGGACGAGCAAGGCTTTTGAGGAACTCGCGGGCCGGCCGGGCCGACCCGCAAATCGGTTCAGAGCGTCGGTATCTGCTGCGAGATGCAGTGGAAGCTGCCGCCGCCGGTAAGGATGTGATCCGCCCGCTGGCCGACGATGTCGCGGCCCGGGAAAATGCCCCGCAGCGTCTCGATCGCGGCCTGATCGTTCGGCTGGCCGTAGAGCGGCACCACCACCGCGGCGTTGCCGATGTAGAAGTTCATGTAGCTCGCCGGGATCACCTCCCCGTCCTCGTCGAGTACCGCGCCGGGGGAGGGCATGCGCACCACCTCGACGCCGAACGCTTCGGCGCGGGCGACCGCATCGGCATAGATGGCGGCGTTGGGATCGTCCTCGGCAGGTGTCGGGATCAGCAGCCGGCCCTCGCCGACGAAGCGGGCGAGATTGTCGACATGGCCGTCGGTATGGTCGTTGGCGAGGCCTTCGTCCAGCCACAGCACGCGCGTGTAGCCCAGGTCCGCCGCCAGCTTCGCCTCGATCGCGGCACGGTCGAGGTCCGGATTGCGGTTGGGATTGAGCAGGCACTGCTCGGTGGTGACGCACAGGCCGGTGCCGTCGCCGTCGATCGCGCCGCCCTCGAGCACCCAATCATGCTGGGCGGTAGGGAGCTGTCGGCGGGCGGCGAGCCGGGCGCCGATCGTGTCGTCGCCTTCCAGGTCGTACTTGCCGCCCCAGCCGTTGAAGCCGAAATCCTGCGCCACCCCGTCGCCGGTGACGATGCCGGCGGTGTCGCGCAGCCAGATGTCGCCGAACAGCTCGGTGACGACTTCGGCGGCATCGCCGGCCATGGCGCGGGCGGCGTCGGCGGCGGCCGCATCGGCGGCGACCAGGATTACGCGCTCGCCGCGGCCTTCGGCATGGACGGCGCGGGCAAAGGCGATCACTTCTTCGCGGGCGGGCTGCAGGTCTTCGACCCAGAGGTCGCCATGGCTGGGGAAGCCGATCCAGACCGCATCGTGCGGCGCCCATTCGGGGGGAGGAGTACGAGTCATGGCGGGGGCTTTAGCCGTGTCTCGTGACAGGGAAAAGGCCGGCGTCTTCTCCCTCCCAGCCGTCATCCCGGCAAAAGCCGGATCCATCGGGGTCGCCGTCGCGGCTCGTGCTGATGCCGAGGGGCGAATGGATCCCGGTTTTCGCCGGGATGGCGGAAAAGGAATGCGTCAGGCCGCCTTACTGCCCCGCCCGTGCCTTGTCGCGAATGCTTCGGAATTCGGCGTCCTTGAACCAGTTCGGCCAGCTGCTGCCCTCTGCCAGCTCACGGCCCAGGCCGTAATAGATCCGCAGGTCCGACAGCGCGCCCTCCCAGTTCCAGTTGGGATCATATGCGTCCTGCGGCTTGTGATAGCGCTGGTCGGTATAGTCCGCCGCGGCCTTGGCGCCGGCCGCCCTGCCGCCGACGACCAGATCGTCGCCGCTTTCACCGTAGAGCATCGGCACGCCCAGCTTGGCGAAGCTGAAATGGTCCGAGCGGTAATAGCCGCCCTTCTCGGGGGTAGGCTCGATGCCGATCACGCGGTCCTCGGCAGCCACCAGCGGCTTGACCAGCGCTTCCAGCTCCGACTTGCCCGCGCCGATCAGCACGAAATCCTTCGCCTTGCCGTGGATGTTGAGCCCGTCCATGTTCACGCCGCCGACGGTCTTCGCCAGCGGGTAGACCGGATGCTCGGCATAATATTGCGAGCCGATCAGCCCCTGTTCCTCGGCGGTCACCGCCAGGAACACCATGCTGCGCTTGGCGGGCCCGGCCTTGGCATTGGCCTCGGCGAGCGCGACCAGCCCGGCGGTCCCGGTGGCATTGTCCACCGCGCCGTTGCAGATGTCGTCGCCGTTCACCGGCTTGCAACGGCCGAGATGGTCCCAATGCGCGGAAAACAGCACGACTTCGTCCGGCCGCTCCGTGCCGGGGAGGATGCCGATCACGTTCTTCGATGCCTGGCGCTTGATGCCTATGCCGAAGCTCGCCGACGCTTTCACGCCCAGCGGCACCGCCGTGAAGCCCTTGCGCTTGGCCGCCTCGACCAGCGAGGCATAGTCCTTGCCCGCGCTGGCGAAGAGCGCCTTGGCCGCATCCTGCTGGATCCAGCCGATCAGCTGCGACTGGTCTTGATGGTCGCCCGGCGTGTCCTGCTCCAGCTTAGGGCCGCCCCAGCTGCTTTCCACCACGCCCCAGCCATAAGCGGCGGGTTCGGTATCATGGATGATGATCGCCGCCGCCGCCCCCTGGCGAGCGGCTTCCTCATATTTGTAGGTCCAGCGGCCATAATAGGTCATCGCCCGGCCGCCGAACGGGCCGTCGAGCGTCATCGTCTGCCAGTCGGGATCGTTGATCAGGATGACGACGGTCTTTCCCTTCATGTCGAGCCCGGCATAGTCGTTCCAGCCGCGCTCGGGCGCGTGGATGCCATAGCCGACGAACACGACCTCGCTGTCCTTCAGGTCGATCTTCGGGGTGACGCGATAGGTGGAGAACACCGCCTCGCTGCCATAGGCGAGCGACACGGGCGTCCTGCCTCCCGTGAAGGAGAGCTTGCTGGGGCTCTGCACGCTGAGTTCGACCAGCGGCACGTCCTGCACCCATTGCCCCTGGTTGCCGGGCTTGAGCCCCGCCTGCTGGAAGCGTTCGATCAGATAGGCGATCGTTTTCTCCTCGCCCGCCGTCGTCGGCTTGCGCCCCTCGAACGCGTCCGACGAAAGGGTCTGGGTGACGGTCTTGAGCGTGTTCACGGCGATGGCGGGGGCAGCGGTCTGCGCCTGTGCGGCGGTGGATGACAGCAAGGCAAGGGCAAGTAGCGAAACGCGCATCCAGGGCTCCATCGGTTCGGAACGAAAACTTTTGTCAGGTCGACCGCCGCTCTGCAATACAAGCGTCGGCAAGGGGGCGCGCCAGGGCGCAAGGGCCATAAAACCTTGTTGGGCAAATTGGGGGAATAGATGAAGACGTTACTTCGCGCAGTGCTGTTGGCTACTGCGGGGCTGCCGGTCACGGTGTCGGCGCAAGGCACGGACGCCGTCAATTTCGGCAGGCGGGAGTTTGTCCAGCAGATCAGCCTGTCACCGGACGGCAGCCATGTTGCCGTTCTCCAGCCGCTGATCGGCCGCGGCGGCGCGCTGATGGTGGCGGATCTTGCCACCGGCAGATCGGCAGTCGTCCTCCGCGCCAGCGGCGATCCCGAGCGACTGCGCAATTGCCACTGGGCCAGCAACACCGGGATCATCTGCAACGTCTACATGATCCAGCGGCTCGCCCAGACGCTGCCCTTCACGCGCATGGTTACCGTCAACAGCGACGGCACGGACCTGAAGGTGCTGAGCTCGCGCGAAAGCTCGAACGCTCTCGACATCATGCAGTCTGGCGGAACCATCGTCGATTGGGGGCCGGACGGTTCCGACGGGTCGGTGCTGATGACGCGCGATTTCGTCCCGGAATATTCCACCGGCACGCATTTGGCCAATACCAAGGAAGGGCGCGGGGTGGAGTTGGTCCACGCGACGACGCTGCGACGCAAGCAGGTGGAGGGGCCACAGTATGGCGCGCGGGAATATATCAGCGACGGGCATGGCTCGGTCCGCATCATGGGGGTGGAGAGCAGGAACGCCAGCGGGCTGCGGACCGGCCGGACCTCCTATAGCTACCGCTTGCCGGGCAGCCGCGAGTGGAAGTCGCTCGGCGAGTTGGTCGACACGCCGACGGGATTCACCGGCTTCGATCCCTATGCGGTCGATCGCGACGCCAACCTCGTCTACGGCTTCGAATCGGTCGACGGGCGGATGGCGCTCTACAGCATCTCGCTCGACGGGAAGCGGACGCGCACGCTGGTGTTCGCCAACCCTCTGGTCGATGTCGACGGGCTCGTCCGAATCGGTCGCCACCGGCGCGTGGTCGGCGCCAGCTACGCTACGGATCGTCGCGTCACCGAATTCTTCGATCCCGAACTGAAGAAATTGCGTACGGACCTCGCCAAGGCGCTGCCGGGCAAGCCGCTGGTGACATTCGTCGATGCCAGCGCGGACGAATCGAAGTTGCTGCTGTTTGCCGGCAGAGACAGCGATGCGGGCACCTATTATGTCTACGACAAGAAGACGCGGCACCTGGAAGAGGTCATGGCGTCGCGGCCGCAGCTGGCCGGTACCAAGCTGGCGAGCGTGCAGCCGATCACCTTCCCGGCCGCCGACGGCACGATAGTCCCCGGCTATCTCACGCTGCCGGCGGGCAGCGACGGCAAGAACCTGCCGGCGATCGTGATGCCGCATGGCGGCCCCGGCGCGCGCGACGAATGGGGCTTTGACTGGCTGGCGCAGTTCTTCGCGGCACGCGGCTTCGCGGTCCTGCAGCCCAATTATCGCGGTTCGACCGGCTATGGCGACGCCTGGTACCAGAAGAACGGCTTCCAGTCGTGGCGCACGGCGATCGGCGACGTCAACGATGGCGGGCGCTGGCTGCTGAAGCAGGGCATTGCCGCGCCGGGCAAGCTGGCGATCGTGGGCTGGTCCTATGGCGGCTATGCGGCGCTGCAGACCGCGGTGCTCGATCCGGACCTGTTCAAGGCGATCGTCGCGATCGCGCCGGTGACCGATCTGGAGACGCTGCGGGGTGAGGCTTCGGGCTTCACCAGCTACGCGCTGGTCGACGACTTTATCGGCCATGGCCGTCATGTCCGCGAAGGCTCGCCCGCACAGAATGCCGATCGGATCAAGGCGCCCGTGCTGCTGTTCCACGGCGACCAGGACCTGAATGTCGGCGTCGGCGAATCGCGGATGATGGCGTCGCGGCTGCGTGGTGCGGGCAAGCAGGTGGACTATGTCGAGTTCAAGGGGCTCGACCATCAGCTGGAAGACGATGCCGTGCGCGCCCGGATGCTCGACAAGAGCGACGCCTTCCTGCGCACCGCGCTGACCCTGCCGGCCAAGCCCTGACAAAAGAAAAGGGGCGGCCCGAAGGACCGCCCCGTTTCTCGTTTCCCGAAGGAGGCCGAAGCTTAGCGCGAGTAGAACTCGACGACCAGGTTCGGTTCCATCTTCACCGGGTACGGCACTTCGTCGAGCGTCGGCACGCGGGTGAAGGTGACCTTCGCCGCGCCGTCCGGGGCGACATAGTCGGGGATGTCGCGCTCGGCGAGGCTCTGCGCTTCCATGACCAGCGCCATTTCCTGCGCCTTGCCGCTCAGGCTGATTTCCTGGCCCGGCTTGATGCGGCGCGAGCCGATGTTGCACTTCTCGCCGTCGACGCGGACATGGCCGTGGTTGACCAGCTGGCGGGCCGCGAAGATCGTCGGCGCGAACTTGGCGCGATAGACGATCATGTCGAGGCGCTGCTCGAGCAGGCCGATCAGGTTCTGACCGGTGTCGCCCTTCATCTTCGAGGCGTCTTCGTACGAGCGCTTGAACTGCTTCTCGGTGATGTCGCCGTAATAGCCCTTGAGCTTCTGCTTGGCGCGCAGCTGGATGCCGAAGTCCGACATCTTGCCCTTGCGGCGCTGGCCGTGCTGGCCGGGGCCGTACTCACGCTTGTTCACCGGGGACTTCGGACGACCCCAGATGTTTTCGCCCATGCGGCGATCGAGCTTATGCTTGGCGCTGGAGCGCTTCGACATATAAAATCCTTTACCAATTGCTGTGACGTTGACCCGGGCAGCAAGCCGTCCTGATCGCGATCCCGGTATCGCCTGTGCTTCTCTGGTGAAAAGCGCAGGGCCACCGCTTCACCGGGGTGCGGGGCCAATTGCGAAGGGGCGCGCCTAGCGGGGTGGTGCGGGGGAGTCAAGGGCGCGGTAGGGCGCGGTGCTCAGTCGCCCGGGGTGTTTCGCGACGCGCGATTGCGCAAGGCGCGGTTCACGTTCGCGTCGTCGCGCTCATGGATGGACTGCCATTCGACGCGTGTGTGGCATTCGCGCTTGAAAAAGTTCGAGCCGGTAACCTGGGTGCGGCGGCAGATCGGCTTTTCATCTGCGGTCGTCTGGCTGCTGGTGGTACCGCCAGTGGACGGCGCCGCCTGTTGGGCAATGACCGGGGTCGAGAACAGGGCCAGAGCGGCGGCAAAAAACGTCAGCATTCGCATTCTCCCCAGAGATACGCTCGCCCGAGATATTGCAGCCGCGGGGCTGCGAAATCCCGTAGGAATACGCGCCAATCTATTCGGAACCAACCGCATTCCGCAAGTGATAGCGACGCCGTGGATCTACGCACCGCCGTCGCGAGATCATGCCGCCGCGTGCCATTCCGCAACGACCAGCGGATCCGGTTCGGCGGCGAGGTGGATCTGGCGCTCTTGACGCCAACGCGGCGGATCCAGCCGTTCCAACGCCCAGACGGCGGCCCCCCGCACCAGAGGCGCGGGATCGTCGAGCAGCGCGAGCACCGGCGCGACCAGCCGGGCACTCCCGCTGTTGCCGGCGGCGATCAGGCAGTTGCGGACCATCCGGTCCCGGCCGATCCGCTTGATCGGGGAGCCCGCGAAGACTTCGCGGAAGCTGGCATCGTCCAGTGCCAGCAGATCGGCGAGGTAGGGCACGGTCAGCTCGGCGCGGGGGTGAAAGGCCAGGTTTGCCTGCGCGGCGGCGGCGAACTTATTCCATGGGCACACCGCGAGGCAATCGTCGCAGCCATAGATGCGATTGCCGATTCCCTCGCGCAGGTCGCGGGGGATGGGCCCCTTGTTCTCGATCGTGAGGTAGGAGACGCAGCGGCGCGCATCGATGCGGTAGGGGGCGGGGAAGGCGCCCGTCGGGCATGCGGTCTGGCAGGCGTCGCAGCTGCCGCAGCCACCGCCGCTCGGGCCATCGGATGCGAGGTCGAGCGTCGTGTAGATCGCGCCGAGGAACAGCCAGCTGCCATGGCTGCGGCTGACCAGATTGGTGTGCTTGCCCTGCCAGCCGAGCCCCGCGGCTTCGGACAGCGGCTTTTCCATCACCGGCGCGGTATCGACGAACACCTTCACATCGGCCCCCGGCGCCTCGGCGACCAGCCAGCGGGCAAGCTCCTTGAGCCGGCGTTTCACGACGTCGTGATAGTCGGCGCCCTGCGCATAGACCGAGATGCGGCCGACCTCGCCTTCGTCCGCCAGCGCCAGCGGATCGGTAGCGGGGGCATAGCTCATCCCCAGCGCGATCACCGAGCGCACTTCGGGCCACAGGCCCTTGGGGCTGCCGCGCTGCTCGGCACGCTCCTCCATCCACAGCATGTCGCCATGCGCGCCATCGGCCAGCCACTGGCGCAGCCGTTCGGCAGTGCGCGGCGCGGCATCGGCGTGCGCCACGCCGCAGGCCGCGAAGCCGATCGCCGCCGCCTTCGCCTTCAGCCGTTCTTCGATGGACTTGTCTTGCCGCACCTGCACCCGCTACCACGTTGCGATTGCAAGGGGGAGGCATCGTTGCAGCAACTGGCCGTGAGTGCCTCCGGGCTGGTCAAGCATTTCGGCGATCGGCGTGCCGTCGACGGCGTCGGGATCGCCGTGCCCAAGGGGCTGATCTACGGCGTGCTCGGCCCCAACGGGGCGGGCAAGACCACGACGCTGCGCATGCTGCTCGGCATTATCGAACCCGATGGGGGCGAACGGACGTTGCTCGGCAGCCGACATCCGCGCGACATGAGCGATCAGGTCGGCTATTTGCCCGAAGAGCGCGGGCTCTATCCCAACATGAAGTGTCGCGAGGCGATCGCCTTCATGGGCGCGCTGCGCGGGCTGCCCTGGGCGACCGGCCGCAAGCGGGCGGGCGAGTTGCTCGAGAGCGCCGGTCTCGGCCATGCCGCCGACGACAAGATCCGCAAGCTCTCCAAAGGCATGGCGCAGCTGGTGCAGCTGCTCGGCTCGGTGGTGCACGAGCCCGATCTGCTGGTGCTCGACGAGCCCTTTTCGGGGCTGGACCCGGTCAACCAGGAACGGCTCGAACTGCTGATCCGCGCCCAGCGCGATCGCGGCGCGACGATCCTCTTTTCCACCCATGTGATGGCGCATGCCGAGCGGCTGTGCGAGCGCATCTCGGTGATCGCCGGCGGGAGGGTGCGGTTCGAGGGCACGGTGGACGATGCCCGTGCGCTGCTGCCGCTCCGCGCCCGCTACACGCCGCATCACGATGCGGACGCGATCGGCGCGATGCTGCCGGGCGACGCCGTGCGCGAGGGCGGCAGCTGGCGCTTCACCGTGCCCGATGGCGGGATAGAAGCGCTGCTGGTCCGGCTGATCGACGCCGGGCACGGCATTTCCGGTCTGTCGATCGAACGACCGGGCCTGCACGACGCCTTTGTCCGCATCGTCGGCGCCGATGCGCTGTCCGACCAGACGGAGACGGCCGCATGATGCCGCGCTTCCTTCGCCACGCGCTGACGATCGCGAGGCGGGACTTCACCGCGACGGTGATGACGCCGACCTTCCTGCTGTTCCTGCTCAGCCCGCTGCTGATGATCGGCTTCGGGGTGATCGGCGGACTGAGCGGGCAGGCGGCGAGCAGCGCCAGCGAGGCGCGGCAGCAGATCGTCGCGATCGCGCCGCTAGGCCAGCATGACGCGCTGCGCGCCGGCGATCGCGAGCTGCGCAGCGTGTTCACCCGCGATTCCGTCCGGCCGCGCCTGCGCCTCGAGCAGCCGCAAGCCGATCCGGCGCGGCAGGCACGCGCGCTGTTCGATGCGGATGCGAGCGAGGTGGCGGCGGTGCTGTACGGCCCGCTCGACCGCCCCATGGTGCTGCGCCGCGCGGGTGCCGAGGCCGAGGGGCGCTATCTCGCCGCGCTCGCCGCGCAGACGCTCCGCGCCGAACAGGCCGGGGGCATTCGCAGTACGCCGCGCTTCGAGACGATCCGGCGGGAAGCACCGACGGTCAGCGGGCGCGGGCAGGCAGCCTATTTCTCCACCTTCGCGATCTTCCTCGTCACGCTGATGCTGTCGGGCCAGGCAGTGGGCGCGATGGCCGAGGAGCGTTCGAACAAGGTGATCGAGATTCTCGCCGCCGCGGTACCGCTAGAAAGCGTGTTCTTCGGCAAGCTGCTCGGTGCCTTCGGGTCGGCGCTGCTGTTCGTCGCCTTCTGGGGCACGCTGGTCGCCAATCTGCCGCGGCTGCTGCCGGGGGACGCGGCGGGGATGCTGAGCAGCCTCAGCGTCGCGGTCGGGCCGATCTTCCCGCTGTTGCTCGTCGGCTATTTCGTGATGGCGTATCTGCTGCAGAGCGCGGTGTTCCTGGGCGTGGGTGCGCTTGCTTCCACCCAGCGCGAGATCCAGATGCTGTCCTTGCCGATCACCATCTTCCAGTTCGCGATGTTCGGCATGGCCTCCTATGCGGCCGGTAACCCGGGGAGCTGGGTGGCGACGGCGGCGGAGATCGTGCCGTTCAGCTCGCCGATGGCGATGGCGGCGCGGGCGGCGAATGCGCCGGAGCTTTGGCCGCATGCGCTCGCCTTTGTCTGGCAGGCGCTGTGGGTGGCGGGCACGCTGACGATCGCGGCACGGCTGTTCCGGCGCGGCGTACTCAAGTCCGGCAGCCCGAAGCGGGGGAAGAAGGCGGTGGCGTAGGACTGAACTCCTCCCCCTTGACGGGGGAGGATAGCGTAGCTTGGCAGCGTGCTGCCTAGCGAAGCTTGGAGAGGGTGAGCGGCGCGCAGCGCCGCGCGATTTGCGTTCGCAAATCGCTCCCCTCTCCCTCCCACTGCCTCCGGCAGCGGGCCCCTCCCTCCCCCGCAAGGGGGGAGGGAAAAGGACCTCAATGCGCCGCGTCGTCGATCGCGTTGCCGGTGCGATCGACGCCGTTCGCCAGCGCGTCACCGGTGTCGTCCGCGCCTTCGCGGATCGCGCGACCGGCGCGGTCCGCACCATTCTCGATCCGGTCGCCCAGCCGATCCGCCGCGTTGGACAGGGAGTCGCCGGTGCGCTCCAGCGAATTGTCGACGCGGTCCTCGGTGCTCGGCGAGCAGGCGGCGAGACCCAGCGCTAGCGCGGGCAACAGAACGGACAGAGTCTTCGGCATATGGTCTCCTGGGTGTCTAGTCAGCGGGCGCACACGCGCGTAGAGGGCCGCCATGCAGCATCGCATCGCCCTCGCCTCGGATCACGCCGCCTTCGCCATGAAGGCAGAACTCGCCGATTGGTTGCGTGGCCTTGGCCACGACGTGCTCGATCTGGGCACCAACGGACCGGAGAGCGTCGACTATCCGGATTATGGCTATCGCCTTGGCAAGGCGATCGAGAGCGGCGAGGCGACCTTTGGCATCGCGCTGTGCGGATCGGGGATCGGCATCTCGATCGCGGTCAACCGCAATCCCGCCGCCCGCTGCGCGCTCGTCTCCGAGCCGCTCTCGGCGAGCCTTGCGCGCCAGCACAACGATGCCAATGTCATCGCGCTCGGCGCCCGGCTGGTCGGCATCGAGATGGCCAAGGCCTGCATCACCATGTTTCTCGAAACGGCTTTCCTCGGCGACCGTCACCAGCGTCGCGTGGAGAAGCTGCGCAACCCCGAAAGGAGCCCCGCATGAGCACCAACCCCGTAACGGCAGGCCTTCAGCCGGATGGCTTCTTCACCAAATCGCTCGCCGAGGTCGATCCGGCGGTGTTCGCCGGCGTCGAGCATGAGCTCGCCCGCGAGCAATATCAGATCGAGCTGATCGCCTCCGAGAACATCGTCTCCAAGGCGGTGCTCGAGGCGCAGGGCTCTGTGTTCACCAACAAGTACGCCGAGGGCTATCCCGGCAAGCGCTATTACCAAGGCTGCCACCCGTCCGACGAGGTGGAGCAGCTGGCGATCGACCGCGCCAAGCAGCTGTTCGGCTGCGGCTTCGCCAATGTCCAGCCGCACTCGGGTGCGCAGGCCAACGGCGCGGTGATGCTCGCGCTGACCAAGCCGGGCGACACCATCCTCGGCCTCAGCCTCGATGCCGGCGGCCACCTGACGCACGGCGCCCGCGCGGCGATGAGCGGCAAGTGGTTCAACGCGGTCCAGTACGGCGTGCGCCCGGACGATCACCTGATCGACTATGACCAGGTCGCCGCGCTCGCCCGCGAGCATAGCCCCAAGCTGATCATCACCGGCGGCTCGGCCTATCCGCGCCACATCGATTTCGCCCGCTTCCGCGCGATCGCGGACGAGGTCGGCGCGATGTTCATGGTCGACATGGCGCACTTCGCGGGCCTGGTCGCCGGCGGCGTCCACCCGACCCCGTTCGGCCATGCCCATGTCGTCACCACCACCACGCACAAGACGCTGCGCGGTCCGCGCGGCGGCATGATCCTGACCAATGACGAGGGCGTAGCCAAGAAGATCAACTCGGCGGTGTTCCCGGGTCTTCAGGGCGGTCCGCTGATGCACGTGATCGCCGCCAAGGCGGTCGCCTTCGGCGAGGCGTTGCGCCCCGAGTTCAAGAGCTATGCGGCAGCCGTGGTCGAGAACGCCAAGGTGCTGGCGGCGACGCTCAAGGAGCGCGGTGCGAACCTCGTCTCGGGCGGCACCGACACGCATCTCGCGCTGGTCGACCTCACCCCGCTGGGCGTGACGGGCAAGGATGCCGACGAGGCGCTGGAGCGCGCGGCGATCACCTGCAACAAGAACGGCATCCCCAACGATCCGCTGCCGCCGATGAAGACCAGCGGCATCCGCGTCGGCTCGCCGGCGGGCACCACCCGCGGCTTCGGCCCGGCCGAGTTCCGCGAGATCGGCAACATGGTCGCCGACGTGCTCGACGGGCTGCGGAACAAGGGCGAGGCGGGCGACGCCGCGGTCGAGGCCGATGTGAAGGCCCGCGTCCGCGCGCTGTGCGAACGCTTCCCGATCTACGGCGGCTAAGTGCGCTGTCCCTTCTGTTCCAATGAAGCCAGCCAGGTAAAGGATAGCCGCCCCACCGACGACGGGGCGGCGATCCGCAGGCGGCGGCAATGCGAGGCGTGCGGTGCGCGCTTCACTACCTTCGAGCGCATCCAGCTGCGCGACCTGACCGTCGTAAAGAGCGGCGCCAATGGCAATGAGGGGCGGCGCGAGCCGTTCGAGCGCGAGAAGCTGATGCGCTCGGTCTCCACCGCCTGCCGCAAGCGCCCGATCCAGCCCGCCCAGATCGAGCGGCTGGTCTCCGGCATCCAGCGCCAGCTGGAGACGACGGGCGAGAGCGAAATCCTCTCCCAGCGCATCGGCGAGCTGGTGATGGAGGCGCTCAAGGGCCTCGATTCGGTGGCCTATATCCGCTTCGCCAGCGTGTATAAGGATTTCCGCGAGGCGAAGGATTTCGAGGAATTCGCCGGTAACGTCAGCGAGGTCGGCAAAAGTTGAATTCCCCCGTGATCGTGCTCGTCCGCCCGCAATTGGGCGAGAATATCGGCAAGGCCGCGCGCGCCATGCTCAACTTCGGGCTGACCGAGATGCGGCTGGTGTCCCCCCGCGACGGCTGGCCGAACCCTTCGGCCGGGCCGGCGGCAAGTGGCGCCGATCTGGTGCTGGAAAAGGCACAGGTCTTCGAGAGCGTCGCCGATGCGGTGGCGGATTGCACGCACGTCTATGCGACCACGGTGCGCAAGCGCGGCGTGACCAAGCCGGTAGTGACCCCCGAGGTCGCCGCGCGCGAGATCCACGGCGCGCCCACCCGCAGCGCGATCCTGTTCGGGCCGGAGCGCTCGGGGCTGGAGACCGATGATGTGGCCCTTGCCCGCACGATCGTCACCGTGCCGATCAACCCCGAATTCGGCTCGCTGAACCTGGCCCAGGCGGTGATCCTGGTCGCCTATGAATGGTCGAAGCATGTCGGGCTGGAGAGCCCGCCCGCGGTCGACCTTGATCCGCCGGCGCCGCAGGAGGAGCTGGACGGGATGATCGGCCAGCTCGACGCGATGCTCGACGATTCGGGCTATTATTTCCCGCCGGACCGTGTGCCCTCGACCAAACGGACGTTGCGCACGCTGCTGACCAAGCCGCGCTGGTCGAGCCAGGAACTGCGCACGCTGCGCGGGGTGCTGTCCGCGCTGGATGGACGCAAGCGGCATCGGGCGGAGTAAGAGGCCGGCGAAGGCACGCCCCGACCCGATAGTCGTCATTCCCGCGAAGGCGGGAATCCATTCGCCTGTGCGTTGGAGGAAAGAACCTCGGCTTCAGCGCCAATGGATCCCCGCCTTCGCGGGGATGACGACCAACAATCTGTGAGGAGGCCGGCTCCCCCTCCACGTCGGGAAGGGGAGCGTTGTCAGCTCAGCGCCCGCGCGGCGGGCCCTTGCGGAAGCCGCCGGGCTTGCCGTTGGCGTTGCTGCGGTTCGGCGGGCCGCGACGCACCGGGCCGTCGGCGCGCGCGCCGGGCTGGGGCGCATCGGCGGCGCGTTCGATGCGAATGCCGTCATCGTCGTCGCCCGCAGTCCGCGCGAACTTGTCGACTGCTGCCGAGAACTTCGCCGCCAGCGGCGCCGGAATCTGGAAGTGCGTCTCGTTCGCCGCGATGCGGATCGCGCCGACTTCGTTGCGGGTGATGTGCCCGCGGCGGCAGATCAGCGGGAGGATCCAGCGCGGATCGGCGTTCTGGCGACGGCCGATATCCATGCGGAACCACACCGTATCGTCGAAGCCGGGGCGATGCCGCTCCTGCTGCGCGGCGCGGCGTGCTTCCGGCGTCGCCTCGATCAGCTCTTCGGGCTCGGGCAGCTGCGAGCGGTGCGCACGCACCAGCGCGGCGGCGATCTCGGCCGGGGTCTTCTCGGCGAGCAGGCGCTCGGCCAGCGCCACGTCTTCCTCGTCGGTCTCGATCGGCTGGAGCAGGGCGGCGATCAGCCGCTCGCGATCGGCGGCACGAATCTGCTCGGGCGTCGGTGCGTCGATCCATTCGGCCGGGATGCGCGCGCCGTGCAGCATCTGCTCGACGCGGCGGCGGCGCGGATAGGGGACGATGAGCACCGCGGTGCCCTTCTTGCCCGCGCGGCCGGTACGGCCCGAGCGGTGCTGCAGCGTCTCGGCATCGCGCGGCAGTTCGACATGCACCACCAGCGTCAGCGTCGGCAGATCGATGCCGCGTGCGGCGACGTCGGTCGCGACGCAGACGCGGGCGCGACGATCGCGCAGCGCCTGCAGCGCATGGTTGCGCTCGGACTGCGAATGCTCGCCGGACAGCGCCACTGCCGCGAAGCCGCGCTCCATCAGGCTGGCATGGAGATGGCGGACATTGTCGCGGGTCGCGCAGAACAGGATCGCCGTCTCCGCCTCGTGCAGGCGCAGCAGGTTGATCACGACATGCTCGATATCGGCCGGGGCGACGGTCACCGCCTGGTAGCTGATGTCGCCGTGCCCGCGATCGTCGCTCTTGGTGGTGATCTGGAAGGCGTTGCGCTGGTAGCGCTTGGCCAGCGCGACGATCGGGCGCGGCATCGTCGCCGAGAAGAGCAACGTGCGGCGGTCTTCGGGCGTCGCGTCGAGAATCGCTTCCAGCTCTTCGCGGAAGCCCATGTCGAGCATCTCGTCGGCCTCGTCGAGCACCGCGACGCGGAGGCTCGAGAGGTCGAGCGCGCCGCGCTCCAGGTGGTCGCGCAGACGGCCCGGCGTGCCGACGACGATGTGCGCGCCGTGGTTGAGCGTGCGACGCTCCTTGGAGGCGTCCATGCCGCCCACGCAGGTGGCGATGCGCGCGCCGGCCGGGCTGTACAGCCAGATCAGCTCACGGCTGACCTGCAGCGCCAGCTCGCGCGTCGGCGCGATGATGAGGGCGAGCGGCGCGCCGGCGGGCGGCAGCATCTCTTCGCCGGCGAGCAGTTCGGGCGCCATGGCGAGGCCGAAGGCGACCGTCTTGCCCGAGCCCGTCTGGGCGGAAACGATGAGGTCGCGGCCCGCGGCCTGGTCTTCCAGGACGGCGGACTGAACGGGGGTCAGCGTGGAATAGCCACGCTGTTCCAGCGCCTCGGCGAGGCGCGTCGGTAGATTCGAAATAGACATTGAGACCCTAAAAGTTGGGGCTACGCGCGGCGCACCGCAAGCCCGTACGACAGTGGCAGGCGCGCCCCTCTAACCTCGCGCGCGATCGATAAGCCAGACGGCGAGCGTGAGAGCGAGCCCCACCGCCAGTCCGGCCAGCAGCCCCACCGTCGCTTGGCCGCGTAGGGCTCCGGCAACCGCGCCGACGAGAATGCTCGCCGTCAACAGGAAGCCGCCGGCCATCGGCGTGCGCGAAGGGGTGGACTGCATGGTGCCCCTTGCCACGAATCTGCGCGAGGCGCCAGCCTTCCCCATGGTTTCCCGATCGTTCACCAGCCTCGTCCACCGGAGCGGAAGGGAAACGGGCGTATCAGGCTGGCACGGGCTGGGGGCTCGCCCATGTGTTGGAGTAGCAATGGACGTCTATCCCTATCTGAGCGATCGGGACGAAGTGCACGACGCGGCCGATCTGATTCGGCGCTTCGGCCATGCCGCCTGTGGCGAAGCCGCGGCGCGTGCCGAGGCGAGCCGAGATCTCGGCAATGTCGTCCATTTCTGCCGCTGGCGCCAGATCGAACGGCTGGTGGTGCTGCTGTCCGTGCCCAAGGTGCTGGGCACGGTGCATTGAGCGCGGCCTGAGCGTGCAATCCTAAAAGCATATCCTCCCAAGAGGATGGCTATCGCACATGAAGCCGTTGGTCTGCGGCTTCAAAAACCAACGTCATTCCCGCGAAGGCGGGAATCCATTGCCCTGAGCGCTGGGGGAAAGAGCCGCGGCATCAGCGCCAATGGATCTCCGCCTTCGCGGGGATGACGACGTATTTTGGGCACATGCGATCGTCCACCCCCTCGCGGGGGAGGACATGGTTGGCCGCCGGAGCCAACCGCGCATCGCGGCGTTAGCTTCCTCGCACCCCCTTCCGCGAGGTTCGCTTGACCACTCCCCAGATCCTCTCCCTCCTCGTGCTCGGCGGCATGATGCTGCTCTTCATCTGGGGGAAGCTCCGCTACGACATGGTGGCGGTGCTGGCGCTGCTTGCGGCGCTGGCGGTGGGGGTGGTGAAGCCCAAGGAGGCGTTCACCGGCTTTGCCGATGACATCGTCATCATCGTCGCCTCCGCGCTCGTCCTCTCCGCTGCCGTCCAGCGATCGGGCGTGATCGAGCGGGCGATGCTGCTGCTCCAGCGGCGGGTAACGCGGGTGCGCTCGCAATTGCTGCTCTTGAGCGCGAGCGTCGGCTTCGCCTCGGCGCTGGTCAAGAATATCGGCGCACTGGCGATGATGATGCCGGTGGCATTCCAGATGGCCAAGCGCTCCAAGGCCTCGCCCGCCACCTTTCTGATGCCGATGTCGTTCGCCTCGCTGCTCGGCGGGCTGATCACGCTGATCGGCACCTCGCCCAACATCATCGTCAGCCGTGTGCGCGAGGAGATGACCGGGCAGCCCTTCGGCATGTTCGATTATGCGCCGGTGGGGCTGGGGCTGACGCTGGTCGGCCTGGTCTTCCTCCGTTTCGCCTATCGGCTGATCCCGCGCGACCGCCGCGCCGCGCCCACCCTGGGCGAGGCTCTCGACATCGAGGACTATGTCACCGAGGCGGCTGTTCCCGAGGGCTCCGCGGCGGTGGGCGAGACGGTCGCCGAATTCCGCGAGCGCCATGACCATGCCGTGACGGTCACGACGATCCTGCGCGGCGGCATCCGCAGCATGCCGTTCCCGGACAATCGGCTGTGCCCCGAGGATGTGCTGATCCTCACCGGCGCGCCCGACGATCTCGAACGCGTGATCGCCACCGATGCGCTGGTGCTGGAGGGGCAGGATCGCGCCCAGCCCGAAGGCGCCACCGGCGAGGTGGGCGTGATCGAGGCGGTGATCGGCACCGACTCCGCGCTGATCGGCCGCACCGCCGGTCGGCTGGGGCTGCACGAGCGGTTCGGCGTCAACCTGATTGCGGTGTCGCGCCAGGGTGCGCGGCTTTCGGCGCGGCTTGGCGACATCGCCCTGCGCGCGGGCGACGTGATCGTGCTGCAGGGCCCGCTCGACCTTTTGTTCGAGCGGCTGGGCGAGCTCGGCTGCCTGCCGCTCGCCCAGCGCGAGCTGCGGCTGGGCAGCGCGCGCAAGGGGCTGCTGCCGCTGGCCATCCTCGCCGTGGCGATGGCGGCGACCGCGACCGGCTATATCCCCGTCGCGGTCGCGTTCTTCGCGGCGGCGGGGCTCACAATCCTGCTCGGCGCGCTGCCGGTGCGCGAGGCGTACGAGCATATCGAATGGCCGATCCTGGTGATGCTCGGCGCGCTCATCCCGGTCAGCGATTCGCTGCGCACCACCGGCGCCACCAAGATCATCGGCGACAATCTCGGTCATCTCGCCGCAACGCTGCCGCCCTGGGGGGCGGTGGCGCTGATCCTGGCGGCGGCGATGGCGGTGACGCCCTTCCTCAACAACGCCGCGACGGTGCTGGTGATGGCGCCGATCGCCGCCACCTTCGCGGGCGAGCTCGGCTATCGGCCCGAGGCGTTCCTGATGGCGACGGCGGTGGGCGCGGGCTGTGACTTCCTCACCCCGATCGGCCACCAGTGCAACACGCTGGTGATGGGGCCGGGCGGCTACAAGTTCGGCGACTATGCCAGGCTCGGCGCCCCCTTGTCGTTGCTGGTGCTGCTGATAGGCACGCCGCTGATCATGGCCGTGTGGCCGATACATTGAGGGACGGAGTTTCCATGGAACAGAGGATTCGCTTCGAGCAGACCGGTGGCCCCGAGGTGCTGCAATGGGTCGAGGTCGACCTGCCCGAGCCCGGCCCCGGCGAAGTGCGGCTGCGGACGCAAGCGGCCGGGCTCAACTTCATCGACGTGTACCACCGTACCGGCGTCTACCCGGCGCAACTGCCCTCGGGCATCGGCGTCGAGGGCGCGGGGGTGATCGAGGCGGTGGGCGAAGGCGTCACCGGCTTCGCGGTGGGCGACCGCGCGGCGACCTTCGGGCCGGCGCTCGGTTCCTATGCCACCGCGCGCAACCTCAAGGCGGACACCCTGTTCAAGCTGCCCGAGCAGATCGACAGCGAGACCGCGGCGGCGGTGCTGCTCAAGGGCTGCACGGTCGAGTTCATGGTCGAGCGCGCGGCGAAGGTGCAGCCGGGCTGGACCGTGCTGGTCCATAGCGCCGCTGGCGGCGTCGGGCAGATCGCGGTCGGCTGGCTCAAGGGCCTCGGCGCGACGGTGATCGGCACCGTCGGCCACGAAGCCAAGGTGGAGAAGGCGAAGGCGGTCGGCTGCGACCATGTGCTGCTGTCGCGCGGGCAGGAGGATGTCGCCGCACGGGTGCGCGAGATCACCGGCGGCGAAGGCGTGCCGGTGGTGTTCGACGGGATCGGCAAGGCGACCTGGGAAGCATCGCTGGGATCGGCGGCGCGGCGCGGGCTGATCCTCAGCTATGGCAATGCCAGCGGCTCGGTGGAAGGCGTGAAGCTCGCCACGCTCAACCAGCATGGCTCGCTGTTCGTCACCCGGCCCAAGCTGTTCGATTATTATGTCACGCAGGAGGAGCGGCAGGCGGGGGCGGCGCGGCTGTTCGCGATGCTGGAGAAGGGCGCGGTGAAGCCGGAGATCGGCCAGCGGTTCGCGATCAAGGACGCGGCAGAAGCACACCGCGCGATCGAAGGCGGGCAGACCACGGGGTCGACGATCCTGCTGCCGTAGGATTGGAGGTCAGCAAGCGGAGAGAGTACGTCGCCCTCTCAAGAACAGTGTCATCCCCGCGAAGGCGGGGATCCATTGGCGCTGATGCTGCGGCTCTTTCCCCCGGACGTACAGGCGAATGGATTCCCGCCTTCGCGGGAATGACGATGGTTTCGTGTGGGGGGATGACTGCCCCCTACTTCCGCTTCCCCAGCGCCGCGACGCAGCTCGCCTGGTCGAGCGGGCTGCCGTTGCGCTGGCGCGCGTCCACCCAGGTCACCGCCGCCGCGCCATTTCCGCGCTCGGGCGGGTACAGATAGGCGTCGAGCACGCAGATCGGCCCGACGAACTGCAGCTTGCGGCCCTTGCCTTCGGTCACGTCGAGCCGCGGCTGGCCGAACCGGGCGAGCAGCTGCGGCGCGGTGAGCCCGCGGATCGGGGCGAGGTTCGCGGGCTGCTCGGGCATGCGGCCCGGCACCGGCAGCGGCGCCGCCGGCCGCGCGGCGGGCACCGTGCCCGAACAGGCGGCGAGCAACAGCGCGGCGAGCGGCACCGACGGCTTGGCAATACGCATGGCGTTCAAACGGTTTTCCCTCGGTTGCACTTGCACCTGCCTCTCTCTAGGGCGACGCCCATTACAATTGGAGCCCTGAACCTTGACCAACCCCAGCTTTGACGTGGTCGCGATCGGCAACGCGATCGTCGACATCCTCGCCCAGGCCGACGACGCCTTCATCGAATCGATCGGCGTGCCGAAGGGCTCGATGCAGCTGATGTTCTCGCCCGAAGAGGCCGATGCGCTCTACGCCAAGATGGGCCCGGGCCGCGAGGTTTCCGGTGGTTCGGCGGCGAACACCGTGGCGGGCATCGCCGCGCTGGGCGGCAAGGCCGCGTTCATCGGCCAGGTGGCGGACGACCAGATCGGCGAAGTCTTCGCGCACGACATCCGCGCCGCCGGCGTCCATTTCGACACCGCCGCCCGCCCCGGCCAGCCGACCTCGGCGCGCTGCCTGATCTTCGTGACGCCGGACGGCCAGCGCACGATGAACACCTTCCTCGGCGCCTCGCAGTTCCTGCCCGCCGCCGCGCTCGACGAGCAGCTGATCGCGAACGGCGCGATCCTCTATCTCGAAGGCTATCTCTGGGATCCGGAAGAGCCGCGCGCCGCGATGCGCAAGGCGATTCAGATCGCCCGCGCCGCCGGCCGCAAGGTGGCCTTCACCCTCTCCGACGTGTTCTGCATCTCGCGCCACGGCGACGATTTCCGCAAGCTGATCGAGGACGGGCTGATCGACATCCTGTTCGCCAACGAGGCCGAACTGCTCGCTTTGTGCGCGCATGCGGACTTTGAGGCGGCGGTGCAGCACATCCATGGCAAGGTGCCGCTACTCGTCGTCACCCGCAGCGAGAAGGGGGCGATGGCGCTCCAGGGCGACGAGCGGGTGGAAGTGCCCGCCGAACCGATCGCGGCGCTGGTCGACACCACCGGCGCGGGCGACATGTTCGCCGCCGGCTTCCTGCACGGCCAGGCCCAGGGCAAGGGGCTGAAGGAATCGCTCCAGCTCGGCGCGATCTGCGCGGCGGAGATCATCCAGCATTATGGCGCGCGTGCCGAGAAGGACCTGAAGGCGCTCGCCGCCGCGAAGCTGGGCTGAGCGGCTTCGGTCACCCTCTCCCTCCCACCGCCTGCGGCGGCGGGCCCCTCCCTCTCCCAAAGGGAGAGGGCCAAGAATCCCTCTCCCTTTGGGAGAGGGAGGGAGGCGCGAAGCGCCGGAAGGGTGAGGGTGACGATACCCAAAGAAGAAGGGCCGGAGGATCGCGCCTCCGGCCCTTTCCTTTTGTCCGCCCGATCCGAAGATCAGGCGTCCTTGTAGCCCGGCGTATGCGCGTCGCCGATCGGCGGCACCGGCTGGGGCGGGGCGTCGGCATCGGCTTCGGGCACCTCGACCAGCCCGCGGCCGACATGGCTGCGCGAACGGCTATAGGCATAATAGACCACCAGGCCCACCGCCGCCCAGCCGAAGAACAGCCCGATCGTCGGGCCGGAAAGGCTGAAGAACAGATAGACGCAGCCCGCGATCGCGATCGGCGCGGTCACCATGATCGCCGGGGTGCGGAACGGGCGGTGGCGGGTGGGATCCGTCCGGCGCAGCACGATCACCGCGATCGACACCGCGGCGAAGGCGAACAGCGTGCCCGAGTTCGACACGTCCGCCAGCAGGCCGACGGGGAAGAACGCCGCGAACAGCGACACGAACACCCCGGTCAGGATGGTGATGACGTGCGGGGTGTGGAACTTCGGGTGCACGCGCGAGAAGAATTCGGGCAGCAGCCCGTCGCGGCTCATCACGAAGAAGATGCGGGTCTGGCCGAACATCATCATCAGGATGACCGAGGGCAGCGCGATGATCGCCGCCGCACCCACCAGCCAGCCGAGGAACGGATGGCCGATCGAGCGCAGCGTCCAGGCCAGCGCTTCCTTCGAGCAGACCACCGCCTGTTCGGTCAGCGCCGAGCAGGCCTGCGACAGCGCGGGCGTGCCAGGCGAGAGCACTGCGCCGCCCGGGCCATAGACCGGCTGGGCGCCCACGGTGCCGATCACGCCGGCGGCGACGAGCATGTAGAAGATGGTGCAGATCGCCAGGCTGCCGATCAGCCCGATCGGCATGTTGCGCTGCGGGTTCTTGGTCTCTTCAGCGGCGGTCGAGACGGCGTCGAAGCCGACATAGGCGAAGAAGATCGAGGCGGCCGCCCCCGAAATGCCGGCGAAGCCCAGCGGCGCGAACGGCGTGAACTGGCCGGTCTTGAGCACCGGCAGGGTGACGACCACGAACATCGCCAGCGCGAGGATCTTGATGCCGACCAGCACCGCGTTGACCGAGGCGCTTTCCTTGGTGCCCTTGACCAGCAGCGCGGTGACGACGGCGGCGACCGCCATCGCCGGCAGGTTGATCATGCCGCCGTCGAACGGCCCGCGGATCAGCGCCAGCGGCACCTCGATGCCGAAATTATTCTGGACGAAGCCCATCATATAGCCGGACCAGCCGACCGACACGGCGCCCGCCGCGATCGCATATTCGAGGATCAGCGCCCAGCCGACCATCCAGGCGACCAGCTCGCCCATCACGGCGTAGCTATAGGTATAGGCCGAGCCCGATACCGGCACCATCGCCGCCATCTCGGCATAGCAGAGCGCCGCGACGGCGCAGACGAAGCCGGCGATGACGAACGAGATCATCATGCCCGGCCCGGCCTTCTGCGCCGCTTCGGCGGTGAGCACGAAGATGCCGGTGCCGATCACCGCGCCGATGCCGAGCATGGTCAGCTGGAAGGCGCCCAGCGAACGGTGGAGCGATTTCTTTTCGGCTGTCGCGAGAATGGCATCGAGAGGCTTTACGCGCCCGAATATCATTTCCTTGTCCCCTATGCGGCGAGCGTCGCGCCGCCCCCAAATTGGTAAAGCCGCGAGCCTAGCCCCAAACGCGGCCCGCGCAATCCCTTACCGCGTGCCAGGGCGAAACATTGTTGCGTGTTCGCGCAATCAGCGCGCGAGCATCGGCCCCAGCGGCTGCCCCGCGAAGATATGGACGTGGAGGTGCGGCACCTCCTGCCCGGCATCGAGGCCGGTATTGGCGAGCAGCCGGTAGCCGGGTTCGACGAACCCCGCCGCGCGGGCGACGGTGCCGACGGCGCGGACGAACCCGGCGATCTCCGCCTCGGAGGCGCGGGCCGAGAAATCGTCCCAGCTGACATAGGCGCCCTTGGGGATCACCAGGATATGGTGCGGCGCCTGGGGCGCGATGTCGTGGAACGCGAGGGCATGTTCGTCCTCGTAGACCTTCTTGGCGGGAATTTCGCCGCGCAGGATCTTCGCGAAGATATTCTGGTCGTCATAGGGCTGGGTAGGGTCGATCGGCATTGGTGGGCTCCGTTACTTAGATCCTCCCCGGAACGGGGAGGGGGACCATTCGCGCAGCGAATGGTGGAGGGGGCGTGCGGCAAGCGACTCCGGTGCGGAGGCTCCCCTCCACCACGCGGCTGTGCCGCGCGGTCCCCCTCCCCGTGCCGGGGAGGAATGAAGAGAGCCGCTGCGTTCACGCCCCCCGAGCCGCCTTTTCGGCAATCCCGGACACGCCCTCGCGCCGCGCCAGCTCGGCGCGGACGTCGTCGAGGCTCAGCCCCATGTCCGCCAGCAGCACGAGCAGGTGAAAGAGCAGGTCCGCCGATTCCTTCACGATCTCCGCGCGATCGTCCTGGATCGCGGCGATCACCGCCTCGGTGGCTTCCTCGCCCAGCTTCTGCGCGATCTTGGCGCGGCCGCGGGCG
Organism: Sphingomonas sp. S2M10; assembly: GCF_012650175.1. Lineage (GTDB taxonomy): Bacteria > Pseudomonadota > Alphaproteobacteria > Sphingomonadales > Sphingomonadaceae > Sphingomonas. The sequence goes on from NZ_JAAILI010000067.1 coordinate 54,685, forward strand.
GTGAGCTTGGCGACATAGCTGGTCGCGGGATCGCCGGTGCGGCGGTCGCGGATGGTCTGTTCGAGCGTGTCGAGAAGGTCGGCCATGGTCTCCGGCTGCGGGAGCCGTGCGGCGCTGTCAATCCTGGGGCGCGGGATTGCGGGGCTTCCCCTATGGTGATTGCGAGCGATTCGCGGCAGCAGGGCAGGATGACGATGGTGCAGGAACGCGAATCGGGGGCAGGGCAGGGGCGGCTGTCGCGACCCTTATGGCTGGTGCTGGGCTTCGTGTTCGTCGCGCTCGGCTTCATCGGCGCGCTGCTGCCGCTGATGCCGACGACGATCTTCCTGATCCTCGCCGCCGGCTGCTTCGCCCGCTCCTCGCCGCGGCTGGAGGCCTGGCTGCTCGACCATCCGCGATTCGGCCCGACGCTGGTCGCGTGGCGCCAACAGAGCGCGATCCCGCGCAAGGGCAAGGCGATGGCGTGTGCGGGCATGGCGCTCGGCTACGGCCTGTTCGCCTGGGGCGCGCGGCCGGGGCCGTGGCTGGCGGTCGGCGTGGCGGCGGCGATGCTGGGGTGTGCGTGGTATGTGCTGAGCCGGCCGACGGCGGTGTAGAGCCCTTAGATCGGGGCCATTGCCTCGCGATCATGCGGCGCTAGGCTGCAGCTATGGAGATGGACGAACTACAAAGCCGCTTGGCAGTCATCCTCGATCTCGAAGAACAAGAACGACCCGATTGGGGCGAGATCGAGCGGCTCTCCAGTGAGCTTCAACGCGAACTGCCGATCGATGCAACGCCAGAGGCCGTCCACCACTACCTCGATGATGCGGACATTCGCGCGCGGGACGAGCCGTACGCGACGCGCCAAAAGAAGGATGTGCGCCGCTTCATTGAGTCAGGCGAATTCGATGATGGCACACCGATCCCGTGGTGGGGCTGTGCACTGGTACTTCTGCTCGGAGCAGGGCTTGTTAAGTGGCTGGTGGGGTAGGTGTTTATCGGTCCAGTTAGAGCCGTCTACCTACCCCCTCACCGGAATGCCCGCCGCCGCCAGCGCGGCATGAGCCTCGGCGATCGTCGCCTGGCCGAAATGGAAGATCGACGCCGCCAGCACCGCCGAGGCATGGCCGTCGCGAATTCCCGCCACCAGGTCCTCCAGCCCGCCGACGCCGCCCGAGGCGACCACCGGCACCGTCACCTGGTCGGCGATGGTGCGGATCAGGTCGAGGTCATAGCCGTCGCGGGTGCCGTCGCGGTCCATCGAGGTGACGAGCAGCTCGCCCGCGCCCAGTTCGGCGAGGCGGAGCGCGTGCTCCACCGCGTCGATGCCGGTTTCGCGGCGGCCGCCATGGGTGAACACCTCCCAGCGCCCGTCGCCGGTCCGCCGCGCGTCGACCGAGGCGACGACGCACTGGCTGCCCATCCGGTCGGCAATCTCGGCGACCACTTCCGGCCGCGACACCGCCGCGCTGTTCACCGCGACCTTGTCCGCGCCCGCCAGCAGCAGCGCGCGGGCATCCTCGACGCTGCGCACGCCGCCGCCGACGGTGAGCGGCATGAAGCACACCTCGGCGGTGCGGCGCACCACGTCGAGGATCGTGCCGCGCGCCTCGTGGCTGGCGGTGATGTCGAGGAAGCAGAGCTCGTCGGCGCCCGCCGCGTCATAGGCGCGGGCCTGCTCGACCGGATCGCCGGCGTCGCGCAGCTCGACGAAGTTGACGCCCTTGACGACGCGGCCGTTCGCCACGTCGAGACAGGGGATCACGCGGGCGCGGACGGTCATCGCCCGGCCTCGATCGCCTCGGCCAGGTCGAGCCGGCCGTCATAGAGCGCGCGGCCCGAGATCACGCCTTCGATGCCGTCTTCCACATGGCCGCGCAGGGCATGGATGTCGTGGATGTCGGTGACGCCGCCGCTGGCGATGACCGGGATCGACACGGCGCGGGCGAGCGCCACGGTCGCCTCGACGTTACACCCCTTAAGCAGCCCGTCGCGGCCGACATCGGTGAAGAGCAGCGCGGCGACGCCGGCATCCTCGAAGCGGCGGGCGAGATCGACCACGCTGACGTCCGACACGTCGGCCCAGCCATGCGTCGCGACCATGCCGTCGCGGGCGTCCACGGCGACGACGATCTGGCCGGGATGCGCGCGGGCGGCTTCGCGGACGAGATCGGGGTTCTCAAGCGCGGTGGTGCCGATCACGACGCGAGTGACGCCCATGTCGAGCCAGCGGCGGATCGATTCGTGGTTCCGGATGCCGCCGCCGAGCTGCACCTTGGCAGGCGTCCTGGCGAGGATGTTGGCGACCGCGAGGCCGTTGACCGATTCGCCCGCGAATGCGCCGTCGAGGTCGACGACGTGGAGCCACTCGGCGCCGGCCTCCGCGAACAGCGCGGCCTGGGCGGCCGGGTCGTCGCCGTACACGGTGGCGCGCGCCATGTCGCCTTCGGCGAGGCGAACGACCTGGCCGGCCTTGAGATCGATGGCGGGGAAGATGTGCAGAGTCATTGGTTCTTCCAAACTGCCTCCCCCCTTGCGGGGGAGGCCGCGAGACTTGGGGAGCGAAGCGAGCCTAGTCGCAGCGGGAGAGGGGGAGCGCTTGCATGGCAAGCGCGCGCGGCTGCGCCGCGCTCACCCTCTCCAACCTTCGCTAGGCGCTGAAGCGCCAAGCTACGGTATCCTCCCCCGTCAAGGGGGAGGAGGGGCAATGCGCTCACGGCTTCCACGCCAGGAATCGTTCGAGCAGCGCGATGCCGTAGCGCTGGCTCTTTTCCGGGTGGAACTGCAGGCCGACGATATTGTCGCGGCCGATCGCGGCGGTCACCGGGCCGCCATGTTCGGTGGTGGCGAGCACCGCCTCGCCATTGAAGGCGAAGCTGTGGAGGAAATAGGCCTCGCCGCGCTCGATCAGCGGATGATCGACCGTCGGGACCACGTCGTTCCAGCCCATATGCGGGACGCGCAGCTCGGGGCTCGCGGGGATCTGGCGGACTGTGCCCGGGATCCAGCCGAGCCCGGCATGGCTGCCCAGCTCTTCGCCGGTCGTCGCGAGCAGCTGCATGCCGACGCATACGCCGAGGAAGGGCACTGCGTCGCGCAGCACCCGCGTCTCCAGCGCCTCGATCATGCCGGGCAGCGCCCGCAGGCCCGAGGCGCAGGCGCCGAACGCGCCCACGCCGGGCAGCACCACGCGGTCGGCGCTCAGCACCACTGCCGGGTCCGCCGTCACCGCGATATCGGCGGCACCCGCCGCCTTCAGCGCATTGTGCACCGAGTGGAGGTTGCCCGCGCCGTAATCGATCAGCGCGACCGTCACTGGCCGAGCGCTTCCAGCCCCGGCGCGAGGATGCTGGGCGCGACTTCGACGAATTCATATTCGGCGGCGCCCGCCGTGGCGAAGGGATCGCCCGCGGCCCAGGCCTGCACCTCGTCCAGCGAGCCGCGCGCCATGAAGAAGCCGCCGGTCACCGGCACCTTGCGGCCCGCGACCAGCAGGCGGCCGTCGGCGACGCCCTGCTTGAGCCATTCGACATGCGCGGGGCGCAGTGCGTCGATCTGGGCGATGTCCACCTTGTAGGTCAGCAGCACGAGGATCATCACAGCACTCCCTTGGTCGACGGGATGGCATCCGCCTTGCGCGGATCGATCTCCACCGCCTCGCGCAGCGCGCGGGCCAGGCCCTTGAATGCGGCTTCGGCGATATGGTGGTTGTTGCTGCCGTACAAAGTCTCGACGTGCAGCGTCAGCCCTGCGGTCTGGGCGAAGCTGTGGAACCAGTGCTCGAACATCTCGGTGTCCATCTCGCCGAGCTTCTTCTGGCTGAATTCGGTCTTCCACACGAGGTACGGCCGGCCCGAAATATCGATCGCGACGCGGGTCAGTGTCTCGTCCATCGGCGACAGCGCATCGGCGTAGCGGCGGATGCCCTTCTTGTCGCCCAGCGCCTTGGCGATCGCCTCGCCGATCGCGAGCCCGGTATCCTCCACCGTGTGGTGCTGGTCGATATGGAGGTCGCCCACGGTCTTGATGTCCATGTCGATCAGCGAGTGTCGGCTCAGCTGCTCGAGCATGTGATCGAAGAATCCGATGCCCGTATGGATGGTATAGACGCCGGTGCCGTCGAGGTTGACGGTGACGTCGATCGAGGTTTCGCTGGTCTTCCGGCTGATCGTCGCGGTGCGCATGGAGGTGCACATAACGCTGCCAGCGTCGCATGCAATCTTGACCGTAATTTTCCAGCCGCTACCCAAGGGGCATGAATGCCTCCGTGCCCGATAGTTTGATTCCGTATGACGAGATCGTGCAGGAAGCCCTGCGCGCCGTGGTGGGCCGCGTGCTCGGATCGGTGGCGCAGACCGGCGGCCTGCCGGGCACGCATCATTTCTACATCACCTTCAAGACGCAGGCGCCGGGAGTCGACATCCCGCAGCGGCTGATGGAACGGTTCCCGGACGAGATGACCATCGTCCTTCAGCACCGCTTCTGGGACCTGACGGTGGACGACCGGAAATTCTCGGTGGGGCTCAGCTTCAACCAGATCCCGTCGATCCTGACGATCCCGTTCGCGGCGATCACCGGCTTCCATGATCCGGCGGTCAATTTCGAGCTGCGCTTCCAGGCGAGCGAAGGCCCCGAGGGCCCCGAGCCGCACGAGCACGATGATGCCGAAAATGACGGCGACGGCCCGATGGCCAAGCCCGCCGAGGACGGCTCGAACGTCGTGTCGGTGGACTTCAAGCGGAAGAAGTAAGGGGCGGAAGCCCATAGCGTTTCCTCCCCCGCCAGGGGGAGGTGGCGCGCGTCAGCGCGACGGAGGGGGAGGATGCCAGAACCTCTCAGGCCGTCGTGCTTCCTCCCCCTCCGAGCCGCTGCGCGGCCCACCTCCCCCTGGCGGGGGAGGAAACGCTCTTTCCGGCCTCCCTAAATTCCCTAAATCAGCCCCTTCGCCCTTAGGCTGGCATGGCCTTTGCTGCCGATGATGATATGGTCGTGCACCAGAATCCCGAGCGGCCTGCCGGCCTCGATGATCTTGTGCGTGACTTCGATATCGGCGCGGCTGGGGCTCGGGTCGCCCGAGGGGTGGTTGTGGATAATCCTTGCCATCTCGGCAATGTATTGAAAAATATCAATAATATTACGATCAGTCCAAAACTGGAGCCGTTAATTGGGATCGGTATAGAGCGATCGATTCTCATCGTCACACTCGATCATCCGGCGGCACGATCAGTCCCTGCGGCGCACGGCAAATCACCGTATTCCTTTTGTCCCAAGCATCAAGTTCCTCGACGGGATAGAGAATGGTCCTCCCGATCTTCAGGAATGCCGGCCCATATCTCTTGAGTCTCCAGTTGCGAAGCGTGCCGACCGAGACAGCATCCCGGTAGCGTTCGGCCACTTCTTCAGGCGTAAGAAATTTCCCTTCGGTCATTGTCAGCTCCTGTCGGCAGCCCCCGTAAAGTTCGTATCCAGAGCGGGGGATCTTAGTTGTAGTGCCGAGGTTACTCCTGCTCGACACCTTGCAGATCACGGAGATGAAAACCGGCTCACGGTCCTGCATGTGCGTACATTGCGGCTCGTTCTCGCGCATGGGAAGCGGAGAAGAGGAGGAGTAGGGAGAACGGATAGTGTGGGCTATACATGGGAGGGTGGTGCTTACTACTGTGAGCCGGCGGTCTCAATCAGATGCCAGGAACCCGCTGACGGCCGAACCAACGTTAAAGCACTCGACGCCCGCCAACCCAAATTCCGAACAACAGGTAGCCCGTCGATCTCCACGACCCCGGATCAGATCGGACCCGCGCTTTTGGCAATTCGCCCTCGGTCTGCGAGGCCGAACAACACAGCCGGGTTTTCTTACTGCACAGGGCTGTGGCCGCAGGCAAGGGGAGGGGGAAGGGCGAACGTGTCAACCGCCTAATATTGTGTAAAGGCTGGCGGGGATGCAGTCCGAACACAATTCGTCGACCATGTCGCATCCGACCAAATCACCAACCGACAAATTGCCAAGCGCGCGCTACATGGCGAACTGCGCACGATCCTCGACCGGACGGAGCGTCAAGCTATTGGAAAGAATTCCAAAATAACAAAGTCCACGGATTCGTCGGTCTTAATGATTGCGGAAGCCTAAACAGCATCGCACTATAGCGGCGGCTTTCATCTACAGGGCAACATTCAGGTATTTGATTTCGAGGTAATCCTCAATTCCGTATCGGGAACCTTCGCGCCCGAGGCCAGAGGACTTCATGCCGCCGAAGGGCGCGACCTCGGTGGAAATCGCCCCTGAATTGATACCGACCATGCCATATTCCAGCGCCTCGGCGACGCGGAAGATGCGGCCCAGATCGCGGGTGTAGAAATAGGCGGCCAGGCCGAATTCCGTATCGTTCGCATATCCCACCGCCTCGGCTTCGTCGGTGAAGCGAAACAGTGGCGCCAGTGGGCCGAATGTCTCCTCACGCGCAACCAGGGCGTCGCGGGGTACGTCTGTCAGGACAGTCGGCTGGAAGAACGTGCCTCCCAGTGAATGCGGCTTGCCGCCGGTGAGGATTTTTGCACCCTTTCCGACCGCATCCTCGATGTGCGACTGGATCTTGCGCACAGCCGCGGCATCGATCAGCGGCCCCATCGTGACACCATCCTGCAAACCGTCGCCAAGCCGGAACGCCTCGACCGCCGCTGCCAGCTTTTCGGCGAAGGCGTCGTAAACCTTGTCATGGACGTAAAGACGATTGGCGCAAACGCAGGTTTGTCCATTGTTGCGGTACTTCGATGCCAGCGCGCCTTCGACGGCCGCATCAAGATCGGCATCCTCGAAGACGATGAAGGGGGCATTGCCGCCAAGCTCCAGCGACAGTTTCTTGATGTCTTGGGCGCATTGCGCCATCAGCAGTCGGCCGACTTGGGTCGAGCCAGTGAAGCTCAGCTTGCGCACGACCGGATTGCCGGTCAACTCGCCGCCGATCTCGGTCGCAGAACCCGTGACGACGTTGAATACTCCGGGCGGTATCCCCGCGCGTTCGGCAAGATCGGCCAGCGCCAACGCGGAAAACGGTGTTTGCGGGGCCGGTTTCAGAACCATGGTGCAGCCCGCCGCAAGGGCCGGAGCGGCCTTCCGCGTCACCATGGCCGAAGGGAAGTTCCAAGGCGTGATCGCCGCCGTCACCCCGATGGGCTGCTTGAGCACCAGGATACGCTTCTCCGCCTGCGGCGAAGGAATGACGTCGCCATAGACCCGCTTGGACTCTTCGGCGAACCATTCGACGAAGGAGGCGGCATAAAGGATCTCGCTGCGCGCTTCTGCCAGCGGCTTGCCCTGTTCCAGCACCATCAGATAGGCCAGTTCATCCTGATTCTGAATGATGAGGTTGAACCATTCGCGTAGTCGGGCGGCACGATCCTTGGCCGTCAGCGCGCGCCAGGGGCCAAGCGCCCGCTCGGCGGCCTCAATGGCCTGCCGGGTTTCCTTCGCTCCCATCAGCGGCGCCGTGCCGATCAGCTCGCCATTGGCCGGGTTGTGGATCGGCTGGGTCTGCCCATCAAGGGCATCGACCCAGCGGCCATCGATATGGGCTTGTTGCCGCAACAGGGCAGGCTTACGCATCGTCGGAAATCCTTTTCGTTGCGCCGGATCGACCGGCGTTATTTACCGTTTTCCGGCCCGCGATCTGGGGCAGGTTGAGTATTTCGGCCGCCTGAAGAGCCAGCCACAGTGCCGTCACATCCGCCGTGTTGTTGAGCGAACGTCCGGTAAGGCCCTCGATGCGGCGGATGCGATAGGTCAGGCTGGTCTTATGGATGTGCAGCTTTCCGGCGGTGGACTGCCAGGACCTGTTCTGTTCGAGAAAGATCTTCAGCGTATAGAGCAGCGAGGCACGGGATTCCTCGTCATGCTCGGCCACACTGCCCAGCACTCGGCGGAAGGTTTCTCGCGCCTCGTCCAGGTTCTGCGGCAGCCACGGCAACTTGTCGGCCACCTGCGCGTAGAACACCGTCGGCTGGCCCGGATCGGCATGCGCGACGGCAAGACGCGCCTCGCGCAAGGCTTCCGAAAACCGCTCGAAATAGGCGATCTGGTCACTCAGCCCCATCCTGGCATCCAGAATGGCCTCTACGGATGAAACCGAGCCGGACGGCAGCAGCAGTAGAAGCTCTTCGCCTTGCGGGGACAGCAAGACCGGCGCATCCGAGTGCTCGAACAGCATGGCCCAGTCCGACAATGAGAGCCCGCCGCGCCGCGCCACCGCCAGATGCGCGGTTTCCAGATGGATGCCGAATTGCGCCATACGTTTGACCGCCTGCTGGCGGGCCAGGCGAAGATGCTGCAAATCGTCCAGCAGTTCCGAGCCGATATGGACGGCGCGCTCCTTTTCGACATGCAACCGCTCAAGGGCGATACCGAAAACCGCCGCTATGTGGTGCAGCAGACCGTAATCGAGGAAATCACGCCCGCTGCGCCGTGCCAGCAGAACGCATTTGCGGCGTGAAGGAATGACAATGCCGAGAACTTCTCCATCTTGGAGCGCGTATCGGCGCACCATCGGCTGGGAATCCGCGGCATCCGGTTTTTGATTGTGCAGGGCTTCGCGAAGCCTTTCGGGCAAATTGACGTTCTTCGGCAACCACGGCCGCTGCGTTTGAGGATCCCAGAGCACCAGACCGGCCTGCGCATCCTCTTCCAGACGGCGCAGGAGCACGTCCAGATCGATCCCTTCGATGGCAAGGCGGGCGCTGACGTAAATCCTGGCGATGGCGTTGCGCCGCTCGATCTCCTCCGTGCGGGTCGCATCGACGATTGCCTTCGTCACGCTTGCGAAGGGAACGCCGTAATGCGTCATCAGGACGGGAAAGCCCAGTCGCTCCGCAGTTTCCTGCAATGCGTGCAAATCGCCGGGAGCCTGCATGTTCTCACCGATCATCATGCCCGCCAACCCTGCCTGCGCCAGCGCTTCCACATACTGCTCCTGCGCAACGGGATCGTTCGGAATGCCGATCCCCGTCGTCATCAGCAGATCGCCTTCTCCCAGCCATTCCGTCGGATTGGGCAATTCACAGACATGCGCCCAGCGAACCATCCGTTCCGTTGCCGCGCCGCCGGTCAGTAAACGGGTGCGCAATTCCGGCATGTTGATGATGTCCATGATCCGTAGAGGCATTGAACGGTCCTGCAAGTGAGTTGAGACGGCTTGCGCGACTGTACGCCGGGACTGGCGAAAATACAGAGGCGCCGTTTCTGCCGTCAGCCCCATACCCTCTTGCGGTCGCTTCCCGCAGCCTCTCAGCCCAGAATCAGATAGGCCTTGCGAACGGTGTTTCGGATTTCCCATTCTCCCTGCGCGTTGGCAGGGAAATAGATCGAATCTCCGGCGCGGAACTCGACGGTCTGGCCGTCATCGGGGGTAAAGCTGCCCTCACCCTCGATGAAGTAGCTGTATTCGGCCTGGGCGACCTGACGGCGGAAACGGCCGGGCGTAGATTCCCAGATACCGGCGTTGCCGGCAGGGGTTTCCGTAATGCCGGCGATGCGTGTCATTGCGATCTGCTCGCTGGTCGGAGCGCCCACGGGGGCTGGTGCGCTGAAGGCGCTTTCGTCTTCGATGCGGATCAGGACAGGCGCCATGATGAACTCCTCAAGATTTGTCTTCGAGACCGGAAGGGGCGAGACGGGCAAGCAGCTTGTCGAACAGCGCCGGAGGCTTGCTCTGCAACTCGGCCCTTTCCTTGCGCAGGACGGCATTACGCACCATCCTGCCGCCCAGATAGCGGAAGGGTTCGGGCGGGAAGCCCTTGCATGCCCTGCCGACGAGGGAACAGCGGCTCCATTCGTCATCGCGGCCAAGCGCAAGGCCGGCGAGGATACGCCCTCCCAGGCGGCTTGGACCGACGCCATTGCCGCTCCAGCCGATGCCATAGAAAAGATTGGGCTGGCCACCCAGCCTACCGAATACCGGCAGGCTGTCATAGGTGCGGTCGACGGGGCCGGACCAACTGTCGGCGACCACGTTCCCGTCCAGATCCGGATAGGTCGAGAAGAGATCGGCGCTGGTCAGCGCGATGCTGTCGGCGTCCTCGCTGAACACCCCATTGATTTCCGAGCGATAGGCGATCGCGCCCGTGCCCTTTCCAAAGGCGATGCGCCCGTCACGCGTGGTGCGGTAGTAATCCACGAGCAACTGGGAGTCGGTGATGGATTCACCGCCGGTCCAGCCGATCTCGTCGAACTGATCGCCCAGCGGCCGGGTCACCACGATGGAACTGTTGACCGGCGTGATGAGGCGCAAAAGCTCCGGAAGCACCGCCGACCAGGCATTGGTCGCCAGCACAACCCTATCTGCCGCCAGCGCACCTGCCCGGCTGATGAGCTTCGCCGGCGTGCCCGGCTCGATGCGTTCGACGGCACTCTGTTCGTGAATGACGACGCCCGCCTCAAGCGCCACGCGACGCATGCCCTGAACCAGCGCATAGGGCTGCACGGTGGCGTTGGAGGCTTCGAACACGCCGCCAAGATGCACGGGCGAGCCGGTGCGGCGGCGCACCTCTTCGGGCGAAAGGCGCTCGAACGGGCGGACGCCCAGCTTCTCGCAGGCTTGCAACGTACCGTTCCACGAATCCACATGGGCGGGCGTGGTCGCCGTCCACAGCCAGCCCTTCTGCACGAAATGGGCGTCGATTCCGTGCTGATTGCAGAATTCGCCGAGCTCCGAAATGGCCACCTCGGCGCTTCGCCCCAGAAACAGCGCCTCCTCGACGGTGCAGAAGGAGCGGATGGTGCCGATCTTCGGCCACCAAGACATGACGAAACCGCCATTGCGACCGGACGCTCCGCCACCGCAAACATCCTGTTCCAGCAGCACGACCCGGCAATCCGGTTCGTGCTGCTTGATGGTTAGGGCGGTCCACAGGCCGACGAAGCCGCCGCCGATGATCGCGACGTCAGCGCGGCTCTCGCCCACCAGCGGCGGGCAAGGCTCGGACGATACCATCGAGTCCTGCCAGTAGCTGCGCTTGAGCGGCTTTGAAATGCGGAATTTCATGGTCTTTCCCTGTCGTTCGGCCGGCCTGCCGACGCAAATCCGGCGCGGGCGCGGCACAAGTCCTGTCCGTTGGTGCAGCCCGTTTCCGGGCCACGCCAATCGGTCCTCTCATGTCGCAGCGTCCGGAACGCCGGTCTTTCAGCCGCGCAGCGCGGCGGTTGCAGCTTCGTCGACCTTGAGCAAGTTCGGGTCGATGACCACGCCATAGAGGCGCTTGGCCGCATCGAGGCTGATATACTCGTCGAGCACGTCTTCCAGCACATCCTCGGCCGAGCGCTTCAGCGGGTTGCCCCAGCCGCCGCCGCCCGTGCTTTCGAACATGAAGGTCTCGCCTGCGCCGAACTTGTGCGAGGCCAGCAGCGGATTGTGCCAGTTCCCCGTGTCGTCGATGCCGCCGATCACCTCCAGCGCGCCATCGGCTCGGATATGGCTGGACCGCTGCACGGCGCTGGTTAGACCGCCGGCAGCGCCGGGGCTGCCGGCCAGCGTGCGCGAGGTTTCCATGCCCAGCTCGCCGCCGCCGAAGAAGCGTACCTTGAACACCGAACCGAGGCCGCCGCGATACTGGCCGGCGCCGGCGGAATCCTTCCTGAGTTCGAAGGCTTCGTAAGCGATCGGGAAGAACAGTTCCGCCGTCTCGGCCGCCATGTTCATGCAGTTACCCAGCGGGTCCATGGTGACGTTCATGCCATCCGAATAGGGCGTGCCGCCCCAGCCGCCGGCGGGCAGGTCGGAGAACACGTCCGCCCGGCCTTCGGCGTCGACGCAGCTTGCCACGAACCAGTTGGCATCCGAGCACGTCGATCCCGTGACTCGTTCAGGGATCGCCTTCGCAAGAGCCTGCCAGATCGCGCTGGTGATCTTGGATGCCGTCAGCGTCGTGCAGCCGATGGTCGGGGCCGGCCATGTGGCATTCAGCCAGCAGCCTTCCGGCAGGACAACCTCGATCGGGTTGAACAGGCCCTGGTTCTGCGGAGCGTCCGGCGCCAGGAAGAACTGGAGCGAATAGAGCGCCGCGGACATGGTATTGGCCTTGGGCGAGTTGATCGCACCCTGGCACATCGGATCGGTGCCGGTGAAGTCGACCTTGATCGAGGTATCCCCGATTTCAAGCCGCACCTTTACCATGACGCGCTTCTGGGTGATGCCGTCGGTATCGGCATAATCTTCTGCCTCGTAGATACCGTTCGGGATCGTGCGGATGCTCTCGCGCACCATCTTTTCGGTATAGGCCTGGATCTTCTTCATCGCCGCGCGGACGATGTCGACGCCGTAGCGCTCGCATGCCCGCTGCATCTCCTGCTCGGCCGCCAGCAGCGCGCCGAGATGAGCCTGTACGTCGCCCTTGATGAAGTGCGGCGTGCGCGAGTTGTTGAGGATGATCGCCAGAAGGTCTTCGTTGAGCTTGCCGCCGGAATAGATTTTCAGCGGCGGCAGGCGCAAGCCTTCGGCGGCAATGTGGGTGCTGAACGCTTGGCCACCGGCGCCGCCGCCGCCCAGGTCCATCCAGTGACCACGGCTGACGCCGTAGCCGATCAGTTCCTTCTTGTAGAAAATCGGTTTGGTGAAGGTGATGTCGTTGATGTGGGTGCCGCCCCGATAGGGATCGTTGAGCACAAGCACGTCGCCTTCATGCACGTTGTCCTTGCCGACGCCCTTCACGGCTTCCTCCGCCGAGAACTTCATCGCCGCAAGGTGGACCGGGCAATTCGCCGCCTGGCTTAGCAGTTGCAGATCCGCGTCATAGATCGCGTTCGAGAAGTCGAGCATATCCGCCAGGATCGGCGAGAACGACGACCGCTGAAGAACGGTGGCCATCCGGTCGGAGGCGAATTCGAAGATGCTGCGCATCACCTCGAAGGTGATGGGGTCGATGTCTATATCGGTATGAACGATGTTCTGGCTCATAATTTTTCCTCCCCCTCAGATTTCGATGTCGATGACCAGCGCACCCATCGCGTTGACATGGGCGTGGGTCTTCGGCGGCAGGACCGTGCAGGCGTGATCGTATTCGATGATTGCCGGGCCATGGATCTGGTGGTGAGTGGTCAGCGCCTCACCCTCATAGATATCGCATCTGGTCCATTCACCGTCGAAGTAGACGTCGCGCTGCCCCTTGATAGCCGCCTTCTCGTCGGCCGAGTAATGGACTTCGACCGGCGGCGGATCGTCCATCCGGCCAATGGCGGTGACGCTGAACGACACGAAGGCCGGGGCAAAATCATCCGAGCTGACGCCGAATTCCTGCAGGTGAACACCGTGGAACTCGTTCTCGATGCCCGGCAGATGGGCGGTGGTCAGCACACCGTTCGGCAACGGGGTGTCCACCTCGTAGGACTGGCCCACATAGCGCATCTGCGCGCTGCGGATGATTTCGATTTCCTGCTCGTTGGCGAAGCCTTGCTGGACGAGTTCCTTCCTCGCACTGGCTTCGAGGTCGTTCAGGATCTCGTTCACCTTGCCCGGATCGGCCTCCATGACCGGCGAGTAATAGAAGTGCTCAATGTCCTGACGCAGATCCATGACGGTCGCGCCGAAGGCCGAGGCGACGCCCGCATGCGGCGGCACGATGACCTTGGGGATGTTCATTGATCTGGCGACGAAACACGCCGCAAGAGCGCCGGCGCCGCCGAAGCTGGCATAGACGAAATCGCGCGGGTCGCGGCCGCGGGCGACCAGAACCTTTTTCACCGCCTGCGCCATGTATTCACAGCCGATGCGGATCATGCCTTCGGCGGTCGCCAGGGTCGTCAGGCCGATCTCGCCGGCCAGCTTGTCCATCGCCTTACGGGCCGCCTCGATATCGAGGTCGATCTTGCCGTTCAGGGTCGGGTCAAGACGGCCAAGCAGCAGGTTGGCGTCGGTGATGGTGGGCTGTGTGCCGCCACGGCCATAGCAGACCGGGCCGGGCTCGGAGCCGGCACTCTTCGGACCGACACGCAGCGAGCCACCCGCGTCGACCCAGCCGATCGAGCCGCCGCCGGAACCGACGCTGTGGATGTCGAGCATCGGAACGACGATCGGCACTTCCCATTCCAGCTCATGGTCGCGGGTGATCAGGCCCTTGCCGTGTTCGACGATTGAAACGTCGAAACTGGTGCCGCCGACATCGGTGTGCAGGATACGGTCGAAACCGCTCTGTTCGGTCAGATAGCCGGCATAGGCCACGCCGCCGGCGGGGCCGGATTCCAGCATGTCTTCAGGATGCTGACGCGCCGCGCCCGCGGACATGACGCCGCCGCTGCTCTTGAGGATCAGCAGCTTGCCGGTGAACCCGTGCTGGTCCAGCCGCTTTTCCAGATCGTCCATATACTTGACCATCACCGGCATACACGCGGCGCGCACTGCGGTGGTGACGAAACGGCCATGCTCGCGGAAGATTGGACGGGTCTCGGACGACAGCACGATATGAAGATCCGGGCAATATTCCCGCAAGATGTCGCGCATCTGTTCTTCATGCTCGCCGCTGGCATAAGAGTTGATGAAGCCGATCGCGACGGACTGGATGCCCGCGGCCTTGATCTTTTCGGCCACTCCGCGCGCCACGGCAACATCGAGCGGGCGCTCGGTTTCACCGCGCACATTAGTGCGCTCGGGAACTGTATAGCGATAGCGGCGCTTGATGATCGGCTTGGGCTTGGTCTGGTAAGGATCATAGAGATGCTGGCGATGCTGGCGCCCGATCTCGATAGTGTCGCGGAAGCCCTCTGTCGTAATGAAGGCGGCATCCGGATAGCTGCGCTCGATCAAAGCATTGGTGGCCGTCGTCGTGCCGTGCATCAGATATGAGATGTCAGAGATGCTGATCCCGGCTTTTTCGATCGATTCGAGAACTGCGATCGAGCGATCCTGCTTCGTCGTGAGAACTTTGGCGGTAACTTGCTTGCCGGTCTTCTCCTCCCATGCAAACAAGTCTGTAAACGTACCGCCGACGTCGATTCCGACCCTCCACATTGCTTCCTCCCTTTCGTGCATATGTTGTAGGCCTGTCATGATTTCCTCGGGCAAGGCCCTCCGGTCAATCATGTGAAAGCAGGAAATGAAGCGGTGAATTCCGCCTTTGGATCTATAGACATCACCTTTCGGGCAAGCGATTTTTCTGAGAGATTCACACTGGCCGCGCATCGCGTAAGAGAGGATGTCGGCCAGCTTCATCGCGGAATGCGTGAACGCAATCCTCGACCAGCGTTCCTCGCGTAGCGGTGGCGTGCCGATCGCGATGTGGCGCACGGCAGTCGCTGGATCGACGAACCCAACCAGGGAACGGGGAAATGAGGGCTACGGCAATCGTCGAGGTCAGTATCTGTCTTTGCCGCGATCACGGGGATTGCAGCATATGCGAGATTTGAGAGGGATGCCCACGATTGCAGATAGAGGTGCGACATCTGCGCTATATGATCGCCGCCGCGGAGCACGGAAGTTTCCGACGCGCCGCAGCGGCGCTCGGGGTCGAATCTTCGGCCGTCAGCCGGCGTATTCGTGATCTCGAAGATAGTGTCGGCGCCAGTTTGTTTTCCCGATATGCGGGCGGTGTTCGCCTGAACGAAGCCGGTGAGCGCTTCCTTCACCATGCGCGTCAGGCTCTCGGTCAGATCGATGCCGCCGGGAACCATGCCGCCACGATCGGGCGCGGTGAAAGCGGGACGGTCAGGATCGGAATACTCGATTCCTTCGCTTCGACCTTCGTGACCGAACTGCTTCAAGGCTATGACACGAGGCATCCTGGCATCAGGCTTGACTATGTGGAGAAGGAACCCGCCGGGCTTATCGCGGCAATCCGCCAGCGTCAGATCGATATTGCCTTCCTGATCGGAATATTCGAAGCTCCCGGTTGCGAAATCGCCCAGCTCTGGAACGAGCGCGTCTATATCGCCATGGCCGAAGCCGACGATCTGACCAGACTGGAGGCTATCGGCTGGCCGGACATCAAGGATCGACGGTTTGTCGTGACCGAGGTCGCACCGGGGCCGCAGATCACCGACTATCTCCGGCTGCGATTGGCGATGCTGGGGGCAAGCCCCATCGTCGAGAGGCAGGCCGTCTATCGGGATACGCTCATGCAGATCGTGGCGGGCGGCCAGCAGGTGACGCTCGTCATCGAATCCTACACGGCGATGAGCTTTCCCGGGGTCGTCTATCGCCGGCTGGGCAATGAGGTCATACCGCTCTGCGCTGTCTGGTCGCCGGCCAATGAAAACCCGGCGTTTCGCAGGCTGCTCAGCCTCGCCAAAGCATTCTCGAAGAAATATCCGGCTCGTCTTGCAAAGGCAGACGGGGAGAAGGCAGTTCGCGAGGACTAGGCTGTCCCGTCGGCGCTCCGACCCGGTGATCGCCGTGCCTTTGCAAAACCGCGATCCGTGGCGATGAACCGCTCCAGCATCGGCACGATGAGCCTGACGGGATCGGCAGCGGGCTGCCCGGTCTCGCGGGCCAGCACCTCGGCATAGGCGATGAGATCGCGGTGAAGCTGCGCGGGCATTTCCACCGTCATCTTCACCGGCTTGTCGTCGGCCAGCGGGCCGAGCTTCAGCTTCGTCATGGTCAGCCTCGGTAGGATTCGAGAACAAGGTCGCGGGTGACGATGATCCTGACCGGAAAACCGGGCCTGATCGTCAATGTCGGCGCAACCTGCAACTGGCGCTGGATGATCTGCTGTCCGGCCTGGTTGATGGTGTCCTGCGCCCCGTCCTGGATAGCGCGGATCAGCCGGTCCTCGTCGTCGGTCGCCAGTTCCGTGCCGATGGCGAGCAGGGTGGACAGGCCGGCGGCCTTCATCAGATCCCACCAGTGATAATCGACACCATCCTCGAGGCCGGCGTAGCCGGCGGCATCCGCGCCGGGCTGCCGCTCCAGCACGATGGAGCGGCCGTTGGGCAGGATGAGGCGATTCCACACCAGCAGCACCCTGCGCTGGCCGAAGGTCACGCCGGCATCGTATTGGCCGATGATGCGCGTTCCCTGCGGGATCAGGAGCAGGCTGCCGGTCGGGCTGTCATAGACATTTTCCGTGACCTGCGCCGTGATCTGGCCGGGGAGATCGGAACGGATGCCGGTAATCATCGCGGCCGGGATCACAGCCCCGGCCTGAAGGATGTAGGGCGAGGCCGGCGCGGCGATGCGATCCGTGGCGACTGTCCGCCGATCTACCGGGCCATTCAGGAAGGCAGTATGCCGGTCCTGTGTCGCGGGCTGGCCACCGAGGCCGAGACCGGCAAGGCTTGGATTGGCGGTGTCGGGGGCGGTCCCCGTTGTCGGCGCGGTCTGGAAGAAGACGCGGCTGACGCGCGCGGCCTCTTCCTCGGCGAGACGGCGCTGTTCAGCCGGATCGACGGCAGGCGTCATCACGACGGGGGCTGCGACGGGCTGGCCCCGATTCCGGGCATCGAGGATCGGGCCGCCGAGATCGCCCGGCAATGCCGGTCCCAGGATGGGGCCGGTATAGTCCCGCGGCAGGCCGGACAGACCATCGGCCGTAGGCCGGTTTTCGGTCGAATAGAGTTCCTCGCCGCCCGATCCCATGTCGCGGGTCTGGAGGGCGTAGATGAGCGCTCCGCCGATGCCGAGAAGGGCGGCGGCTCCGACACCGGCGAGCATCTTGCGGGACAGGCGGGTGACACGCGGCGGCGCGGCCCGCAGCCGCATCGGCGCTGTGGTGTCCGTGGTGGCGCTGTCTTCGGTCATGACGGGGATTCTCCGGTTGCTACGGGTCGCGTGGCGGCCTGGCGCTCTTCAACGCGGACGATCCTGACCGTCTGCTGCTGCTTGCCGCTGCCAAGGCGCAGCTCGGCCGCGCCGAACAGGCGGTCCACGATCAGGACATTATGATAGATGCGGCTGTTGACGATTTGGGTCTCGCCATCGGTACCGATGACGAAGATCGGCGGCATCTCGCCCTGCACGATGCCGCGCGGGAAGACGATATAGACGCGGCGGCCATCGTCGAAGACGGAGATGGGCCGCCAGGGAGGGTTGTCGCCGGTCAGGCCGTAGCGATAATTGCGCGCGGCCTCGGCCGGGATGATCGGTGCGACGGGAACGCTCTGGCGCTGGCCGGGCGGCGGTGCCGGATAGGCCCAGGCCACGGCGGGCATGTAGAGCGCCTCCCGCGCGCGCAGCTCGATCATATAGGTGCGGCGGTCGGTGGTGACGACGAGGTTGGTGGTGATGTCCGGCCGGGTCGGCTTGACGAGAATATGGACCCGGCGCGTCGTGCCGGAGCCGCTTTCCGTGTCGCCGATGATCCAGCGGGCGGTGTCGCCTGCCGCAATCGGTCCCGCGCCGGTCAGGCTCTCGCCCGGCTCCAGCGCAATGGTCGTGATCTGTCCCGGCGCGGCATAGACCTGATAGAGCGCGCCTTCCGACCAGGGATAGATCTGGATGGCGTTATAGTAGCCCTCGCGGCGCGGCTCTACGCGCGCGGCGGCGTTGGCGTTCTCGACACGACCGGCCGGTGTTCCGGCAGCGGTGCCGCCGCGCGCAACCGTCCAGGCCGGTGGCGTGTGCAATGGCCGGGGTCGGTCGTCGGTCGCGGCAGCCTGCACGATGGGCAATGGCGGCACGTCGGCATCGTAGCTGAATTGCGGAGGGCGATTGGTGGCGCAGCCGGCCAGCATGGTTGCGGAAAGCAGCAAAGCCGCCATTGCGGATTTACGGAAAGCCGGAACGGCCGAGCTGCGATGGGATATGTTCATTGTGTCATCTCCCGCGACCAGGAGATCGCATTGACATAGATACCGAGGGGATTGGCGCGCAGGCGCTCGGCGTTGCGCGGGGGCTGGATCACGATGGTCAGAATCGCCGTCCAGCGCTCGGTCGCGGAGAGCTGGCCGTTCTCGTAGTGCCGCTCGGTCCACGCGATGCGGAAGCTGTCGGGCGAGGCGCGGATGACCGACGACACTTCGACGGCGATCTGCTGCTTGCCGACCTTCGTGAACGGGTCGTTGCTGCGCGCATAATCGTTCAAGGCCGCCGCGCCGCGATCCGTCGTCCATTCGTATGCGCGCAGCCAGTTTTGCCGGACAATGATCGGGTCGGCCGGGATGCTCCTGACCTGTTCGATGAACCGGCCGAGATGCCATGCCACCTGCGGATCGGTAGGACGGTAGTCGGCAACGGCAGGCGCGACGGTCTGCGCCTGTCCGAGATTGTCCACCTGCACCACCCAGGGAACGACAGTCCCGCGCGCCGACTGCCAGACAAGGGCGGCGGCGAAGCCGGCCGAGAGGATCAGGGAACCGAAGGCCATGTATCGCCAGTTCTTCGCCTGGACGCGGGCCGAGCCGATCCGCTCGTCCCAGATTTGTCCGGCCTTCTGATAGGGCGTTTCGGGTTCCGGCGACTTGCCGTAGTGGGTTGCGGGTCGTTTGAAGATGCTCATATGCGGTCGCTTTCGGAAAGATTGACGGAGGAGCCGCCGCCATGACTGTCGCCGGATCGAACGGCGTGGGCGGCGGCCGAGACGCCGTGGCTGAGGGTCTGGCTGCGTTTCATGTGCCTGGCCCAATCCGGTGCGCCACCACGGGGGCCGGAGACGGAAGCGCTATCCGCAGGGTCGGAACCGCCTATCGTGCCGAGCGTCGAGGAACCGCCGGTCACGCCGAAGCCGCCTTTCGCGCCATCGGAGAAGCTGGATTTCATGCTTTCGGTTGCTTTCGAAGCGGCACGCTTCAGCGGCGATGCCGCGGCGGAACCGGCCGCGCTTGCGACCCCACCGAGACCGGATGCCACGCCTGCTGCGCCGGACTGGCCCATCGAGCCGAGGCTGTAGGCGGTCGATGCCGCACCTGCGGCGGCTGAACCGCCACGGACGGCTGCGGCGCCGCCGGAAAGGGCAGCAGCACCGCCTCTCAGGGCGAGGCCGGCAGCGCCGCCGGCAGCAAGCGCTGCACCGCCGACCGCAAGGCCGGTGCCGACAGCGGCGCCCGCGCCAAGCTGCGGGCCGCCGCTGACCAGGCCATTGGCGATGCCGGGGCCGAAAATGCCGAGACCGAGAAGGGAAAGCGCGGCGAGAACGATTGCCATTGCGTCGTCGATCGTCGGCGTCGCGCCCCCGAAGCCTGCGGTGAACTGCGAGAACAGCGTCGAGCCGATGCCGATGATGACGGCCAGCACCAGGACCTTGATGCCGGACGACACGACGTTGCCGAGGACTTTTTCGGCCATGAAGGCGCTCTTGCCCCAAAGCCCAAATGGAATGAGGACGAACCCGGCGAGCGTGGTCAGCTTGAACTCGATCAGGGTGACGAAAAGCTGGACCGAGAGAATGAAGAACGCCAGCAGCACCAGCACCCAGGCGAACATCAGGCAGGCGATCTGGATGAAATTCTCGAAAAAGGCGACGAATCCCATGAGATCGGAGATGGCTTCGAGCAGCGGCCGGCCGGCATCGAGGCCGGTCTGCGCAACACGGCCGGGACGCAGGAGATCCGCCGCGGAAAAACCGGTGCCGGTGGCCATCAGGCCAAGCCCCGCAAAGCTGTCGAAGACGATCTGGGCGAGCGAGTTCCAGTTGCCGATGATGTAGGCGAAGACCCCGACAAACAGGGTTTTCTTGACCAGCCGGGCGATGATGTCGTCGTCGGCCCCCCAGGACCAGAACAGGGCGGCCAGCGTCACGTCGATGACGATGAGTGTGGTGGCGATGAAGGCGACTTCGCCGCCGAGCAGGCCGAAGCCGCTGTCGATATAGGATGTGAAAATCCCAAGGAAATTGTCGATGACGCCGGTGCCGCCCATCGGATCACTCTCCCTCGACGGGGCGCGGCGGGAGCGGTGCGGGTGTCCGGCCGAGAAAGCGGTCGCGGGATTCGGCCCAGGTGGCGAGGCAGCCGGGATTGCTCACGGCCGCCTCGCCGAGCTGCTGGCAGTTGCGCAGGCTCTGGCTCAATTCGTCCGAGGGCTGGCGAGGCCTCGGCACCATTCTGTCGGGCGCCGTTTGGTCTTGCCGGCTCATCTCGATCACCGTGGCGGTGATTGCGATGGCGACGAATATGATTGCCCCGAGCCGGGCCAGCAGCTTGCCGTCCATGGTGTCCCCCGTTTCCCGGTTTCTCAGTTGTTGAACATCACCGCGTTGCCGGGCTGATAGCCGCCGCCGGGTGTCAGGAAGCGCTGGCGCTGGACGCGCCCCTGTTCGGCAGCGGTGGCGCGTTCCGCTTCCGTCAGCGCGTCGGCCCGGCCATTGGCGGAGATGAGCGCGATCAGATCGGAAAGCTGCTGCGACTGGAGGGCGAGGAGCTGGTTTCCCGCCTGCGTCGCCTGCAAGGCGCCGGTGGCACCCTGGCTCTGATCGACCAGCGCGGACATCTCGGTGCGGTTGGTGTCGATATTGCCCACTACGCCCGCCTGCACGCGGAGCGCATCCTGCAAGCCGCCGACCGTGTTGTCCCAGCGCGACCGGGCATCGGCGACGAGCTGGGCATCGGTCGAGGACAGGGCGACATTGCCGTATTGGGTCTGGAACATTTGGTCGATCTGGCCGACTTCGAAGGCAATGTTCTGAGCCTGATCCAGAAGCTGCTTGGTGCGGCTCACGTTCTGCTGAAGCTGCTGGAGCGAGGAATACGGCAGGCTTGCCAGATTGCGCGCCTGGTTGATGAGCATCTGCGCTTCGTTCTGAAGGCTGGTAATCTGGTTGTTGATCTGCTCCAGCGTGCGTGCGGCCGTCAGCACGTTCTGGGCGTAGTTCGACGGGTCATAGACGATGCGCCAGGCATAGGCGGGCGCCGTCAGCATGGGCGACAGTGAGACCGGCACGGCGAGGGCCAGCGCGAGGGCGGAAACGCCCGCGATACGGGACATGGGAATAAGGGTCATGGAAGGCTCTCCTCTTCATGGGAACTATCCGGCACGGGGGTTTCCGGCCGCTCAGTGAGATTGGTGAGATCGGGGATGAGATCGGCCGCCCAATCGACGCCGCGATGGCGCAGCCAGGCGGCGAGGAAGCCGTCGCGGCCGACCTCGGTGACGATCTCGGCGATCAGGGTCTGGTCGGATTTGGCGGAGGCGGCGCAGAGCGCGAGGCCGACTTCGGACAAGCCCAGCTCGAACAGGCGGTTGCCGCGCCTCGACTGGCAGTAATAGTCCCGCTTGGGCGTCGCCCGCGCGAGGATCTCGATCTGCCGGTCATTGAGGCCGAAGCGCCGATAGATGGCGGTGATCTGTGGCTCGACGGCGCGTTCGTTCGGCAGGAGAAGCCGTGTCGGGCAGCTTTCGATGATGGCAGGCGCGATATTGCTGCCGTCGATGTCGGAGAGACTCTGCGTGGCGAAGATGACGGAGGCGTTCTTCTTCCTGAGCGTCTTCAGCCATTCGCGGAGCTGGCTCGCAAAGCCCTCGTCGTCCAGCGCCAGCCAGCCTTCGTCGATGATGAGCAGCGTCGGGCGGCCGTCGAGCCGGTCGCCGATGCGATGAAACAGGTAGGCGAGCACAGCGGGCGCGGCCCCGGTGCCGACCAGCCCTTCGATTTCATATGCCTGAACATCGGCCGAGCCGAGATGTTCGGTCTCTGCGTCGAGCAGTCGGCCATAGGCCCCGCCAATGCAGTAGGGTCGCAATGCCTGTTTCAGATCATTGGATTGGAGCAGCACCGTCAGGCCGGTGATGGTGCGTTCCCCGACTGGAGCGGAGGCGAGCGAGGTCAGCGCCGTCCAGATATGTTCCTTCACCTCGGGCGTGATGGCGACGCCTTCGCGCATGAGGATGGCGACGATCCAGTCGGCGGCCCAGGCGCGCTCATAGGTATCGTGGATGCGGGCGAGCGGTTGGAGCGAGACGGATGCCTCGTCGCCTTCGGTCAGCCCGCCGCCGAGGTCATGCCAGTCGCCGCCCATGGCGAGCGATGCGGCCCGGATCGAGCCGCCGAAGTCGAAGGCGAAGACCTGGTTGCGGTCGTAGCGCCGGAACTGGAGCGCCATGAGCGCCAGCAGGACGGATTTCCCCGCGCCGGTCGGGCCGACGACGAGGGTATGGCCGACATCGCCGATGTGAAGGGAAAGCCGGAACGGAGTGCTTCCCTCGGTCTTGCCGTAGAGCAAGGGGGCGCTACCCAGATGATCATTCCGTTCCGGCCCCGCCCACACGGCCGACAGCGGGATCATGTGGGCGAGATTGAGAGTCGAGACCGGCGGCTGCCGGACGTTCGCATAGGCGTGTCCGGGGAGCGAGCCGAGCCAAGCGTCGACGGCATTGACGGATTCAGACATGGCGGTGAAGTCACGGCCCTGAATGATCTTCTCGACCAGCCGCAGCTTTTCGTCGGCCAGACGCGGATCTGTGTCCCAGACCGCGACCGTGGCTGTGACATAGGCCATGCCCGCCATGTCGGCCCCCAGTTCCTGCAAGGCCATGTCGGCATCGGCGGCCTTGTTGGCGGCATCGGTGTCCACGAGCACGGATTGCTCGTTGGTCATGACTTCCTTCAGGATCGCCATGATCGACTTGCGCTTGGCGAACCATTGCCGCCTGATTCTGGTCAGCAGTCGCGTCGCATCGATCTTGTCCATGAGGATGGCGCGGGTGGACCACCGATAGGGGAACGGCAGGCGGTTCATCTCGTCGAGCAGGCCGGGCGTCGTCGCGGTCGGGAATCCAATGATGGTCAGGACGCGCAGATGCTGGTTGCCAAGGCGCGGCTCCAACCCGCCGGTCAGCGGCTGGTCGGCCAGCAGCGCGTCGAGGTGCATCGGCACCTCCGGCACGCGCACGCGATGCCGGTTGGTCGAGATGGTGGAATGGAGATAGGTCAGCGTGCCGGCGTCATCGAGCCAGCGGCATTCCGGCATGAAGCCGTCGAGCAGCGCCAGCACGCGGTCGGTGCGGTCCACGAAACCGCGCAACAACTCCCAGGGATCTGCCCCGGTTTTGTCGCGGCCCTCGTAGAGCCAGGTTTCGGCGCGGGCAGCGTCCTCGGCGGGCGGCAGCCAGAGGAAGGTCAGGAAGTAGCCGGACACGAAATGCGTGCCCGCCTCCTCGAACGCCGCCTTGCGCTCGGCGTCAAGCAGCGCGGAGGCCGGATCGGGAAAGCGGCTGTCGGGATAGGTGGCGGCCTCGCTACGCTGCGCCTCGACGAAAATGCTCCAGCCCGATCCGAGACGGCGGACGGCGTTGTTGATGCGGCCTGCGACGGCGACCAGCTCGGCGGCGATGGAGGAATCCAGATCGGGACCGCGAAACTTCGCCGTCCTCTGGAACGAACCGTCCTTGTTCAATACGACGCCGGAGCCGACCAATGCGGCCCATGGCAGAAAATCCGCGAGACGGCTGGCGGTGCGGCGGTATTCGGCAAGATTCATCATGGCCGCGCCCTCACACCGACAGATGACCGGGAATGCGCAGATGCCTGCGGCCCACCTCGACAAAGAGCGGATCGCGCTTGGCCGCCCAGACGGCGGCGAAGTGGCCGATGGCCCATATGGCGAGGCCCACCAGCCAGAGGCGCAGGCCGAGGCCCACGGCCCCGGCCAGCGTCCCGTTCATGATGGCGATGGCGCGCGGAGCGCCGCCGAGCAGGATATGCTCGGTCAGCGCCCGATGGACCGGGATGGTGAAGCCCGGCACCGCGTCGAGTTGTTCGAGGCCGCCCGCCATCAGACGAGCGCCCCGCCGCCGAACGAGAAGAACGACAGGAAGAAGCTCGACGCCGCGAACGCAATCGACAGGCCGAACACGATCTGGATCAGGCGACGGAAGCCACCCGACGTGTCGCCGAACGCGAGCGCCAGGCCGGTGGCGATGATGACGATGACGGCGACGATCTTGGCGACCGGCCCCTCGATCGACTCAAGGATGCTTTGAAGCGGCGCTTCCCAGGGCATCGATGAACCGGACGCATGGGCGGCCGGTGCCATGAACAGGCTGACATAGGTGAAGGCGGCGGCCGTCGCGATGTGACGGCGCAGGCGCAAGGCGTGACGGATCATTCGGGATTTCCTTTCGGGGTGGTTGCCAAGGTGATGGGATGCGTGATGCGGTAGTCCCCGTCCGGCCCCAGCCCGTCGACGCGGGCAAGTTCAGCCAGCCGACGCGCGGAACCGCGCCCGGCAAGCACGGCCACCAGGTCGATGGTCTCGGCGATCAGCGCGCGCGGGACGGTGACGACGGCTTCCTGGATGAGCTGTTCGAGGCGGCGCAGCGCGCCGATGCCGGAACCGGCATGGATGGTGCCGATGCCGCCGGGGTGTCCGGTGCCCCAGGCTTTGAGCAGGTCGAGGGCTTCCGCGCCGCGCACCTCGCCGATGGGGATACGGTCGGGACGTAGACGAAGGCTGGACCGGACCAGATCGGACAGGGTGGCAACGCCGTCCTTCGTCCGCATGGCGACGAGGTTCGGCGCGGCACATTGCAGCTCGCGGGTGTCCTCGATGATGACGACGCGATCCTGCGTCTTCGCCACCTCGGCGAGCAGCGCGTTGGTCAGCGTGGTCTTGCCGGTGCTGGTGCCTCCGGCGACGAGGATGTTGGCGCGCACCGTGACGGCCTCGCGCAGCGTTGCCGCCTGCTCTGTGGACATGATGCCGGCGGCCACATAGTCGTCGAGCGTGAACACGGCGACCGCCGGCTTGCGGATGGCGAAGGTCGGGCCTGCGACCACCGGCGGCAGCAGGCCCTCGAACCGCTCCCCACTTTCCGGCAATTCGGCCGAGACGCGCGGGGAGCGGGCATGAACCTCGGCGCCGACATGATGGGCGACCAGTCGGACGATCCGCTCGCCATCGGCGGGTGACAGCAACTCGCCCGTATCGGCCAGACCTTCGGAGAGCCGGTCTATCCAGATGCGGCCGTCCGGGTTCAACATCACTTCGATGACGGCCGGGTCTTCCAGAAACCGGGCGATGGAAGGACCGAGCGCGGTGCGCAGCATCCGCGCGCCGCGTGCGATCGCCTCCGATTTCTGGTGATGTGCAGTCATGGCGGCCCCGATTTATCGCGGGGCGCACCAGGCAGTCCCCGCATCGGGGTCGATTAAGAGAGACCGAAATTGGGCCGAATCAACAAGTATTTACGCGCGTGCGGGCATCGGCGGGCATCGGCGGCAAATAGGATGGATCGCGTTTTTCCACTCAGTTCTCAGGCGGGTCCGACGGGTCGGAAACGGGGGGCGGCGATTCGATGTCGCGGGACAGTTCCTTAAGCAGCCGGTCGCCGGTGGCCAGCCGTCGGCCGAGTGTCTGCATGAAGCCCTCGAACCGCTCTGTTCCTTTGGCCCGGGCGACGGCTTGCGCGGTTTCCGACATCGGCGGGGTGATGGTCAGCCAGAACTGGACGAACAAGGAGAGCATTTCGCCGAGGATGGCGAGATCTTCGTCCAGGCTGTCGATCCTGCGGCCGAGCCTGTCGAGGCGGCGGGACATGGCGGCTTCAAGCTGCTCTGCGGAATCGCCGGACAGGAAGGATGCGACCGCCGCCTCGATGATGGCGGATTTCGACACTTTCCGACGCAGCGCCAGGGTTTCGACCTGAGTGAGCAGCGCGGGGTCGAAATAGACGTTCATGCGGGTGCGGGTTGTCATGGCGGCTCCTCAAAGCTCGATGTCGTCGGCCGGATTCATCGACGCTTGCCGTGCGACCATCCGCATCCGCTGGCGCATTGCGCGGGCTTTCGCCGCGTCCACGTCCGGCTCGTCGTCCAGCATGTCGAACTCTTGTGCGGGGGAGGGCGGCGAGGGGATGATTTCCTCATGCTCTGGCAATTCCGGCTCACGGCGGATGCCGGCATTGTCGGGATCGTCACCGACTCCGCTGGCGGCGTTCGCTGCTGACCGGCTTGCTGCTGCGATCACGAGGCTCGTCCAGTCGTCGGCTGACGGAGCCGGGGCGATAGCCGACATGGCGGCCAGGTCGGGCGGCGGCAGGATGCGTTCCCGAAACCGCGCGTCCTCGAAATAGCGTGCCTTCTTCGCCCGGATCGGCGCCGTCCCGGCGACCATGACGATTTCGTCTGTGGGCGGGAGCTGCATGATCTCTCCGGGAGTCAGCAGCGGCCGCGCAGTTTCCTGCCGCGACACCATCAGATGTCCGAGCCAGGGCGCAAGCCGATGGCCGGCATAGTTGGTGGAGTCGCGCATCTCGGTCGCGGTGCCGAGCGCGTCGCTCACCCTCTTGGCCGTGCGTTCGTCGTTGGTGGCGAAGGCGACGCGCACATGGCAGTTGTCGAGGATCGAGTTGTTCGCGCTGTAAGCCTTTTCGATCTGGTTGAGGCTCTGGGCAATCAGGAAAGATTTGAGGCCGTAGCCGGCCATGAATGCCAAGGCGGATTCGAAGAAATCCAATCTGCCGAGCGCGGGAAATTCGTCCAGCATCAGCAGCAGGCGATGGCGCTCGGCTGTAGTGGACAGATCCTCGGTGAGCCTGCGGCCGATCTGGTTGAGGATGAGCCGGATCAGCGGCTTGGTGCGGTTGATGTCGCTCGGCGGCACGACGAGGTAGAGCGTGACTGGCTTGCGGCTGCCGACCAGATCGGCAATGCGCCAGTCGCAGCGCGACGTGACGCGCGCCACGACCGGATCACGATACAAGCCCAGGAACGACATGGCGGTAGAGAGCACGCCCGACCGCTCGTTCTCGCTCTTGTTCAGCAGCTCGCGCGCCGACGAGGCGATGACGGGATGAACTCCGGCCTCGCCCAGATGCGGCGTGTCCATCATCGCGCGCAAGGTCGCCTCGACCGGGCGGCGGGGATCGGACAGGAAGTTGGCGACGCCCGCCAAGGTCTTGTCCTTCTCCGCATAGAGAACATGCAGGATCGCGCCGACCAGAAGGCTGTGTGAGGTCTTTTCCCAATGGTTGCGCTTGTCGAGACTGCCTTCGGGATCGACCAGGATGTCCGCGATGTTCTGCACGTCGCGGACTTCCCATTCGCCCCGCCGCACCTCCAGCAACGGATTATAGGCCGACGACTTCGCATTGGTCGGATCGAACAGCAGCACCCGACCGTGCCGGGCGCGAAAACCTGCGGTCAGGCCCCAATTTTCGCCCTTGATGTCGTGAACGATGGCCGAGCCGGGCCAGGTCAGCAGCGTCGGCACCACCAGGCCGATGCCTTTGCCCGACCTGGTGGGCGCAAAACACAGCACATGCTCCGGACCGTCATGGCGCAGGTAGTCGCGATCATAGCGGCCGAGCACGACGCCATCGGGACCGAGCAGTCCGGCGCCGTGGATTTCCCTGTCCTCGGCCCATCGTGCCGAGCCGTAGGTGGCGACGTTGCGGGCTTCGCGCGCCCGGATGATCGACATGAGGATTGCGGCCGCTATGGCGAGGATACCGCCAGACGTGGCGATGGCCGCGCCCTCCATGAAGATCGCGGGCGCGTAGGCGTCGAAAGAGAACCACCACCAGAAGAAGGCGGGCGGATAGTGGATCGGCCAACCGGCCAGTTCGAACCATGGGTCGCCGAGCTGCAGCTGAAAGCCGAGACGGAACCCCACCCATTGCGTCGCCGCCCAGGTCATCACCAGAACGATGGTGAAGACCACGGTGATCTGACCCCAAAGGATTCGGCCTCCGCGCATACGGGCTCCAGTCGGCAAAAGAGACGGAGCCGATCAGAGAGTAGGCATTTCCGGGACAGGCAACAGGAAACATGACGTCGAAGGGCTGCCGGATACTGCTTCGCGCGAATAGGACAGTTCGGTCAGAGCGAGATCCCGCGAGACCGTCCCAACTGCCACGACACCGATCCGCCCTGCACGACACCCATGACCTCGCGACCGAGCTGGCGGTCGATGACCGGCCGCCAGGGGACAAGGGTGAACTCGTGCGATTTCTCGACCAGGGCGAATTTGCCGCTCGATAGCTGCACGGTGCCGGTGAATCTGCCGCTGATATTCTCGCCGTCCGCGGCCGTGCGGAACGGCAGGCCCTTGTTCTCCGCTATCTCGGCGCCGACGCGGGCAACCTCCCGCTCGCGCAGGGTGGCGAGAAGGTTGCGCCGATAGATGACCCGGCCGTCGCGCTGGCGTGTGGCATCGCCCTGTTCGATGTGATGCTCTCGGCGCTGATCCATCGCCTCGCGCACCTGCTGACCGAAGCCGGTGGGCGCGAGATCGGCAACCTCGGCATGGAGCAGCCGCCGGTCGAGCCAGGTCGCCCCGTCGCCGCTGATCTGCTTCTCCAGATCGAAGGTCGAGATGACGCGGATGGTCGCCTGCCGGTTCCGGCCCGCATCGTATGCGGCGGCACGGCTCTCGAAATCCTCGGGGATGCGCCATTGGTCCGCGTCGATCCGTTCGACGATCCCGGCGCGACGCAGCGCCTCCAGCCGTCGGACATGGGCATCGACAAACCCGTCATAGTCGCCTTCCGGCACGCGGCCCTCGAACTTCGCCTGTTCCAGATGACGGCTCGGCCGATAGATGCCGCCCTCGGCGATGGCTGCGATCGTGCGGTCGGAAGGCCGAGCCGTCACCTCGGCAGGGCCGATTTCGATGATGCTGCCGATGCGGGCATCCTCAAGCCGTTCGGGGGCGATACCGGAGATATGGTGCGTGCGGCCGTCGGTCCCGTCCAATATCACGGTCAGATTCTCGCCCAGCTCGTCGGACAGGTGCTTGTCCACGACGCGGCCGACGATGGGCGCTGCCGGCATGGCCTCGTGGATATGGAAGCTCATCGGATCGCGTCCGGCGCTGTCCGGTCCGAGCGCCTTTTGCATGGTGCGGATGATGTCACCGCGCTCGCCCAGCGCGCGCAGGGTCGGCTCCATGTCCTTGCTCAACTCCCAGACGCCGGGCGCGTGCTCGGTCGCCAGCCCCATCTTCTCCAGCTTGGCGAGGCGGCGCAGGCGTAGCGTCCGCTCGAACTGCCGTCGGGGTGCGGCAGGCTCGTGGCGCAGGTCGAGGGAGCGGTCATCGGCTTCCTCGGTCATCGCCCGGTCAATGTGGGTGAAGCGATCGTGGTCGATCTCGTCTGTGAGCTTTCGGGTCAATTCGATCTCGGTGACGGGACCGAGTTCGAGGCTGGCAAACTCGCTGGCGCGCTCGCGCAGGCCGTTGGCGAGATAGTCGCCATTGACGACCAGATCCGCGCCGGTGTCGTCGCGGCCGTTGACGATGACATGCACATGGGGATGGCCGGTATTGTAGTGATTGACGGCGACCCAATCGAGCCGGGTGCCAAGGTCGGCTTCCACCTGCCGCATGAGATTGCGCGTATAGTCGGTCAGATCGGTCATCTCGGCGGCGTCCTCGGGCGAGACGATGAACCGGAACTGGTGGCGGTCGTCCAGGCCGCGCTCAAGGAAGGCGTCGCCATCGGCGCGGTCGTCATGGGCGGAATAGAGCTGGCCACGGTCGCCGTCATGCGATGTGCCGTCGCGCTGGACATAGCGCAGATGGGCACGGGCACGGCCATCCTTTCCGGCGGCCCGGACGCTGCGCTGCTTGACGATGACGCGGCGGCTCCCGGGCTGGCGATGATGCCATTGGCCAGAGATGTTGCGGGCGCGCACGAAGCTCGCGCCTCGGCCGCGCTTCACGCCCTTGCCGCTGGCGACGATAGGGCGAGAGCTGCCCGGCGAGGACGGGCGCGTGAGCGACGACGACGGCTTGGTGGACGACGGCATGGACGGGGCGCGGGATGCGGCGGCCTGATGCTGGCGGGTGATCTTCTTGACCTGGGTGAGAAAGCTCCTGGCCTTGCCCGCCTTCGCGCCGCCGGATCGGACGCGGCCGGGCTTCGGCCGGAAGCGGTTTTCGTCGTCAGCGCTCATCGGCGCATTCCTGGGCGGAAACGCCCGAAACTGGCCGATTTCGGCCTATAGTGCCGGACGAAACCCAACAAAGCCAAGGCTTTGCGAGAAATCGCGGCACGCGGGGTCCAAAACCACGGTGCCGCGCGCGGCCCCGCTAACCAGTGTGCAGACAAGGACAATTTCAGGAAGCGGCGCCGGATGGTGCCGTCTTCTTTAATCTTGCCCTCCTTTCTTACCGCCTTTTCCGCCTCTCCAGCCGGTCCTTCATCCAAGCCCGACGCTTGCCACCTGCACACCGAAACGGCCGCTGCCGCGCGGGGGAACGCGATCCTCATTGCGCTCCTCCGTCGTTTGCGCGGGCCACGAAAATGCCGCTGTCCCGCGGCTCCGCATTGGCGTCATTGCCCACTGGGGCGGCCGGGTGGATGTCGCCGGATTGCGCATCGGGCGACAGCGTGGCGGTAGCCCGCGTGTCGGCCGAGCGCGTGGCGAACAGCGGAGCCTCGCGCCAGTCCGATGGCCGCGGCGTCAGGATTTCGGCGGGAACCTCGCCGCCGATAAGGGGGGCGAGGGCGGCGATATAGGCGCGAGTTTCCGCAGGCAGAGCACGACCGGAGGCGAGATACTCGTCATAGCGCGCGGGACCGGCATTGTAGGCGGCGAGCATCGCCGCCACATTGCCGTAGCGGTCCCACATCTCGCGCAGGTAGGCGGTGCCGGCGTGAATGTTGTCGCGTGGATCGTAGGGATCACGCCCGAAACCGTGGCGGATGCGCAGCATTGCCCAGGTATCGGGCATTACCTGCATCAAGCCTAGCGCGCCGGCGGGCGAGATCGCGCGCACGTCGCCCGCGCTCTCGGCGTGCAGGACGGCGCGAATCCAATGCTCGGGAATGCCGAAGCGCCGCGACGCCTCGGCAACGAACCCGGCATAGGGATCGGCAGCGGTCGAGCCGATGCCGGGCGGCGATTGCGCGACGGCCGATCCGCTACCGAGCGACAGCAAGGCGGCGAACAGAAGCGCCGGGATGACGCGATACCGCATGGCGTCAGTCCCGCTCATGGCGTGGCTTCGGGCGGCTCCAGTGCAGCGACCATGCGGTTTCGTCGTCCTCGGACTGGAACAGATTGGCGCGGATCGGATGCGCAAGCGTCGGGTCGTCGAGCTGGAAGGAGAGATAGTCGCCCGCCTTCTCGCCGGTCTCCTTCCATGCCGCGCCGACTTCGGTGCCGTTCTCGCCGCCGACAAGGATGCGGAAGTCCGGCGCGTTTTCCGTGTCGGATTTCCTGGTGGCGACGAGCACGACTTCGGCGTCGATGACGAGGGTGCGGATGCGGCCGGAATAGCCGGTCCTGGTCTTCTGGAATGCACCGATATTGGCCATGGGAACCTCCTTGATTGCGGGTTGAGGGACGTGTCAATGCGTCGGCGCGCGCCATTCGAAGCTGCCGTCGCCTTCCTCATCGGTCCAGAGCGGCAGCGCCCGGCCGATGACGGAACTTGCGGGGATGGGGCCGAAATAGCGGCCGTCAAGGCTGTCGCGGACCTCCCAGTTCATCAGGAAGATTTCGTTGTCTGCGATGATCCTGCAGCCCTGCCAGACGGGCAGGTCGCGGCCGCGCCGGTCGTAGTCCAGCGCTGCGCCCATCTCCACGCCGTCCACCGTGATCGTGCGCGCATTGCGGCAGACTTGTTGCCCCGGCAGGCCGAGGACGCGCTTGAGGAGCGGAACGCCGCGTCCGATATAGCCGCGTTCGGCCATGAACCGCTCCAGCGGTTCGGGCGGCATGACCGCGACGAGATCGGGCACGATGTAGGTGGTTTCCGACGCAACGGTGTAGAAGCCGACGGGTGCGCTGGCGCTTGCGTTCCAGATCAGCCGCGGCGTGATGTCGAGCAGCGACAGGCCGCCGATGGTGAGCGTGGTGAGATACGTCACCCAGAAGTATCCGGCGGGCGTCATGGGGCGATCCTCCGGCGCCGGAGCCAGGCCGCATGGCGCTCTGGCGTGTAGATGTTCGGTTCCAGACCGGTGGCCAGCCGGTTGTGGACATGCCGCCAGTGATCCGGCGAGGCGTCTGCGGGATCGAGGCCGAGCGCGTCCACGGCGTCGATCGCCGCGAGCGCGCGCTGAACCCTCGGCCAGCCGTCGATGCGCAGGAGGATGTCGCCGCCGGGGCGGACGAACGGCAGCGTCTGGAACGGCTCGCCGCGACGAACCGCGCGCACGATGTCGATGCGCGAAAGGATCGTGCCGAAATCGCTGGCCGCCCAGCGAACGAAGGCGAAGATGCTGCCGGGCGCGAAGCCGACGATGCTGCGGCGGCGGTCGAGGATATGTTCGTAGGTCTTGTGGCCGAACCTGATCCAGTGCTCGATCTTCTGCTTCTGGAAGGTCAGTTCGACCAGGGTGATGAAGGGCGGGGGCTCGTCCGGCAGCGGACGGCCGCCCATGCGGCGCGTCGGCTGGCCGGTCATGGTCGTTCTCCGTTCGGGGGTGGAAATTCCTGCGCGAGCAGGTCGCGCAGCATGTCGGCGACGGTCACGCCGCGCTGGAAGGCGGCGACCTTGATGCGGCCGCGCAGCTCGGGCGTGATGTCGATGGTCAGCCGGGCCGTGAAGGTGGCGGCGCCGTCCTTCCGGCCGGGCGGCGCATCGGCTGCCCTGATCCAGCTTTCGGCATCGCCGGGGCGGGACGCGAAGCCGCGCTTGTCGCCACGCGCGTTCATGCCGTGCCTCCTGCATGGAATGGCAGCACGGCCGCGAGCCGCGTGCGAGCGCGCTCCGCGGTTGCGGCATCGATCTCGCAGCCGAGATAGCGGCGGCCTGCGAGCCGGCAGGCTTCGCCGGCGGCGCCCGATCCGGCGAACCAGTCGCCGACCAGGCCGCCCGCTGGGCAGCTTGTGCGGATCAGGATTTCGAGCAGTCCGGCGGGTTTCTCGGTCGGATGGATTGCCCTTCCGTGGCAGTTGCGAGCGTAGATGACCGAGCGCATGAGGCGCGGCCCGCCGTCCTGGCTCACGTAGTGGCCGGCGTCGATCCGGCCGGTATGCGGCGGCCGCTGCTTGCGCCGGACGCTGCGGGCGGTCGCATCCGGCGTGGTCTGGACCTCGTTGTAGATTTCGCGCCAAGGCGTCTCGGCGGGATAGAACTGGACGGCCAGTTCATGCACCCGCTTGAAGCGGTCGGCATGAAAGCTGGAGCCGTTCTGCTTCTCCCAGACCACCTCCTGCGCCAGCCGCAGGCCCGCGTCGGCGAACTGATCGGCGGTTGCCATGAAGCAGCGCAGCGAGCCGAAGACCCAGAGCGAGCCGGTCGGCCGCAACGCGGCGCGGGCGAGCGGCAGCCAGCCGTCGACGCGGCGATCCCAGGCAAGCGATGTATCGCCATAGGGCGGATCGGCGAGGATCAGGTCAAAGGGGCCGAAGCCAGGCATCAGATCGCGGCAATCGCCGGTGAGGATCGTCATGGGGCGATCCTCTCGATGCGCAGCCGGTCGATTTCGGCGGCGAGCGTGGCGATTTCATCGGCGGCCCGGCTGTGGTGGTCGATCTCGAAGGCAAGCCGACCGGATTGCGCGGCGTCGGCGAAGACGACGCGCTGGCCGACGGTGCTGCCGAGAAGCGGAGGATCGTGGTCGGCCAGCGTTTCGGCGGTTTCACGAGCGATGACAGTGCGGGCGCCACAACGGTTCAGGATGAACCGCGCGGCGAGGCCGGGCCGGTAGATGCGCGCTTCGTGCAGAAGCGCGAGCATCTCGGCCGAGGCCCAGCCGTCCAGCGGCGAGGGCTGCACCGGGATCAGCACCAGATCGGCGGCGAGAAGCGCGGAGCGCATGAGGCCGGCGACACGGGGCGGCCCGTCGATGACGATATGATCGGCATCGCGGGCCAGTTCCGGGGCCTCCCGATGCAGCGTATCGCGGGCGAGGCCGACAGTGCCGAACAGGTGCGGGAGGCCCTCGCGCGAACGCTGCTCGGACCAGTCGAGGGCGGAGCCTTGCGGATCGGCGTCGATCAGGGTGACGCGGCTTCCCCGACGCGCCCATTCGCCGGCGAGATTCAAGGCCAGCGTCGTCTTGCCGACGCCGCCCTTCTGGTTGAGAAGCGCGACGATCATCGGGCGTCTCCCGAACGATCATCGAGGGGCAGCTCTGGCGAATCCGGCTCGTGCGGCTTTCCGATCCGGTGGGAGGCAGGGGTGCTTCCGCTTCTCTTCGCGGCTATGCTGAGGCTTCGCGCGGTATCGCGGATGAGGTTTTCCACATCGCGCGCGCGCTCTTCAAGGTTAGATTCTGTGTTAGACTCTAAGTTAAGGGCGCGATTTTCGCTTTTGCTGTCGTGGGTTAACCCCTGTTTCCGTTCCCGATAGCACGATACCGGCGTTCCTGATGGCACGATAGTTCGCGTTCCCGATAGCACGAGGCCGTCCACAGCTTGTCCACAGGGCGCGAAGGCGAGCAGCATCTGGCCGCCGGCCTCGATTTCCATGAACAGCGTGTAGCCGGGCAACGGCTGGCGACGGATGATGTCGCGCAGCTCAAAGACGAAGCGACGAAAGGGAGAGAGGCTGCCGGATTTCTGATGGAGGTGGCGAAGATCGAAGCGCCAGCCGTCGCGCTGGCGGCCGCCGTGCTTGCGGACGATCCGGTAGAGCCAGCGGTCGAGGCCGCCCGTGAGATCGAAGTAGGCCCGGTCGATGGTCAGGACGAGCGCGTCGTCGAGCACGGCCTGATAGAACCAGTCCGGCACGATCATCTCGATTCCATCGGGGCGGCCGGCGCGATCCGTGCGTTCCTTCCATTCGTTGATCCAGGAGAAACGATGCCGACGGCCCTCGGCCGGCTGGCGGATCGTCGTCGATACGGTCGTCGATTGCAGCCGGTCGAGGGCCGCCTTCAGGCGCTGATAGTCCCGGAGCGAAGTGCCGCGGCCGACGAATTTGAGGATTTCGTAGGGCGTGGTGGCCATCAGACGGGAGGTGCGCAAACCAGCATCGCGCGCTTCGACGATCTGGCTGGCCGCCCAGATCAGGATGTCGGCGTCCCATATGGTCGCCATGCCGTGATCGGGCACGGCCTCGACCCGAATCGTCACGTTACCGGCGGAAAAGTCGATCGGTGCGACGCGATGGGTCTTGGAAAGGGAGAAGAAGGGATAGGCCATGAGATCCTGCGCATCTCTTGGCGCGAAGTCACCGGGGAGCGCCCGAAACAGATCGAGCTGTTCGCGCTCCGAAGGGGATCGACGACGCACCACCATGAAGGACTGCGATCGCGGTCAGCGCGCGAAGCGGCCGGACGGCCCGCGGACGGGAAGTGGCTGGCGCTTTGCCGGCAGCACCTGTCCGCGCGGGTCGGAGGTGGATGTGACAGCGCCGAGCGCGGCCCAGGCTTCGAGATCGTCGACCGAGTAGACCACCCGGCCGCCGAGCTTGCGGTATGAGGGGCCGGTTCCGTAAGTCCTGTGCTTCTCAAGCGTCCTGGCGGACAGGCTGAGAAAATCTGCGGCTTCCTTGGTGCGCAAGAAGCGTGGCGGCAGAACGGCGAGATCGGGTCGCATGGATCGGGCCTCCGTGGGGTTGCGGGTGGCCGCTGCGGTTCAGCGGCGGACGGCGACCACGGTGGCGGAGGAAGGGCTGCGAGGGGGATGGGGAACTTTGGGGGGGCAAAGATTCCCACCCCCGCATTGCGCAAAGCGGTCAGGATTTGCGGCGATGGCGCAGAAGCTGGAGATACCCGCCGCCGATGGCGGCCAGGCCGCCTTCGACGAGGTTGATCACCGCGTCGCGCAGCGGGGAGGTCTTCCACGGCTCGGCAGCGACACGCGCCGCACCATATATGACCGTGCCGATCTCGCGGTAGCTGGCGCCGCTCATCCGGCCATCCGCGGCTTGGATCATCAGGCGCAGGCGGCGGCGCTGCTGGACGGTCATGCGGGTGTCGGCGGGCACCTTGCGGCCATAGAGGCTTCGCCAGAAGCGGGTGAGCGCCTCGATCCGGTCGAGCATATCGGCATCAATGGGGATCAGGGCGACCAGCGGGCCGGCGGGATCGGCGCCGGGAAGAAACAAGACCTGTATGGTGGCGTCGCCGACATGAAGGGCGTAGCTGCCTTCGGGACTATCGCGCCTGACGCCGATACCCGTAAGTGGCATATATGGGCCAGCCGCGAGAATATCGGGAAGTCGCATGAGGGTCAGGACCGCCGGAACTGCGGCCGGGGACCAGAAAACGCTCTGCGCCAGGGCGGACAGGCCGGGGCGGGCCGGGAAATCGAAGACCCCAGCGGCGTTGGACTTCCTGCGGAAACGGCAGGGTGTGGGTGTTTGCGGTCACGAGCGCCCGATACTGGCCCTGATAGGGTTCGTGGCGGCGCAGGCATTCCCAGGCGAGACCTTCAACGGGCAGCATATCGAAGAAATCGTAACTGTCACGGTCCCGCCAACGCGATACATCGGGTCTCATGCGTCAGCTCCTTCAAGATGCCGCATAGGCGAGTTGACATGAAACCGCACATTTGCAGGTTGATGGAAGTCCGGCGTGCGGCATCGCCCGGTGCCGCAATGGCAGCACGAAACCGGCGATAGCCTTTGCTTGACAATCAGTTGCGGGGTTCCCGCAGCAGGTGCCTATAGCCGGTATGGGTCATCCAGCGGGCGCGGGCGAGATGGCTGTCATGGATGAGGCGGGCACGATCCGGTTCATGGTTCGGGTTGACCCCGAACAGCACTTCGACCGCTTCGCGCCAATCGGCACCATCGGCGGCGGCGTCGAGCAGCCGCATGTAGAGCTTGACGTGGGATTTGTCGTATTCGGTCAGCTCCTGACCGGATGGTGCTTCATCCTCGAAAGCGTCGATCACAGCTCTGCCCCATGTTTCGGTCTGGATACCATGCGAACGGGACACTTTGACGAATGGCCTCCGGTGCCGAACTCTTTGCTTCTGGCGTTTCCGGCCGAAAGCCGATCAGGATTTCCGATTTTCGCCTCGCTCATCGACAAGCAGCACCCCAATTCCGCGATCCGTTAACAGGAGAACGATGCCGGCTGCCTCAAGCGCCCTGCGAACCTGATCGCGCGTCGTCTCATAGACCTCGAGATCGCTTGCCGATTCGAGGCGCTTGAGCGCGGTCAGTGATACCTGGGCCTTGTCAGCGAGCGTCTCCTGCGTCCAGCCAAGCAACGCGCGCGCGGCCCGAGATTGTCGGGCGGTGATCATACATGATCACCTCCCAGACCGACCAAAGCGTATGCTAGAACTACGGCTATTTTAGTCGTTCTTTGCGTCGGATGCCAGTTGGAAGTGGTTTCAGATGCTGGTTTTTCGATAGCTCCGGCCGAACTGATTCGGTTCGGTGTGATGCGTGAATGCGTCCATCGGACCAGGGAGAGGAGGATGGGTTTGGGAAGGAGGGCGAGGGAACCGTCGCCTCCTTCCCTTGGGGGTGGATGTTTGAAGGAGGGGGCTTGCCCCTTCCTTCATGGGGAGAGTGTTGAGAGGGGGGATCGCCCCCCTTTCATCAGCAGCGGCGGTCGATCGATTCGACCGCCGCTGCTTGCGACGGTGCGGTGGCGAGAGGCGGCGAAAGCCGCCTCTCGCCGGAGGCTCAGTTGGTGCCAATCCACCAACGGCTGCCGCGCCCCTGCGCGGCGAGAATGCTCATCGCCGCCTCATCGGCTTCGACGGCCCGGATCGCGTCCTCCAGCTCATCATGGGGGCCGAGGTTTTCAACCGGGACGACGTCGCCATCCTCGTCGTAGCCGCCATGCAGATACATTGGGGCTTCGGCGAGGCGTTTCGCGGCAAGCTCGGCCTCGCGGATGAGCCGGAAGGCGTGCTTGCGCTTGCGCCAGTAGTCGGGGCTGCCGCCATCGATGGGGGTGATGATCGGACGTCAGAGAGCAGAAAGTTCGCGGCCCCATCGGGGCCGCGCTCCTCGCTTCCGCTCACAGCAACCGATGGAGATCTTTCTCGGCTGGCGCGGAGATCTTCCGCGAGCATGAAAACCCGGCGGCTCGCGCCGCCGGGCTCCAGGCATCCCGCTCAGAACGGGATGTCGCCGTCGTCGATGAACTTGCCGTCGTCGTTTTCGGTCTGCTTCGCCCGGCTCAGGAAGTCCACCGTCTCGGCAATGATCTCGCAGCCGTAGCGGTCGACCCCGGCGGCGTCGGTCCATTTCGTGTAGTGGATGCGGCCGCGCACCAGGACCTTCATCCCCGTTTCGCAATATTGCTGGATCGACTTGCCGAGACCGTTGAAGGCGGTGATCCGGTGCCATTCGGTGTCCTGGACCCGGTAGCCCTTCTCGTCGCGGACGATCCGGCCTTCCGAGTAGCGGGGGCGCGAGGTGGCCAGGGTGAAGTGGGTGATCGCGGTGCCGCCCATGGTGGTGCGGGTTTCGGGGGCCTGGCCGATGTTGCCGGCGAGAATGACGATGTTCTGCATTGTAAGTCTCCGTTGCTCCTCGGAGGGACCATCCCTCCGACGAGACCCGGCCAAGTCCGTCGGGAGACGCCAGCAACTGCCGCCTTCACGGCAGCTCGCCCCCAAGGCCCGGAGTGGTGCGGGCCGGCGCTTGCGCCAACACGGTCCGGAGCCGCGGGGGTTGCGGTCGGAAACCGAACGGGCTTAGGGGATCAGTCAGTCGGAGGGATTGGTGCCTCTGAGAGCATGAACCGGGGACGCACAGCGGAACCTTCGTCATCGCTGGCAACAATGTCCTGACAGGCTCGTGGAACCTGCCCACCTATGCCGGCGCCTCGTGAGAACACCGTCACCGGCAGCCTCGCGTTTCCGCTCGGACAGGCAAGGTCGGCCGGAAAGAGAAGAGGACAGCTACCGGGTTCAGGGCGAATGGCCCGCATCCGCCTCGATGGGCGAAGGTGCGATCCGGCGAATTGCCTAAACGGGGATGAAGGTTCCGGTGTGTGGCCTGATTCCCACGATGGAATGGGCTGGCGTGGTGGGTGAGATTGAGCAACTGCGGGATATTCGCTCGATGACTGACTTCCTTGCCGGGCGAAGCAGACCGAAAATGACGGCGCGGATTTACCGATGACCCGACTGTTCCGCCTTGTGCGGGATGCCCGGAGCCCGGTGGCGCGAGCCACCGGATTGCCTCATGGGAGCGGTCCGTGGCGAAGCGTCAGCGCGAAAAGACGGCGGTTCCGAGTGCGTTGAGGTTCACCATCGCGGCGGCACCGATGATGAAACCGCCCATGCCTCCGAGCAGGTTGAGCAGGATCGCCGAGTCCGTGGCATTCTTGGTGACGCCATAAACGAGCGCATATCCGGCGACGGCGGCGGGAATGGCGAAGGCGGTCAGCGCGACAAGCCGCAGGGCCGGGTTCCGGGCAAAGCCGAGAACGGCAATGACCAGCGCGACCGAAAGAAGCGCCGCGCCGATGGCGGCGAGACCGGACATCAGCAATCCGGCGTCGGCACCGTAGACATACTGGAATGCCGTGAGCCCGACCATGAATGGCAAGGCGTATATGGCGAAATGATAGGCGATGACGCAAAGCGCGATCGACAGGGAGATGGCAAGCAGGATCAGCGTCATGGCAGCCTCCGCATGAACGGTTGAGGATCACGACAGGCTGCCGGGAGATGGGCTCCGCCTGCGACTATGCTGCTTCGCCGGTTCTGCAAGGATGACTTATTTGACCCCGAATACGGACCTGCGTCAAGTAAAGGCGGCTGAAGCAGCCGCCGGACGGCGGCGCTTTACGCGCCGCCGTCGAACTTCATGACGGGAATGCCGAGTTCATTCGCCCGGCGAGCGAACTGTTCCTGTATCCCGGAGCCGGGGAAGACCATGACCCCGATGGGAAGGGTGTCGAGCATGGCATCGTTGCGCTTGAAGGGCGCGGCCTTGGCGTGCTTCGTCCAATCGGGCTTGAAGGCGACCTGCGGCACTTTGCGGGAATCTGCCCAGCGGGAGGCGATCAGTTCGGCGCCCTTCGGTGTGCCGCCGTGTAGAAGCACCATCTCGGGATGCTTTGCATGGACCTGATCGAGCTTCGCCCAGATCAGGTGGTGATCGTTGAAGTCGGCGCCGCCGGTGACGGCGACCCTGGGACCGGCGGGCAGCAGCACCTCGGTCTCGGCCCGGCGTTTCGCGGCAAGGAAGTCGCGGCTGTCGATCATCGCCGAGGTGAGGTTGCGATGGTTGACCATCGAGCCGCTGCGCGGCCGCCAGGCGCTGCCGGTGTGGTGCTCGAAGGCGTCGGCGGAGAGGTCGCGAAACAGTTCCATCGCGTTGCGCCGTTCGATCAGGGTCTGGCCCTCTGCCGTGAGGCGTTCGAGTTCGACGCTCTTGACCTCGCTGCCATCCTGTTCCCGCTGAAGGCGGCGCTGCGCCTGCTCGTTGAAGTCGAGATCGCGTTCCACTCGGTTGGCGGCACGGTGGAAGAGGTTGGCAGCCCCCCAGAGCAGATCTTCGAGATCGGGTTCAAGGCGGGTGTCGGCAAGCGTCGAGACGAGGGCGTCGAAGATGTCTGCGACGGCGGTGGCGACGATGTTGCCCTCCGGCAGCGGCCGCGGATCGGGTTCGTCCTGAAACGGACGCCAGCCGTAAAGCTGGAGTTCGGTGAGGATGTGATCGGTAGGGGATGAGGTATGGACCGGCTCGAAACCTGCGGTATCGTCTTCGTGCGTCATCGGGAGCGTCCTTTGTCTGGAGACCGCGCCCATCGCGGCCTTCGCAGGCGTCGAAGCTCACGGCCGGGACGGTCTGGCAGCCCTCGCGCTCCCGCGAGGGCCTTGATGGCCAAGGCCGGCTAATTTGTTTCGCGCTGCAAAGGCGGGGAGCCACCCCACGCGACCTGTCGCGTGGGGTGGCTCCCCGCCGGCGGAAATTAGTCGGCCGCCGCCATTGCCCGACCGGCCGGGCTGTGAGCCGATCGCCCTCTCAGAAGGCCGTGGGCGCCGGCTTTTCCGACAAGGAAGGATGCTTCCGGTGACGGGCGGAGACGGCAGGTGAAGAGACGCGGATCAGGCCCATCCCCTTGCCGGGCATGTCCTCATACCTCCAGAAACCGGCGGACGTCTTCAGGATGAAGCTGGTCCTTCAGGGCCGCCCGGAGGGCATCGGTGCCGTAGCGTCGAAGATCGTCGTTGAAATCGCCATCGACCGGCGTGAGTGACATCGCCTCGATCCCGAGGCTCGCTGCTCTGGCAATCAGGCTGTCTCTTGCACCGTCCCCGGCCGGGTCGCGGTCCCGGACGACATAGAGACGGCGCAGCGTTGCCGGAAACAGGATGGCTGCGAGGTGAGCGGCCGAAAGCGCCGCCAGCATCGGCATGTGGGGCAGAACCTGACGGGGCGACAGGACTGTTTCGATACCTTCTCCGGCGGCGAGAACCTCACCGGCGGCACCGAAGCGGACGCCGTGGCCGAGAAGGTCACCCATTGCGCGCCTCGGTGTTTCGACAGACGCCTTGCCGGAACCGTCGCGGGCGAGCCAGGTGCGGTGCGCGCCGGTCTGTCGTCCGTCAAGGTCGGTGACGGATGCGACCATCGCCGGCCAGATCTCGGTCGGCGAATGCTCGTCAGGCCGATAATAGCACCGGGAATGGTAGCGCAGAGCGGTGATGCCCTCGAGCGACGTGATCGCCCGCCCGCCGAGGTAGAGCGCCGCAAGCGTGCCGGGGAGCGGCTTCGACATGGCGAAGAGCCGCCGAGACGCTTCAGGCGAACCGACCGCCATGCCCGGTACCCGGCTGGTGGGTGTTCTGGTTTTTTCCGGTTCGGGATGCGGGAGCGACAGGAACCGGCGCGCTTCCTCGGCCACGTCCTTGAAGTCGGCGAGGCCAAGTGTCTGGCGGATGATGTCGAGCAGATCGCCATGCTCGCCGGTGGCGCTGTCGGTCCATTTCCCGGCGGGGCCTTTGGCAGAATCCCGCAAGCGCACATAGAGAGAGCGGCCGGGATTGTTCTGGAGATCCCCGACCAGCCAATAATTGCCAGCGCGCTTGCCGGAGGAGAGATATTCGCGGCATACCGCCTCGGCCTCCCGGCCGAGACGGTGTGCCAGATCCGGTGCGGAGTGGGGCTGCATCATGCGGCCTCCCGCTCGCCGATGCGTTCGACCGGCCAGCGGTCGAAGAGCCGGGCGAGAGCGGCGGGGCCGGAGGTATCGACCGGCACGAACATCCTGAGCTTCCACGAGATGATCTCGTGGAAAAGCCCGTATGCGGTCAGGCGTTCGCGCATCGTGTCGGTGAAACCCGAGAGTTCGATGCGCAGCGCGCCCATGACCCGGACCCTGCGAAGCTGGAGGCCTTCGGCAAGATCGAGGATGGTGCGGCCGTCCATCAGCGCCGTGAAGGCATCTTCGGGCGAAAGAGTGGTCGTGCCGGTCACGGTCGCATGGGCGACCCAGGCGGGCGAGACACGGCGGCCGATGATCCGTTCACCGGCATCGGTCTGAAGCCGATAGACGTGGGTGCTGTCGGTCGGGAGCCTCTTCCAGATCGGCAGCAGCAGGCCGGTCACCATATGCAGGGTGGCGTCGGAGAACTCCGGCACATCCGCCACCTCGGCATTCCAGGCCGATGCGAAGGCATCCCGGTCGGCCTCGACCCAGCGGGTTTCCGGCATGGCCTTGACCGGGATATTCTGTCCTTCCATCGGCCGGATCAGCCGGACCCGGCGCTCGATCTCGCCATCGTCGAGCATGACGCTGGTGGTGGGCACCTGCACAGCGGCGCGGCCCGACCGATCATTGACCAGCAGGACGGCACGCGGATCGTCGAGATACGACAGCGCCTCGGCCAGCGTGACCGGATGGTTGCGCTTGCGTTCGGTGATGGTCAGCAGGCGGGTTTCTGCGCCGGTGCGCGGGTGGGTGTAGATCGTCTGGCGGTCGGTGACGATGAAGCTCTCGGCCGTCAGCGTCTCCAGCCCAGCGTCATAGGTGCCGGACGCGATGGCGCCCTCGATCTTCGCCGACAGAAGCTGCTCGAAGGCGGTGAAGAGGATGCCCTGAAGCTCGATGGTGAGCGCCAGCATTCGGTTCAGAAAGGTCGTGATGCCGGGAAGATCGTCCTTGATCCCGTTTGAGTCCATCAGCTTCAACCCGGTCGCCGCCTCGAAACGGTCGAGGCTGCAACCCTCGACCTTGCCGCGCACCAGCAGGAGATAGAGCTGGCGCAGAGCGTCGCGCGCGTAGTGCGATTCCAGATTGTCCTCGGGCCGGAACAGGCCCTGACCGCCGGTCTGGCGCTGGCCGCGGGTGATTGCGCCCAGCGTGTCGAGGCGGCGGGCAATGGTCGAGAGGAAGCGCTTCTCGGCTTTCACGTTGGTCGAGATCGGCCGGAACAGCGGCGGTTGCGCCTGATTGGTCCGGTGGGTGCGGCCAAGGCCCTGAATGGCCGTGTCCGCTTTCCATCCGGCTTCAAGCAGGTAATGGACGCGCAGCCGGGTGTTCCGCGCCGACAGTTCGGCGTGGTAGGACCGGCCGGTGCCGCCGGCGTCCGAGAACACCAGTGCGCGCTTGCTATCGTCCATG
Source organism: Sphingomonas sp. S2M10 (assembly GCF_012650175.1). Taxonomy (GTDB): domain Bacteria; phylum Pseudomonadota; class Alphaproteobacteria; order Sphingomonadales; family Sphingomonadaceae; genus Sphingomonas. The sequence goes on from NZ_JAAILI010000067.1 coordinate 98,904, forward strand.
AAGGCCTGCGTCTCGGCGAGGTTGGCGGAACCGGCACGGTTCTCGACGACGAGGCGATCCAGCGTGACGCCATTGCCCGGCTTGCGGATGATACGCCGCGAGCGCCCCGTGACCTCGGCCACGGTATCCGTGCCGAAATGCTGGATCACCTGATCCAGCGCGCCGGGAACCGGCGGCAGGCTGGCGAGATGGGCGATCAACTCGTCGCGCCGGGCGACGGCCTCGCGGCTTTCGACCGGCTGGCCGTCTCGGGTGACGGGCCGCGACGACATATTGCCCTCGCTGTCGGTGAAGGGCTCGTAGAGTTGGGTCGGGAAGGAATGGGCGAGGTAGTCCAGGACATATTCTTTGCAGTCGCAGTTTATGTCGAGCGTGGCGGCGAGAGACGCAGGTTTCCTTCGGTTTTCCATGATTTCACTCCAGATAATTACGGTTCCCTCGACCTGAACAAGTCGAAGGAACCAA
>NZ_JAAILI010000068.1 GCF_012650175.1 Sphingomonas sp. S2M10
TCTTCGGCCCTATCGGGCACATCCCGCCCGCTGAGGCCGAAGACAATTACTATGCAGCCCTCGAGAACCTCGATATGGCTGCATAGCCAAATGAAAACTGCCTCCTGAAAACCCGGGGCGCTTCAAACCGTGCGATGCCGAAGGCGAGGCAGCCGTTGATGATCGTCGCGAGGCCCATCGGGATGGTGCCGATGAACATCGACACGGTGTTATGCCCGAAGATGCGCCGCGCCTCGTGCCCGAACATCGCCCAGCGCGCACCATAAAGGCCGGCGAACAGCGCGAAAAGTGCGATATTGAAGAACCACAACACCTCGCCGACGGGTTTAAGCGAAGGCCCGATGCCGGGCACCTGCGGCAGCGCGAGGGCAAGAATGCCCGTGCCCATCGTCGCGGCGAACCAGTTGGGCGTGAACTGACGGATCATCTCGCGGGGATGATCGAGCCGGCTGAGCGGCTTGAGGCCGCTGAGAACGGAGTGCGTGTCGGCAGTCATGCGACCTGCTCCTTGATAAGATCCGTCAGCGCGTCGGCCGCGCGGGTGCGATAGCGTTCCTTGTGGCGCAGCGCGTGAAAGGCGCGGTCGGGCAGCCCGAGCGGCAGCTCGACCAGATCGCCGGCCTTGAGCGCGCGCGCGACGACCAATCGCGACAAGACGGCAACGCCGGCACCGGCCTCAACGGCGGTGCGCACCGCCTCGTTGGACGGCAGCGTCATCGCTATCGTCAGCTGGGCCGGATCAAACCCGCGCGTTCGCAGCACGTCCTCGAAGGTCGAGCGCGTACCCGATCCCTGCTCACGGACGATCCAGCGTGCAGTGCGCAGCCAGGCCTCGTCGATGCGTTCGGCTTCCTCGCGGCCGACCAGTACCATCGGGTCACGCCCGACCTTCCAGTGGGCGAGCGCCGGTTCGTCCACCTCGCCCTCGACGAAGCCGAGTTCCGCCGCGCCGCTCAGCACCTGCGCTGCCGCGCCCTCGGTGTTGTCGATCGCCAGCTCGACCGCAATCTGCGGGTGGCGTTCGTGGAAGGCGGCGAGCTTTGCCGGCAACCAATAGCTCGCGATCGTTTGGCTGGCGACGATCCGCAACGAACCACGCGCAAGCCCGGCATAGTCCGCCAGCATCATCTCGGCATGCGCTGCCCGCCCCAGCACCGCGCGCGCTTCCTCCAGAAAGCCGCGGCCCGCCTCGGTCAGCTGGATGCCACGCCCGACGCGGTGGAACAGCGGAACGCCGTAGCGCGCTTCGAGGGCCGCAACCGCCCCGGAAGCAGCGGACTGCGTGACGTTCAGCGCCTCCGCTGCCTTGGTGACGTGTTCGCGCTCCGCGACACCGACGAAGATTCTGAGCTGCTCCAGGGTCATGCAGCTTGTATCGCGCAGCCTGATCGATACGACCAACCGTTTGATATGGTCATTCTAATCTGGATATCGGAATGATCGGCAGCCTTTCGTCTGCGATGGTCTCGAAGACTTGAAGCGTTACGCGGGCCCGCGACGTTTAATCGTCCATGACAGATATGATCAAGCGCAGTTCCGATCCCTACAACGCCGAGCCGACGCCCGGTGCGTTGATCGAGCGGTTCCTGACGCCGCAGGCGCTGTTCTACGTGCGCAGCCACGGGCCAGTGCCGGATCTGCCCGCCAATCATCGGATCGAGGTGAGCGGGACGGGCATGGCGAGCCGCTCCTTCTCGGTGGAAGAACTTAAAGCTACGTTTTCCACGCACTCGGTGACAGCCGTGCTCCAATGCGCGGGTAACCGGCGCACGGACCTCCAGCAGGTCGGCAAGACGTCGGGCGATCCTTGGGATGTCGGCGCGATCGGCAATGCTGAGTGGACCGGCGTACGCCTGGCCGATGTTCTCGATGCGGTGGGCGCGCCTGATGCGTCCAACCTGTTCGTGGCGTTCACCGGCGCCGACGAGGTGGACATGGAGGGCAAGGAAGCCTTGTTCGGGGTCTCGATCGCCATGGACAAGGCGCGGCAACCCGACGTCCTCATTGCCTGGGCGATGAACGGCGAGCCGCTGACGCCCGAACACGGCGCCCCGCTCCGCATGGTGGTGCCGGGCTATGCAGGCGTGCGCAGCGCCAAATGGCTGACACGGATCGAGGTGCGCGACGCGCCTTCCGACGCACCGATCCAGGCGCACGACTACAAGCTGTTTCCCGCCGATGTGACGAGCGACACCGTCGACTGGAGCCAAGGTCTGACGATCAATGCCATGCCGCTTAACGCCGCGATCTGCTCGCCCGGTGCGGGCGAGAGGTTGCCCGCCGGGGCGGTGCGGATTGAGGGCTATGCCATTGCCTATGACCGCCGAATTTCTCGGGTCGAAGTGTCGGTGAACGGCGGTCGCGACTGGCAACAGGCGACCTTCGCCGATGATCCGGAGACGCGCTGGGGCTGGCGGCGCTGGACCCTTGACGCCACACTCGCCAAGGGACGCCAGCACTTTGTCGCCCGCGCCTTCGACGAGACCGGGCAGGGACAGCCCGAACGACCGGACACGATGTGGAACTTCGCCGGCTACCTGTGCACCGCCTGGCACCACGTTCACGTGCTGGTCGAATGATCGAAGCGTCAGCGGCATCGGACATCGGCTTCTGGATCGACGTGATCGGCCGGCTGGTCGTGGCGACCGCGGCCGGGATGGTGCTTGGTTGGGAACGCTCGCGCGAGAACCGGCAGATTATGGGGTTGCGGACGCTAGGTCTGGTCGGTCTGGCGAGTTGCATCGCCGTGCAGGCGATCGTGCATAGTGGCCTGCCGAATGTAAACGCCGACGCCGCAGGGCGGGCGATGCAGGGCATTCTGTCCGGCGTCGGCTTCATCGGTGCCGGTGCGGTGCTGCGGGTCGGCCAGGGTCAGGAAGTGCATGGTTTGGCGACCGCCGCGTGCATCTGGGTGACGGCCACGATCGGCGCGGCAGCGGGATTGGCGGTGTGGCCGCTCATCATCGGCGGGGTGAGCCTTGCAATGCTCGTCCTGTTTGTCGGCGCGCCGCTGGAACGCCGCATCCGCGAGCGGGCTCGCCTGACGCCGGCCGAGGCCGACAGGAAGGATGCCGAGCGCAAGCCCTAATCGCGCTGGCCTGCCCGGTGCCTGTCGGTGCTGAGGAGCAGCAAGGGCGCTATCAGGACACCAGCGCCGCATCGGCCTGCCGCCGGACTTCATCGGCAATCGGATGCAGCTCGGCCGCAGGCCGCTCGCCCACCACACTATAGCCGATCCCGTCGACCGCCCATGTGACCCGGCCCATGGTCCCGCTGGACGTGCTGGTCATGCTCGCAGTCTTGTCGATCTGCATAGGCCTCGTCAGCACCGCGAGTTTCGACGCTTGCGGTCCGTCGTAGAGGAGCAGTGCCGCAGGGCCGTGAGGCGTCGCGACCAATCGCCCCCCCCCATAGCGGTAACCGGCTGTGCTGAGGTCCGGGATGGTGACGCGCTCACCCAGTCGGGCGGAGGTCCATCGGATCAGCATGGCGCGCTGGTCGGGGCCGATCTCCGCCGGTCGTATCCGGTCGGCGGCATAGACACGGAAATTGTCACTCGCCTCGTTGGCCAGCGCCGCGATGCCCGCGCGGGGTTCACCGCTCCACTTCGCGCTCGACCAACCACCGCCAAACCCGACCGCCAGCAGAAGTGACGCGGCGATGGCGAATTGCCATCGCGGCTGACGTTGCCGCCCCCTGATGGCTGCGACGCGCATCGTCGCCGGGATCGGTTCATCCGCGATCGGGGCAAACAGGGATGCAAGGGCTCGCGCCTGCTCCGCCTGTTCCCGCAAACGGGCATGCAGGTCCGGCTGGCCTTCAAGATAGGCGTCGACCAGGCGCTGCCGCTCGGGCGACAGCCTGCCATCGATCCACGCGGCCAGATCGTCCTCGCCGATCGGGCTGGTCATTGCACACTCCTCAATCGCGGCCGTTCACCCTCCCGGAGGAGGGTCGCCAGTCGGTCGCGCGCCCGGAATATGCGCGACATCACCGTGCCCAGCGGCACGCCGACAACGGCAGCGACCTCCGCATAGGGCAGGCCCTCGACCGATACGAGGAGCAGCACCGTTCGCTGCTCCTCGGGCAACGCATCAAGGGCGCGCAGCAGGTCGCGGTGGTGCAGGCCTGTGTCCTGATCGGCCGGACGGCCGAGCGTGGCGTCGTCCACGAGGTGGAGCGGAACCGCCGTACCTCGCCGGCTATGCTGCCGCTGATGGTCGACCAACAGATTGTGCAGGATCGTATAGACCCATGGGCGCACCTCCGCCCCGCGTCGTTGTCGCCAGCGCCCGACCGCGCGCTCGAGACAATCCTGCACCACGTCATCTGCCATTGCCCGATCGCGCAACCACGACCGGGCATAGCGGCGCAGACCGGGGATCAGGGGCTCGATCGCGGCGGTAAGCGGGTCCATGTCAGTCGCGCTGTACCTGCACGATGCGTCCCGGCGCGCCGTTCACCACCTCAGCGACCGCCAGAAAACGGCGGGGCGTCGCGGTGCTGCCTTGAACGATCTGCCGGATCGGACCCGACGCGTTCACGATCGCCGCACCTGCCGGGTTGCTCATGAAGTTCGCAAGCGGCTCTACAGCGCCGCTACCATCCGCGTTGGCCGTCAGCACGAGCATGTAGGGCTTCTTGGGCTGCAAACCGGTAACGGCACTCTGCACGACCTGAATGATGCCTTGGTCGAAGAGGGTAATGCTGCTTGCCGTACCCCTGCCGCCGATCGGCCCCATAGTCAGATGCAACGCTTTGCCGGCCGTGCCGAGCGGCTGGAGATTGTCGGTACCGGGGCCTGTCGGAACAGCGTTCGGCACATAGGCGATCGCCTGCGGTGCCTGTCCGACCGGCACGGTGGCGACGACCGTGTTGCCAGCGGTGTCGATCGCGGCCAGCTTATCGGCATTCTCCAGCCCGACATAGATGCGCCGACCGTCGCCCGACGGCCAGACACCGTGCGGCATCTTGCCGACCGGGATGGTGGCGACGGGCGCGAAGTCGGATGTGCGAAACACCCTGACCGTATTCTCCCCGCCGACCGTCACATAGGCGAACTGCCCCTTGGCCGTGCGGGCGAAGTTGACGTGATTGGTGATCGGCCCGGTATCCAGCACCTTGAGGATTGTGAAGGGTGGCCTGGCATCGAATGCGACCGTCTTGCCGATGTCCTTTAGCGTAAACCACACCTGCTTGCCGTCCGGCGTCGCGGCGATGTTGGGACAGAAGGGGCTCGGCTGTGCCACCTGTCCGACTTGCGCGTGGGTCGCGACATCGAACACGGCCAACACCGGATTGAACGACGAACAGACATAGCCGTACCGGCCATCGGGCGAGAAGATCGTCATACCCGGACCACCGGGCGTCTTGATGCGACCCGTCTCCTTGTACGTCGTAGGGTCGAGCACGGTGATATAGTCTTCGCCACGTACCGTGACCCACACCTCCTTGCCGTCCGGCGTGAAGAACGCCTCGTGCGGACTGCGTCCGACATAGGTCGTGTGCTTGACGGTGTTGGTGGCGGTGTCGATCCACGACACGGCGTTCGATCCGATCGACACGACCGCCAAGGTCTTCCCGTCCGGCGAGAAGCCGAGGCCGTGGACCAGCACCTGTCCCTTGTAGAGCGGGGAAAAGTTCATCGGCTGGGGATCGCCGAGCTTGATGACGCCGAGCAGCCGGTTGTCGGCCGGGTCGGTCACCGACACGGTGTTGGAGAATTGTTCAGACGCATAGACCCGGTCGCGGTGGCTGACGGGTACGTCCTTGGCATTCCACGGCGCCTGCTGGGCCATGGCGATGCCCGGTGCGGCGCTCATCAGCAAGGCGGCCGAGCGCAGTATGGTCCGGATCATGTCAGTGCTCCATATGACTGTGGTGGTCGCCGCCCTGCGTCGGGGCTGGCGTCGAAGGGGGTAGCGGCTGACCGATCGCCAGCTTCATGGCGGCGATCTCCTGCTGCTGATCAATGATGATTTCTTGCGCGATGCGCTTGAGCTGCTCGTTATGGCCGTAGCGCAGTTCCGCCACCGCCATATCGATGGCGCCCTGATGATGCGGGAGCATCATCGTGACGAAGTCGCGGTCGACATCGCCGGACGGCTTGACCATCATGCCCGCCATCATCCGGTCCATCGCGGCAGACGCCATGCTGGCGTAGCCATCGGCGGGAGCGGCCGCGACTGCGCCGGTGAGCAGGGCCGAAGCCACCAGGCCCAGCATCCAATCTCGTCTATGCATAAGCCCCTCCGGCGCATCAGTCTCGAAAGCGTAGACGATGCTCGTCCGGGTTTATTCCATGGGCGGAGCCAATTATTTATCCTCACCAAAACAATGGTCTTATCGTGACCCTGCCGTTGGTTGACCACGTCGCCGTCGGACAGCATATGCGCAGGCACGGTGATGGATTTCCGCCGGGCCATCTGGCCGAACCGCCCTCGCAAGGGCCGATGATTCCTACCAGGCGCCGCAAGGCAGCGAAGGAGGAATCGTGCGCGCGACGTTTCGTAATCTGTACCATGAGTTCAACGTAGCGGCGTTCTTTCGCGACCGGCGCGACCATACCATGTCGGTGGTTCGCTGGACGCTGATCCTGCTGCCGATGGCGGCGCTGGTCGGAACGTTGTGTGCGGCCTTCCTGTGGAGCCTTGATGCCGCCACACAGGCCCGCTTCGACCATCCCTGGCTGCTGTATTTCCTGCCCGTGGGCGGGGCAGCCATTGCGCTTCTCTATCATCATACCGGACGCTCGGTTGAAGCCGGTAACAATCTGATCGTCGAGCAGATACATGAGCCCGGGGGCGGCGTGCCGCTCCGTATGGCGCCGCTGGTCTTCCTCGGCACCATCGCGACGCATCTGTTCGGCGGCTCGGCGGGACGCGAGGGAACCGCCGTGCAGCTCGGCGGTAGCCTTGCCAGTGCCATCGCCAGCATGTTCCGTCTCGACACATCGGGCATTCGCATCCTGTTGATGACCGGCGTGGCGGCAGGCTTCGGCGCGGTGTTCGGCACCCCCTTAGCAGGCGCTGTGTTCGCCCTCGAAGTGCTGGCGCTCGGCCGCGTCGAATATGGCGGGATCATACCGTGCCTGCTTGCCGCGCTAGCTGGGGACTGGACGTGTCACGCCTGGGGCATTCATCACACACTTTACCACATCGCCTATGCCGGCCCTGCCACGGGCGCGCTGCTGGTCGAGCCGCTAATGCTCCTCAAGGCGACGATCGCAGGCGTCGCTTTCGGGCTGACCGGCCTCGTCTTCGCTGAAGCGAACCATGCATTCGGCGGCTTCCTCAAGCGTCACATACCTTACGGGCCTGCTCGTGCCGCCGTGGGCGGCGTTTTGGTCATCACGCTGGTCGGGATAGTTGGCACCCGCGGCTATCTCGGCCTTGGTGTATGGTCCGCCATCCCAGGCGACCCGACGATCGCCGGCTTCTTCAACGGCCCGGTCGATCGATGGAGCTGGGCGCTCAAGATGTTGTTCACCGTCGTGACGCTGAGCGCGGGCTTCAAGGGTGGCGAGGTGACGCCGCTGTTCTTCATTGGTGCTGCGCTCGGCAACACGCTCGGCTGGCTGCTCGGTGCGCCGCTCGACCTGTTCGCAGCGCTCGGCTTCGTCGCTGTATTCGCCGGTGCCGCCAACACGCCGCTGGCCTGTACAATCATGGGGATCGAGCTGTTCGGTGCCACCCCTGCCGTGCCGATCGCGGTGGCCTGCTTCGTCGCCTACATCAGCTCGGGCCATAACGGCATCTATCTGTCGCAGCGAATTGCCGTGCCCAAGCGTCCCGGCCGCGCTCATACCGGTATGGTGACGCTGCGCGACACCCGCGCCTCCCGTCGTAGCCGGTGCCCTTCCAACACCGTCAAGGAGCATAACTGATGCCCCACAAGGTCATGCACAGCGAAATCGGAATGATCCGCATCTACATGAAGCCGTCCGACAAGGCTGCTGGGTCGTCCAGCTTCTGGTCGCGCAAACCGCTCTATCGGGAGCTGATCGCACAGGCGAGGCGCGACGGCATCATGAACGCCGTCGCCCATCACACCCACTACGGCTACAGCAATCACGGCCCGATCCGGGAAAACGGCTCCGAGATCTCCGATCCGCACCTGACGATGTGCGTCGAGCTGATCGGCCAGCGCGGCGAGCTGGAGCGCTTCTGCGAGGGGCATGGCGACCTGCTCGGCGGCAAGGTGATCGTCTACAAGCATCTGGAGCATTGGAGCATTGCCCTACGGGCTTGATCCATGAAGAGTCCTCCGATGATAGCGGAGTCAATCAATAGCCGCAGTTGCCTAGATGCTGGTTATCTTGATCCTATTGTTTGCCGCTATCGCCACATCGATCTACGTGGCGCGCTAGTGGAATTGATGTCAATCGTTGCTCTGATTTTCTGATCCTGCCGGCTTGGTGAGCTTTGCTTTTTTGTCTTTTTCGCGGATGATTTCTTCCAGTTCGGCCATCTCCGCCGTTTCCTCGGTAGTCGGCACGTCCTTATTCTTCATGGTCATGGCATCCTCCATTGCAAATGAACGCGCGGAACCGCCAAGTGCTGGCAATATTTCCCTCCACCTTTGGCTTCCCCGATTGAGAAAGTTCGGGGGCAAGGCAATAAGCCACTACCGGCGCCGCCATCGTCCTCGGCTTGGTTTACCCAAATGTGTTCCCGATTGCTCTTTCTCAAATGTGATCATCGGGCATGGAAAATGAAGAGCCCGAACCGCCAGAAAAACGACCGGTTTTCTGGCGGTCGAGGATTTTGCCTCCTCAGCGCATTCCGAAGATCGGAAAACCCGTTGCGGAAACCACCGGCACATTGCAGGGTACCGGATGACTTTTCTGGCAGGGTAACGATGCTCATCGGATATGTGAGGGTGTCCAAGGCTGACGGGTCGCAGACGCTGGCACCCCAGCGCGATGCGTTGCTCGCTGCTGGCGTCGATCCCTCGCGAATTTATGAAGACCTCGCGTCGGGGCGGCATGACTCGCGACCTGGCCTGACCGCGTGCCTGAAGGCACTGCAGCCCGGCAACACACTGGTCCTCTGGAAGCTGGATCGTCTTGGGCGCGACCTCCGCCATCTGGTAGTCACGGCCGAGGCGCTACGCGAACGCGGCATCGGGCTGAAGGTGCTGGCGGGCGCCGGCGCGCAGATCGACACCACGACAGCTAACGGCCGGCTTGCCTTCGGCATCTTCGCGGCTTTCGCCGAGTTCGAACGTGAGCTTATTGCTGAACGCACGCAGGCGGGGCTTGCTGCTGCACGTGCACGGGGCCGGATGGGCGGTCGGCCTCGCAAGATGGATAAGGCCACGCTGGCGATGGCAATGGCCGCCATGTCCGACCGCAACGCGATCGCAGCCGATGTCGCGCGCCGTCTCGGGATGACGACCACGACACTCTATATGTACGTGAATGGCGACGGCACGCCCAAGGCGCCGGGCCAGGCGCTGCTCGACGGTGTGCCGTATCGCAAAGAACGGCTGCAAGCCGCGTGATGAATCACGCCGCGCCTCAGCGATCAGGCATATCGTCGAGCAGGGGAGGCGATCACGTCGTGTTCAATCGACCGGGCCGAGATTTCAGCCGGAGTCAGGGCCGCGGGGACGCACACCCCCCGACGCGGCTTGCCGTTCAGTCGGTTCGATCGCGCAAGGATCATCAGGTTCATCACCGCCGCGCCGATCAGGAACTCCTCTTCCGCTCCGCGGATACCGCGCAGGTGAAGCCGCCTCATGCCACGCTTACCCTTGGCGTCAGCGAAGAACCGTTCAACCCCGCGCCGCAACCGCATAGACCGCTTGTAGAGCCCGGTTTCCACTTCGGCTCTGGCAAGATCGCGGACGTCCTCATCGTCCAGCCGAACCAGGGTACGACGCCGCGCCGTCGTGCATTTCTTCCGAAGCACGCACGCCTCGCAGTCACGCGCATCGGCTGCATAACGGTGTACGCCGGTGGGCAGATGGAAGGCATGATGTCGGAGCGGCTTTCCGGTCGGACAGGTAAAGCTGTCAATGTCACGATCATAGCTGAAGGCCGTCCGCGGCAGCTTGCCCTTGGTCTGTTGCGTACGGTCGATTACCGGAATGTGCGGGATTGCGCCGTGATCCCTTACGAAGCCGAGGAAGTTGGCGCTGCCATAGGCTTTGTCGGCCGCAACCCGCTTGGGACGATAATCAAAGCGATCGGCCGATCGCTCGAGCATGACGCGCCCCGCATCAACTTCCTCCGCGAACCGAGCCGGTGTCGCCTTCACATCGAGAGCGACGCCACTCGGGGTGTCGACCAGCGCATTCAGGGCGTAGCCGAACCGGCCACGCACCGTTCGCGCCGACCAAGCCGCGGCAGGATCCGTTCGAGAGACGCCTTGGCAGCTTTTCGAGCGCGCCATTTCAAAGACGGCATCTCTTGTGTCGTGCACCCACTCCCTAACCGCGCGCGACGCGTTGGCGACATACGGCAGGTAGCCAGGAACGGTCTTGCGCTGCCAGCTCGCATCAGCCGCTATGAACGATGCATCGATCGCGGCGTCTTTTCCGCCAATCAGTCCTTCACTGATGCAGCGTCGGACCGTGCTTTCGAACAGGATCCGGAACACGTCGGCATCGCGGAAACGACCGTGCCGGTTCTTGCTGAACGTCGAGTGGTGCGGAACCTTGTCTCCCGGCGCGAGACGGCAGAACCAGCGATAGGCCAGATTGTAGCGCAGCTCCTCACACAGGCGCCGTTCGGACGTGATCGCGTAAATGCGGCCGACCAAGGCCATGCGGATGAGGAGTTCGGGATCGATCGATGGCCGTCCCCTTGCGCTGTAGTGACCGGCCAGTGCCTGTCTCAACTCGCCGATGTCGAGACATCGATCGACGCGACGCAGCAGGTGGTCTGTGGGCAACATGGCTTCTATGGTGCGGCGGGACGCCCCGTCCCGCTTACCGCGACAGGCTGGTCCCATCATAGCGACGCTCCTTTCGGCAGCCATGAAACGAAGGAGCAACCCAGCATGTCCGGCATTTTTCAACAGGCCCGTCCGGTTGTGACACCGGCCACCTCCGGCAGCGTTCTCAACGCCGTACAGGTGTCGAAATTCTGTGTCAGAACCGGAGGATGGGCTTGGCTATGCGGAGATGTCCCGCGGTGACGGCCGGCATCACGCTCCGCAGCCTAGCGCGATGCCCGATGAGCGATGCAATCTAAACCAGCATGATCGGCAGGTGGAACACGTACAAAACTCAGCCGCCCTGCTCGGGCTTAATCGCCCTCGAGCGGTGGAGTGCGGTCACGCGCTTGACATGAGCGATGCTGCATCCGGCGAGCTCCGCAGTTTTCGCGATGCTCATGCCCGCCTCCCTCAAACTTACGATGCGTCGATGGTGGGCGATATCCGGCTTGCGGCCGGTGTAACGCCCCGCCCTCTTCGCAACTTCGATGCCCTCGCGCTGCCGCTCGCGCCGCGTGTCGTAGTCGTCGCGCGCCGTCTGCAGCGCCACCCGCAGCAGCATGTCCTGCACCGCCTCCAGCACGATGCGCGCCACGCCCGCGCTGTCTGCCACCAGGTCGGACAGGTCCACGATCCCCGGCACTGCGAGGCGCGCCCCCCTGCCTCGGATCGTCTCCACCAGCAGCTCCGCCTCCGGCAGCGGCAGGCGGCTGATCCGATCGATCTTCTCGGCCACCACCACCTCGCCCGGCTGCAGGTCCGCCACCATGCGCAGGAGCTCCGGTCGGTCCGGCCGCGCGCCCGACGCCTTCTCCCGGTACACCGCCGCGACGTAGAAGCCGGCCGCCTTGGCGCCGGCCACGATGTTCTCCTGCCGCGTCAGGTCCTGATCGTCCGTGCTAACCCGCAGGTAGACGCGCGCTACCTTCACTCCGCTGCCTGCCACCTACTCATCACTCCTGCCCGGCGTTCTTGGGTATACCCTTGTGAGCCACCGGTGCGACACCTAGCTCGGAATAGCAAGCGCCGATCCTGTCGAGCCTAGCTCAGCAAGCCAGTCCTAAGTAGCTACTCTGCGCGGATATGAACGGCCACCGATCACCAGACGCGTTGAAGGGCCCTGCTTTACGCTATCCGTCAGCGGCGACATCCGGTAAGGTTTGGTGATTGGGTCAGCCAAGTGAGTTTAGTGCAGATGGAAGCACAGAGGGTTAAGATCGTGGACGGTGGTAAGCTCGTGATCCCGGCGGCAATGCGCCGTGAGCTCGGGATCACCACGGGTGACACCGTTCTCGTCGATGTGGACGATGGCGAGTTGCGGGTACGTTCCGTGCCTAAGGCACTTGAACGCGCTCGCGCGATCCTGCGCAAGTATGTGTCCGAAGGCGTCGGCTTGACTGACGAACTGATCGCGGAGCGTAGGCGTGAGGCGGAGCGTGAGTAGCAAAGTTGTACTCGACGCCTCGGCCCTGCTCTGCCTTCTGAACGATGAACCCGGGGCGGATCGGGTAGTCGACGTCCTGACCCGCAGCATTATCGGAACAGCCAACCTCGCAGAGGTCGTTTCCAAGCTACGAGACCGAGGATTGCCGCTCGACGAGGTGCGTGAGGCGCTCGGCGGGCTGCACCTCGATGTTCGGCCGCTCACTCCTGCTCAGGCACTTATAGTAGGCGACCTCCGGCCAGCGACGAAGGCGCTCGGCCTTTCACTTGGTGATCGAGCGTGCCTTGCCTTGGCGATCGACCTGCAAGCGGAGATGTTCACGACGGACGGCCCGCTGGCGAGCGCTAAGGTTGGCATCACCATCACCAACGTACGGCCGCTCGCGGAATAGACGCACATTGGTGCTTTTGGGTGCGGCAGGCTCGCGCGGATGAAGTGCGACGGACCAGTGCGCTGGGGTCCATTGTTTAAGGCGCAAATCCACTCTTTTTGGGTGCTGCTGTAGGACGGATTGCGTCCACCATTTCAGGGAAACCTACAGGCTTCGATACGATCCTGACCATGATCATCGACATCCCAACCGCCGGCGAATTTCATGCCGCCGGCCTCAAGCAGGTTCACCTGGCGTGGCAGATCGCGATGGACTCGGTGCATGATTACGATGGTGCAACGTACTACAAGCTGGCCGACGAAACGCCCGAGGAAGCGGTTGAGGAATTTTGGCAGCGCTCGCAGCCCGCGCTCGCCAACGCGTACAGCCTCATCCAGCAAGGCATGGAGCTGGCGCTCAAGGGTCGGATCGCGGCGGTATCGCCCTATCTCCTGATTGGTGGGCCGAAGGATTGGCCGAAGGGCACCGCCACTGGGCCGGTCTCGTTCGGTGAATTTCGCACGCTCGACGCCACGGACCTCATACCCGTCCATAACAGTGTGGTTGCCTCTCCCTTGGACGAGCCGTTCAAGACGTTCTGGGAACAAGTCAGGCGCGATCGCAACAAGATCATGCATTCATCGGCGCCGGGCACGTTCACGCCCGAGCAGGTGGTGAAGACGCTGCTGACAGCGATCGAAGCGCTCTTTTCGGAGGTCCCGTGGGCGCAACGGTTGATCGAATTGGAGGACGAGAGCAAATTCGCCTCGCTCGGCTTCGTCGACAATGCCCGAAACCACGTCCTGCGACAGATCGCCACCGCCATCCGTCATCTGAAGCCCGCTGAGGCCAAGCGCTTCTTCGGCTATGATGACGATCGGCGGGGCTATGTGTGCCCGCACTGCTATTTCGCGTCGAACCGCGATTGGCAGGACGACTGGCCCCGCCTTGCTCAGTTGACGACCAAATCGCCTGGGGCGACCGAGCTCTACTGCCTAGTGTGCGAAGAGACGACTGTTACCGAGCGCGCGCCGTGCGGTCAGACCGAATGCAAGGGCGATGTCATCGCCGAAGGGATCTGCCTGACGTGCACACATAGCCAGGACGAGTGTTTCGACGTCGCATCCGGCTTGGTGGATTCGACGCTCTCCAAGGCCGATCACTGCTACGACTTCGTGTTTGGCTACGGCACCGCTGGCGCTGGGGGCTACTTCGCAGGCGACCAGCAGACCCTTGCCAATGACGCAGACGCTAAAGAGCATGGCAGATTTGCCATGCGCGAGAAGCATCTTCAGCGGTGGAACACGGTCTCGATCATGCATGTGCAGCGGCGTAACTTCCCCGATCTCACCGATGCAGATCGGGTGCTAGGTCATTGGAGCCGAAATGGCGACAATCTCGATTGGATCGACGGTGTCCGTGCCGATCGCCCAGATATGGGAGGCCTATCGGAATGAGCCAAAACGACGGCGAAAGCCTCAAAGCGATCATGGCGGGCACCGTCGCGGTGCTCAATCAGGTAACTTCCCTGGAGCCGTTTCTTCCTGACCTTTCGCCTGACGATCGCGAGCGGGTTGACGCTTATGTCGCGCGGGCCTCGGCCGAGGCGACGTTGCGCGCATACAAATCCGACTGGCGGCTTTTCTGTGCCTGGTGCGGGGAGAATGGATATCGGCCGCTTCCGGCGGCACCCGCAAGACGCCGTGGATCCACCAGCTAAGGTCGCCAGTGTTGTCGTCCATCCCATCGCCGCGCCGGAACAGCCAGTACCGGCCGCCATCTTCGTCCTCGACCCGATAATAGTCCCTGACGGCCCAGACCTCTGCATCGCGCCGCCACCATTCGCCATGGACGCGTTCGGGTCCGTCGCCGGCGACGACGCGGTGAGCTGTGCCGCGCCATTCGAAGCGGCGGGGCGGCTGATCGGGAAGGAGTGCTACGACGCCCCATAGCGGCTCTGGTCGAGCGAACAGTCGAACCGGACGCTGCCATTTGGGCCAGTCGCCTGGAATATGGACAGGGTTCGTGCGTGCTACCGCGCGTTCCGGAACATGGCTTTCAACGGGAGCGATCCGAAAAACCGAGCCACTGCCGATACGGCCAGCGACCACATCCACCAAGCGAGCTGGGTCGCGGACGAGCGTGTCTCCTGCGAGCACCGCCCCTAGATCAATCGCGTCGAGAGGCTCCGTGTGGGGCGCTGCCAGCCAAAACCGCTCGACACCCAGGCCTGGGTCGATGCGCTCGATGCGCAGCTTCAGCAGTCGCAGAAGATGCGGCACCTCGCGTGTCGGCCGCGACGTGCCGATGCCCACGATCTGTTCGCTGCCATCAACCCGCAGGCCGGCAAGGCGGAGCGAGCGGACGCCAAGCCCCCGCCCCTGCAGCAGTTCGGCGAGATCATGCAGGAGATCGCCCATGACCTGCTCGATCGCGTCGGCGGTGCCGATCGGCTCCAGAAGGCGGCGCTCCACCACGGGGATGGATGGATCGTCGCGCGAAGTGATCGGCTCCGCGGTCGAGCCAAGCGCCTGATCGAGCCGGGTGATGGCCGGCAAGCCTAGTCGCCGCGCTAGGGGACCGCGCGCCACCGGCAGGAGATCAGCTACTCTCTCGAAGCCGAAGCGCCGCGCTGCGCTGAGCGCCGTTGGGTCGAGCCTGAGTGCTGCGATCGGCAGCGAGGAGAGCGCGACCGTGGTGGCACCCGGCGTCACGCAGGCGAGATCGTCGGCGCCAAACCGGGCGATTGCGTGAGCCGCACCGGGGGTATCGGCGACGGCCACGCGAGCGGTAAATCCCGCCCGTCGGCAAAAGACGAGCAGTCTCTGGCAGAACTGGTACTCGCCGCCATGGAGGTGCTCGCACCCGGTGAGGTCGATCCACAGGCCATCGGGGGGCGACACCGCTGCGATCGGCGACCATCGCCTAACTGCGAAAAGCGCCAGCCGATCGAGCAGCGCCGCGTCGGCCTCCGGCTCGGCGGGACGAAGGTCCAGGTCCGACACAAGCGCACGCGCGTGCGTGGCAGCCATGCCGACATGGATTCCGAGCGCTTGCGCGCCAGCGCACGCCGCGACGATCTCTTCTCTTCGCCCAACCTTCCCGAAGAGAGCCAGCGGGGTAGCGACCGCCTCCGCGACAGGTGCGGTCTGTTGCGGTTTCGCCGCTGGCGGCGCTTTGAATGGATGCTGGGCGGCCTCCGATCGACGGCCCAGCTCGCGGGCAGGCGGCTGCGCATGCCGTGGCAAGGTCGCGATCTGTGCCTCAACATCCGCGCGCGTGAGCATTCCGCTGCGGGCCCACCGGGCGCCCGGCCGCCATCCGCCCCCGCACGGGACCGAGCAAGCGCCGGGATCGTCGTCGACGGGTAGCTGGAGGCTCGGCCGTTTAGGCGGCCGCGTGGCGGACCGTTCCTGCCGTCTCAGCCGTTCGATGGCCAAGTGCGGCAGGAACGCGGAGACGACCCGTCTCATCGCTGCCCTCCACGATCAGGGAAAAAGCCTCGCCACCTCGTTGGCGCGCGAGTTCGACCGTCCAGCGTGGCCGTCCTACACCGGCGACGCCGAGCCTCTCCGAAGGGGCGCTCGCGATCCGCCAGCGAGTCCAGGCAGCCGATGGCTCCCGGCCTTGGCGTACCGCTCGTCGGCCTTGGCGATCGGGATCGAGGCCCGGTTGTGGCTTTCGTCGCGGCGCAGCCCGAGAACGGAGATGATTTGTTCGCCCTGGTGCATTCGGGCAACCGCCGGTCCGATCACCGCCGCCTTCATTTCGGATTGGCAGAAGCGAAGCGATGCCGACGACCACGGTCCGATCAGATTATAGGTCTCGAGCGCCGCGTATCGCCGCTTGCCGCTCTCGAAACGCTGGATCCAGCGATCGACCAGGTCGCCCGCCGCTCGCCGGACGACAGTGAGCGGCATGCCCGCCTCGGCGGCGATGCGCTGGACGGTCTCCGGGGTCGTGGCCCATTCGGCACGGCCGAGATCGGCATGGATCGCCATCCGCCGTTCGCGCGGATGCATGAACGCGGCGGCCTCGGCCTGACTGGTCCTGGTCGAGCGACTTTCGAGCTTCTGCCGTCCATCGCCGGTCGAGACGAGGCGCTTCGTGCGCCCGGTCACCTCCGCAACATTATCGTGACCGAAATGCTCGAGGATGCCCTCCAGCGCCGACATGATCGGCGGAAGGGCGCAGAGATTCTCGATGAGCTGGGCCCGCGCCGCTTCGGCCTCGGGATTGTAGACGGGGTTGCCCGCCTCGTCTTCCATCGGAACCGAGCGCTGCGCGCCGGTCTCGTCGGTGAAGATCCGCATCTGACGGGTCGGGAAAGCGCGCTCCAGATAGTCGATCATATATTCTTTGCAGTCGCAGTTTATGTCGAGCGTGGCGGCGAGAGACGCAGGTTTCCTTCGGTTTTCCATGATTTCACTCCAGATAATATGCGGGTTAGAGGGAGTGTTCGAAGACGGGTCAGGCCCGC
>NZ_JAAILI010000069.1 GCF_012650175.1 Sphingomonas sp. S2M10
CCGTAGCACATTGGGAAGCGGCCCCTCGAAGGGGCGCACTGCCTTGATGAAGGCAAGGGCGCGTAGCGCCCGCAGGCTTCATCAAGGCGGTCATGATCGGCCCGCAGGTCTCTAAAGTGAAGTTGTCGACTCAACCCTTTGGAGACAGACCGACCATGACCAAGCGTAGCTCTAATCCCACCGACGCCGTGCTGGTAGCCATCGATATGTCCAAACACCGCCAGGAGGTCCTGATCGAACGTCCAGAAGGCGGACCCCGACGTCGCATGACGGTGATGGCGACAAAGGCAGATTATGATCGCCTGGCCACGGATCTTAGCGACATCGGGCGTCCGATCATCGTCGGCTTCGAGGCTACTGGTAACTACCATCGCACGCTGGCGCATCGCCTGCTGTCCGCCGGCTTCGAGTTGCGCTTGATCTCGTCCGTTGCCTTGGCTCGAACGCGCGAGGCTCTGCACAATGGCTGGGACAAGAACGATTCCAAGGATGCGCAAGTGATCCTGCACATGCTGCGGATTGGCGCCACCCAGCGATACGTCGATCCGCTCGCCGCCGGGATCAACGACCTGCAGGAGATGTCGAAAACGCACGAGGCGATCTCCAAGGCTAAGACGCAGACATGGCATCGCATCCTGACCCACTACCTGCCGCTCTATTTCCCGGAGATTGAACGCTTCGCTGGCAACAGCCGATCCGACTGGTTCCTTGCTCTGCTCGAACGATTCCCGACTCCAGCCAGCATGACTGTGCTCGGCCAGGAGACTTTCTCCCGCGAAGCATGGGACTTGGTCGGCCGCAAAGTGTCCAAAGCCCGGCTGATCAACGATATCTACGAGACCGCCTGCGCCTCCGTGGCGCTACCTGTCGACGAGGATTCCGTCTCGATCGCTATGTTCCGCATGGTGATCGCCCAAGCACGCAACCTGATCCGGCAGCGCGACGAGATCGAGCGAACGGCGCATGCCATGCTGGCCGAAAACCGCGATTATCAGCTTCTGCGCATGATCCCCGGCATTGGGCCCATCAATGCGTTGACCATTCTCGCCGAGGCAGGCGATCTACGCCGCTTCAGCCATCACCGTCAGTTCCTGAAGTTCTGCGGTCTTGATCTTGCGACCCGGCAGTCCGGTACATTCCGAGGCCGCACGATGCTGTCCAAGTACGGTAATGCGCGATTGCGGCGGACCTTTTGGATGGCTGCCCAGGTCGCCGCACGTCAGCGCAACAACAGTTTCCGCGACAAGCTCGGACGATACACTGCCGGGCACGCGGATGATGCCGATCGTCGCCGCAAGGCGATGACGGCGCTCACCGCCAAGATGGCGCGCGTTGCCCATGCCGTCATCAAGACGGGGACAGAGTACCGACCGTTCCTTGAACGGTCGGATGCCAGGTGGAAGGACCCCTCTCTGCAAGTGCCGTGAGGGCGCGAAAGCGACCCTGTAGATAATGTTCGGGCCTTCCACCTGGGTGCGTATCTCGTTCTAAGGACGGTGAGGACCACGGCCGCTTCGGCGCCGCTGGATCCTGTGTTTGCTATGGCAGGGAGCGATCCCGTTGACGGTGGAAGCCATCTGGCTCAGAATGCATGCCTCGCCGCTCAATGCCGGCGCATAGAGATCTGTTGACCAAATCTCGCTTTCCTTCGTGACCCAGGACGTTGTCGCTGACGA
>NZ_JAAILI010000007.1 GCF_012650175.1 Sphingomonas sp. S2M10
CAATACCGTGCGTCCGCATAGCAGTCTTGGCGGGTTGGCACCCGCCGAGTTTACGAACCGCCCCCGCCAAGGGCATATGGACACCGAAGCTAAGTTATCAACGGCCTGAAAATGGGGAGCAGGTCACTGGGTAAACTGGGCTCAATATCCCGAGACGCAAATTCGAGTCGTGAATGGGCCTACTGGCAAGTATCTCCGGACCGACCGCGATATCACCTCGAGGAATAACCTCGACGACTTGCCGGACTGTTGATGTGTAACTTCGAGGGCCGGGGCGCGCTCCGGTCCTCCATCTATGGCATCGATACAAAATCGTTCCGCCGGTGCTTCTCCACCATCCTGGCAAGCTCAGGCGGCGATAGCACCTCCACGGCGTCCCCCCACATGTACAGATGCCAGCACATCTCCAACAAACCCGATGCGCGGAACCGGACGATCAGCGCGCCGTCGCTCTCACTCTCAACGGTCTGAGCCGGGTGAAACTGGAATCCTGCAGCTCGCGATGCTGCGTGAGGCGCGAAACGCCAGGCAACATCGTGGATGCCCACTTCGTCCTGAAACGAACCGAAGCAGCGCTGTGCGTGCTCATCCAGGTCGAAGCCTGCCTTGCGCTCGAATGTCTCGGGCAGAACTGTCGCTTCCTCGATTGCCTCGACGCGGAAATGCTGGATGCCGCCTCCGACTTTCTGGAGGTCGACTGCGACAAGGTAACGACGCGCGCCGATCAGAAGCCCGTGTGGGGCAACGATTCTCACACGCGCCTCCTTGTCCTTCCACCCGCAGTAGCGAATCCGCAGCTTTGAGGTGCCCTTGAGTGCTGTCGATATTGCATGATCGATTGCTTCCCGCGCGACCGGGCGCGGACCGGGACGTGCCGCATGCCCCAAGGCTACCAGCAGGGCATCTTCATCCGCCTCGATACGCCGGCTGCGGTCGCTAGGGATAAGCGCCAAGATCTTCGCGTGCAAAGACCGGAGAGCCTGCACCTGATCACCCCCCGCCCCCTTCGTCAGCATATCTTCGGCCAAAGTCATGGCCGCGAGCTCCTCAGCAGTCGGGACCAGCAGCGGTGCGATCGCTTTATGCGGTAGACGCCAACGAGTCTTGCCAGACTCTTCGTCTCGGTAGCTGGTCAGCTCCGAAAACAGTTCGCGCAGAGCTCGCACCACCCGTTGAGCAGTACGATAATCGCGTTCGAGCAACTCCGCGATCTCGTCCAGGCTGATGCCACGCACGCTTGCGGCGCGCGATGCCACCGTCAAAAGTTCGATCGCGTTGCGGTAGGACATCCTCAATCCCTCCCATGCGACAGGATCTGTCCTGTACCATCATCATGATGAACATGCATGGTGCAGTCCAGCGGATGGCGATCCGCAAGTGGGGGAATGATGCGGAACTACGGCGGTCAAACGATCTTCTCGGCCAGCGATCTCGTGAACTTCATGGGCTGCGGTCATTCCACAGTTCTCGATATCGCCCACCTCACGGCTCCAGCTGTCTTCACCGAAGACGATGAAACGGCTGTCCTGCTGCAAGAAAAAGGGATTGAGCACGAGAAGGCGTACTTGGATCGCCTGATAGCAGAGGGCCGCTCAGTCATCGAAATCGCTGGGACTGGCACGCTTGAAGAGCGGGCTGAGGCGACACGCCGTGCGATGCAGGAAGGCTATGATGTTATCTATCAGGGCGCATTTCTGATAGGCCGTTGGCACGGCTATTCTGATTTCCTTATCCGCCGAAGCGACATTTCATCGTCGCTCGGATCCTACGCCTACGACGTAGCGGACACGAAGCTGGCGCGATCAGCAAAGGCGAAGCACGTTCTGCAGCTTTGCGTATACGCCGACATGCTGGAGCAGGTGCAAGGGATAGCCCCGCCGCACATTCACGTGGTGCTGGGGTCAGGCGAGATAGCGTCGCTCCGAACAACATCTGTGCTACACTATTATGGCTTCGCCCGTCATCGCTTCGAGGCGTTTGTCGACGCGCCGCCTGCGCCGTCGAAATCGGATCCCTGCGGACACTGCACCTTCTGCCGTTGGTCAGATCACTGCAAGGCAGAATGGGAGGCGGCTGACCATCTTTCGATTGTCGCAGGCATGGGGCGCGGCCAAATCGCGGCTCTGCGCGCTGCGGGAATTGACGATATCAGCGCGCTCGCAGCGTTACCGGATGGTACCCGCATCGAAGGCATGCAATCCGATACCGTTGCCCGCTTGTCGGCGCAGGCTCGTCTTCAGGCACATCACCGCCAAACCGGAGAAATCCGAGTCGAACTGCTGCCCCCCAAGCAGGGCCGAGGCTTCGCTCGCCTGCCGGAACCCGATCACGGCGACATGTTCTTCGACATGGAGGGTGATCCGCTTTTCGACGGTGGCCTAGAGTATCTTTTCGGCCTGGTTGCGTTCGACGACGATGGCACCGACAAATTCCACGAGTTTTGGGCTCACGATCGCGAGAGCGAGAAGCGCGCATTCGAGCGCACGATAGATTTCATGGTAGAGCGGCTTGCTCGCTTCCCGAAAGCGTACATCTACCACTATGCCGCGTATGAGCAGACGGCATTGAAGAAGCTCGCCATGTACCATGGCACGCGCGAGGCGGAGGTGGACGAGCTTCTCCGAAGCGAGAAGATGGTAGATCTCTACCGCGTCGTCGCCGAAGCTATCCGTACCTCGGAACCCCGCTACTCCATCAAGAACATGGAGGCATTCTACCTGCCCGGCGGCCGCCAGGGGGAGGTCAAGAACGCCGGGGACAGCATCATCATCTATGAGCGCTGGCGGCGCCTGGGCGACGATCATCTCCTGCGGGAGATCGCAGACTATAACGAGGTCGATTGCCGCTCGACCCGCATGTGCCGCGACTGGCTGCTGTCGCTCAGCCCCGAAGGGACACCCCGCTTTGAGGGGCGGAAGGGAGAAGCCCCAGAT
Source organism: Sphingomonas sp. S2M10 (assembly GCF_012650175.1). Taxonomy (GTDB): domain Bacteria; phylum Pseudomonadota; class Alphaproteobacteria; order Sphingomonadales; family Sphingomonadaceae; genus Sphingomonas. The sequence goes on from NZ_JAAILI010000007.1 coordinate 2,934, forward strand.
CCGGCCAAGGTTGAGGCACGCACCGAAGCGGAAGAACGTACGCGGCGTTTAGCGGAAGCTTTGATAGCCGGCGGCAGCGACGCTTGGCGCCTGCTGCTAGTCGACCTGCTCGAATTTCACCGTCGCGAGGCAAAGCCATCCTGGTGGGCAATGTTCGCACGCCAGGAGATGGACAGAGAGGCACTGCTCAACGACGCTGAATGCCTTGCTGACCTCGTGCCGCATCCAACGATTCCTCCCCGGGCGGAGAAGAAGTCGACGGTGCATACCTTCACCTTTCCTCCGCAGGACTTCAAACTGAAGGCCGGCGATGAACCGCTACGTTCCGGAACGTTAGAGCCAGCAGGTGAAATCGTTATGCTCGACGAGGATGCTGGGATCGTTGCGCTGAAGCAGGGCCCCAGTCGCTCACCTCTGGATCCGGAAACAGCACTGATTCCGACCGGTCCGATTGGCGACAAGGTTCTGCGCGCAGCTGTCCACCGGTACGCCGAGCACATAGCCACGGGAGGAGATCGATATCGCGCCATAACTGCGATCCTGCAGCGCGAACGCCCGCGGCTTAACGGCCGAGAGCAGGGGCAGCCGATCTTGGCAGCGGGTGCAGATGCTACTGCCGGTGCCATCGACGCACTTCTCGCATTGGATGACAGCTACCTCTTGATTCAAGGTCCGCCGGGGGCTGGAAAGACGTACACCTCTTCCCAAGCGATCGTCGCACTGCTTGCAGCCGGTAAGCGTGTCGGAATTGCATCCAACTCGCATAAGGCGATCAACAATCTCCTCAAGGATGTGGAGGCCCTGGCCGCTGCTGAAGGTCTGGCCTGTCGCGGCATGAAAAAGTCGACCCGGGATGAGCAGGCGCTTGGAACCGGTGGATGGATCGAGGACATCATCGCCGGGAAGGGAAGCGGCGTGCAAGCACATCACCAGCTCGTCGCCGGCACGGCCTGGCTTTTCGCGCGCGAGGAACTGGACGAAGCGTTCGACTACCTGTTCATCGACGAGGCGGGACAGGTCAGCCTGGCCAACATCATTGCGATGGGCTGCGCCGCACGGAACGTGGTTCTCGTGGGCGACCAAATGCAGCTATCGCAGCCGATCAAGGGTACCCACCCCGGGCAAAGCGGCATGTCCGCACTGGATTATCTTCTTGAAGGGCATGCCACCGTTCCTCCGGAGCAGGGGGTATTTTTGCCGATCACGAGACGCATGCATCCTGACCTGTGCCGCTTCATCTCCGATGCGGTTTACGAAGGACGCCTGGAAGCGGAGCCTACTACCGCGCACCAGTCCCTTCACGTGGATTGCGCGCGGGACCCGGAAGCCCTGGCACCGGCTGGGCTACGTTTCGTGGACGTCGAGCACGCAGGTTGCACCCAGCGCTCGCAGGTAGAGGCTGACCGGCTTGCCCGCACCTACACGGCCCTTGTAGGTGCGCACTGGACGGATCGGCATGGCGAAAAGTGTGTTCTCGGTGTCGCGGACATACTGGTCGTATCACCTTACAACATGCAGGTTGAGCTACTGAAGCGAGCGCTGCCAGAGGGCGCGAGAGTAGGAACGGTAGACAAGTTTCAGGGCCAGGAGGCGCCGGTAGTTCTCGTGTCTATGGCTACATCATCAGGCGACGACCTGCCCAGAAACATCGAATTTCTTTACAGTCGCAATCGCCTCAACGTCGCTATCAGCCGAGCAAAATGCCTTGCAGTGATCTACGCCAGCCCTAGACTGCTCGAAGTGCCCTGCTCGACGATTGAGCAGATGGAGTTGGTGGACGGCCTGTGCTGGGCGAAGCAGTTCGCTGAACAGCAGCGGTATGGACCGAAAGATGAGGTCGGCAAGTTGGGATCGATCTGATGTCATCGCCGCGCGCTGCAAGAGGGAAACTCCTATCGTCGGGGTATGGAGCAGATTTCGCCCCACGCGATCTTCCCGCTCACGCGGACCTTGTTGTCCGCGAGATTTTGGTCGGAGACCAATAACCACCACCTGATCGTCCACAAGCAATACCGTCTTCCAGCACGTTGGTGGCACCTCGGCGCGCGATTCGCCGGCCTCGCGATGATCGCCATAGCAATCGGGTGGCCAATCATGCTCTTGGTGTCTGGCTGGACGTTGACGGGCGTGTTGTTCGCGGTCGCCGATGGAGCGCTCCTCGCAACTGGCTACGAGCTGATGAAGGCTGGCGGCCCGAGGTGGCTCTAGGTATATCAGTAACTGAATTTTGACCGCCCCCGCTCCATAGCTTCTGGAGTTGAGGGGAGACATGCAAATTATGTTAGACGAAGAAGCAGTACGTAGCAGCTGGTCGGCGTGGCTTGATCGAGGATGGCATGGAGTAAATGTGTCGGAGTGGACAGGTCTTTATCTGCCTGCCAAGCTTGACGCTGATATCCGATTTTTGAATCTGCTGGTTGAAAAGGTGCCTTCCTTCGCACGAGTTGCACAGCGATATCGCCGTGAAGCGGTCGGCGACCTTGCGCGAGGGCAGTATCTACTTCCTTGGACGAGCAAGAAAAATCCACAATTCTTTACTGAAGAACGTGCCAGCCAACAAATCAAGCTTGAGGATTGTGAGCATGGGTTTCCAGTAGCTCAGATCAAATCACTTGTTCTAATGGCGTTGGAGGCAGGGGATGTCGATCAGGCGCGAAAGCGGCTCGTGTACTGCTGGCTGATTCCCACAGTACACTGTACGAACGCAACACATCGTTCGCTTCCACCGCGCTGCGAGAACTTCGAGCGTCCGCTCGATCGTTATTCGGCGCGCCATCCCAAACTTCAGGATCTAGCTGATCGATCCTTTGAAGGCGTCGCCATGAACGTGCGACGCTTCGATGGCACTTTGATCAACCCCGACGATTACAGCCGGGCCCAGATGCTAGATGATCTGCGGACCATCGACCAGCTTCGACCGATCGTGGACGGACTGGATGGGCTGACCTTCCCAGATCCCGAAGAGGAAGCTGCCTATACCGCCAGAATGCGCAAACGGTAACCTATTGGGACGCCCCTCGGAATCAGTACCATAAATGCTGGTTCCGAGGCCCTCGGCAAGGCGGGGGAACAGTCCTTCCCGAAGTCATCCACCGAAATTTTGTGAGGCGATGATTTGCCCTCGCGTTGAAACCCAGCTTCAACAAGAGCTATGCGGGCGGTATCCTAGGACCTCGAAGGTGGCTAATGAATATTGCTGGAGAAAATTCTGATTGTTGGTCTGCCCGGAGGGAAGGCTGGGCCGCGCAGTCTGAAGACGCCCGTGATTCTGCCGCCATCGATTATGCCCGTGTCATCCATTCCGCCTCGTTCCGCCGCTTGCAGGGCAAAACGCAAATTCTCAACCTCGGCGACAGCGACTTTTATCGCAACCGGCTTACACATTCGATCGAAGTCGCTCAGGTAGCGGGCGGCCTCGCGCGCCAGATGCAGAAATCGCATCCTGATCACCCAGCGTGTGCGTGGATCCCGGATCTGACCATGATCCAGGCCATCGGCGCAACGCACGATCTAGGACATCCGCCGTTCGGCCACGGCGGCGAGGTAGCCCTCAACTACTGCATGCGTGACGCAGGCGGGTTCGAGGGCAACGGCCAAACCCTTAGAATTCTCGCACGCCTCGAGCGCTTCTCCGCCGCTGCGGGATCAAACCTGACACGACGCACCCTCTTGGGGATTCTGAAGTATCCTGCGGCATATTCCGCAGTACGCAGCAACGAACCCGGTCGCGTCCCTCGGCTTGCAGACGGCCCAACGACTGTCCGTCTGATCGATCGTGCCGCTTGCAAACCACCGAAATGCTACCTCGACACCGAGGCCGATGTCGTGGCCTGGCTACTGGACCCGCTGCCCCCTGAGGACCGCGACCGCTTCGTCTCATTTGACAAAGCGCCTGGCAAGCACGGCAAGACGCGCTTCAAATCCTTCGATTGCAGCATCATGGATCTCGCAGACGACATTGCCTTCGGGGTTCACGACCTCGAGGATGCGCTGGCAATGCGACTTATGTCCGGGAGCGATCTTGTCGATCTTGTCCCGGATTCAGCGGCCAGTTGTTTCCTGGACAGCCTGAAGAAGCGTTACCCAAATGAATTCGGGAACAACGTATACGACGGGTTCATCGCGGGCTTATCCGACGAGTCTCGCCGCAAACGCTACATCGGGCGCTTGGTCGGTCATTTTATCACCAACGTTATAATCGATTCTGACGAAAGCTTTGCCACACCGCTTCTTCGCTATCGAGCTAACCTTCCGCAACCGCAACGCTTTTTCCTCGAGACACTGAAGGATGCCGTTGCTAAGCGAGTCATATATAGCGCTTCCGTCCAGCATCTTGAGTTTAAAGGCCAAAACATGGTCGTTCAGGTTTTCGAGGCTCTTGCTTCCGCGCCCGATGCGTTGCTGCCGGAATCTACCCGAGACCGTTTCGCCCAATCAGATGATCCGCAGCGTGTAATCTGCGATCACGTCGCGGGCATGACGGATAGCTTCCTTTTAAAAACGTACGAACGCCTCTTTAGCCCGCGAATGGGATCTGTATTCGACCGGATTTAGGCCTTTCCCACGGCGTCGAAACCATCTCGGTTCAAGTCCGGCGCACCGCCAGCGTGTGCCGCCGCCGGAATGACAGGCGGCAGCAAACTGCCGCCCGTCAGTAAGATCAAGCCGCCCTCTTCAAAGGACGACCAACAAGCTCTCCTCGCTCCGAGCTATAAACCGTAGCGTCTCCTCGCAGATGCACCTCTGCGCGACGAGCCTCATCCAGAAGGTCTTGAAGCCTCGTCTGAGTGCGAAGAAGGCCTGCACCGAAGCTTCCCGGCACCTGTCCATCAACCCAACGAGGAGGCCCGCTCCGACGAAAGGCAAAGTACCCGACGGCATCGTCACCGACGGTTGGAACGAGCAAGGCATGTCCTTGCACAGGTGACCAAACCTTGCAGCAGCCATAGCAAATAATTTGATCCCCTTCCCTGCGGAAAATGCCCATGGCCGCCGGCGCACCTTGCGCGTCGTCGACGTCGAACGCGATGTAAATGCAGTCTCTGCGTTCATTACGAACAGCCTTCGCCAACAGCGCTTCGTCGCCTCCGGCGAGGCGAAAGCCGGCCATGACGACCGGCGATTTCGAACCTACCTGATCCGGCATGGCGCCGGTGAGCAGCTTGGAATAGGCGACTACATATCGAACCATGTTTGCGTAGGCTGCCGGATCGGACGCGGACAGGAACTCAAGTTCGTGCCGGGCAGCGCGCATTTTTTCAGTCTCGTTCATCATTTCTTAACTCCAAGTAAGTTACGGCGAAGCCGCGGGGCCGGGCCCGGCCTCTGCCTTTTCCCCTCCCAACGTGCTTCACACGTGCACTTCACCTGAAGTGTTCTTCTGGCGCGATGGCGTCGCCAGACACCATCTAGGCAAGCCGGCTGGCGCCGGCCCAAAATGGCAAGATCTGTCGGTGCTGGGCGCTAGTCTGATGTCGGGGCCACAAGGTTATTCCTGCCCCAGGCAATCGAGAAAATACGCGATAGCGGCTCGAAGTTCTTCGCTCGCTCTCTGCAGCACAGCACCGCGCTGCAATTCAGATCGGTCCGCCAGTGCAAGTACGGCCGCGGTCACTGCATCTGAGTGACGCATGAGCACGACAAGCCCGGCGCCGCTTGGGCCATTGCGAGCATACAGCCAGTTTTGGACGGTTCGAGGATTTGAGCCGGTCAGCCTAGCGATGTGCTTCACCTTGGCAGGCGACGTTCCGAAATCCGCCCGTAGCGCGTCGGCAATGACACCCGCGAAGCTGGCCAAAGTGTCTGCCGAAGGATCGATGGGAAATCCGCTTCCGCTATCGGCGCGAAGATTTCGGTGCTCGCGTGAAAACGACATTCCGACCTCCTTCCAATAGAAAGGCATCAATATCTCACGCCACGGTGAAGTTATCGCGGCAGTTTTGCGGGACCGAGGGAATCGTGGATTCACAACGGCCAGCTCCAACTCGTGCCGCCCAGTATGTGCGGATGTCGACCGATCATCAGCGCTACTCGACCGAGAACCAGGCAGAAGTCATCGCAAGCTATGCCGCTCGTCGCAATTTCGAGATTGTGCGAAGCTATGCCGACGAGGGTCGGAGCGGGCTTAACATTGCTGGGCGTGACTCGCTGCGTCGCTTGATTTCGGACGTTCAGAACGGGGACGCCGATTATGAGGCGGTGCTGGTCTATGATATCAGCCGATGGGGACGCTTCCAGGACGCCGATGAAAGCGCCTATTACGAGTTCATCTGCAGGGAGCGCGGAATCAACATTCACTATTGCGCTGAGCAGTTCGACAATGACGGCAGCCTGCCGTCCAACGTCATGAAAAGCATCAAGCGGGTGATGGCTGGGGAGTATAGCAGAGAGCTATCCAACAAGGTTTTCGCGGGACAATGCCGTCTTGTCACCCTCGGCTATCGGCAAGGTGGATCTGCGGGCTACGGATTACGGCGACATCTTGTAAACGAGCACAACGAGTTAAAGGCGCCGCTTGCCCGCGGCGAGCATAAGAGTCTCCAGACTGACCGCGTTATCTTGGTGCCTGGCCCCAACGAAGAGGTTGAGACGGTACGCCGCATCTACCGGCTATTCGTCTTGGAGCTCCGCTCCGAGCGAGAAATTGCGACGATCCTGAATCGAGAGGGCAAATCGGCTGAACTGGGTCAGCCCTGGAACCGCTCCCTCATCCGACAGATTCTCACGAGCGAAAAATATATCGGTAACAATATATACAATCGCGTGTCGTTCAAATTGAAAAAGAAGAGGGTCTCGAACACCCCAGACATGTGGGTTCGAGGCGATGGAGCCTTTCAGCCCATCGTCGAACCTTTATTGTTCCAAGCGGCGCAGTCAATTCTGGCGGACCGCGCTCGCAGGTTTTCCGACGAGGAGTTGCTACAGTTGCTGACGGCGCTTCTCGGCGCTCGTGGCGCTTTATCCGGGATGATTATCGACGAGGTCGAATCGATGCCCTCGAGCGCTGCGTACCGGCACCGCTTCGGCAGCCTGCTCCGCGCATATGAGCTAATCGGCTATTCTCCAGGCCGCGACTACCGATACCTCGAGACCAACCGACAGTTGCGACTGATGCATCCGGAGGTAGTGTCGGAAACGGTCGCCGGCATCGAGCGCATCGGCGGCGAGGTCACGGTCGACGAGGAAACCGATCTATTGACCGTTAATCGCGAGGTGACGCTCGCGGTGGTGATCGTACGTTGCCAGCCGACACCTGCGGGATCGCTGCGCTGGCGCATTCGACTCGACACGAGCCTTCGTCCCGACATCACGGTCGCTGTGCGCATGCAGCCCGGAAATGTCCGCCATCGCGACTATTACCTCCTCCCTTGGCTGGATGTTGGATCGGATCCGAAGTTCGGAATGGCTGAGGAAAACGGCGTTCATCTCGATGCCTATCGGGTCAGCGACCTATCGCCGCTCTATCACCTGCTTCGCCGGCATTCTGTGGAGCGCGTACAATGACGGCGGAAATCACTACCATTCCAATATCCTCGATTGAGGTACTCAACCCAAGAACCCGCAATCGAAAGATTTTCGATGAGCTTGTAGAGAGCATCAGGGCCGTCGGCCTCAAGCGACCGATTACGGTTCGCCGCTCACCCAAGGGGGAGGGCTATGAACTCGTTTGTGGGCAAGGGAGGATGGAGGCTTTCAAAAAGCTCGGACAGACAGCTATCCCTGCCATGGTGATCGAGGCAACTCGCGAGGAATGCTTCGTGATGAGCCTCGTAGAGAACATGGCCCGGCGGAACCTCACACCCCTTGAGATGATCCGGGAAGTGGGTGCACTTCGGGATCGCGGATATAATTTCGCCGAGATAGCGCGAAAAATCGGGATGAGCCCAGAATACGTCTGGACCATCAACCTGCTGCTGGAGCGGGGCGAAGAGCGCCTCCTCGACGCAGTTGAACGCGGCATCATTCCACATACGATCGCTGCCGAAATTGCCCGCGCGAACGACGCCGACGTGCAACGCGCGCTGACCGAAGCCTACGAGACCGGCGCGCTGCCTGGCGATCAAATCCTAGCGATCCGGCGCATTGTGGATGACCGTAACCTGATCGGCAAAGGCATCCGCAGCATGCGCACGTCCCAAGCGCGGACTCAGCCTACTACGGCTGCTGCCCTCGTTCGGGCCTACCAGAAGGAGGTCGAGCGACAGAAGCTTTTGGTCAAAAAGGCAACACTCACCCAGAGTCGGCTGACATTCATCATTGGCGCAATGGCCAGGCTGCTCGCCGAAGATCACTTCGTGGCCCTCCTACGTGCAGAGGGCCTGGCTTCGTTGCCACAGCCGATCGCTCAGCGGATCGGGATCGCGGAAGATGCGCTGTGACATCGGCAGTGCACATTTCTTTCGCGCAGCAGGTGCTGCAGCTTCCGGTCAGCGTCATACTTCCGCTTCGCCCGATAACTCCCCGGATAACGGCTTCGCGTCGATACGCCAGGATCGCCATTTCGATTAGGGAAATCGGCATCATCGAGCCGCTCGCCGTGACGAAGGCGAATGAGCGGGGGCACCGCATGCTACTGGACGGGCATCTCCGCCTGCATGCACTCAAAGAGCAATCGGCGGAGACTGCCCCTTGTATCGAAGCGGACGATGACGAGGCATTCACCTACAACAAGCGCGTGAACCGCCTCGCAACGGTCCAAGAGCACTATATGATATCGCGAGCCATAGAACGCGGCGTACCGCCCAAAATGATCGCCGCGGCGCTCGGAATGGACGAGAAGCTGGTTCACCGACGCCGCAACCTTCTGGACGGCATTGCGCCGGAGGTTGTGGAAATACTGAAAGAAAAGTCGGTGAACGCCGAAATTTTCGACGTGCTTCGGAAAATGAAGCCGCACAAGCAGTTCAGCGCGGTCGAACTCATGGCATCCATGAACAATTTCACGGCCAGCTACGCCAAGGCTATCTTAGCGGCGACGCGCCAGGACGATCTCGCCAAGCCGGATCGGGCGAAGAAAGTTGCCGGCGTCACGCCCGAGCAGATGGCGCGAATGGAACGAGAGCTCGAAACGCTCAATCACGACTTCCGAGTGCGAGAAGCCACGTTCGGCGACGACGTCCTCCAGCTCGTTCTCGCCTCCCGGTACCTGCAGCGCCTCATCGAGAACAGGAACGTCGCAGGGTACCTTGAGGCCAAGCACGCCGACATCATCGCTGAATTCAGGACCATCGTGTCGGCAAGCACTCTCGACTCGGCCGTTTAACGGAACCGCCGAGCATAAGCTGACCACCATTTCTCATTTGCGTCGTGCGACTGACCTGCGAAAATTTCACATGCTTGCCAGCCAGCGGAGCTGTGCAATAGATCAAAGCACATGAAGGAGGGGGCTCCATGATCATCCAGCGTTTCGTCAAGCTCGCGTCGATTGCAACGGTCCTGTTGTCGGTCGTCCCCGCAACTTCGGCTAACGCTCGCGGACACCATGCTCATCATCATGCGGCATCGGGCTACAAGTCACACCATCGGTCGAGTCCGTCCTACGGCGGCGGCTATTATACCAACGTCGATGGGCGTTCGGTCCATCGGCCGGTGTTCACCGACCGGGCACCGGACGGGGAAAGCGCGCGCTGTGGCGACGGTTCGTACAGCTTCAGCCTTCATCGGCGCGGCACCTGCTCGCGCCATGGCGGGGTGGCGCGCTGGCTCTAGACGCGCATGCAGCGCCGTCTGAAGGTGCGCCGCGCGTCGCCATGGAGATTCTGTTTATCGGCTTGCTCGGAGCAGGCGATCGACTGCGGCGAGCGTCGAACTGGAGGCGCTTCGGCGCTGGTCGCAGGCTGGTGGCCTTCCTGCGGCTGCCCGCCAAGCGCATCGTTCAGAAGGCGCGCTAGGCGGACGCCCGCCTTTTCAATTTGAACGGCTGCGACCTCCCTTGCCCTCGCGTCGTAGCCGGCGGGCAAGGGGATTGGCGCGGCGTCACGGTCGCAGCCTGGCGGGCTCCCGACCGTGTAGACGGCCGTTCTCGCGACCGTGAAGGACTCGCGCGCCCAGTCGCGGGGCGTTCCAGATGCCCATGCGGCCAGCTGCTCAGGTCCTATTCGAGCACGAAGGGTCGTCGCAAGCGTTTCGGCATTGGGCGCCATCTCGCCGACAACGACGCTGTCCCAATAGCTGTGCAGATTGACGGTTCGGGTGCCGCCAAGCGAGACGCGCACGCAGTTGCCGCCGCGGTCCTGATGGTCGGCGGCGTGGAGCGGCTGATGGACATCACCGACGAAGTGCAGCACGAACTTCAGTGCGAGGCGGCGTTCAGCGTCGAAGGTGCCCGGATCGCGAAGTTCGCGCGTGAACTGTTCTATCTTGGCGACCACGCAGTCCTGCGCGGGCCCTTCGCTGGCAACGCCGGAGAAAGCGGGGAAGCCGAAGCATGCGGCGTCGAGGGAGCCCCCCTCCAACTCGATGTCGGCAAAGTGCCAGGAGGAAGTGAAGCGGTGGGACCCGCGCCAGACATCGGCCCAAGTCGCCCTGGCCGCCATGTCGGCACCGGTGAGGGTGTCGCTGTCGCTGGCGAGGATTGCGTCCACTCGCGTACGAGCCGCCGGGGTCAGGTAGCTGCGGGCGATCAGGGCGATCGCCTCGTGACCTTGGCTTCCCCAGGCGTAAGCGGGCGCGGGGGTGCAGAGGCAGAGCATCAACGTGATTGGCAACAGGCGCATGATAACGCCCTGCCACGGGACGCCCTAGCTTGGAAGATTGACGATGCCGAAGCTGTGGCCTGATCCGCGCGACCAGGAGCCGGAGCCTCGGTGGTTCGCGGTCCTGACGGCCTTGCTGATCGCGCTGCAGTTGGTTGCGGCCTTGGCGCGTTGCTCCGGCTGAGCCGCGACCTTGCAGCCCACAGGGGCGAAGATCGCGGCGTATGGAAGCTGGATCAGCTCAAGGGCACTTGGTGAACTGGCCCTTCTTCGGGCCCGCAGCGATGTGGCACTTGCCGTTCTTGTCCTTGGTGACGCCGCTAGCTGCCGCGGCAGCGGCAGGTGGGCACTTGGTGAACTTGCCCTTGGCATCCTTGCAGGGGCCGGCAGCCAGAGCCGGCGTGGCGATCAGGGCAATGGCGGCGGCGATGGTCGAGACGCGAAACATGGCGATCCTCTCCTTCAATGAGTCGCGGTCGGAGGATGCCACGTCACGCCAGCCGCGCAAGGGGAGGGTCTGCCTGAGCCTCAAATCACGGAGGGGCAGAGTTGGATAAGACTGATTACTCAACTTTTTAGGTCACGTTGGGAGCTGTAGAGCTGCCGGTAGGCAGCATCATCTTGGTGAAAGTATCTGTGCCATCACCATGTCGCCTTGAAAGGTGAAGGTGGCGGATGTGAAAACGTTGACTTAGTAAATTTCCCAACTTCTCCAATCATCTAAAAAATATTTCTATCAGATCAGCATCGGCTCTCCCAAGTTGGTGCCGATAGTGGCATCTGTTGATTCCAGATGGATTAGATACCCGGGGGGGGGATGTCATATGTCTGTCGAGCCTTCGTGCGGATTCCGACGATCCCGGCCGCCTATTCCGATCTGATCCCGGCCACTATTCCGATGTGAAGCCGGTCGGGCGAAGCCAGATCGAGTGGTTGTAATGGCATGCAGGTTTTTGGCGGGTCAAGCGA
>NZ_JAAILI010000070.1 GCF_012650175.1 Sphingomonas sp. S2M10
GTGGTCTGCGCGGCGGCGGGGAGGGGGAGGAGGGTTAGGGCCAGGAGGAGGGCGGTGGACCTGCGCCTCCCGTCACCCTCACCCTCCCATCGCTGGCGCGATGGGCCCCTCCCTCTCCCAAGGGGAGAGGGGTCTTGCTCCCTCTCCCGTTGGGAGAGGGAAGGGGCCCGCTGCCGTAGGCAGTGGGAAGGGTGAGGGTGACCGCGCACCTCCGTCCCCATCCCCTCACCCCCGTCGGAACTGGTTGCGTACTTCATAGGCCATCACCGCCGTTGCCACTGCCGCATTGAGGCTGTCTGCCTTGCCGAGCATGGGGATCTTTACCAGAAGATCGCAGGCGGCTTCCATATGCGGCGGCATGCCCTGCGCCTCGTTGCCGGTGAGCAGGAAGGTCGGCGCGGCATAGCGCGGGGCCTGATAGTCGTGATCCGTATCGAGGCTGAGGCCGACGAGCTGGCCGGGGCCGGCGCGCAGCCAGGGCTCGAACGCCTCCCAGCGGGCGCGGGAGACCGGCACGGTGAACAAGGCGCCCATGCTCGCGCGCACCGCCTCGACCGAGAAGGGGTCGACACAGTCGTCGAGCAGGATCAGCCCGCCGGCGCCCACCGCGTCGCCGGTGCGCAGGATGGTGCCAAGATTGCCGGGATCGCGTAAGCGCTCGGCGACCAGCCAGATCGGCGCGGTACTGCGGTCGATCTCGGCGAGGTCCAGCGCGAACTCCGGGTACACGCCGACGACCGCGCCCGGATTGTCCTTGCCGGAGAGCTTCGAGAGGATGTCGGCATTGGTCTCGATCGCCTCGCCGCCCTGGGCCTCGGTGGCGGTGACGAGGGCCACGACCAGCGGGTGGCGGGCGGTCTCGGCGGTGTAGAAGAGATAGTCGGGGATCCGGCCGGCTTCGCGCGCCTCGGTGAGGATGCGCAGGCCCTCGGCGAGGAACAGCCCCTCTTCGCGACGGTGGCGCTTGTCGCGCAGGTTGCGGATGCGCTTGATCAGGGGGTTGGAATAGGCGGTGATTTCGCGTGGCATCCGCGCGCTATAGGGCGGGATGGGGGCGGGGGCTAGTTGGCCCTCTTAAGTCCCTCCTCCTTGGAGG
>NZ_JAAILI010000071.1 GCF_012650175.1 Sphingomonas sp. S2M10
GTCCCCGCCGCCCCCCTGCCGGCCCCCGCAGCCGCCGAGGTGCCGCGCGCCGAAGCTTCGGGCGAGCAGCAGGACGACATGTCGCCCCCGGGCTCGTGCACCCGGCTCGACGAACACCCGATCGTCGCCAACGCCACGCGGGGCGAGATCCTGCTGCTCCAGTCGAGCGACGCGGAGGTCTACGCTCCGATGCTGGCGCAGAGCGCGCGCACGACGAGGCGCTACGCCGAACGCCACGGCCTGCATTATCGGTCGTTCCTCGGCATCAAGCGGGGCTGCCTGCCCTGGCATGCGAGCTACAACCGCATCGACCTGCTGATGGACCTGATCCGCAGCGACTTCCAGGGCTGGGTCTTCTACGTCGATGCCGATGCGTGGATCGCCGACCTCGATTTCGATCTTCGCGCCTATCTCGCCGACAAGCAGCATCGCGCCCTGATCGCCGCGCCGGCGGGCCATTATCGCGATCAATATTGGAACGTGAACAACGGCGTGATGCTGTTCAACCTCGCGCATCCGTTCGCGCGCGCGCTGATCTGCGAATGGGAACGGTTCCTGTCACGCCACGATCTTGCCGCCGAGGCCATTACCTGGAACGGCGAAGTCGTGGACGATCAGGGCATGTTCCACCAGATCCTCGACAAGCTGCCCTATGCCGCGGACTATATCCATATCGAGAACAAGGAGTTGCTGAACTCGCCCTGGGCCCGTTTCACCCGACACGCGATCCGGGCCGAGCACCAGGACTTCGCCGCGCGCCTTGCCCTGGTGACGGCCGAAGTCGACGCCGCGCTGGCCGGGCTCGATGCCGACGCCCCTGCGGAGGCAAGCACGCCCGCCATGGCGTAGGCGCCTGTCGCCGCACCGCTAGGAACGCGGATTGGTGATCAGGAAGGTGCGGATCCGTTCCCAGGGCTGCGCCCAATATTCGAACAGATAGGCACCATCGAACCCGTAGGGCGGCTGGGCGAGATCGAGGCAACGGAACTCGCCCGGCCGGACATCGACATTGCGATGCGACTCAATCTTCTCGAACGAATTGGTGAGCAGCACGAAGCGATAGCGCCCGAACACCTCCGCCCGGAAGCGGGCAATCTCGGCGTCGGGCAGATGCTGCAGCACGTCCTTCATGACCAGCAGGTCGGCTGGCGGGAGCGTGGTCAGGTCCTCTGGCATCACGTCGAAGCGCACCGTGTCGCTGCCGAACCGCCGCCGATTGGCCTCGATCAGCCGCGCGACCACGTCGAAGCCGTGATAGACGATTCCGTCGAGATGAAGGAAGCGGCTGAACTGCCAGTCGCCGCAGCCAATATCGATGATCGAGCCGACCTCGTTCATCCGGAAGAAGCGTTCGAGAAACGCGCGATACTCGATCGTCCAGCCGGGATAGGATCCCGGCCCGGATCCGTTGCCCCAGCTCTCACGGTCGTAGATCGCATCGAACGCGCTAGTTCCGCCCTCCACTACCTGCTCCTTCGCCCGTCGCCAATTGCCCGTCGCGGTCTTCTTGTACGCCAGCGAGTCCATGCCCACCGCGAAGCCACGATATTGGCGGGTGGTGAGGAAGACCGCCTCACTCCATTCGGCTGGCGCCTCCGCCAGCCAGCGCGCGACGGCCCGGGTAATCATGCCGGGTCCGGTGGTGTGCCAGATATCGGGGGTGATGCCTGCCGCATGAGCACGTTCGATGCCCTCGATCATTTCCGCCAGCGCGGATTGCAGTACCGCCTGCCCCGGGGCTGCCGCGAGGAACCAGTTATGGACATAGGGCGCCACATCGCCGGAAAGCGACGCGGCGAACCGCGCACCGCCGATCGCCGCCGCCAGTTCGCCCAACGGCCGGGCGCACGCGTCGTCGGCATCGACATAGAAGCCGCCCCTGGCAGCCAGATAGGCGACGCGGAAGAAATCCGCCTTCATCGCGGCGTGGTGGCAGCGATCGAACGCGCCCGCCGCAGCCGCGCCATGCGTCTCCAACAGGAAGGCACGCGCCGCGGCTTCGCTGAACAGCCGGTGTTCGAAGCCGGGATTGCGCTCCTGCCACGTCGCGATCGCCGTCGCGACATCGTCGGGCACGGTCTCGCTATCCCAGAACTGCACGATCACCGGCGGAATCGCGCCGTTGGACGGCTGCTGACCCGCGCCGTCGTCGTGGAACAGGCGCAGCCGTCCCATCCCCGCCGTCGCGCGCAGCAGCAATGCGGCGGCGCCGGTATCTTCGGTCGTCGGCATCCAGCCGCGCGCAAAGGCGAGCAGATCCTCCCAGCGCCGCGCGGCAAGCAGCAGCATTCCATAGGCTTGCGGGTCCACCGCCTTCCCCGCTTCCGCATGCGGCAGCGCGCGGTCGAGATCCCCATGCTCGAAGCAGAGCCGGCCGAGCGCCGCGGCATAGGCAGCGTTGCCCTCGAACCCCGCACCTGCCTCTGCCAATTGGGTCAGTGCCTTCGCCACCCCCTCGGTCTGCACGGTCGCCTGCACCCGCAGAAGCAGCGCCTCGAGATCCTCCGGATCCTCGCGCAGCAGCCGCTGGCAGATTTCCACCGTCGCCGGCGCATGCGCCAGGCCGAGGAACAGGCGCGCCAGTTCCAGCGCCTGCGGCCGTTCCAGCGGCACGCCGCGCGATGCCCGCAGCGCAGCCAGTTGCCGGGCTCGTGCTTGCGCCTGGGCAAAGGCAGTGCGGGCACGTTCGCGCGTGCTGCTCCACCAGCCGGGCAGATCGTTCGCCATCGGCTCGACCACCGCGGCCGCGGCCTCCCAGCGGCCGAGCGCGAGCAGCCCGTTGGCAAGGTTGATCGCGCATTCGCCGTCCTCAGCGTCCAGCGCCCGCGCGGCCCGGAACAGCGCCACGCCCGCCATGGCCCGACCGAACGACATGGCGATCGATCCGAGGTGAAAGAGGATGCGCGCATTGCCGGGAGCCAGTGCGCGCGCCCGCTCCAACGCATCCTGTGCCGTCGGAAAATCGGAAAAATCGAGGTGGAGCAGACCCTTTTGCAACCAGGCCTCGGCATCGCCGGGGTCACCGGCAAGGAGCTGGTCGTACAGCGCGAGCGCGCCGGTCACCCGCCCCTGCTGCGCGAGAATCTGGGCGCGCGCGTGCAGCGCGCTGCGGTCATTCAGAGCATTCATCGGCTCAACTCGCGAAACGTGAAGAAGGGGGAAAACAGCTGGTTGATGATCTGGACCAGCTTGCTCGCCTGGTTGGATCGGGCATTGGCGATGTAGATCACGTCGCCGTTCCGCATCGCGAAACGCTGCGAGAGAAAATAGCTCTCCGGACGGAGCAGGTTCAGCCGGTAGATGATCGGCGTGGGCGCCGCGCCGTTTGGCGGGGTCGACCAGCGAAACACGAACACGGCACTCGCATCGGCCTGGCGGTCCGATGGGCCGCCGGCACGCGCCACCGCCTGCGCCAGGGTGAGCGTGCGCATCTGGAACGGTATCTCCGACACCTTGTCGCTGGCCCCGAACACCGTGAAGCTCTGCAGGCGCGACAGCAATTCGATGCGATCGCCGGGAAGCAGCACCACGTCGTCGGGCGAACCGGCGAGCAGCTCGTCCAGCCCGATCTCGGCACTTTGCCCCCGTCGGGTGAGGCGCACCGTCGTATCCTGCGGTGCGCCCGTGGTGCCGCCGGTCAAGGCGATGGCGTCGAGCAGATGTTCGCGCACCAGCGACAGCGGCACGCGCCCCGGCGTCTTCACGCCGCCGAGCACGAACACGGCATTCGCCATGTTTTCCCGCACCGCCACCTGGACCTGCGCATGCTCCGACAGGCCGCGGAGCCGCGCGAGAATGGCCTGGGCGATCGCCTGGGTGGTCTGGCCCTCGGCCAGGATGCGACCTGCATAGGGTACGACGATGCTGCCGTCCCGCGCCACGGGAATGGGCGGCAGGGTGGTGCCGGCGGCGGTGGGCTGCGCCGACGTGCCCGACAGGCCGGCGGCAGTCGCAGGGGCGAACAGCGTCGATCCGATCTCGAACACCGAGACCTGCAGCACATCGCCCGGGCCGACCCGGTCGATATCGCCATCGGCGCGCAGATCCGCCGGCCGCCCCGCTGCCGTCACCGCCGGCGCACGCATCTCGGGAAGCGTCGTGGCGTCGAGGTCGATCAGGGTCGCGGGCAGCCGTGCATCGTCCTGCGTCGCCGACAGGACCTGCAGGCGGGTCGGGCCGCTCGACGGCAGGCTGCTGCATGCGCCCGCGGCCAGCGGGAGCGCCGCCGCGGCGAACGCGCGCCATGCGCGGAGACGAAACGGAAGGACCAAGGCATCCATGCTCCGGGTGCTTTCTATCGGGAAAGGGTGGACGCCCCGCCGCGCGGCGGCAGGACCGATCGGTACAGCGCGGCGAGACGGTCGCCGAAGGCCGCGTCGGAAAAGCCCGCGGTCTGAAGCGGACCGGCAGCGGCGAGCCGCGCGCGCAGGTCGGCATCGGTGTCCAGCGTGCGGATCGCCGCCGCCATGGCGTTCACGTCATAGGGATCGACCAGCAGCGCCGCGCTCCCCGCCACTTCGGGCAGCGACCCGGCGGTCGAGGTCATCACCGGCACCCCCCGTGCCAGCGCCTCCACCACCGGCAGCCCGAAGCCCTCGTACAGCGAGGGAAACAGCACCGCGCGCGCGCCGGCGATCAGCACGTCGAGCATCCGGCGCGGCAGGTAATCGAGCTTGCGGATGCGCGCCGCGCCGGAAAGCGTCTGCGATCCCGGCGCGCCGAGCAGGCGGAGCTCGTTTTCCGATCGCCAGCCGCGGCCACCCACGATCACCAGCGGCGTGGTGACCTCGCTCGCGAGATAGGCCTCGATCAGGCGCCCGACATTCTTTTTCGGCTCGATCGCCCCGAAATACAGGAAATAGCCGGCGCGCTCGAGATCGAACAGCGCGCGCAGGCGGGCCGACACCATGTCGGGCGACAGCTGCGGGATGGGATCGATCGCCTGGTAGCAATTGACCACCCGCGCCGGATCCGCCCCCAGAAACGTGACGATGTCCTGCCGCGATGCCTCGGAAACGGTACAGATCCGGGCACCCTGCCGCACGCAGGCACGCAGCATCCGATCGTGCAGCCGCTTGTTCTCCAGGCTGGTATGCGGCAGCCGCAGCGGTACGAGATCGTGGATCGTGTAGAGGTTGACCGCGCCGGCCAGCCGGATCGGCACCGGGTAGGACCAGTGCATGATCGCCGGCGGCGCCGCCATCTTCACGGTGAGGAACTGCCGGTAGCGCCGGAAATGCCGCCCGGCGACGGCCCATAGCGAGCCGAAGCTGGTCAGTCGGGAGAAGGGCGGCATGCGCTCGGCAAAGGCCGCCGCACTCACCCGCCCGTTTACCGGCACCTCTACCATGTGGCGCGGCATCGGCGACGCGAGGATCCGTCCGCGCTTGGGCATGCTGCCGCCGGCGGACACGTCCGGCGCATCGTCGCGGCCCAGTTCCGCGAAGAACAGCGTCTCGCGCAACGCCATCGGCGCGTGGCGATGGACCGGCAACCCGAAGAGCAGGTCCGGCGCACGGCCGAGGCCCGCGACCGTGCGCGCCAGCGTTCGCGCATAGGTCGCCACACCCGTCCCGCGCTGCAATGCGAGATTGAGGCCGTCAATACCGATATGAAAGGGCTCGCTCACCAACCACAACTCCATTGCCGGCCGGATTGTACCTAGACTGTAAATCTCTATATAACACACAATAATCCATGTGCTAGATCGAGATGATATTACAACAACATCGCGTAGTACTTACAAAATATGATTGCAGATCAATTTGTATCGATATATGATACTGCATCTATTGTTAATATCTGCCGGGAATCACCATGATAACCTTTAGGAACGTCTCGATGGCCTATCACATCCGGCGCTTCCGCAAGGAGGTGCTGCAGGATCTCAGCTTCGTCGTGCCGCCACGTTCGGCCTTGGGCATTTGCGGTGCGAACGGCGCCGGCAAATCCACGCTGCTCCGCCTGATGGCCGGGGTGGAGTTTCCCACCGGCGGCTCGATCACGCGGACGATGAGCGTCTCGTGGCCGATCGGCTATGCGAGCGCCTTCCAGGCCAGTCTCACCGGCGCCGACAATGTCCGCTTCATCGCGCGGATCTATCGCCGGCCGGAGCAGGAAATGCTCGATTTCGTGGAGGATTTCGCCCAGCTCGGGCCGTATCTCTGGCAACCGATCAAGGCCTATTCCGCTGGTATGCACGCCCGGCTCGCCTTCGGGCTCAGCCTGGCGATCGATTTCGAATGCTATCTGGTCGACGAGGTCGCCGGGGCGGGCGACGAACGGTTCCAGCAACGCTGCCATGCAGAGATCGAACGTCGCCGCGACCACGCCGCGATGGTGATGGTGTCCCACGCGTCGGAGCTGCTGCGCGCCTATTGCCGGACCGGCGCCGTGCTGCGCGACGGGCGGCTGGAGTTTTTCGACACGATCGACGAGGCGATCGAGCGGCATCGCGACTATCAGCGCCTGCCCGCCTGAGCGCGCAACCCGCATCCTCACGCCGCGCACCCCGGCGCGGCCAGCGCATCGGCATAGAGCGCGCGCAGCCGCCGGGCATAGACGTCCTGCCCGAACATCTTGCCGCGGGCGAACCCCGCTTCGCGCAAGCGCCCGCACAGCACATCGTCCGTGTCGAGACGGCCAATTCCCTCGGCGAGGGCCGCCACGTCCTGCGGATCCACCAGCAACGCCGCCTGCGCCGCGACTTCGGCAAGCGCGCCGCGGTCCGAGGTCAGTACCGGGCAGCCGAGCACCATCGCCTCCGCCACCGGCAGGCCGAAGCCTTCGGCCAGCGACGGAAACAGCAGCGCGCGGGCCCGGCGCATCAGCGCCAGCAGCTCGGGCCGCGGAAGCCAGGGCAGCCGCACCACCCCGGGCTGCCGCCGGAGCAGTGTTTCCAGCGCCTCCTCGCCCGGCACTTCCGGCCCGACGATGACAAGGTCCTGGGCGGTGCCGCTGCGCGCATGCGCCTCCACCAGCCGCGCCAGGTTCTTCCGGCGCTCCACCCGCCCGCAGAACAGGAAGTAGCGGCCCGAGCGCAGCGCTCCCGGCAGGGGCGGATCGGTCTGCAGCGGCGCGTCGACTCCCTGATAAGTGTTGATCACCCGCGCCGGCGGCATCGCCAGATGCGCGACGATCTCGCGACGGACGCATTCGGATACCGTGACCACGGCATAGGCGTTGCGGACCACCTCCCGCAGGATCGCGCGGTGCCGCGCCGGGTTGATCGTGCTGAGCTGCGGATTGGTGATCGGGATTAGATCGTGCACCGAGTAGAGGTTCCGCGCCCCGGCGACATAGAGCGGCAGCGGATAGGTCCAGTGCATCACCTGCGGCGGCGTCGTCATCTCGATGCGCAGCGCCCGGCCGTGCAGGTTGAAGAACACCTGCGCCTCGCGGAACACGTCGCGGACGATCCATTGTGCGGGCGCTTCATCCTCGCCCCCGTTTTCGGGCGCTGCCTGGCGGGGACCGGCGCGGGTTGCCGCCATCCAGCGGTGGAGCCGGGCACGTGCGCCGTCGTCCCCGCCATCATCCAGCAGCAGCGGCGCGGCGCCCGCATCCGGCAGGCTCTTTGCCAGCATCCGTGCATAGGTGGCGACTCCGGTGCCCGCCGCGTCCTGCAGCACGCGGCTGTCCAGACAGACCTGGACGGGCGCGCCATGCGACGATTCCACGTGGCGCACATAATGCGGATCGTACAGCGCGCGCAGTCGCTCCAGATTGGAGGAAGCGCTCGTCATCGCGTCCCGGCGGCCCGCGACGCCCGGGTCGCCCCTCCCACCATAGCCGGGAGGCGGCGGCCGCGATGCGATCGCAAACTTACGAGTTGGACGGACATCCCGACGCGATCACCCCTGGAAGACGCGTGCCGGCCATAACGGACCGTCCGGGGGTACCCCCTAGGCGATTCCACAGGGGCGAAGGATTTCGTCGGCCGTGACGCAGCTTCAGGCGACGGGCGCCCCGCCCTTCTTCAGGTTCCTGCGCCAGCGGCCGGGCGAAATGCCGATCACGCGCGTGAACGCCTTGGTGAAATGGCTCTGGTCCGCAAAGCCGCAGGCGGTCGCCACCTTCGACAGCGGGACCGCCCCGTCGTGCAGCAATTTCATCGCGCGGGCGATTCGGCGCTGCATGTACCATTTATAGGGCGAGATGCCCTCGGCTTCCCGGAAGCCGCGGATGAAATGATTTACCGACATGTCCAGCCGGTCCGCGATCTCCGTCAGCATCACCCGTTCGGGACGATTGGAGTCCATCATCTCGCATGCCAGCCGGATCTGCCAGGGCGCCAGCTGCGCCCTTGGACGGCGCGGTTGGGGCATGTTTTCCGCTACAGGCGGCGTCTCCGGCCCGGCGGGCCGCACCGGAAGTGAAAAGGGCTGCTCAGAACGTTCGTCCAGGCAGGCCAAGACTTGCACTACCCCTTCCATCCGCATCTCCCCGACGAGGGGACGCGCTCCGCCTTCCGGCACGCGGGCATCGGGGCGAGCTTTCCTGCCTCACCCAATAGACACGTCGGGGAGGGGAATCTGGCAGCATTGCCCGCCCTTTTCGGGGTCCATTTCGCAGCTATGCGCCGTCAGCCCCCGGCCGACTGCTCGGCAGCCGCGCCGAGCGTGACCGCACAGACACCGGCATACAGATGCGCACGATCGAAGGTCATCCCGTCGGTGGCGGCGGTCATGAACAGATTGACGCTTCCGCGGGCCGCATCGAAGCCGTCGAGCACGATCAGGTTGGACGCGGTTGCCGAGATCGGAGTGGCCATTTCCACGCGCTCCGGCCAGTAATCAACCACCCGCAGGAACGGCTTCGCGCGTGCGCCGGCGGACAGGCCATCCGCATCGTCGAGAATCCGGGTCTTCGCATCCACCGGCTCGGGTGCGGCCAGGGCGCTCGGCGGCGGACCGGTGCGGACCGGGGTCGCGGCCAGGAAGAGCCGGAAGCGATGACGGCCTTCGAAGCGATAATCCGCCGGACCCTGGTTTTTGCCCGGATCGAAATTGGTGATCCGGCCCAGCGTGCAATCGAGCAACCGCGCCGGAATCGTACCGGCCGGATCCGCCGTCGCCGCGGAGGTTGCGCCTGTCGATGCCGTGCGTTCCTCAGGCTTGCGTCCCGGCACCAGCAGAAATGCTCCCCCGCCGAGTGCGACGACGGCGGCGATGATTCCGATCTTTCCAAGCATTGCGGGCCCTCCTTCAGGGAAGACGCGCTAGACAGCGATCTTTGCAACCATGCGAAGCGGCAAATTTTGTCATGGTTTCTGACAAAATTCATCGCGCCGTCGTCGATTGGCGCCGCGCCTTCGGTGTAGGTACTTGCCTATCGGGGAAAGCGGGAGCGGATGGGCAGGTTCAGGATGGTACCACGGCGCGGCAGCGGGGGCACCACGCCGGCAGGGTTCTCCCTGCTGCTGCGCGTCGCGGCGGCCGCACCGGTGCTGCTTCAACCGTCCCCTATCGCCCAGGCGCAGGAGCGGGGGGCCGGCGCCTCCGCAGTGCAGCCGCAGGACGTCGAGTGCCTGGCCACCGCCATCGCCTATGAGGCCGGCTTCGAACCCGTGGAGGGGCGCCGCGCGGTGGCGGAAGTGGTGTTGAACCGCGTCCGCGCGAAAGGCTTCCCCAAAACGGTTTGCGAGGTCGTGTATCAGGGGTCGGCACGAAAGACCGGATGCCAGTTTACCTTTACATGCGACGGCGCGCTGCGGCTGCGGCTGCCCGCGCAGGTACTGGCCGAGGCTCGCAGCATCGCCGCCGCGGCGCTCGCGGGCGGATCGCCGCCGCTGGTGGCGGGAGCGACGCATTATCACGCCGCCTATGTCAGTCCGCGCTGGGCACCGTCGCTCGCTCGGATCACGCAGATCGGCGCGCACATCTTCTATCGCCGCCAGCATGCCGGCGCGTTGCCGCCCATGGCGCAGATGACGCCGGCGGTGCGGCCGGCCGCCGCCGCCCCGGTCCGGCCATTTGCTCCCTGGGGGCTGGCGCCGCCGGCCGCCCTGCCCCCTCAATCATAGGCTCGGACGAAATAGGGCCGCGCGTCCTGCCCGGTGAGTTCCACAAGCACGCGACGCACTGCCCGCGCGCCGTCCGGCAGGCGTGCCTCCACATCGATCGCGATCGGCTGGCGCAGCAGCGTGGCGGCATCGGCGAAGCGCAGCGCCTGGCGGTCGCCGGCCCGCTCGCGCGCGCGGTCGATCACCGCCGGGCTGGCGTCGCCGCCGTCCAGCATCACCGCCAGTGCCGCCGGACTGGCGAAATCCGGTCGAAAGCCGCCCGTCCGGCCCACTGTGGTGAGGATCGGGCGCAGCCGCTCGACCAGCGCGGCGTTGAACCCGCGGATCAGGGCAAGCTCGTCGATCGTCGCCAGCGGACCGTTGGCGGGTCCGCGGCCGAGCGCGGCATAAAAGCCGTCCTCGGCACCGAAGGGACGCGGATCGCGATCGACGTCGAGCCAGTCGAGCAGCGAGTCGCGCGCGATCGACAGCCGCTCGCCGCGCAGCCCGCCCTGTTCGAGCAGGCGGGTCAGCTGCATCTCGTTGAGGATGTCGACGGGCACCTTGCCGCGTTCGTCCTCCACCCGCACCTGCAGAACGGCATCGTGGAAGCGGGTGCGCCGGGTGCGCCCGTCGGGGCTCCAGCCCTCGCCCTCGCGGCCGGCCAGCAGATGGCGGATCGCCAGCGCGACACCGGCATCGGCGGCGGCGGCGGCGCGCAACTGCGCTTGCTCGCCGCGAACATCGGCGATGGCCACGCGCGCGGCGGAGAGCACGGTCAGCGCCATGGCGGCGAACACCGCGATGCTGGCCACGGCGGCGACCAGCGCATAGCCCTGCTCGCCCGTCGGCCTCACGGGATACGGCCTTCGGTGCGGAACGGCTCCAGCGTACGCAGCTTGGCGCGCAGTTCCTCCGTCACCGCATGCCCGTCGTCGACGGTGCGGATGACGTGCGGCTTCATCAGCACGATGAGTTCGGTGCGGTTCTGGCCGTTGCTGTGGCTGCCGAACAGGCCGCCGATCACGGGAATGCGCGACAGCAGCGGCACGCCGTTCTTGCCGATCGTGCGCGCGTCGCGGAACAGCCCGCCCAGCGCGATCACCTGCCCGTCCTGCACCGCCACCGATGTGGAGATGCGCCGCGTGGAAATGGTCGGCGAACTCAGCCGGGTGGAGGCGGCGGTGGCGCTGGTGTTCACGTCGCTGACCTCCTGGGCGATGTCGAGCAGCACCAGCCCGCCCGCATTCACTCGCGGCGTCACCTTCAGGATCACGCCGGTATCGCGATATTCGATCGAGTTGACGATCGGCGCGTTCGGATTCTCGACGCTCACCGCATTGCCCGACGAGATCGGCACCTGATCGCCCACCTGCAGCGCCGCGGTCTGGTTGTTGAGCGTGATCAGCTTGGGCGCGGAAACCACCTTCACATTGGTGCGCTGCTCCAGCGCGTTGAGCGCGGCGGACACGCTGTTGCCCGCGAGGAAATAGGAAAATCCGGCCTGGCTCGGCCCCGCCGGCATGTTGGCGCCGTCGGTCACGCGGAAAGTGCTGTCGCCGGTCAGCCAGTTCCATTGGACGCCGTAGCGCAGCGTGTCGGTAAGCGTCACCTCGGTGATCGCGGCCTCGATCATCACCTGGTAAGGCGGCAGGTCGAGCTTGCGCAACGCCGACTCCACCATCGCATAGTCGCGCGGCGTGGCGTAGACGACCACCGCGTTGTTCACCTCGTCGGCGGTGATCTTCGCCGTGCTGCCGCCCCCGCCGCTTGCCTCGGTGCCTGCTTCCGCGCCGGCACCCTGCCCCGGGGGCACGGCAGCGGGTACGGCGGGCGCGCTGAGCCCCGGCCGGCTGTTCGCCGCATCCCCCGGGCGAGTGACGGTTCGGCGCTCGCCGGTAGCGAAGGGATCGCTGCCGCCGCTGTCGAACCCGTCGTCCTCTGCGCCGCCGCTGCCAAAGGCGCGGTTGAGCGTACGGGCGAGATCGCGCGCCCGGCCGTTCTGCACCCGATAGACGAAGATGCGGCGCTGCGCGCTCTCCCCCTCCCGATCGAGAATCTCCACCCATTGGCGGACTTGGTCGAGATATTGCGGCTGCGCGCTGATCGCCAGAATGCCGTTCAGCCGCTCCATCGTGATCAGCCGCACCAGCCCGCGCGTCGGTGCATTCTCGGCGTTGATCAGCTTGTCCAGTTCCGGCGCGATCAGCCGGCCGTCGGTACGTTCGGGCACGAACAGCGCGAAGCTCATGTTGCGCAGCCAGTTCACGTCGAACTGCTCGATCAGCGCGCGCGCCGCGTTGCGCTGGCCGGTCGTGCCGGCGATGGTGATGCGGTTGCCGGGGCCGTCCACCGCGGTGACGATGCCGGGCAGGGCGCCGTCCAGCACCTTGCGGATCTCCTCGGCATTGGTGAAGCGCAGCGTCAGCACCTCGGTGCCGAAGCCGATACCCTGCGGCGAGACCGGCGCCTGCGCCGCCGCCACCGGCCGGACGACATAGCCGCCGCCCTGCTGCACCAGCCCGAGATTGGCGGCGCGCAGGGCCGCCTCGAACAGGCCGATCAGCTCCGACCGCGCAACCGGCCCCGGCGTCACCAGCGACACCTGCGCCTGCACCGCCGGATCGACCGCGATGGCGATGCCGGTCAGTTCCTGCACCGTCGTCGCGACGCTGCGCACCTCCGCGCCGGGCAGCGTGATCGCAATGTCGCCGCGGCGGGGTGCGGGCGGCGGCGGCGGCGACCCGGGCGCCGCCGCCGGATCGCCGGGAAGGATGGTGGCGCGCACCTGCGGCGCCGCCCGCTCCGCCTCTGCGACGATGGCCGGCGCCTGCGGCACCGCGATCGGCTGGGGGGGACGCTGCTGCGTACATCCACTCAGCGCAAGCGCCGCCACGGTTCCAATCGGGAGAGTCCGGCCGCGCGCAATCATTGTGGTTCTCCTGTTGTGCCCGCAGGCGGCGGCGTCACCCGACCGCCAAAGGGCACGATGGCCTTGTCCGTCCCGCGCGCCAGGCGCACCGCGTTCGCCTCGATCGCCACCAGCCGCCAGCCGGCAACCATCCGACCCGGCGCCACCCGCGCGATCCGCCCATTGGCGCCCTGGACCAGTGCGGCGCGGGCACCCCGCACCGCGATCGATCCGAGCACGACCGGCCCGGCCACGGCGGTGCCGCCTGCCGGCACCGGCGGCGGCGGCGTGAACAACCCCGACCGGGCGGCCATGCCGATCGGCGGAACGGCAGGTGCCGGCAGCACCGTGCCGTCCGCCCTGCGCCCGCCCGGAAGCGGTCCTGCCGGCGGCAGGTCGTCGTCCGCGGGAACCGCGAGCTGGAACGCCAGCGCCGCCGCCAGCGGCAGCGTGAGCAGCAGCGGCAGGCGCGACTGCCTATCGAAGCGCAGCGGCGCGGAGCGGAACCGAGACATCAAGATCGACATCCAGAAGCGGGGTGGCACCGGCAGCACCTTCCTGCCCGGTAATGGAAAGGCTCTCGATCACCAGCCATGGCGGCTGGCGCTGCAGCAGGCCGAGCAGCGCGACCAGTTGCGGATAGGAACAGCGCACCACCGCGCGGACCCGCGCCCAGCCGGGGCGGCCCTCGGCATCCTCGCTCTCGCCGAGCGCGCCGCCGACCTGCGCCACGGCGCGCTGCAACCGATCGCGCAGCAGGTCGCGGCCGGCCTCGGCGGTCGACGCATCGGCGACATAGCCGGTCAGCGCCGCACGATCGCGCTCGGCCTGCCGGCGCAACCGCGGGATCGCCGCGATGGCGCGCAGATTGTGGACATAGCGCAGCTGCAGTCGTTCGCGCTCCGCCGCGCGTTGGGCGAAGCCGTCCAGAACGGGCTGCACCACCGCCAGGTGAAGCGCCGCGATCAGCGCGAACAGGATCAGCAGCGCGACCATGCGCCGCTCGCGCGCGGAAAGCGGGCGCATCATTGCCGCACCCGCGCCGTCAGGTCGAACGCGGCGGCGCCGGTGACGGGGTTCTGCGCGTCGTCGCCGTTCGACTGGACCTGGCGAAAGCGTCGGGTGGCGCGCAGTGCCGCCGCGACGTCCGCCCCCGTCGGCCGGTACCCGGTGAGCCGGACCTCGACGCCGTCCCAAACGAAATGCTGGAGCCAGGCTTGGTCGGGCAGCGCTTCCCCCGTCAGCGCCAGCACGCCCAGCACGTCGTGGCGCCGCCGTTCGGCCACCAGCGTCGCGGCGATGCGGCGGGCGGCATCCGCGCGGTGGCCGATCTGCTGGGCGATGGCCATGGCAGGCTGTTGCGCCTCGACCAGACCGCGCAGCCGATCGACCCGCGCCTGATCGCGCCAGATCGTCGCGGCGAGGACGAGGAACAGCAGGAAGCCGACCACCGCCCAGAGCAGCGGCGCGGCACTGCCCGGCCGCGGCAGCAGCCCCGCAGCCCGCAGGGCCGGGGCGAAATCGACGGCGCTGCCCGCCACCAGCACGCGCGCGGCGACCAGGCGATCGGCTTGCAGCGCCGGGGCGATCGTGCGGGCCGTCGCGATCGGCAGTCCCGCCACGGCGACCCGCATCTGGCCGGGCACACGGCCGGCGCCGATCGCCCGTCCTGCGACCAGGCCACCTTCCTCGCCGAACGGCATCAGCCGGTCGCCCTCGATCGCCAGCATCGCACGCAGGTCACGCGGCCCCGCAGCAGGGCGCTCGATGGTGCGCGTCAGTACCGCGTCCTCCGGCAGGACGACCGCGACACGGGCGCCCGCAGCGGCGCGGCCGGCCCGTTCGGGCACCAGCGCCGGGCCGCGCAGCCAGTAGCGGGGGAAGCGTCCGCCGCTACGCCATGCCGGCGGCACCATCGCCGCCAGCTCCCCCGTCCACCAGCGCCAGCCATCGGCCGCCATTCGGGCGAGCGTCGCCATATCGGCATCCAGAAGGCCGCGTCCGCTCATAGATTGCTCCCGCAATCGATCGCGCTGTCCGACGTGGTGCAACTCGTGTTCATCGTCGTCCCCGGTCGCACCAGCAGGTCGGGCCAGATCCGCGCATCGCCCGGTGGGAAATCGACACGCACCGCGATCAGCTGCGGCGGCTGGCCCCGCCCCCACCAGCGATCCTGCCAGGCGGGTGCGCCGCCGGTCGGCGGCACGCCGAAATAGCGCAGCGACAATCGTGTCACGCGATCGGCCAGCAGCGTTGCGCTCCAGCCCTCGACGCGCATTCCCTCGCGCCGCACATCGATCCGGCGCATGCCCGCGTCGAACAGGATCAGCCTGCCGTCGCTGGTGCGCTCCAGCTGATATTGATGCAGCGCGTCGGGCGCGTCGCGGTCCAGCGGCGCTGCGAAGAAGCGCACCCGCGTGCCCTCGCCTTCCATCCGCACCGTCGGTGCCATCGCGCGCGGATCGGTGATCGGCTTCAGTCGGGTCAGCGTGGCGCGCAACAGGCGCTGCGCGGAGACGACCTGATCGGCACCACCGCTCTCGCCGCGCAGCCGCAGCGCCGCCATGCCGGCGAAGTGCAGGCCGGACAGCAGCATCGCCGCGGCCATGCCGGTCAGCGCCAGTCCCACCAGCACTTCGATCAGCGTGAAGCCGCGCTCGCCGGGCGACGGCGCGTCGAAGGCGGTACGGCGAGTCATCGCGCCAGCCGCAGGGTGGTGACGCTGGTGAGCGGCCGGCCGGTCGCGGCATCCGTCACGCGAATCCGCAATTCCTGCAGGCGCGGCCCGGTGTCGCGGGCATTGTCCTGCTGCGTCCGCCGATCGATCCGCCACGCGAGCGGACCGCGCCGACCGGCATCCTGCAAGCCGGTGCCGGGTGACGGGACGCTCGCCTCCGCCAACAGCGACTGGGCCAGCAGCACCGCTTCGCGCCGCCGCGTCATCTCCTGCGCCAGGCGGAGATTGCGGGAAAGCGTGTCGAACAGCAGGCCGCTCATCACCGCGATCACCGCGAGCGACACCAGCACCTCGACCAGGCTGAACCCGTCCTCCCGGGTGGCGGCAGGGATCATTGGATGCGCTCCACCCGGCCGGTGCCGCCCGCGACCCGCCAGCGTCGCAGCATCCCGGCCCCCGCCAATGTCAGGTCGCCGCCCCGCGCGCTGCCGTCGGGGAAAAAGGCCACGCCATCGGCGGGGAGGCGCAGCGCCAGATCATCGGGCACGGTTTCCACCGTGTCGCCATCGGCAAGGCCATGCCCGTCGGGCGAGAGTCGCAGCCGTACCGCCTGGCCGCCGCCCACCGCATCCGCCCGCGCCGAGCGCAGTACCGCTTCGACGCGCATCGAGGCGTCGAGAAACGCCTGGCGCCGCAGCGCGCGCTCCAGCGATGGAAAGGCGATGGCGCTGATCAGTCCGGCGATGGCCAGCGTCACCAGCACCTCGATCAGCGTGAAGCCGGCGGGATTACCAGCTGCCGACATCCCGCGCCTCGCCGGTTCCGCCGGGCTGCCCGTCCGACCCGAGCGTGTAAACGTCCACATCGCCATGTTCGCCCGGCAGCCGCATCAGATAGGGTCTGCCCCAGGGATCAATCAGTGCGGTCTGCTCGGGCAGATAGGGGCCGTTCCAGCTCGGGACGTTGGCCGGCTGCTTCACCAGCGCCGGCAATCCTTCCTCCGGCGTCGGATAGCGCGAGGCATCCAGCTTGAACAGATTGAGCGCGGCGACGATGTTCTTCGCCTGCACCCGCGCCGATTGCGATTTGGAGCTGTCGAGATACTTGATCACCTGCGGGCCGACGATCGCCGCCAGCAGGCCCAGGATCGCCAGCACGACCAGCAGCTCCAGCAGCGTGAATCCGCTCGCGCCCTGCATGCTTCGCTTTTTCATGATGCCACCGCCAGATCGTTGAAGCCGAGAATGGCGGACATGATCGCGGCGATGATCGCCGCCACCGTCGCGCCCAGAAAGACCGTGATCGCGGGGGTGAGCACCCCGATCAGCCGCTGCAGCCGCGTCCGCACGTCGCGATCCAGCACATTGGCCAGCCGCGTCAGCATCATGCCGAGCTGCGAGGTTTCCTCGCCCGTCCGGAGGAAACCGATCGCCAGCCGCGGCAGCACGCCGGATGCGGCCAGCGGCGCGGTCAGCCCGCCGCCCTGCTTCACGCCCTGTGCGACACGACCGATCGCACCCGCCATCACCTGGTTGGCGATCGTCCGCTCGGCCAGTGCCAGCGCGCTCGTCAGGCCCACCTCACCCTCGAGCAGCGCGCCCAGCGTGCGGGCGAAGCGCGCTGTCTCGATCCGGCGCAGCAATTCGCCGAGCAGCGGCAGCGCCAGCAGGAGCCGATCGCGCGCCAGCCGCACCGACGGCTGCCGCATCGCTGCCGCCAGCCCCCCCAGTCCGAGGCCGATCGCCAGGAGCAGCATCAGGCCATAGCCCCGCACGAAGCGGCTCGCCCCCATCACCACCACCGTCGCTGGCGGCAGCTTGGCTTCGGCACCGGCGAACATGCTCTCGAACTGCGGCACGACGAACAGCAGCATCAGCAGCACCACGCCCAGCGCCACGACCAGCAGCGCGACCGGATAGATCATCGACGAAACCACCAGCCGGCGCAGGTCGGCCTCGCGCTCCAGCGTCTCGGCCAGGCGGGACAGTGCCTCGCCCAGCCGGCCATTGGCCTCCCCCGCCTCGGTCATCGCGATCGCAGTGGCGGAAAAGAGCGCGGGCTTCTGCGCCATCGCGCGGGAAAGCGGCGCGCCTTCGCGCACGTCGCGCAGGATATCGCTCAGATGCACCGCGATCCTGCGATCCTCGACATTCTCGATCGCCAGCGCCAGGGCACGATCGAGCTGCAATCCCGCCTCGACCAGCACCGCGAGCTCGGCAATGCTCGCCGCCCCCGCCGCCCGTCCGGAACCGCCCGGCGGACGGGTGCGGCCAGCGGCGTCGGCGATCTGCCGCACTTCGACCGGGGTCGCGCCGGTCCGGCGAAGCGCCTCGATCGCCGCGCCGCCGTCCGCCGCCTCGATCTGCCCGGACAGCGCGGCGCCGTCGCGCTTCAGCGCACGATATTGAAAGCGGGCCATCAGCCTTCCCCGCTCGCCACGCGCAGCACTTCCTCGATGCTGGTCAGCCCCTGCGCCGCCTTCGCGACGCCGTCGGCCAGCAGGCTGCGCATCCCGCCGGCTTCGGCCGCGGCGGCGATGTCCGGTGTGTCGGCGCGGTGGAGGATCAGCCGGCCGACCCGGGGATCGACCGCGAGAAACTCGAGCAGCGCCAACCGCCCGGCATAGCCGCTGTCGCCGCACGCCGCGCAACCGACCGGCCGGTACAGCTGCGCAACGCCCTGCGCGGCCAGCACCGGCTGCAGCGTCGCCGGCGCCTCGGCCGGCGCATAGGGGGCGCGGCAGTGCGGGCACAACCGGCGGACCAGCCGCTGCGCCAGCACACCGGTGAGCACCGATCCCAGCAGGAACGGCTCCACCCCCATGTCGAGCAGCCGCGAGACCGCGCCCGCCGCGGTGTTGGTGTGGAGCGTCGACAGGATCATATGCCCGGTCAGCGCCGCCTGTACCGCGATCTGCGCGGTTTCGGTATCGCGGATCTCGCCGACCATCATCACGTCGGGGTCCTGCCGCAGGAACGAGCGCAGCGCGGTACCGAAGGTGAAGCCGATCGCCGGGTTGACCTGCGTCTGCACGATGCCCGGCAGCCGGTATTCGATCGGGTCCTCCACCGTCAGCAGCTTGCGCTCGGGCCGGTTCAGTTCGGTCAGCGCGGCGTAGAGCGTGGTCGTCTTGCCGCTGCCGGTGGGGCCCGTCACCAGCACGATGCCGTGCGGCTGGGCGATCGCCGCGCGCATCCGCGCGATCAGATCGGCATCGAATCCCAGCGCGCCGAAGTCGAGCGCCAGCTTCGAGCGATCGAGGATGCGCATCACCACGCTCTCGCCATGGATCGAGGGCGCCGTCGCCACGCGCAGATCGATCTCGTGCCCGCGCACCGACAGCCGCAGCCGCCCGTCCTGCGGCAGCCGTCGCTCGGCGATGTTGAGGCTCGCCATCACCTTGATGCGCGACACCAGCGGCGCGCGCATCGCCGCGGGCATCCGCGCGGCCTCGCGCAGCATGCCGTCCACCCGCAGCCGCACGACCAATCCGTCGTCGCTCGGCTCGACATGGATGTCGGACGCGCCCGCATCCACCGCCCGCGCGATCAGCCGGTTGACCGCGCGGATCACCGGCGCGTCGCTGACCAGATCCTTGAGCCGTTCCAGATCGTCGCTGTCGATCGCGGCATCGGTTTCGTCCGCGCCGGTGTCGCGCGGGTGATAGAGCCGCTCGATCGCCGCATCGATGTCGCTCGGGCGCGCCAGCACCCGCTCCACCGCGCGACCGAACAAGAAGCCGAACGCCTCTTCGACAAAGGGGTCGAACGGATCGCACGCCGCCACCCGCACCCGCGCCGTGTCGCAGTCGATCGGCAGCGCGCGCAGATCGCGCAGGAAGGCTAGCGAGGGCGCCGCGCCCGCCACCGGCTGCCCCGGCATCGCCGCCGCCGCCACCACCGGCAGATCGGTCGCCCGCGCCATTTCCGCGAGCAGCCGGTCTTCGGACATCAGCCCCAGCCGGGTGATCACCGCATCCAGCCGCTCACCGCTTTCCGCGGAAATCAGCAGCGCGCGCTGCAGCGCCTCTTCGGACAGGCAGCGGCCGCCGCGCAGCATCGCCTCCAGCCCGTCGGGAACATCCGCCTCGGCACTGCCGGCAACAGCACCCGCCCCGGTCGCTGCCGGCATTTTGTCGTAGGATCTTCCAATACTCGCCCGTTCCGACATGCTATGCTAATCCGGACTCGTCGTAAAAGTATGACCGCCCAATATCCTTGCGCGCCCACAACAAAGAGCCCGATGTCGAGCACCCCTCCGTCGACCTAGCGCGCCAATACTACAATAACATTGCACGCGCGCACCGAGCGCCGCGCCAATTCGCCTGCCGCATCGCGACCGTCGACTATTGTAGATTCCTATTACAAAATCAGCCGTGACTTCAATTATCACAAAATTGTAATTTCAGCGCCCTACCCAGCATATGTCAGATGGCTTTCAGCCGAGTCTGACAATTTCTCGATGATCAGTCGGAAACGAACAATGATCATTTGTAGATGCTGCGGGTTTCACAAGCCGCAGATAACGAGCATATTTTGTCTATTGTCCGGATGAACAGAATATATCTGTGCATTGCGGAAGGACATGTGTGCTCCACAAAAGGAAACGAGAATGTTTCGACCGGATATCCTTGAGGATTTGCGGGCGAAGCCTTCTGCGTGCCCGAAGACGATGTTGCGTGGAAACGTTCAACCGAACAGGAGACTCACGATGACGCGTTTCAAGACTGCGCTCTTCCTGGCGACCGCCAGCGGCGCCCTGATCGCCTCGGCCGCCCAGGCCCAGACCAACATCGCGGCCCCGGCCAGCAACGACGGCGAAGCCGTCCTGCACGGCGCGGGCGCGACCTCGATCCAGAACGTGCTGGTGCAGGAACTGAACTGCATCGGCGGCAACAACCCGCTGGGCCTGATCGCCGGCACCACCACCGTGATCGCCGAGCCGACCAACCTACCGATCACCTCGGGCGGCACCTTCAACTGCAGCACGCAGCAGCTCGAGCCGAACTTCTCGGCCAAATATGTCGCCTCGGGTTCGGGCTTCGGCAAGACCGCCTGGTCGACCGCGTCGGGCAGCAATCCCTTCACCGGCACCAACGTCAATCCGTTCGGCACCTGGACCAGCATCCAGTACGCCTTCTCGGACTCGAACGTCTCGTCGACCGAGCTGACCAACTACACCAACAACGTCTCGGGCACCGCCGGTCCGGCCGTGTTCTTCCCGATGTACGTGCTGCCGGTCGCGGTCGCCTATAACCCCACCTACGGCACCAACACCTCGAACGCCGCGATGAACTTCAACGTCGTGTCGCCGAAGACCATCCTGGGCGTCGCCGCGGGCGGCCTGCAGCTCAACGCCAGCACCTATTGCAAGATCTTCAACGGCTACATCACCAACTGGAACGACGCGGAAATCACCGCCGACAATGGCGGCACGCCGCTGTTCGACACGACCAACGACACCTCGGCCCGCTGGACCAGCGAAGGCGCGCCGATCCGTCTGGTCGGCCGCGTCGATCGTTCGGGCACGACCGATCTGTTCAGCCGCCACCTCGCGACGATCTGCTCGCGCTCGGGCGTGCTGGCGTCGGGCCAGACCAACAAGTTCACCCAGAACGCCGAAACCCTGCCCTATAGCCGCGGTGTCGCCGGCACGCCGGACTTCACCTCGGTCCGTTCGGACACGGGCCTCAGCGCCAGCTCCTCGGCGACGACCGCGGGCACGATCAATTCGGTCAGCAACACCTACTTCATCAGCACCGCCTCGGGCTTCGGCAGCGTCGCCGGCGGCACCTCGGCGACTCCGGTCGTCGTCGGCGGCAAGGTGAACGGGTCGGGCCTGTTCCTCGTCGCCAACGGCAGCGGCGGCGTCACCAACGCGATCAACTATGCGCCGGACTATGTCGCGCCGTCGGGCGTGAAGCTGAACGGCAAGATCGGCTATATCGGCTCGGACTTCGTCGCCCCGGCGCCGAACGCCACGCTGTTCTCCGCGGCGCTCAAGGGCAGCGCGGGCGCCAGCGCCAATGCGGCCGACTATAAGATGCCGAGCGCCACGGAAGGCACGACCGCTGTCGCGAACAGCGCGCTCCCGCCGCAGACCAACGCGTTCGGCTCGTACAGCGCCAGCGATACCAGCCGCGGCCTGCGCAACAACCCGCAGGCTTGGACCAGCGCGCTCTATGCCGGCACCTCGACGCTGGCCGCGCCGGCGACCGGCTATCCGATCACCGGCACCACGCAGTTCGCCGGCTATAGCTGCTACAAGGCGGGCAATGCCGATGCGATCCGCAACTTCATCGGCTGGACAGTACTGACGATCACGACCGACTCGACCGGCACCAGCCGCGCCGGCATCCTCAACACGAACGGTGCCACCACTGCGGCTTCCGGCCTGCTCGCCCGCTCGAACATCGGCGTGATGCCGACCATCTGGCGGAACGCGATCAACCAGTCGTTCCTCAGCGGCAGCGACGGGCTGGGCCTGCAGATCCGCAGCGTCGCCGCCGGCGGCGTTTGCTCGGGCCTGACCGGCCGCTGATCGCCGTTCAGACCAACCAACTGCACGACCACCTGGCCCCCGGCGCAAGCCGGGGGCCATTTTTCGTTTCCGCCGCTGGTCGTCGCCGGGCGATACGCGGTGCCCGCTAGCGCCCCGCTCCATAAAGAAAGCGGCCCCGACTTGCGTCGGGACCGCCTTCTTCCTGTCGCTGCCGGCCCCGGCAGCTTATTCCAAGGGTCCGTTGCCTCACGCCACGACGCGGAGCGCGGGCGCCGGGCGCACCCAGCTGGGCGCGACCATGGCCAGTGCGACTTCGATCATCGCCGGTGCGGCCAGGGCATGATGCAGCTGCGCGGCGCCATCGGTCCAGCGCCAGCCCAGCGCCTCGTGGCGCTCGGCCGGGTAGAAGCCCGCGCCGAACATCGGCGCGTCCAGATCCACCGCCGCCCCGTCGATGCGCAGCTCGGCCACCGCGACCCCCAGCTGGCGCCCGTCGCCCAGCCCGGGGACCAGCTGCGCCAGCACGCCGTGATTCGAACGCAGCACCAGTGCCCGGGCCGCGGGCACCAGGAACCAGAAACGGTTGCCCTCTTCATGCACCGGCATGATCGCGGTGCCGTCGGCCTCGATCCGCAGATTGGCCGCTTCGCTTCGCGTCCAGCCCAGTTGCTCGGCCCGCGCATGCAGCCGCAGCTGCAGGGCGGTGAGCTGGGGCCCGGCGGCGACCAGCGGCGCACAGGCATGGTCCCAGCTCTTCGGATCGAGCCGGCCATGCAGATCGGTGAAGCCCGCCGCGTTGGCGAAGCTCGTGCGGTTGCCGTCGTCGAGATAGCTTTCGCAGGGCAGCCCCTCGGCCAGCAGCACGTCGTGACTTTCCAGCTCGACGTGGAAATAGCGGATCTGGTCGACCGCCTCCTGCACGATCGTCGCGCCGTTGACCAGGTTGCCCACCGGCACCAGCACGCCGTCGACGAACACC
Organism: Sphingomonas sp. S2M10; assembly: GCF_012650175.1. Taxonomy (GTDB): domain Bacteria; phylum Pseudomonadota; class Alphaproteobacteria; order Sphingomonadales; family Sphingomonadaceae; genus Sphingomonas. The sequence goes on from NZ_JAAILI010000071.1 coordinate 23,072, forward strand.
GCATGGCCGGGGGACAACCGCACCTCGCGCGCGGGCATGCCCGGGCCGAAGGCATGGGCGGTGACCCGCACCGGCTGAACCTCCCACGGGCGCGGATGGCGATCGGGCCGGCTCAGCATCTGGCCGATCCACTGCACGGGGCGCAGCGCACCCGAGGCGGTCCGCACCAGCTGCCCTTGGGCGAGATCCTCGACCGCGGCCATGCCGTCCGCCGTCTCGATCCGGGTGCCCTCGGCGAAACATACCGCTGCCTGGAAGGCATTGATGTCCTGAGCCCGGTTGCCGAAAGCGAGCGGTGTGCCTGCGGGCCTGTTGACGTCCGAATAGATCGGCAAGGTATCGAGGCTCAACACATAGGCCCCGCCATTGGCAGCAAAAACCAGATCGTTCGTCGTTATCGCGGTCGGATTAGTGGGGTCAGCAACAACCCGGCCCAGCAGTATCGACCGGCCATCCTCGCCGAAACCACGAATCTCGAAGGTGTAAGCGCCGCCGAATGAAATGCGGCCGAAGACCGGGGGTGCGTACAAGCCATCAGCGGTGGTGAAGCCCGCCGTGTAGGAACTGTCGACGATCTGGATCGCGCCGGGATCGTTAAGGCCAAGCACGCTTGAACCATCAGCCGTGCCATAGATGACCGGACGACCACGCAAATAGGTGCCGTCGAACCCAAAATCGGGGTTGCCGACTGCCCATGCGTATGCTGGCTGTAATGGATCGGGTATAGACTGGGCTGCAAAAGTACCGGGCAGAACACCGATATTGTCCGCGTCGAAGACCACGCCGTTCAGAACGGAAATGTCGAACGGATTGGCGGCGGCAGCGGCGAAGGCGCTGGGGGCTGCCGTGGGGCCGTTCGGATCAGTAGGTCCACTCATGATGATTCTCCCTTGTCTGACGATGGTGCAGAAACGAGGCCAGGCGACGAACAGGCGTCCCGCCGCGATGGCCGGCATTGAGAAGCGAGGCGGCCGCCCGCCGCGCGGGGCGCAGCGGCCTCACGCATCGGTCTCGACCGCATAGCCGAGCCGTTCGATCGCGGGTGCCAGCACCGGCACCACCGGGGCCAGATGCCGGCGGTAATGACGGTGGCGATAGACCGAGCGATCGTAGAGCTTCTCGGTCACCTGCGCGTAGCTGGCGGTGCGGGCGTAGCGCGCATTTTCGTGGAAGGAGAGCGTCGCCGCATCGAACGGCGCGCCGATAAAGGCCAGCGCCGCGCGCACCGTACGCTCCGGGTCGGCGACCAGATCCTCGTAGCGCACCGCATGATAGCGCAGCCCCGGGAGCACCGCGCGATAATGGGCGATCAGCTCGGCGATCAGCGCATAATGGGCGGCGGTGCTGTCCAGCGCGGCGGCGCAGTGGAAGCCATGGGTGAGCGCGTTGGAAAAGACCGACAGCACCACGTCCAGCGGATGCCGCACCAGATGCAGGATCGGCGATTGCGGGAACAGCAGGTGGATAAGCCCGAGATGCGTCTCGTTGAGCGGCATCTTGTCGGTGAACCAGCGCTTCGACGGATCAAGCGCCCCGATCTGCGCGGCTTCGTTCAGATACTGGTCGCGCATCGAATCGATGAAGCCGGCACGGTCCCCCAGCCACAATTCGCTCAGCGACTTCGGATAGGCGCCGGGGCTGCCCAGCAGGCGCGGCGAGTGATCGGCGAGCTGGCCGATGAGCGGCAGTTCGTCGCCGGCAGCGATGTCCGGATGGGCGCTCAGCATCTGTTCGAGCAGCGTCGTGCCGGACCGAGGAAAGCCGATGATGAAGATCGGCTGGGGGCCGTCGCTGCGCACCCCGGCCCGGGGCAGCATCCGCGTGCGGCTGGGGGAGAAGAAGGCGCGCAGATCTTCCACCAGCGCGCGGACCTGCTCGGCCGGATAGTGCTGGCCCGTACGCTCGAGCAGCTGCTTCTTGAAGGTCGCGAAGGCGTCGAACGCTTCGTCGTGGCGACCGAGCGAATCGAGGATATGCCCTTCCTGCAGCAGGTCGCGGTCGGCCGTGTCGGCCTGCTGGAGCAGGTCCAGCGCGAGCTCGGGCTGGTTGCGGCGGCGGAGCAGCGTCGCGCGGGCGGCAGCGATGCCGGGATTGCCGGGCGCGACCTCGGCCGCGCGATCGAGCAGGGCGGCGGCGGCGTCGAACTGGCGGTCCGCCTCCTCCAGCCGCCCCCATTCCAGCAGCAGGCGCAGATCCTTGGGCCAGCGCGCGTCCAGGCTTTGGTGCAGGGCGCGCGCCTCGTCGATCCGGCCCTGGCCGCGCAGCGCGATCGCGAGCAGCGCCTGCACCTCGCCGATCTCGGCGGGCGTCATGCGGCGCGGGGCGATCTCCGCGTCGCCATCGATCTCCAGCGCCTTGCGGAAATGGAACTCGGCGGGCTTGTTGCTGCCGCTGTCCAGGAACGCGGTGCCCATCAGCTTGTGGGCAAGCGGGTCGAGCGGCGCCAGGCGCACCAGCATGCGGGCATGGAACAAGGCGCGGGCGCGATCGCGCTGGGCGAGGAAGAAGCGGACCGCGCGCATGCGGAGCGGGGCGTTGTTCACGTGCAGGCGGGTCGCCCGATCGATCACCGCGGTGGCGGCGCGCACCCGTCCCTCGTCGGCGAGGAGGTGGAACAGGCTGCCGAGCGCGACATGGTGGCCGGGGTCGATCGCCAGCAGCGCCAGCGCCGCCGCCCGGATTGCCTCGCGGTCCTCGCGGGTCGAGACCTCGGCCAGCAGCGCGGCGGCGGCGTCGACCTCCGGCCCCGCCACCGGGGGCACCGGATGGGCGAGGCCGCAGCAATGGTCCCCGCGCAGACCCGATCCGCACGCGCAGGCGTCCGCATGGGTTCCCGCGTCCTGGCGCACATCCTCCGCGACGTTCATCTTTGCTCCCCTTCCCCCACCACATGCGGCAATGCCGCGGCCCTGTTCATTCTCCTCCCCCCCGACAGCCGGTGCGCTATTGCGCGCAATCCGGGTCGTCGCTGCTGCCGCCCGGCGGGCAGACGCCGTCGGTGACCGGGCCGAGCACCTTGACCGTGATGATCGAGCGCTGGTCGCCCTGCTCCGGCGCTCGCGATGCGTCGCGCACCAGCGCGCGGATGTCCCGCGACGGATCCACGACGGGCGCGACGACGACGTTGGCAGTCCCCGCGGGCACACCGGTGATCGCACCGGCCGCCTTGAAATTGTCCGCGTTCGCCACCCGCGCGGCTGCGACCACGACATTGCCGGAAGCGCGCACGCCCGCATCGCCGGCATCCACCGTCCCGACCGGCGCGATCAGGATGACGTCCGCGGCGGGATCCTCCGGGGAAGCCTTGAAGGTGCCGATGCCGGCACCGGCGACGCTGCCGGCGCTGTTGACTTCGGCATTGCCGTCATTGTCCAACCGCACTGTGACCGGCGGGAAGCTGGAGGCGCTCTTCGGCCCCTGCCCGGCCGCGAGGTCGCCATTCGACGACCAGAGGGTGATGTTGCCGCCGCGCTGGGTGAACACCCGGCTCTGGTTGAGGGTGACGTCGCCATCGGTGAAGGCGTTGATCGATCCTCCCTGGAGCGTCAGGATGCCCTCATAGCCGAGCGGCACCGAGGTAATGGCGCGACTATTGTATCCGCTCACCACCCCCTGCCCGGCGTAGAGCAGGCTGCTGCTTGGGAAGGGACTGAACCCGGTTTCGCGCCGATTGGGCTGGTCGGCGGTGCGGATCGTCGAGCCGGCGATGAGGTCGCCGCCCGGACCCAGGATCGAGACGTTGCCGCCCTGCGCCGTCTGGATCGTCGCCAGCCGCAGGTCGAGATCGCCGGTATGCACCTTGGTCGCCGCCGCTGGCTGGCCGTTCACCAGCGCACGCACCGGTTCGCCGAGCGGATGGTCGGGCGTAACGGTGGCGGGGTCTACCGTATAGCCGGCGAGGTTGTCCGTATAGCCCAGCCGGGTCGGGAACAGCATCTGGAGCGCGCGATATCCGCGGACATATTGCTGGTAGGACGGCCCGCTCGGTACGCCTACGGCGGCGATCTCGCCGAACAACAGGCCGTTGATCAGGAAGTCCTGCTGACGCAGCGGATCGACTTTCGCGAAGGCCGCATACAGCGCGGCCCCCTTGCCATAGGCCGCGTCGGCGAGCGCCGCATCGCTCGTGAAGGGCTGCGCGCCGAATACCTCAACAAAGGCGTCCCGCGCATGGTCGCGCAGCCATGTCGCCAGTTTCGCGAGATAGACCGGCCGCGTCCGATCCGGCTGGAGGTTGCCGAACGCGTCGGTGGCCTGGACGAAGAGGTCGCCGTCCAGCTTCGCGAAGTTGGCGGGATTCAGATAGGTGTCGCGCAGCGCCGCATAATCCGCGCCCTGCGTCATGCCGAACCGGACGCTCACGTCCGCACCCTGCGTGCCGAGCCAAGGGTTCAGATCATTGCCCACGGTACGCACGCCGCCGCCGAAGCTGTAGAGCTGTCCGTCTTCACGGCCCAGCACATTGGCCGAGCTCATGAAGGGGCCGATATTGCCGCCTGCCTCGACGATCAGCGTGCCCGGCCCGCCTAGGATGAAGTTGTTCGATTGAACATAGGGCAGCAACCCCGCGCTCACCACGCCGCTGATGTCGCCGCCCGCCCGAATGCGGGTGATATCGGCGGCGGCCAAGTGCTGCCCTTGGAAGAAGAGGTTGGTGATGCCGCCCCCTGCCGTGACGCGCGCCTGCTTTGGCAGGAACAATGCGGCGTTCACCAGATCCTGGTTGGTGTAGATGCGGATCGGCTGGGAATCGTTCTGATGGGTCAGCCCTTGGCTGTGCTGGTAGCGAAGCTCGCCGTCCGACGTCTGCGGCGAAACGATGGGCAGACGGTACGGCACGATCTCACGGCTGATCGCCCAGGCACCGCCAATCAGGCCCGGATCGACGTCGCTCATCGCCAGCGAGAGGTTGGTGATGTCGCGCTGGCTGAACAGGTTGAGCTGCCCCGTGACCGACGGGTAGAGCATCTGCGCCGTGGCGGCATTGCCGATCGACACGGTGTCCGCCAGCGAGCTTAGCGTCAGGCTAGGCGGCAACACCTGCACATAGGCTGTCGGGTTGGAAGAGATGTCGGGCCAGAGCTGCGTCTGGATGCCATAGGCGGTCGGGTATCCCGAGGCGCTTTCGGTGATCCCGACCGCACCGTTCGCCTGGAGCGAGACCGACGCCGAGGGACTGAAAAAGCCGGCCGCCGCCGCGTTGGCGTCTCGGAAAGCGTTGGCGAGGACAGCAATGTCGCCGGTGACATCCTGTATCGGACCGGATTGGACGCCAAGCGCCGAAACGCTGTTGAGCGTCGCTGATCCTCCCGCAAAGAGGCGCACCGTCGCGTCGCTCAGCCGAACCCGTAGATGTGCCGGATCGTTCGAAATCCTGGCGAGCTCGGTGCCCCATGCTGCAATGTCCCTGCCCGTCACGATGTTGGCCGCGCCCGAGGCGATGTCGAAGCGGCCGGCGAGCAGGTCGCGCCCGGCGCTTACCGAAAGGTCGCCGCTGCCGAAGGTCAGCATCGTCTTGGATCCGCCCGCCAGCGTCGTCGTGATGCCGCTGTTGAGCGCGATCGTGAGGTCCACGATGTCGCGCCCGGCCTGCACGCGGACATCCCCGCCGGCCAGCGCGCCGACTCCGGAGGTGAAATACCGCGCCGCAAGCCCCACCTCGGTGTCTGCGCCGATACTGCCCACCCGCCAGAGCTGGGTGGACGTTCCGACCGTGTCGGGCAGCTTGCCGATGGCTGCCCCGACGGCATTGTCGGTCCAGTTTTCCCGCCGCGCCAGCACGTCCATCCCGGCATCCAGGCGCACATCCCCGCCGCCGCGTGCCAGCACCGCCAGCGTGTTCGTCAAGGCGGTTGGGGTGGGTACGAAGGTACGACTGGTAAGAGCGTTCGCAAGATAGGGGCTGTCCGGCTGCAGTGTCAGCACCGCCCCGGTGCCGATCACGCGCCCTGACAGCGGGACGCTCGCCACGCGCACCCCCGCCGTGTAGAGCGCGGCGGCGCCGAACTGACCCGCACCCAGGAAACTCGGCTGGCTGGCAAGCGTACCGTTGATCTGGCGATATTCGGCCGTCGCCGTGCCCTGCAGGTCGATATTGCCCGCCGCCGCGACCGAAATATTGCCGTCGCCCGAGCGGACATAGCTGCGCACATAAGCCTGGTCGGCACCGGCGTAACTGGTCAGCGCCGGTGACAGCGGTGCCGGATAGCCGCTGCGCCGGCTCGCCAACCCCGCCTGGAAGGTCGTCTCGAAGCTCTGCAGGAAGGCTACCACGTCCGAAAGCGGCGCGATGATGCCCGTGGCGTTCGACGGGCTGCTACCTACCAGCCGGTAGGACTTTCCGGCGAACCAGGCGAGCGCCGCCGTCCTTGCGTCGGCACCGAGGCCGGTGGTGCTGCCCCAGCTGAGCTGGGTATAGGCGTCGGGCGACAGCTGGTTCAGCCCGCCCACGGTGTCGGACTGGCTAAACGTGTCCCCCAAGGCGAAGCGGACCGTCGAACCAGCGGTGGGCAGATAGGCGAGTTGCAACGCGCCGGCAAAGCTGGTCGTGCCCCGCGTGGCCGTGAGGCCGTAGCCATATTCCCCCGACACGGTAACCGCAGAGGGCGTACCGCGATCAACCTGAAGCGGGTTCGCCGACAGTGCCGCGCCCGCGCCGCCCGCCAGTCGCACATCGGACGAATGCATCGCGACATTGCCGTCGAGCAGCGGGAAGAGTTCCGCGAAACCAAGCGCATTCTGCCCGCTCCCCCCTCCCGCGGCGCCGTTACCGGCAATCGCGAGCGGCGCGGCAGCGCCCGCCGCCGCCGGCGCGACGATGGTGGCCAGCGTGATGGTGATCGCGCCCAGGCTGGCCGGCGGCGTCGTGCCGGGATAGTCCTGATAGGACGCCACCGTCCCGCAATTGCCGGTCGAACCGCACTGAAGCCGCAGCGCGGGCGGCGTCGCCCGGTCCCCGCCGCCCAGCTGATAGCTGACATAGGCGGGGTCGGAGAGGTCGCGGAAGGTGAAGAACCCGTCCGAAATGCTGCGGTCGATGGTGAGATTGCCGCCAGCGCGCAGTGTGACCACCGGCGCCTCGCCCCGCGCTGCACCGCCCACCCGGTAGAGGAAACTCGCATGACGATCGAGCAGCTCGCCTTCGCGACCCGCCACAACTGTGTAACGAGTCTGGCTCGCGGTGCTCAGTTCCGCGTTGCGAACGAGATCGCCCGCCGCCACCGCTGCCTGGAGCTGCGCATCGGAGAAGCTGGCCGCCGCCAGATTCCACGCGCTGCTGGTCTTGATCGCGCCGGCGGCAACCAGTTCCACCCCGGGGCGAAGACGAACGCCGCCCAGATCGCTGCCGTCAACCGCCGACACCGCGAAGTTGCGGATGAACCGCACCATCGATCGGCCGCCGTCGGCCAGCTGGAAATCCTGTGTAAAGGGGTTGAACTTGCCGCCGCTATTGCTGCTGTCCGCGCCGAAATCGAGCAGGATCGTGCCATCGGTCGCTGCCGTTATTCCGGCATAGAGACCGCTGCTGAGCATAGTATCCAGATTGTACCGCGTGAAGCCTTCCAGCTGCACCGTGTCGGCACCCTGGATGCTGCCGTGCAGACCCACTGCCACCTTGTCGCCGGCGGCGCCGATCACCGGCGCGCGCAACGTCACGCTGCCGCCCGCATCGGCCTCGGCATAGCGGTACACGGTCACCCGCGCGCCGGTGGCGGCATCGGTGATCGTCTCCGGCACCAGCCGCGTCCCGGGCTGCCCAGCCGCCAGCGCTGCCTGGGTCCGTCGCGCACCCGCGTCGATCACTGCGCCCGTCGCGATGGACAGGCTTGCGGTGTCGCGCCCGATCCCGATCGTCACGTCGCCGGCATGGGCGACGCGGCTGTCGGTATCGGCATAGCCGCTCGTGTGCGTATCGAGCCGGGCTCCCGCGAGCAGGCTCACGCCGTCGGCGCCCCACAGCGCGATGTCGCCGCCATTGACCCGCACCTTGGCCGCATCGCTGGCGCTGAGACCCGCAAGGCTCGTGCCGGAGGTGTCGATCGTGCCGCCGATCCGCACCGTCCCGCCATCGGCGGTCAGCGCGACATTGCCCGCCTTGAGGGTCTGGCCCGCGTCCAGTGCGAGGTCTCCGATGCCCGTGCGGATCGCCAGATCGCCGCCGAACAGCGTGCCGTAGCGTGCGACAAAGCCGGCGAGGTCGAACCCACCGGTGCCGCTGTCGAGCGTGAGCGACGCCGTGCGGCTGCCGCTCACGCCGCCATTGAGCGCCGCGGCCAGCTCCACCGTGCCGCGACTGGCCAGCAGGTTGAGCATGCCCGCCGTGCCGGCGCCGCTGTCGACCACCAGCCTGCTCGCCGCATCGATGCGGATGCCGCCGCCGGCGGACAGCAGGTTGAGCGTCCCGCCATTGGCGGCAATCGTCACCGGATCGTCCTTGTCGCCGAATGTCGCAAGATAGCCAGGGGTCTGCAAGCTTGCGCCGGTCAGGCGGATGTCGCCGGCCGACTGGATGTCAATCACCCCGGCGGTTGCGCGGATCAAGGCGCCGTCGATGCTGACGGTAGCGACCCGCGCATCGCTGGCGCCGATGCCGATGCGGGCACCAGGGGTCGCATTGCCGATCGGCGTCGCGGCAAGGTTGGTTCCCGTCGCGCGAAGCGAGAAGTCGCCGCTGGTCAGGAAGCTATATTCCGGGCGTACCACCTGCGTCCGCGGATCGGAGACCGCCGATCGATCGGTAAGGAAGGGAGCGACCAGCCGAAGGGCCGCGGAACCGCTGCCGAAGCTGCCCTTGTCGTCGACGTACAGGCCGTCCCGCCCGGTCAGCGTCACGCCGCCGGAGAACCCCGCCGCACGCACTGCGCCCGCGCCGAAACCAATTGTGCTGGCATCGATCGTCAGACTGGCACCGGCGCCGCAGAACCCGGTGACCGCGCAACCGTCCGTTGCGGCCAGCTTGTTGCGCAACGTCACGTTGCCGGCGATGAGCTGCAGCGTGTCGCCCGGCGCCGCATCGGCTGTCAGCGCGATGCTCGCGCTGTCGAGCACCAGGTCGTTGAAACGGTGTGCCCCCGCCGAGAAGCGGATCGCCCCTGCGGAGCGGATCGTCAGCTGCCGGGCCTCGCCCAGCTTGGCCTCCAGCCCGGCGCCGACCACGCCCGGCGCGTCCGCCGCGGTCGGCGAAGCGTCGAACCGGATGGCCGCACCGCTGATCGCAGCGCGAGTGGCGGTGATGCTGGCGGCATCGGAAACGGCGAACGTGCCGCTCGAATCCAGTGCTACGCTGTCGCCGCGCAGCGTCGCTGCACCGATCTGCAGCGTCGAACCGCCGCTGCCCGTGCGGTTGACCAGCCGCTCGCCGCCCACCGCGACCCGCAGCAGCGAGCCCCCGGTCGTCGCCTTGTAATCGCCGCTGCTCTCTGCGCCCAGCGTTCCGCTCGCGGTGATGCTCGCGCTGTCCGCAACGCTGAGCATAGATCCCGCGCCGCTGACGCCCAGGAGCAGCTCGGCACCGCGCAGACTGGCGCCGCTGCCGATCGAAAGGGACTGCGCGGTCAGCGTCAGCTGCGTGCTGCCGTCGCTGGCGCTGCCGCGGAGACCACCGATCAACAGGCTGGGGGCATTGAGGTTGTTGAGCGCCGTGTCGGTCAGGCGCAGCGTGCCCGCCGGGGTGTTGCCGGCATCCTCGGCGGCGACAATCGCAATGTTCGTGCCGGTGATGTCGAACTGCCCGGCCTGCCCGCCCGTTGCCGGCCTGGTATCGAACAAACCGGCGATCCGCAGTTCGGTCAATGGGCTCAACACCACACGTGCGGCATCCAGGGGCGCACGCGATCGCGCCACGCCGTTCCGGGTCGCCGCATCGACGAGCGTTGCGGTGCCGCTTACCGGCTGGATGGTCGAAAACTTGGCGAAGACGTCCTTGGACTGAACGGTGAACGAATGCCGCGTCGATTCGGAGATGCCGTTGCCCGCAAAGCCATAGCGTCCGCCGACGACGATCGACCCATCGAGCAGCGTGGTGCTCTGCGACGGGACCGGGGCGCCGATGTCGCTGTTCTCGACGACGCGGAGCGCGCCGGGAATGACCGCCGCATATTTTGCCGGGAGCAGAAGATACTCGCCGGCAGCAAGCCCTGGCGCGGAATCGAGGATGACGGTCCGCCCAGCGCCGCTGCCATAAAGATCGACCGGCCCTGCAGCGCCATAGTCTGCCGAGAGCACCGGATCGAAGCCGGCCTTTGCATTGGCCTGCGACATCGGCACCAGCGCGAAGACCTGGCGCTGGTCCGCATATTGATAACCGAGGCCCGTCGCCGGATCGAAGCCGTTGGCACTGAATTCGTCGCGGTTGAAGCGATCGAGCACGTCACGCGATCCACCGACGCCAGGCTGGAACTGATAGCCGACGACGTCGCCCCCACCGCGTCCGACGAAGGTGGCGCCGGCATCCTGCACGATCGATCCGGCCGCAAGCCGCAATGCGCCGGACGGCATCGCGGTGATTGGCCTCGGTTGCGTCGGGAAATAATACTCGTTCTTGTCGGTCGTGCTGCCATAGGGGACCGTCAGCCCCTCGCCGGAGACGATCGTGGTGCTCCCCGAGCCGAAGCGGACCGTGTTGGTCCAGCTGGCACCCAGCTCGAGCAGGCCGAGCGGCGCGGCGAGATAGCCGTTCTGCACGATGTCGCGCGCGGCCAGTACGAGGTGCGACCCGGCGGAGAGCGGCGTCGGCACATTGGCCTGCACATAGCTGCTGCCCACCGTGAGCGTGCCGCCTGCAAGCACCGTATAGGCCGCGGTGGCAAAGCCATTCGTGCTGCCTTCCAGCAGCGCCTGCAAATTGCCAGCGCCAGTGGCAGCATAGGTACGATAGGCATCGAAGCTGAGGTTGTTTCCCGCCTGCACGCCACCGCTGTAGACGTTGATCAGGTTGGAGAGCCCGCTCCTGTCGGCAACGCCGACAAACCGGATGTCGCCCGGCGTCTTGAAGGCGAGAGTGCCGATCGAATCATCGAAGCGGATGCCGCCCGTGAAATCAATCCCCGCCGCGCCGCCGCCGAAAAAGACAGTGGCATCGCCGGTGCCGCGCGTCGGCGCGACGTCCGCCGTCGTATTCAGCCGGTTGCGGCTGGCGAACTGCACCGCGCCCGCGAACACGGCGGCGCTGGTCCCCTGCGTCGCCCGCACGGTGACGTTCGCGTCCGGTGCATTGAGGACGGCCAGGGGATCAGAGGACGTGACCGCAAAGCGCTTGCGCAGCGAAAGCACGAAATTGCCGTCCAGCGTGAGCCCGCCCCGCGCGACGACCGTGTCGAAGCCGCTGCGACCGATCATATCGGTGGACAGATAGTCGGCGGCGCCGGCAGTCGCGCTGCCGAGCACCGGTCGCAGCCATTCGAGCGTACCGCCCTCCGCCTCCGCCGCGCCCCCCTTTGCAAGGATCGCCGTCGTGCCGAGCGTACCGCCGCCGAGCGCTGAGATTGTGCCGGCCGCACTCCACTCCCGATAGGGTGCATACAGGCCGCCCGTGAGGGCCTGGTCATATACCGCGCTCGCACCGCCGATGTTCACGGCCGCGCGGTCGTCGCGGATCAAGGTGCTGCCACGGTCGGTTGCGACGGTCACGCCGAATGACGTACGTCCGACCAGGGTACCTGCAGCGAGCGAGATCGACCCGCCATCGAGCACCCGGCCCGCCCGCAATTGCGCGCCGGCCACCGCCCGCGCGCGTGGATCGAACAGCGCGACGCCGGAAAGATCGGTCTGGCTGCCCGCCGCGAGCACCATGCCTTGGTCGGCGTCGAGGCGGCCGAGGAAATAGACGAGGCGGTCTTCCCCGCGAAGCGACACCAGTTCGGCGTTGGTGAGCACGCGCTGCCCCAGGGCGTCCCGGACGGCCGCGGCATTGAGCGCGCTCGCACTGAACCCGCTCTGCGCACCGGCAGCCCCGCCGAACGCATCGCCGAGCCCCTGCCCGCCAAGATCCACGTCGCGTACCCCGAGGCCAGTCGCGATCACGTCCGCCGTGAGATCGTTGCGCTGGCGGATCGTGCCGCCGCGCAAGACGATGCTACCGGCGTTATAGAGCTTGTCGGCCGTAATGCTGGCCTGCGGCGCCCCGATGATCGCGCCGCCCGCCATCACGTCCAGTTCGGTGAGCCCGCTCAGCACCAGATGCGCCGCGCGCCGGTCCCAGTCGGCGGCCGGCGCGATCGGCGCCATACCCGGCTGGTCCAGCAGGCGGGCGCCGGTGGCGAGGCCGCGCAGATCGCGGGCCTGATCCACCGTCAGGATCGAAGGCAGCACGCGCTGGGTCAGATCGAGGGTCTCCCCCGCCCCGATCATGAAGCGGCTCGTTTCAAGCAAGGCGGATTTGGCGCCGGGATCATTGGCGAACAGACCGTCGACGATACGGGACCGATTGCTCGTCAGGCTGAGCGTGCCGAACCCAGTCTTGGCGAGGAAATCGAGCCCGATATGCGTGCTGCCGTCCCGCGTGTCCGAGCCGAAGCCGATGTCGGGCGCGGTCAGGGCGAAGGTGCCGCCGCCCGCAAAGCCGAAGCCGGTGATTGTTGCGCCGGACAGATCGACAGTGGACCGTGCAACCGGTGCCGTCCCGATCGACGGACCATAGGTGTCGAACGGGTAGCTGAGGATCGGGGCTTCGGGATTGTTCCACGTCGCCAACAGCGAAGCATAGGTCGTCGCGTTGACGATCGACACGTTGCCGCCCTTGCCGTCGAGACGCAACGCGCCCGCCGGAGTGACATAGCCGCCGGCACTGACATCCAGGCCGCCGCGGACGAGGATGCTGCCGCTTAGATCGACGGCGCGGGCGCCGCTGGATGACGGCAGCGCGACCGACGGAAGAACCTTTCGCGCGCTTGTCAGGCTGATGGTGCCGCCGTCCTGAAAGGCACTGCCAAACGCGCCGTCGCGATCGAGATAGTCGTTTACCCACAGACCAGCCGTGGACAGCGCGCCGGTGACGACAAGGTCGAAGGGGCGGACATCGCCGGGATCCGAGACATAGCCGCCGATGCGGATGTCGTCGCCGCTGCCGTCACCGTAAAGCCCGGCACGAAATGCCGAGCCATTGCTCTGAACCGCAGCCAGACTGGTGCCGAGAACGCCCGCCAATTGCGTTTCGGCGACGATCGTGCCCGAAGGCGCCGAGACCTTGCCATCGAAGCGGATCGTCCGTCCTGCAATGACGCTCAGGGTGCCGCCGGGCGTCAGCTGGACATCGCTGGCCGCGGTGACGGCGACGATGTCACGTCCCGCCATCGACGATAGCTGATTGCCGGCGAAGGTGACGGAACCGGCCGCCGTCAGGCTCAGTGCCGCCAGCCCGGCATTGTTCAGCATCGTATCGCTGAGCAGCAGCTCCGATCCATCGGCCTCGGCAGCGCCGCGCACGCCATGATATACGATCGTGTCGCCGTACGAGAGGATCGACAGACCGGCGCCCGAGGGCAGATCGAATTTGCTGCGCTGAAGGAGGCGGGTGTCGCCGGCGATTGCGCTCTTCAGCGCCGGGCGAACGCTGCCCAAAATCTGCCGCGCACCGGCAAAGGCGTTACCGAAGACGCTGCCGTCCATCGTCGCCGCCATGGTGGCGATGCTGAGCACCCCCGCGTCGCGGCCCTCGTCGTAGCTGGCTTCGTAGCGTGTGCTCTGCGACGCGGCGGTCAGATAATTGCGAACGACGCCGAACCGCGGCTGCACCGTCGTCAGCCCGTCGACCACGCCGACGAACTTGTCGTTGGGGTCGGCATCGGCGATGTCGACGATGCGGCCGTCGTCGGTGAGCAGCCGGCTCGTCCGCACCGTGCCGCCGGCATAATGGATCCATCCGCCCGACACATCGATCAGCGCGTCGCGCGCGATATGTATGGCAGGGGCATCTGCCGCGGCGATGCTCCGATCCGCGACCGGTATCCGGGTGGTGCCGAGGTGCACCGTACCGCCCTTGGTCATCAAGTCGGAAACGGATGCGGGTATCTGGCTGGCAAGCGCACCGCCCTGGATCAACGGCGATCCCACCCAGGCGACACCGTCGTCGCGTACGCCGGAAACGCGCGAATCAAGGTACAGCGTCGCCCCGTTCAAGCTGAAATTGTCGCCCACCGCCACTTCGCGATAATTGGGCGTATCGCTGAGTTCGTTGCGCTTGACCGGCGTCACCGCGATGATGTTGTCGGCCACCTCGTGCTGCACGTCCTTCAAGCCGGACACGTCGATCACGGCGCCCTTCAGAACGTCGATCCTGCTTGTCAGTATGCCGAAGAAGCTACCGCCCGTTGGGTCGGCCGACGCACTGCCGACCCGCACGTCGGCGTTCGGCGCATAGAGCATTGTATTGGTGCCCATGCTGAAGCTGCCCGCCATGATCTGGCCGAACAGCGACGGCGACCCGGCGGGCGGTCGGAACGCCGTCCCCACCACGATCTGCGACGATTTGAACGCCGGCGGCTGGGCGGTGCTGCCCTGTGGAATCGTTTCGCCGGTCAGGTCCGGCAGGATCGCCAATCCTGCGGCACGGCTGGGATCATCGCTGCCGCCGAGCGTGACCGTACCGGCCAGCAACTCGATCTTGCCGTTGCGCGAAACGCTGGTGGTCGCTTCCAGATAGCCGTCGATATCGATTGCGCCAAAGGTTGCGGTGCCGAGCGATAGATAGCCGCGCTGCGAACGGATGACGCCGTCGACATGGATGTTGCCGTCGCCCGGCCCCGGCACATATTGGGAGATATCCGCCGGCATTTCCACCTGATAGGTGACCAGTTTGTATCCCCGCACATAAGGATCGGGGTCGCTGTTGGCGCCGCCAGATGGCTGAAACGGAATGATGCGCCCGGCCTGCAGGCTCACTTGTCCGTCCACCGCCGAGATTGCGCCGCTGACCGAGATCCTGGGCGCCGTGACCATCACGAACCCGGCCGTGCCGGCGGTGATCTGCGCGCCCCGGTCGACAACGATGTCGCCCTCCAGCGGATTGGCATAGGTGACGCTGGTGTCGGTGACCTTGCGCATTTGGGCCGAGACCAGCACGCCCGGGCCACTCGGATCCGTTGTCGCATTCAGGCTGAGCACGCCGTTGCCCTGGCCGAACAGTCCCGCGCTGAGAAAGGCGCGGTTGCGCTCCGCGACGCTGAGCGGCTGCAGCTTGGACTGCGCGTCCTTCTGCCAGCCATTGCCCAGTTCCAGCGTGCTGGCGAGCAGCGAATGCGTATTGATCTGGCTCTTTGCACCGAAGATGATGCCGGCCTGGTTCAGCACCACCACGGTGCCGTCTGCCTTCATGTTACCGAGGATCAGGCTGGGGTTCACACCATTGGTGACGCGGTTCACCGCCACCCAGTCGGCCTTGGCGACGCCGTTCTGCTTCTGGTTGAACTGCAGTGTGGTGTTCTGACCGACGTTGAAGCTGTTCCAGGAGAGCAGCGCCCGATCCTGCTTCTGGTCGATCGACACGACGGTGCGGCCGTCCACCACCGTCTGGGTCGGCAGGCCCGCGCCTTCCCAGGTGTTCAGGCCCGTCGCGTCGTTGGCGGCCGACACGCTGACGAGCAGAGCGTTGGCGCGATTGGTGTCGCCGGCCGCGCCGGCGGCGGCAGCCTGGCGGACCGCTTCGATCGGATCAAGCCCGTCGGCGGTGAGCCCGTCGCCCGCGCCGGAGCGCGCGATCACCTGCCGCAGCGCGCTGGCATAGGCGCGAATCTGGGTCACGCGCGCCTGACTGGATTGCTGTCGCGCGAGCGCCGCCTGCATCGTCGGCGAGCGCGTTGGCGTTGCCTGGCCCGCCGATGCCGTTTCGGGCCGGGGCGCGCGCGCGCCACCGCCGAGCAGCGCGGCGGCGGTCTGCGCCTGCGCCGGAAGCGCGCCGAGCCCAGCCGCCAGCGTCGCGGCGCTGACCCCCAGCAGGAACATGGCACGGCGGCGACGGCGCGCAAGCGGCGCACTGCGAACGATCATCGGGAAACTCCGATCAGGGTGCGATTGGAACAGGGACAGGCGTGGCGGCGCGCTGCGGCGTGGCAGCGCGCCGCCCCAGCGAGGGGCGGGACCGGGAGCGATCCCGGACGCATCAGAAAGCGACGCCGAGGTCGAGGTGCAGCACGTCGATCGCGAGCGGCGGCCCCGACACCTGATTGGAGCTCAGCCAGCGGCCGCCGAGCGTCACATGCTCGAACGGTGCCCAAGCGCCACCGATGAAATAGCCCTTGGCGTTGGTGCCGCCGAGATGGAAATCGGAATCGGTGAAGCTGTCGAGCGTCGCGTCGCTCTGGAGATATTTGTACGCCAGATTGACGGCCCAGGCACCCTTGCGCGCGCGCCGCGGGTTGACCGAGAACAGCGCCGGATCGCCAATAGAGAAGTAGGCTCCGAAGCCGTCATTGCCGCCCACGAACCGCGCCGGGTTGGTCCTGTCGCAGGCGCCCTGGAGCGGGTTGCTCGGGTCGGTCAGCACGACATTGTTGAGCGGCTGGGTGTCGGCGCCCTCCTTGCAGAGGTTCTTCGGATCATAGCCGAAATTGTGCAGATAGGCGCCGGTGAGCTGCGCGATGATGTGATCGGAAATCGGCAAGCTCACCGTGCCGTTCACGTCCAGAACGCGATAGGCGAATTTGAGCCCGAGGAACTGCGGCTGCGACGGATTGGCGGGATCGTCCGGCCGGCGGAAATCGAAGCGGCGCAGGAACATGAACGTGTTCCCCTTGGTCGCGTAGAGCGGCCGCAGCGCATCGGTCGAGCATTCGACATTGTTGGCCGAATAGACGTCGCACGGCTCCGAGATGTGGCCACGCATGTAAGTGAAATTATGATAGCCCGCGCTGAGATCGACCTTCAGGCCGTTACCAAAGGTCTTGGCGAGCTCGAGCTGGCCGGAAAACAGATAGCGATCGCGGAAATTGCGTTTGTTGATCGCGGTCGAGGGATAGTTGATGTCCTCATACTCGATCGGGAAGGCGCCGCCGCGTACCTGCACCGAGAACCCGTGATCGCCGATCAACCGACCCAGATCGAGCTGGCCATAGGCGCCGTCCAGCGCCAGATCGGGGTCGAACAGCAGGTCGGTCGTGCGGAAGGGATTGTCGAAGCGACCAACCATGGCGGTTACGCCCGGCACGAGCTCGCCCTTCACATAGGCATTCTGGATCCACAGGTCGCGCTTCCGGAAGCCGCCGGTCAGCGTCGCATTGGTGGAGATCGGCCCCGCATTGTCGCCGCTGGCAAGCTGGAAGCCCAGCTCGAAGCGATCGGCCACCGTCGCAGTCATGTTGATCCGCGCCCGGACCTGAAGGTTGTTGATCTTGTCGCGCGTCGTATTGAGCGATGGCAGCAGGTCGTTCACCGGATCGTATGGCCCCCCGGTATTGAACTGCGGCACGTCGAAGAACGCCTGGGCGTTGTCCTTGCCGAACAGCGCCGAGGCCGAACGGAAGCGGAAGTCCCCGTGGATCTGGAAATTGTTCACCCAGTCCGGCGCAGCCTTGTCGGGGGCCGCCCAGCCTTCAGCCTTGGCCTGCGCCAGCACCTCGGTGCGCAGTTCCTCTCGGATCTTGGCGCGCACCGTTTCGGGAACATAGGGCACGCGAACCGTGCCCGACGGCGGCGGCGGGAGTTCGGACGCCGCCTGCTGCACCGGCGCGACAGCACGCGCCTGAGCGGCGCGGGCCTGGGACGCTTCCGCCTGGGCCTGGGCGAGCAGCGCGTCGCCCTTCTCGCGGGTCAGGATCTTCTGCTCGACCAGCAGGCGCACCAGATTGACCATCGCGCTGTCCGACGGCGCGTCGACCGCCTGCTGCGCGTAGCCCGGCGTCGCCCAGAGCAACGCCAAGGCGGCCACGCCGACGGCGAGGCCCAGCTTGTGCCCACCCGATTTCCCCTGCACGAACATCTACGTCTTCCCCTTTGATCCCGGCACGTCAGAAAGCGCGCCGACCCTGCACGGTGATTTTCTGTGGAAAGGACATTGCCGCCGGGGGCGGGGTGAGCCCGCGCACCGTTTCCAGCAATGCAATGAGTTGCCTGGCCGCCTGCTCGCCTCCGCCGCCGCGACGATCGACGAGCCGGACCCCGGTCACCTGCCCGTCGCCCGTCACGCTAACCGCAAGATCGGCAGAGAAGATCAGCCGGCGCAGCTTGTCGTCGCGTCGCACCCGTTCCTGCAGCGTGCTGGTCAGATAGTCGGTATAGACGGCCACCGACATGCCGCCCCCGCCGACGCCGCACGGGGGCGCGAGGCAGGTGCCGGTGCTGGCGGGCGATCCCCTGCCCCCGCCCGTACCGGATGCCATGCCGTAGCTATCCGTCCCGGCCTCGGCCGGCGCGTTGATCTGCATCGCCGAGGCGACGGGTGCCGACGCGGCCTTGGTCGGTTGTGCCTCGGCCGGGCTCGGC
>NZ_JAAILI010000072.1 GCF_012650175.1 Sphingomonas sp. S2M10
TTGCGCAGCTCGCGGATCATCGTCAGCCCGTCCATGTTGGGCATGTTGAGGTCGGTGATGATCAGGTCGAACTTGGCGCCCTTGGCCTTGGCCAGCCCTTCGACGCCGTCGCCGGCCTCGGTCACGGTATAGCCCGCGCCGGTCAGCGCGATCTTGATCGCCATGCGCAGGCTGGGCGAATCATCGACGGTGAGGATCGAGGCGGTCATTGGGCACGTTCTCCGTGAAACCAGAAATCGAGATCTTGCGGGGTGGGTGCGGCGAGGAAACCGGCACGATCGAGCAGCGCCGCCACCGGCGCGGGGACCGGCGTGCGCAGGCGCACCTCGCGACCGGCGTCTGCCGCCGACACGCGCAGTGCCGCCAGAAGCTGGATCAGACTAAGATCGGCGTCCGTTACGCCAGCGATATCGATGACGATCGCGCCGTCCGCCCGCAGGCTTTCCAACATGGTGTCTCGAAGGAGCGCGACGTTTTTCACGCTCACGCAGGAGGATGCACAAATTGTTTCCGACATCCGCGCCTCGCCTATTCTCTCCACTATAGGTAGTTATACCTATGACAGACCTACGCCACCCTTTGATCATATTTGTAGAGCGCACAGTCGTCGCGAAGTTGCTGTGCATATCAAATTTTTCAGGTGTGACTGTTTTTGGTATATCGGGCAGTAACTAAGCGCGATACTACAGCAAGGCATGTTGCTGCCGACTCCATCACGCCGACATCTAGGCGTGCAGGGACCGGGTGGATCGAACGTGATGCAGTAGTAAATTCGATATTGGCCGTTGTCTGGCGACGCGAATGTTCCGACCTGCATCGTCCGGCCGCCTGCCGGCTAAAGCAACAGCCGCCCCCCACAGAGTATCGCCGCGACGCCGACGGAGAGCAGGAGCGCACAGCGCCACGCCCCAGCCTGTATCCCACCCGATGCGCGGCGCCACGACGCCGCCTTCGCGCGTCGAACTGCACCTCCTCCTGCGCGACGAGCAGGCGCGATTGGCGGCCATGCACCGAAATGCGCATGTCGGCGCGGCCCGGACGCTCGATCGCGATGCTTTTCACCGCCGCGCCTCCCATCCGCGCCTTTGCCTGCGGCACAAGCATGGCGATGGCGGGCAGCGGTGCCGCGCGCGTCCACCGGCGGCGGCGGATCGAGGAACAACGCATAGACCCGGCCGGTATCGCCCCGGTAGAGGAGCAGGGCCAGAACCGCGACGATGAGTGTGCTCAGGCCGGTAAGCGCGAGGGTGAAGTGAAAGGGCAGCGCCCAGATGCCGAGCTGGTTGTGCAGGTCCGCTTCCTGCAACCGGCGCGATCCGCCAAGACGAAGGTGGAACGCATCCCGCAGCACACGCGGATGAGCGAGGATGCCCGAGACCAGCGAGGAGAGCAGCGCCACGCCGGTCAGGCTGACGAGCAATCCGCCCCAGTTGCGCCGCAGGTGCAGGCAGATATGGAGATAGAGGAGAAACTCCGTCCAGGGGGCCTCCAGCGGGGTGAGACCACCGTCCTCCGCCACCGCCCAGTTGCGTTCGAACCGTCCCCTGAACGCGATCAGGCGCGCGCCCGATCGCTCCGGGCTCGGCAGTGTGAGGTTGAGCGCGACGTCGCCCGGCACCTGCTTCGCTGCCGCGCCGAGCGCCCGTGCCGCGGCATCGGGGGCGAGCTGCGCGGCCGCCGGCGCCCGGGGCAGTTCCAGCCGTTGCAGATCGGGTGCGAACACGGCGATCGTGCCGGTCAGGCACACCAGATAGATGATCACGGCGAAGGCCAGGCCCAGCACCGAATGGCTGCTGAGCACCGCGCGTACCGTCTCGGCGGAGATCGGCCAGCGCCATTGCTTCTTGCGGGTATGTTGCCGCGGCTCGGCTGATCCCCGGTCGAGACCCGATCCTTGTAGAAGTTCGGCCGATCGGTGCGGGAATATTCATACGGATAGCCGTGCTCGCGCCGCACGCGATTGTAACTGGCGATCGCTTCCAGGCCCGGCACCACGTGCGGCGTCCATTTCAGCTTGCCGCGCAGGTTGAGCGACTGCATCGCATCGTCGTACCCGCCGCGGGTGAGATTGGCGATGATGCCGCGGTCGGCGCGACGCTCCGCGGACAGGCGGATGCCGAGTTCGTCCCGTACGATGGGGCCGCCGAGCGCCGCCGAAAAGGTGCGGTCGTACCGGTCTGTCCACAAGGCGCGCGCATCGCCGCTCCATGCAGCCACGGACGAGTCCCGCGTGGTGATCATCACCCCGCCGGCCAGCGCATTCAGCCCCTGGATGGTCGATTGGGGACCGCGCAGCACTTCCACCTGCTGGACGTCCCAAAGGTCCGTCGGGCCGCCATGCAGCGCCGACTTCGGGATCGGTGCGCCGTCGACATAGACGCTGGCGGCAGCGGCCTGACCGCCGGCGCCGACGCCGGTGTTGCTGATCCCGCGGATGGTAAAGCCCGTCGTGCCATGGGTTTCGGACAGGTTGCCGACTGCGCCGCGGTGCTAGGCCAGGTCCAGACCCAGCCGGTACAGCCGGTTGGCATTGCCCGCAAACAGGGCGCTCCGCTCGCCGTCGCTGAAGCTCGCCGTGCAGGCGTCATAGGCATCGAGATGGGCGGCAAAGCTGCCGAACAGCTTGTCGGTGGGAAAATCGCTGGCGAACATCACGCGCTCGGCGCCGAACAGGTCGATCGTCTGCAGGATATAGGGCTGGATGTCGGCGCGCGACCAGGGGCGATGGGTGAAGCCCATGCCCGAGATCTTCACGGCGACATTCGGCAGCACGGCGAGCGCCGCCATGCCCGCGCGCCACATGTCCCATTCACCCGGGACCGCCATGCCGGCATGGTTGAGGATCACCTGCACCTCGGGATGGCGCGCGATCAGCCCGGCCAGGCCGGAGAACTGTCCGGGATAGGCCTGCAGGTCGAAGCTGAGGCCGTGGCTTCCGAGCAGGCTGAAACCCCGCGCCCAGGCCTCGTCCCGGGTCACGTCGCGCGGCGTATAGCTGCGCCGCGGATCGGGATGCCAGTTGACGATGTGACGAATGCCGCGAACCGCCGGATGCCGGGCATGGGCGGCGAGCAGCGTGTCGACCTGCGGATCGTCGAGCGCGGCGAAGGCGATGATCGCGTTGGGCATGCCGCGCGCATCGGCCATCGCCTGCAGCCATTCGGTCTCGGCAAGTGCCGCCTGGGGCGCGGCTCCGGCGTCGACATGGACGATGCCGCGCACGTCCCAGCCCGTCGCATCCGCGAGATAGTCGTCGAGCAGATAGGTGCGCGCGATTGGCTCGACGCTGCCGTTGGGTCCGTCCTCCGAAAAGGGCGGTGTCAGCCAGGGATAGGCGATATGATCGAGGTCCCAGAGATGCACATGCGCATCGACGAACGGAAGACCCCGCGCCATATTCTCGCTCCTCCCTCGCGCGCGCACGCGCGCGCTATCAATAAGTCGTGCGGCCGCCCGACGTGTCGAAGGTCGAGGCGGTGGTGAAGCTGCATTCCTCGCTCGCCATGAAACAGATCATCGCGGCGCTCTCCTCGGCCTCGCCCAATCGACCCATCGGAATCTTTGAGCGCATATATTCCACTTGGCTGAGCGGCAGCTGGGCCAGGATCGGGCTCTCAAAGGTCGCAGGCGTCAGCGCGTTGGCGATTACGCCCTTGCCGGCGAGTTCCTTGCCGAGCGACTTGGTGAAGCCGATCACGCCCGCCTTGGAGGCCGAATAGGCCGAGGCATTGGGATTGCCCTCCTTGCCCGCGACCGAGGCGACGTTGACGATGCGGCCATAGCCGTTCGCCAGCAGATGCGGCACCACCGCGCGACAGCAATAGAACAGGCCGTTCAGGTTGATGTCGATGACGCGGCGCCAGCTGTCGAGCGGGAATTCGTGCACCGGCACGGTCGCGCCGGTGATGCCCGCCGAGCAGACCAGGATGTCGATCCTGCCCAGCGCCGCCGCCGTCGCCTCGGCCGCGCGTGCGACCGCGTCGGCATCGGAGACGTCGAGCTGCTCGACATGCGCGCTGCCGAGATCGGCGGCGGCGACCGCCAGCTGGTCCGGGTTGAGATCCCACAGCGCGACCGTGCCGCCCTCCGCAACGATGCGTCGCGCCACCGCGAGCCCGAGGCCGGAGGCGCCGCCGGTGATCACCGCCGCCCGCCCGGCAAAGCGTCCCGCAAAGCCGCTCATCCGAGCACCGTATCGCCGAGGTGGCGCCATGCGACGACCTGCTGCTGCTGCTCGCCGAGACCGGCGATGCCCAGACGCATCGTGTCGCCGGGCTTGAGGAAGATCGATTCCGGCTTCTTGCCCTCGCCCACCCCCGGCGGCGTGCCGGTGATCAGCACGTCGCCCGGGTAGAGGGTGATATACTCGCTGACATAGGCAATGATCTCGGCGACGTCGAAGATCATCGTCCGGGTGTTGCCGGTCTGCATCCGCTGGCCGTTGACGTCGAGGAACATGTCGAGCGCCTGCGGGTCGGCGATCTCGTCCGCCGTCACCAGCCAGGGACCGAGCGGACAGAAGCTGTCATGACCCTTGCCCTTGCTCCACTGGTTGCCGCGCTGCTTCTGGTTGTAGCGCTCGGACACGTCGTTGGCGACCGCATAGCCGGCGACATGCGAGAGCGCCTCGGCCTTGCCGACGTAGCGCGCGGTCTTGCCGATCACCACCGCCAGCTCGACTTCCCAGTCGCTATGGGTGGAGCCGCGGGGCAGCATCACCTCGTCATTGGGGCCGGTCAGGCTCGACAGCGCCTTCATGAACATCACCGGCTCGGTCGGGATCGGCAGGTTGGATTCCTTCGCATGATCCTCATAATTGAGGCCGATCGCGACGATCTTGCCGATGCCCTTGATCGGCACGCCCAGGCGCACGCCCACGTCGACCAGCGGGAGGCCGGCGGGGTCGATCGTGCCCAGCCCGGCGATCGCGTCGATCGTCAGCTCGTCGATGCGGCCGGACAGGTCGCGGACGCGGCCCTCGGCGTCGATCAGGCCGGGGCGCTCCTGGCCCCGCTCTCCAAAGCGGCAGAATTTCATGGGCGTCTCTCTCAGTGCGAATAGGGGCGGTGCATGGCGAGTTCGCGGTTGAGCTCGACACCGAAGCCCGGCTGGTCGAGCGCGCTTGCGCGAAGGCGGCCGTTCTGGGGCACCGGCTCGCCCAGCAATTGCGGGTGGAACATCGGCACCACTTCGGTGGGTCCGGGATGCATCATCAGGAACTCGGCAAAGGGCGAGTTGTGGCGGGTGATGACGAAATGGTAGCTGTAGACCGACGAGCCGTGCGGCACGACCAGCTTGCCGCGCGCATCGGCCAGCGCCGAGATCTTCAAGAGTTCGGTCACGCCGCCGCACCAGCCCACGTCGGGCTGAATGATGTCGCAGCAGTCCATCTCCAGCAGCATCCGGAAGCCCCAGCGGGTCGCCTCATGCTCGCCGGTCGTGACGAGCATGCCCTTGGGCACGTTGCGCTTGAGCTCGACATAGCCCCAATAATCGTCGGGGCTGATCGCCTCCTCGATCCACTTCAGGCCATGCTCGTGCGCCGCGATGGCGAGGCGCGTCGCATAGTCGACGTCGAGCGCCATCCAGCAGTCCCACATCAGCCAGAAGTCCGGACCGACGCGTGACCGCATCTCGGCCAGCTCGGCGATGTTCTTGTGGAGCCCCTCGATCCCCTCGGCCGGGCCGTGGTGGAGCGGCAGCTTGCCGCCGATGAAGCCCAGTTCCTTGGCGATATCCGGCCGCGCGCCGGTCGCGTAGAATTGCAGCTCATCGCGCACCGCGCCGCCGAGCATCTGGTACACCGGCTCGCCGCGCAGCTTGCCCAGCAGGTCCCACAGCGCCAGGTCGACGCCGGAAATGGCGTTCACCACCAGGCCTTTGCGACCATAATATTGGGTCGAGAAGTACATCTGATCCCAGATCTTCTCATATTCTGTCGGGCTGCGGCCCTCGAGGAAGCGGGCGAGATGCTTCTCGACGATGTAGCAGGCCGGCTCGCCGCCGGTGGTCACCGCAAAGCCGATCGTGCCGTCCTCGGCCTCGATCTCGACGATCAGCGTGCCGAGTACGTTGATACCGAAGCTCTGCCGGCTTGCACGATAGTCGGGGTAGCGCGCCATCGGCGTCGCGATGTGGTCGTCGATCCAGTGCCCCACGCCCTGGTCGTGATAATCGGCGCCCCCGCCGCGGACGGTATAGGCGCGCACCTGCTTGATCTTGGCCAACTTGGTCGTTGAAAGTCCGGCTGCCACGGCTCGACGCTTCCCTTCTGGCGACCATCCCAGATGGATGGCCGGGTTCCGACATATGAAATTCCGACGCACGACGTGTCAGCATGTGGTACGTCGCGGGCCGAGAGGTTCGGGTGGATCGCAGCCGCGATCGGCTGCCCGGCATCCTCCTGAATGCTTTACTTTCTCACTTTATGGGATAGGATGTTAATTGATGGAACGATCCACGTCAAACGCTGAAAGCGCCGAGAGCGCGACACCGGCCGGCGGGGGCGCCAAGATCCAGGGCAGCCAGACGCTGCTGCGCGGGCTCGATATGCTGGACAAGGTGATCGACGGTCCGGTGAAACTGGCCGAATTGTCGGCGCGGATGGCGCTTACCCGCTCGACCACGCACCGGCTGGCCAACGCGCTGATTGACCGCGGCTTCCTCAGCTATCTGCCGCGCGACGGCTATCAACTGGGGCCGAAGCTGATCCAGCTCGGCTTTCTCGCGCAAAGCCAGGCGGACATCGTCCAGATCGCCCGCCCGCGCATGGAAGCGCTGGCTGCCGAAACCGAGGATACGGTGCATCTCGGCCGGATGGACGGCGATCTGGCGCTTTATCTCGACAAGATCCCGGGCCGCCGCCGCGTGGAAATCTCCAGCCGCATCGGCGATCGCCAGCCGCTCACTTCGACCGGGCTCGGCAAGGCGCTGCTGATTGACGCGGCCGAAAGCGACTGGGAGCGGCTCTACGCGGCCGATGCGGCGCGTGGGCAGCAGCATACCGATCGCGGCCTCTGGTTCGAGCGGATGCGCAGCTATGCAGGCGCCGGCCACGCCTTCGATCTTGAGGAAAACGAGGATCTGATCCGCTGCGTGGCGGCGCCGGTACGCGACGTCTCGAGCCGGATCGTCGCGGCGATCAGCGTATCGAGCGCGGCGCAATATATGGACGACGATCGCATGGCGGCGTTGAGCGCGCAGGTGCGCGGCACCGCGGAGGCGATCAGCACCGATCTCGGCTGGAGCGCGGAGATGCGCCCGGCGCGCAAGCACCGACGATGAGAAGGAGAGGATGCCCGTGAAACTGTTGGAGGGGAAGACGGTGCTCGTCACCGGCGGGTCGACCGGGATCGGCCGTGCGGCGGCGATCGGCGCGGCGGAGGCCGGTGCGAATGTGGCGATCAACTATCACAGCCGCGAGGACGACGCGGCCGCCGTGGTCGCCGCGATCGAGGCCAAGGGTCGGCGCGGGCTGGCGGTGAAGGGCGATGTCGCCGATCCCGCCACCGCCGAAACCTTCGTCGCGCGCGCGGTGGAGGCGTTCGGCAAGATCGATGTGATGGTATCCAACGCCGGCATCTGCCCGTTCCACGCGTTTCTCGACATGCCGGTGGAAACCGTCCAGCGCACGGTGCAGGTGAATCTGCTCGGCGGCTATTTCATGTGTCAGGCGGCGGCGAAGCAGATGGTCGCACAAGATCATGGCGGTGCCATCGTCGCGGTGTCGTCGATCTCGGCGCTGGTCGGCGGCGAGTATCAGACGCACTACACCCCGACCAAGGCCGGGCTGCATTCGCTGATGCAGTCGGCAGCGATCGCACTTGGCCGACACGGCATTCGCTGCAATTCAGTGCTGCCGGGGACGATCCTCACCGAGATCAACAAGGACGACCTCGCCGACGCGGAGAAGCGGAAATATATGGAAGGCCGGGTGCCGCTCGGCCGGTTGGGCCAGCCCGAGGATCTCGCCGGCCCGATCATCTTCCTCGCCTCCGACATGGCGGCCTATGTCACCGGCGCGGCGCTGCTGGTCGACGGCGGCGCGTTCGTGAACCTGCAATGAGGGGGGCGCTCTTCGCCGCCGCACTCGTCGCTGCCGCCCCCGCGAGCGCGCAGACGCTGTTCATCGCCAGCGATTCGACCGCGCAGCATTACGCCGCCGATCGCTATCCGCAGACCGGCTGGGGGCAGATGCTGCCCTGCGGCCTCAGCGCCGATGCCGTGGTGGTCAATCGCGCGATCGGCGGGCGCAGCACCAAGTCGTTCCTCGCCGAAGGGCGCTGGGATTCGCTCCTCGCCGAGGCCAAGCCCGGCGACGTGGTGCTGATCCAGTTCGGTCATAATGACTCGAGTACCACCAAGCCCGAACGCTATGCGCCCGCCGCCACGCTGTATCGCGACAATCTGCTGCGGATGATCTGGGAAGCGCGCGGCCATGGGCTGGTGCCGGTGCTGGTCACCCCGCCCGTCCGCCGCAGCTTCGACGGCACGCGCGTGAAGGCCGATTTCGCCGCCTATAGCGAGGTGATGCGCGCGCTGGTTTCCAGCACGAACACACCGCTGCTCGACCTGGAGGCCCGCTCGGCCGAACTGCTCCAGCGGCTCGGGCCGGACGGTTCGCGCAAGCTCTATCTTCACCTGAAGCCGGAGGACAAGGCCGTCGGCTTTCCCAAGGGGATCGACGACGACACCCATTTCAGCGAGCTGGGTGCCCGCGCGATGGCGGATCTGGTCGCGCAGGAATTGAAGACGCTGAAGCTGCCGATCGCGGACAAGGTGCTGCCTCAGCGCCCGGACCTCACCCGCGACAGGCCGCTCGGCAGCACGGCCTGCCGCTAGAAGCCGAGCGCCACACATGGTGCACGCGCCCGCGGCACGGGCGCGGCTCTCCACATGACTTCGTCACCGGCGCGATTCTGCCGTCGAAGGCGCATGGCCGCGTCCGGCGTGCCGGACCGTGCCGTCCGTCGCGACCGCCATATGCTTGCCGACCAGTGTCTCAGGCCAGCCATCGTCGCGCGCCGGGCGCGGGGCACAGACACCCTCTTGGCTACATCGTGGAAATGCGTAATACATATTGGAACGACTCAACAGAGATTGGGATAGACCGCGCCGACACTTGGCAGCGGCAAGCAAGGACAGGGAGAGTGAGATGTCCTATGATACCGGTTCGCAGGGCGTCGCCGCCCGTCGGGGCGCCTCCGTGCTGGCACTGGCGATCGCCATGGTTTCCGCCGCTCCCGCCGCCGCGCAGACCGTGCAGGAGCAGCCCGCACCGCCGGCCGACGAGGAAATCATCGTCCGCGGCTTCCGTGCCTCGCTGGACAGTGCGCTGAGCCTCAAGCGCAACGAAACCGCCGCGGTCGATTCGATCGTCGCGGAGGACATCGGCAAGTTCCCGGACAGCAACCTCGCGGAATCGATGCAGCGCGTGCCCGGCGTGGCGCTGTCACGCGGCGATGGCGGCGAGGGGCGCAACATCTCGGTCCGCGGCCTCGGCGCCGGCTTCACCCGGGTGCGCATCAACGGCATGGAAGGCACCGCGCAAACCGGCTCGTCGGACATTTACGGCGCCGGCAATTCGGGCCGCAGCTTCGACTTCAACGTCTTCCCGACCGAGATCTTCTCGGCGCTCGCGGTGCGCAAGACCGCCTCGGCCGATGTCGAGGAAGGCTCGCTCGGCGCGACAGTGGACCTCAGCGCACCCAAGCCGCTCGATCTGAAGAAGGATTTCACCCTCACCGCGACGCTGCGCGGCGTATATAACGAGCTGAGCAAGAAGGTCGATCCGCGCGGCTCGCTGCTGGTCGGTCGGAAATTCGCGGAGGGCCGCTTCGGGGTGCTCGCCAGCTTTGCCTATCAGAAGCGCCATATCCGCGAAGTCGGCTATTCGGCGGTGGATATCCTCTCGGCCGATACCAATGGCTTCGATCCGGACGGCGCCGCCGGCCCGGCAGCGGTGCAGCCCTTCTGCACGCCGATCGGCTATGCGCCGATCAGCCCCAATGTCGCGAGCAAGGGGGCGTCGGCGACGATGTGCAGCACCGGCAACCCGCGCACCGGCACGCTCGCCGCCTATAACAGCATCGTCAACCTGCGCCGCGCCGATCTGCCCAACGTGCCGGGCAGCGGCGCCTTCCTCCCGCGGCTGCCGCGCTATCTGAACTCGGAACAGAATACCGAGCGGATGGGCGGCACGCTGTCGTTCCAGTTCAAGCCGGACGACGACACCGATATCGGCGTCGACGCAATCTATTCGCGCTTCGAGGTGACCCGCCGCGACAATTACATCGCCGGCATCTCGTTCGGCCGCTCGATCACCAACAACGGCCAGCCCATGGTATCGGTACGCGATGCGCAGTTCAGCGCGAACGGCTCGCTGGTCTATGGCCTGTTCGACGGCGTCGACGTCCGCTCCGAGGGGCTGGTCGACCAGTGGACCTCGGACTTCCTCCAGGTGAACACGCACCTCAAGCACCGCTTCAACGATGCGCTGCAAGTCGAGATGCTGGTCGGCAAGAACCAGTCGGTCTGGTGGAACCCGAAGCGCCTGCAGACCTTCATGGACGCGATCGACACGCCCAATTTCTCGATCGATTTCCGCAACGGAGGCAGCACCCCGCTGCTCGGCTTCGGTTTCGACGTGTCGAACCCGGCCAATTTCAGCTACGCGCCCGCCCGGCCGGACGGCACCGTGCTCGGCGGATTCAGCTTCCAGGGCAAGCCGTCGAAAAACCAGACCGACAATTTCACCGGCGAGCTGAACGTCGATTACAGCCTGAGCGACGCGCTGAAGCTGCGCGTCGGCGGACAGTATCGCAGCAGCGATTTCAGCGCCTGGACCTCGCTGCCCTATACCGCGCAGACCGTCGTGCAGGCGCTGCCGGCCGGCACCACGCTGGCCAGCATCACCACGCAGATCAGCGGGCTGGACCAGCTGTTCGGCAGCGGCGCACCGAAGAGCTGGGCGGCGATCGATGCCGACAAATGGGCGCAGGTGTTCAACTATGACGGGGTCCGCTTCTGCCGCAGCGAATGCGGCGCGGTGGCATCGCGCATCCGCGAATCGGTGAAGAGCGCCTATGCGATGGCGACGTTCGACACAGACATGGCGCTGCCTTTCGGGGTGCGCGGCGATGTCGGCGTGCGCTATGTGAAGACGGACATGCTCGCCGCCGGCACCGTCAGCGTGGGGGCAGCAGGCCAGACACCCACCAACCTGCGCGGCCAGTACGGCCAGGTGCTGCGCGACTATGACGACTGGCTCCCCTCGGCCAATGTCGTGATCGAACCCGCCCGCAACCTGCTGCTGCGCCTCGCCGCCGCCAAGGTGATGTCGCGGCCCGAGCTCGGCCAGCTCGCCCCCACCAGCGGAGTCACCGCCACGACGCGGGTCGGCAACATCAACAACCCCTATCTCGATCCGATCCGCGCCGACACGTTCGACGCCGCGCTGGAATGGTATTTCCAGCCGGGATCGCTGTTCTCGGTCGCCTATTTCCACAAGAACATCAAAACCTATGTCCAGCGGGTGACGAGCCAGATCCCGTTCAATCAGCTGGGCCTTCCGGTGGCGCTGCTCGACAACACCAACACCGCGCCGACCGAGATCTTCACCGTCGGCCAACCCCTCAACACGCCGGGCGGCAAGCTGAACGGCGTCGAGGTGAATGCGCAGGTGCAGATGCGCTTCCTGCCCGGTTTCCTCAAGAATATCGGCGTGCTGGGCAACTACACCCATGTCACCTCGAAGATCCGCTACATTCTGGCGAGCGTGAACGGCACGCCGACCGTTACCACCACGGCGGATCTGGTCGGCCTGTCGAAGAACACGGCAAGCGGCACGATCTTCTACGAGGACGCCAGGTTCAGCATCCGCGCGACGGCGAGCTACCGCGACCGCTATATCCGCGCGATTCCGGCCTCGCCAGGTAGCGATTTGCAGGGCAATTCGCCGAACACCTTCGTCGACGCCTCTGCCTCGTACAACCTCAACGACCACATCAAGCTGATCGTGGAGGCGCAGAACCTCACGGACGAGCGCAACAATCTCTACCTCGACAGCGTCCGCCGCGACACGCTGTTCCAGACGCGTATCGGGCGCACCTTCAACTTCGGCGTCAACTTCCAGTTCTGACGAAACCTCCCCTCGGGCCGCCGCCTCAACCACGGCGGCCCGCTTTTTTTTCGATTGTTCCAGGAGTTGCCGTGATGCGTTTCGTCCTGCTCGCCGCCGTCGTCGCCGCCCCGCTCGCGGCGCAGACCGTCGACACACTGAACGGGCGCCAGGTCGAACGGCTCGACCGCGCGCTGGTCGCGGTGCCTGCGGAAGGCGGTGGGATTCATGTCGCCTGGCGCCTGCTCGGCACCGATCCCAAGACCATCCGCTTCACCCTCTATCGCGACGGCAAGCCGATCGCGCACATCGCGCCGTCTCAGCCGACCAGCTTCCTCGACAAGGCAGGTACCTCCGCCGCGCGCTATGCGCTGGCCGTGGATGGCGGTGCCGCCGGTAGTCAGGTTTCGGTCTGGGCACAGGGTTATCTCGCCGTCGCGCTCGACAGGCCGGCCGATCGCACGACGCCCGATGGCGAAACCTATGGCTATAGCGCCAACGACGTCTCGGTCGGCGATCTCGACGGCGACGGCCGCCTTGAGCTGATCGTCAAATGGTACCCCAGCATCGCCAAGGACAATGCCTTCGCAGGCTATACCGGCGAGACGCTGATCGACGCCTATACGCTGGACGGCAGGAAACTGTGGCGCATCGATCTCGGCCGCAACATCCGATCGGGCGCGCACTATACCCAGTTCATGGTATTCGACCTCGACGGTGATGGCCGCGCGGAGGTGGCAATGAAAACTGCCGACGGCACGATCGACGGCGCGGGCAAGGCGATCGGCGATCCGTCGAAGGACTGGCGGCACGGCGATGCGTCCGTGGAGGTTGGCGATCGCACCGGCTCCACCGTCACCAGCGACGGCCGCAAGCTGGCCAACCTCAAGGGCCGCATCCTCGATGGGCCGGAATATCTGACCGTGTTCGACGGCCGCACCGGCCGCGCGCTGGCGACTGCGCCCTATGCGCCCCCGCGCGGCGCCGACACCGAAGCGGGCCTCAAGGCGCTGTGGGGCGATGGCTATGGCAACCGCTCCGAGCGCTATCTGGCCGGCGTCGCCTATCTCGACGGGCACCGCCCGAGCCTGGTGTTCGGCCGCGGCTATTATGCCCGCTCGACCGTTGCCGCCTGGGACTGGCGCGACGGCAAGCTGACGCAGCGCTGGCTGTTCGACAGCGTGACGCCGGGCAACGCGAAGTACGGCGACAACGGCAACCACCAGCTTTCGGTGGCCGATGTCGACGGCGACGGCCGCGACGAGGTGATCTACGGGTCGATGGCGGTGGACGATGACGGCGAGGGGCTGTGGTCGTCGGGGCTGGGCCATGGCGACACCATGCATGTCGGCGATCTCGATCCCACCCGCCCGGGCCTCGAGAAATTCGGCGTCCATGAAGAAATGCGCCGTAGCGGCAATCGGGGGGCCGCGATGCTCGATGCGCGCACCGGCGCCCTGCTCTGGTCGACGCCGGCCGACAAGGATACCGGGCGCGGCATCGCGGTGGATATCGACCCGCGCTTCCCGGGCGCCGAGGCCTGGGCGAGCAATTCGCCCGACCTCTATGACGCGCGCGGCAAGGTGATCCCCGGCGGGCATCCGCGCGCCGCCAATTTCAGCATCTACTGGGACGGCGACGCGCTGGCCGAACTGCTCGACGGCACCCGCATCACCAAATGGGACTGGACGACGGGGAGCGAGAAACTGCTGCTCGATCCGTCCGGCACCACCTCGAACAACGGCACCAAGCGCAACCCCGCGCTTTCCGCCGACCTTCTCGGCGACTGGCGCGAGGAGCTGGTGCTGCCGAGCACCGACAGCCGCGAGCTGCGCATCTATGCAACGCCGCGGCCGAGCGCGATCCGGCTGCCGACGCTGCTGCACGATCCGGTCTATCGCTTGGGGGTCGCCTGGCAGAACACGGCCTATAACCAGCCGCCGCACCTGTCGTTCGACCTTGCCACGCGCAAATAGTCGGCGGTGACGCGATGTGGATGCTGGCGATGCTTGCGGCCGTGACGGACACCCAGGTCTTCGATCTCGCGCCCGGCGCCCCGCCGGCCGAGGGCCGCGTCCTGGTGGCCGAGGGCGCGCCCTATCGTCCCGGCGGCCATGGCTATGAGCCGGGCGGGAGCGCGCGCGAGCGGCTCTTCTCCGTAGCGGTACCGGAGGGCAATTACCGGGTGACGGTGCGCCTAGGCGACGCCCGCGCAGCGTCGCGCACCACGGTGAAGGCGGAATCGCGTCGACTGATGCTGCGCAGCATCACCACCGCCCCGGGGCAGTTCGTGACCGCCAGCTTCGTCGTGAACGTGCGCACTGCCGCGCTGTCCGCGCCGCCCGCCAACGCGCCGGGCGGCACCGCCGTGCGGCTCAAGCCGCGCGAGGCGGCCAGCTTTACCTGGGACGACAAGCTCACGCTGGAGTTTCTTGGCGATCCGCACGTCCAGCGAGTCACGATCGAGCCGGTGTCGGTCCCCACCGTCTTTCTCGCGGGCGATTCCACCGTCACGGATCAGCGCGCCGAACCCGCCGCCAGCTGGGGCCAGATGCTGCCGGCGCTGTTCCAGCCGGACATCGCCGTGGCCAATCATGCAGAATCGGGCGAGACGCTGAAGTCCTTCGTCACCGAGCTTCGCCTCGACAAGCTCTTGTCGCAGGTACAGCGAGGCGATTGGGTGCTGATCCAGTTCGGACATAACGATCAGAAATCGGAATGGCCGCAGACCTATGCGGACCCGGTCGTCACCTACCCCGCCTGGCTGCACACCTATATCGCCGAGGTGCGGCGGCGCGGCGGCACGCCGGTGCTGGTCACCTCTCCCGAACGGCGCAACTTCGATGCCGGCCGCATCCGCCGCACGCTGGCCGACTATGCCGAGGCGATGCGCAAGGTCGCGCGCGACGAACAGGTGCCGCTGGTCGACCTCCAGGCCGCGACCATCGCGCTCTATGAAGCCTATGGCCCGGCCGAAGCAGCGAAGTTGTTCAACGACGGCGGCCGCGACAAGACGCATCACAACAACGAAGGCGCCTGGCTGCTCGCGCGCGCACCCGGTACCCATGTGCTGTCGGTGATGGTCCGCAACAACGGTCACAACTGGGATCTCGACGCCGACGACTTTCACAAGGAGGCACGGGGAATCGTCTTCGCCTCGGTCGAACCGGCC
>NZ_JAAILI010000073.1 GCF_012650175.1 Sphingomonas sp. S2M10
CGTTTCCCTTTCGGAATTTCAGCTGGTTCGTCACCGGCACCGGTAAGTCGGTCAGGCATGAGCTATGCCAATAAGCTCAGTTCATACGAACACTCCTTTCTTCTTCGCGCCACAACGGCGCACTCCCAAAGGGTAACGATCCTCGCGTGAGGTGTGCCACGTGGCACACCTGCGGACGCGCAAAGATGCGAGACGCTCCCCTGTAGAGCGCCACGGCCCTCCCCCGGAGGCCCGCCAGCGCGGGGAACACCAAGGGCTGCTGCCCTTTCGTTCCCGAAGGAAAATAGACGGCCCCGTGTGGTCCGCCAAGCGCGGCACCCGACGCCCTAAGGGGCGTCGGCCGCGCTAAGGCGGCCTGCCCGCGCCAGGCCATCGATTTTCCTCCTCCCTCCCCATCCCGCTCCTCGCCGGAGAGGCAGACCCGGTTGCTGCGGCAACCGGCTTTCAGCCGCAGGAAGAAGGAGGAAAGAGAATGGCTTACACCCGATACAAGGGCGATCCCTACTGGAAACGGGCCAATGTGGACGGGACCAGCGCGGACGGCACCCCCTACCGCCGTGGCGAGCGCGTGTTCTTCTATCCGCGTTCCGGCGCGACCTACGCAGGGGACGGCGCGGCGCGCGCATCGGCCGAGTTTGACGAACTCGCGAGCCTCGAAGGCTGACCCCTCCCCCATCACCGAACCTTATTCAGATCAGGAGCATCATCATGGGTATCATCACCGTCAAGCTGTCGCAGCTTCGCCTTTCCCCGCTCAATCAGCGGCGCGTGAAGCCTTCCGCCGTCGAGAGCATGGCCGACGACATTGCCGCGCACGGCCTGTTGCAAAACCTTGTCGCCTATGAGGACGAGGGCCTGTTCTATGTGTTCGCCGGAGGGCGGCGCTATCGCGGCCTCAAAGAACTGGCGAAGCGCAAGCAGATCAAGAACAGCGACGCGTTTCCCGTCGAGGTCCGCACCAAGGAAGAGGCCATCGAACTGTCGCTCGCGGAGAACTTCCAGCGCGAGGACATGCACCCGGCAGACAGCATCCGCGCCTTTGCGGCGCTACGCGATACCGGCATGGACGCCGAGGAAATCGCTGCCCGGTTCGGTCAGGCGGTCAGCTTCGTCTATAAGATGCTTCGCCTTTCCGCGCTGGCACCGGCGCTGATCGACCTGATCGCCAAGGACCAGTTGTCGCTTGAGGCGGCGCGCGCGCTCACCCTCACTGACGACCACGACCAACAGGTGAAGGTATGCAAGGCGGCGAACGGCCACGCCCACACCATCCGGCGGATGCTCACCACCGAGAAGGTGGACACCACCAGCGGCGCGTTTATCTTCGTCGGGCGCGACGCCTACGAGGCGAAGGGCGGGACGATCACGGTAGACCTGTTCAGCCAAGGGGCCGAGGGGTTTGCCGACCATCCCGAGCTTGTGCAGGAACTGGCGGAGGACAAGCTGGACGGTATCGCCGACGAGTATCGCGCGATCGGTTGGCATGAGGTCCGCGCCACGCTGGACCGGCCCTACGACCTTTACATGAAGGGCAGCCTGTATCCGGCCACGCGCGAGCCGACCGAGGACGAGGCCGCGCGGATCGAGGCAATCGACGTCGCTATCGAACAGATCGCCGAGGCCGAGGGCGAGGACAGCGACCGCATCGCGCCGTTGTCCGATCAGCGGGATGCGATCACTGAGGGCTTGCGCGGGTTCAATGCCGAGCAGGTCGCGGTCGGGGGCGTGGCGCTCTGGGTTTCGCATGACGGATCGCTCGGCAAGAGCTTCTATCGCGCGAAGGCCGAGCCGAAGCCCAAGGCGAGCAGCGGCGAGCCGCAGCCGCTCTACAGCAACAGCCTTGTTGCAGACCTGTCGCGGATCAAGACCCGCATCGTGCAGGAGGCGGTTTCAGCCGACCCGGCGCTGGCGCTGGATGTGCTGCTGGACAGCCTTGCGGGTCAGCTACTCCACGGCGCGCACAGCTATCAGATGGCGATAGACGTGCAGGCCAAGACCATCGCGACCGATGTTGCCGACGACCTTATGGCGACCAGCGACGTGCGGGAGGTCGAAGAAACGATGGCCGACCGCTTCGCATCGGTCCCAGCAGATGGCCGGTTCGAGGTCATTCGCGCCATGAGTCACGACGACAAGATGGCGCTACTCGCCGGATTGGTGGCGATGACGGTGGACGGCACCTTGTTCGCAGGCGGTGCCCCCGGTGCGCGTCACCATCACTTTGAGCAGGTGGCCCGCGCGACAGGCGTGGACATTGCGACCCGCTGGCAAGCCCCCATCGCCCTGTTCGACAAGATGCGCCGTGCGGCCCTTATCGACCTACTCCGCGCCGAATGCGGCGATGCCAGCGCCGACAACTGCGCAACCATCAAGAAGAAGGCAGACTTGGCGGTCAACGTGTCGGGGCGGCTCGCTTCGCACTGGCTTCCCGCGCCGATGCAGATCGGGGCGTTCGACCAGCCCGAGCGGCACGAACTGGACGATCCCGACGCCGATGCCTTCGATGGCGAGGACATGGAGGCCGACGAAATGGCGTAAACGGATACGGGGGGCGGTGATAATCACCCCCTTTTCTCGACCAACCGCCCAGCATCAGCCCCCTCGCCGGCGCGACAGCCATGCTCTGCATGGCCGTCGCGCGCGCTGCCCTTGCAGATCAGCGCACGCCGCCCGCCCACAAGGGACGGGCGGCGCGATGGCGAGTTTAATCGTAATGCGGGCCATCTACGTGAGTGCCGCTCAAATCGACGCCGCGCCGAACTGCCACGAGGTCGAAACGCTTGAAAAATGCGAGCGCTTCCCCCGGCGTGATGCGCAATTCGACAGCACGCACCTCTGCCGGGGCTGGCTCAAACTCAGCAGACCGAAGAAGATAAGCCACCAGCGACACATCGGTCACGGGTGTCCCCTGGTTCTCCCCAGAAGCGATCCTGAATCCAATGACACGCTCGTCGCTTTCAGCTTTTCCCAAAGACACCAGATGGCCGGCAAGCGCGACATTATCGGAAATGTCCGCGGCAACGGTTCCCTTGAAGTCGTTGTATTGGACGCCAGCGTTGAAGGTATCCATTGCTATCACTCCATTCTGCTATTCGCGTGTGAGCCGCGCAGCCCGTCACCCAAGCTGATACTACGACCGCCGCCATTCCTCACCAAGATCGCGCGTGGTTCGAACCATGCGAACAGATCGCCCAAGGCCCGACGTCTGTAAGCATTCAGCCATCGCCGGCGCCGATGTTCGGCCGCGTCATGGATCATATGGCATCGCTGGCAGAGTGCAGCCAAATTGCGTGGTGCGTTGTCGGTGGGGTCATGGTTCAGATGCGCACACGCGATATAGACCCGCGTGATGCGCACGATCGTCGCCACGTCCGACTTAGGCGCACGCACCCGGCGACCGCGCCCGTCGCGCCATTGGTGGCGATCAGCGTCCCACCAGCGTCCGTCACCCAAGTGGAACACCCGCCGGCCGTGCGGGCGCTGGCAATGCTCGCAGCGCCCCTTGGCGCGGCCGAACCGGATCAGCCTCGACAACTCAGGCCAGTCGATCGGGTAGAGCCAGCGATGTTCGGCCATGATCGGCATGACGATTCTATGAGTCAGCCGAGTCGAGAACGAAAGCAGAAAATCGGCTAGCGGTCCGCCCCGTGGGCGGGCGTTGGTTTGTAGAGGCAGTCCGTCAGTCTCCGCCCATCGTGAGGGGCGCGGAACGCCGCCTCAAGGATCAGCGGTCCCCCCAATTTGCTGCGCAAATCGGCTCCCCCGCTGCCCGGCAAGCCGGCCGCTGGCGCGGTCCTATGACCCGGCGTTCCGCGCCCCTCCCGCCGTCGTCGCCAATCACGGCAACACGGAGGTTTCCATGTCCCATCATCGCCTATTCGCGCAGCTCGCCTTCGAGCGCGCGCTGGGGATGGCCGCGCTGAACGCGCTGGTCCAGGCCGTCGTCGAAAGCGACCAGTTCCGCGCCGATGGCCGCGATCGTGACCCGCGCCACTTTTGGGTTCTCGCCGGAGACCTGGAGGAGGTCGTGCAGGATCGCATCCGCGACGTTCTCGATGGTCCCGGTCTCGGTGTTGTCGAGCGTGGCGAGCTGTTCCATCAGCCGCGTATCGTCGATCTGGTGATCGCCGCCCGCGACGCACGCAACGCGCCCTCCTGACGGGGGCGCGCTTGCGCGCGATAGTGCCGTGCGGAGATCCGCACCGCGCAACTCTCGCCGATCGCGATGCGCGCGACCGGCGCTAGGGGAACACCAAGGGCGCTGCCCTTTCGTTCCCGAACGACAATCGACCGCCCGTGTAATCCGCCAACCGCGGCACCCGTCGCCGGAGGCTTCGGCCGCGCTAGGCGGCTCGCCCGCACCAGCGGTAGATTCTCGCTCCCCCTCCCCATCCCGTCCTCGCCGGACAGGCAGGGCCGTGAGGCCGAGCGGCCTTGCGGCCCATGCCAGAAGGAGGATCAGTGATGTGCAGCCCCGAACAACTCGACACCATCCGTCGCCTTAATGACCTAGCCCGGAGCCAACCGGGCACCGCATCCATCGCCAACGTCACGCTGGGTTTCCAGTCTCTCCCCGACGCGGATCGCTTCGCGGCGCTGGCGGCGATCGTCGGCTTCTCGCAATTCACCGGCGACAACGATCCTCACGGAGAACATGATTTCGGCGCGGTTTATCGGCTCGCGACGGGAACGTGGACGCAGGAGCGACCGAGCGACGACAAGGCAATCGCCGAAACCGTTTTCTGGAAGGTGGACTACTACGACAACACGCTTACCTATGGCAGCGAAGCGCCGTGGGATGAGCAACAGACCAAGCGCGTGCTGACGATCATGCTCGCGAGCGAATACTGACGTCCCCGGCGTGCGATCCGCGTTCAAGCGAGCGCGGATCGCGACGCACCGACCGGCTCTTATCGCACGTGATTTGTTGAGGAATCGCGTTGGAAGGCGTAGGGTTATGAGCAGAAAGGATGACCGCGATGGCCCAGATCGATCTTGAAACGCTGCGCGAGCGCATCCGCCAGATGGATTTCGAGCGCGGCAGCCCTGAACAGGTTGCGCTTTGGCGCGAGGACGTAGCGGAAGCCCGTGCCAATCTCGTTATCGAGGATATGACCCCGACCATCGACGAGGACGCGATGTTCTCGATGATGCTCGACGAGGGCGTTCCGCCCGCCCTCATGCCCTCGATTATCCTCAGTCTCTATCAGCCCGGAACCCGCCAGATCGCTGCCTGACCTTGGCAAGCGATCCTTATACATATCCCGGCACCGAGACGCTTCGTAACCGGCTCGGGATTACGGAAGACAAAACGCTTACCGAGGCCGAACGACGACTGACGCAGGCGCGCGGCGCGGAGGCTGCGCGCCTGACCTTTCCAGCCACCGCCGACGGCTACCGTGCCCTTCACAAACACCTGTTCCAAGACCTCTACGATTGGGCAGGCCAGGACCGCACCGTCAACATCGCCAAGGGCGGATCGAGCTTCGCCGCCGTCCCCTACATCGCGCGCGAACTCGACAAGCGGTTCGCCGAGGTAGGAGCGCAGAGCGGCTTGCGGGTGCTTCCTCGCGACGAGTTTTTCGATCGGCTCGGCAACCACATCAACGAGATCAACGCCATTCATCCCTTCCGCGAAGGGAACGGGCGCACCATGCGCCACCATGCCGCCCAGCTCGCCCGCGAAGCCGGCCACCCGATCCGCATCGCCGCGATCGACAAGGACCGTTGGATGGAGGCGTCCCGTCACGGCTTTCTTACCGGCGATCATCGCGGAATGGCGGCGGTTCTCTCCGCAGCGGCGATCAAGCGCGACCTCGCGCCCGAGGCGCGGATTGGCCCCGCAGGGATCGCCATGCTCCCCAAGCGCGCGCCGCCCGAGGGGCAACGCTACCGCGTGACGCTGACCAAGGCGCGCGAGGAGCTGGAACGCTATTTGCCGGCCGCTCGCCAACAGGCGGCCGATCGGCTGCGTGGGTTGATTAAGGAGGGTGCCCCCTCCCCCGCCATCGCCAACGCGCGCACCGAACTCGCCTATGTCCGCCATGCCAAAGGGCCGATCTATCAATCGCACCTTCTCACCTATCTAGGTGTCCGTCAGGTCGATGCCGTCGTGACGCCGCAGCAGACGCCGTTGGAGCGCGTGCGGGAGATCGGCGCAGCACTCGGTGTTCAAATCAACAACCAGCAGCCGGCCCAGCTCCAGCGCGCCGTGCGGTCGCTGGAGCGGCCGATCCTGCCCCCTGGTCACTCGCCGGGGCAGGAGCGGCTTGCCGAGCTGTTCCTGAAGAACACGCCGGAGAAGAACCAAGCCGATCCGCGCCTTGCGCCCGCCCAGGCAATCGTCGACGCGGCCATGAAGACCGCGCGCGATCGGGGCGAGAGCGCGCGCATGGTCGGAGCCATCGCGGAGTCGACGCGCCAGCTCGTCGCCGATCGGATCAAAGCGGGCGGATCGCTGGACGTCAAAATCGGCCGCGCGACCCCGGCGCAAGCGCCAGCACCGCGCGATAAGGACCGGAGTCGCTGACAGCTTTTGGAGGACGGGGGAATGTGCAATCGGTTGTGTGATTGCGGTCCCCGCCGCAAGCGGGAACCGGATTGTCAACGCAAGGAGATGCGGTCGTGAAACCTGATACGGTCACCGTCACAGATGAAACGTGAGTTGTCACCTTCGTGTCGAATATCTCAAAGTGCCTGCTTCCGGCATTCAGAATTGATATCAACCCTCCATGCTTCAAAGAACTTCATTTCCGGGTTGGGAAATATCAGATCGAGAGCGCAAAATACTCACGCTAAACTTTTATTGCGTTCTCTTGATTAAAACCGCGTAGTCGCGATTTTTGACATCCATGATCCGTCTTGCTCGGTCTTAACGTCAGCGGCAGGGATCGAACCCGCACCCCATTGCCGGGGATCGCTTTAGCGATACGTCTGCCAATCCTGGGGATGAGACCTCCCCGGTGCCGCGCGAAGTCTTCCCTACCGAGAAGAAGACCCCTCGGTGCGCCTGGGCGTGCGGTGATCGTCGCCGGGCAACCGGCCATTGGAGCCGGTCACGATGGAATGGGGCTTCGCGATCCAGGCGCCGAGCAAGCGCGACCCGGTCGTGAAGCTGGACAAGTATGTGACCCATGGCCGCAACCTCGCTTCATCGATGTGGAAGCCGTCGCTCGCCAACCCGGAGCGGCGCTGCCTTGTCCCGTTCACCCATTTCGCCGGACCCCACCCCGAGGGCGGGACTGGCGACGATGGCAAGCCCCGGCAGATGTGGTTCTTGATCCCCAATGAGCCGATCGCGTTCTTCGTCGGCATATGGCGACCGACTGTGCGTAGCGAAGCCTACGCCTTCGCCGAACGCGATCGTCTCGCCATGGCATCCCAAGGCGATGCCGGTAATCCTCCATCTGCGTGACTTCACCACATAGCTTGACGGGCCCCACGAAACGGCGCTGGCGCTGGTGCGACCCTATGATGGATGATGCGGACCGCGCTGCCTATGCGACCGGCGTGCTTCGCACCGGGAGCCGGATCGAGGGGCGACGCTGGTATCAAGACAATACCCTCGAACCTATCCGCGACGAGACGTTGCGCGAGGGATCGGTGCATAGCTTCATGAATAGGCAATCAGTACTAAGTTCAATTAACCATGCCATAACGGTTTCAATGCGACATGTCGGTGCGCTGAAGGCGCACCGAGGTAAAATATGAGCAGCATCTCCATCAATGATGTCATGGCTTTGCGGAACGCTGTCCTCGACAAGAACGCGGCGCTTCGGAACGTAGCAAGCAACCCGAACTCTGTCTCCGTGTCCGGGGCTGCGAAAGGAGCGGCTTTTGACGCAGCGATGCACACCGCGCTGGGAAAGGCGGATAGCCCAAATTCTGTCTCAGGCGTGGGCGGAGCGGCGGCCGTTTCGCAATCAGGACACGCCGATCTAGGCGGCTTCGCCGCTACTTTTCAGACGCAGCTTCAAAAAATTAATGCGATCAATGCGCGCGCTGGTGCTTTGACGGTTGCCTACGAACGCGGAGAGGAAACCGACATCGCGAAGGTGATGCTTGCGCGGCAGGAGTCCTCAATCGCATTCGAGGCGACGTTGCAGGTTCGCAACAAAGTGCTGTCCGCCTACAAGGACATTATGAGCATGCCGGTGTAGCGCAATCCCGAAAGCACCTCCCTGAGTCGTTAATCCCTGCTGAGAAATACGTTCACGCACCAGCCTCCGCCTACCTCCATTAGCTTCCCTTCGGCTTACGAGCACTGTTGTGCATGGACACGATCTTCCAGCTGCCGCCCACCTTTTTAAGTACGCTTGAGGCAACACCGAGCCGTTCGGCCGCCTCACCGGTTTTGGGCTGAATCCGGTAACGGTAGGTTTCGGTTGCAAGGGCAACCGGTCCCTCGAAGCGGACGTCGACCTTGTAGTCTGAGAAACGGAACGATTTGAACTGCTTCAGCTCGGGACCGAGATGATGAGCCAAGTACGTGGTGTAGCTGCCCTCAGATGCTCCTGTCTCGAAAATCTGCGCGTTGGTCGTGAACAGTCGCTCGGTTCCAGCGGCGTCAAGCTTTTCGATCGCCTTCTTGTACGACGACAGCACAGCCTTCACGGCGCGCGCATCAGCGGCTCGAGCGTCAGACTGCGCCCACGCCGCGGCGGGCAGAGCAATTGACAACGCCATGATCGTCTTCATCCCGATGTTCATTCCTGATCTCCCAAAATAAAACTCTCCACTTTAGGCTATCGCCGTTTGAGGCAATACGGGGACCGGTGAGAGGATGGTCGAAAACGTACGCTCTCATGACTGCCATCCGAGATGCTGACCGAGTTTAGTCCTTCGCTGGCCGCGAGACCAGCGGTCGCATTGACCTTGGCGGGTGTGCCGCGGGCGCCTGATCGACGACGATTGATCACGC
>NZ_JAAILI010000074.1 GCF_012650175.1 Sphingomonas sp. S2M10
GCCCGCTGCTCCACCACCATACGAACCGCCCGCTCGCGGACTTCAGGTGAAAATTTGTTGGTTGTCTTGCTCATAACGGATGCTCCTTCTCACAAGTTGGAGCCTCCTGGAAACCCGGGGCGCTTCACATCGCCAACAGGAACGATCGCGGCCGGGCCGAGGCTGGGCTCACCCTCGACCATATCAATCTATAGTGATCTTGCGGATCTCGAGCAGCGCCCCGATCGCGCTGTCGCCGTAGCGCTCGCGCACGGCGGCGTCGGCGTCCGCGAGGCTGAGGCCCAGCGTCTCGAGGATGCTGGTCGCGGAGTTGGCGATGTGCGCCCACTGCGTCTTGTTCTGCGTGCTGCTGGGTCCGACCATGCGGGCGGTGAGTTCCCGCACCGCATCGATCTCCTCCTCGAGCCTGTCCTGTTGCCCGGTGATGACCAGGACGAGGCAGGCGAGCAGACTGGCGACGACTGGCAGTTCCTCCCACCGCGACGCCATCTCGCTCTTACCCTTGCGCCGGAACTTCGGATGCCAGGCGTCGGAGGCCGCTTGGTGGAGTTCGAGGGCGGTGATGAGGTCGTTGGCGAGGTTCTCAAGCGTCGTCCTCGATC
The DNA here is from genome assembly GCF_012650175.1 of Sphingomonas sp. S2M10. Lineage (GTDB taxonomy): Bacteria > Pseudomonadota > Alphaproteobacteria > Sphingomonadales > Sphingomonadaceae > Sphingomonas. Next base: position 603 of record NZ_JAAILI010000074.1, read on the forward strand.
GGAACTGCGCGAGCCTGTCGCTGTCAATCGACCTAAGGAACTCGTCGATGTGGCTCGCGGTCGAAGGGGTTCGGTAGGACTTGTCCGGGCCCTGCGCCGGTTTCAAGATCAGTGTGGCGACCGTCCACAATAGGACCTTCGTGCGCTTAAACCGCGTGATCCCGAAGCCGAGAGCCTTGATGTTCTCGTGGGCGGTAGTGGGATCAATCCCGGCCTTGACCATTTCCGGCGCGATCTCGGGCTCGGGGCGGTCGCCGCCCACGAACAGCATTAGCCGCGAGATCATCAGGTGGTTGAAGACGGCGTTGCGAATCTCCTCCGCGTTGAGCTTCATCCCCTGCTGGTTGTAGAGCCGGAAAACCTTGTGGATGTCCCTCACCTGGGTATCGCGGTAGATGAGCACCGGGATGAAGTAGTCGCACGCCCGCTCAAACAGTTCGGCGACGGTTATCGTCTCCCCGGCAATGCGGACCTGCTTGTCCTTGATCTCGCAGTAGTAACGCCCGCCGAGCGGCTTGAGGGGATCAAGGTCGTCGGTATATTTCTTCGTCTTGAAGGGCAGGTACTTCTCGCGGATGTCCGTCGCACGCAGGTTATTCCGCCTGGCAAACTGTGCAAAGTTGGTGTCGAACGTCTCCCATTCCTTCAACTCCTTGGCCTTGGCGCGACCCTCTGGATGCGCACCCATGAAGCGGAGGATTGCAGTGACTCGTTGCTTGCCGTCGACGATCTGGAATCGCTGGCTGTTCGACACCTTCGCGAGAATGATTGAGGGAAGCGGGATGCCGCGGAGGATGGACTCGATCAGCATCTGCGAGTCGGAGTTCGACCAGACGAAGTCGCGTTGGTAGGTCGGGTTCAGTTCTAGCTGATTTTGAAGAGCTCGGCCGGAAAGATCGTAGATGCGCCACTTATCGACGGTCGCGTTGATCGACAGGGGCTCGGTAGCAGGTGCCTCGTTCCATGCGTCAACCCACGCCTCCGTGGCCGCCGCGACCGATAGCTCTTCATCGAGCATCTGTAGGAAGTTGGTGCGGTTGCTCACGGCCCGGCTCAGTCGTTCCTCGAGGACCTGAGCGCCCATCTCATTGAGCACGATGTGGCCATCCTCGCTCTGGAAGCTAGCCTCTGCCTTGCCCGGCGAGAGTTCGTCGAAAAGGCGCAGGGCGACCGCCTTTGGCGGGTCCTGCTGGTCGAAGCTTGAGTCTAAGTTGAGCCACGTTGCCACCTCGAGCACCCGGGCTAGCCACGCGCTCGACGCGAAGTCTATCTCTGATGGATCGAATGGGCTGGGCACCTTTCGCCGTCCATCGAGTTTTGGCAGAGCGCCGGGCTGCGACAGCTCGGAGAGGAGCGTAGCAACCTGGTCGAAGTCTAGGTCTTCCAACGCGCAATCCCCTCTAAATTTGCCAGAACCCCTTATGAGGTTCAGGCAACGGCTTCGATCTGAGCCGATCGGCTGGCGAAGGGAAGGCGCAACTTGGTCTGCGTTGGCGGCTTCTCCTCAAGCAGCGCCGCGGCAACGGCACCGATTACATCGACGTTCACCGCGTTCCCGAGCGCCTTGAAGGCGGCTGTCTGTGTGTCGGGTAGGTGCTTCAGGTCGCCCATGCTCTGGAGCCGTGCGCACTCCCGCATGGTCATGTAGCGGCCTTCCCAAGGGATCACGGGCACTTGGCTAGTCGTCAGAGCGACCAGGGAGGGCGCTGCGGTTGGCCTCTTCGCGCGAATGCCGGAGGCGCGGAACTGGATGATGCACTGGCTCAGGTCACGCGGGCCATCCTTCCAGTTCCACTCGAGCTTCTGGAAGCTCGGGGCAAAGCCGCGGATGGATGGGAGCCAAGGATCGATGATGGCCTTGTGGCGCTGGTAGAAGCGGCGGTTTTGCTCGATGAACTGGATCTTCCACTCCGGGAATCGAGCGTTGCCATCGCGCGCGTACGGCGGCAGCGCCTCCAGGACCTCTGCGTCGGTCATGTTGCGCAGCGGTTGCCCGAACGAGCCGCGGAACGACCTTATTTCCGAGAGACCATGTCCAATCGGCGTGGCAGTGCGCGCGGGGTAGGTCGCGCCGAACTCCATCGCCCAGATCGGGAATGAGGGTAGCTCCGCGTCCGCTGGCAAAGCGTCCAAGAGTTGTTGCCACGCGTTGAGGTATGTCACGAACGCCAAGGGCAGCGGTTTCGCCCCGACTGGGTTCCTGTCGAGAACCGAACGGATATCGACGGCGTTGGAGTCGTGGGTTGGCTCTGGCCACTCGAACGCACTGAGGCTGCTGCGCGCGCCAACAATAATCGCGCGCTGCCGAAGCTGCGGCACTCCGAACATGTGGGGCGACATAAGGGCGGAGTCGATCTCATAGCCGAGGTCGCGCAGGCGCTGCCGGACCCTATTCCAGGTGTTACCACCATCGTGTCGCATGATGTTCGGAACGTTCTCGATTATCAGAAAGCGAGGTTCGTGCCGCTCTAGGATTTTGATCATGTAATCGAAGAGATCGCCCCATTGAGGACAGTCGAAGCCCAATTGGTCTCCGGCCTTCGAGAACGGCTGGCAGGGGAAGCCTGCGCAAAGAATGTCGTGCGCCGGCACGAGCGCAAAGGCCTCGCGGATGTCGCCATGGGGGCGAATGCCGAAGTTACGCTCGTAGAGGTCGGCCAGATTCGAGTTGAGTTCTGATGCGAAGACGCACTCGTGTCCGAGACGTTCAAGCGCCTGGTGGAACCCGCCGAGGCCCGCGAAAAGGTCAATGAACCTCACGGTCGCCGCTCCAGTGGAAAGGTCAATTGCCTGGATGCATGCTGTTCGAGCAGATTGCGGACGGCGAGCCGCATCACATACTGCAAATTGACGGGTGGTGTCGCGGTCGAACAGAGCTGTTGGAGCGCATCGTAGTCAGCCTGGTCGACCGACACCGTGAATCTTTTTTGGTGTTTAAGGTGTGCCATGCCACTCGGTCCTCCCTGCACCATGATGCACCAAATTTCATCAAGTTGCACGCTCTTACGACGCCCTGGCGAAATGTTGTTTCCACACGCCTTCTAGGCAGCCCAGACGGTGGCGAAGAATGCGCGCGTCGCGCCCAACCATCGGCTTAACGGTTGGAAGGCTTATGGCTTGTCCGCACGTCAAAGCGCCAAAGTTGCTCAAGTCACCGTCGCTCGAACTGCCCCTGAAGCGCGCGAAATCTCTGTGACGCTAGCGAGCAAGTGTCACCGCGATCGGGCAATGGTCGGAATAATGCTTTTCGCCATTGGCATAGTGCGCCTCGGTGAAACCCGTCATGGCCGCGCCAGCGCGCCTGTCGAGTACGATATGGTCGATGAATGCATCATAGCGTGGGTCGCAGCTGGTTGGAGTGCCGGCATCGGCGAGCCTGAGATCGGCATTGGCGGGCTGGCCATCGTCGATTTCGCTCCAGAAGCGGTCGCCGGGGCTGCCCAGGCGCCGGTTCCAGTCGCCGAGTACCGCGAAGCGCTCGGGCCCAGTGGCCGCGGCATCGATCCACGCCTCGACTGCCGGAACTTGCTGGAGGAGGACAGGGCAAGCCTTGGCCTCGCTGCCTTCGAAACAGCCCGACTTCAGATGGATCCCAAGTAGCCGGATCGGATCGTGGCCGCGTGCGCGCACGGTGATATCGATGCCCGAGCGTAGCTGGGGATTGCCGAGCATCAGTCTGGTGACGTCGGGGTTGCGATCGAAGGTGATGCCTTTCCGGATCGCAAAGCCGACAGCCTGGCGAATGAAGGCCTGGTCCGGATGCCGGCCGCCGCAGGTCCCGCTTGCTTCGCCCGGCCGTTTCTCCATCACCACCGTGTAGCGGGCGGGGTCGAAAACCCGTTCGGCCGCCTTGACGCTCTCCGCCTCCTGGAAGGCGATGACATCGGCATCGAGGCTGTCGGCGATCCGCCGCATGGCGAGATAGTCATTCGCGGCGCGTGGCTCGCAGCCGGTCCCCTCCTTCTCGGCGAGGAATTCCAAATTCCAGCTGGCGAGCTTCAGCGGCCGCGCGGCGGCGGCGGCGATTTGTGGGGGCGGGCCGGGCTGCGTTGAGCAACCGGCGAGCGCCAGCAGAATCGCGTACAGGGGAAGACGATGGGAGATCATACGGCCTTGTGGCGACCACAGCGCACGTCCGCAATGCAAGAGACCACTCTTGATCTGAAGGGCGGCGAGCGACTTCAAGCAGCCCTAACGGAAATCCCGGGGTTTGATCTTGATGCCGTCGGTCGGCTGGCCGGGAATGATGCCAGATCCCAACCGCAAGTCCGGCACGTAGATGGTGCGCGCATCGCGTCCGAGGGTCTTGTTCGCCGGGTCGCGGGGGTCAGGCGATATCGGACTTTTGGCAACGTCTGCTCTGCTGACCCGATAGATGTCGGACACATCGCGGCGGCTGCCCACGCTTGCGAGCATCGGCGACAGATCTTCAAGCCGCTGGGCGATCAGATGGATGACCTCGCCTTCGCGTTGCACCTGGCCGCGAACGCCCATCATGGACGAGCCGAGCACGGTGCGCCGGTTCGCCTCGAATATCTTGGTCCAGACGACGAGGTTGGCGACGTTGGTTTCGTCCTCGAGCGTGATGAACATCACGCCTTTGGCCGAGCCGGGCTTCTGCCGGACGAGCACGATCCCGGCGAGTTCGATCCACCGCCCGTCCTTGACGCTCTGCAACTGCTCGCAGGTAATCATTTTCCTCGCCCTGAGCTCGTCGCGGAGGAAGGCGAGAGGATGCGCTCGCAAGCTCAGGCCGGACGCGCGATAGTCCTCCACGACCTGCGATCCTTCGGTCATTGGCGCGAGCAGGACCTCAGGTTCCATCGCCTCGGCGAGCAGCTTGCCCGCGCGTTCGTCGGCCGCGGCGAAGAGTGGCAGAACTTCGCTTCCGAGACCTTTGACGCCCCAAAGGCCTGCGCGGCGGGAAAGGGCGAGGGACCCGAACCCATCGGCATCGCCGATACGATCCAGTGCACCGCGGCCGACATGGGCGCGTCGCTGGATCTCCTCGACGGATGAATAGGGCTGATCGCCTCGCGCGCTGACGATCGCAGCACCGTCGGCGTTGGCAAGATCGCGTACCATGCAGAGTCCCAGGCGCACCGCCATGTAGCGGCCGCTTCCCGGCTCGAGCGTGCAGTCCCAGCGGCTGTGATTGACGTCGATCGGGCGTACCTCGACGCCGTGCTGCCGTGCGTCGCGCACGATCTGCGCGGGGGCGTAGAAGCCCATGGGCTGGGCGTTGAGGAGGCTTGCGCAAAAGGCATCCGGGTGATGGCACTTCACCCAGGACGAGGCGTAGGCGATAAGGGCGAAGCTGGCGGCGTGGCTTTCGGGAAAGCCATAAGAGCCGAAGCCCTCGATCTGCTTGAAGGTCTTTTCCGCAAACTCGCGATCATAGCCGCGCGCGACCATCCCTTCGATTAGCTTGTCCCGGAAATGCGAGACGCCGCCGGTGAGCTTGAAGGTCGCCATGGCCCGGCGGAGAAGATCCGCTTCGCTCGGGGTGAACCCCGCGCATTCGATCGCGACGCGCATCGCCTGCTCCTGAAACAAAGGCACGCCCAATGTCTTTTCGAGGACACGGCGCAGTTCGGGGGTAGGGTAGGTGACTTCCTCCTCGCCGTTGCGCCTACGTCGATAGGGATGGACCATGTCGCCCTGGATCGGGCCGGGGCGCACGATCGCGACCTGGATCACCAGATCGTAGAAGGTCCGGGGTGCCATTAGCGGAATCGACGCCATCTGGGCGCGGCTCTCGATCTGGAAGACGCCGAGCGTGTCGGCCTTGCGGATCATGGCGTAGGTCGCTGGGTCCTCGGCGGGGATGGTCGCGAGGTCGAGATGGACGTCCTTGTCATTGGCCATGAATTCGAACGCTCGGCGCATGCAGCTGAGCATGCCGAGCGCGAGGACATCGACCTTCATGAACCCCAGGGCGTCGATATCGTCCTTGTCCCATTCGATAACCTGCCGATCCTCCATCGCGGCGGGTTCGATTGGGACCAGTTCGTCGAGGCGATCCCGGGTCAGCACGAACCCGCCAGGATGCTGCGAGAGATGGCGCGGGGTGTTGATGAGCTGGCGCGCGAGTTCCAGCGTGAGCGCGAGGCGTCGGTCGCCCATATCGAGGTTCAGTTCCTCGGCGTGCTTCTCCTCGACGCCCTCGCGGCTCCAGCCCCAGACCGATGACGACAGACCGGCGGTAATATCCTCGGAAAGTCCCAGCGCCTTGCCGACTTCGCGGACCGCGCCGCGCGCACGGTAGCGCGTCACGACGGCGGTCAGCGCGCTACGCGTCCGGCCATATGTCTCATAGATCCACTGGATCACTTCTTCCCGCCGCTCATGCTCGAAATCGACGTCGATATCGGGCGGCTCGCGGCGTTCGGCCGAGACAAAGCGCTCGAAGAGCAGCTCGGATCGGACCGGGTCGATCGAGGTGATCCCAAGCACATAGCAGACGGCGCTGTTGGCGGCCGAACCGCGGCCCTGGCAGAGGATCTCGCGCCGCCGCGCCTCCGCCACGATCGAATGCACGGTCAGAAAATAGGGGGCATAGTCGAGGTCTGCGATGAGCTTGAGCTCATGCTCAAGCTGCTGCCGAACCTTTCCATCGATCCCCTCTGGATAGCGAACGGGTGCCTTCTCCCAGATGAGGCGCTCGAGTTCCTCCTGCGGCGTCCGCCCGGGCACCTGGATCTCATCGGGATATTGGTATTTGAGTTGTTCGAGACTGAAGGTGCAGCGCGACGCCAATTCCACGCTGCGCGCGACGGGCGAACTGTCCTTCAGATAGCGCCTGAACAGGCGCTCCATCTCCGCGCCAGTCTTGAGGTGTCGGTCCGCGAACCTCTCGCGCCGGGCGCCCAACTCATCGATCGTGCATTTCTCGCGGATGCAGGTAACGACGTCCTGCAGCAACCGGCGATCGGGCGAATGATAGAGGACATCGCCTGTCGCGACGGTGGGGACGCGGGCGGCGGCCGCCAGCGCCGACAGGTCGCGCAGACGGATGGCATCGCGCGGGCGGCGGCGGATCGACAAGGCCATATAGGCTCGGTCGCCGAAGATGCGGCGCGTTCGGGCGAGCGCTTCCTCCGTCACGGCATCGGCGCGGTCGGGCGCCAGCATCGCGATCAGCCCTTCATTCCATTCCTCGATGTCCGACCAATCGAGATGGCAGGCCCCTTTGCCGGCGCGGGCCTTGCCGACACTGAGCAAGCGACACATCCGGCCATAGGCCGCGCGGTCGGTCGGATAGACGAGCAGCGCCGTGCCATCGGTTAGATCGAGACGGCACCCGATGATGGCGCGCACGCCGGTTGTCTTCTCCGCATCCCACGCCCGGACGATACCCGCAACGCTATTGCGGTCGACGACGCCCAGCGCCGGCAGCCCCAGCAGCGCGGCGGCCGCGAACAGCTCCTCCGGCGACGACGCGCCTCTCAGGAAGCTGAAATGCGTCGTGACCTGAAGCTCGACATAAGCCGGCGCAGCTTGGCTCATGCGAAGGCGCCATGGATGAACCAGCGCATGGGACCGGTCGCGGGGTTCTCGCCGTCGCCAAGCCGGAACAGCCAATAGCGCCCCCCCGTCACGGTCTCGACCTGGTAATAGTCGCGGACGGTGTGGGGCCGCTCGGCTTCATGACCGGCATCGCGCCACCATTCGCCGTGGAGCCGCTCAGGTCCGTCAGCTCGGGTCACCCGGAAGCGCTGGCGCCGCCAGACGAACATCGCGGGAGGATGGTCGGGGAGCATGGCCGTGACGTCGATCGCCTCGGGCGGCGTCAGCATGCGACAGGGGCGGGGAAGATCGTCGTCCCAGGCCGCGCCGCTGGCGCCTGCCAGTGCGGCGGCGGCGCTGACCGATCGCTCCGGCATCGCGCTTGCGCGCGGGGCAGAGCGATAGAGGCTGTTCTGGCCGAAGCGATTGGCGAGCGCATCGACGAGGGACGCCAGATCGGGGCCGCGGCGCGTCAAGCTTTCAAGGCCTTCGCCCTGCCTGGCCGCCATCGGCTCCACCAGCGGCGACACCAGTGTCATCGCCTCGATCCCGAGGCCGGGGTCGACGGTCTCCAGCTTGGCGCACAGGAGTTTCGCGAGATGCGGGACATCGCGCGAGGGCGCCGCCGTCCCGACGCGGATGGCTTGGTTATGGGCATCGACCCTGTGGAAAGAACAGTCGAGCCTTCGCGCACCTTTGCCGAGCCTGTTCAGTTGGTCGACGATGTCCGCGACGAGATCGTGGATCACCTGCCCGAACGCCTCCGCGGTCACGAGCGGCTCGACGAAACGGCGGCGGGCGCGGGGGAGGGCGTCGGGAAAGATCGGGTCGATCGGCTCGGGCAGTGTTCCCAGCGCCTGGTCGAGGCGCCGATGCAGATTGCGGCCAAACCGCTTCGCGAGCGGCCCGCGGGGCGTTCCGATCAGCTGCTCGATCCGCTCGAAACCCAGCTTCCGCAAGCCTTCGACGGCATCGGCCTCGAAGCGCAGCGATGCGATCGGCAGGAGTGCCAGCGCCTCGCGATGCTTGCCCGGCTCGATCGTGACCGGCCGCCCCGCAGGCACGTGGCGCGCCACGGCATGCGCACAGCCCGCAGTGTCGGCGACGGCGATCTGGACGGAGAGCCCGAATGCGGCAACGCGCCGATGGAGATCCTTGAGCAGCGCCCGCTCGCTGGTGAACAAATGCGCGCAGCCGGTGATGTCGAGCCAGATTCCGTCCGGCGGGTCGGGCGCGACGACCGGCGAATAACGCTGCCCGGCCCAGAGTGTGAGCCGCCGCAGGCCTTCGAAATCGGCATCGGGATCGGCGTCGACCACCTCGAGCTCCGGCGCGAACGAGCGCGCCTTAGTGATCGTCATGCCTGCCCGAATGCCAAGCGAACGCGCGGCGCCGTCCACGGACGCGACGATGCGCCGCCCATGATCGGGTATCGCCGTGATCAGTGGAATGGTGCTGGGAGACGCCGCGCCGTCAGGCGGCGACTTGGCGCTCTTCCGCCGCAGCCGGTCGGTCGACCAGTGCGGCAGGAAGACCGATACGACCCGTCGCATCGCACCCCTCCACAATCCAGCTATGCGGGTTGCCGCCGCGTACGCGCTCGAGCGCCACGTGCCAGCGGGCGCGTCCGAGACTGGGAATGCCCAGATCTTCGCTCGGCGACGCCGTGATCCGCCAGCGCGTCATGGCGGCGGAGCCTTCGCCCACTTCCTCGAGCTTTGCGGCGCGGCGAAAGACAAAGGCCGGCACGCCCAAGCCTTCCGCCGCAAGCTGCAGGCGCTTCGAGGCGGTCGTCGAATATTTGGTGATCTCGCCGACCACGCCGGCAACGCCCGCATGGCGGAGGCATTCCTCCATCGCGAGCAGCACATTGGCGTCGTTGCCCGCCTCGACATAGATGACGCGGTCGGGATGGAGCCCGGCAAGATGGAGGGCCGGCGCGAACAGGTCGCGCCAGCGCAGGCACCAGAAGACAGGGCCTTCGATCCGGGCAAGGATGCCGGCCAAGAAAGTGGTCGCGCTTGCGTCGTCTGCAAGGTCGGGGCTGCCGGTGATCTCGTGAAGTGCGCCGTTGGCGATTCCCCCGCCGGGCAGTCGATCGTCGATTGCGCTTAAACCAAAGGGAATCGCGTCATGACGCGCGCCCACGCCTTCGATCTGCGCGATACGCGCACGCAGATCTTCGAGGACGGTCGATTGGCGCATGACATAATGAGACTCGGGAGCGGTTGATTCGTTCCCTTTATGTTCTAGTCGCAGCCAAGCAGAGTCAAGCGGTCATCGCGTCGCTGCGGAGAGAACCCCGTAAACTGCTCGTGCGGGATGGAGATCCTCGTCCGCTATCGGCCATCGTCGAATCGTCAGCGCATATCTTCGTATCGAACCGGGATATGCACCTTTGGGATGCTTTCCAGCTGTGGAACCGCACGTGTCTCACCACCCAGCGTGCGCCATTGACGTTCGCGGGCGCGGGCAGAGGAAAGCGACAATTCCATAATGTGCGCGACGGCCATGGCAGATTTGCCCATGTCGAATAGCCGGTAGCAAACCTCGACGCCGCGCGGTGTCAGGCGGCCGCGATGATAGCGGTTCTCGGGCCAGCGCGGATGGAAATCGCCGACAAGCTCGGTGGCTTCGATCGACATCTCCTTGTTCAAAGCCTGGATCGCAGTCCGCCGCTCGCGGACGAGCTTGCGAATTCTCCGATCGAGGCGCCTGATGTCGTCGCGCAGTGCCTTCTCTGTGGCCTCGAAAAAGATTCCCCGCATGCTCATCACGCCGACATAGTGTTTGGCGATGGTGCGCTCCTCTAAAAGCCTGCGCATCGCCTCCAAGCGATCGAGCGCCTCATAGTCGTGCTCCTGCCGGTCCGGCATGTACGTGAGGTGGTCGCGAACCCAGGCGTCGGTGCTGAGGTCAGCGGTCACCTGGTCGAGATGGTGCGCGATGCTGTTCCGCCTGCCGATTAAATCGACCATCTCGCGCCGCTCGTCCGGGGTCAGCACGCCGTCTCGTACAAGGGCATCGAATGCACGCTTCACTTTCTTGCGATCGGGCACCTCCTCCTCGGCCGGGCGATCCTCGTCGTTGACGGCATTCTTGCAGTCTCGCTGGGCGGCGACGATCTCGAGCACCTCGCGCTTCAGCTCTTCGGCATGGTAGATGATCAGGATCATCTGCAAAGCGCGGTGCCGTATCATGCAGCGTTCCAGCTCCGGCAGCCGGCCCCGCAGTGGATCGGTGTAGTGCGGCTTGCGGCCTTCCCAGAGAGGCTCTTCTCGCTGCGTCATAGCGCTGGCGCGCCGCCGCGGTCCCAGCGGATCGGGGTGGCATTGGGTCGGTCCGGGCGACTGGCAACCGAGGCCGGCCAGGATCGTGCGAGGCCCCGAAACCCGCAGGAATGGGCACCGTTCCGAATTCCCGGTCGCCCGCTGGCTGCATGGCTGGCCCCAAGCTCAAACGTCACCTTGATAATTATCTGCATGAAGCGTATCTCCATGTCGGAAACGACGTATTTTGGTAGCACCGATGTCAAGCTTGACCGAGCAGATTCTGGAGCGCTTCACGGGCGGCGATACGATCGCGCGTGCGGATCTCACGCTGCCTGCCAATTATGACTCGGTGGGCCGGGCGTTGGGCGATCTTGTCAAGGCGCGCAAGATCACGCGGGTGGGACGGGGCCGTTACAAGCTGGCGACCAGCAGCGTGCCCTTGTCGAGTGGGACGATCGCAGAGGCGATCAGCCGGAAGGTCAGCCGCTCGAAGCGCAACGTTTTCCTGCGGGGCGACTTCGATAAGCTCGGCAGTTACGATGGGGTCGGACGCGCGCTCAAGCAACTCACCCGGACCGGCAAGCTCGTCCAGATCGGCTACGGCCTCTATGCCAAGGCTGAAGTGTCGCCGTTCAACGGCAAGCCGGCGCCTCTCGTCGGTATCCGCCGGCTCGCGATCGAAGCGCTTGGGCGGCTCGGCAAGGCGGTCGATGTTTCGAGCTTCGACAAGGCGTATAACAGCGGCCGTTCGACGCAGGTGCCGACTGGTCGTACCCTGGCCGTGAAGGATCGCGTTCGCCGCCGTATCGGCTACGACGGCAATTATGTCGTTCTCGAACGCGCCTGACGCGATCACGCTTGGCCGCGTTGCCGGTGCGCTGGCGGTCGATGAAGCCTTTGTCGAAAAGGACTGGTTTGTCGTCCAGGCGATCGCCGTGCTCGTCGCTGTCGGAGGCGAGGACATCGTGCCTGTATTCTCCGGCGGCACCTCGCTGCTCAAGGGCTACGGCCTGATCAAGCGGTTCTCCGAGGACATCGACTTCAAGCTCAACCTGTCCGCCGCCTTTGCGGAGCTCTCCGGCGGGCAGCGGCGCAGGGCGCTCGGCGACTTTCGGGACAAATTGGCCGACGCGTGGAAAGCCGCCGGTTTCAACGTCACGGATGTCGTGGCGCGCGATGCGAATGGATTTCTCCAGTTCGAGATGGATTACCCCTCGATCCTGGATGCGCATGACGCGCTGCGTCCGCACATCCTTGCCGAACTCTCCGCGAAGCCGCCCCGTCTCACTGTGCAAGGCCGCCCGCTGGCGTCCTATGTTGCGCAATTCCGCCGGGCAGATCCGGAAGTCGGCGCGATCGCATGCGTGGACCCCGTCGAGACCGCCGCAGACAAGCTCAGTGCCTTCAGCTGGAGATCGCTGGTGCGCGACCGGGCATCGGCGAAGGACGACCCCGCGATCGTGCGTCACCTTCATGATCTTGCCGCACTTGAAGCCGCGGTGTCGGCGAGCAGCGATTTCCCCGCCTTGCTCGCCGAGACGCTTGTCACAGACACAGGACGTGGCGGGGAGGCAACCGCGAAGCTGGCACCCGCCGATCGGCTGGCGGCGATGCTGGATACCCTGCGCGCCGACGCGCTCTATCCTCTCGAATATGCGCGCTTCGTCGAAGGCATGGCATTCGCGGGCGACAGCGAGGTGCCGTCATTCGAGGAAGCGGTGGCGGCCGTGAAGCGGCTGTCTGCGCTGTTGCCAAGCTGACGGTGCATATCCCGGACGCGTAGACGAGCAGGCTCGTCGCGGGGCCTGATAAGAATGAGTGTGGGCGCAGCAGCTTCTGGCATCCCAATGCATTCTCTGTGCCGCCGGCGCGATCAGGTGGTGCAGCCGGTGGCCGCGCTGCTACGTCAACCGCCATGCAATCAACGCAATATCGACCTTTTGCCGTTGGCGCGAGAGTTGCCGATCACGTCCGCTTCGACCGTGATTTTCTCGGTTTCTTTAGTTCCGCTTCTTTGCGTCGATTGGCTTCGGCGATGACGCAGTCGGGTGCGTGCGGCGGCACGATCCAGCCACAAGCGTCACACCTGAAATCGTCTCGGCCCATGTCGATGCCTACTCCTCGTCTGAGTCTTCGTCCGTCTTCCAATAAGCGAAGTTGAAGAGCGCATCGAGTTCGCTAAGGTCTGTAAGGCGAAGACTTTGCCGTAGGCGCTCGGCATCCTCAGCAAATTGCGCGTAGCGTGCCCCGTCGACCGAGGCCTTGGCCGGTGTGCGGGGATAGCCAGTGATATTGGCGAGCCCCATTCCCTTTACCGAGTTGCGGTTCATAACCGGAAAACGGCCAGGATCGCGGGTGTGCAGGATCTCGGTGAGAACGTTGGTGCCGGCACGCGGGATCTTGTCGAAATGTGCCTTGAGGAGATCAAACAGGACGGCAGGATCATCCGATCGCTCGGTTGCCAGCGCGCGAATGGCCGCCTGGAATTGGGTGGGCTTCTTCGCAATCGCGGTCTTGCCGCGCTGCATCCCGCCCGAGTGCCAATGTTGGATCAGCTCCTCATAAGCCTTGAGAAACGCGCGACCCTTGAGGTCGGCCGTACGAGCAAGGGTGGCAAGCTGCGCACGGGCTTTGGGGAGATTTTGACGACGGCGCTTTACGGACTTGTCGAAGCCTTCGGCGCCTTTGTTGGCGCGCATCTCGGCCAGGAGGTCCGCCAGCGCAAGGGTATCGCCAGGTTTGGCATCTATTGAGTGGGAGGCGCGGCGCTCTGCGATCTTCATCGCGGTCTGGTAGATGTCACGGCGCTTTTCGTAGCCATTGATCAGATCCCTGGTCGCCTCGACTATATCTTCTGCCTCGATCCGGTCGTCGATCCAGCGCTCAAGCCAGGCCCGCAATTTGGCGTTCGGGCCCGATAGCGAAGCTGAGAACTCGTGATTACCGGCGAGCCCGCCCGAGGTCAGGTTGGCCGAGCCGACGATCGCAGTCTGGCCGCCAGGCCCTTTGAACCAATAGACCTTGGGATGAAGCGTATGCCTACTTCGTTCCTGGCCCATGTAGAGGTTGATCTCGCCTCCGGCAGCGGCAGCCTTGGACTGGAGACGCCGGATCGCGCGAAGCACCGACGGCTCGCTTTGATAGAAGTCGAGGCCGACGACGAAGGTCGCCTGCAAGCCTTTCTTCGCCCGCTCCCCCAGGACTTTCCTGATGAGCTTCCAGCCGGAGAATTTGGCGAAGGCGACGATGCAGATGAGGTGAGTCGCGTGTGCGAGGTGGCGATGAATTTCGTCGGTATGACGCTCGTCATCGCCATTCTCTAGCAGTGAAGCCAAAAGCTGCGTCGGTGCGCGCCCCATATCGTTCCCCTCCCGATCGCCGTCACGCGCCAGATTGACGATCGCCGTCACCAGCAGAAGGCGCGCGCGGTGCCTCGCTCATTGCGGCATCTCGACGTGCCCACCAAAGCCAAAACGCATAGCCGAGAGAAGCTTGTCACCAAAGGTGTGGTCAACGCGGCTGCGATAGCGCGCGAACAAGGCCGCCGAGAGGACATAGGCCGGGACGGCTTCCTCCATCGCCGCGTCGATCGTCCACTGGCCCTCGCCCGAATCCGAGACTTTGCCCGTGAATTGCTCGAGCATCGGATCCCCGACCAGGCCGATCGCGCACAGGTCGAGCAGCCACGACGAGATCACGCTGCCGCGGCGCCAGACCTCGGCTACATCGGTCAGGTTGATGTCGAAGCGTTCCTCGGGCGCGAGCCGTTCGGACGACTTGCCCTTGAGGATGTCGAAGCCCTCGGCATAAGCCTGCATCAGGCCGTATTCGATGCCGTTGTGGACCATCTTGACGAAATGGCCGGCGCCGGTGGGGCCGGCATGGATATAGCCGCGTTCGGCGCGATCGTCGGTCGCGTCGCGTCCGGCGGTGCGGACGATCGAGCCATAGCCCGGCGCGAGCGTATCGAAGATCGGATCTAGCAGGTCGACGGTTTCCTTGTCGCCGCCGATCATCATGCAATAGCCGCGTTCGAGCCCCCAGACCCCGCCCGACGTGCCGACATCGACATAATGAAGCTGCTTCCCCTTTGCTGCGGCTCCGCGTTTGATGTCGTCTTTGTAGAAGCTGTTGCCGCCATCGATGATGATGTCGCCAGGCTCGGACAATTCCGTCAGTTCGTCGACAGTGCTCTGTGTGGGAACACCTGCCGGGAGCATCACCCAGAAGATCCGCGGGGTAGTGAGCTTGGCGACGACTTCCGCGAGCGAATTCGCGCCGATGGCGCCTTCATCGTCGAGCGTAGCAACTGCGGCAAGGTCGCGGTCGAAGGCGACGATCTCATGGCCCCCGCGCATCAGTCGACGCGCGATATTGGCACCCATCCGGCCGAGGCCGATCATTGCAAGACGCACTATCCTACTCCTTCTGTCAGGATTTCACGGCTACACGGACGGCCGCGGCGCGTGCACGTCCGTCTTGCGTCGGGCTAGATCGTGGAATGCGCCTGATTCACAAACGCCGGACCTTGGGCCGTCGCTGTGGATCAGTCCCGCGCCTCGGTCGCGACTGGGCGATGACTTAGCGGCTGACTTCGAAGAGGAACCACGCGCGGCGCTCCGCCTCATCCGTCCAGGCATCGATCAGGCCGGACGTTGCATTGTCCTTTGCCGCGTCTGCGACATCCTTGGCGCTACGAAGCGACTCGACCAGGTGGAGATTGTCGGCGCGGAGCTCGCTCAGCATGTCCTGCGGGGTGACGAACTCGGCATCGTTGTCCTTGATCGTCTGATGGCGGGCGATATCTCCGATCGATCGAATGGTCGTGTTGCCCGTCTTTCGGGCGCGTTCGGCGATCGCATCGGTGACAGCGAGGATCTCTGCGGCCTGCTCATCGAGGAGCAGGTGATAATCCCTGAAGTAGGGCCCGGAGACGTGCCAGTGGAAGCTCTTCGTTTTCAGGTAGATCGCATAGGCGTCAGCCAGAATGACTCTCAGAGCGTCAGCGACCGTCATGGTCGCACATCCGTCGAGATCGGAAGGCGTCGAAACGGTGGTAGCTCCAGTTTTCGTCATCGGTTCTACTTTCTCAATCATGATTTGAACGACAGCCAGCGCCGTTTCCCCGCGGGCAGCGAAGTCTGGAGGATGAGTTCATCGTCATGCGAAGTCCAATGACCCGCGACTATAGTTTCGATACCCTTGAGCGACATTTGCAGTGCAGAGCGACAGGCATCGCGCACGGGGCATTAGACCGCTGATTCTCCTTCCAACCTGTCTGATTGAAAGCCCAGCACGAAGCTCACGACCTTCTCCGCCGACATCTCACATGGCTTGAGCGATGTTTTGCCTGATGAGAGCCGATACAGGTTGAAGCTTACGAGGTCGGTCCCTGCCAACTCCCTGGCAAACAGACTGTTGCGGCGACCGTCCTCTGATCGCCGGACGGTCAAGCCGAAACGCCGGCCTTCATACACACCCTGACTGTATCCCTCGGGGAGCCCTCTGAAGGCTGCATCGAACTCCGTAAGCTGCATCACATACACCTATCTCAGTTCAGCCGACGCGCAGCGTGTTCAAGCCACCAGCGACGACCTCTCGGCAGAGATTGCACTGGATTAGGCCCTTTCCATGTGATGCCTCGGTTCAACCCCCATCACCCCCAGCCCATTCCGGATGACCTGTCCGATCGCGGCCGCCAGGAACAATCGAGCTCGGCTAAGCGGCGCGTTCTCCGGGTAGAGGAACCGCCGCTGCGGGTCGTCATTCCCCAAGTTCCAGTGTGTGTGGAACTCGGAGGCCAGCCCCTCAAGGAAGAAGGCAATCCGGTGCGGCTCGCGCGCTGCGGCAGCGGCCTCGACGATGCGCGGGAATTCCGCCGCACGCTTGACGAGCATGAGGCTCGGGCTGTCCAGGAGAGCAAGATCGGCTTCGTCTTCTGGCCCGATGCCAATTTCGGCCGCTCGGCTCGCAAGCGAGCAGATGCGCGCATGGGCATACTGGACATAGAAGACCGGATTGCTCTTCGATGCCTCCACCACCGTCGCGAAGTCGAAGTCCATCTGCGCTTCCGGCTTGCGGGTCAGCATCATGAACCGAACAACGTCCCTTCCGACCTCCCTGATGACCTCGGCCAAGGTAACGAACGTGCCTGCGCGCTTGGACATCTTGACCGGCTCGCCCGCACGCAGGAGCCGCACGATCTGCACCAGCTTGACGTCGAACCGCTTTCGGCCTTCGGTGAGAGCGTCGGCGGCCGCGACGATGCGCTTCACGGTTCCGGCATGGTCTGCGCCCCAGATGTCGATCAGCTCGTCGGCATCGCGCGCCTTCTCGAAGTGGTAGGCAAGATCGACACCGAAATAGGTCCAGCTGCCGTCCGGTTTGCGGATCGGCCGATCCTGGTCGTCACCGAAATTCGTCGACCGGAATAGCGGCAGCTCGATCGGCTCCCAGTCTTCAGAGCCTTCACCCTTCGGCGGCTCAAGGATGCCATCGTAGACAAGATCCCGCTCGCGCAGCCAGGCCTCGGCGGCATCGGGCTTCCCGGCAGCAACGAGGCTTGCCTCTGATGAGAAGCGGTCGTGGCATATGCCGAGCAGCGCCAAATCTTCGCGGATCGTCTCCATCATCGCAGCGACGGTTCGCGCACGAAAAATCGCGAGCCAAGCTGACTCTGGGGCGTGGACGTAGCGGTCACCGAAATCGGCAGCCAGCGCCTCACCGACAGGTTTCAGATAATCACCTGGGTACAAGCCTTCCGGGATTTCGCCGAGTATCTCGCCCAGGGCCTCTCCATATCTATGGTGTGCAGAGCGAGCTAGAGTATCGACCTGGCCGCCGGCATCGTTGACATAATATTCGCGTATGACGCGGTGGCCAGTGAAGGCGAGCAGGTTGGCAAGCGCATCTCCGACGACCGCCCCGCGGCAGTGTCCCATATGCATGGGGCCTGTCGGGTTGGCCGAGACAAACTCGATGTTCACCGTCCTGCCCGCGCCGATTGGTGACATCCCGTAGCGATCTTTCTGCTCCGCGATGATTGCCAGTTCATCTCGCCAGGCCTGGTCGGTCAGACGGAGATTTATGAAGCCGGGGTCCGCAACGCGTACTTCGGCAACTTCCGACAGCGTGGCGAGCCGCTCCGCCAACTTCTCGGCGATGTGGCGCGGATGAGTGCCGGCGAGGTTTGCGAGTACCATCGCGGCATTGGTCGATAGATCGCCGTGTGCCGGGTCGTGCGGCCGTTCCACGGTCAGTCCATTCAACTCAACGCCGGCCGGAACATCCCCCGACGATCGTAGGGCATCGATTTCGCGCGCCAGATGATCGAGGAAGCGAGTGTGAAGCGCCGCCGCCATCAGCGGCGCCACCTGTCCGGATTGCTACGCAACGACCACGCCTTTCCAGAAAGCGATATGATCCCGGATGGCTTCGGCAACCGGATTTGGATCGGGATAGGTCCAGGCGGCGTTGGCGTTGACCGCGTCGCCCACGCGGACATTGAAGTATCGCGCTGTGCCCTTGATCGGGCAGACGGACGTGTGCGCGGTCGCCTCAAGGAGGGTCCGGTCGACCGAGGAGGGCGGGAAGTAATGGTTTCCCTCTACGACGATTGTCTCGTCGCTTGTGGCGAGGGTGGTGTCTTTCCAGACTGCTGAGACCAACGGAATATCCTCTCGTATTTGCCAACGGCGCGTGGTTTGCGGGCTGTCTGGCCCGGGCGAAAGGATCAGTTCGGTGCCGGCGTGCGCGCGAGAAGTTCGTCGAGCCCGCCTTTGGCATCGAGCGCGAGAAGCTCGTCACAGCCACCGACATGCGTGCCGTTGATAAAGATCTGGGGCACGGTGTTTCGACCCGAAGCTTTAATCATGGCTGGTCGGTGAGCTGGATCTGCCTCGATATCGAACTCTTTCCATTGCATTCCTTTTTCCTTGAGGAGCGTCTTCGCCCGTCGGCAGAATGGACACCAGTTCATGGTGTAGAGGAGGATATCAGGTTTCATGTTCTGATCTCCGATCAGGGGCGTTCGAGGAGTGCGACGGTACCCTGACCGCCGTCGGCACAGATGCTCACGATCGCGCGCGATCCGCCCGGCAATGCCCAGAGTTCCTTCACCGCCTGGCTGAGGTCGCGCGCGCCCGTGGCGCCGAACGGATGACCGATAGCCACCGAGCCTCCGTTTGGATTGACG
Source organism: Sphingomonas sp. S2M10 (assembly GCF_012650175.1). Lineage (GTDB taxonomy): Bacteria > Pseudomonadota > Alphaproteobacteria > Sphingomonadales > Sphingomonadaceae > Sphingomonas. Next base: position 19,578 of record NZ_JAAILI010000074.1, read on the forward strand.
CGGTCCCAATCGAAGTCACCCATGGCGGCCTGGACACCGGCTGTTTCGCGCACCCACTCCCGATCGGTGATGGCTGCGACGTTCGCCAGCACCTGGGCTGCGAAGGCTTCGTGGATTTCCCAAAGTGCGATGTCTGAGAAGCCGATTTGGTGGCGGGCGAGCAGGCGCGGAATGCCATAGGAGGGCGCCATCAGCAGGCCCTCGGTGTGGTAATCGACGGCCGAAACCTCATAGTCGACGAGCCGGGCGTAGGGAGTGCCTGCCGGCAGTCTCGCCACGCCGGCCTCAGTGGCGACCCAGCACCCGGCGGCTCCGTCGGTAATCGGTGAGCTGTTGCCGGCGGTCAGGGTGCCCCTCCCACTGTCGCGATCGAATACCGGCTTGAGTGCGGCAAGCCGCTCCGCGGACGTGTCGGCACGCGGGTTCGCATCGCGCGCAAGCTCTGGTAGTGAAATCACGAGATCGTCGAAAAAGCCGCCTTCCCAGCCAGCGACTGCCCGCTGGTGGCTCTTGAGCGCCCAATCGTCCTGCGCCTCGCGCGAGATCCGCCAGGCCTTGGCGGTCTCCTCCATATGATCGCCCATGGTCCTGCCGGTGATCCGGTTGGCCCAGCCCTTGGTGGGAAGCACATAGTCGCGTGGAGTAAGGGCCTGGAGAGCGGCAAGCGCGGCCGCGGCATCCTGCGCGAAAAGGTCGGTAAGCCGCTTCGAGGCATCGGCCGTCAGAGCGAGGGAAGGGCGGCTCATGACTTCGGACCCGCCGACCATTGTGAGGTCGGTCCCTTCGCCCAGCATCCCTGCGGCAGCGAAGGTCGCCACCATGCTGGTAGAGCATGCCAGGACGACAGATAGTGCCGGCACGTTCGGATTGAGCTTGGCATCGAGCCAGGTTTCCCGGGCGATGTTGCTCCAGCCCAAATTCGGGATCACGGTTCCCCAGAGGAGCAGATCAGGTTCTGCGAGTGCCGCCATCGCCTGCACCACGGGCACGGACAGGGAGACTGCGTCGTAGGCGGCCAGCGCTCCGCCACCGCGGCCGAAGGGGGTCCGGAGGCCGGCGGCCACGAAGACGGGTTCGGCAAAGCGGCTCATGCTGGTTTCCAAACTATTTCCGGGCTGCACGTTCGCGATGGGCGGAACGCGAGGCGGCTCGTTCCGTCAGCCACCGTAGCGTTCCGTCTTGATGATGGAGGCGTCCAGGCCGGCCAGCAGTGCGCCCTCGGTCGCGATGTTGACGAAGCCGTTCGAGCCGCAGACGAACACCTGGGTCGGCTTTCGGTGAAGCCGGGCCACAATTTCCTGGACCATCGCGCCGTCGATCCGGCGCCCGAAGTCCGATGCGCGGACCGGTTCCTCGCGCGTGATCGCCAGCGCCAGGACGAAGGCCGCATCGTTGATCTCGGTGGAATGAAGCTCTTCCGAAAAGAGGACGTCCTCGGCGGTTCGTGCGGACAGGAGCAGCGCTGTCGGCACGGCCGGCTTTAGCGCGTGGCGCTGTCGGATCATTGCCATCAACGGCGCGAGGCCGGAGCCGGCGCCGATCAGCAGCACTGCGTCCACGGCTGGTTCGGGCCACAGGAAATGACCGCCGAGCGGACCGCGGAGCTCGATTTCGTCGCCGATCGCCGCGACATCGTGAAAGAACGACGAGACCTCGCCATCCGGCAGGCGCTCGATGGCGAGTTCGATGATCGGGGACGAGGCTGCTGACGACGCGATCGAATAGCTGCGCATCGCGCTGTAGCCGTCGGGCGCGGTCAGCCGAACATCGACGTGCTGGCCAGCGATGTGCGCGAACGGTTTGCTCAACCGCAGGAAGAAGCTCTTGATGCTAGGCGTCTGCTGGACGATCTCTTCGATCACGCATGATTGCCACGACGCGAGCTGTGCGCCGCCCTCAGTCATTGGTGTATCGCTGCTCGCGCCAGGGATCGCCGTAGATGTGATAGCCGCGTAGCTCCCAGAAGCCCGCCTCGTCCCGCGTTGTGAACTGCAGCGCATTCACCCACTTGGCCGACTTCCAGAGGTAGAGGTGGGGAACCAGAAGGCGCGCCGGCCCGCCATGGTCGCGGGGAAGCGGCTTGCCCGCATAGGTGAGGGCGATCATCGCCTTGCCCGAGAGCAGGTCCGCGAGCGGCACGTTCGTCGAATACCCATCGTAGCTGTGCGCAAGGACGAAATCGGTGGGATGGTCGAGCCCAGCGTCTGCGAGGATGTCCTCGATGAGTACCCCCTCCCAGGCGGTATCGAGCTTGGACCAGGAGGTGACGCAGTGGATGTCCTTGGTCACCTTGGTCTTCGGGAGGGCGTTGAACTCGATCCAGTTCCACACCTTGACGGGCTTTGGGCCGATCTTGACCGTGAACTTCCAGTCGGCGGTTTCCACGTTCGGGGTCGGTCCGGCCGAGAGGACCGGGAAATTCTCGACGAGGTGCTGGCCTGGGGGGATGCGACCCGACTGGTCGCCGCCCGAGCCGCGGCCGGTGAATCCTCTTGTGACCATGGCTAATCCCCTTGCTTGGCACGACAGACCGGAACCGGCTTTAGCTCAGGATCTCGTGCGAGATCTTTGCCGGCGCAATTGCCGATCGGATCGTCGACTGGAACTTAAAAGGCCACACGCTCAATCAGAATAGCTATGATCTCGCACACCATGAAACGTGATGACTCCACGTCGACTATAGCGCCAGGCTTGTCTGATTTCCCAATACCCCGTCGCTATAGTTTTTATAGCTTGGGAACAGTGCTGCAGGGGCATCTTCCTCATCCCAGCCCGTCGAAGGAGGCAAGGTGCGCGCACGCCGACTGCCAATCGCTGGAACCGCCGGCCAAAGGGGGAAGGGGTCTTCGGAACGCTTTGCGAGATGCCCGCTGATGGCCGGCTTTGCCCGGCTTCAATCCTGGAGGCTGCTGCCTGCATCGCTCTACCCCGTCGTTAGTGCGATCCCCGAACCTAACGGCGACTAAGGGTATGGAAACTATGTTTCGTCGTGACCTGCTCCCCATTTTCAGGCCGTTGATAACTTAGCTTCGGTGTCCATATGCCCTTGGCGGGGGCGGTTCGTAAACTCGGCGGGTGCCAACCCGCCAAGACTGCTATGCGGACGCACGGTATTGT
>NZ_JAAILI010000075.1 GCF_012650175.1 Sphingomonas sp. S2M10
TGAAGCGCCCCGGGTTTCCAGGAGGCTCCAACTTGTGAGAAGGAGCATCCGTTATGAGCAAGACAACCAACAAATTTTCACCTGAAGTCCGCGAGCGGGCGGTTCGTATGGTGGTGGAGCAGCGGGCCGAGTACGGCTCGGAATGGGAAGTGATGAAGTCGATCGCGGCGAAGATCGGCTGCTCGCTGGAGACGCTGCGCCGGTGGTGCCGCGAGGAGGCGAGCCGACGAGCGGGGCCAGCGGCGCTGGCGGCGGATGACCGGGAACGCCTGAGATTGCTGGAGCGCGAAGTGAAGGAACTACGCCGGGCCAACGAGATTTTGCGCAAGGCATCTGCGTATTTTGCGATGGCGGAGCTCGACCGCCCCGGGAGATGATGATGGCGTTCATCGACGTCCATCGCGAGGATTTGGGTATCGAGCCGATCTGCCGGGAACTGGCAATCGCCCCATCCTCCTACCATGAACACGCCGCGCGTAGTGCCGATCCCGGCAGGCGTCCAGCACGTGCGCAGCGTGATGACGAGATCAGGGAGCAGATCAAGCGGGTCCATGAGGCCAGCTTCGGTCTCTATGGCGCACGCAAGGTCTGGCACCAGATGCGGCGTGAAGGCATCATGGTGGCGAAATGCACGGTGGAACGATTAATGCGCGCCATGGGGCTGGCAGGCGTCCGTCGTGGGAAGAAGACGATCACCACCATCAGCAACCCGAAGGCGCCGTGTCCGCTGGACAAGGTCAATCGGGCATTTCGCGTCAGCCGGCCAAACGCCCTGTGGGTCGTCGATTTCACCTACGTGCATACTTGGGCAGGCTTCGTCTATGTCGCCTTCGTGATTGATGCTTTTGCCCGGCGGATTGTCGGATGGAAGGTCAGCACGTCAGCCACTGCCAGCTTCGTTCTGGATGCCCTGGAGCAGGCGATTCATGCCCGCAGGCCAGATCCCGATGATGGACTGATCCACCATAGCGATAGGGGAGTTCAATATCTTGCGATGAACTATACCCAGCGCTTGGCCGAGGCCAAACTCGTCCCCTCGGTCGGTAGCGTAGGTGATTCCTACGACAACGCCTTAGCCGAGACGATCAACGGCCTTTACAAGGCCGAGGTCATCTGGCGGCAGCGATCATGGCCAAGCGTTTCGGCCGTGGAAATGGCAACGCTGCGCTGGGTCGATTGGTACAATAATCACCGGCTCTTCGGCCCTATCGGGCACATCCCGCCCGCTGAGGCCGAAGACAATTACTATGCAGCCCTCGAGAACCTCGATATGGCTGCATAGCCAAATGAAAACTGCCTCCTGAAAACCCGGGGCGCTTCA
>NZ_JAAILI010000076.1 GCF_012650175.1 Sphingomonas sp. S2M10
CCCTCAACCGCGTCGAGGAGGTCACCGCTGACATCGTTCAGGCCGCGCGCGATTGCCTCGTCATCGGACCCGGCAACTGACAAATAGCGCGATCAGAACGCCGCCATTTAGCGCGAGCGTTTACAGGAGATGCCGAGAATCTCGGCGGTTTCGGCTTCCGATTTCTCATCGATCGTCCGCAAGACGAGCGTGTCCTTGAGCGATGCGGGCAGGGCGGCGATCGCTTTCATGGCCTCTGCCAGCTGCTGCTCGGCGCCGATCGCCTGGTCGGGTAGTGGCGCCTCGTCGACGACATGTTCGGCTTCCCCCAGCGCCAGCGCGTGGGAGAAGAAGTTGCGGACCGCGCGGCGGCGGCGCCAGTCATGGCATTTGTTGATGACGATCCGCGACATCCAGACCGGAAAAGGTCGCGCAGCGTCATAGCGGTTGAGTGCGGCGAAGGCGGCGACGAAGCTCGCCTGGGTCACGTCGAGCGCTTCGTCGCGGTTCCCGACATGGCTGCGCACGAGGCGGTGCACCCAGCCCTGATGCCGGCGGACCAGCTCGCCATAGGCCGCTTGCCGGCCTCCAAGCGCCAGAGCCGCGAGCTCCCCGTCCGAGCAGTCGGGGAGGCACGCGGTCATTTGGACTTGGCCGTCAGCGCTTTCACCACGGCGTCGTCGAACTTGTCCGTCTGATCCGGGCGCAGCACGGCCCGCATCGCGAAGATATGCTCGAGTGTTTCCTTCTGCAGCGCGCCCATCGCCTGGTGCGAGCGATCCACCGCCCCTGCAACCCGAGGACCATAGCCATGCTCCGCCTCGATCGCCTCGGCGAGCCGCGCGTTATCGGCGCGCAGTTCGGCCTCCAGTGCCTGACGCCGGATCGCATAGTTCTTCTCGATCGTCTCGAGACGGCTATGTTGCGCGGTGTCCAGCTTCAGATCGCGATGGAGCAGGTCGTGCAACTCATTTTCGACCGGGCGCACCGGAACCACATAGACGCGGCCGATGACCACACCGGCGATCGCCGCGGCAAAGGTCAGCAGGACGAGGAGCAGGAGCCGGCGGTCGCGCATCATTGTGAACTCAGCAGCGTCGAAGGAGCGAGCGCGAGCCGCGCGTCAAAGGGCGATATCGGCCCGGCTTCGGTCGACCGCACAGGCACGGCCGAGCCGGCAATTCCCAGGAACAAGGCTGCTGCCGCGGCGATACCGAATGTCGTGGCGCTCAGGCGGGGCATGGCCTGGAGCCGGGCGATCTCGGCCATGACGCGGCTGTCCAGCCCGGCAAGCCGGGGATCGAGCGGCGCTTCCCGCAACCGGCTGAGCATGTCGTCGAGGTGGTCCATGATGTTTCTCCGTCTTCACTTCTCAATAAGCAGGATGGTCCGGCAACCCTTGTCCGGGAACAAAAAGAAAAGTGCGAGGGGTGCAGGTCGCGGCTGCGTATTCTCTCATGTCACTGCCAGGAGAATGTCCAAATGCGCTTCTTTTCGCCGCTCGCAGCCATCGCCGCCGTCGGCCTGAGTGTTTCGGCTCGGCCTACGCCCATCCCAAGCTCGTGTCCTCGACGCCCGCCGCCAACGCCAGCGTCCCGGCGCCGTCGCGTATAACGCTCACCTTCAGTGAAGGTCTGATGCCGAAGCTGTCGGGCGCCGAGATCGTGATGACCGGCATGCCCGGCATGCCCAACCACCGCATGGCGGTAACCGGCTTCAAGACGTCCGTCGAAGGCGACAAGACGCTCGTGCTGACGCTCGCCAAGCCGCTCATGGCGGGCAGCTATCAGGTCGCCTGGCACGTCGTCTCGACCGACACGCACCGCATCCAGGGCAATCTCGCCTTTACCGTCAAGTGACGCCATGAACGACGTGGCACTCGTCGCCGTCCGCTGGGCGCTCTACGTCGATCTCGGCCTGTTGTTCGGCCTGCCGCTGTTCGCGCTCTATGCGCCCGGCGGCGGCCGGATGGTACAGCGGCATCTGCCGATGGTAGCAATGGTGGCCGGTCTCGCCTGTCTCGCCCTCCTGCTGTCGGCGCTGGGGTTCGCGTTGCAGGCAGCGGCCATGACCGGGCTGCCGCTCACCCAGCCTGATCTTTCCATGGTCGCAGAGCTGTTCAACGGCACGTCCATGGGAACGGCGCTGAAGGCGCGCCTCGTCGCGCTCCTCGTTCTTCTGCTCTCCATCCCCTTCTATCGCCGGCAATCCCGTCCTGCCTTCATCGCCTCCACTCTGGCAGGCGCGGTCGCACTCGCGACCCTCGCCTGGAGTGGGCATGGCGCGGCTGGCGAAGGCGAGGCGGGCTGGCTGCAACTGGGGGCCGATCTCATCCATCTGCTCGCCGCCGGCGCCTGGGTCGGCGCGCTTGCCGCATTCCTCGCGCTGGTACTTCCCAGGCTCGCAACCGACGATCTCGCCGCTCAAGACATGGACCGGGTCACGCTCGCCGAGGAAGCGTTGCGGGGCTTCTCCCTCGTCGGCACGATCATCGTCGCCCTGCTGATCCTGACCGGGACGGTGAACGGCTGGTTCCTCGTCGGTCCGGGCAACATCGCCTCGCTCGGGCAGTCGACCTACGGCCTGCTGCTCATCGCCAAGCTGCTGCTGTTCGCCGGCATGCTGGGCCTGGCCGCGCTCAACCGTTATCGCCTGACCCCGGCACTTGCGCAGGCGATCGAGGAAGAGGACGCGCCACGGGCGCAGGCGCTGCTGCGCGCGAGCCTCGTCGTCGAAGGCGGTCTTGCGATCGTCATTCTCGGGCTCGTCGCCTGGCTGGGGACACTATCGCCGCCCATGTCGATGTAGCTTATCGTTTCGGACGCCTCGCGTTGGGAGAAGCCAATGCAATCCTACACCCCGCCGCTCGGGACCGGATCGACGAAAGACTATGATCGCGCGATCCGCCTGTGGACGCGGGAGAAGCGGTGGCGTGCCGCCATGCTCGCCGCCCTGGCGCCCAAAGCCGGTGAGACGGTCGTCGACGTCGGCTGTGGCACCGGCAGCTTCGCGCTGATGCTCAAGCAAGCCGAGCCCAGGACGCAGGTGATCGGTCTCGATCCCGATGCCGAGGCGCTCGACATCGCGCGGCACAAGGCCGCTGTGCGGCGGGCCGATATCGACTGGCGTCAGGGATTTGCCAGGGACGTGGCCCCGGGTACCGCCGACGCTGTCGTGTCGAGTCTCGTGCTGCATCAGATGCCGGTCAGGGAGAAGGCGGCAACCCTGCGCGCCATGTTCGCCATGCTGCGCCCGGGTGGGCGCCTGGTGATCGCCGATTATGGCCGCCAGCAGGGTTTCATGCGGCTTGCCTTCCGCCTGACCGTGCAGCGGCTCGATGGCATCGATGATACCCGGCCCAATGCCGACGGCGTGCTCCCCGGCCTGATCGCGGCGGCCGGCTTCAGGCATGTGGCCGAGACGTTTCGGCTTTTGACCATCACCGGCGCGATCGACTTGTTTACGGCGCATCGACCGGCGCAGGACCACGGCCTTACGGTTGCCAATGACCTTGGCTGATGGCGGCCAGGCGAACGGGCCCGCCGATTTGTCCGCTTAGGCGATTACGTATTGACCCTGACACGGTGTCAGACCCTAGATCGTCAGGCGTCGAAAGGAGCAAGGCGATGAACGAGACACATGGAGCGGCGCATGGCGGCGGTTGCTGCGGCGGCCACAGCGCCGCGAAAGCGGCGACCGGCGTCAAGGACCCGGTCTGCGGCATGACCGTCGACCCGGCGACCACGGCGCATCAAGCCGAGCATGGCGGTGAACGCTATCATTTCTGTAGCGCGGGCTGCCGGACCAAATTCATCGCCGATCCCGAGCGCTATCTCGGCCCGCCAGCGCCGCCGGTCGCGGCGCCCGAAGGCACGATCTGGACCTGCCCGATGCATCCAGAGATCCGGCAGGACCATCCCGGATCCTGTCCGATCTGCGGCATGGCGCTCGAGCCCGCGACCGTGACTGCCGACAGCGGCCCCAGCCATGAGCTGGTCGATTTCACACGGCGCTTCCGGGTCGGCCTGATGCTGGCCCTCCCGGTGCTGATCCTCGAGATGGGCGCGCATCTCTTTCCCGCGATCCATCGCCTCGTGCCGATGTCGATCTCGGTATGGATCCAGTTCGTGCTGGCGACACCCGTCGTGCTCTGGGCGGGCTGGCCCTTCTTCGAGCGTGGCTGGGCCTCGCTCAAGACCCGCAACCTCAACATGTTCACCCTGATCGCGATGGGGACCGGGGTCGCCTGGATCTACAGCGTCGTCGCGACGCTCGCGCCCCAGCTGTTCCCGCCCGCCTTCCGCGGAGAGGACGGCATGGTTGCCGTCTATTTCGAGGCGGCCGCGGTGATCACTGTCCTCGTGCTGCTCGGCCAGATGCTCGAACTGCGCGCGCGCGAGCGGACCTCGGGCGCGATCAAGGCGCTGCTTAACCTTGCGCCAAAGACCGCGCGCCGGATCGGCTCCGATGGCAGTGAAGAGGAAATCAGCCTCGATCTCGTTGCGGTCGGCGACCGCCTGCGTGTGCGTCCCGGCGAGAAGGTGCCGGTCGATGGCGTGGTCGAGGACGGCCGTTCCTCGCTCGACGAGTCGATGGTCACCGGTGAGTCCATGCCCGTCACCAAGGCCAAGGCCGACACGGTGATCGGCGGCACGCTCAACCAGACCGGCGCGCTCGTTATCGTCGCCGACAAGGTTGGCCGAGACACCATGCTGGCGCGCATCGTCCAGATGGTCGCCGAGGCGCAGCGCTCGCGCGCGCCGATCCAGCGCATGGCCGATCAGGTGTCGGGCTGGTTCGTGCCCGTGGTCATCGCGGTCGCGGTGGTCGCGTTCATCGCCTGGGGCATCTGGGGCCCCGAGCCGCGCTTCGCCTACGGGCTGGTTGCGGCGGTCGCCGTGCTGATCATCGCCTGTCCCTGCGCACTGGGTCTCGCCACGCCGATGTCGATCATGGTCGGGGTTGGCCGCGGCGCCGGGCTCGGCGTCCTCATCAAGAATGCCGAAGCGCTCGAGCATATGGAAAAAGTCGACACGCTCGTCGTCGACAAGACCGGCACGCTGACCGAAGGCCGGCCTGCCGTCACCCAGATCGTGCCGGCGCCCGGCTTCGACGAAGCCGAACTGCTGCGGCTTGCCGCCTCGGTCGAGCGGGCCTCCGAGCATCCGCTCGCGCTGGCGATCGTCGAGGCCGCCAAGGATCGCGGCATCCCCACGAGCGACGTCACCGACTTCGATTCCCCCACCGGACGCGGCGCGCTCGGCACCGTCGACGGCCGCCGGATCGTGCTCGGTAATGCGCGGTTCCTCTCGGAAGAGGGCATAGCAACCGACGCGCTGGCGGAGCAGGCCGACGCCCTGCGCCGGGATGGCGCCACCGCGATCTTCATCGGCGTCGACGGCACCGTCGGCGGCGCCTTTGCAATCGCCGATCCCGTGAAGCAGACGACGCCGGAGGCCCTGGCCGCACTCAAGGCCGAAGGCATTCGCGTGGTGATGTTGACCGGCGACAACCGCACCACAGCAGAGGCGGTGGCAAGGCGGCTCGGCATTGACGATGTCGAAGCCGAGGTACTGCCCGACCAGAAGAGTGCCGTCGTCGCGCGGTTGAAAAGCGAGGGGCGCGTGGTGGCGATGGCCGGCGACGGGGTCAACGACGCCCCCGCACTGGCTGCCGCCGATGTCGGTATTGCCATGGGCTCGGGCACCGACGTCGCGATCGAGAGCGCGGGCGTGACGCTGCTCAAGGGCGATCTCATGGGCATCGTGCGGGCACGGCGGCTGAGCCAGGCGACCATGTCCAACATCCGCCAGAACCTGGTCTTCGCCTTCATCTACAATGTCGCCGGGGTGCCGGTGGCGGCGGGCGCGCTCTATCCGCTGTTCGGCATCCTGCTCTCGCCGATCATCGCGGCCGCCGCCATGGCGCTCTCCTCGGTCAGCGTGGTCACCAACGCGCTGCGCCTCAACCGGAAAGCGCTGTGAACATCGGGGAGGCGTCGAAGCAAAGCGGGGTCTCGGAGCGGATGATCCGCCATTATGAGAAGATCGGCCTCATCCCGGCGCCGCCGCGCCGGGGAGCGGGTTATCGCGACTATGGCGAGAGTGACCTCCATCGCCTGCGGTTCATCGCCAATGCCCGCGATCTCGGTTTTCCGATCGAGGAGATCCGGACCCTGCTCGGCCTGTGGGCCGACACGGGCCGCAGCAGCGCCGATGTAAAGCGGGTCGCGTTGGCGCGGGCGGAGGAATTGCAGCGCAAGGCCGAAGCGCTGACGACCCTGCGCGAGACCCTCGTCGATCTCGCCGAGCGCTGTCATGGCGACGAGCGGCCAGATTGTCCCATCATCGCCGAACTGAGTCTCGACAGAAAATGTTAGCGCCGGCCGCCTCTCGGACCAGACCCGCTCTGGCGGCCGGGGTGCTGATCGCACTTGGCATTCTCACGACGGGCCTCGCGATATATTTCCTCGCAGTCCGCCCGCCACTGCTGGCGGAGGATCTTCGCCATATCGGCGGCAACCCGCAGACCCTTTCGCCGGTATTGCGGGACTGGTTCGGCGGGATAGCTGGCTCGCCCGTGCGACCGCACTGAGCCTCCTGATCGTATTTGGCCGCTTTTCATACAGCAATGTCGTGCTGAGCTCTGACTTCTGGGGCTGGCATATGCGAGGCAATCCCTCCGTAGGACTACGGAGTGCGCAGAGGCTTCCTGCGCTTCAGGGCTTGTTGCACCGCAGCAGGAGCGAAAATGTGCAGAGTCGAAGCAATATCCCTGACCCGTTGGACGGTCTGGCCACGACGCTGGATCGGTCGAGCTTCGCCGCCATCGCGCAGCTGACTTCAGGCCAGTCGCCCGCCACTTTGGCGCAGTCTTTTTCCGACTGGTGGACGCACATTCTCTGCTCGCCAGGCAGGCAGCTGCAGCTCGCCGCCAAGGGCGGGCGCAAGCTGATGCGGCTCGCCGACTATGCCATGCGCAGCGCATCCGGCAGCGATCACGAGCCGGCGATCGATCCGCTGCCCCAGGATCGGCGCTTCGCCGACGCAGCCTGGAAGCGCCATCCGTTCGACCTGATCGAGCAGGCCTTCCTGCTCCAGCAGCAATGGTGGCATGCCGCGACGACCGGCGTGAGCGGCGTCACCGGGCACCACGAAGCGATCGTCGAGTTCGCGACCCGCCAGATGCTCGACATGGTGTCCCCGACCAATTTCATCCCGACCAACCCCGTGCTCCAGCAGCGCATCCTCGAAACCGGAGGACAATGCCTTGTCGAGGGTGCGCGATTTTTTTGCGACGACCTGGAACGCCTGGTACGCGGGGAGCCCGCAGCGGGCACGGAGGCCTATCGGGTCGGCGAGAAGGTCGCAGCCACGGCTGGCAAGGTCGTGTTTCGCAACAGGGTCATGGAACTGATCCAATATGCGCCCGCAACCGAGACGGTGCGTCCGGAGCCGATACTGATCGTGCCGGCATGGATCATGAAATATTACATCCTCGACCTCTCCCCGGAAAATTCGCTCATCCGCTGGCTGGTAGGGCAGGGCTACACCGTGTTCTGCATCTCCTGGCACAATCCCGACAGCGCCGACCGCGATCTCGACATGGAGGATTATCGCCTGCTTGGGCCGATGGCCGCCGTGGATGTCATCCAGGCGATTACCGGCACCGAGAAGATCCACGCGGCCGGCTATTGTATCGGCGGCACGCTGCTCGCCATCACCGCGGCCGCGATGGCGCGCGATGAAGATAAGCGTCTGGCGAGCGTCACGCTGTTCGCCGCCCTGACCGAGTTTAGCGAGCCGGGCGAACTTGGCCTGTTCATCGACGAGGCGGAAATCAACCTGATCGATGCGATGATGTGGGCGCGCGGCTTTCTCGACAGCAGTCAGATGGGCGGCGCCTTCCAGATGCTGCGATCCAACGATCTGGTCTGGTCGCGCATCCTCTCGACTTATCTCATGGGCGAGCGCGAGCCGATGACCGACCTCATTGCATGGAATGCCGACGGCACCCGCATGCCCTATGCCATGCACGCGCAATATCTGCGGCGCTTGTTCCTCGACAATGACTTGGCCGAAGGGCGCTACGAGGCCGGCGGCCACCCGGTCTCGCTCTCGGGGCTGCGCATGCCGATCTTCATGGTGGGCACGGAAACCGACCACGTCGCGCCGTGGCGCTCGACCCACAAGCTCCACATGCTGACGGGCGCGGAGATCCGCTTCGTGCTGACGAGCGGTGGCCACAATGCCGGGATCGTCTCCGAGCCCGGGCATCCTCATCGCCACTTTCGCGTCGCGACACGGATGCAGGATGGCCCGGCGCCAGGTCCCGATACCTGGCTGGAGCGGGCCGAGCTGCGCGAAGGGTCGTGGTGGCCGGAATGGAGTTCATGGCTTGGATCGCACTCGGGCAAGGCGGCCGCCCCACCGTCGATGGGCGCGCCCGAACGGAACTATCCGCCGCTCGGTGATGCCCCCGGGCGCTACGTGCTGGAGCGCTGAGCCATGGCCACCGCCAACCTCATCGAGAACCGCACGTTCGACGAGATCGCCGTCGGCGACACGGCCAGCCTCACCCGCACGCTGACCGCCGACGACATCCAGCTCTTCGCGGCGGTGTCAGGCGACGTGAATCCGGCGCATCTCGACCCTGTCTATGCCGAAACGGACATGTTCCACAGGGTCATCGCTCATGGCATGTGGGGCGCGGGGCTCATCTCGGCGATCCTGGGAACCGAGCTGCCAGGGCCCGGTGCGATCTATCTCGGCCAATCGCTTCGCTTCACCCGCCCGGTGGGCGTCGGCGACACCATCACGGCCTGCGTCACCGTCGCGCAGAAGCGCGCCGAGCATCATGTCATCGTTCTCGACTGCGCCTGCGTGAACCAAAAGGGCGAGACCGTCATCAGCGGCCAGGCCGAGGTCAAGGCGCCCACCGAGAAAGTCAGCCGGCCCCGCATGCCGCTTCCCGACGTGCGGATCGCCAGCCACGACCGCTTCCGCCAGTTGATGGAGCGCGCCAAGGACGGATCCGCGTGCGTCACGGCCGTGGTCCATCCGTGCAGCGCCGACGCCATGCGCGCGGTGGCTGAGGCCGCCGACGCCGGCATCGTCGTTCCAATTCTCATCGGACCTGCGGCGCGTATGACGAATGCGGCGAAGGACGCCGGTGTCGATATTGCCGCCTTCCGGGTGATCGGGGTCCCGCACAGCCACGCCGCCGCCGCCGAAGCCGTCGCGCGCGTACGGGCCGGCGAAGCCGCGCTGCTGATGAAGGGTTCGCTTCATACCGACGAGCTCATGGGCGCGGTCGTATCGTCCGACATGGGCCTTCGGACCGAACGCAGGATCAGCCACGCCTATGTGATGGATGTGCCCGGCTATCCGCGCCCGCTCATCATCACCGACGCCGCGATTAACATCGAGCCGACGCTTGAGGACAAGGCCGACATCGCGCGCAACGCGATCGACCTTGCCCATGTGATCGGGATCGAACAACCCAGGGTCGCGATCCTCGCCGCCGTCGAGACGGTCAATCCAAGGATGCGCACCACATTGGATGCCGCGGCGCTCTGCAAGATGGCGGACCGGGGCCAGATCGAAGGCGCGCTGCTCGATGGACCGCTCGCCCTCGATAATGCGATCAGCGAGGCGGCCGTGCGCGACAAAAGTATCGTCTCGCCGGTCGCCGGCCGGGCGGACATCCTGCTGGTGCCCAATCTGGAGGCCGGCAACATGCTCGCAAAGCAGCTGACCTTCCTGGGCGGCGCCGATGCCGCAGGCGTGGTGCTCGGCGGGCGCGTTCCGATCATCCTCACCAGCCGGGCAGACAGCGTGCGCACGCGCCTCGCCTCCTGCGCGCTCGCGGTGCTGCTGGCGCGGGCTGCAACCAAGGCGTCTCCCGGCGTTGCGGGACAGCGCCGCGATGGCTGAAATCCTGTGCCTCAACGCCGGTTCGTCGAGCCTTAAGTTCGCGCTCTACGCCGAGCCGGGCACTGATGAGCCCTCTTTGCTGGCGAGCGGCAAGATCGAGAATATCGGCCTTGAGCCGCACCTGATCGCGCGCGATGCGAAGGGGGATGTCCTTGCCGACCGGCGCTGGACGAAAGACGTCACGATCACGCATGAGACGCTGCTCAAGGATTTGCTGCGGGAGATCGAAGCTTCGGTCGGCGAGGATCTGATCGCGGTAGGACATCGGATCGTTCATGGGGGCGCCGACTATTCAGCGCCGGCGCGGGTCGACGCGCCACTCCTCGCCGCACTCGAGGCGCTTTGCCCACTGGCGCCATTGCATCAGCCCCATAATCTCGCCGCGGTCCGCGCCGTCTCCAGGCTGCGCCCCGCTCTGCTGCAAGTCGCCTGCTTCGACACCGGCTTCCATCATGGCCAGCCCCCGGTTGCGACGCGCCTCGCGCTGCCGCGCGCGCTTGGCGAAGAGGGCATGCGGCGCTACGGCTTTCACGGCATCTCCTACGAATATATCGCGCGGCAGCTGCGTTTGATCGATCCCGATACAGGCGGTGGCCGCACGATCGCCGCGCATCTCGGCAACGGGGCCAGCCTCTGTGCGATGGACGGGGGGCGCAGCATCGACACGACGATGGGGTTCACCGCACTCGACGGATTGGTGATGGGCACGCGGTGCGGAGCGCTCGACCCGGGCGCGGTGCTCTATCTTCTCCAGCAGAGGGGCATGACGGCGCGCGAAGTCGAGCATCTCCTCTACAGTGAGTCCGGCCTTTTGGGCGTGTCCGGCACATCGAGCGACATGCGCGCGCTTCTCGGCAGCGAAACGCCCGCCGCTGGGGAAGCGATCGACCTCTTCGTCTGGCAGATCGCGCGCCAGGCTGGCGCCCTCGCATCCTCGCTCGGGGGGCTCGATAGCTTCGTGTTTACCGCCGGGATCGGCGAGAATGCGCCTGAAATCCGCGCCCGCGTCGCCGATCGGCTCCGCTGGCTCGGCGTGGCGCTCGACACGGACGCGAATCTCCGCGGAGCGTCGGTCATCAGCGCGCCGTTCAGCCGTGTCACGGTGCGCATCATCCCGACCGACGAGGAGTGGATGATCGCCATCCACACCGCCGATCTTCTGCGTGAGGAGCCGAAACCATGAAACCTCTCGTCGATCTTACTGGCAAGCGCGGCCTGGTGATCGGCATCGCCAACGCGCAGAGCATCGCGGCGGGCTGCGCCCAGGCCTTCCACGACTGTGGCGCGAGACTGGCGGCGACCTATCTCAACGGAAAGGCCGAGCCGCTCGTGGCGCCCGTCGCGGAGACCCTGGGAGTCGAATGGCTCGCCGCGTGCGATGTCCGGGTGCCGGGCGAACTGGAGGCCCTGTTCGAGCGGGTGAAGTCCGAATAAGGCGGCCTCGATTTCCTGCTTCATTCGATCGCTTTCGCGCCGAACGAGGATTTGCACGGCCGCGTCGTCGACAGCTCGGCCGAAGGCCTCGCGCTGGCGATGGACGTCTCGTGCCACAGCTTCCTGCGCATGGCGCGTCTCGCCGAGCCGCTGATGTCGGATGGCGGCTGCCTGCTGTGCGTCACCTTCTACGGGTCGGAGCGGGTGGTCGAGCACTACAACCTGATGGGGCCGGTCAAAGCGGCCCTCGAAAGCGCGACCCGCTATGTCGCGGCTGAGCTTGGCCCCAAGGGCATTCGCGCCCATGCGATCTCGCCAGGCCCGATCGCGACCCGCGCTGCCAGCGGCATCGACCGCTTCGACGAGCTGCTCGAACGGGCCGCGGCGACGGTCCCGCAGCACCAGCTCGTGACCATCGAGGATGTCGGAGGGCTCGCCGCCTTCCTGGTGAGCGATGCCGGCCGCCATATCACCGGGACGATCATTCCGGTCGATGGCGGTCAGCACCTGCTCGGCTAGGGCGGCTCGCCGCGATCGGGGGCTATCCTATTTGTCGCTGGTGGCCTGCTTCTCGCCGTCGCCCGGGCTTTTCTGCCCGAACCATGGTCCGACAATGGCAGCAAAGGCATCCAGCGCCCCGGGAGCCGTCGGAGCGCTCGCGACGGCCTGCCAGGCCTGCTGCCATTCCTCGAACGCCGATCTTGTGCCGGCAATCATATGCTCGCGGACCGTGGCCATGTCCTCGAACAGTGCCCGCGGTCCGGCCGGGCTGACCGCGCCGGCGTCCGACGTCTTGTCCGTCGCGCCCGCAATCGAGGCACGCGCCTCTTCGGCGAAGCGGCCGGCGGCGCGGTTGCCGACCTCGAGCGACTCTTCGCCACCTTTCCGGGCGACTTCGGCGAGCTTCAGCATCAGGCCGACATTCGCTTTGGCGAGCGCGGCAAGTTGATCGACCGGATAGGGCATGGGACGATGAACCTTTCTCTTCGCGTCTAAGCTCCAGCGTATCGGGCATGCAGCCCTGGCCTGAGGCTCATCGCGTCGCGCCGCCGATATTCGGCGAGGCTGAATCAGAGAGAATCGGTAACTCTACGTATGCCGAATCTGCGGCTTGCCTGCGACGCTCAGCCAATGCACTTTTGGCTTGTCGTCCATGTCGTGCCCGCGGGCAGCGACTTCTACCCGTCCCGTCATGATCGCGGCACGGTCGGGCATGATTATGGTCTGACCCGGCAACCGGCATGGGCGTGATACCGTCCATAGCCAGGCTCGGCCGGATTGCGGCGCTCCGCGGTCCCGTCCTCGATGTCGAGTTCGACGAAGGGCCGCTGCCCGCAGTCAATGAAGCACTGCGCATCGATGCGGCGTCAGGCCCGCTGGTCGCGGAAGTGCAGAGCCATATTGATGATCGGACCGTCCGCGCCGTCGCGCTTCAGCCGACCTCCGGTCTGGCGCGCAATGTCGGCGTGGTGGCCTTGGGCGCACCCATCGCGGTTCCGGTCGGAGACAAGGTTCTTGGGCGGCTCCTTACGCCGACCGGGCAGGTGGGGGACGGCGGCGCGCCGCTCGGACCGGATGTGCCATTGAGGCCGATCCATCGCGCACCCCCACCGCTCGACGAGCAGAGCGCGGCGACGGCGATGTTCGAGACCGGCATCAAGGTCATCGATCTGCTCGCACCGCTTGCCCAGGGCGGCAAGGCCGCCATGTTCGGGGGCGCGGGGGTGGGCAAGACCGTGCTGGTGATGGAACTCATCAACGCGATGGTCGCCCGCTACGAGGGTGTCTCAGTGTTCGCGGGCATCGGCGAGCGATCGCGCGAGGGCCATGAGCTGCTCACCGACATGCGCGGCTCGGGTGTGATCGACAAGACCGTGCTCGTTTTCGGGCAGATGAACGAGCCGCCGGGCGCGCGCTGGCGGGTCGGGCTGACCGCGCTCACCATCGCCGAACATTTCCGCGACGAGCAGAAGCGCAACGTCCTGCTGCTCATGGATAATGTGTTCCGCTTCGTCCAGGCCGGCAGCGAGGTGTCGGGCCTGCTTGGACGCATGCCTTCGCGCGTCGGCTATCAGCCGACGCTGGCCAGCGAGGTGGCCGCGCTGCAGGAGCGCATCGCCTCTGTGCATGGGGCTGCGGTGACCGCGATCGAGGCGGTCTATGTGCCCGCCGACGATTTCACCGACCCGGCAGTCACCGCCATCTCCGCCCATCTCGACAGTTCCATTCTGCTCTCGCGCGCCATGGCGGCCGAAGGCATCTATCCCGCGGTCGATCCCTTGGGGTCCTCGTCGATCCTGCTCGATCCGCAGGTCGTGGGCGATCATCATTACGCGCTCGCCCAGCAGGCCCGCGAGACGATCGCGCATTATCGCGAGCTCCAGGACATCATCTCGCTGCTCGGCATCGAGGAACTGGGCCGCGAAGACCGGCTGATCGTCGGCAGGGCGCGGCGGCTCCAGCGCTTCCTGACCCAGCCTTTCATGGTGACCCAGGCCTTCACCGGACAGGCCGGCCGCTCGGTGGCGCTGGCTGATACCCTGAAGGGCGTCGCGGCCATCCTGTCGGGCGAGACCGACGACTGGCCCGAAAGCGCCTTCTACATGGTGGGCGATATTGAAGAGGCACGCTCTCGCGTGGGGCAGGGCGCATGAAGCTGCGCATCACCGATCCGACCGCGATCCTCGTCGACGCCGATGTCGCGTCGGTTCGCGCCGAGGATGCCAGCGGCAGTTTCGGCATCCTGTCGGGCCATGCCGATTTCCTGACCGCGCTTGGCGTCTCGATCGTCTCCTGGCGCGGCCCCGATGGCGCTCCCGGCTATTGCGCGGTGCGCAACGGCATTCTGACCGTGAGCCACGGCACGGAGGTCGCGGTCGCGACGCGCGAAGGCCATGTCGGCGATGACCTTGGAACGCTCGAGCATGACGTGCTCGCGCGCTACCGCGAGCGCGACGAGGGCGAACGATCCGAACGGACCGCGTCGGCGAAGCTCAGGATGCAGGCGATCCGCCATATGGTCGAGGCCCTGCAGGGTGGTGGCCGGGAGATCGGCCTGTGAGCACGGACAAGCCCGAGCAGCCGATCGTCGAAGCCATCCGGACCCGCGCGGAACGGCGGCGGCTTGCGCAGCGGCTTCCTTCCGTCGCCCGCAATCTCGGCCAGATCGGCGTGCTCGGCTGGCAGATCGTCCTGCCCGCGCTGGTCGGTCTCGCGATCGGCCGCTGGCTCGACCACCGGCTGGATAGCGGCATCTTCTGGACCGCGCCGCTCCTGCTCGTCGGGCTCGCCCTCGGCTGCTGGTCGGGCTGGCGTTGGATGCACCGGCAATGAGCCAGCTCTCCCCCATCCTGTTCCTGGCCCTCGGATTTGCGGTCGGCCTCGCCCATTTCGCGGCCATCGCCAGAGAAGCCGACCTCGTCACCCATGGCGGCCCGGCATCGCGCGCGATCCTGCTCAGGCTCGGGCGCCTCGCCGTCACTATTCTGGTTCTTGTCATCGCCAGCCGGCAAGGGTGGCCGGCGCTTCTTGCCGCAACAACCGGCTTCATGGGCGGGCGCCAGATCATGCTCCACCGGCTCGGAGGCGCCCGATGATATTCGCGTCACCACTTGAAAGCCATGTGCTGTTCGCGATCGGTCCGGTGCCGATCAGCCAGCCGGTCGCCACGACCTGGGGCATCATGGCCGTCCTTACAATCGGAAGCTGGCTGCTGACCCGCCGCCTTGCGTTACGCCCAACCCGAGCCCAAGCGGCGCTCGAGCTGGTCGTCGAGACCGTCGCCGGCCAGATCCGCGAGACGATGGAGGCGGAGCCGCGGCGTTATCTGCCGCTGATCGGCACGCTGTTCCTGTTCCTGCTGGTCGCCAACTGGTCGTCGCTGATCCCCGGCGTCGAGCCGCCGACCGCGACCCTCGAAACCGACGCGGCGCTGGCGCTGATCGTCTTCGGCGCGACGCTCTGGTTCGGCGTCCGCGCGCTCGGGCCCAGGGCCTATCTCGCGACCTTCGCGCGCCCCTCGATCCTGCTCGCCCCGCTCAATATCGTCGAGCTCTTCACCCGCAGCTTCTCGCTGATGGTGCGCCTGTTCGGCAACGTCATGAGCGGTGTCTTCATGATCGGCGTCGTGCTGAGCCTGGCCGGGCTGCTCGTCCCGATCCCGCTGATGGCGCTCGAAATGCTGACCGGCGCGGTCCAGGCCTACATTTTCGGCGCGCTCGCCATGGTCTTTATCGGCAGCGCTATCAGCGAGAACGGCGCCCGCCCGCCATCCAAACAGGAGTCCCCCGCATGAACTGGATCCATCTCGCCAGCATCCTCGGCGCCGCTTTCGCGATCTCGATCGGCGCAATCGCCCCGGCGCTCGGGCAGGGCAGGGCCGTCGCCGCCGCGATGGACGCGATCGCGCGCCAGCCCGAAGCCGCCAACACCATCTCGCGCACGCTGTTCGTGGGCCTCGCGATGATCGAGACGATGGCGATCTACTGCCTCGTGATCGCGCTGCTGCTGCTCTTCGCCAACCCGTTCGCCTGACATGCGGATCGACTGGTGGACGCTCGCGCTGCAGGCGGTCAATGTCCTCATCCTCGTGTGGCTGCTCGGACGCTTCCTGTTCCGTCCGGTGATGGATGCCATCGCTGCCCGCCAGGCATCGGCCCAGGCGCTGCTCGACGAAGCGCGGGAGGCAAAGGACCGGGCACAGGCCGAAGCGCAGGCGCTCAAGACGCAGAATGACGGCTTCGTCGCGGATGCGGCGGCTCGCCGCGCCGAGATCCGGACCGAGGCCGAAGCGGAGCGCCAGCGCCTCCTCGCGCAGGCCAGGCTCGAGGCGGACGCCGTCGTCGAGCAAGGCCATGCGGCGATCGATGCCGAACGCGGGCGGGTGGCGGCGCAGTGGCGGGAAAAGGCAGCGAGCCTCGCCGCCTCGATGGCAGGCACGTTGCTCGCTCGTCTCCCGCCCGAGCAGACGGTGCAGGCCATGGTCGACGCGCTCAAGGCGCGGCTCGGGGACCTTTCCGAGGCGGATCGCCTCAGCCTGGCGGCCGCCGGGCCCGTCACCGTCGCGACGCCCGCGCCGCTGACGGCCGATCTGCAGACGCAGGTAGCGCGCGCGCTTGGCGAAATCCTGCCGGATACCGCGACCCCGATCTTCGCGGTCGATCCAGATCTCATCGCCGGCGCGGAGCTTCGCACGCCCCACGCCGTCGTGCGCAACAGCTGGCGCGCCGATCTCGACGCCATGGTGGAGAGCCTCAATGAGGACAATCATGCCCGGATCGCCTGAAGACTGGCTGACGCAGGCCCAGAGCTGCATCGCGCGCGCCAATCTCGGGCCGCGTGTCGATGCAATTGGCCGGGTGGAATCGATCGGCGACGGCGTTGCCATGGTCTCGGGCCTTCCGGACTCGCGCCTCGACGAATTGCTCTATCTCGCCCGGGGCCAGACCGGATTCGTCCACACGCTCGACCGGGACCGGATTGGCTGCGTGCTGCTCGACGATGCCGCACAGGTGGAGGCAGGAGACACCGTAACCGGCTCGGGCGAGGTGGTGCGCGTGCCGGTTGGCGAGGCATTGCTTGGCCGAGTCGTCGATCCGCTCGGCCGTCCGCTCGATGGGGGCGCGCCGATCCGGGCCAGGCGCTTCGATCCTGTCGAACGGCCGGCGCCGGCGATCATCGAACGCGACCTCGTCGTCCAGCCGGTGCAGACCGGCACGCTCGCAATCGATGCGATGTTCGCCATCGGCCGGGGGTAGCGCGAACTCATTCTCGGTGACCGCGCCACCGGCAAGACGGCGCTCGCGGTCGACACGATCATCAACCAGCGCACCAGCGACATGATCTGCGTCTATGTCGCGATCGGCCAGAAAAGCTCGGCGGTCGCGCGCGTGGTCGATCAGGTGCGGCGGCATGGCGCGCCGGATCGCACCATCTTCGTCGTGGCGAGCCCCGCCGCGGCGCCGGGGCTGCAATGGATCGCGCCGTTCGCGGGCTTCACGATGGCCGAGTATTTTCGGGATGGTGGCGGCCATGCGGTGGTGGTGCTCGACGATCTCACCAAGCATGCCGCGACCCATCGCGAGATCGCCCTGCTGATCGGACAGCCGCCCGGGCGCGAGGCCTATCCAGGCGACGTCTTCTTCCTCCATTCCCGCCTGCTCGAACGTGCGGCGCGTCTCTCGACGGAGAAGGGGGGCGGTTCGCTCACGGCTCTGCCGATCGCGGAGACCGATGCCGGCAACGTCAGCGCCTATATTCCGACCAATCTGATCTCGATCACCGACGGTCAGATCATTCTCGACGCGAAGCTGTTCGCGCAGCGAGAGCGCCTATGGCGCAGCGCATGGCCAGCTCTTTCACGCCGGTGGGCGCGGGGCTGCGATCGGTGACATCAACGCGCGTAACGGCAACGAACCCGGCGTCAGCTTCTACACCCACATCTCGGATCAATATGACCCGTTTGCGAGCAGGGTGATCGCGGCGACAGCGGGCAAGGCGCCCTATGTCCTCGACGGGCTGCTCTACCATGCCACCGGTCTGTCGATCGAAGAGCATTACACCGATACCGGCGGGGCCTCCGACCATGTATTTGGCCTCATGCCGTTCTTCGGCTACCGCTTCGCGCCGCGTTTGCGGGATCTGAAGGAACGACGCCTGCATCTGCTGCCGCAGCAGGATGCCGGGGCGCTGCTCGTCGGACTGACCGGCGATCCGGTCGCGGTCGGCCACGTCGCTGACCATTGGGACGAACTGCTCCGCCTCGTCACCTCGATCCGCAGCGGCACCGTCACCGCCTCCGCCATGCTGCGCCGGTTGTCCGCCTATCCACGTCAGAACGGCCTTGCGCTGGCATTGCGTGAGGTCGGGCGGATCGAACGCTCGATTTTCATGCTCGACTGGTTGCGCGACATCGACCTGCGCCGGCGTGCCCAGGCCGGACTCAACAAGGGAGAGGCGCGCAACGCGCTCGCCCGAGCGCTGTTCTTCAATCAGCTCGGCGAACTGCGGGACCGCCGGTTCGAAAACCAGACCTACCGCGCCTCCGGCCTCAACCTGCTCGTAGCCGCCATCATCCTGTGGAACACCCGCTACCTCGAACAGGCCATCGCCGGCATGGCCGTGCCTCCTGAAACTGCCCGCCACATCGCACCGCTCGGGTGGGAGCATATCTCGCTCACCGGCGACTACCGCTGGAACACCGACGACCGCCCTCCGGTCGGCCAGCTCAGGCCGCTACGCACACCCACATCGTTGCTCGCTGCATGACGCGGCTTCGTGTTCGCCTATCGTTCACGCTTGGCGTACGCTGGTCACACTTTCGTGTCGTAGCCCCGCATAGAGCATGGGTTGATGGCGCGGATATTCGCCGACGCGCGAATAGAGCATCCGCACCAGGCTGGAGAGCGTCGTCACGCTGCCGACCGAGGATCGCGCGTTGGCCGAGCCGCGCTGCTGCTGCAACGCGACCGCAGGCGGCAAACCGTCGATCGCGTCGACCTCCGGCACGCCGGCCTGGTCGATCAGGCGACGGGCATAGGGCGCAACCGATTCCAGATAACGCCGCTGCGCTTCGGCATAAAGGGTGCCGAACGCGAGCGATGACTTGCCCGAGCCCGATATGCCGGTGAACACCACGAAGGCGTCGCGCGGTACATCGACGTCAATATTTTTGAGGTTATTCTGGCGCGCGCCGCGAACCTGCACGCAAGCGGGCGGCCCTGTATGCCCATGATCGGTGGCCGGCGTCGTCGCGTGAATATCCTTGCTCTTCAATTCAGTCTTCCTGCCCTAACCGCCCGTGCGGTCCAAGGTTCATCACAGTCGGGTAACAGATGAATGCTTTTCCGACTCAATACATCCAAAGGTCAGGCTGACCCGATATTCGGCACCTTTGGAATATTTTTCCAGCATTGGACAAAGGTTACGACAAAACCATTTTCCCCGTTGGGTCGCGCGACGAGGCCACACACACTCCGCTGGTAAGCGCCTGGGCCAGGCGGCCCTGGTCCGTGCCGCTATCGGCATGTAACGACCGTACTTCGGCGCTTGTTACCGCATTGCGACGGGTTGCCCATTTGCCAGAGCGCGCTTCATCATGGCCGGGGTCGGGCCATGATGACGGCCGAGTTGTCGATCCGAGCGCCTCGCGCCGCTTCGGATCGGCGGGTCAGTAGTGAATGACCGTGCGGATCGACTTGCCTTCGTGCATCAGTTCGAAGGCTTCGTTGATCTCCTCCAAACCCATCGTGTGGGTTACGAATGGGGCCAGATCGATATCGCCTCTCATCGCATCCTCGACCATGCCGGGGAGCTGTGTCCGTCCCTTGACGCCACCGAAAGCGGACCCCTTCCATACGCGGCCCGTGACGAGCTGGAATGGGCGGGTGGAGATTTCCTCGCCCGCGCCGGCAACGCCAATCACGATCGACTGACCCCAGCCACGGTGCGCTGATTCAAGCGCGGCGCGCATGACGTGGACGTTGCCGATGCACTCGAAGGTATGATCGATGCCCCAGCCCGTCATCTCGATCAGCACTTGCTGGATGGGCTTGTCATGGTCCTTGGGGTTGATGCACTCGGTAGCACCGAACTGGCGTGCCAGCTCGAACTTGGATGGATTGGTGTCGATGGCGATGATGCGACCCGCCTTCGCCTGGCGCGCACCCTGAATCGCCGCGAGGCCGATGCCGCCGAGGCCGAACACGGCGACGGAGTCTCCGGGCTGGACCTTGGCGGTATTGTGGACTGCGCCGATGCCGGTCGTGACGCCGCAGCCGAGCAGGCAGACATGTTCGGGGTTTGCCTCGGGATTGATCTTGGCGAGCGAGACTTCGGCGACGACAGTATATTCACTGAAGGTTGAACAGCCCATGTAATGATAGAGGGGCTGACCATTGTACGAAAAGCGGGTGGTCCCATCGGGCATCAAGCCCTTGCCCTGCGTTTCGCGGACAGCGACGCACAGGTTGGTCTTGCCCGACAGGCAGAAGTCGCACTTGCCGCACTCGGCGGTGTAGAGCGGAATCACGTGATCGCCCGGCCCGACGCTGGTGACGCCTTCCCCGACCTCGACAACGATGCCCGCGCCCTCGTGGCCCAGAACCACCGGGAAAACACCCTCCGGATCACTCCCCGCCAGCGTGTACGCGTCGGTGTGGCACACACCGGTGTGCGTCACCCGTATAAGGACTTCGCCTTTCCGGGGTGGGGCGACATCGATCTCGACGATTTTGAGTGGCTTGCCCGCCTCGAAGGCTACAGCGGCGCGAGATTTCATGTTGGGATACCCTCGTTGAGTTAAACCGATTGCTGGTGCGAGGCCGTTGCGTCAGCGCAAATTCGTGGGGGAGCGATCGCTCACTCCCCCGGTATGCCGGTCAGACCGTAACGACGACCTTGCCGATCTGGTCGTTCGATTCGAGGAAGCGGTGAGCGTCCTGGATTGCGTCGAGCGGGAAAGTGCGCGCGATCCGCGGCTTGAGCGCGCCCGATTCCAGACCCGCCACGATGAACGCCTTGGCACGATCGAGGGCGGCATCGTCCGAGACGATCTCGCTGTAGAGATACCCCTTGAGCGTGAGGCTCTTGCCCAGCACGGAGAACAACGGGAACGGCGTCGGTTCGCCGCTGAGCGCGCCATATTCGAGCAGGATGCCGCCGCGTGCCATGCTCTCGGTCAGCGGCTCGAACGACGGGCCTCCGACCGGATCGAGCACCACGCGCGCACCCTGACCATCGGTTATCTCCATCACCCTCGCTACCAGATCCTCTTCCCCGGTTGCGACGACATGATGTGCACCGGCATCGATCAGGGCCTGGCGCTTGGCGCCGGTACGCGTCGTCGCGATTACCGTCGCGCCGACCATCCGCGCAATCTGGAAGGCAGCAAGGCCGACGCTGCTGGAGGCAGCAGTGACGATGACGAAATCGCCCTCGCCGAGTTTCGCCTGCTCCACCAGCGCACCCCAGGCGGTGACATACTGCATCCACACGGCCGCCGCTTCCTCGAACGACAGCGCCGCCGGATGCTTGACGACGAGGCGGGCGGGCACGTTGGCGACCTCGCCATAAGTGCCCCAGCGCGCGATATCGAGCGGGGGGATGACGCTGACGGCTTCGCCTTCCGCAAACCCGGTCACGTCCGCGCCGACCGTAACGACAGTGCCGGCAGCCTCATAGCCAAGGCGGCTCGGGAACTCGGCTTCCTGAAGGTAGGCATGGTTGCGGAACATCACCTCGGCGCGGTTTATGCCTATCGCCTTCACCGCGATCTGCACTTCGTCGGCCGCGGGCGCGGGGACGGCCACATCTTCAATCCTGAGGACGCTGGCGTCGCCATATTCGTGGATACGGACGATGCGGCTCATTGGAGATTCCTTGATTATTGAATGATCATTCTGTAAGGGAGAAGACCACCCGTTTCAAGACATTATTTATCGATCGTTCCATATCGTGCACCAGAGATGACAGAGACGAAAGCCCGTCGCCGCGCAGGTCGCCCTCGTGTGTTCGACACTGACGCTGCGCTCGACAAGGCGGTGCGGCTGTTCTGGCAGCGCGGCTACGAGGCGACATCGATGGCCGATCTGGTGGCGGAGACCGGCGTCGCCGCTGCCAGTCTCTATGCAGCGTTTGACAACAAGGCGGGGCTGTTTGCGGCGGTGATCGAGCGCTACGCCGCGACGTTCAGCGTCCACCTCTATGCACCCATCAACGATCCGGCGTTGTCCACCTACGAGGCCGTCAAAGGCCTGCTGGAACGAGCGGCGTCATCATTCTCGGAACCTGGAACGCCGGCCGGCTGCTTCATGTATTCGGCAGCGGCAGCCGTTTCGCCGGCGTCCGCCGCCATCGAATGCCTGCTGCGCGACAAGCGTATCGCGGCGGAGGCCCTCCTGATCGAGCGTCTGCAACGCGGCGCCGCGCAGGGCGAGCTTGCGGCCAACACCGATCCGGCCGTGCTAGGCAAATTCATCAATACGGTCATGGAAGGCATGTCCGTTCAGGCGCGCGACGGCGCTACGATCAACGAACTGCTCTCCATCGCCAAAATGGCACTCGATCGATGGCCGGCCGCGATATGATCGCTACATGGTGGTCATCTGCCAATCCGCCTCCCGCGACCGAACTGTCGAACTCATCTCATAGGACAAAAGCACATGAAACACGTGACATTGCCCGGCGGGGAAGTGGTTCCTTCGATGGGTCAAGGCACCTGGAAGATCGGCGAACGTGCCGAACGGCGATCCGATGAGATCGCCGCGCTACGCGCCGGTGTCGAGCTAGGCATGACGCTCATCGATACCGCTGAAATGTACGGCGATGGCGCGGCGGAAACGCTGATCTGCGAAGCGCTCGGCGATCGTCGCGACCAATTATTCCTCGTCAGCAAGGCGTATCCACAGAACGCATCGCGCTCCCGCCTTGCCGGTGCGTGCGAGGCGAGCCTGAAGCGGCTCGGCACCGATCGGCTCGACCTCTACCTGCTCCACTGGCGTGGATCGTTGCCGCTCGCTGAGACGATAGAGGCAATGGAGGCGCTGAAATCGGCAGGAAAGATTCGGCATTGGGGTGTCAGCAACCTCGATACCGACGATATGGACGAGCTTGTCGCTGCCGGCGGGGATGGCTGCGTGACCGATCAGATCCTATACAATCTCGTCCGTCGAGGCCCTGAGTTGGACCTGTTGCCGTGGCTCGCACAGCACAAAGTGCCAGTGATGGCGTATAGTCCCGTCGAGCAGGGACGCCTCACAAGCCATCCCGCCCTCGACAAAGTAGCGGCCCAGGTTGGCGGAACCCCTGCGCAGGTCGCACTTGCCTGGACGTTGCGCCACGATGGCCTTATCGCCATCCCGAAAGCGAGTTCGATTGCACATGTGCGGGAGAACCGTGCTGCCGCAGATCTCGTCCTCTCCGACGCCGACCTTGCGACACTCGATGCGGCATTTCCCCGGCCAGCGGGCCGTCGCCCACTCGAAATGCTGTAGCGTCAGATGGCGACATCGTCTTTCAAAGCAACCGAACGCAAATCCGACCGCCTTGAGGCATTCATGGACGCGGTGCTGGCAATTGCCATCACCCTCCCGGTGACCGAACTACACGCACCAGAGCCGACTGACGGCGACCTGGCAGCGGCATACCTAAAGCTGGCACCGGAATATGCCGCCTACGCCCTTAGCGTGATCCTGATCGGTCTTTACTGGGCTTCCAGCCACTTCACCGGCAAGCTTCTGCAAAAAACCGATCATGGTTACAATCTGCTCAGCATCGGCTTTCTTGCCGCTGTCAGCATCACGCCATTTCCTGCGCGGCCGCTCATCGAGCATCTCGGCGATGACGCGGAAAGCAAGACCGCCGTTTTGGCCTATCTGGGCGTGGCAGCGGCGCCGGCGACGTGGTGGTTCGTGCGTTGGGTCTATGCAACCGCGAGGGGGCTTCCAGACCAGCGCCTGACAGACGCCTACCTCAGGCGAACAACCCTCAAATTCGCCGTCACCGCCGGAGCCTATTGGGCAGCCTTTGCCCTGGCAATCTGGAATTGGCGTGCTGGACTGATCGTCGCGGGGATCGTTACGTTGAGCTATATCGTTCCGCCAGCAAAGCCCAGCTACAAGCCAGGCCAAGAACCGGAGAATGGTTGAGACCGGCTATAGACCCGGCGAGGCGGATGCTCACATCGGCTAATCAATCCAGGATCTTATCGATCGTGATCGGCAGGGACCGCACCCGCTTACCGGTCGCGTGATAGATCGCGTTAGCAATCGCAGCGGCGGTGCCGACGATGCCGATCTCGCCTAGGCCTTTCACCCCAAGCGGAGTGCTGCGGACGTCGCAGCGCTGGTCGACCGCCTCGACCGGTACCTGCGCTCGCTCGAGCACGAGCTATACAAGCCGATGTTCGAGGCAGGGATCGAGGCGTGATTGGTGGTCAGTTGCCCCGGGTGGTGGAGTAGCCGTAGGGGCTGACCACGACGGGGACATGGTAGTGCGCGGCAGGATCGATGACGCGGAACACGAGCTCGATCTCGGGGAAGAATGGCGCCGCTTTCCGTTCGGGTAGCCCGACATGTCGAACTGCAGTCTGTAGATGCCCGGCGCGAACCGCGACGGCTACCTACCCGACGCCGATCTCTCGGTCGAAATCGAGCAAACCTGTAGTCCTGCATTACGATCTGGCATCTTGCATCACCGCGAGCAGCTATCGAAACCGGCGTTTATCACCTACAGTCCTGCAAGGCAGGGTCGCCGGTCCTGCGAAACTGATGGTGGGGGTGCCGTTGCGACCTGTGTCAGCTGCGATCTGTGTTCCGGTCCGCAACGAGGAGACTGCGTTACCGAAGTTGCTGGAGGCGATCGGGCGACTGGACCTGGGCGACGTCGAGGCTGCCGTGTTCTTCCTCCTTGATGATTGCTCGGATGCGAGCGAGCAGGTAATACTCGAGCATGCTGGTCGCATGGCCCTTCCGTTCACGGTGGCTCAGGGAGACCCGTGCCCTGATGCCAATGCCGGTCGTGCCCGCCGGGCCGCCATCGCCCTCGGCCTGCATCATGCGACGAGCACGCCCCACGGTATTCTCCTGACGACCGACGCCGACAGCCAGCCCCGTGCCGATTGGGTCAGGGCGGCACTGCAGGGCCTGGCCTCGGCCGACCTTGTCGCCGGGCGAATCGTCCGGATCGCAGCGGAGCGGGATCCGGTGCAGGGGAGGGTCGAGCGCTACCTCGATCGGCTTCACGCCTACCGACGATCGGTCGACCCCGTTCCGTGGGACAGTCCGACCGGCTCCCACTGCTCGGGAGGCGCCAACATGGCCTTCCGACCCGGAGCCTATCAGGCACTGGGTGGCTTCCAGCCGGTGCCATGCGGCGAGGACGCCGCCCTGCTCGACGATGCCGGGCGCGCCGGGTTTCGCGTGCGCCGCGATCCCGGCATGGTGGTTGCGACCTCCTCACGGCGGCTCGGCCGGGCGCCGGGCGGCATGGCGGCTGCGCTCAGTGCCATCGACCATCACGGGGCACCCTCAATGCCGCATCCCCGAGGGGCGGCATGGCAATACCGACAGCAGGCGGAGGCGCGCCGCATCTGGGCCGGGCTCCCCGATTCCTTTGTCGCAGCTCGCTTCGGCGACCGTATCGGATTGACCGGTGACCATGTGATCGGCGTCGCGCGCGACTGCCCCAACGCAGAGGCGTTCGCCATGCGTGTCGTGCCGGCGCTGCCCGATATACCCGACGTCACCCTCGTCGAGGCCGAGCATGCCCTGGCAACGCTCGAGAACCAGCTTTGCGAGCAGGCGGTATGACGACGGCCGGAGCTCTGCGTCATGGGATCGTCGCGGCGGGGTGGGCGACCGATCCCGCCGGCGATCCGACGACGCCCAAGGCATATCTGGACCTGCTCCGCCCTCTTTACGCTGCGGGACGCCGGGATCTCCCCATCGGGCGCCTGCTTGAGGGGCATGTCGATGCGGTGCAGATCGTGTTTCGATACGGCACGTCGTCCCAGGTCGCTGCGTTGCGGGCGCGCATCGCTGCGGGAGCGACGTTGGGTATTTGGAATGCGGGCCTGCCGGGTGAGCCGCTGGTGCTTACCGGCGGACGGCTGACCGGCGGCAAGGGCTATGCATCGGGGGCGGGGATACTGACTCACGCGCTGGTAACCGCGGATAGCGAAAGCGGACCGCAGCTGCTCCTGCTCGACCTCGAGGCCGATCCGCCTGCCATCGATCGGGAGTGGTGGCAGACGATCGGCATGCAGCGCTCGGAGACACATCTGGTACGCTGGTCCGGCTCTGTGATCGGTGAAGACGGCCGTATCGGCGAGCCCGGCAGCTATGCGCGGGAGCCGTTCTTCAGCGGAGGCGCGCTGCGCTTCGCCGCGGTTCATGCCGGCGGCATCGCCGGCCTGCTCGATGCAGTGCGTGACCACCTGACCACCCACGAGCGCGCTTCCGATCCGTTCCAGGCATCGCGCCTCGCCGACCTGTTCCTGCTTGCCCAGGGTGCAGCGGCGAGCATCCGCGACACGGCGGACGCCTGGTTCAGCGGGACGGATGCGGAACGCGTCGCCCGGGTGTCCGCTGCGCGGCTATCGATCGCCGGCTCTGCCGAGCGCGCCCTCACGATCGCGCAGGAGGCGGTGGGGCTGCAGGGATTGTTCCTGTCGCATCCGCTGGCGGCAAAGATCGCCGATCTCATGGTGTACCTGCGCCAGCCTGCGCCCGATGCGCATCGCCTTCGCGTCGGCCAAGCTGTCGCCGAGCACATCCTCGACCCCATCCTGTGAAGATCGCGCTGCGAAACGTGCGTGTCGCGCTGGTGATCGCCCCGCACCCGGATGACGAGGTCATCGGCGCGGCAGGCCTCATTGCGCGGCTTCGCCGCCATGGAGCTCGGGTCCGGGTTGCGGTCGTGACCGATGGTGCCGCATCTCACCGGGGCAGCCGAAAATGGCCGAGGACGCGACTGGTCGCGGCTCGCCAGCGTGAGAGCCTTCATGCGCTACGTCGTCTCGGCATCGTTGCTGGCGACGTCTCGTTCCTCAATTTGCCCGATGGCCAGTTGCCCTCGATCCCGGGGCGCTGTTATCGCGCGCTGCGCCGCCAGGTCGCACGATGCCGGGATCTCGATCTCATCGTCGGACCGGCCTGCGATGAC
Organism: Sphingomonas sp. S2M10; assembly: GCF_012650175.1. Classification (GTDB taxonomy): domain Bacteria; phylum Pseudomonadota; class Alphaproteobacteria; order Sphingomonadales; family Sphingomonadaceae; genus Sphingomonas. The sequence continues at coordinate 27,009 of NZ_JAAILI010000076.1, forward strand.
GACCATCCCGATCACCGCGCCGTAGCCGCGGCCGTAGCCGGATGCCCGGGTGGCGCCAGTCGGCTGACCTACCGCGTGTGGCCGCCTCGCCCGGACAGGTCCGGACCGGCATGGCGCATCGCTGTGCCCGGGGGAGTTTCGGTGAAACGGTCCCTGATCCGCGTCTACCGGACGCAGCTCGGCGCCGTTTCCGATGACCCAGCAGGCTTCACGATCGCGAGACACGAGCTTGCGGCCTTTGCTCGTCCGGTCGAGCGCTACCGGCCGGGTTCGAAGTGACGAGCCCGATCGATCTTGCCGGGTTCGCCGCCAAGTTCGCCGGCGACGACGATCCCTGGCGCACCTTCACCGCCCGTGACGAGGCGGTGAAGCGTGCCGCGATCCTGCACGCGATAGGTCACCGACCGGTCGGACGGGTGCTGGAGCTGGCCAGCGGCAACGGATCCAACAGTGCCGCGATCGCGAGGATGGCGTTGCGCCTCGATGCGACCGAGGGCACGAGGGAGGGGGTCGACCTGACGGCACGCGCCGTTGCCGCCTGGCCTCGTGCGTGCGCATCGCTGCTCGTGCTCCCCGGTCGACCGCCACGTCTCGTCTATGACGTGATCGTGATCGCCGAGATCCTGTATTACCTCTCAGCGCGAGAGATGGCCCGGGTTGCGCGTGAGATGGCCGCTCGCCTGCGCCCAGGCGGCATCATCGTGCTCGCGCACCACAGGATTGATTTCTACGATTTCGTCCAGCATGCGGCAGGGATCCACGCCCGGTTCCTCGCAGAGACCGGGCGTTGTTGGACGGTTCGCACCGCGGGCCGCACCGGCCGCTGGGTCGTTACCGCGGCCCGCGCCGATGGTATGACCCGATCCCGTTGAACGCGAGCGAGGCAGCACGTCCCACGTCCGTGCGATATGAGGCTTGCCGTTAAGTGGAGCGGCAGGACGTCCACCTGCCGCTCCCGCCAGGGTCGTCAGGCCGCCGCGTCGAGATCGACCTTCATCTCCCGAGCCCAGAACCTGAGGTCACGACAGGTCGTGACGAACGCCTTGACGTCCTTGCTCTTGCTTAGGGCTACGAAGCCATCGTCAAGCTCCGGCACCCGAGAAGCGTCGAACAACGTGGCGGCTGCATCGGTGTAGCCGATGAACTTGCAGTGGCCGAACGCGTCCGCCACGAAGTCCTTGGAGGCCGCATCCTTGGCGAGCAGCGCAGCCCCTTCCTCGGACGGAAGCACCGCGACGGCATCGAAAAGGACCGAAGGTCCGCCGTCGATCTTCTGCTTGGCCGCGACCTTGGTGCCGTCGTCGAGCGTGACCCCGCCGATCTTCGGCGCGACCACCTCCCAGACCGCGCCTTCGGCTTCCAGCGCCTTGGTCAGCGCATTGAACAGCTCGGCGCTCGACCCATCGGTCAGCAGCAGGCCCATCTTTCGCCCGGCGAAATTCGCCGGGCCGTTGGCGACGATCGAGAGCGCCGACGATGTCGGCAGGTCTAGCGTCGGCTTGGCCGCCTTGGCGGCGTCCGGCAGGTCGAGGCCGAGCCCGTCCGCGACGGTAGCGGCGAGATCCTCGTCGATGTTGCGCAGGTGGCTGACCGCCCGGGCCCGGATGTCGACACGATCTACCTTCGACAGCTCGAACACCAGCGCGTCGCCGATGTGCTTCTGCTCGATCGGCTGCTGGCTGAGATAGAACTGCCGTGCCTGGCTGTAATGATCGGCAAAGGTTTCGGACCGAATCCGCTGCTTGGTCCCCTGAACCTCGGCGGGGAAGCTGGTGAAGCCGATCTCCGGGTTCTCGCGCGGACCGCCTTCCGCGCCCCAGCTGTTCGGCTCATAGTTCACGCGCCCCTTCGGATTGCGCATCGCCATGTGGCCGTCCTGCTGGAAGTTCATCACCGGACAGCGCGGGGCATTGATCGGCAGGTGGGTGAAGTTCGGGCTGCCGAGCCGCTTCAGCTGGGTATCGAGATAGGAGAAGTTGCGGCCGTGCAGCAGCGGGTCGTCACTGAAGTCGATGCCCGGCACGATGTTCTGCGTGCAATAAGCGACCTGCTCGGTTTCGGCGAAGAAGTTGTCGACGTTGCGATTGAGCGTGAGCGTACCGACGATGCGGACCGGCACGTCCTCCTCGGGGATGAGCTTGGTCGAGTCGAGATGGTCGAAGGGAAGCTTGTCGGCGGTTTCCTGATCGAACAGCTGGACGCCGAGGTCCCATTGCGGGAAGTCACCGCTCTCGATCGCCTCCCAAAGATCGCGGCGATGATAGTCGGGATCGGCGCCGCTGATCTTGACCGCCTCGTTCCACAGCACCGACTGGAGCCCCTGGCGCGGCTTCCAGTGGAACTTGACGAAGGTCGCCCTGCCTTCCGCGTTCACCAGGCGGAAGCTGTGGACGCCGAAGCCCTCCATCGTGCGGAAGGAGCGGGGGATCGTGCGATCGGACATGATCCACATGATCATGTGCCAGGTTTCCGGGGTGAGGCTGGCGAAATCCCAGAAATTGTCGTGTGCGGTTTGCGCTTGGGGGAACGCCCGGTCGGGCTCCTGCTTGGCCGCATGGACCAGATCGGGGAACTTGATGGCATCCTGGATGAAGAACACCGGGATGTTGTTGCCGACGATGTCCCAGTTGCCCTGCTTCGTGTACATCTTGACGGCGAAGCCGCGCACGTCGCGCGCCAGATCGCGCGAGCCCTTGTTGCCCGCTACCGTTGAGAAGCGGACGAACACCTCGGTCTGCTGCCCGACCGTGCTCAGCACGTCGGCGCGGGTGTAGTCGGCCAGACTGTCGGTCAGTTCGAACACGCCGTGCGCGCCATAGCCGCGTGCGTGGACGACGCGCTCCGGGATGCGCTCGTGATCGAAATGGAAGATCTTTTCGCGGAGGATGAAGTCTTCGAGCAGCGTGGGGCCCCGCAGACCCGCCTTTAGACTGTTCTGGGCATCCGCGATCGGGATGCCCTGCTGCGTGGTCATGGTAAGTGCCGCGTCCGAGGTCGTCTGGCGGGTTTCGCCGCCATGGCCCTGCTGTTCGGCATAGTTCGTCGGCTGGTCGGCACCCGCCGGCAGCGGCGGTGCCTTCTTAGCCGTCTCGCCCTTGAGTTTCACCGCGTCGCTTTTGATGCTCTTGCGTGCCATGGACGTAATCCTCCGATCATGCCCTTAATGCCACCAGCGCCACGGCGGTGCGAGGCATAAATCTTTGTAGCGACTGGGAACCGACCCGGAGGAGCGAAATCAAGTTATGTCAGTCGAGCATGGTCGCCGGTTCGAACGACAGGCGCGGGCTCGGCAACGTAAGTGTTCATGGCTGCGCAGAACCCGACTGCGGCTTCCTTGGTCCTGGATCACAGCCAGGGAAAGCCGATATGGACCGGTTGAGGATGTCTTAACGCCTTGCCGTTAGCCGAGCATGATGTACTCCCAGGTCGTACAGGTTTTCGACTGCGTCCGGCACGACCACGATCCGTGGTTGGTGCTGCTCGCGGGCCTGGTTTGCCTCTGCGGTATCTATGCGTCCTTTGCCCTGGCCGACCATGCCGTACGCTCAGGGCGGAAGACGCGCAGCCTGTGGGAACCTGTCACCATCGCGTCGGCCGGCTGCACGGCCTGGGCGACCCACTTCATTATCTTGCTGGCTTTCAAGCCGGGCATGCCGTCTGCGTTCAACCCGCTGGCCGTACGGCCGTTTTACGGCCGCTCGTTGATGTAAACGAATCAAATAGACGGGGACCCATGCCGCGGCTCAAGGCGTTGAGCGTCATAGACATGGCCCTGACGACAGGGACATCCACTCAGATGAGGAAACGACATGCGCGCACTATGCTGGCACGGTAAAGGCGATGTCCGTGTCGACACCGTCGCGGATCCCGAGATCAAGCACCCGCGCGATGCGATCATCAAAGTAACCGCCTGCGCGATCTGCGGGTCGGACCTTCACCTGCTGGATGGCTACCAGCCCACCATGGAGGCCGGCGACATCCTCGGCCACGAGAACATGGGCGAGGTCGTGGCGCTCGGGTCCGAGGTCACCAACCTCAAGATCGGGGACCGGGTAGTGGTGCCGTTCACCATCAGCTGTGGCGAGTGCTGGTTCTGCAAGAAGGGTCTGTTTGCGGCCTGTGATCAAACCAATCCGAACGCCGAGATGGCCGCCAAGGCGATGGGCCATTCGCCCGCCGGGCTGTTCGGCTTCAGCCACATGCTGGGCGGCTACTGCGGCGGCCAGGCTGAGTATCTTCGCGTGCCGATGGCGGATGTCGGCCCGATCAAGATTCCTGACAACGTTACCGATGAGCAGGCCCTCTTCCTATCGGATATCTTCCCGACCGGCTACATGGCCGCCGAGAATGCACAGATCGAGCATGGCGACACCGTCGCGATCTGGGGCTGCGGTCCGGTCGGCCAGTTCGCCATCCGCTCCGCGCTGATGATGGGCGCCGGCCGCGTGATCGCGATCGACGAGGTGCCCGAGCGACTCGCCATGGCGGAGGCCGGTGGCGCTGAGACGATTAACTTCGCCGAAACCGATGTCTATGACGAGCTGCAGGCGCGAACCAAGGGCCGGGGCCCCGACAGTTGCATCGATGCTGTCGGCTGCGAGGCGGCCGCGCACGGGGCGGCGGACGCGGTCATGGACAAGGTGAAGGCAAGCATGATGCTCGCCACTGATCGCGTCCACGTCCTGCGGCAGGCGATCATGAGCTGCCGCAAGGGCGGCACGGTCTCCGTGCCCGGCGTCTACGTCGGGATGGGTGACAAGCTTCCGATCGGTGCAGCGATGAACAAGGGGCTGACGATCAAGCTTGGGCAGACCCACGTGCAACGTTACACCAAGCCGCTACTGGATAAGATCGTCGCGGGCGAGATCGATCCCAGCTTTGTGATCACGCATCCGGCCAGTCTTGAGGACGCGCCCGAGATGTACGCCAAGTTCCGTGACAAGCAGGAAGGTGTAATCAAGGTTGTCATGCGGCCGCACGGCTGATTGGCGGAACAACCGGGAACAGGACGCTTATCGATGCCGATCGCCGCCGCCGCTGTGGATTATGTTCAGCGGCGGTGTCGATCAGCTTGCAACCAAGTATGTCGGCAGATCTAGGTGTCAGTCAGGCTGCAACGGATGATTCTTGCGGAGAGGCAACGAGCCATAGCCGCAGCGCTTCTTCCTCCATCGGACGGGCAAAATAGTAACCCTGCGCCTCCTCACATTCCAACTCGGCCAGGATCGCCGCGGCTGCGGCGGTCTCGACGCCCTCGGCAACGACCCGGTAGCCGAGATCGTGCGACAGCGTGATCATCGACCGGACAAGCGCCTGTCCACGCTCGTCATCGGCCAGATCGCGAAACGAACGACTGATCGATCGGGCTGGTGCCCACCATCGCGGTCGCGCCGATCGAACATACCGCGACGTTCCTGACCGTGGTGTCCATGGCGGCGCTCGGGCTCGGGGTCGATATCCGCACCGTCGCCAAGGCTGGCGGACGGGTCACGCTGGCGGTGGTGCTGTCGCTCCTCTGCTTGGGCGGAATCAGCCTGATGCTGATTTGCATGTTGAAGCTGTCGTGAGGGGCGGCGCGAAGGGCCTGAAGCTTGGCTTTTCAAGTTTGGCCGCTTACACCTCACCCGATCAACACCTTCTCTCTCGACGGTGGTGGTGGGACACCCTTGAGGCACTTGCACGCTGCCAAGGTTCGTCTGCGAGAAGGGGACGCCGGCGTATTTCGGCAATTGGTACCGCTCCGTCGCCTGTGTTTCGTGGCGGGGCGGTATCCAAACTCATCGGCTGTGAAACAACATGAAACCGATCAGCCTGCCGCATCGCTGGTCGGATCCTCGCATCCGGCATGCGATCGACCGAAGCACCAGATCGCCCCGTACCCGATCATCAAGCCGATCAGGACCAACAGCGGGGTGGCGGCTTCAGCGATCGGAGCACCCATCTGGTTGAAGCGAATGAACAGGTGCATGGCGGCCGTAGCCGGCGAGAACCAGGCGATCGCCGCCAGCCAGCCCGGCATCTCATCCAGCGGCCATGCGAACCCGGCCAGGAAGACGAGCGGCACCGAGGTCGGCATTAGGAGCTTCAACGCGTCGTCGCCGCTGCGGAACAGGCTTCCCGCGACCAGTCCGAGAGCCGCTACCGTGGCCGCGAACACAGGAAGGGCGAGCAGCAGGCCGGGCACATTGCCGGTGCGTGGCACGTCCTGCACCCAGAACGCGAACCCGAACACGAACAGACCGGCAAAGATGCCGATCAGTGTCATCGCTATCCAGGTGCCGAGGGCAGTTGCACGGTCGCGCTGCCAATCACCACGCCGACGTCGTTCAGCGATCAGCCGCGCCGACGCGAAGAGCAACGTTTGCTGAAGTATGATGTTGGCGATCGCCGGGAACACGTAGTCGCGATAACCACCGGTGGTGTTGAACAGCGGCTGCATAACGATTGTCGCGCCGGACCGACTGCGACGAGCGGTAAGTGACCCAGTCACTTCAACCGCCTGCTCTCTCACGACATCGCCTAGCGCGCGGGCGATCCCTTCAGCACGCACGAAGTACGTCCCGTTGACGATCAAGGCCGCCCCCGCCCCGGGCCGCCCCTTCAGTGCCGCTCCGCCGAGACCTTTCGACAGGTAGAGAATGCCGTAGGCACGCCGTTGGCGCACTTCTTCACGCGCCGCCATGATGTCGGGTGTCAATCGGCGTCCAAAAAGGACCCCCTATCGGCGTGCAAAAGGGACCCCCTTCGTCGAGCAGCGTGACGGGTATGACGGGCGCTTTGTTCGCGCTGGTTGCGGCGTAGGGCGGGCGTAGCCCGACCGGAGGCGCAACCAGCGCGAAGCGTTCTCTGCCGGTGGTCCTGGGCGTCAACTGCGGTGCTTGAAGCGCCAGCTGTCATTGCCCGTTTCGACGATGTCGCAATGGTGGGTAATGCGGTCGAGCAGCGCGGTGGTCATCTTGGGGTCGCCAAAGACGGTCGGCCACTCGCCAAAGGCGAGGTTCGTGGTCACGATGACCGAGGTCTGCTCGTAGAGCTTGCTGACGAGGTGGAAGAGCAGTTGGCCGCCCGAGCGGGCGAACGGCAGGTAGCCAAGCTCGTCGAGCACCACCAGATCGAGCCGGGAGAGCTGGGCTGCCAGCGTGCCGGCCTTGCCAAGACGCGTTTCCTCCTCAAGCCGGTTCACCAGGTCCACCGTGTTGAAGTAGCGCCCCCGGGCGCCGGCCCGTACCACATTGGTGGTGATGGCGGTGGCGAGGTGCGTCTTGCCTGTGCCCGTCCCACCGACAAGCACGACGTTGCGCCGGCCCGGAAGAAACGAGCCGCTGTATAGCGAGCGCACCAGTCCCTCGTTGATGGGGGTGTCATCGAAGACGAAGGCGTCGAGGTCCTTCACCGCGGGCAACCTGGCGGCCGACATCCGGTAACGGACCGACGCTGCATGGCGGTGCGTCGCCTCGGCACGCAGCAGGTCGGTCAGGACCTCCATGGTCGTGCGCTTGCGCTGGAGACCGGTGGTGACCGCCTCGTCGAAGGCGCCAGCCATGCCCTTCAGCCCCAACTCGGTCATGGCCGTCATCATCTCATGCCGCTGCATGGAGACCTCGCAGGCTGTCATAGCGGTTGCAGTCGGCGCGGGGCGGATGGCGCAGCGCCAGGTCCTCGGGGGTGACAATGGTTAGCGGTCGTGGCGGTTCTCGCCTGCGGGCCAGGATGTTGACGATGACGTCGTCGCTGGCGGTGCCGGCCAGCAATGCTTCGCGCACGGCCGCTTCCACCGCCTCGAGCCCGTCATCGAGCACTGTCGCCAGCACCCGCACGAACCGCCGGTCGGCGTCGTCGCCGGCGCCGAGCTTGCGCCGCAGCCGTGACAGCGCAGGCGGCAACTCCCAGCCCTGGAACGGTGCGCCGTTGCGCAGGGCGCCCGGCTTGGTCGCCAACACCGGCAGATAATGCCACGGGTCGTAGATGGTCCGGTCCCGGCCAAAGAACCGGGGATGGTCGGCGACGACTTCACCGTCGCAGCGCACGACGATGCGGTCGGCATAGGCGCGGACCTGAACGGCACGTCGCACCACCCTGGCAGAAACGGAGTAGCGGTTGCGGTCGAAGCTGATGAGGCAAGTGCCGCTTACCGCATGCTCGCTCTCGTGGAAGCCGTCGAAGGGCGCGACAACAGGCTGGAGCACCGCCCGTTCGGCTGCCCATGCCTGGGCGACCGTCAGTTCCTTCCGCTCGGGATGCCGGTGCATGTCGGCCCAGCGCCGACACTCGGCCTCCAGCCAACCGTTCAGCTCCTCGAGGCTGGTAAATCGCAGGCGTGGCTGGAAGAAGCGGCCGCGCGCGGTCTGTACCTGGTTCTCGACCTGACCCTTCTCCCAGCCCGACGCCGGTGAGCAGGCGGTCGGCTCGACCATGTAATGGTTGGCCATGACCAGGAAGCGCCGGTTGAAGACCCGCTCCTTGCCCGTGAACACGCTCGTCACCGCCGTCTTCATGTTGTCGTAGATGCCGCGCGTCGGCACGCCTCCGAAGAAGGCGGCGTGAACACGCTCTACATCACGCCAGGCTCGCCATGGGAGAACGGCTACAACGAGAGCTTCAATGGCTCGCTGCGTGACGAGCTGCTTAACGGAGAGATCTTCTACAGCCTCGCCGAGGCCAGAGTGCTGATCGAGGCGTGGCGGCGCCACTACAACACCATCCGGCCACATAGCAGCCTGGGCTATCGCCCACCCGCACCAGAAGCGGCGACGCCGCCATTGCCGGCCTCCGGTTCCGCTTCGCTCCACCTGCGCCCGGCAATGGCGGCGGAGACGACAATGCACTAACTATCTACCCGGACCACCCGGTGGGGGCTGCTCACGAAGGCTATTGCGACGCACTCTCAAATCACCTATTGCGTTGGTGAGAGAGATTCGCAAAAGGGTCAACGGTGAGAAATCTTGGTATTGGAACTGCACTCGGCTTCGGGCTGCTCACCGTCCCGGCAATGGCTCAAGACCAGTTCCTGCCGGGCCCCGGCAGCACCTCGCAAACGATCATCGTGACCGGCGTCCGCGACGGCTATCAGATCGATGCGACCAGCACCGCCACGCGCACACCGACCGAGCTCAACGATGTCCCCCAAGCGGTATCGATCATCACGGAAACGCAGATCGACGACCAGGCGATGCGCTCTATTGCCGATGTACTACGCTATGTCCCCGGCGCCGTAATCTCTCAAGGTGAGGGACACCGCGATCAGATCATCCTGCGCGGGAACAGCAGCACCGCGGACTTCTTCGTCGATGGCTTGCGTGACGACGTGCAATATTATCGCGGCCTCTACAATGCAGAGAGGATCGAGGTTTTGAAAGGTCCCAACGCGATGATCTTCGGGCGCGGCGGCGGCGGGGGCGTGATCAACCGCGTCACCAAGCGCCCTGTCGCCAACGCCTTCATCAGCGGCAGCGGTTCGGCGGACACATATGGCGCATGGTATGTCGACGCCGACATCAGTCAGCCACTCAGCGAGTCCGTCTCCACCCGGATGAACGCCGTTTACGAGGAGTTCCGAAACAATCGCGACTTCTATGACGGGCGCCGGGTTGCGATCAACCCGACCGTCGCGCTCTCGCTCGGCGGTGCGACTCGGATCGATCTGGGCTTCGAATATAACAGCGACAAGCGAACGATCGACCGAGGCGTCCCCTCGGCCGTCCAGGGCTCGCTCGCGAGCCCATCACGTCCGCTTACCGGCGTCCGCGACACCTTCTTCGGTGTGCCGGGGTTCAACGTCAGCGATTTCGAGGCCAAGGTCCTAAATGGCCGCGTTGAGCACCGCTTCAGCGACAATCTGACCCTGACCAGCCGGATCCTGTACGGTGATTATGACAAGCTCTATCGGAACGCCTTTGCGGTAACCCCGGTCACGCCGCGCGGCGGCGTCCGCAGCGTCGGCCTCGAAGCGTATAGCGATCCCACGACGCGCACGAACCTGCTCAACCAGAACGACCTTGTGTGGACCGTCACCACCGGCCCCGTTCGCCACGTGCTGCTCGCCGGCTTCGAAGTTAGCGACCAGCGCACGCGCAACCAGCGGATCAACGGCTTTTTCGGGGGTGGCGATATCGTCAATGGGGGGCGGCGCGTCTTTGTCGGGTTGGCCGACCCGATCACGGTGCCGCCGGTTACGCTGCGCACCGCCGCCAACACCGGCTACCGGTCGGTCCGCACGAACGCCGACGTCACTGCCTTCTACGTGCAGGACCAGATCTCGATCGGCGACCATGTCGATGTCATCGGCGGCGTTCGCCGCGACCGCTTCACGCTCAACGTCGACGACCTGGTTGCCGCACAGAGCTATAGCCGCACGGACACCCTGTGGTCTCCCCGAGTGGGCGTGGTGCTCAAGCCGGTGCAACCTGTCTCGATATACGCCAGCTATAGCCGGTCCTTCCTGCCGCAGTCGGGGGATCAATTCTCATCACTCGATATCACTAGCGCCGCGCTGGAACCGGAAAGGTTCGACAACTACGAGCTTGGCCTCAAGTGGGATATCCTGCCCACGCTGAACCTGACGGCCGCCATCTACCAGCTCGACCGCACCAACACCCGCGCGGCCGACCCCAACGACGCCGCGCGGACGGTGCTGACGGGTGCTCAGCGCAGTAAGGGGTTCGAACTCGGCCTTAGCGGTGCGATCACAGCACAGTGGCAGATCAGCGCGGGCTATGCGCTGCAGGACGCGACAATTCGCAAAACGACGAGTGTCGCCCCGGCCGGGCGCGAGGTTCCGCTGGTTCCCAAACAGCAGGCTTCGCTGTGGACCCGCTACGACCTCACCCCTCGCCTTGGGGCCGGGGTCGGGGTCTATCACCAGTCGAAGAGCTTCACCTCCATCAGCAATACCGCCATCCTACCCGCCTTCACGCGCGTCGATGCCGCAGCATTCTTCAAGCTCACCCCCCAGATCGAGGCGCAAATCAACGTCGAGAATCTGCTTAACAGCGATTATTTCTCGTCCGCCTACAACGACAACAACATCATGCCCGGCGCGCCGACGACGGTGCGCGCGACGGTTAGAATGAGGTTATAACGGCCAACTTGGTCGGTTGCGAGCATATGAACCTTGCAAAAGTCGGTGAGACGCCGCTGGCCGGTTTAGAAACCAGTCTTCGCCGATGGATCACAGGACTGGCGCATGAACTCCAGGGCATCACCGACGCGGCGCACCGCGTCGTTGTCCCCGACGAATATATCGAGACCCTCGTAGGGCTGCGCGCCCCCTTTGATCTCCACCGACGCCTGGGGCGCGTTGGCCGAGTAAAGCGGTCGGATCGCAACCACCTGATCGAGTTTCACGCTGAGGGCGCTTTTGTCGGCGAGCGTGAGCGTAACGAGGCAACCACCTTTCACTCCTACGCTCGTGATCCTGCTGCTCCGCACGAAACCCGGCCAAGGCTTTGCGACGGCTGTGCCGCGGGTCAGCATGTCCTGGATGAATTTCGAAGCACCCGCCACGGTTCGTGGCGCGGCAGGCACCGCTTGCTGAGCCGCCACGGGCGCGGCGCTGCCGAGCGAAAGTGCGCAGATCAATAGGTGAGGACGAAGGAGCATCAGTGAACTGTAGCCGACCCTAGTCTTGCGTGGCGATAGGGAAAGGCGGTGCGGGCGCCCGATGCCGGGCAGGAAACAACGGCACGCCACCCCTGTGATGGCCGTAGCCGTAATCACCTACGTCGAGCTGAAGAAGGCAATTCGCATAGCTCTCCGTTCCAGGCTGGAAGCCATAACTCGCACACGCCGCCCGATGGCGAGCGGCCATTTCTCGCGGACTGACACAGCCAGAAAGCACGAGCGACGTCGAGATGGCGAGAAGCTTGAAAGCGTCACGCACCATTGTCCTGGTCCAAACACGGGCGGAACCCAAAGGGAAGAGCGCCGCCCTAGGCGCAGAATGAACCAGTCCGCAACAAAAGCCAAATGCCATTGTGGCCGGGACTCGCGATGGGAAAGCGGTCGACAACAACGTCACATTAACCTTCTTCCTTCACGGTGGAAGCCGGACCAACCCCGACGCGAGCATAGATGTCGCTTTTCCTCGATCAGACGTTTGCGAGCACCGGGTTAGCTGCGATCCTATTCGGCATCGTCGGCCTCGGCTGCGTGGTGAGCTGGCCGCTCCTACCCTCGCGCCGGGGAGCGCTCATGGTGCAAGGCACCGGCGCGTGCGCCTTCGCGCTGCACTTCGCGCTGATCGGCGCGCCTACCGCTTCGGCCGCATGCGTTCTTTCCCTGATGCAGCTCACCGTCGCGCTGGTGGTTCGTGACCGGGTTGCCAAGCTCGCGCTCGACGGCGCGACGTTGCTCGCGCTGCTATTGCTTACCGTGGCGACCTGGCATGGGCTCCTATCCGGCCTTGCCGCTTGCGGCGGGGCTGCTTCCTTCATGGCACGGACCCAGCGATCAACGACGCGGATGAAGATGGTCTTTCTCGTGGCCGCCCCCTTCTGGCTGGCCCACAATCTTCTCATTGGCGCACCGTTCGCCTTGGCCGTTGATCTTGTATCTGTCGCAGGCAATCTGCTTGGGCTTTTTGCCTTTTGGAAGCGGAAACAGCGTGGAGCGGACGGGCCACGCAGCCTAAGCTGTCCGACGCAGCTTTCCCCACGTCACGCTTTCCGCTCTGGTCACCTATCCCTCGGCAAACTCGCGATTCCAAAGCGCGCGCGCGCGTTACAGGGAGCCCAAGTCTTCACATGACACAGGCGATATACGCGCCCCCACTCCCGCCGGCGCGTTCGATAGCTCAAGTAGGCGGAAAGCGGAGTTGGAGCGAGCCACGCCCGGCGAACCTTGCCGACGCTAAAGCTTTGGTACGCTTGAAGATCGCCCTCGCTCGCGAAGCGGAACATATGATCTTCGATGTCCGAGATCGAGGGGAACTCCTGCGCCGCACAACTGTGGAGCTGAGCGCCGCCGTAGCCGGCGAACGAGGCATCTTCGTCCTGCAACGCATAGGCGACCTCGTCGGCTACATAGATGTGCGGAGCGTGTGCATCGAAGGCGCTGCCGAATTTGCCTCGTTTAATCTGGCTATCCGGACACGGTGGCAGGGACGTGGGCTCGGAACAAGTCTGGTGAAATCCGCCGAGGAATGGGTACGTCGCCGCAGGATACCTTTCCTGATCTTCCACGTTGCTGTTCGCAACGACCGGGCGTTCGCACTCTACCAACGGCTTGGCTATACCGTGTGCGGAGATGTGGTGGCGGCCAACAAAGAATCGGGCGCTACACGTAGCGGCGTGTGCTCGCAAACAGCCTGATTTCCTGCTCACGCTTTCTGCCACTGGCGGGGAGCGTCCTGCTCGAATTATCTGCCAGTGTGCTCGCCATCACCGGCGCTGCTTGCAAACGGGGCGTTGTGCTCACGCTCCGTGCCAATGGGCTCTCCAAACCCGTAGCCGGCAAGCGCTTTTGCGAAGCAGGTTTCCAGAACAGTTCTGACAAGCGGCGGGCCGCAGAAATGCGTTGTCGTCATGTGTAGCTTTCAGCGGTAAATGTCACGAAGTGACATCACTGATTGTCGCCTCCTGCGGCCTGCTCCTTTGGGGAAGCACTGATAAAGCCAGCTTTCCCGCTCGGTCCGGCACGTTGCGCTCTGAGGAA
>NZ_JAAILI010000077.1 GCF_012650175.1 Sphingomonas sp. S2M10
TGCGCGCTCCGCCCCGCCTCGCCGCTGCGCAACGCGACGAACAGCGCCACGCCGAGCGCGACGTGAATCGCCAGCGATCCGGCGAAGCCATAGCAGCGCGAGGACAAGGAGGAGCGGGCGGCAAAGGTCATCGGTGGCATCGCGATGCACCAGCGAAATGAAACTTCCGCGTCAGCTCCGTGACGCAGGCGCCTGCGCCGTTTCGCGAAAAAGTTCCGGTCTGCGAAAATACCGTTTCGCGATTGCGCGCCGGATCCCTCTCGTAAGGCGGAGGGACGCAATGAACGATCAAGCACTGGGACGGATGCGGGGCGTCGCGCCCTGTGCGTTGACGATCGGGGACCTGATCCTGCGATCGCCCGAGGATGCCGGCGCGCTGCCCGCGCGGCAGCCGATGCTGCTCGTGCCGCTGAGCGGCGCGGCGGCGGGCACGCCGCTGCTCCATGTCGGCGCGCCCGCCACGCTGCCGCCCGCGACCGGCCTGATCGTCCAGTTCCGCACGCACCGCCTCAACGCCGAGGCGAGCCGCCTGCTCGGTGACGGGCGTCGGCTGGCGACCGTACTCGACCATGTCGTGCTCGCCGGCGACGATCGCCTGCTCGAGCGCGCGGTCGAGGATCTGCTGTTCGGCAGCGCCCGGCATTGCGCGCTGGAAGCCGGCTTCTACCGCGCACTGGCGCAACGAATCGTTGCGCGCCAGGATCGCGACAGCCTCGTGGTGCGCATGCGGGCGGTGAGCGAGGCGATCCGCCTCGTCCGCGCCGAGCACCGGCAGGCCTTCGACGTCGAACGGCTCGCATCGATGGTGGGGGTCACCGCGGACACGCTGCGCAAGGGCTTTCGCGCCTGCCTCGGCATGACGGTGGGCGCCTTCATCCAGTCCGTCCGCCTCGACTGGGCATTCGCCCGACTTTCCGACCTGCGCGAATGCCGCAGCATCGCCGAGCTGGCGGTCGCCGCGGGCTTCAGCGGCGGGCAGAATTTCTCGCGCCACTATGTCCGGCGTTTCGCCGAGACGCCGACCCAGACTCGTTTCCGGGCAGTACGCATGGCGAACTGATCCGGCAAGCTGCAGGGGATTGCCACGTTGTATGGCCCTTCGGCACCAAAAGGTGCCGGAGAGATTTGTCGTGCGTAATATAACCAAAGTCATGGCATCTTTGATGCTGCGTTGCGATTTTGCATCTATCAAATACCTGTCTCAGTTGCAAATATTCATTGTCACAAATTCGAAATGAGATCTGCAGAAATCCGGCAAAAGAGCTTTGGCTCTCTCATTTTGTACAATATCGCTATTGATGGAAGGCCGCCCGCACTGCCAAAGGCGCGGCGTCGAAGGAGCGCTGCGGCGCAACGAAACCTAGGCGTAGCAACCAGGCCGCAGAGAAGCGGCACGCCCGATCGCGGCAGGGGCCGTGGCGGGACGGGGGGATAGAGAATGGGGTCAGTACCGGGGGCTCGAACCGCTTCGAGCCTGTCGATCATCGCCGTGCTGCTGGGCTGCGCCGCGCCGCGTGCGGCGGCGCAGGACGCTGCCGTGCAGGACGCGGCGCCCGCGCAAGCCGCGGCGCGGTTCGACATCCTTGCCTTCAGGGTCAAGGGTAACACGCTGCTGTCGGCCGACGCGGTCGAGCGCGCGATCTACCCGTTCACCGGCCCCGGCAAGACCGAGGCCGATGTCGAGGAAGCACGCGCCGCGCTGCAAAAGGCGTTCGAGAACGCCGGCTATGTCGCGGTGGCGGTGACGATCCCCGAACAGGCGGTGGCCGGCGGGGTACTGCTGCTCGAGGTCCAGCCCCAGCCGATCGGCAAGGTGGAAGTGACGGGCGACACACGGCATGCCGACAAGGTGCGCGCGCAGGCGCCGTCGCTCACCCCCGGCCAGACGCCCAACCTGCCGCAGTTCCAGCGCGACGTGATCGCGATGAACGGCAAGTCGACCCGCCGCGTCACGCCCGAGTTGCGCGCCGGCGTCGCGCCCGGCACGCTCGACGTGGTGCTGACGGTGGACGAAAGCTCGCCTTTCCACGCCTCGGCCGAACTCAACAATTTCAGCTCGGCGGCGACCAGCGACCTGCGCGCCGCCGCGACGATCCGCTATGACGACATGTGGGGGCGGGGCGACAGCCTCTCGCTCTCCGCACAGACCGCGCCGAGGCGCAGCGACGATGCGCTGGTCTTCTCGGGGAACTACCTGCTGCGGCTGGGCACCGGCACCCAGTTGATGGTGTACGGCGTCCATTCGGACAGCGACATCGCGGTCGTCGGCGGCACCAGCGTGATCGGCAAGGGCGACGTCGTCGGCGTGCGGCTGATCCGCTCGCTCGGATCGGCCGAGGGCTTCTACCATTCGCTCACGCTGGGCTTCGACTGGAAGCATTTCCGCGAGGACGTAAAGCTCGGGTCGGACCGCGCGGCGACGCCGATCGAATATTATCCGGTGGTGGCGAGCTGGCGCGGTGACTGGCACGGCGACCATCACGATACCGACCTCACCTTCGGCACGACCTTCGGCTTTCGCGGGCTGGGCGACGGATGGGAACGGTTCGATGCCAAGCGCTACATGGCGCGGCCGAGCTTCCTCATCGCCAAGCTCGACGCGGGCCATACCCGCGACCTGTTCGGCGATTTCCAGCTCGCCGAACGGCTGACCGGCCAGTGGAGCGGCGACCCGCTGATCTCCAACGAGCAGTTCAGCCTGGGCGGCATGTCGTCGGTCCGCGGCTATTTCGAATCCGAGGCGCTGGGCGACTGGGGCGTGGCGAGCCAGACCGAGTTCCGCACGCCCAACCTGGCAAGCGTGATCGGCAAGCCGCTCGGCGAGCTGCGCTTCCGCGTCTTTTACGACGTCGGCATCGCCGGCATTCACAAAAGGCTGCCCGGCCAGTTCCGCTACTATCGCGCGATGAGCACCGGCATCGGGGCGAACATCCGCATCCTCAAGATCCTGGGCGGCGCCGTCGATGTCGGCACGCCGCTGATCACCACCTCCGAGAGCCGCTCGGGGGACATTTTCGCTCGCTTCCGCATCTGGGGGGAATTCTGATGATCCAATCGCCTCGTCTGAAGAGGGGCGTGGTCGCCGGCCTGGTCGCCGCGATCACACTCACCGCCGCCTCGCCCGCCGCCGCCTGGTGGCAGACCGACTTCACCTATCGCACCAAGCTTGCCCTCAACCTGCAGGCCGCGGGCGTCACCGGTGAGATCGCGCGCGCGCCAGTGCTGGTGCGGCTGCACCAGGGCAATTTCAACTTCGCCGATGCCAAGCCCGACGGCTCGGATCTGCGCTTCGTCGCGGGTGACGATCGCACGCCGTTGAAGTTCCATGTCGAGAAATGGGACGCCAAGGCGCAGCAGGCGCTGATCTGGGTCGACGTCCAGTCGCTCCAGCCCGGCCAGCCCGCGGCGATCTACGCCTATTACGGCAACAAGAACGGTGCGGCGGGACAGGACGTTGCGGGTAGCTACGGCCCCGACTATCGCGCCGTCTATCATTTCAGCGACATTGGCGCGCCGCAGGACGCGACCGCCAACGGCGCGCACGCCCAGAGTGCCCAGACCCGCAACGCCGCCGGCCTGATCGGCGCCGACCTGGTGCTCGACGGCACGACGCCGCTGACGCTGCCGGCCGGCGCATTCGCGGCCGGGCCGGTCTCGGTCAGCTTCTGGGTGAAGCCCGGCCGCGACGGCACGCTGTTCACGCTGCCCGGCGCGGTCAGCCTCGTCACCCAGGGCGGCGAGCTGGTGGTCGAGCAGGGTGCGGGCCGCTCGGCCGGGGCGGCGCTGCCGGCCGGCAGCTGGGCGCATGTCGCGCTGGTCAACGACGGCAAGAAGAGCCGCCTGTTCGTCAACGGCCAGCCGGCCGGCGAGGTCGACGGCGCGCTCGCGACCGCGGCCGGTCCGGCGCAGCTCGGCATCGGCTTCGCGGGCGAGATCGACGAACTGCGCGTCGCCGGCACCGCGCTGCCCCAGGCGGCGTTCCAGCTTGCCGCGGCCAGCGAAGGCCAGACCTCGAAGCTGGTGCTCGCCGAGACCGCCGAACAGGTCGAGACCGGCGGCGGCCATGGCTATCTCGGCATTCTGTTCGGCGCGCTGACGCTCGACGCCTGGATCGTCATCGGCCTGCTCGGCATCATGTTCGCGCTGGCGATGGGAACGCTCGTCTCCAAATATCTGCTGTTCAGCCGGATCGAGCGCGCCAACGACATCTTCCTTAACGCCTATCGCGGCCAGGCCCGCGGCGCCGGGGACCATGACGGGTTGCCGCGCATCGATCCGAGTGCCGGCGCCGATGCCTCGACGCTCGGCCGGCTGTACATACTTGGCCGGCGTGAACTGGCGGACCGGCTCAGGGAAGGCCGCGAGACCGACAGCCGCCATGCGATCCGCGCCCAGTCGATCGCGGCGATCCGTTCGGCGCTCGATGCCGAGCAGGTGCTGCTGGGCCAGAAGCTGCAGGAGCGGATGGGCCTGCTGACCAACGCGATCTCGGGCGGCCCCTTCATCGGGCTGGCGGGCACCGTGCTCGGCGTGATGATTACCTTCGCCAGCGTCGCGGCGGCGGGCGAGGTGAACATCAACGCGATCGCCCCCGGCATCGCGGCGGCGCTGCTCGCCACCGTGGCGGGCCTGATCGTCGCGATCCCGGCGATGTTCGGCTACAATGCGCTGCTGACGCGCTCGAAGAAGATCACCGCGCGCAACCAGATCTTCGCCGACGAACTGGAAAAGCGCATCGCGGAGACCTGGCAGGACAATCCCGCCCCCACCCACGCCGTCGCGGCGGAATAAGGGGGCGCAGGCGATGGCGATCCAGCTCGGCGACGAGGACAAGCCGTACAACGAAATCAACGTCACGCCGATGATCGACGTGATGCTAGTGCTCCTCATCATCTTCATCCTGCTCACCACCGCGGCGGTGCAGGGCATCAAGGTCGACCTGCCCAGCGCTTCGTCCGCGAAGCCGCTGGAGGCGCAGAAATCGCGGGTGATCGCGGTGGCCGACGACGGCACCGTCTCGATCGACGCGATCCCGGTGTCGATGAGCGAGCTCGAGGCGCAGCTGCGCGGCTCGATCGCCAGCACGCCGGACCTCGCGGTGATCCTGCGCGGCGACCGGGCGGTGCAGTATGACAAGGTGATGCAGGTGCTCGACCTGTGCTCCAAGGTCGGCGTGCCGAGCCTGGGCATGGCCTCGACCCGCCCGCCCGGCGGAGGCCAGTAATGTCGGCGCTCGCCCTGAACGGCGGCGGCGCCGGCGGGCCCGGGCGCGGTGGCCCCGCGATCACGCTCGGGCGGGTGCTGGCGGTCGGCGCGGTGGCGCTGGTCGGGTTCGTGCTCTGGTCGCTGATCAGCGCCCAGATCGTGACCAAGCGGCCCAACGAGATGAAGACGACGCAGGTCGTCCTCCCACCGCCGCCGCCCCCGCCGCCGCCCGAACCCAAGCCGCAGGAAAAGCCGCCCGAGCCGACCGACGCGCCGCCGATCGAGCAGCCGCAGGACACGCCGCCGCCGTCGACTCCGCAGCCGCAACAGGCATCGCAGCCGAGCCCCGGCGACAATGCGCTCACCGCGCGCGAAGGGGCGGGGCCGAGCAATTACGGCCTCGCCGCGGGCGACGGCAGCGGCGGCCGTATCGGCGGCCGTCCGGGCGGGGCCGGGGGCGACGGGTTCGTCGCCTATGCCAGCGTCGCCCGCGTCTGCGTACAGACCGCGCTCCAGGCGGATCGCGAGCTGTCGCGCGCCCGCTACACCGCGCAGCTCAGCGTGCGGATGGCGGAGGACGGCCGGATCGCCGCGGTGGTGCTGCCGGGCGGCGGCGACGCCAAGCGCGAGGCCCGCGTCCGCGACGTGCTGGTCGGCACCCAATGCGCGCAGAAGCCGCCCGCCGGGCTGCCCCTGATGCGCCTCTCGATCGCAACCCGGCCGGCGACCTGATCCCGGGACCGCCGCTCCCTTCTCGCGACCCCATTCCAAGGAAGAAACGATGCACGCCCTGTTCTCCTCCAAGCGCCGCCTGCACGCCGCGCTGCTCGCCTGCGCCGCCGGCGGCACGCTGCTCGCCTCGCCCGTCCTCGCGCAGGAGGCCGGCACCCGCCGCGTCGACGGCGAGAAGATCCTCGAGCTGCTCGTCAAGCGCGGCGTGATCAGCCGCGAAGACGCCGACGGCATCCTCGCCCAGGCCGAGGTGGTGACGCCCGCGCCGGCGCCGTTGCAGCAGGCCCAGGCGCCGATCCAGGGCGGCATCGCCGCCGACGGCTCGCAGGTGGTGCCCTATGTCCCCCAGGTGGTGCGCGACCAGATCACCGAGCAGGTCAAGCGCCAACTCGCCAGCCAGGCGCAGGCCGAAGGCTGGGCGAAGCCCGGCGAGACGCCCGAATGGACCCGCCGCGTATCGCTCTACGGCGATGTCCGCGCGCGGTTCGAGCGGCGCTTCTTCGACAAGGGCAATGCGGACTCGTTCCCCAACTATGCCGCGATCAACGAAGGCCAGCCGCAGAACATCAACGATCGCACCGCGGGCTATGTGCCGCCGGCCTTCCTCAACACGCTGGCGAACCGAAATCGCGGCCAGCTGCGCGCCCGGCTGGGCGTGAAGGCCAATATCGACAGCTGGATCTCTGCCAATGTCCGCCTCGCCACCGGCAATGATCGCAACCCGGTCTCGACCAACCAGACGCTCGGCGCGTTCGGCGGCGGCGGCTATCAGGTGTGGCTCGACCGCGCCTCGGTGCGGCTGACCCCGCTCAAGGACGTGAACGTCGATTTTGGTCGCTTCGGCAATCCGTTCTTCACCACCGACCTGATGTTCGACCTCGACATGGGCTTCGACGGCGTCGCGGTCTCGGCGCGCCAGCCGGTGACGCGCGGTGTCGCCTTCTTCGGCTCGGCCGGCGCCTTCCCGGTGTTCAATACCGATCTCAACTTCGGCTCGCGCAACGCGCCTACCGCCGATGTCGACGGGGCGAACAGCTATCCGGGCGTGCGTGGGCCGTACAAGAGCCAGGACAAATATCTGTTCGCGGCGCAGGCCGGTGCCGAGCTCGATCTCGGCGATCGCTGGAAGGTCCGCCTCGCCGGGGCCTATTTCCACTACGACAACGTCCAGGGCAAGCTGTCCGCCCCCTGCCAATATTACGAGCTGACCTGCTCGACCGACGCGACGCGGCCCGCCTTCCAGCAGCTGGGCAACACGCTGTTCCCGATCCGCGACGTGATTGCCAATCCGCTCGATCCGGTGGGCAGCCCCGAGAACCAGTATTTCGGGCTCGCCTCCAAGTTCCGCGTGCTCAACGTCCATGGCGCGGTCGACTACAACCCGTCGTCGCGCTTCGGCATGCGGCTCGAAGGCGATTTCGTGAAGAATCTGGGCTGGGATCGCAACCTGCTGCGCGGCACCTTCGACGCCACGACCGGCTGGACCGGCCGGGCGATCAACAATCTGGGCGCGGACACGCGGATCGCCGATCCGGCGAATGCCAATGGCACGATCCTGGTGCCGGGCGCCTATGAAGGCGGCAATATCGGCTGGCAAGCGCGCCTGACGGTGGGGTCGGCGCTGGGCCTCAACACCGATGGCGACGGCGCGATCGAGCGCGGCGGCTGGAACCTGATGCTCGCCTATCGCCACCTCGAAAGCGACGCGGTGATCGACGCCTTCGCCGACAGCGATTTCGGCCTGGGCGGCACCAACGCCAAGGGCTGGTACCTCAACGCCAATTACGCGATCGGTCGCAACACGATGTTCGGCGCCCGCTGGATCTCGTCGAACGAGATCGCCGGCCCGCCGCTCGCCGTCGACCGGCTGTTCGTCGACCTGCTGGCGCGGTTCTGAGCCGATGGCCCGCCCGCTGCGTCTCGTCCTCGTTTCCATCGCGCTGACCGGCGCGGCGGCGGGGCAGGCGCAGCAGGCGGGCGGCCGGATCGGCGGCACGCCGCCGCCGGCGCCGTGCGTGGTGGTCGACATCGCGGGCACGCGGGTCGGCCATCTCGATTGCGCCACTCAGGCGCTCGAAGCGGCGGCACGCGCGGCGCAGGCACGCGCGCGGCAGGCGATCGTCACGCCGGTGCTCGATGCCGGCTCGCCCGATGTCCGCACCGGCATCGCCAGCCAGAGCGCGACGCGCCAGCGGATGGGCAATGCCTTCGGCGTCTCGGTGCACGCGCAGCGCCCGGCGCGCCGACCATGATTTTGAAATGCAACGCATCCAGCGCGGCCGCTCGCGGCAGCCGCCTCCCGGAGAACCCCCGATGACCGTCAAGTTCCGTTCGCTTCGCAACACGCTGCTCCTCGGCGCTTCGCTGGGCTCGCTGGTCGTCGCGGGCTCCGCACAGGCGCAGAACCGGGCCGGCTTCGGCAATCGCGGCGGGACCGGCGATCCCACC
Organism: Sphingomonas sp. S2M10; assembly: GCF_012650175.1. Classification (GTDB taxonomy): domain Bacteria; phylum Pseudomonadota; class Alphaproteobacteria; order Sphingomonadales; family Sphingomonadaceae; genus Sphingomonas. The sequence continues at coordinate 8,386 of NZ_JAAILI010000077.1, forward strand.
GTCGCCGCGACCCAGGCCGCACAGGCCCAGGCGGCCCGCGCCGCCCAGGCGAGCAGCGCCAGCCAGCGGGCGATCCAGGCGCTCCGCCGCGCCGCCGAGGCGCGCACCGCGATGAGCGCGGCGCAACAGGCCGCGCGCGCCGCTGCGATGGCGGCGCAGAGCAATGTGCCGAACGGCATCGGCAAGGGCGGGCTGCAGGTCGCGACCGGCGTGGTGTTCGGTCCCGACGGCAAGCCGCTCGAAGGCGGGCTGTGGATCGGCGCCAACGGCCCGGTGCAGGCGAGCGGGCAGGGCGGCCGCACCAGCGTGACGGTCGAGCAGACCCAGGCGCAGGCAATCCTTACCTGGGACAGCTTCAACGTCGGCCGCGAGACCGATCTCCGCTTCAACCAGGCAGCCAGCGACTGGGTGGTGCTCAACCGCGTCACCGATGCCTCGGCCGACCCCAGCCGGATCCTCGGCACGATCAAGGCGCCGGGCGCGGTCTATGTGCTCAACCGCAACGGCGTGCTGTTCGGCGGCGCCAGCCAGATCAACGTGCGCAGCCTGATCGCGTCGAGCGCCAACATCGCCGATGCCGATTTCCTCGTCCGCGGCATCTATTCGCAGCAGGCGAGCGGCAACTATCTCGCCAGCTTCAAGGGCGCGGGCGGCGCGGTGACGGTGGAGGCGGGCGCGCAGATCGCCACCGATGCGCCGAGCTCGGTCACCTCGGGCGGCGGCTTCGTGCTGCTGATGGGCAGCAGCGTCAGCAACCAGGGCGCGATCTCCACCCCGCGCGGCCAGACGGTGCTCGCCGCGGGCGACGACTTCATCATCCGCCCGGGCTATGGCACCGGCGCCGGCACCACCGGCAGCGCCACTTCGACCACGCGCGGCAACGAAGTCCGCGGGCTGATCAATGCGGATTCGACCAGCGGCACCGTCGTCAATGCCGGCCAGATCGAGGCGACGCAGGGCGACATCACGCTCGCCGGCCGCACCATCCGCCAGGACGGCGTGCTGGTCTCCACCACCGGCGTCAACCAGCGCGGCACGATCCATATGCTCAATTCGGCGTCGGACACCAAGGGATCGGTCACTCTCGGCAAGAACAGCCTCACGCTGATCGCGCCCGAGCTCGACAGCAAGGACACTGCGCTCGATGGCCAGCGCGACACGCTGATCAAGCAGTCGAACCAGGGCGCGCCGCTCACCGGCGGCGGGTTCGACGATCGCGCGACGCTGGCCGACCGGCTCGACCAGAGCCGGGTCGAGATCGTCACCGGCGGCAACGTGCTGTTCGAGGGCGGATCGCAGACCATGGCGCAGGGCGGCCAGGTCGCGGTGCAGGCCGACAGCGGCCGCATCACCGTGGCGGACGGCGCCAGCATCGACGTGTCGGGCGTGATGGGGGTCGCGCTCGACATGGAGCGCAACTCGATCAAGGTGAACGTGCAGGGCAACGAGCTGCGCGACAGCCCGGCCAATCGCGAGAGCAGCGGGCTGAAGAGCCAGGACGTCTGGATCGACGTGCGCGATCTGGTGCTGCTGCCCTCGGGCACCGGCGGTTGTGAAGGCGATCGCTGGTACACGCCGGGCGGGCTGCTGGAAGTGGGCGGCTATCTCGCCAACATGAGCCACGGCATCGGCGAATGGGCGGCGGTGGGCGGCACCATCACGCTCTCGGCCAGGGAAGTCGTCGCGCAGAAGGGGGCGGTGTTCGACGTGTCCGGCGGCAGCATCGACTATCAGGCGGGCTGGGTGCGCTCGACGCGCATCCTCGGCGCCGACGGCAAGATGTACGACGTGCGCAACGCGCCGGCGAACCTGCGCTACGTCGCCGTCGGCAACGCCTTTGTGCGCGATCATGCGCGCTGGGGCGAGCAATATGCCCAGACCTTCACCAACCCGCTCTTCTCGCGCGGTACCGCCTCGCGCTGGGAAGAGGGGTATAGCGTCGGCCGCGATGCCGGTGCGCTAATCCTCTCCGCGCCGACGGTGGTGATGGAAGGCGACCTGCTGGCCGAGTTGCTGAACGGCGAGCACCAGATCAACGCTCGCGCCGCCGGCATCACCGACGGCTACAAGGTCGGCCAGCACACTCGCGCCCAGGCCGGATCGCTGGTGCTCGGCCGCTATAATGCGCTGACCGGCGACGGTGTGTTCGCCACCGACGTGAAGATCGGCGAGATCGCCGACATCACTGCCGGGCTCGCGACGGGCGATGCGCTGCCGGAGGCGCGCACCGGCACGGCCTGGTTCGACGCCGACCGGCTGAACGCGGCGGGGCTGGGCGGGATCAAGCTGGAGACCGCGGGCAGCATCGCGATCACCAGCGACCTCAAGCTCGCCGATGGCGGCGCGCTCGCGCTGACCGCGCCGACGATCGACCTCGCCGCCAGCATCACCGCGCACGGCGGTTCGGTGACGGCGACCAACTGGTTCACCGGCGGCTTCCGCCACGGCGTGCTCAAGACGCTGCTCGACGCCGACGGCGCATCGTCGATCACGCTGCGCGAGGGCGCGTCGCTCGACCTGCGCGGCCTGTGGGTCAATGCGGCGCTGAACCCGGCCGATCAGGGCAAGCTGTCGCTGATCGACGGCGGTAGCGTGTATCTCGCCTCGACGCACGACGTGACGCTGGAGCAGGGCAGCCATATCGACGTCTCTTCGGGCGCGGCGCTGCTGACGCTGGGCGAGACGCGCGGCGGCAAGGGCGGCAACGTGACGCTCATCGCCGATCTCGAAACCGGCGACACGCCTGCCGTCAACGGGCTGTTGACGCTGGACGGCACCATCGCCGCCTATGGCGTGAACGGCGGCGGCACGCTCAAGGTCGAATCAGGTACCGCGATCACGATCGGCGGCACGGGGCTGGCGACCGACGGCGTGCTGGCGGCGGGCGAGACGGCGCCGTTCGACGTCGTGCTGACCGAGGATCTGGCCGTGCGCGAAGGCGATGTGCTGCCGGTCGATTATGTCACGACCGTCACGATTGCGCTTCCCGGCAGCAAGGTGCCCGCGGTCGGCATCAGCAATGCGAACCAGGTTCCGATCAGCTTCAACTGGGTCGTTCCCGTGCTGGGCGCATCGTACAGCTTCTACGCCTTTGGGCTGGACGTGCCCGGGCTCGGCACGGTCGACGGCAATGTGGTGGTCGATGCCGCGGGGCGCGCCCAGTATCAGCTCGAGACCGGCGGCATCTACACCTTTATCGATCTGCCCTATATCTCGGCGGGCACCCGGCTGTCCTTCCGGGGCAGCGAGGCATGGGCCGGCTGGGAAGTCGATCCGCGCATCTTCCCCAACGGCGTTCAGGTTCCCGCCTATCGCAACGTCACCGCGGCGGGGCAGAAGTCGCCGGCCGATTTCACCCTCGCCAAGGGAACGATCCTGAAGGCGGGGGCGCAGGTCGCGCAGGACGTGGCGATCGCCGCCAATGCGCGGCTCGATACGGCGGTCTTCCAGTCCGGCTTCGCGGCCTATGACGTCAACGGCCGGACCGGGGTGGTCGTCGCGCCGGGCACGACGCTCGACGTCGCCGCCCCGGCGCTGCGCCTGACGGCGGCCGCGGCGACCACCGCCTCCGGTGCCGAGCCCGGCGCGGCGCTCGAGCGCTGGACCCCGCCGCTCTATCAGGAAGACCCGGTCGCCGGCGTCCTCACCCAGCGCGGCGGCGCCAGCCTGACCCTGCGCTCCTCGGCGTTGACTGCCGGCGCGCCGCAGGGCGCGGGCCTGAGCGGACCGGTGATCGTCGGCGAAGGCGCGACGATCACCGTCGATCCCGGCCAGACGATCGACCTGCTCGCCTATACCGTTCGCGTCGACGGGCGGCTGAACGCCTGGGGCGGCGCGATTCATCTCGAAACGGAGATTCCGTCGGCGACCCTGTATGAGGGCAGCGAGAATCCCGGGCTGCTCTGGGTCGGCGAAAAGGCCGTGCTCGATGTCGCGGCGCGCGCCGCGACCGCGACCGACGCGCGGGGCAATCGCTATGGCATCGTCGCCAAGGGCGGCACGATCAGCCTGGGCGGCGCGCTCGACTGGGACGAGGATGGCGATGCGGTCGCGCCCAACGCCTATGTGGTGGTGCGCAAGGGCGCGCTGCTCGATGCCTCGGGCACCAGCGCGATCCTCGACCAGCGCAACGGCGCGGGCACCCGCCCGGTAACCGTGGCGAGCGACGGCGGCACGATCCTGCTCAAATCGGCCAACAACCTCTATATCGACGGCACGCTGCGCGCGGCGGCCGGCGGCGCCGGGGCGGCGGGCGGCACGCTGGGCGTGGCGCTGGCCCCGCTCAACTACAAGACGAGCGTGCTGCCGAGCGTGCTCGCCCCGCGCGAGATCGTGCTGTCGGCAAGCCAGGGCGAAACGCTTCCGGCCGATCTCGATGCCAACGGCGTCGCGGGCGTGCTCGCCTCCGGCCAAGCCCGGCTGGGCGTCGACACGATCACCGCCGGCGGCTTCGATTCGCTGTCGTTGCTCGTCGACGGCGCACTCAGCTTCGACGGCGACGTCACGCTCGCGCTCGACCAGAGCATCCGCCTTTACGCCGGCGGCTTCGCGCTGGCGGACGGGGCGGCAACCGACAGCCAGGTGCGGCTGTCGGCCGCGCAGGTCCGCCTCGCCGGCACGACGCGCGTCGCCGCCGACGGCTATGTCGTGCCCAACACCGGCTGGGGCGACGGCAACCTTGCCGCGTTCAGCGAGGCGCGGTTCGCGGTGCAGGCCGATCTGATCGAGGTCCGCGATTCGGTGGGCTTCGGGGCGTCGAGCAACCAGAACATCGTGGGAGTGACCGCGCTGCAGCGGCGCGGCTTCGCCGATGTCGACCTGTCCAGCACCGGCGACATCCGCTTCCTGCGCGGCATCTGGCGCAAGGCCAGCGGTGCGGTGGTGCCGGAGGTCACCTATTTCGAGACGCTGGGCAACCTCACGCTCACCGCCGCGCAGATCTATCCGGCGACCGACGCCACGGCGGTGGTGACCGCGGGCTATCAAGGTCGCTTCGCCAATGATTTCCGCCCCGATACCGCGCTCACCATCCGCCGCAGCGGCAGCGGCGACGTGGCCATGCCCTATTCGGCCTTCGGCGGGCTGACGCTGAAGGGCGAGACGATCGACCAGGGCGGCATCCTCCGCGCCCCGTTCGGCAGCATCACCCTGGGCAACGCGGCGGCCACCAGCGGCACGCCGAACACCGGCACCAAGGCGGTCAACCTGCTCGCCGGCAGCATCACCTCGGTCAGCGGCGTTGGGCTGGTCATGCCCTATGGCGGCACGGTGGACGGCATCGTCTATGAATATGACGGCACCGAGCTGAACCTGGCGGCGACCGGCGCACCGATCGGCAGGATCCGCGGCACCGTTTTCCTGAACGGCGCGAGCGTCACCACCGAGAAGGGCTCGCTGATCGACCTTTCAGGCGGCGGCGAGCTGACCGGCGCGGGCTTCGTCAGCGGGCGCGGCGGATCGGTCGACATCCTGCGTACGCCGTTCGTCACCGCCAATCCCGGCTATGGCTTCAGCGATGGCGGCAACGCGGTCTATGCGATCGTGCCGACGAGCAGCGGCTATGCGCCGTCCACGGGCGATGTCGGCGCAGGGGCGCCGCTGGCCGGTCGCCAGATCACCATCCCCGCGGGCGTGCCGGGCCTGCCGGCGGGCACCTATATGCTGATGCCCTCCACCTATGCGCTGCTCCCCGGCGCGTACCGGGTGGAGATCGGCGCGGGCAACCAGACCGCGCTGGCCGGCGTCACCGATCTCGGCAACGGTTCCTACACCGTCGCCGGCACGCTGGGCATCGCCAACACCGAGGTGCGCGACGCGCTGCCCAGCAGCGTGATCGTCACCCCGGCCGCGGTGGTCCGCACCCATTCGGCCTATAACGAGACCAGCTACGACGCCTGGGCGCGCAGCGACGCGGCGCGGGCCAGCGTGCCGCGTGCGCTCTCGGTTGCCGACGCGGCCAGCCTGACGATCGGCCTCGGCAGGCCGTACATGGGCAGCGTCGATCGCGCGCTGTCGATCGGCGGCGCGATCCAGCAGGCGCCGCTCGCCAAGAGCGACGGCCTTGGCGCGGTGATCAGCGTCCAGGGCGTTGGCGAGATCCTCGATGCGGGCGGGACCGCGGCGACCGACCTTGTCGGCGTCTCGGTGTTCGACGAGGATCTCAACGCGCTGGGGGCCGCGCGGCTGCTGATCAATGCGGGCATGACCCGCAGCTATGGCCCGCTCGGCCGGTTCGTCACGATCAGTGGCAACGAGCTCGATCTGACAGTGCGCAGCGGCGTCCAGCTCACGGCGGGCGACGTGATCCTCGGCGGCGCGCGTCGGTACAGCGGCGGCAGCTATGTCGACACCAGCATCACGATCGAGGAAGGCGCGTCGATCATGGCGCGGGGCGGCGGCGCGCATGTCTATGACTCGAGCGACGGCTATATCTTCTCCACCGAAGGCGCGGTGGTCGTCTCGAACGGCAGCTTCAACTTGATCCTCGCCGAGGTGCCGGTCGGGGTGGGCAGTACCGGTCTCAACAACCGTATCGGCGCCTGCACCACGGACGCCTGCGCCGCGCCGACCCAGCTGATCGCGGGCGGTTCGCTGGCGCTGGCGACCAACCGTACCGTCACCATCGCCGACAACGTCGCCTATGGCGCCAAGGATCTGGTGCTCGGCGTCTCGTCGGTGAACCTGGGCGAGAATGGCGCGATCGCGGCAGCCGGCGCGGCGGGGCAGCTGCCCGAAGGCCTGGTGCTCAGCCAGTCGAAGCTCGCCGCGCTGCTCCAGGGCAACACCGCCACCGGCGCGCCCAAGGTGGAGACGCTGGTGCTCAACGCGCGCGACGCGGTGAACATCTATGGCGCGGTGGATCTCGACGCCTCGGGCGTGGAGCGGCTCGTGTTCGGCGCGCCGGCGATCTACGGCTATGGCGCGGCGGGCGATGTCGCGACGATCCGCGCGGGCGAATTCGTCTGGACGGGTGCCGAGCGGGCACCGGGCGCGCCGGTGGCGGCGGCGCTCGGCCATGGCACGCTGGACGTGCAGGCCAAGTCGATCCTGTTCGGCTATGGCCCGAACACCCAGCCGATCGGCACCGCCAAGGATGCGCGGCTCGCGCTCGGCTTCGGCGAGGTCCGCCTGACCGCGACCGACCGGATTACCGCCAGCCGCGACAGCAGCCTCGCCGTCTACGAGACGCGCGGCAGCTATGATGCGGGCACCGGCTGGAGCTATGGCGGCGGCAACCTCACCCTCACCGCACCGCTGCTCACCGGCGATGCGGGCGCCAAGTTCGCGCTGACCGCCGGCGGGGACGTCGCCGTGCTGGGCGGCGGGCAGGCGGCGCTGCCGGCGGTCACCGATCTGGGCGCGCAGCTTAGCATCACCGGCGGCGACGTGACGCTGGACAGCGCGGTGGTGCTGCCCTCGGGCCGGCTGACCGTCAACGCGGCGGGCGACCTGGCGCTGAGCGGTGCTGCCCGGATCGATCTTTCGGGCCGAGAAGTGACGCTGGTTGACGTCAAGCGCTACAGCTGGGGCGGCGACCTGCTGCTCGCCAGCACCGGCGGCGACGTGACGATGGCGGCGGGTGCGCTGGTCGACCTGTCCGCGCAGAACAATCGCGGCGGCACGATGACGGTCACCGCGCTGGGCGACCAGGCGGGCAGGGTCGAGCTGGCCGGCACGATCAAGGGCGGTGCCAGCGGCGAATATGATGCCGGCGGCACGATGGTTCCCTATGACGGCGCCGAGCTGACCGTGCGTGCGCAGACGCTGGCGGACTTTGCCGGCCTCAATGCGCGGCTCAATGCCGGTTCGGTGTTCGGCGCGCGGCGCTTCCAGCTCAAGCAGGGCGACCTGACCGTGGGCGACGGCGTCAAGGCGCGCGAGGTGGCGATCACGCTCGACGGCGGCAGCCTCACCGTCGCCGGCAAGATCGACGCGTCCGGCTTCCAGACCGGCACGATCCGCCTCGCCGCGTCGGGCGACCTGACGGTTACGGGCACGCTCGATGCGCACGGCACCGGGCTGCGCGTCGACAGCTATGGCAAGGTGATCGACAGCCCCAACCGCGCGATCGTCGAACTGACCAGCCGCGCCGGCACGCTGACGCTGGCGGACAGCGCCGCGATCGACCTGCGCGCGGGCACCGCCGCGACGAATGCCGACGGCGTCGCGCGCGGCACGCTCACTCTCAACGCGGCGCGGGCGGGGTCGGACGACGTCGCGATCAACATCCTCGGCACGCTCGACGTGCAGGGCGCCAAGTCGATCGCGGTCAACGCCTTCCGCACCTATGACGATGCCCCGCTCGCTGCGCTGCCGGACGTGTCGGGTCAGGTGCCGCAACTGATCACGCAAGGGTATCTCGACGCGATCGACGGCGACAGCCAGGCCTTTATCAACGCCGCGCTCGGCAATGCGTCGCTCACCGGCCGTCTCGCCGGGCTCGGCAGCTACCGGCTCCGCCCGGGGGTGGAGATCGTCAGCGCGACCGCGGACGGCGACCTGACGGTGGACGGCGATCTCGACCTGTCCGGCTATCGCTACGGCCCGGACGCGAACGGCGTGCGCGGCATGGGCGATCCCGGCGTGCTGGTGCTGCGCGCCGGCGGCAACCTCAACATCAACGGCAGCATCAACGACGGCTTCGCGCCGCCGGCGACCACGCCCGACGAGGATGGCTGGGAACTCACCGAGACGCGCGGGACCAACGGCGCGGGCGTGCTGGCGTTCGGCGGCGACGTGGTCGTGCCGATCGACGGCGTGGTGCTCGATACCGGCACCACCTACGGCGCCGGGGTAACGCTAAACTATGCGATCCCGGTGGGGGCGGCGACGCTGCCGGCGGGCACGGTGCTGCCGGTGGATGCGGAGCTGACCGCGCCGCTGGCCCTTTCGGCCGGCACCGTGGTCGACGCGCCGATCTACGCCGCCGACGGCAGTGTCGCCTATGCGGCGGGCACCGTGTTGCCGGACGGCATCACGCTCACCGCCGGCATGAAGCTGGGCAAGGGCACCGCGCTGCGCACCGCCGCGTCCTTTGCCCCGCTCACATGGCCGAACGGCGTCGCGCTGCCGGTGGAAATGGCGATCACCGGGCCGATCACGCTCGCGCGCGGTTCGCTGATCCCCTCCACCACCAAGCTCGAGCTGGTCGGCGACGCCGCCGTGCAGCTGCGGCCGGCGGACGCCAACGGCGTGCAGGGCCGCAACTGGGCAGTGGCGCCGATGCTGGGCGAGGGCGCGACCTCGTGGGACATGCAGCTCGTCGCCGGCGCCGATCTCGCCTCGGCGGACACCCGCGCGCTCAACCCGCTGTCGACGGGCGCGATCACCCTTGCCGACGCGCACGAGACGCTCAAAAAGGCGCCGGGCTCGCAGCTCAAGCTGCTGGGCCAGGCGGGCGTCGACTTCCTCAACGGACTATTCGGTCCGCCGATCAGCGGCAATGCGCAAGACCTGCTGGGGATGACCGAGGAGGAAGTGGTCGCGGCCTATGGCGGGTTCAGCTGGGATGATTTCGGCCTGCCCGGGTTCTGGGATCCGACGTCCGGCTATCTCAAGACCGGCCTGACCCAGCAGGGCGTCGACAATCTGATGATCGGCATTGGCGGCCTTCTGCCCACGGGCATCACCGATCCGCAGGTGCTGCTCGGCAAGAGCGAGGCGGAGATCATCGCGCTCTACGTCGAATATGGCGTCGGCACCTGGGACGATTTCGGGTTGCCGGGGTTCTGGGATGCGAACACCGGCAATGCCGGCCTGCCGGGCTCGCCCTCGGTCCGCACCGTGACCGGCCCCGGCTTCAGCGTGGTGCGCACCGGCACCGGCGATCTCTCGATGCTCGCGGCGGGCGACGTGCGGATGCACTCGCTCTACGGCGTGTACACCGCCGGCAAGGCGACCGCGGTCGATGCCGCCTATGATCTGCCGCGCGGCACGCTGAGCGACGGATCGGTGCTGGGGGCCACCGCGCTCGGCTATGACGCGGCGCTGGCCGGCTATCATGCCTGGTATCCCGATCAGGGCGGCAACCTGACGATCGCGGCGGGCGGCGACCTGATCGGCGACATCCGCCATACGACCTCCTTCTCGGTCACCGAAGACGGCCAGGTCCGCACGGAGCAGCAGCTTTCGACCAACCTGCTCGGCAACTGGCTGTGGCGCCAGGGATCGGGCAGCGCGGCCACCGACGAGACGATCGCAACGAGCTGGTGGATCAATTTCGGTTCCTATTCCCGCACGTTCGACGACCAGAACGCGGCGACCGCGGAATGGACGACGGTCACCGGCTTCACCGGCTTCGGCACGCTGGGCGGCGGCAACGTCACCATCCGCGTCGGCGGCGATGCCGGCAAGACCGCGGCGCGCGGCGCCCAGTCGACCAGCCTCGATCCCTATGACCGCAGCCAGGCGCTGGTCGTCGCGGTCGGCTCGACCGGCCGTGTCGGCAGCGACGGCACGCTGACGCTCACCGGCGGCGGCGATCTCGACCTGCGGATCGGCGGCGCGCTCAACCCCTTTGGCGAGGCGAGCGAGCGCGCCGCCAAGTCGGGGCTGGGCGGCAGCATCGTCAACGTGCGCGGCGCCACCCGGATCGACGCGGCCTCGATCGGCCAGATCCGCACCGCCTATCCCTCCAACGCCGCCGCCAACCCGCTCGACCCGCGCGGCGCCGATCCGTTCGAGACGACGGGCGCCACTGCGCTCTCGGGCATCACGCTGATCCCGGGCGACGGCACCGTCACCGTCCAGACGCTGGGCGACATGGTGATCGCCGGCGCCGGCGACCCGACCCGCACCTACCAGATCAACCGCTCCGGCTTCCTTTGGGACGGCACCGCCTATAGCGGCGGCGGCAACAGCTGGTTCTCGCTGTGGACCGATCACAGCGCGATCAGCCTGCTCTCCGCCGGCGGCAACATGGCACCGAGCACGACCGGCCGGTCGCTCAGCCTGGGCAGCGAATATCTGTACAGCGACATCGCCGACACCTGGCCGGCACAGCTGCGCATCGCGGCACTGGGCGGCAACATCTATTACGGCGCCGCCGCGCGGTCGCTGGAGAACAACCAGCGCTACACCAGCGATACGCTGGCGCCCTCGGCAAGCGGCGCGCTGGAAGTGCTGGCGGCGGGATCGATCTATGCCGGGCGCGTGCCGCTGGGCGCCACCGCGGTCGCCCGGCACGGCCTGGTCCTGTCGTCGACCGGCACCGCGCTGCCGACGCCGTTCGACCCGGCCTTTGTCGGCAGCGATGCCGCCACCGGCCGCGAGCTGACCAACCTTTCGAAGGACGGCGCCGCCTATAGCTTCGACATTCTGGACGGCTGGAACACCAGCTATTCGCTGTTCGCCTTCGGCCCGAACAGCGCCGACACCGCCGCAGGGCGGGATCCGGCGGCCGATCCGATCCGCATCTATGCGGTGACGGGCGACATCATCGGGCTCGGCACCGGCCAGACCTATCGGCCGACCGGCGGCCCCTCGGCCAGCCGCACCGTGCCCGCCTGGTACAGCGCCGGCGCGCCGGTGCGGATGATCGCGGGGCGCGACATCGTGTCGAGCGGATCGTTCGCGGATGCCGGCACGAGCAGCCTCACCGACGGCGAACATCGCAACCTGATCGTCCACAGCAACGCGACCGACGTGTCGCTGATCTCGGCGGGGCGCGACATTCTCTATTCGAACTTCGACGTGGCGGGCCCCGGCACGCTGGAGGTCTCGGCCGGGCGGAACATCTTCCAGGAGGACAAGGGGTCGTTCACCTCGCTCGGCGCGCTGGCGACGGGCGATGCCCGGCCCGGCGCGTCGATCGCGGTGATGGCGGGCATGGCCAATGGCGTCGACTGGCAGGCGGTGCGCGACCATTATCTCGATCCCGCCAGGCTGGCCAACCCGGCCTATCCGCTGGTCCATCCGGAAAACAGCGGCAAGGTCGCCAAGACCTATGACAAGGAACTGATCGCCTGGTTGGGCGAGCGCTATGGCTTCAAGGGCGATGCCGGCCAAGCGCTGGCGGCGTTCGACGCGCTCGCGCCGGAGCAGCAGCGCATCTTCCTGCGCGAGGTCTATTTCGCCGAGACCCGCGCGGGCGGCCGCGAATATAACGACGCGGACGGCCCGCGCTTCGGCAGCTATCTGCGCGGCCGCACGATGATCGCCACCTTGTTCCCCGACAAGGACAAGGACGGCAAGGACATCACCCGCAGCGGCGACATCATCCTGTTCGACGGATCGGGCATCCGCACCAATTTCGGCGGCAACATCGAGATGCTGGCGCCGGGCGGGCAGATCGTCGTCGGCGTGCAGGGCAAGGTGCCGCCGGCCACCGCGGGCATCGTGACGCAAGGGCAGGGCGACATCCGCATCTTCAGCGAAAAGTCGCTGCTGCTCGGCCTGTCGCGGATCATGACCACCTTCGGCGGCGACATCTTCGCCTGGTCCGAACAGGGCGACATCAACGCCGGCCGCGGCGCCAAGACGACGATCGTCTACACGCCCCCCAAGCGCACCTATGATGCGTACGGCAACGTCACCCTTTCCCCCGACGCGCCATCCACCGGCGCGGGCATCGCAACGCTCAACCCGATCCCGGAAGTGGCGCCCGGCGATGTCGATCTGATCGCGCCGCTCGGCACGATCGACGCTGGCGAGGCGGGCATCCGCGTCTCGGGCAACATCAACCTCGCCGCGCTGCAGGTGCTCAACGCCGCCAACATCCAGGTGAAGGGCGCCGCCGCCGGCATCCCGCAGGCGGTGGTGGTCAATACAGGCGCGCTGGCCGCGGCCTCCTCGGCGACCAGCGCGGTCACCGCCGAGGCGAGCCGGGTCGCCCAACGCAGCCGGCCGCCGGTGCGCACCGAGGTGCCGATGATCGTCACCGTCACCTTTGTCGGCTTCGGCGAGCCATGATCGGCAATGGCTTGCCCGGGCTTCCTCGCAATGCACCGCCGTCGCAGGGCTTTCACAGAATCATGCTGTGGCGGGCGCCGGATTTTCCATTCCCCAATTTTTGCAGGACGAACCTCATGTTGCATCGTGCGCTCATCCTTCTCCTCCCCGGCCTGATCGCCGCATCGCCTGCGGCCGCGCAGACCGCCGCCGCGCCGGCACCTGCCGCCGGCCAGCCGCTGGGCGGGCCCGTCGTTCCGGGCGTGTGCCTTCTCTCGCGCGAGGCGATCTTCGCCAATGCCGCGGTCGGCAAGGCCGCCTCTGCCCGGCTGACCGAACTCGCGCGCGCAGCCCAGGGCGAAGTCGATACCGAGCGCGCGCCGATCGAAGCGGAACTCAAGGCGCTCGAAGGCCAGCCCGACAACGCGCAGACCCGCACCCGGCGCGAGGCCGCCGCCAAGCGCTGGCAGGCGCTGCAGGAAAGGGCCGCGCTCGCCAGCCGCGAGATCGAGGCGACCCGCGCCAAGGCGCTCGCCCGCATCGCCGGCGACGCGCAGCCGCTGATCGCGCAGGTCTATACCGCGCGGAAGTGCGGCCTGCTGTTCGATCGCGGCACCGCGCTCGGCGGCAATTTCGCCAACGACCTGACCGCCGACGTCGTCAAGGCGCTGGACGCCAAGGTGCAGACCATCAGCTTCGAACGCGAGCGCCTCGCCGCGCCGGCCAAGCCGTGATCGGGAGGCGGCGGAGAGCGTTGACCGCGTGCGCGGCCGCGCTGGCCGTCGCCGTATCGGGTCCGGGCCGCGCGCAGCAGGTCCCCGCGGCCGCCGCGCCGGCAGCGTGGCTACGCTATGCCGAACAGGCGACCGCGACGCTCTCGCGCCGGCTGCAGGCGAACGATCCCGCGACGGCTCGCCTGCGCACGGCGCTGGCCCGGACGAACGAAGGCGCTGCCGTGGACTCGCTCTCGCTGTTCGTGTGGGTCGATCGCCCGGGCCGGGTCACCCGCATCGCCGCGCCCGGGGTGACCGATCCTGCAGTGGTGCAGGATCTGCAGGCCGCGTTGGTCGGGCAGCCGCTGGCAGGACGGCCCCCGCGAGATCTGCGCGTGCCGCTCCACCTTCGCATTCAGATCAAACCGGAGATTGCCGGCGTGCCAAGGGCGCGCGACAGCGCCCGAAACGGTGCATTGGGGTGAGTCGTGGGTTGGATGTTTGGTCCCGGGATTTGATGGCGCTGGGCACTTAGATCGTTGGGAAATTCTGATCGCGATGGATCAAAGGGCGGGGCAGGGCCCTGTAATGCGCCGCACTTCATAACAGCCGATCGGCCCGGCCGCTACGAGAGACTTTCTTGCGCGCGCTTTGCCGGGGCTACCAAGAAGGGAGCCATTGGCCCGGTGCGGCGACGCCCGCACCGGGCCAATGGAGATCAGAAGCCGACTGCCGCCCGTTCGGGCTTCCACGCCGTTTCCGCCGCCAATCGCGCGACGATCTCCTGCGCCGACACGTCCGTTGCCTGGCGGAGCTGGCGCGCCACGGTTGCGAAGTCGCCGGGAGTGATCGTGCGCAGTTCCGCGAGGGTCGATGGCGCCGGTTTGCCGAAAAAGCGCTCGAACGCCAACGCTGCGCGTGCCCGTCCGAGCGGCGCCAGGCCGATCTTGAACACGAAGCGCCGCATCGCCGCCGGATCGAGCCGATGGGCATGGTTGGTCGCCGCGATCACCGGCAGCGGGTGCCGATCGAGCCAGGTGAGCATCTCGTTCACCTGGCCCGCCTCCCAGCTTTGCGTCGCGGTGGTGCGATCGAATAACAGCGAGTCCGCCTCGTCGAACAACAGCACCTGGCCCCGCTCGTGCGCCTCGGAAAAGGCGTCCGCAATGGCGGCTTCCGTCCCGCCGACCCAGCGGGACAGCAGGTCGGACGCGCGCTTCACCACCAGCGGCCGGTCCATCGCCCGGGCGAGGTGATGGGCAAGCGCGGTCTTGCCGGTGCCGGGCGGGCCGGTCAGCAGCAGCGAGACGTCGGCCGCGCCGGCTGCCAGCTGCGCGACCAGCGGCGCCAGCGGCGGATCGCTTTCGAACAGGTCGAGGTCGAGCCCTTCGCCGATCGCTGGCGGCAGTTCGGCGCCCCGCAGCGCCCGCACCAGCGACGCCGCGGGGCGGGCACCGCCATCGGCTTCGCCAGCCAGCCGTGCCGCCCGCGCCGCGACCCGCAGCACGCTGGCCGCTTCCGGTGCGCGATCGAGCAGCGCCGCCACCAGCGGATGGGCGTCCACGCCTTCCTCGGCGGCGATCCGGGCCTGGATGCGGCGGGCGGCGCGGGGACCTGGCAGATCCAGCTTCAGCACGAAGCTCATCCGCCGCAGAATCGCCGAATCGATGTTGCCGATCGCGTTGGTCGTCCACAACACCGGCGCCGCATTGCTCTCCAGCAGCCGGTTGATGAACACCTTGCTTCCCTGACGCCCCTGAAACCAGTCGCCGGGCGAAGGCTTGGCGTCGCCGATCAGGTCCTCCATCTCGTCGAACAGCAGCACCGCGCCGCCGGTGCGCCCGATCATCCGCTGCGCGAGCTGGAGGGCGCTCACCCGCTCGTGCCGATTGGGTTCGCTGCCGTCGTCGTCCGCCTCGCCCACGGCGTGCAACGCCAGGCCCGCAGCGGCGGCGAGCGTGCGTGCCAGCTCGGTCTTGCCGGTGCCGGGCGGCCCGTGGATCAGGATGTTGACGCCCGCCGTGCCGGATTGCGCGGCCCCCCGCAGCAGGCGCGCCAGGAAGCCTGCATCTGCGACATGCGCAAAGTCGTCGAGCGCCAGCCGCGCCGGCTGGTGCGGGCCGATGATCGCGGCGATCACCGACTCGCGATCGGCCGACGCGCTATCGAGCAGTCGCTCGAGCGGCCAGCGGATATCGACTTCCACCACGCCCTGCCGCGTTGCGTAGAAGCCGGCGAGCCCCAGCCGCAGCGCAGCGCTGCGCCGCACGGCCCGATCGGCGTCCTCCACCGGGGCACCGGCAAGCTCGCCCAGCAGCGCCGGCAGGTCGCGCCCCTGCTCGCTCCATAGGCGAGCGAGTGCGGAGACCCGCGGCAGCCGGTCGACTGCCACCAGCAGTGCAATGAAGGCGGAATCGAAGGCGTCGAGCGCCAGCGCTTCCGCAAGCACCTGGGTGACAGCGAGTATGTGCGGCACCGGCGCGCTATCCTCTCGCTGCGCCAGCGCCTCGCGCGCCGCATCCCAGCTGTGCGTTTTGCCAAGCCCAAGCCAGGCGGCATGTTCTTCGGCCCAGTTCTGCAGGGCGCGGCCGAAGCGCTCAGCGCCGATCGCCCCGATCCGGAGCGCCATGCTCCGGACGATCGTCCATTCGTCCATAGTGTCTTCCGTTCGCACCGAAGGCGCACGCGCTCGCCATGCGAGCCGCACGAGTCCGGCTTTGTCCGTTGAGATTTTGGGGCTACGGGGCGGCGGATCCGCATCGCCACGCAGCATCGCCTCGGTTCGGAAGGCGTGTTACGGCAGCGAACGGATCATACCGGCCGCGCCCATGCAAGGCAGACGGTCCAGCAATCCAGTTACTCCTGATGCCGCAGGCAAAGTACCTGCGCGGCGCGCGCCATAGCGTAGTCATGTCGCGCGCGCAACCAGCGCGATCGGATGGGGCTAAGGTCGCGGTCCGCGCGCCGTAACAGCAGGCCAATCCAGTTCGAACCGGGCCAGGTATTTCCGCAGCCGATCCGCGTCATTGGCAGACGTTCGCCGAGCAAGCGACGCGGCGAACAATGTGCGCCCCGCCTCCGAGAGTGAGCGGCTTCGGCGACATATTTGCACGACTGCGGCGAGTTGCACCCGATCGAAGGAATCAAGCTCCGCCAGGCGCGTTGGATCCAGCAGATCCGCCAGGCCATCGCCCTCGTCCCGCTGGCCCGACCACAAGCGCTTCAGCCGGCCGACTTCCGCATCCACGCAGTCGGTGTCGATGCGTCCTTTCGGGCTGAGCGTCGCCATTCGCGTGACGCTTGCGGCAAGATCGCGGAAGTTACCGGGCCAGCGTGCGTCCGGGCTCGCCGCGAAGGCGAGATAGCGCTGGCGGGCTTCCTTGTTGAAGCTGACCCGGTCTCCCTCGCGCTGGGCGTAGCGATCGAGTTCATAGTCGATATTGGGCTCGATGTCCTCGCGGCGTTCGGCGAGGCCGGGCAGCTGGAAGGTCCACAGGTTGAGCCGGGCATAGAGATCGTCGCGGAAGCCGCCGGCTGCCACCGCGTGCCCTAGGTCGCGGTTGGTGCCGGCGATCAGCTGGAAGTCGGACGCGGCCTCCTTGTCCGAGCCCACGGGGAGGAACCGCTTGTCTTCGATGGCGCGCAAGATCATCGCTTGCTCGTCGGAGCCGAGTTCGCCGATCTCGTCAAGGAACAGCATGCCCTTGTCGGCGGCGCGCAGCAGCCCCGGCCGATCGGCAACGGCCCCGGTGAACGCGCCCTTGCGATGCCCGAATAGCGCCGACATCGCCCCGTCGCCCTTCAGCGTCGCGCAGTTCACTTCGACGAACGAGCCGGCGATCTGGTGCTTGAGGCGCTTCAGCTCGTAGATACGGCGGGCGAGTTGGCTCTTGCCGGCGCCGGTGGGGCCGGTGAGCAGGATCGGCGCCTTGGAGCGCAGCGCCACGCGCTCGATCTCGTCGATCATCCGGTTGAACGCGGGGTTGCGCGTCTCGATGCCCGATTTGAGGAAGGAGGTGCCCTCCTGCGCGGCGACGGCGAAGCGCGTCGCGATGCTGTCGTAGCGCGAAAGATCGAGGTCGATCGTGTTCCAGGTGCCGGCGGGGTTCAGCGTGCCGCGCTCCGGCTGGGTCTGGAGCAGGCGGCCGGGCAGGTAGCGTGCCTCGGTCAGCAGGAAGAGACATATCTGCGCGACGTGCGTGCCGGTGGTGATGTGGACCAGATAGTCCTCGGCTTCGGGATCGAACGGCTCGGCGCGGGCGAAGTCGAGCAGCTTGCCGTACACTTCCTCGAAATTCCACGGATCGCGGAAGTCGAGCACGCGCAGGTCCACCCGCGTCTCGGGTGAAACCGAGACCACGTCCTCCGCCACATACTCCGCCAGCCGGCGATGCTGCGAGCCGTGGATCAGGAGGAGCCGGTCGACGCGCAGATCCTCGTGCATGGCGAGGCCGACGGTGGGGCGCCATTTGTTCCAGCGCGAGGGGCCGAACTTGCTCGCGTCCAGGGTGGAGCCGAGGAAGCCGATCACTGTGACGGGTTTCATATCTATCCTATAGGATAAAAGTCGATCCTTTACGATCGGCTTCTCGGCTGGGCGAAACAGGGCGGCCGCGCTCAGGGCTCGGGAAGGGTATCGAAATATCTATACAACACAATGCGATGAAAGAAATTTGGCGGAACACTCCGCAGCTTGGCACGGCCTCTGCATAATCTCCCGCATTGGATCGGGCGCTTCCTGGATCCGATGGCGCGGAAGAGCGGGGCGGCCGGAATGGGCCGGCCGCCCCCGGATCCGCAGAAGGGATCGAAGGCAATGGCAAACAAGGGACTGTTCGCTTCGGCGATCGCGAAGCTGCTTCCGGCGGCCGATACGCGCAATCACGAAGCGGCCCCGGCCTATGCCTATGGGCCGCAGGCGAAGCTCGCCCAGCTGGCCGCCACCGGCACGCTCAGCGAGACCTTCTATGCGACCGCCGAGGCGCAGCTTTCGGACGTGATCGCCGCCGCCCAGGCGTGCGATCCGGGCTTCGTTGCCAAGGCGGCGGTCTATGCCCGCCGCTCGGGCGCGATGAAGGACATGCCGGCGTTGCTCGCGGCCTATCTCACCGTGGCCGATCCGGACCTGGCAGTGCGCGTCTTCGGCCGCGTGATCGACACCGGCCGGATGCTGCGCAGCTATGTCCAGATCCTGCGCTCCGGCCAGGTCGGGCGTACGTCGCTCGGCACGCGGCCGAAGCGGCTGGTGCAGGGCTGGCTGGAACGCGCCTCGATCCGCGACCTGATGGCCGCGGCGACGGGCCGCGATCCCAGCCTGGCGGACATCGTCAAGATGGTGCACCCCAAGCCGGCCGATGCCGAACGGCGCGCCTTTTACGGCTGGCTGATCGGCAAGCCCTATGATGTCGGCGCGCTGCCGGCGGAGATCGCCGCGTTCGAGGCGTGGAAGGCGGATCGTTCGCGGCCGCTGCCGCCGGTGCCGTTCGAATGGCTGACCGCCTTCGAGCTGTCGGCCGAGCAGTGGGCGGCGCTTGCTGGCACGATGGGCTGGCAGGCGCTTCGGATGAACCTCAACACGCTGGCGCGCAAGGGCGCGTTCGACGTGGAAGGGGTGACGGGGCGCGTGGCCGAACGGTTGCGCGATCCAGCTGCGATCGCCCGGGCCAAGCCGATGCCGTACCAGCTCCAGATGGCGCTGGCGGCAGCGGACGAGGCGGTGCCGCTGACCGTGCAGGCCGCGCTGGAGGATGCGCTCGAGCAATCGCTGGCACGCGTGCCGGCGGTGGCGGGGCGGGTGGTCGTCTGCCCCGACGTGTCGGGGTCGATGGCCTCGCCGGCGACGGGGGTCCGCAAGGGCGCGTCGTCCAAGGTACGGTGCATCGACGTCGCGGCGCTGGTCGCGGCGGCGATGCTGCGGACCAACCGCGACGCCCGGGTGCTGCCGTTCGAACAGGGCGTGGTGAAGCTCAAGCTCGACCCCAAGGCGCGCGTCGCGGCGAATGCCGCGAAGCTCGCCGCGGTGGGCGGCGGCGGCACCAATGTCTCGGCACCGCTCGCCCTGCTGAACATGCTCGGCGAGAAGGTCGATCTGGTCGTGATCGTCTCGGACAACGAGTCCTGGGTCGATGCGACGCGCGGCGGCGCCACGGCGACGCTGCGCGAATGGGATCGGCTGAAGCGGCGTTGCCCGGCGGCCAAGCTCGTCTGCGTCGACATCGCGCCGTACGGCACGACGCAGGCGCAGAGCCGGACGGACATCCTCAACATCGGGGGCTTCTCCGATGCGGTGTTCGACGGGATCGCACGCTTCGCCGCCGGCGAGACGCGCGACTGGGTAGGCATCGTCGAGGCAGTGGAGGTATAACGAACAGGGTCGTGGCGAATGCTGGCGGGACTACATGTCACCAAGGAGGCCCGACGAGTAAAGCGCCCGCGCAAGCGGGAGATGCGGGTTCGAATCCCGCCGCCGACACGTAGCTTAAGGGCCGCGTCTCGCCGCTCTCGTCGCCACGACCCGATACCCAACGACACGGCGAATGCCGGGAAGGACTACATTATCACTGCGGGTGTCGCGGGTTCGAATCCCGCCTGTGCCGAAAGGCGCAGTAGCTCAGCGGTTAGAGCACCGGCCCTTCGGGGCAGTCTTTCCCAATCCTCGTCGCCGTGACCAGAAACAGGCTGGCAAATGCCGGCGGGACTACATCGGTACAGGAGGTTCGAATCCTCCCCGGAGCAATCCGGAAGTCTCGCCAACCCTCGTTGCCAGCACCGACCACGAACAGCCGGCGAATGCCGGCGGGACTACAGGACAGAGCGCCCGCAGCTTGTGCGGGAGGTCGGCGGTCCGACTCCGCCTCCGGGAAACCGGATAGCTCAGGGAAATGTCTCGCCACGTTTCGTCGCCGGCACCAGAAGAAACGCAAGGAGGTCAATATGACCATGACCTATGACTATCAGCATGTCGAAGGCGGCGTACCGATCAAGATGTGGACCCGCGGCGTGCCGGTGGAAGACGGCGCGCGCGCCCAGCTCACCCGCGCGGCGCAGATGCCGTTCGTGTTCCGCCATGTCGCGGCGATGCCCGACGTGCATGTCGGCATCGGCGCGACCGTCGGATCGGTGATCCCGACCAAGGGCGCGGTGATCCCGGCGGCGGTGGGCGTCGACATCGGCTGCGGCATGATGGCCGCGCGCACCTCGTTGATGGCCAGCGACCTGCCCGACAATCTGGAGGGCATCCGTGCGGCGATCGAGCAGGCGGTGCCGCACGGCCGGTCTGTCGGCCGCGGGCAGCGCGATCATGGCTCCTGGGGCGCACCGCCCCCGGCGATCGTCGAGGCCTGGGCGACGCTCGCCGCCCGCTTCGCTCGCATCACCGACAAATATCCGCGGCTGAAGAACACCAACAACCTCAGCCATCTGGGGACGCTCGGCACGGGCAACCATTTCATCGAGCTGTGCCTGGATCAGGACCAGCGGGTGTGGGTGATGCTGCATTCGGGCTCGCGCGGCGTCGGCAATGCGATCGGCACCTTCTTCATCGAGCTGGCGAAGCAGGACATGCGCAAGTGGCACATCAACCTGCCCGATCAGGACCTCGCCTATTTTCCGGAAGGGACCGACCATTTCGACGATTATGTCGAGGCGGTCGGCTGGGCGCAGGACTATGCCGCGCTCAACCGGCGGATGATGATGACCAACGTCATCGCCGCCTTGCGCGGGCAGATCGCCAAGCCGTTCGACGCCGAGCTGGAAGCGGTGAACTGCCACCACAATTATGTGACGCGCGAGAACCATTTCGGCGAGAATGTGCTGGTCACCCGCAAGGGGGCGGTGCGCGCGGCCAAGGGCGTGCTGGGGATCATCCCGGGATCGATGGGCGCCAAGTCGTTCATCGTGCGCGGGCTGGGCAACCCGGAGTCGTTCGACAGCTGCAGCCACGGCGCGGGGCGCGTGATGTCGCGCACCGCAGCCAAGAAGCTGGTGACGCTCGACGAGCATATCGCCGACACGGCGGGCGTCGCCTGCCGCAAGGACGAGGGCGTGATCGACGAGACGCCCAAGGCCTATAAACCGATCGAAGCCGTGATGGCCGCCCAGGCCGATCTGGTGGAGATCGTCCATACGCTGAAACAGGTGGTGTGCGTGAAGGGGTAGCCCTTCACGCGCATCCCGCGCCTGAAAATACGGATACGGATCATGACCTTCCAAGGGGCGATCGCCCCCGATATCCGCTGCGAAATAGAGTTGCGACTTGCTGCCATCGAAGCGGGCGAAGGCGTGCGCGTGCTGCTCGCGATCGAGTCCGGCTCGCGCGCCTGGGGATTCCCGTCGCCGGACAGCGACTATGACGTGCGCTTCCTCTATTTGCGGCCGCGCGACTGGTACCTTTCGCTGGTGCCCGGGCGCGACGTGATCGAGCAGCCGATCGTTGACGAGATCGACCTGAATGGCTGGGACATCCGCAAGGCGCTCGGGCTGCTGCTCAAGTCGAACGCCACGGTGAGCGAGTGGATCGAATCGCCGATCCGCTACCGGCCCGACGATCCCTTCGTTGCCCCGCTCGCCGCGCTGGCCGACGATCTGCTGAATCCACGCGCGCTCGCCCATCATTATGCGAGCGCCGGGCGTCAGGCGGCGGAGCGCTGGCTGGACGGCGACGATGCGGTGGCGGTGAAGAAGTATTTCTACGCGCTGCGTCCGGCGCTCACCATCCGGGCGCTACGGGTGCACCCGACTGCGCGCCCGCCGATGAACCTGCAGGCGCTGATGGCCGTCAGCGATCTACCGGCCGTGCTGGCCGAGCAGATCGCCGGGCTGGTCGAGGCCAAGGCGCGCACCAACGAGCGGGCGAACGGCATTCGCCTCCCCGAACTCGATGCGCTGATCCGCAGCGAACTGGATCGGGCGGGGGAACTGCCGGTCCGCACGCTGCGTGACGATTTTGTCGGCCGTGCCAACGCACTCTTTCTGGAAATGGCAAATACATGATCATCATCGACGGATCGGAAGGTGAGGGCGGCGGGCAGGTGGTGCGCAATGCGTGCGCGCTGTCGCTCGTCACCGGCCAGCCTTTCCGCATCATCAACGCGCGCGGCAAGCGCGAGAAGCCGGGGCTGATGCGCCAGCACGTCACCGCGATCGAGGCCGCGTGCGCGATCGGCGGGGCGACCTGTGAGGGCGTGGCGGTGGGTGCGGCCGCGTTCAGCTTCACGCCCGGTAAGGTCGTGCCGGGCGAGTATCGTTTTGCGGTGGGCACCGCCGGCAGCACGGGGCTCGTGCTCCAGACGCTGCTGATGCCGTTGCTGCTGGCGGCTGGCCCGTCGCGGCTCGTCCTCGAAGGCGGTACGCACAACATGCTGGCGCCGCCGTTCGAGTTCGTGGCCAAGGCATTCGCGCCCGTACTGCGGCGGATGGGCGCGCAGATCGACCTGCGGCTGGTCCGCCACGGCTTCTATCCGAGCGGCGGCGGGCGGATCGAAGTGGATATCGTGCCGGGTGCGCTGACGCCGATCGACTGCGTCGATCGTGGCGCGCTCCAGTCGGTATCCGCGACCGCGCTGTTCGCGGGGCTGCCGTTCAACATCGCGGAGCGCGAGATCGCGACGGCGCGGAAGCTGCTGCCGGAATGGCCGGAAGACGCGTTCGCCCTGCGCCAGCTTCCCGACGAGCAGGGACCCGGCAACGTGCTGCTGCTGGAGGCGGAGTTCGAGCAGGCGACCGAGATCGTCAGCGGCTTCGGGCGGCTCGGGGTGTCGGCGGAATCGCTCGCCAAGACGGCGGCGCATCGCATGGCTGGGTTCCTTGCGTCGGAAGCGTTCGCCGGGCCGTATCTGGCGGACCAGCTGCTGCTGCCCTTCGCGCTGGTCGGTGGCGGGAGCTTCACTACGGTGAAGCCCAGCCAGCATGCGCTGACCGCCTGCGACATCATCGAACGCTTTACCGGGGAGCGCTGGAGCTTCGCGCAATTGCCGAACGGGTGCCATCGGGCCGCCTGTCGCTAGCCACCCGCCCGATCGCAACGGCCCCGCTGTGCGATCGGGCGAACCTCATGCGTCCGAACGGACCAGCTTGATATCGCGGTCGGCAGCCCAGCCATGCACGTCCTCGCGGCGAAGGGCGGTGGCCATCAGCTCGGGAAACTGGTCGGGCGTGCAGGCGAACACAGGAATGCCCAGCGCCGCTACCCGTGCCGCAAGGTTGGGATCGTAGGAGGGGCGGCCCGTGTCGGTGAGCGCGAGCAGCACCACGACGTTGACGCCCGCCAGCACCAGTCGCGCCAGCCGGTCGACCAGCGCCTCGGCATCGCCGCCCTCGTAGAGATCGGTGATCAGCACCAGATGCGCCTTTGCGGGCCGCTCGATCCTGTCTTCGCAATAGGCGACCGCGCGGTTGATGTCGGTGCCGCCGCCGAGCTGGACGCCGAACAACACCTCCACCGGATCCGCCAGTTCCTCGGTCAGGTCGACGATGGCGGTGTCGAAGCAGACGAGCTTGGTCGCGACCACCGGCAGCGACGCCAGTACCGCCGCGAAGATCGAGGCATAAACCACCGAACTCGCCATCGATCCCGACTGGTCCACGCACAGGATTACTTCGTCCAGGTCGACGACGCGCCGCTGCTGGCGGACGAAGCCGATCAGCCGCTCCGGCACCACCGTGCGATACTCGGGCTGATACTGGCTGAGATTGGCGCGGATGGTGCGCGGCCAGTCGATATCGGCGAAGCGCGGTCGGTTGGTCCGCCGCGAGCGATCGAGCGCGCCGCGGATCGCGTCTGCCGTGCGGGCCTCCAGCCGGGCCATCAGCGCGGCGACCACCTTCGCGATCACGGCCCGCGCAGTCTCCTTGGTCGTTTCCGGCATCACCCCGCGCAAGGCGACCAGATCGGCGACCAGATTCACATCGGCCTCGACCGTCGCGAGGAACTCCGGCTCGAGCAGCATCTGACGCAGGCCCTTGCGATCGAACGCATCCTTCTGGATCACCTGGACTACGGGCGCAGGGAAGAATTCGCGGATGTCGCCAAGCCATTTGGCGACGCGCGGCGCCGATCCGCCGAGCCCGCCCCGGCCTTTCTTGTCCCCCTCGCCGTTGCCGTAGAGGGCAGACAGCGCGTCCGACATCCGGCGATCGCTGTCGGAAAGCAGGGACACCGCCTCCTCGTTCTCTTCGACGCCCAGCGCCAGCGTCCAGCGGCGTCCGCGTTCGTCCTCGCTCATTGCGGCGCTCCCGTCATCAGCGCGAGCACGCGCGCCTCATGCGCCGGCCAGATCGCGGCGGCGCCCGGCAGCAGCCGATAGCCGCGCGCATGCGTGCCGGATCGGCCAAGCGCCGCATCCATCAGCCGGCGGCGCTCATTGCGGTCCAACGCGGCGAACACGCGCCGGAACAGCGGCAGGTTGGCCACGAACGACTCCTCTTCCAGCCCGGTAAACCACGCATCGACTGCCTCGCGCAGCGCCGTGTCGTGAATGAGCCGTTGCCCCGCACCTTCGAGAAAGCCCTCGAAGAAGCCGGCCGCCTCGGCAACTGGCGTCCCCGGCGACAGCATCCGGGCGAGCAGCGCGGCGGCCTCGTCGGCGGTAAGCGGTTCGGCCTCGTAGAGCAGGCGGGCGGCGGCACCCGCGACGAGCCGCGTCGCCTGGTCGTCGTCGGACAGTTTGCGCAGCGCGTCGTGCCAGGTCGCGACAATGTCGGGCGCGAGCTGGGCCAGCTGTATCGCGCCTTCCGCCGCCAGAATCGCGCCGCGCATCGTCCCCGCAGCGTCGGCATCCAGATTGCGCGCGGCATAGGGCAAGGCGAGCGCCGCCTGCACCACGATTCGCGGCATCAGTCCGGCGAGATGCTCGACCGTCCCGCTACGCGCCTCGCCGTACCGGAGGACGTCGGCCATCGGCGGCAACGCGGCGAGCAGTGCCTGGCAGTCGCTGGTGAGGGCGGCCCGCCGCTCGAGCAGCGCGATGCCCGCCTCGGTGGCGTGGGGCAGGTCGGCGATCATTGCACTGCGCACCAGTGCCGCCAGCGCGCCGAGATCGGTTTCGGCCCGCATCGCTTCGCCGAGCCGCGCGCCCGCCGCGTCGGCGATCGTCGCGCCATGGACGAGGTTCTCGACCAGGCGCACGGCGAACTCAGGCTCCCAGGCCAGCATCCAATTCTCGCGGAAGGTGCCACGGCTGCGGCCGGCATCGGCCAGGCGGCCCCAGGGCACATCGAGCGCGCTCAGCCGGTGGAGCAGGGTCGAGCGCGCCAGCCCGCTGTCGCTGCGCAGGTCGAGCGTCAGCGGGCGTTCCAGTGCTTCCGGCTTCAACCGCGTCGCCTTTTGCTGGCGCTGCAGGTCTTCCAGCAACGGGGCAAGCGGCGTGCCCGCGGGGATCACGCCAACGGTCGATCCGATCAGCAGTTCGGCGGCGATGTCGTCCCAGATCGCACGCTCACCATTGCACAGGCAGGCGATCGCCGCCTCGCGCAGTTCCTCGAAGCCTGGATGCGGCCGGTCGCGCATTGCGGCGAGCGCATGTCCCAGCCGCTGCGCTTCGATCACCGAGGCGGTGGAGACGAAATGGCCGCGTTCGCGCATCACCCGCGCAATTCGGGCGAGCCAGATCGTATCGCGGTCGCCGACATGGCGCGTATCCCACAGATGCGCGCACCAGCCGGGCGCCACCACGCCGGCGCCATAGCCGCTCGAGCGTGCGAGCCGAGGCGCGGTCCAGGGTGCCCAGGTAGCTTTCATCTTCGTCCTGGGTCGTGCCTTGAGCACTTCGCGATCTGCGGAGAGGCTGGTCTTGGCGGCGAGCGCGGGGACGTGCCAGGCGCCGCACACCACCGCGACCGGGCCGTCGCTTTGCTTTGCGGCGCGCGCAATCTCGATTCGCATATGCGCTTCGCGGGCAGCTTCGCGTGGCGAGAGTGGGCCAACTTCGCTGCGCAGCGCGGTCATCGCATCGGCGACCGCGGCAAACACCGGCGTCGAGGCGGGGTTCTCCTCGATGACGTCGGTCCACCAGGATTCGCCATCGGCATAGCCTGCCGCGGTCGCGAGCATGCCGATGGGGTCGCGGCCGATCGGATCGTCCTCGGCAGTGGTTGCCGCATCCTCCTCGATCCCGCCGCCCCGTTCCCCCAGCCGGTCGGCAGCCGGCAAGTCGATGAAGCGGAGCGCGGCGCCATGCGCCACCGCCCAGCGCGCCGCCTGATATTCGGGCGAATACTCGGCGAAGGGTAAGAAGCTGGCGTTGGCGGGGTCGTCTTCGGCATAGGTCAGCAGCGCCACCGGCGTCGCCATCGCCGGATCGGCGAGCATCGGCAGCAGGTGCGAGGCGTCGGCCGGCCCCTCGATCAGCACCGTGCCGGGCTGGAGCGCGTCAAGTGCCTCCACCAGCCGGCGCGCGGAACCGGGGCCGTGGTGGCGGATGCCGAACAGCGAGACTTCCGCCGCCATCGCGTCAGATCAGCGCGGTGAGTGCGGCGTAATAGCCTTCAAACCCGCGCCGCTTCTTGAGCACGGTCTCGAGATATTCGCCGAGCACTGCCCTGTCCTGCACCGGATCCTTGACCACCGCGCCAATCATGTTGGCGGCCAGCGTCTCGGCGGTGAGGCGCCCATCGTTGAAGAAGGTCGCCTGGCTCATCCCGCCGACAATCACGCCGATCGCCTCGGCCGCGGAAAGCCCGCCCGAGGGGGACTTGAGCGCGACCTTGCCGTCCTCGGTCGACCCCGATCGCAGTTCGCGGAAGATCGCAACCACGCGCGCCACTTCCGCGGCGACGTTCTTCGGTGCGGGCAGGTCGAGGCTCTGCGCCATCTCGCCGACGCGCTTGACGATGATCGCCACTTCCTCGTCGGCGCTGTCGGGCAGCGGCAGCACGACCACATTGAACCGCCGTTTGAGCGCCGAGCTGAGCTCGTTGACGCCCTTGTCGCGGTTGTTGGCGGTGGCGATGATGTTGAACCCGCGCTGGGCATAGACCGCCGTGTTGAGCTCGGGAACGGGCATCATCTTTTCGGAGAGGACGGTGATCAGCGTGTCCTGTACGTCCGATCCCATGCGGGTCAGCTCCTCCAGGCGGCAGAGCTTGCCGGTCTCCATTGCGCGCATCAGCGGGGTGGGCACCAGCGCCTCCCGGCTTGGCCCATGCGCGAGCAGTTGCGCATAGTTCCAGCCGTAGCGGACCTGGTTTTCGTCGGTGCCAGCGGTGCACTGGATCATGATCGTCGAATCGCCGGTGATCGCAGCGGCGAGATGTTCGGAGACCCAGGACTTGGCGGTGCCCGGCACCCCGAGCAGTAACAGCGCGCGATCGGTGGCGAGCGTCGCCACCGCCGTCTCGATCAGCCGCCGGTCGCCGACATATTTGGGGGTGATCGGGGTGCCGTCTGCCGCGGTGCCGCCCATCAGATAAGTGACCACCCGCTTCGGTGAGAGCGCCCAGCCGGGCGGGCGCCGGTCGGCATCGCCGGCCGCCAGCGCAGCAAGCTCGCCGGCATAGATCTCCTCGGCGGGCAGGCGCAGCTTCTCGCTCATTCGGTCGGTCTCCTGTCTTCGAGCGCGGCATTGAGCCGCAGCATGTCGAGCCGCGGATCGGAGGCAATCAGCCCCACCTCCGCGAGGTGTTCGAGCGCCTGCCGCGCTGCCGCGCGCGAGGCGAGCAGGCCCAGCGCCAGCAACTCGCTTGCCTGATCGGCGTGCCTGGCGTCCTCCGGCGTGAGTGCGCGGAGCAGCGCCGCTCCTGCGGGCGTGCGGATCGCATCGTCAATCCCGCCATCGCCGCCGGCGATCGCCAGCACCATCGCGAAACTGGCGCCCTTTGCGCGCATCAGCCGGGTTGACGCCTGCCGGCGCTCCGATGGGGAGAGGCGCGGCAGAAGCTGGGCCAGCGTATGGGGATCGATCGATGCGGCGGTGGTCAGCGCCTCCGCCAACGCGCTAACGACCGCATCGGCCGCAGAGCGCGTCGCCATCGCGGCGAGCAGCTGATCCGCGAGTGCGTCGCTTCCCCAGGGCCAGGCTGCGACAAGGTCGGCCGAAGGTAGGCCGAGTGCCCGCGCGAACGCATCGAAGGATACGGCATCGAGCAGCGCGGCGCGGCGGTTCCGCTGGGCCGCCGTCTTCATCTCTTGCGGCACGATCGCGCGGGTGCGCCGCAACAGGCCCTTGGTCTGGACCGGGAAGAACGCTGCCAGCTCTGCAGCATGCTCGTCGTCGACACTCTCGCCATGGCCCAGCCGTGCCGTCAGTGCTGCGGCGAGCGCCTTCACGCGGGGGGCACGGTCGCCCGCCAGCGTTTCGAGGAACGGCTGGTCGGCGTCGGACAGCCCGATGGCGAGCGCTTCGAGCAACCGCAGGCGATGGTCTGGCGCCTCGCCGGCGATCTTCTCGGCGAGCAGCGCTCTGGCCTGCGCGGGATCCTGCCGGCGCAGCGCGGTGAAGGCGGCGTGGCGCGCTGCGGGGCCAAACTGGTCCCAGCTTTCGGCGCTCAGCATATCCGATGCGGACGATGGCGATCCCGATGCGGCCGCCCAATCCTGCCATGCCGCATACACCGCCGGCACGTCCTCGCCGGGCCGGGGCATCCAATCGCCCGGATGGAGCGTCCAGCCGCGCGCATCGAGAAACTCGAGCAGGGTGCGCCGCGCCGACAGCTCGCGCAACTGCGGGAGCAGGCGCCGGATGCGCGGCCGCAGCGCATCGGGAAGCGGCGGCTGGGCAAGCATGGGGATGTCGCCCAGCGGACGCACCTCGCCTGCGGGCTCCGCGATCGCCAGCGCGCCTAGCAACTGCCCGGACAGCGCCAGCAGCCGCAATTCGGCTTCTCCAGCCTCGGCGCCCAGCTCATCGCGCCACGGGCCGGGTGCGGCTGCAACCGCGCTGCCGCCCATGGTCCAGCGCGTGAGGACCGGTCCCAACGCATCGAGAATCGCGTCAGCCATGGCCGATGCGACCCCAGGGCGACTGCGTCGCGAGCAGCTCCAGCCGGCTGCCCGACCAGAGCGCGACGGTGCGTGTCAACTCGGTACCGGCGACCAGGCCTTCGGCTTCGCCCGCCAGCGGCAGCAGCGCTGTGCCCTGGCTCGGCTGCCACCATGGTGCGCCCGCACGATCGAAGCCGATACGTCCGGGTGGAAGCAGGATCGGCCGTTCGGCGGTCCAGGGCTCGGCGAGCAGCGGCGCGGTCAAGGCATTTTCCAACGGCGCGCTTGCCGGGGGCCAGTCGAGCGGCGGTCCGTCGACCAGCGCCGCTTCGCGCTGGAGCAGCAATGCCCGCAGCGGCGATCGCGCGGGATAGAAGAGCAACTCGCCGACGAACTGTTCGCCCGGAGTGAACACCGATGCGCGCCGTCCCGCGCTGGCGGGGAAGAAATCGAGCAGCATCGCGAAGCGCGGGCCTTCGGTCAGGTTGAGCAGCCAGGTCGTCTGCGAGACTAGCCCGTCTCGGCGGGTACGGATCTGCTCCGCGAGCACTTCCCAGGCAGCCGCTACGCGCGGCGCGGCGGAATCTGCGAGCAGCGTCTCCCGGCTCTCGGCCAAGGCGACGGCACGGCGGAGTTCGGGATCGCGCGGGGCGGCGCGGAAGGCGCGGGCGAGCAGCACCAGCCGTGCCAGCTCTACCGTCGCACCGCGCAACCGTTCGCCGATCGGCAGCGCGAGCAATCGTGCCGGCAGTTCGTCCACATGGCCTGCCAATGCGGCAGCCTTACCATCGACCAATCGCGCCCCGATCCGCCGACAGCGCGCGGTCAC
Source organism: Sphingomonas sp. S2M10 (assembly GCF_012650175.1). Lineage (GTDB taxonomy): Bacteria > Pseudomonadota > Alphaproteobacteria > Sphingomonadales > Sphingomonadaceae > Sphingomonas. Next base: position 38,732 of record NZ_JAAILI010000077.1, read on the forward strand.
ATCGTCGACGAAACCGGCGAGCCCGAGGCGGAGCTGGTCGCGCACCCAGTGCTCGAGCGCCTCCAGCGCGTCGAGGATCGTGCGCTCAGTATCTTCGGCACGCCTGGCGCTGGCCGCCTCCCGCCGCGCTGCCGCCTTGGCGTCGTGGACCGGCTCGGGTTCGGCGATCCGGGCGGCGTGCAGATCCTTGTCGGACGCGGGCGTGGCCGGCTTGGGCATGCTGCCGGTCGACCGCCGGCGGCCCAGCCATTCGGTCACCCATTCCGGCGTCTCGGCGGCGGGGAAGGGGAGAAGCGCCTCCGCATTGAGCCAGAACAGCGCGAGGACATGCTTGCACGGGAATTTGCGCGAGGGGCAGGTGCATTTGCTCCCCATGTCCCGCAGGTCCGCCATTACCCGATAGGGATTGGCGCCCGACCCGGCGCACTCGCCCCAAATCAACGCATCATCGTGACTGGCGCCCACGCCAGACCATTTCCCGGGCTTCGCGAGACCCGCCGCAGCCTTGAGCGATGCCTGGTCGGTGGCAAGCTGTTCCACCACCTTCAAATCGATCGCCACGCAGCCCCCGAACCGTTGCTCCGGGATCGATGATAGGGAGTGGGTGTGAAAGCTCAACTCGCTTTGCGGGTTCCTTCGCGCTCTTTGGATGCCCTTTCAACCGGGCAGCGATCAGTGCAGGTTGCTGGCCGCTTCCGGGTCTTTGCGCTTTTCAGGCGGTTTTCGGCTTATCGGACTTGCCTGCGGTCAAGCGGCCCATCTTACGCCATGCCAGTGCCCATCGGTATTCCAGCAGGCAAATTTAGAAGCGGCTGAAAATCGGCGTTCTTTAGCAATGGCGCGCCCGGCTGGATTCGAACCAGCGGCCCCAAGCTTAGAAGGCTCGTGCTCTATCCGACTGAGCTACGGGCGCGCGCGAGAGTGCCTTTAAGCGCAGATTGCGCGCGGGGCAAACGCCTCGCATAGTGCGGCGCAATGAAGACGCCGTCCGAACCCACTCACGTCACCGCCCGCAACCTTGCCGGCGGGCAGTTTCGCTATTTCGACTTCGTCATGGCCGCTTTCGTGGCGATTCTCCTGCTGTCCAACGTGATCGGCGCGGGCAAGGTGGCGCAGATCTGGCTGCCGGGCGTGGGATACTGGCCGTTCGGAGCTGGCATCCTGTTCTTCCCGATCTCCTACATCATCGGCGACGTGCTGACCGAGGTCTATGGCTATGCCCGCGCCCGCCGGGTCATTTGGGCGGGAACGGCGGCAGTGCTGTTCATGGCTTTCATGTCGTGGGTGGTGGTGGCGCTGCCGCCCGCGCCCGACTGGAAGAACCAGGCGGCGTATGAAGTGATCTTCGGGCAGGTACCGCGGATCGTGCTCGCCTCGGTCTGTGCCTTTTGGGCGGGCGAGTTCGTCAATTCCTATGTCCTCGCCCGGATGAAGCTTTGGACGGGCGGACGCATGCTGTGGACCCGTACCGTTGGATCTACCGTGGCGGGCCAGGCAGTGGACAGTCTGATCTTCTATCCGCTCGCCTTCTGGGGTGCCGCGGGGTGGACCAACGCGCTTGTTCTCAAAGTGCTATGCACCCAGTGGGTACTCAAGGTGAGCTGGGAAGTGTTGCTGACGCCGCTTACCTATATCGTCGTCGGCTTCCTCAAGCGGGCCGAAGGCGTGGACGTGTTTGATGAAGGCACGGACTTCACGCCTTTCGCCACGGGCGTCTGATTCACCATCGCCAGCAAGGACGGAAGGCCGCGACGGGTTGAAATCAAATCTTTCTGGCGCACAGGGCAAATCCCGGCATGCTGGTGGGAAATGGCTTCCCAAGGATTCCTGTGCTCGCGATCAATCCGCTCTATTCCATTGCCGGGGTGCTTGTCGGCCTGTTGGTCGGCATGACCGGTGTCGGCGGCGGCTCGCTGATGACGCCGCTGCTCGTCCTCGTTTTCGGCTTTCATCCGGCAACCGCCGTCGGCACCGACCTGCTCTACGCCTCCGCCACCAAGACGGTGGGGGCGGGGGTGCACGGCCTGCACGGCACCATCGACTGGAAGGTCGTGCGGCGGCTCGCCTATGGCAGCGTGCCGGCGACCATCCTGACGCTGTTGTTCCTGTCCAGCGCCCAGGAGCATGCCAAGAACAGCGGCGGGCTGATCACAGTGACGCTTGGCATCGCGCTGGTGGTGACTGCCATCGCCACCTTCTTCCGGGGGCGGCTGGTCAGCTTCCTGGCGCCGAAGTTCGAACGGCTGGGCGAAGCGCGGATCGGGTATGTCACCATCGCGCTGGGCGCGGTGCTGGGCCTGCTCGTGTCGCTGACCTCGGTGGGCGCGGGCGCGCTGGGGATGACCGCGTTGCTGATGCTCTATCCACACCAGGCGGTGAACCGGCTGGTCGGCTCGGACATCGCCCATGCGGTGCCGCTGACCCTGCTCGCGGGGTTGGGCCACTGGATGCTGGGATCGGTGAACGGCGCGCTGCTCTTGTCCCTGCTTGCCGGATCTATCCCTGGCATCATCCTGGGCAGCCTGCTGGCGACGCGCACCTCGGACAAGGTGCTGGTGCCGATTCTTGCGGCGACGCTCGCCGTGGTGGGACTGAAAATGCTGTTCTGAAACGAAAAGGGCCGCGGTCCGAGGACGGCGGCCCGGTGTTTCGGAGGCGCGCGTAATCAGGCGACCGCGGCGAGCAGTCCTTCGAACAGGCGGCGGCCGTCGCTGCCACCATGCGCGGCTTCGATCTTGCGCTCCGGATGCGGCATCATCCCGAGCACGTTGCCGGCGGCGTTCATCACGCCGGCGATGTTCCGCGCCGAACCGTTGATGTTCTCGCCATAGCGGAATGCGACGCGGCCTTCGCCTTCCAGGCGATCCAGCGTCTCGGCATCGGCGAAATAATTGCCGTCATGGTGCGCGACGGGGATCGAGAGCGTTTCGCCCGCCTGATAGGCACTGGTGAAGATCGACTGGCTGTTGTCGACCACCAGCGGCACGTCGCGGCACACGAAATCGAGGCCGGCATTGCGCATCAGCGCGCCCGGCAGCAGCCCGGTCTCCGTCAGGACCTGGAAGCCGTTGCAGATGCCGATCACCGGCGTGCCGCGGTTGGCGGCTTGCACCACCGCCTGCACCACCGGCGAGCGCGCGGCGATGGCGCCGCAGCGGAGATAATCGCCATAGGAGAAGCCGCCGGGCAGGGCGATCAGGCCCAGGCCCTCGGGCAGCTCGCTGTCGCCATGCCACACCATGTGCGGCTTGGTGCCGGTCACGCTCTCCAGCGCGACCGCGATGTCGCGATCGCAGTTGGAGCCGGGGAAAACGATGACCGCAGTCTTCACAGCTTTTCGACCCGGTAGTTCTCGATCACCGTGTTGGCGAGCAGCTTGCGGCACATCTCGTCGATCGCGGTGTCGCTCGTCGAATCGGCGACCTCCAGTTCGAAGATCTTGCCGGCGCGGACATCCTCGACGCCCTCGAAACCGAGGCCGACGAGCGCGTTCTGAATGGCCTTGCCCTGCGGATCGAGCACGCCGTTCTTCAAGGTGACGATGATGCGGAGTTTCATGCGCGGCGCTATGGCCTGCGAGGGGCGAAGTCGCAATCGGAAATCGAGGGGGGAGGGGTAAAGATCCTCCCCTGCAAGTGGAGGTGGCGCGAAGCGCCGGAGGGGTGAAAGCGGCGAAGGGGCGCCCCGCTACCAGCGGGGACACCCCTCCGTCATGCCTGCGGCATGCCACCTCCCCTTCCAGGGGAGGATCTAGAAGCTTATTTCCCCCGCTTCTTGCGGTGCGTCTCGAGGTCGAGCACGTCGGAGCCGTCCCCTTCCGGGAACAGGCCCAGGCGACGGGCGACTTCCTGATACGCCTCGACCTCGCCGCCCAGATCGCGCCGGAAGCGGTCCTTGTCGAGCTTCTCGCCCGAGGCGATGTCCCACAGGCGGCAGCCATCGGGGCTGATCTCGTCGGCGAGGATGATCCGGGGATATTCGTTTTCCCAGATCCGGCCGAACTCGAGCTTGAAGTCGACCAGGCGGATGCCGATCCCGGCGAACAGGCCCGAGAGGAAGTCGTTCACCCGGATGGCCATGTCGGCCATGTCGTGCAGTTCTTCCTGGCCGGCCCAGCCGAAGGCGAGGATATGCTCGTCGGTGACCATCGGGTCGCCGAGCGCATCGTCCTTGTAATAATATTCGACGATCGTGCGGGGCAGCGGCGTGCCCTCTTCGATGCCGAGCTTCTTCGCCAGCGAGCCGGCGACGACGTTGCGCACCACGACCTCGATCGGCACGATCTCGACCTGGCGGATCAGCTGCTCGCGCATGTTGAGACGGCGGATGAAGTGGGTCGGGATGCCGATCCCGCCGAGCAGGGTGAAGACATGCTCGCTGATGCGGTTGTTGAGCACGCCCTTGCCGTTGATCGTGCCCTTTTTCTGGGCGTTGAAGGCGGTGGCGTCGTCCTTGAAATACTGGATCAGCGTGCCCGGCTCCGGACCCTCATAGAGAATCTTAGCCTTGCCTTCGTAGATTTGCCGGCGGCGTGCCATGTCGGCCTAGTCCCTTGGAAATGCGTTGCCCCGGCTCCACGGGATTTCTCCGCGTGACCGCCGGGGCTCTGGAAGGCCTCGCGCTATACCGCAAGGGGGGCGGGGGTGCAATGCGGTGCCGCTGCCCATCGCGGTACAGCGGTCAGGTGACGGGTCTCGAGCGACGGAGCAACGTCGCCACCCCCACGCCGGCACCGAAGACCGCCGCCCAAGGCAGCAGGTAGATTGCCAGCGACAGCAGAAGCTGCATGCCCCAGACGAACGCCGCGGCCGAGCCTTGCGCCGCCTCGCCGAGCGCGGCGCCCACGCTTGCGCCGGAGGCGGGGGCGGCGAGTGCCTGGTAGCGGATCTCTACGTCTGCCATCGCGACGCGGCCTCGCAATTCGCGCTGCCAGCTGCGCGCCTTGTCGAGTTCTTCCTGCGCCTCGGCCACCTGGCGTTCGGCAGCAACCAGGTCGGCGACCGACCCCTTCCGGGTCCGCAGCGTTTCGGTCAGCCGCCCAACGAGCAGTTCACGCTGACGGATGCGCGCGGCGGTGTCGCTCAGGTCCTTCGACACGTCCTCGCCGGCGACCTCGGTATTGGCCACGCGACCGCCTGCCGCTGCGGCCTGCCGTGCTGCTTCGCCGGTGAAATAGCCGGCATCGGCCGCCGCGACGCGGAGCTTCAGCAGGGCACCGCCGGTGCGGCCTTCGGCGTCGTTGCGGGTTAGGGTGACCAGCTGACAGCGCGCCGGGCCCAGCTGCTCACACAGCGCGCGATGCCCTTCCTGGACCTCGGCCAGACGCGCCTCGGGCAGCAGGAAGCTGAGCGCATAGCGATAGCTGAGCTGGGGAAGGGCGACCTTGAGCGAATCGGCGGCCGCTTTCGACGGGGCCTCGGCTTCCGTCCTCTGCCCGCCGGCCACGTCGTACGAATTGTCGGAACACGCGGCCAGCAGCGCGGCAAAGCCAAGCACGAGAAATTTGCGCATCGAAATCCCCTTTGATCGTGACCGGCAAATCCCATCACTCAAGTAGGACAAAGTCAAGCCACATTCCTGCCTCAATTAGGGCGAAAATGTGGCGGGCTTTCACCCGGCAAAATTTGCCGAGCCTGCGCCGCCGGGCGCGGCGGCGTCCTAAAATGGGAGGAACCAAGAGGCAGGACGGAAGGTCAGCATGACGCGTTTCGGCAAGGCAATGCTGGTCGGGCTGGATCATACGCCCGAGGCCGGCATCAAGCCGTACATGGCACAAGTGGCCGAAGGCATTCGCCGCGATAGCCGGCTGGGGCGGTTGCGCCACATGGCCTTCTACAACTATGCCTATAACTACATCTTCTGGCTGCGCACCAAGTCCAACGATCCCGTGCGGCTGCGCAAGCTTGGCGGCATCGAACGGTTGCTGCGCGCGCCGCTGGCGCGGATCGGCCGCACCCCGCGTGCGGCCGAGTTCCACGAGATCGACTTCCACTTCGCCGAGAAGATGCTCGATCCGGCGCTGGTCGACCGAATGGCGGCATCGATGTTCGCGGCGCAAACCTTCACTGATCCTTATCTGCCCGGGTTCGAGCATCGCGGGGCTCCCGAGGCGACCGACTCTACATGGATGCGCAGCGACTCTTCGAGGATCCGGCCTTCCTGGAGATCTGCAGCAACCCCGAACTGATCGCCTTTTGCCGCGAAACGCTGGGGCCGCGTGCCGCGCTCAGCTGGGCCTGGGCATGGATCTCGCAGCCGACAGGCTTCGCCTATCAGAACCAGAATTGGCACCGGGACTGCGCCGAGCCGCTCAACTTCATCCGCGTGTTCGTGCCGCTCTCGCCGATCGAGACGCGCGAGGACGGGCCACTGGAGATGATCCCCAAGACTTCCGGCTTGCGCGAATTCTACGAGGTGCGGCGCTTCGCCGATGGCGAACTCGAGCCGCTGAAGCAGGCGATGGGCGCGGGCGTGGTGCTGGCGGAGAAGGGCGACGTCTATTTCGTCAATACCTTCGCGCTCCATCGCGGCACGCCGCCCTCGCACCGCCGCGGTATGCTGTCGCTGCTCGTGTCGATCGGGCCGTCGCACCGCACCCCCTCGATCCGCAAGCTCAAGCTGCGCGAGGTGCCCGAGCATCTGCGGCCGCTGATCAGGAAGAACCGCAGCTTCTTCCGCCATCTGGTGGGCTGATCCCGAAACAATTCGCGGCATGGTGAGGATCATAAGGGGAACGCCCTTGGCGTTTCCCCTTCGTGCCTGCTATCCAGGATAGCGATGAGCCTCGATACCGACGTTTCCGAACCTTCCGGCGCCTCCGATGTGCCCTTCGACAGTGCGTTGTCCGAGCGCTACCTCGTCTATGCGCTATCGACGATCACGGCGCGGTCGCTGCCCGATGTGCGCGACGGGCTGAAGCCGGTGCACCGCCGGTTGCTCTGGGCGATGCGGTTGCTGCGGCTCGATCCGGCGAGCGGGTACAAGAAGTGCGCGCGCGTCGTCGGCGACGTGATCGGTAAATACCATCCGCATGGCGATGCCTCGGTCTATGACGCGATGGTTCGCTTGGCGCAGACCTTTGCGCTGCGCTATCCGCTGGTCGACGGGCAGGGTAATTTCGGCAATATCGACGGCGATAACGCGGCGGCCTATCGCTACACCGAGGCCCGGCTGACCCAGGTCGCGATCGACCTGATGGACGGGCTTGACGAGAATGCCGTCGATTTCCGCCCGACCTATAATGGCGAGGACGAGGAGCCGGAGCTCTTCCCCGGCCTGTTCCCCAACCTGCTCGCCAATGGCGCAGCGGGCATCGCGGTGGGCATGGCGACGAGCATCCCGCCGCACAACGCCGCCGAGCTGATGCAGGCCGCCGTCGCGCTGATCGACAATCCCGCGGCGAACGTGCTGGACTTCGTGAAGGGCCCGGACTTCCCGACCGGCGGCATCGCGGTCGACAGCCCGGCCGCGATCGCCGAGGCCTATGCCACCGGCCGGGGCAGCTTCCGCGTGCGCGCCAGGATCGAGAAGGTGACCGAGAAGGGCGGCGGCTGGCACCTGATCGTGTCCGAGATCCCGTACGGCGTGCAGAAGGGCAAGCTGATCGAGGGCATCGCCGCACTGGTCAACGACAAGAAGCTGCCGATCCTCGGCGACGTGCGCGACGAATCGGCGGAGGACATCCGCATCGTCCTCGAGCCGCGCAGCCGCACGGTCGACGCCGACACGCTGATGGACAGCCTCTATCGCCTGTCCGATCTCGAAGTGCGCGTGCCGCTCAACCTCAACGTGCTCGACAAGAACCGCACGCCGCGGGTGATGAGCCTGGGCGAGGCGCTGGCCGGCTGGCTGGAGCACCAGTTCGTGGTGCTGCAGCGCAAGTCGCAGCACCGGCTGGAGAAGATCGCCGACCGGCTGGAGCTGCTGCGCGGCTATATCACCGCCTATCTCAACCTCGACCGGGTGATCGAGATCATCCGCACCGAGGATGAGCCCAAGCCGATCATGATGGCCGAGTTCGAGCTGACCGACCGCCAGGCCGAGGCGATCCTCAACATGCGCCTTCGCTCCCTGCGCAAGCTGGAGGAGATGGAACTCCGCCGCGAGCAGGAGAAGCTGGAGAAGGAACAGGCCGAGCTGGAGACGTTGCTCGGCTCGGAAGCCCGGCAGCGCACCTGGATGAAGCGCGTGCTGGGCAAGATGATCACGCGCTATGGCCTGGAGACGCCGCTGGGCGCCCGTCGCACCGCGATCGTCGAGATGGCGCCTGCACGCGAAATCCCGCTGGAGGCGATGATCGAGCGCGAGCCGATCACCGTCATCCTCTCGCAGCGCGGCTGGATCCGCGCGATGAAGGGGCATGTCGAGGATCTCGGCGGGGAGGCGCTGAAGTTCAAGGAAGGCGACGGCCCCTTCCTGGCCTTCCACGCCCAGACCACCGACAAGCTGTTGCTCGCCGCCGACAATGGCCGTTTCTACACGCTGGGGGCGGACAAGTTGCCCGGTGGTCGCGGCTTCGGCGAGCCGGTGCGACTGCTGATCGACCTCGAAGCCGAGCGGCAAATCGTCACGCTGCTCCCCGCCAGCGCCGCGCCCAAGCTGCTGGTCGCGGCGAGCGACGGGCGCGGTTTCCTCGTGAGAAGCGAGGAAGTGATTGCCGAGACCCGCAAGGGCAAGCAGGTGGTAACGCCGCGGCCCGGCGCGCACCTCAAGCTGGTCCGCCCGATCGGGCCCGAGGACGATTTCGTCGCGGCGATCGGCGACAATCGCAAGATGCTGGTCTTCCCGCTCTCCGAAGTGGCGGAGATGACTCGCGGGCAGGGGGTGCAGCTGCAGCGCTATCGCGACGGTGGCCTGTCCGACGTGATCACCTTCAAATTCGCCGACGGGCTGCGCTGGCGGATGGGCGGCGAGCAGGCGCGATACCGCTCCGAGCCTGACATGATGCCATGGCGTGCCGCACGCGGCGCTGCCGGGCGGATGCCGCCCACCGGCTTCCCCCGCGATAATAAATTTTGATCGTCAAAACCGTGTGATGCCTGCCCGCCCTTCAGAGCGCCTTAACTAGTTTGCGGCTACACCGAGGGGGATGGCGTTTCGTAGGGTCCGGGCTTTGAGTGTGCGTACGGTGGAACCCGCTCCACGGACGGACGACCTGTCGTTGCCGCTGCCCCCCGGCACCGACGGGCTGCTCGAGCTGATGCCGATCCCGGCGGCGGTGCTGGAGATCCAGGACGGTCGCTACGTCTTCGCCGCGGTCAACGCGCAATTCCGGGTCGCCGGGCTTGGCTGCACCGCGCAGGAATCGCCGGTGGTCCAGCTGCTCGGCGCGCGCATCGGCCAGTTCCTCGCCTCGGAAAGCGAGCGGGAGGAAATTGCCTGGCGGTTTGGCGGCGAGGTCGACAGCCGGCACTTCCGCGTCGTGCTCGCGCGCCGCGCGGCGGCAGAACCGCGTTGCCTGATCACGCTGGTCGACCAGACGTCGGAACTGCGGACCGAGCAGAGCCTGCGCCGCGAAATGGCGACGGACAGTCTGACCGGCCTGCCGAACCGCGGCGGTTTCTCGGACGAACTGGAAACATGCATCGGCGAGGGGCATGCCGCCGGTCATGCGGTGCTGGTGATCAATCTCGATCGCTTCAGCCGCGTCAACTCGTGCATGGGTGCGTTGGCGGGGGACGAACTGCTCATCTCGGTCGCGCGCCGCATCAAGGGCGCGCTGCGCGGACGCGATATGCTGGCGCGGATCGGCGGCGATGAATTCGGCGTGCTGATGGCACTGGACGACGGTGCCGACGATGCCGTGCAGGTAGCGAAGCGCGTGCATGCAGCCTTCACCAACCCGTTCCGCCTTTCCAACTTCGAGATCCGCATTGATTGCTCGATCGGCATCGCGCTCGGCCAGGACATTGACGGGGATCCCGAGGATCTGGTGCGCAATGCCCAGCTGGCGGTGCGGCGGGCGAAGAAGAGCGGCCACACCGAATTCTACCATACCCGCGCCTTCGATCTGGCGCGCGAGCAGTTCGCGATCGAGACGGAACTGCGCCGCGCCATCGAGAATGGCTGCATGACGTTGAACTTCCAGCCGATCTGCGATTTGGGTACCGGCCGCATCACCTCGTTCGAGGCGCTGGCTCGCTGGACCAACGACGAGGGTGTGTCGATCTCGCCCAACGCCTTCATCCCCGTGGCCGAAGAATCGGGCCTGATCGTGCCGCTGGGCCGCTGGGCGATGGAAGAGGCTGCGCGCACGCTCGCGGCGTGGGACGCGCGCGCCGGCGGCAATAGCGGCGTGAAGATCGCGGTGAACCTGTCGGCGATCCAGCTGCAGCGCGATCAGATCGGCGCGATGGTGAAGACCGCGCTCGATCGCCACAACATGCCGGGCTCGCGCTTCACGCTGGAGCTGACCGAGAGCGCGATCGTCAGCGATCCCGATCGTATCGCCCAGACCATGTCGGCGCTCAAGGACCTTGGCACCACGCTGGCGATGGACGATTTCGGCACCGGCTATTCGAACCTCGCCTATCTGCAGAAGCTGCCGATCGACGTGCTCAAGATCGACCGGAGCTTCGTAACCGGCATGCTCGCCGATCGCGACAAGGTGGCAATCATCCGCGCGATCCTAAGCCTGGCCTATGCGCTGGGCATGCAGACCACCGCCGAGGGCATCGAAACGCCTGAGCTCGCCCAGACTCTCGGCGCGCTAGGCTGCACCTACGGCCAGGGCTATCATTATTCCCGGCCGGTCCCCGGCGATGCCGCCTTCGCGCTGATCGAGGCGTTCAAGGCCTGAGCCACGACGGCGTCGGCGATCGTGTCGACCCGCGCGCCATCGGGGAAGCGCTCTGCGATCCACTGTTCCTCGACGGCACGCAGCGCGCGCGCGACGTCCGGCCCCTTGGCAAGGCCGCGTTCAACCAGGGCGCCGCCGCTCATCGGCAGGCGCGGGATCTCCCAGCCTGCGAGCTGGGACCAGCCCTGCACCGCTTCCTCGTCGCTCGCGGCTGCCAGCAACAGGCGGTCTTCCGCTGCCTCGCGGCCAATCCGATAGGCGAGCGCCCGAGCATTGTCGGTTCCGCCGTCGCCGAGGGCAAGTATCAGGCGTTTGCGCTGCGCGTTGGAGAGCTTCAGGCGGGCGCCGATGCTGTCGCCCAGTGTCGCATCGCGGGGCAGGAGGGCTGCGAGGCGACGCACCGGATCAGGCGTCGCACCGAGCCGCGCTTCCCGCGTGGCGAGCGCGGCCAGCCTATCGGCCGTCGCGATCTCCGGCACCACAGGCGCCAGGATTCCGCGCGCCAGCATCAGCGCCACCACGCCCACCGCATCGCGCGCCACCAGCAGCTTGAGCAACTCGTCGCGGATTCGCTCGCGGCTGAGCGCCATCAGGTCGCGGGCGCGGGCCGTGCAGGCGTCCAGCCCGGCGGCATCGGGCGTATCGCCGAAGCGGGCGAGGAAGCGAAAGAAGCGGAGGATGCGCAGGTGATCCTCAGCGATGCGTTGCAGCGGATCGCCGATGAAGCGGACGCGCCGCGCCGCCAGATCCTCCAGCCCACCGAAATAGTCGTACAGGGCTCCGGTCTCGGGATCGGCATAGAGGGCGTTGATCGTGAAATCGCGCCGTGCGGCATCCTCGCGCCAGTCGTCGGTGAACGCGACGGTAGCGTGGCGGCCGTCGGTAGAGACGTCACGGCGCAACGTCGTCACCTCCACCGGGCCGCTTTCGAGCACGGCGGTGATGGTACCGTGCTGAAGGCCCGTGGGCACGGCGCGAATGGCGGCGGCGCGCAGGCGCGCAAGCACTTCCTCCGGTGTCAGCGAGGTGGCGAGATCGAGATCCGCGACGGGGATGTCGAGCAGCGCGTCGCGCACCGCACCGCCGACGAACCTCGAAAGGCCTTCGGCGGCGCCCAGCACGCGGGTCAGCGCGTCAAGGCCCGGGCGGTGGCGCCAGTCGGTTTCCGGCAATATCAGCGGGGCCATGCCATCCGCCGCGAGAGGTTGACCAGCATCGCCGCGGTGGCGCCCCAGATCCGATAGTCGTTCCACATGATCTCATAATATTGGCGCTCAAGTCCTTGATAGAGCGCGTGCTTCTTCTGATGGTTGGCTTCGTCCAGCAGGAAGGCGAGCGGCACCTCGAACACTTCGGCGACCTCCGCTTCTGATGGGACGAGGGGCAGGTCGGGCGGGACGACGCCGATCACCGGGGTGACCTGGTAGCCGGTCACCGTGCGGTACTCCTCCACCATGCCGACCACGTCGACAAGCCGCCGGGGCAGGGCGATCTCCTCCTCGGCTTCGCGCAGGGCGGCGTCGACGGGATCTCTGTCCTCGGGGTCGATGCGGCCGCCGGGAAACGCGATCTGCCCGGCATGGCGGCGTAGATGGGCGTTGCGGCGGGTGAGCAGCACACCCGGCGTGTCGCGGTCGGTCACCGCAAGCAACACGGCCGCCGCACTCGGCACCTGCGCCGGGTCGTAGACGGCATGGTCGCCCGGCAGCAACGTGGTCGCCTGGGCCGGCCGGCTGGCCAGTGCGCGGCGGAGTTGCTCGGCAAGCCTCATGCAGCGGGCTCGAGCGGGAAGAACATGCCCTGGCTCCACACGCCGGGTGGGGAGTCCGATTGCGCGAGGGCAAGCTGGGCGAGCTCATAATAGACGTTGCGCGCAATCAGCGCGTCGAGCCCGCCGCGCACCGCAACATAGGGATGGGGGCCATCGTCCCGCGGCTCGATGCGCAGCGGGTGGTCCGGGCCTGCCACCACCACGTCGCCGGTATTCAGCCGGAAGGCGAGCCGCATGGCCTCGCCTTCGCCTTCGACCTTCAGCTCTACCGCGACAAAGGGCGCGTCCTCGACGGCGATGTCGAGCTTCTCCACCGGCGTGACCAGCACGAACCTGCCATCCGATTCGCGGCGCAGGATGGTGGAGAACAGCCGCACCATCGCGGGCCGCCCGATCGGGCTTCCCTGATGAATCCACGTGCCGTCGCGAGCGATGCGCATCTCGCTGTCGCCGCAGTGCGCGGGGTTCCAGCTCTCGACGGGGGGCAGCCGATGTTCCTCGGCCAGCCGGGCGATCTCGGCGAGCGATAGGCTGGCGAAATCGGGGGGCGGGGTGTTCGGCATGGCCTTCCCATTAGCGCGCCGGGCGGCATTGTCGAACCCCCGGCGGGTCAGGCGACCTTGCGGAGCCGCGGAACGAGCATCCCCGAACAGCTCGGCACGGCACCGCCGCGTGCGAGCAGGCGGCGCGGCTCGAACGGACCTGGCAGGCGCCAGCGGGCGGTGCGACTCGCGTCAAAGCCGAAGAAGCGACCATAATATTCAGGGTCGCCGATCAGCATAAGCCCCTCGGAGCCCGGCAGGGCGCTGACGTCTGCCGCGTCGAGGGTTTCCTGCATCAGGCGGCGGCCGATCCCGCCCTGCTGCAGCCCCGGCTCCACCGCGACGGGGCCGACCATCACGAGCGGCACCATCGGGCCCGAATCGCTGGCCAGCGCCACCGGCCAGCTCTGGATCGTGCCGGCGAGCTTGCCATCTTCGGTCAACGCGGCAAAACTGAACGGGCGAATCGGCTGGGTGCCCTGCCGGATGCGATAGGCGGTGCGCAGATGCCGCCCAGGCCCGAAGGCGCGATCGAGCAGCGCCTCGACGGCGTGCGGATCGACCGCATCGAGGGCAACCATCTGAACCACCGCGAATCCTTCCCCGCCTCGGCCCCATGCCGAAAGGCGCGCGCCTTAGCGTGGCTGGAGCGGAGCGCAAGCGCGGATTTCGACAATGGACATGCAGAATCTGCATGGTTGTCCCCGGGCTTTCGCGCGCGGTGCGATCTGCTATGGCGCGCGCCTGTTTCGCTCCAGGAAAGGCCGCTCGATTGCCCGACTCATTGCAGCTTCAGGTCATGGACCTCGAGGTGGAAGTGCTCACCGGAGTATATTCGGAGGAGACTCATCTGCCGCAGCCGCTGCGCATCTCCGTCATTGCCGATCTCGATCTGCCCGAGCGATTCCTGCCGGAGACACCGCTCAGCGCCTCAAAAAGCTATATCGATCTGAAGCATGCCGCGACCGACGCGCTGCCCAAGGACGTGCATTTTACGCTGATCGAGGCAGTGGCGGACCATATTTGCGAGACGCTGTTCGTCTCGGACGCGCGAGTCCGCCGGGTCGAGGTGCGGATCGTGAAGCTGGCCATCGCAGAGGCCGACGAGTCGATCGGAATCACGCTCGTCCGCCACCGGCGCTGAGCACCGGCGGCGGAAGTTCCCGCTAGGCGCAGGGGCCCAGGTCGCGTAGCACCAGTTGGTAGTCTTGGCGCGCGGCCTCGGCATTGTCGGAAGTCTCGGCATTCACCGCACTGTCCGGCAATGTCTTGGGCAGGCCGCAGGCGAGGCGATACCAGGCCAGCGTGTCGCGCTTCGGCGCTCCGGCGTTGGGATCGACGATATCGCCGAGCGAGACCCCCCAGTGCGGCCTTTCGCCGGGCCGTCGGAGGATCTGCAGCGAAATCGGCGCGCCGTTGGCGGTCTTGAGGAAAACCTGGGTCTCGCCCTCACCCGGCAGCGCGCCGGGCACGTGGAAGGCGTTGCCGATGCCGGTGATCGCCGGCGGGGCATCGCTTGCCAGCACTTCCCGGATGATGCCGCGGGTCCGCGCATCCAGTTCGGGTGTCCATAGATACTGGCTGTCGATACCGGTCAGCTGCACCTCGCCGGGCCTGTTGGCCACGGCACGCGCGAACAGCAACACGCGCTGCTTCTTCAATTTGGGCACCTTGCCGCGGGAATCGAGGGGCACGTCCGCCAGGTAGGAAATCCGGGTCGGCAGCGCGCTGCTACCGCGAATCAGTGCCAGGACATCGGCCGTGACGTAGAGGCGGGCGCGTCCCGCCGCGAGATCGGGAGCCGCATTTTCCTTGATCCGGATCACGTCGCCGATACGGGCGTCGATCACCAGCGGTGCGCCGACAATTGCCGTCGCCACGGTGGCATAACTGGGTAAGCCACTTTGCGGTTCTTGGCGGATTTGCGCGGTTTGTGGAGCGGGTTGCGCAAGCGCCGGCAATGCCGCAGCGCAACAAAACAGCAGAGGTAGGGCATGTTTCATGCCCGTGCCGGTACCGGATTGTGCCGATCTTATACAGAAATAATTCTGCCACGGGCGCATTGTACGACCAATTCGTCCGACAAAGAGTTTGCGTCGTCGGAAGGCCCACGATACAGACTCGGTGCTCTCGCCATCAGGGGCGCAGTGTGACCCGAGGCGAGCGGACTTGTGCGCGGCTGCCAGCCGGCCAGGGTCGCAAGCAGGATTAGAGGGAGTGACGTTGCCGAATGGCTTACGCTGACCGGAATGTAAGTGGCAGTCGTGTGGTAGCGATCGTAATCGTCGCTATCATCGTGGCTGGCATGGGTTATGCCTTCGTCACAGGTCTGGCATACCAATATATCAAGAAGAAGGCGGAAGAGCTGAAGACCTTCGAGGTCGAAGAGCCGCCGCCCCCGCCGGAGGAAATTCCGCCGCCGCCGCCGCCGCCGGACACGCCGGTGCCGCCGCCCCCGACCCAGGTCGTGGTGCCGCCGGCCATCGTGCAGTCGGTGTCGCCTGCGCCGCCGGTAGCCACCACCAACATCATCCCGCCGCCGCCGCCGATCACGCCGCCAGCGCCTCCCGCGCCGCCGGCACCGCCGGCACCGCCGGCACCGCCGCGGATCGCAAAGGCTCTCAAGCCGCGGTCGTCGCCGGGCTCCTGGGTGACCAACGACGATTATCCGTCGGAGTCCCAGCGCGCGGGTGAAGAAGGGGTCACCGGCTTCCGTCTCGACGTCGACGCGTCGGGCCGGGTGGTGTCGTGCACCGTGACGTCGTCGAGCGGCTCCAGCCGCCTGGACACCACGGCCTGCAACCTGCTCAAGCGGCGTGCACGCTTCGATCCGGCTGAGGACGCAAGCGGCAACAAGATTCCGGCTGCGTACAGCAACCGGTTCAGGTGGCAGATCCAGAAGTAATTCTCCGGTTTCCGGTCCGCCCGGCGCGGACCGGCTTGCGCAAGAAGCAATCTTTTAGAGGAAAGACCCAAAATGCTCACGACCATTCTCGCTGCCGGTGCCGCCGCAGCTAAGGGCGGCGAAAGCCCCTACGGCCTCCAGCAGGCGCTGAAGGAAGGCGGCCTGATCTCGCAGTCGGTGTTCACCATCCTGGTGCTCATGCTCTTCGTGTCGCTCTACATCCTCTTCACCAAGCTGTTCGAGCAGCAGAAGATCATCAACCAGGCGAAGCGCGTGCGCGCCACGTTCTGGAGCTCGGCCAACCTCCGCGAGGGCGCTGCCAAGCTCGAGAAGAACTCGGCCTATCGCCAGATCGTCGACGATGGCCTGGAAGCGCAGGAGCAGTACAAGCTGCTGACCGATCCCGTCGAAGCGCATGACTGGCTGCACGGCTCGCTGGCTCGCTCGGAAGGTTCGATTAACTCGGCGCTGAGCGGCGGTCTCGCCTTCCTCGCGACCGTCGGCGCGACCTCGCCGTTCATCGGTCTGTTCGGTACCGTGATCGGCATCTACCGCGCGCTCATCAAGATCGGTTCGGCCGGTCAGGCTTCGATCGACGCCGTCGCCGGCCCGGTCGGTGAAGCGCTCATCATGACCGCACTCGGCCTCGTCGTCGCCGTGCCGGCCGTGCTCGCCTTCAACTTCCTGCAGCGCCGCAACAAGGCGATCGCCGAGAACCTGAATGCGTTCTCGAACGACGTCCTCGGCTACCTGGCCTCGGACGGCCGCGTGAAGCCGGCGACCGCCGCTGCCGCGAAGAAGCCGGCCGCTGTCGCTGCTGCGAAGCCGGCGACCACGACCGCTGGCCAGACCGGCGGCACCCCGACCCGCCCGTAAGACCAAGGTCGCAGGGCTGCGCACGTGGTGCAGCCCTGCCGCCGGATCACGATCCGGCGCACAAGAGGATAGGATAACGCCCAATGGCGATTAGCACAGGCAGCGGCGGCGACGACGCACCGATGTCGGACATCAATACCACGCCCCTCGTGGACGTGATGCTGGTGCTCCTGATCATCTTCCTCATCGCCGTTCCCGTTGTGGTCCAGACGATCGACCTCGCGTTGCCGAAGGTGCAGTTCGAGCCGACCACGACCAAGCCGGAGAATGTTTCGCTTTCGGTCAGGGGTAGCTCGGACGGTTGTGAGATCTACTGGGGTCTGACCCGAGTGAACCACACCGAACTGCTCGACCGCGCGGTTGCCAAGCTGAAGGCTGAGATCGATCGTCAGGGTGGCCCGAATGCCGCTGGTCTCGAACTTCCCGAGGTTCACATCCGCGGCGACGTCAACACGCCCTATCGCTGCATCGGCGGCACCATCTACACGATGCAGATGGCGGGTTTCGTGAAGGTCGGCTTCATCTCGGAACCGGAGCCCGGTTCGGGCAACGCCCGGCTCTGAACGGCCTCGCTTAAGGAGTTACGACAATGGCAATGAGCGCAGGCCGTGATGACGGCGAGCCGATGATGGACATGAACACGACGCCGCTGATCGACGTCATGCTCGTGCTCCTCATCATGTTCATCATCACCATTCCGGTCCAGACGCATGCGGTGAAGGTCGACCTGCCGCAGCCGAGCAGCAACAACGCGCCGCCCGTGGAGCCGGACAAGAACAAGGTCTATATCGACGCGCAAGGCCAGGTCTTCTGGAACAGCATGCCGATCAACGACGTGATGCTCCGCCAGTATCTGGATGCATCGCTGCAGCGCTCGCCGGAGCCCGAGCTGCACTTCCAGCCGGATCCGCAGGCGAAGTATGATGTGGTCGATCGCGTGCTGGCGATCATCAAGCGCGCGAACGTCACGAAGCTCGGCTTCGTCGGCAACGAGCAGTACCGCAACGATTTCTGATCCGCAGTGCGGTCAGAGTATTTTGGGAAGGCGGCCCCTCGGGGCCGCCTTTTTTTGTGCCGTTCGCCAAAGCGTCCGCTGGTCATGTGGCGCGACCGCGCGGGCGCCCCGGCTCTTCCCTGATCGATGCCCTGACTGGGGTTGACGCCGCGTGACCGCAATGTGGCCCGTAAAAGCTTGGGCGCTTGAGGCGGGGGGCGGCATCAGCGATCGGGATGCACAGCCGGGCGGCGTACCCAGGATCGTCGAGCGCAGCCGCCATGCGACCGAGCCGCATTCGCCAATCGCCGACACGTCTCGAGGGGCTGCTGCTGCGGGCACGCGTCAGGGCAGATCCGAGGGGGGACGCCTAGGCGAAAATCCAGGGTTGCAGCGCTGTCGTCAACATGTCACTTATCCGTCATCCAGATGTCATAAAAGTGAAACTCTGGTGTAATGGCGAGAAGGAGAGCAGCATGTCGATCAAACTTGTAGCAACGGCCGCGATGTCGGTTCTGGGTCTTGTCACGCCGGCGATGGCGCAGGATTCGAGCCTCGCGGCCCGGGAAATCATGATCGGTTCCTATTCCACGGCTGAGCAGAAGCTCCGTACCCAGATGCGGTTCGACCAGCGCCCAGAAGTGCAGCTGAACCTCGCCGCCGTCTATTATGCGACCGGCCGTACCGAGGAGGCGCGCTCGCTGTACGAGCAAGTGCTCCAGAAGGACGACGTTCTGATGACGGTCACGACCGATCGCACATCGGGTTCGCATGCGATTGCCCAAGCGGGGCTTCGGTATCTGAGCCAGCGGCAGCATCTCGCGTCGCGCTGAGGCCTGACAAGGGCGGACCGTCCGTCGGTCCGCTTCGAGTCCAGCAGCAAACGAAAAAGCGCGCCTGGCCATGCCGGCGCGCTTTTCCTTTTTCATGCGGTGTGCCCAGGCGCCGACCAGGCGGCGGTTCTGGCACGGGAGACGCCCCGCATGTCGATCCCGAGCTACAAACGTCAGCGCCGTGGTGCACGGACCGTAGGGCCGCGCTCGAGCGTTCGTCGGCCATCGCCGGTGTCGGAGAGGCTGATGCAGCAATGGCGGTACGTAGGATGGATAACGCTCGCGTGCTTCGGGTCGGCCTGCGCGCCCAAGCCGGAAACCGTGGAACAGTGCGCCAGGCGCTTTACCAAACTGTCTGACGACATGCCGGTCTCGGCGGGGCCGGTGCATGGCAGCTATGTGTACGATCTGGCGCGCATGAATCGTGAAAGGATCAACCGGCTGATCAGCGATGGTGTGGGCGGCCATCGGCCACCCATGGTGGTGTACGCGACCCACGATACACGACGGTCGCTGCGCGCGTTCGGCACCGCGCCCGTAGAACGAGACGTCATCGTCTTTCTCGCGCAATCCACGGTTCTTCTCCACGCCGCCAGCGGCGTGCAGACCTCGGCCAAGGCGGCAATCGAAACCGGGTGCAAGTTACTGCCCGGTGCCCGGCTCGAGCATGTCGCGCTGACGGCGGCGCGTACGCGCTAGCGGCGGACGGGGAAACAGATGCCGGCCGAGCCTTGGGCCCAAGCGGAACGAAGGCTCGGATCGGAGAAGTCAGAAGCTCGCCCAGTCGTCCCCGTCGGCCATTGCCTGCACCGGCACCGCGCGGGTAGCCCCGTGCGTCCCCGCGGCGCCGGCGTGCGAGGGCAGCACGGGGCGACGTAGCGGGGCCTGCTGTCCGCCGGTGCGGAAGGTCGAGGCATGCGCATCGAGGCGGGCGACCTGATCGGTGAGCTGGCGCGCGGCTGCCGAGGTTTCCTCGACCATCGCCGCATTCTGCTGCGTCGCCCGATCCATTTCGCTGATCGCGGTGCTGATCTCCCGGATCGCGCTGGACTGGGCGCGGTTGTCTGCCGCCATGCTGCTGAGCAGTTGATGGACTTCGCCGACCGTATCGACGATCGCCGCGAGCGCATTGTCGACCCGCTCGACCGCGCCGCGCGCCACCACGACCTCGGATTGAGTGACGGTAAGCTGGTCGCGCGCGCGCTTCGCCTCTTCCTCGGCGCGCATCGCCAGCGCGGAGACGAGGTCCGCGACGACCGCGAAGCCCCGACCGGCCTCGCCCGCACGACCGGCTTCCACGGCTGCGTTCATCGCGAGAACGCGGGTCTGGAAGGCAATCTTGTCGAGGCCCTCGATGACGCTGTCGATGCCCTTGGCGCTGTCCGAAACACGGGTCATTGCCTGCACCGCCTCGTCGGCGGTCGAGCGACCCGAGCCGACCACGCCGATCGCCTGGTCTGCGCGTTCCACCGTCACGCCCGCGGCGGTGGCGGTGGCATCGATGCGCTGGTTCATCTGGGTGATCGCGGCCGCGGTCTCTTCCAGGCTCGCTGCATTGGCTTCGGTGCGGCGCGCGAGATCCTCGGAGGCGCTGGCGATTTCCTGCGAGCCGGTGCGGATCGAGGCGGTGCCCTCCAGCACCGTGCCGATCAGTTCGCGCAGGCTGCCGATCGCGGTGCGGAAATGAGTGGCGAGCTTCTCGTAATCGGCCGGGAAGTCGTGCCCGATATCGGCGGTGAGATCACCTCCGGCGACCTTTGCCAGTGCCTGGCCGAGCGAATCCATCGCATGTTCGCGCTCCGCCTGGGCCTGGCGGTCGCGGGTTTCGGCCTGCTGACGGGCGATCTCGGAAGTGCGGAAATGCTGCAGCGCCTGCGACATCGCGCCGATCTCGTCGGTGGCGGCATGAGCAGGAATGGCGATGTCGACCTTGCCGGCAGCGAGGGCGCGCATCGCTTCGGTCATCTGCACCATCGGTGAGAACATGCGGCGGCCGGCATACCAGGCGGCGCCAGCGACGAGCAGCGAGATGACGGCCGCGGACAGCGCCAGCGTCCAGCGCGTGCCGCCGATCGCGCCCATTACGTCGCTTTCCGGGATGCCGACGAACAGGATGCCGATCGTCTTGCCCGAAGCATCCTTGATCGGATCATAGGCGGTGAAGAACTGCTTGCCGAGAATGTCGGCCTTGCCGCGATAGGTCTGGCCCTTGCCGAGCACCGTCTCGTACGCGGCGTTGCGGGCGAGCGGCGTGCCGACCGCGCGGCTGCCATCAGGCTTCGTCACGTTGGTGGTCACGCGCATGTCGCCGCGGAAGATGGTCGCGGTGCCGCCGACAAGGCGCTTCACTTCATCGACCGGCGCGTCCCAGGCGTTGAGCTTGCGGTTGCCCACATAGAGGTCATCGCCGTCCAGTCGGAAGTCCCGGCCATACTGATGCAGCACGCTCCAGGCCACGCGCATGTTCACCTCCTGCCGCTCCGCCGCCGTCTGCGCTGCGCGCTGGGTGAGCGCGCGGTCCGCAACGAAGAACGTCGCGATCGCGAGCAGCAGCATGCCGCCGATGGTCAGGATCGTCGTCTTCGAGGCGAGCGGGAGGTTGTTGAATCGCTTGAGCATATTCATCCTGTGACAATGGCCCCGCGACGACTGGCGCGCCTTCAATGCGGTAATCTCCGCATTCATTATAGGGCGGTTGCGGCCCGGGCGGCGGTGGCGCGTTCCCGCATGCGGACAAGTACGGAGGTCGTGCGTTGCGTAGAGGCGGCGCAATCCGCGAAGCGAAAGGATGCGAGGCGATGGGCGAGGACGTCACCGGAGGATGCCAATGTGGGCGGATCCGCTATCGTGTGCGGCTCACGGACGACACTGCCTATCTCTGCCATTGCCGCATGTGCCAGCGCGCGACCGGCGGGGTTTCCATCGCATTCAAGGGCGTGGCCAAGGCGGACGTCATCTGGGAGCGCCAGCCCGACCGCTATCGCTCCTCGCCGATCGCCGAGCGCGGGTTCTGCCGGGAGTGCGGCACGCCGCTGACCTTCGAATTCCTCGACGGCGCAACCATCGACCTGACGATCGGCAGCTTCGATGCGCCGGGCCGCTTCCAGCCGTGCCACCATTATGCAGTGGAGAGCATGCACGAACAGTGGCTCGACACGACCGCACTGCCCCGATACCGGATCGAGGACAACCCGAACGTCGTTAACCGATGGATGGACGCACTTGGCCGACTACCCGACTGAAACGCACCGCTTCGCCAGCTTCGACGGGCAGGAGATCGCCTGGACCGAGATGGGGGAGGGGCGGCCCGTGGTGCTGATCCACGGCTATTTCTCCAACGCCGAGGTCAACTGGATCAAATATGGCCATGCGGGGAAGCTCGCCGCGCGCGGGCGCCGCGTGATCATGCCGGACCTGCGCGCGCATGGGCACAGCGCCAAGCCGCACGATCCCGCCGCCTATCCGCCCGATGTGCTGATGCGCGACAATTTCGCGCTGATCACGCATCTGGGCCTCACCGACTATGATCTGGGCGGCTATTCGCTAGGTGCACGCACCGTGGTGCGGATGCTCGCCAATGGGGCCCGGCCGGACAAGGTGGTGCTCTCCGGCATGGGGCTGGACGGGCTGGTCGCGACCCAGGGGCGCGGCGCCTATTTCCACCGCGTGCTGACCAATCTCGGCAGCTTCGCGCGCGGCAGCTCCGAATGGCTGACCGAGGCGTTTCTCAAGACCACCAAGGGCGATCCGGTCGCGCTGCTGCGCATCCTCGACACCTTTGTCGACACGCCACGCGACGACATCGCGGCGATCCACCAGCCGACCGCGGTGATTTCGGGCGCCGAGGATTATGACAATGGCTCGGCAAAGGAAGTCGCGGACCTGCTGCCCTATGGCCTGTTCGTCGAAATCCCGGGCAATCACATGAGCGCGGTGACCCGGCCGGAGCTGGGTGACGCGATCGCGGAGTTCCTCGCCGGTTGACGCGGGCAGGGAAGGCGCGGCAGGGTCTCGCCTTTCTTGATTCCGGGGACTTAGCATCATGATCCGTACCGGCCTTTCGCTCGCGGCGCTCGCCGCGATGCTGGCGGCGCCCGCCCAGTCGCAGACCAGCACGACGCCCGCCGCCGCGCCGACCGCAGCCGAGGCCGCGGCCTTCCTGACCCGCGCCCAGCAGGAAATGGCGGCGTTCACGCTCGTCTCCTCGCGCGTTGCCTGGGTGAACGCGACCTACATCACCGACGATACCGATGCGCTCGCTGCCGACTACGGCGCCAAGGGCACCGAAATGGCGGTCCGCTTCGCGCTCGACGCCGCGCGGCTCCAGAAGGCGCCCGGCCTCACGCCCGAGCAGCAGCGCCAGCTGACCATGCTCCGCGCCGCGCTGGTGCTCCCCGCGCCGACGACGCCGGGCGCTGCCCAGCAGCTCAGCGACCTCTCGACCAAGCTCGGGTCCTTCTACGCCAAGGGCAAGGGCACGCTGGGCGGCAAGCCGATCAACGGGAGCGACATCGAAGCCGCGATGGGCGACAGCCGCGACCCCAATGCGCTCAAGGAGATGTGGGTCAGCTGGCACGACAATGTCGGCGCACCGATGCGGCCCGACTATACCAAGCTCGTCGGCATTGCCAACCAGGGCGCGAAGGAGCTCGGCTTCGCCGACACCGGCGCGCTGTGGCGCTCGGGCTATGACATGCCCCCGGCCGAATTCGCGGCGATGACCGACAAATTGTGGAACGAGGTGAAGCCGCTCTACGTCGCGCTTCACACCTATGTCCGCCGCAAGCTCAACGAGAAATACGGCGATGCGGTGCAGGCCAGGACCGGCCCTATCCGCGCCGACCTGCTCGGCAACATGTGGGCGCAGGAATGGGGCAACATCTACGATGTGGTCGCGCCCAAGGGGGCCGGCGACCTCGGCTATGACGTGGGCGAGCTGCTCAAGGCAAAGCAGTACGACTGGAAGAAGATGGTTCAGACCGGCGAGGGCTTCTACTCCTCGCTCGGCTTCGCGGCGCTGCCGGGGACGTTCTGGGAGCGCTCGATGTTCCTCAAGCCCGCCGACCGCGAAGTGCTGTGCCACGCCTCGGCCTGGGACATCGACGAGAAGGACGACATTCGCATCAAGATGTGCATCAAGGTGAATTCGGACGATTTCGTCACGATTCACCACGAGCTCGGCCACAATTACTATCAGCGCGCCTACAAGGCGCAGCCGGCACTATACCGCAACGGCGCGAATGACGGCTTCCACGAGGCGATCGGCGATTTCGTCGCACTTTCGATCACGCCCGAATATCTGGTGCAGATCGGCCTGCTCGACCGGGCCCAGGTGCCGAGCGCCGACAAGGATATCGGCCTGCTGCTCCGCCAGGCGATGGACAAGGTGGCGTTCCTGCCGTTCGGCCTGCTGGTCGACAAATATCGCTGGCAGATCTTCGACGGCACCATTCCCGCCAACCAGTATGAGGCGGGCTGGAACAAGCTGCGCCTGCAATATCAGGGGATCGTGCCGCCGGTGGCGCGCGACGAGACCAGGTTCGATGCGGGCGCCAAATATCACGTGGCGGGCAGCGTGCCCTATACGCGCTACTTCCTCGCGCGGCTGCTCCAGTTCCAGTTCTACAAGGCGGCGTGCGACCAGTCGGGCTGGAAGGGTCCGCTGCATCGCTGCAGCTTCTATGGCAACAAGGAAGTCGGCGCGCGGCTGAACAAGATGCTCGAGATGGGCGCCTCCAAGCCCTGGCCGGATGCGCTGCAGACCTTCACCGGCAGCCGCGAAATCTCGGGCAAGGCGATGGTCGAATATTTCGCGCCGCTGAAGACGTGGCTCGACGAGCAGAACAAGGGCCAGCCGCAGGGCTGGTGATCGGAGGCGGGCGGCATCCTCTCCGGATGCCGCCCGAGCTTCACGCTTCCGGATCCTGATCCGGGATCATGTTCTCGTCGGCAATCTCGGCATTCCATTCGGCCGAGCTGTCGGTGCCGTCCGGCTGATGGGCGGTCCCGGGCTGGGTGTCGGGGGTTTCGCGGGTCGGTTCGGGGTTCATGGCGCTCTCCTTGTCGAGGAGAAACGCCCCGGCGGCGCGCGGGTTCAGCTCGGCGTGCGGAACAGGAAGAACGCGCCCGCCGCGATCAGCGCGAAGCCGATCAGGTGGTTCAGCGTGATCCGCTGCCCCAGATACAGCACCGAGAAGGCGGCGAAGACGGTGAGGGTGATCACCTCCTGCATGCCCTTTAGCTGTGCGGCCGAATAGACCGCGCTGCCCAGCCGGTTGGCCGGGACCGCGAAGCAATATTCGACAAAGGCGATGCCCCAGCTGGACACGATCACCAGCAGCAGCGGCGCGCTCTTGTATTTCAGGTGGCCGTACCAGGCGAAGGTCATGAACAGGTTCGAGACGAACAGCAGCCCGATCGGCAGCAGGCGATCTACCGACATCGCCGCTCAGGCCGAATAGGCCCCGCGCAGCCGATCCATCGACTCGCGGTGGGTGAGATCGAGATGCAGCGGCGTGACGGTGACGAACCCCGCCTCGATCGCGTCCAGATCGGTATCGGGCGCCGCCTGGTGCGGCATCCGCCCCATCGCCAGCCAGTAATAGGGAAAGCCGCGCGGATCGAGCCGCTTGTCGAGCGCGACCCGGCCATAGTCGCGAAAGCCCTGAGAGACGACCTTGATCCCCTGCACGGCGTCGGCCGCGATCGGCGGGAAGTTGATGTTGACCAGCGTGCGCGGCTCCATCGCGACATCGAGCAGCGGCCGCAGCGCGCGCTCGCCCCAGGCCTCGGCAGTGTCGAACGGCACCGCGTCGCCCATGCCGCTGCGCGCATAGCGCTGGCTGAGCGCGATCGAGCGGATGCCCGCCAGCGCGCCCTCCATCGCCGCCGAGACGGTGCCGGAATAGCTGACGTCCTCGGCAAGATTGCCGCCGCGGTTGACGCCCGACAGGATCAGGTCGGGCTTGGCATCGGCCATCACCTCGGCGAGCGCGAACATCACGCAATCGGTCGGCGTGCCCTTCACCGCATAGCGGTTGTCGGCGTGGCGGCGAACGCGGAACGGCTCGGTGAGCGTCAGCGAGCGGCCCTTGCCCGATTGCTCCTCCGCCGGGGCGACGACGGTGATGTCGTCGGACAGCGTCCGCGCGATCCGCTCCAGCACGGCCAGGCCACGCGCGTGATAGCCGTCGTCGTTGGTGAGAAGGATCCGCATCAGCCGCGCGGTTCGAGCAGGGTGAGCCCGCCCAGATAGGGCTGGAGCACCGAAGGGACCGCCACCGCGCCATTCTCCTGCTGGTAATTTTCCAGCACCGCGACCAGCGTGCGGCCCACAGCGAGGCCCGAGCCGTTGAGCGTGTGGACGAAGCGCGTGCCCTTCTCGCCCTCGGGGCGATAGCGCGCGTTCATCCGCCGCGCCTGGAAGTCGGCGCAGGTCGAGCAGGACGAGATCTCGCGGTAGCGGTCCTGACCCGGCAGCCACACTTCGAGGTCATAGGTGCGTGCGGCGGTGAAGCCCATGTCGCCGCTGCACAGCTTCATCCGGCGGAAGGCGAGGCCGAGCCTGGTCAGCACGTCCTCGGCCGCGTCGGTCATCCGCTCATGCTCGGCTTCGGACTGGTCGGGGGTGGTGATCGACACCATCTCGACCTTCTCGAACTGGTGCTGGCGGATGAAGCCGCGCGTATCGCGCCCGGCCGCACCGGCTTCCGAGCGGAAGCAGGCGGTGAGCGCGGTGAGGCGGAGCGGGAGTTCCTCCTCGCTCAGGATCTTCTCGCGCACCGCGTTGGTGAGGCTCACCTCGGCGGTGGGGATCAGCCAGCGGCCGTCGGTAGTCTGGAACAGGTCCTCCGCGAACTTGGGCAGCTGGCCGGTGCCGAACAGCGCCTCGTCGCGCACCAGCAGCGGCGGCACGCATTCCTCATAGCCATAGCTGCCGGTCAGCGTGTCGAGCATGAACTGGCCGAGCGCGCGGTGCAGCCGGGCGGCGGTGCCGCGCACGAAGGTGAAGCGGGCGCCGGACATCGCCGCGCCGGTCTCGAAGTCGAGGCCGAGCGCCGGGCCGATCGCATCATGCTCCTTCGGCGTAAAGGCGAACGCGGGAACGGTGCCGCGCTCGTGCACGAACACATTGTCATTCTCGTCCGAACCGAGCGCCACGTCCGGATAGGGCAGGTTGGGCAGGGCGGCGAGCCGGCCTTCCAGGTCCTCGCCCACCGCCTTTTCCTCGGCCTCCAGCGCCGGCATCCGCTCCTTGAGCGCGGCCACTTCCGCCATCAGCGCGGCGGCGGTCTCCTCGTCCTTCTTCGCCTTGGCGGCGCCGATCGCCTTGGAGGCTTCGTTGCGGCGGGCCTGCCCCGCCTGCAGCTCGGTCACCAGCGCGCGGCGGCGCTCGTCCAGCGCCAGCAGCGCCTCCGATTGCGGCTCCAGGCCGCGCTTGGCCAGGCCCTGGTCGAAGGCTTCGGGATGTTCGCGGAGGAAGCGGATATCGTGCATGGCGCGAACCTATGGCCGGGGCCCGTGCCCCGCGCAACCCCGCCGCCTCCCACCCGTTGGTTGCTTCCAACCGAACAGCGAGAAGGAGAGCGCGATGCTGGTTCCCCATGATGCGATGGTGGTGGTCGCCGATGGCCGCAAGCTGCTGATGCTGCGCAACCAGGGCGACACAGAGTATCTGAACCTCGAAGTGGTGCGCAAGGAACTCCACCCGAATCCCAAGGACTCCGATCAGAAGACCGATTCGTCGGGCGCAGCGTCGTCCACCCGCGGCGGCGGGCAGTTTGCCCCCGCCGGCGGAACGATGGGCGAGACCGATTTCCACCAGCTGGAAGAGGATCGCTTCGCCGCCGAAGTTGCCGGTATGTTGAAAGAGGCGGCACTCCGCAACAGCTTCGAGTCGCTGATCATCGTCGCCCCGCCGAAGACGCTGGGCGAAATGCGCAAACATTATCACAGCAGCGTCAGCGAGCGGCTGAAGGGCGAATTGGCCAAGGACCTGACCGATCATCCCGTGCCCGACATCGAAAAGGCGCTGCAGGCGGCGTGAACCCGGCGGCGGGCGGGGTATGCCGCCCCGCCCGCCGTCGCTGTCCGAAATAGTTGTTGTGAACGCCGCATCTTGTTCGAATTCAGGACAAGGATCGTTGCGGGACAGCCGCGCCGGTACATCTGTCTCGACCCGAAACTGAAAAAGGTGCAAGCGGTTCAGGCGGGGCTAATTTCTACCGAACTATAGGGAATTCCCGCCAAAAAGCTTTCGCGGCATTGGCTTGTTAACGGCTGCTTGCGAAAGTATAGCGCCTGCGGGCAATGCGGTTTCCTGGCGGCACGCCACCGGGGGACTGGTGTGGAGAGTGGGAATGGCAACTGTTTTGGGCCGTTTTGACGAGCACGATAAAAGCGTTCCTCCGGCCGCGAATGACGGCGACGACGGATACCGGCCGAGCGACGACGAACCCTTCATGAACCCGCGGCAGCAGGAATATTTCCGCGGGAAGTTGAATGCCTGGAAGGACGCGATCTATCGCGAGGCGGCGGGCACGCTGAACCAGCTGCAGTCCGAGCCGCTGCGCGAGGCGGACCTTACCGACCGTGCCTCCAGCGAAACCGACTGGTCGATCGAATTGCGTACGCGCGATCGCCAGCGCAAGCTGATCGCCAAGATCGATGCGGCGCTCCGCCGGATCGAGGAAGGCGAATATGGCTATTGCGAAGTGACGGGTGAGCCGATCCCGCTCGGGCGCCTCGAAGCACGTCCTACCGCGACGATGACGGTCGAGGCGCAGGAGCGGCACGAGCGCAACGAGAAGATCAGCCGGGACGAGTGAAAACTACGTCGGAATCCGCTCCGGCATTTTACCAGGGCGGATTCCGGTTAATCCTTTCGTTAAGAGTTGTTGGTCTACTCCCTTCGGGTGCGAATCCGCGTTTGAGAGCCAACAATGGACCAGCAGTCTTACATCCCCGACAGCACGCTTTCCGCCGATGATTTCGCGGGCAAGCGCAGCGGTGTCCGCGACAGCCTGTTGCTGACCGCACAGTTTCGTGTGGATAGCGAGGACGTCGGCACCGTACGGGTCCGCAATCTTTCCGCGGGCGGGCTGATGGCGGAATATAGCGGCCCGGTAGGGCTGCGTACGCCTGTAGAAGTGGAAGTTCGCGGGGTCGGCTGGGTCAAGGGCAAGATCGCCTGGGCCGCTGAAGGACGTGTGGGCGTGGCGTTCGATAACGAGATCGATCCCAAGCTGGCGCGAAAGCCGGTGGGCGGCGGCACCCAGACCCCCGCCTATGTGAAGCCGATCTTTACACGCCGCTGAGCGACGGGGCGGAATTTTCGAACGGGAAGAAGGGGAGCGGCGGCGGCCGGCCTGGAGCGTGCCTTGGCCCTTCCGTCGCTGCCCGAACCGGGCCCGCGCAACAGGTTGGGTCGCGCGAGTCCAAGTTCAGGCCAAATAATCTGTGGATGATACGGCTAGCGCTGCATCTCTTCCTTGACGCGCAGTTTCTCTTTCTTCAATTGCGCTAACAGCATCTGGTCGGGGAGGGGGCGTTGCGTTTCGGTGGCGATTCGCTGGTCCAGCTGTGAATGCTTGGCGCTAAGTGCCGAAAGATGCCCGGTGTGCATGAAGCAGTCCTCCTACAATGACTCTGAGGGGCTCCAACTACATCATGTTTTGCCGCCGATGTCGCGTGCAGAATCATCACTGATCGACAGATTGCGGAAAAGCCGCGATGGTTCGTGCGGCAGGGTACGGACCGCTGAGTCGGGCGCAATTGAGGGCAGGGAATGGACGAGAGCGAGATCCGGCGGCGGCTGGAGCCACTGCGTGCCGAACATCGCGACCTGGACGCTGCCATCGCCGCTCTGGTTGAAAGCGGCCAGGGTGATCAGCTGCAGATTGCGCGGCTGAAGAAGCGCAAGTTGAAGCTTCGCGACGAGATTTCCCTGCTGGAGGATCAGTTGATCCCGGACATCATCGCTTGATCGTTTCGTTTTGTTGCACTGCTGCGCAATTCGGGCATTTCGCCGCACCTGCTCCTGTGGCAGCTAGAAGGGCATGAAGGGTCAGGACGCCATCACCTTGCATCGCCGACTGGTCGACTCGCTGTATGTCGAGGCGATGGTGCTGGCGGATGAGGCGCGCGGCTATTTCGACCAGCTGGGGCGCGATGAGCGCGATGCCTTGGCGGCATTGAGCCGGGTGGCCTTTTCCTGTGAATCGCTCAAGGTGACGACGCGGCTGATGCACGTGATCGCCTGGCTGCTCACCCAGCGCGCGGTCGACGCGGGGGAACTGCAGGTGGACGACGCGCGCGCCCCCGGGCGCCGGCTGGGCCCGGCACCCGAAACCGACGCCGCGCTGCTGGAGGACATGCCGATCCAGGCGGTAGCCATTGTGCGGGCCAGCATGGATCTTTACCGCCGCGTCGCCCGGCTGGATTCCGCGTTCGACGTGCCGGTCGTGGCGGTGCCGAGCCCGGCGCGCCGCATGCTCGATCGGCTCGCCGGCGCCTTCTGAACGGTCAGAGCGCCAGGCGGGCCCGCGCCGCCGCATATTCCTCGCGCATGCGCTCGATGCGGGCGCCCGCCGGCTCGATGGCATGGACGGCGCCGATGCCCTGGCCGGATCCCCAGATGTCCTTCCACGCCTTGGCGCCACCGAAATTCATCGCGCTCGGATCGCTTTCAGGAAGGTTTTCCGGATCGAGCCCGGCGTTGACGATCGAGGCGCGGAGATAGTTGCCGTGCACGCCGGTGAAGAGGTTGGAGTAGACGATGTCCTCCGCCCGACCATCGACGATCGCCTGCTTATAGGCCTGAACCGCGTTCGCCTCCTCGGTGGCGATGAAGGGCGAGCCGATATAGGCGAGGTCGGCGCCCATGGCCTGGGCCGCCAGCACGGCGCCGCCGGTGGCAATCGAGCCCGAAAGCGCGACCGGCCCGTCAAACCATGCGCGGACTTCCTGGACAAGCGCGAACGGGCTCAGCCGTCCGGCATGGCCCCCGGCGCCCGTCGCGACCAGGATCAGCCCATCCGCGCCCTTTTCGATCGCCTTGTGCGCGAACCGATCGTCAATTACGTCGTGCAGCGTGATCCCGCCCCAGCTATGCACCGCGTCGTTCAGTTCCGGTCGCGCGCCCAGCGAGGTGATCACGATCGGCACCTTCCACTTGGCGCAGCTCGCGACATCCTCTTCCAGCCGCGGGTTGGAGCGGTGGACGATCTGGTTGACCGCGAACGGCGCCGCGGGGGTGTCCGGATGGTCGCGATCCCAGGCCGCCAGTTCCTCGGTGATCTGGTGCAGCCATTCGTCGAGCTGGCTCTGCGGCCGCGCGTTAAGCGCGGGGAACGAGCCGACGATGCCTGCCTTGCACTGGGCGATCACCAGTTCTGGGCAGGAAATGATGAACAGCGGCGAGCCGATGACGGGAAGCCGCAGACGATCGAAGAGTGCCGGTAGCGCCATGGCTGCCAGTGATACCGCAGCTACGAAGCGTGTCTAGGCAGGGGACGCCGACGCTACGGCAACGGACGGCGGGTCAGGCAGCGGCGCACGACTCGAAATCGGAAATGCCGCGACTCAGTCGATTCGCGTGAGACCCGCGGCATATTCACGCTGCTTGGCGGCGTAGAGCGCGGCGCTTGCGCGGAGCATCGCGCGCTGTGCCGCGTCGAGCGGGCGCACCGCCCGCGCCGGGCTGCCGACGATCAGATGGCCTGCCGGAAATTCCTTGCCCTCGGTGACGAGCGCGCCGGCACCGACCAGGCATTCGGCCCCGATCACCGCGCGATTGAGGATGATGGCGCCCATGCCGATCAGCGTGCCGTCGCCGATCGTGCAGCCGTGGAGCACCGCGCGGTGCCCCACCGTGACCTCCTCGCCGATCGTCAGCGGGGCGCGGGGATCCGAATGGAGCACGGCGCCTTCCTGGATGTTGCTGCGTGCGCCGATCCGGATCGGCGTGTTGTCCGCGCGCACCACGGCGCCGAACCAGATGCTCGCGCCGGCCCCCAACTGCACGTCGGCGATCAGGTCGGCGCTGGGTGCGACCCACGCATCGGCAGCAAGCTGCGGGGCCTTCCCGCCAAAGGCATAGAGCGGCATGTGGTTAGAGCGTGAAGCTTTCGAAGCCTGCGGGGAGCGGCATCTGCATGCCCAGTGCCAGCGCGAGGGCGACGGCGCCGAGGAGCAGCGCCAGCGTGGACGAAAGCGAGAACAGGCCCCAGCCGACCAGCGTCACGATCGGAGCGTCGGCGCGCTGCTCGCGACGGTTCCGCTGCATCGTCAGCAGCACGAAGCCGGCAGCCATTGCGTACATGAACACGAAGAATTCAGCCATCATACCCACCCGATCTCTGCTCGCTTGCAGGGCTAAGCCTTTCAGCTTCCAGCATCAATCCAGGGGAATTGCGGATCGCCGCGATGCAGCAAGGACTCGCCGCATTTTTTGGGAACCAATTGCGCCTTAGAGCGTGACCCCGCGCTTCCAGATCGCGATTTCGCGTTCTCCGTTGCGTTCCGCCGCCGTGACGCTGCCGGATGCGATCGCGACGATGCGATCGAGCAGGGCGTCGCTGGCCGCGTCCATGCCCTCCGCAAGCACCTGGCCGGCATCGAAATCGATCCAGCCCGGCTTGCGCGCGGCAAGATCGCTGTTGGAGGCGATCTTCACGGTCGGCACCGGGAAGCCTAGCGGGGTGCCGCGGCCGGTGGTGAACAGGATCACCGTCGCCCCGGCGGCTGCAAGCGCCGTGCTCGAGACGGCGTCGTTTCCCGGCGCTTCGAGGAGTGCCAGCCCGCGATGCCCGACGCGCTCACCATAGCCAAGGACGTCGGTGATGGTGGCATGCCCGGCCTTTTGCACCGCGCCCAGCGACTTTTCCTCCAGCGTGGTGATGCCGCCGGCCAGATTGCCCGGGGAGGGGTTCTCCGACACCGGTTCGCCATGCCGGGTGAAATAGGCCTTGAAGCCGTTGACGAGGCCGACGATGCGAGTGAACACGGCTTCGCTTTCCGCGCGCGCCATCAGAAGCTGTTCGGCACCGAAAATTTCCGGAATCTCGGTAAGGATGGCCGTGCCGCCGGCGGCCGTGACCGCGTCGCTCATGCGTCCGACCAGGGGGTTGGCGGTCAATCCTGAAAATCCGTCTGAGCCGCCGCACTTCACCCCAAGCACCAGCTGCGAAAGCGGTTCGGCTGTTCGCACGGATTGTTCAGCGACGGCGACAAGTTCCTCAACAAGGGCGATTCCCTCCTCGACTTCGTCGCCGGCGGACTGGGCGCCGATCGTTCGGAGATTAGGGTGCGAAATACCCGCAAGCATGTCCCGCATCTGATTGGATTCGCAGCCAAGACCCACGAGCAAGACGCCGCCGGCATTGGGGTGGTTGGCCAATGCGGTGAGGATCGCGCGGGTTCCCCGAAGATCGTCGCCCAATTGCGAGCAGCCAAAGGGATGCGCGAAGGCATGGATGCCGTCGATTCGCCCGGCCAGGCGCTGCGCCGCCCGTTCCGCGATCTTCTCGGCCGTCCGGCCAACGCAGCCGACCGTCGGCAGGATCCAGATTTCGTTGCGCGTGCCGACCCGGCCGTCCGGGCGGCGATAGCCGAGAAAGCTTGCTGGCCGGGCAGCGCCCGCGGCTTCCAGCGCGGGACGATAGGTATAGCTGCCGCTCGTTTCCAGGGCGGTGCCGACATTGTGGGTGTGGACATGCTCGCCCGGCGCGATCGGGCGCGTCGCGCGGCCGATCGGGAAGCCGAACTTGTGGACCGCGTCGCCCGCCGCGATCGGCCGCAGCGCGACCTTGTGCCCCTGCGGCACGTCGCTCACCACGGTGACGCCAAGCGCTTCCTCTCCGGCCTGGAGGGGACGGAGCGCGGTCGCCACGGGGTCGCGCGGGTCGATCTGGAACAAAGCTGCGGTCATCGGCATCGGTATAGGCCCGCTCGGCGGCGGCTCCTAGAGGGCGCCGCTGCCGGCTCATGAGGGTCGACTGTAGTTTTCCGGAGCGGCGAGTTGCGGCTGCTTGTGTTTCGGGAGCGTTAAGCCATTGGGGCGTACGGGGGAATCTGGCAGTGGGGGAGATGGATCGCGTGATGGCACCGCCGCCGCAATCGGCCTTGATCAAGGCGATGATGCGAAGTTTCCGATGGACGATGCGGCTGCACACCGCACAAGCGTGGATCGTGGTCTGCGTGGCCCTGTTCATGACCGTGTTCGCCGACTGGATCAGCGGGCCCAGGGTTTCGCTCACCATCGGCTATCTGTTCGTTGACGTTCTCGCCGCGTGGACGCTGCGCGAACGTGCCGGCATCGCCATCGTGGTGTTGTCGATCGCGCTTGGCTCCGCGGTGAACGGGTTCGGCACGGTACCCGCGGCGGACCAGAGCGGCCTGTCGACCACCGTGGCCATCTGGAACACCACGACTCGCGCGGCCAGCGCGATGATGATCGTGGTGATGGTGGCGACGCTGCGGCACACGATCGACGGCGAGCTGTGGCGCGCCTCCACCGACTATCTCACGCGATCGCTGAACGGCGGCGCGTTTCGCAGCAGGCTCGAGCGCGTGGCGCAGATCGGCCGCCGCCGGGGTTCTACCTTGTTGCTGCTGTACATGGATCTGGACGGCTTCAAGGCGGTCAATGATCGGCATGGCCATGCCGCGGGGGACATGGTGCTGCGGCGCTTCGCCGACGAGGCGCGGGCGCGCATGCGACCCGACGACCTGTTCGCCCGGCTGGGCGGCGACGAGTTCTGCGCCTTTCTCGCGATCGAACGCGGCGTGGCGCCCGAGCAGGTGGCCGAGAGCCTGCATGCCCGGCTGAGCGAGGCGCTGCGCTCGACGGGCCATGCCGTCACCTGCAGCATGGGTGCGGTGGTGATCGACCCGGCGGTCGCGCACGATACCGAGCGGATGATAGCACTGGCGGACGAGGCGATGCTGGAAGTGAAGCGCAACGGCAAGAACGCAATTCGCATCGCCTTCGATGCGCCGGACCTGGTGCGGCGGGCAGCATGACGCTGCATTTCTTCTCCGCCGCCTTCAGGCCCGAGGACGAGAGCGATCGCCAGCGCGCAGTCGATCGGCTGCCCTCGATTCCGGCCGACGACCCGGTGTTGCAGATGCTGCTCGGCGCGACGTGCGAGCTGCTGCGGACGCCGATCGCGATGGTTACGGTAAGCGATGGCGACATCCAGCGGATTATCGGCGCGGTGGGAATCGAGCCGGGATCCCTGCCGCGATCGGTGGCCTTCTGTTCCCATACCATCACCGCCGCCGAGGGGTTTTTGAGCGTGCCGGATCTTCGCGCCGATCCGCGTTTTCGCGCGAACCCACTGGTGCGTGGCGGACCGCAGGCGCGACATTATACCGGCGCGGCAGTGCGGATCGGGTCCTTCCCGATCGGGGCGCTTTGCGGCATCGATCTGCGGCCGCATGGCCCCGCCTCGTTCCGGCAGCGATCGGAACTGCACCGGCTGGCGAGCGCCGTGGCCGATCGCATCGAGGCAACGCAGCGAATGCATTGAGGCGCGGGATTTTTGCGCGGCGCGCGTGGGCGTCGCTTGGAAACGAAGCCGGTTGCCGGTAGGCCGCAGCCTCACGGCAACGGGAGACCCGCATGATCCGCACCGGCCTTATCGGCTTCGGCCTAGGCGGCACCGCCTTTCACGCACCCCTGATCGACGCGATCGACGGGCTCGAGCTTGCCGCCATCGGCACCTCGCGCCGGGACGCGGTGGCGGCGGCCTACCCGCAGGTTCGGGCCGTGACGGCCGAGGCCCTGATCGCCGATCCCGAGATCGAACTGGTGGTGGTGTCCACGCCCAACCCGACGCATTTCAGCCTGGCGCAGGCGGCGTTGGCGGCGGGCAAGCATGTCGTGGTCGACAAGCCGCTGACCCCGACCACGGCCGAAGCCGAGACGCTGATCGCGACGGCCAGGACGCGGGGGCGGTTGCTCGTGCCCTTCCACAATCGCCGCTGGGACAGCGATTTCCTTGCTGTGCAGGCGCTGGTCGGCAGCGGCAGGCTGGGCGAGATCCTGCTGTTCGAGGCGCATTGGGACCGGTTCCGTCCCGAACTGTCCCAGGCCTGGAAGGAAGCGGACGGGGCGGGGCAGTTGCTCGATCTGGGCCCGCACATGCTCGACCAGGCGCTGGTGCTGTTCGGCATGCCGGAGGCGGTGCAGGGCGATGTCGTCGGCCAGCGCGGCAACAGTCCGGTCGACGATTACTTCACGCTCACCCTGTTCTACGGAGCGCGGCGGGTGGTGCTGGCAAGCTCGCGGATGATCGCGGCGGCGCGGCCGCGCTTCGCGCTGCACGGACGCGGCGGCAGCTTCGTCAAATACGGGCTGGATCCGCAAGAGGCGGCGATGCGCGCCGGCGGATCGGTGCAGGATCCGCGTCATGGACTGGAAGATCCGGCGCAGCACGGCGTGCTGACGCTACCGGACGGCTCGACCGACACCATCGCGTCGGAGCGGGGTGATTACCGACGCTTCTATGCCGGGGTGGCTGCGGCAATCCGCGAGGGCGCGGCACCGCCGGTGGCGGCCGCCGATGCGCTGGCCGGACTCCGGCTGATCGAATTGGCCCGTCAGAGCGCGGCCGAGGGGCGCCGTCTCCCGGTCGGATAAGGGCGTCCCCGCACGCCTGTGCCGGCGTGCGGGGGCTCCGATCAGGGATGCCAGCTGACCGGCAGCGTCCGCGCGGGCACGCTGACGGTGGTGGTGGCGACGATGTCCTCGGACGACTGGCCGAGCAATATCTTGTAGCTGCCGCCGGCGATCTTCCACTGGTGCGCCGCACCGTCGAACATGGCGAGCAGGCGCGGATCCACGGTCACCGTCACCGTTTTCGACGCGCCCGGCGCCAGCGTCACCTTCTGGAAGGCACCCAGCCGCTTCGGCGCTTCCCAGCCCGCGCCCGAGACATAGACCTGTGCCACGTCCGCGCCGGCGCGGGTTCCGGTATTGCGCAGGGTGAAGGTCACGGTCACCCGGCCCTTGGGCGCGCTGGCCTTCAGGCCGGAATAGGCGAAGCGGGTGTAGGAGAGGCCATGGCCGAATGCGAATTGCGGCTTGTCGCCCTTCGCATCATACCATTTATAGCCGACCGCTGCGCCCTCCGCGTAGCGCGTCTCGCCTTCGTTCGGCGCGCTGGGCTTGGGCAGCTGGGAGACGCTGCGCGGAAAGCTGGCGGGCAGGTGGCCCGAGGGGTTCACCTTGCCGGTGAGCACATTGGCGATCGCCTCGCCGCCGGCCGTCCCCGAATACCAGGCCTCGAGGATCGCGGCCGTCTTGTCGGCCCAGGGGGTGAGCACCGGCCCGCCGGTTTCCAGCACCACCACCGTCTTGGCGTTGGCACCGGCGACCGCCTCGATCAGCGCGTCCTGGTTGTCCGTGAGGCTGAGCGACACGTCGAACGCCTCGCCCGCCCACTGGGTGGCGAAGATCAGCGCGACATCGGCCTGCCTGGCGGCAGCGGCTGCAGCGGCAGGATCCTTGCCGTCCACATAGCTGATCTGCGCGCCCGGCAGCTGGCGGCGCAGCGCCTCCAGCGGCGAGGAGGGATGGTACATCACCGGCCCCGGCCAGACCTGCGGCTCGAGACCCGGCACGGCATTGCCGCCGACCGGGTAGACCAGCGACGAGCCGCCGCCCGCCAGCACGCCCTTGTCGGCACGTCCGCCGATGACGACGATTCGCCTGGCGCTGGCCACCAGCGGCAGCACATCGCCCTTGTTCTGGAGAAGGACGATGCCCGCTTCGGCATCCGCCCGGGTCACGTCTGCATGCGCCTTCAGCATCGCCGGGGGGAGATCCAGCGGCGCGGCGGTGATCGGGTGATCGAACAGGCCGTTCGCGAACATCGAACGGAGGATGCGGTGTGCCATCTCGTCGAGGCGCGCCTTGCTCACCTCACCCTTGGCGATCGCGGCCTTGAGCGGCTCGCGGAAATAGGGCTGCTCGTCGAACGGCCAGCCGGATTGCTGCTCGAGGCCGGCATTGGCGGCGGCGACGGTGGAGTGGGTGGCACCCCAGTCCGACATCACGAAGCCCTTCCAGCCCCAGTCGCGGCGCAGCACATCGGTCAGCAGCCAGGGCTGCTCGCAGGCCCAGAGCCCGTCGACCTTGTTGTAGCTGCACATCACCGAGCCGGGATCACCCTTCTCGATGGCGATGTTGAAGGCGAGCAGATCGCTCATCCGCGCGGCGGTGCGATCCAGCACCGCGTTCATCTTGTTACGATCGGTCTCCTGGTCGTTGATCGCATAATGCTTGACCGTGGAGATGACGTGGCTCGACTGGATGCCCGCAATCTGCGCGCCGACCATCGTGCCGGCCAGCAGCGGATCCTCGCCGCCATATTCGAAATTGCGGCCGTTGCGAGGCTCGCGCATCAGGTTGACGCCGCCGGCGAGCATCACGTTGAAGCCCGAGGCACGCGCCTCCGCGCCGATCATCGCGCCGCCCTCGAACGCGAGCGCGGGATCCCAGGTCGCGGCGGTGGCGATGCCGGCGGGAAGCGAGGTGCGGCCGCGCTTGCGCTCGGCCCCGCCCTGGGTCGCGACGCCCACGCCGGCATCGGTCTGCCACTGGGCCGGGATGCCAAGGCGCGGAATGCCGGGAATATAGCCCGCCGAGCCGGGGCGGGCTTCCGCCGGAGTCTTGAAGTTTTTCGGCGCGAAATCGGTGCCGAACAGGCCGAACACCAGAGTGAGCTTCTCGTCCTCGGTCATCTGCGCGAGAATCGCTTTGGCGCGCGCATCGGGCGAGAGCTTGGCGTTGGTCCAGGGGCGCGAAGCCTGCTGCTGGGCAAGTGCGGGTGCGGTAATGGCGGTGGTTGCGGCAAGCGCCAGCAGCGGCGCGGCAAGGGCCAGGGTGTGTCGCTTCATGTCGTCCTCTCCTCCCGGATCGTTTGTCAACGTTGTCGTCGACTAAGCACAAGCACGGCCGCCGACAAGAGCCGGCGACCGTGTTTGTTGCCCGCGCGTTATATCAGGCGAGGATGCGGACCGGCACCGATTTCGCCGCGGGCGTCTTGGAGGCGCTGTCGTGGTGGCGGAGCGCGATCAGCGGGTTGAGCTCGGGATAATAGCCGGCAATGCAGCCGTCGGGCAGGTTGAAGGGCAGCACTTCCAGATTCGCGACCCGGCGGTCGACACCGTCCGAATCATCGCCCACCAGCGACACCCGCTGGCCTTCCTTCAGGCCGGCGCGCTCCATCTCCCTGGGGTTGATCAGCAGCACGTCCCGCTTGCCCTCGATGCCGCGCAGGCGATCCGAATAGCCATAGACGGTGGTGTTGAACTGATCGTTCGAGCGCAGCGTCATCAGCCGGTACACGCCCTCGGCATCGGCGAAGCCGGTGGCGTTGAGGTGGCTCGGCACGGTGAACTCGGCCTTGCCGCTCTTCGTCTGCCAGTCGCGCTCGCGCGCGGCGTTGCCCTTGAAGAAGCCGCCCGGGGTGAACAGCCGCTGGTTGAAGTCCTTGAACTTGTCCGGATAGGTCGTCTCGATCGCGTCGCGGACCAGCGCATAATCATCCGCCCAGGCGTCCCAGGGCACATTGGGGTTGGGATCGAGGGTCGCCTGCGCGATGCCGGCCACGATCGCCATTTCGGGCTGGAGGTGCGGGGAGGCGGGCTTGGCCTCACCGATCGAGCCGTGGATGCAGCTGAGGCTGTCTTCCATCGTCACCACCTGCGGGGTGCCATTGCGCACGTCCCGTTCGGAGCGGACCAGGGTGGGCAGCAGATAGCCGGTTTCGCCGCAGAACAGATGGCCGCGATTGAGCTTGGTGGCGATCTGGACGGTGAGGCCCATGCCGGTCCAGGCATGCTCCATCACCCGGTGATCGGGAATGGCGCGCAGGAAATTGCCGCCCAGGCCAAGAAAAGCGTTGATCTCGCCCTTGGCGATCGCCTCGCAGGCGGTGACGGTGGTGTGACCCTCGTCGCGCGGAGGCTGAAAGCCATATTGCTCCGAAAGCTGGTCCAGCGGCACCAGCTCCGGCTTCTCCGAAATGCCGACGGTGCGCTGGCCCTGGACGTTGGAATGCCCGCGTACCGGAGACACGCCCGCACCCAAGCGCCCGATATTGCCGCGCAGCAGCATCAGGTTCACCACGCCGGCGACATTGTCATAGCCGCCGACATGCTGGGTGAGCCCCATGCCCCAGATGCCGATCGCGCTTTCGGCGCCGATGTAGATTTCGGCCGCTTCAATCAGGTCGGCGCGGGGCAGGCCGGTTTCGGCCTCGATCGTCTCCCAGCTGGTGCCGCGGACCTTGTCGGCGAATGCTTCGAAGCCGTGCGTGTGCTCGGCAATGAAAGCGCGATCGATCACACCCCCGCGACGATCCTCCTCGGCCAGCACATGCTTGGCGATGCCGAGCATGGCCGAGATGTCGCTGCCGGCCTTGAGCTGGTAATAGTGATTCGAGATCTTGGTCTTGCCGCCCGTGATCATCTGGATGCTCTGCGGGTCGCGAAATTCGATCAGACCCTTCTCTCGGATCGGGTTGAAGGTCACGATCTTCGCGCCGCGCTTGCGGGCGGCGGTCAGCGTGTGGATGAAGCGCGGGCTGTTGGTGCCGGTGTTCTGGCCGAAGAAGAAGATCGCGTCGCAATGCTCGAAATCCTCGAGCAGGCAGGTACCGACCGGCGCCCCGATCGTCGACTTGAGCGCGACCGAGGTCGTCTCGTGGCACATGTTCGAGCTGTCGGGCAGATTGTTGTGGCCATAAAGGCGCGCGAACAGCGCCCAGGCATAGCTGGTCTCGAGGCTGGCCCGGCCCGAGGCGTAGAAGATGGTGCTCTTGGGCGCATAGCCGCGAAGCTTCTTGCCGATGTCCCGATAGGCCTCTTCCCAGGTGCAGGGCAGATATTTGTCGGTCGCGCGATCGTAGCGCATCGGGTTGGTCAGGCGACCGGCCTGTTCAAGATCATAATCGCTCCAGCTGCGCAGTTCGGTGAGCGTGTGCTGGGCGAAGAAGTCGGGCGCGGCGCGCCGGGAGGTGAGATCCCACAGCGTTGCCTTGGCGCCGTTCTCGCAGAATTCGAACATGTGCGGCTTGGCCGGCTTGGTCCAGGCGCAGGAGGTGCACATCATGCCGCCGGGCTTGTTCTGGCGGGCGAGCGTCTTCAGCACCTCGGGGCTCGGGCGCTCGGCGCCGGCGACCAGCGCCATGCCGCGCATCGAGCCCCAGCCGCCTTCAGCGCCCGAATAGTGAATCGTTCCGTCTTTCGCCCGGGCCATCGCCACGCTCCTTGCAACTTGCGTTTCCCCTATACCCGCCATCGGCGCCCGCCTATCCTGAACCCATGGATATGTGGTTCGATCGCGTGACGCCGGACGGGTCGGAGACCCGGCTCCAACGCAGCTTGGTGGCGGAAGTGCCGGTCGCGATTGAAATCAACGGCCTGGGCTATGCCGTGATGATGGCGACGCCCGCCGATCTGGAGGATTTTGCGGTCGGTTTCGTGGCGGCCGAGCGACTGGGCGCGGCGATGGACGTGGAAAGCCATGCGGCGGAGCGCGGCATCGTGCTGCGGGTGACGCTGGCGGACCCGACGGTAGTGATCGAGCGCGTCCGCCACCGCACCACGGATTCGAGCTGCGGCCTGTGCGGAATCGACAATCTCGACGCCGCGCTGCGCCCCCTGCCGCCGATTCAGGAACGAAGCGATGCCGCGCCGACGGCCATCTTCCGTGGCGCGGCAGCGCTGCGCGATCACCAGCCGCTCAATCGCGCGACCGGCGCCGCCCATGCCGCGGCGCTCTGTTCGGCGGACGGCGAGATCCGCCTCGTCCGCGAGGATGTCGGCCGGCACAATGCCTTCGACAAGCTAGTGGGCGCAATGGCGAGGCAGCGGATCGGCTGGGATGGCGGATTCGCGTTGATCAGCTCGCGATGCTCGTTCGAGCTGGTCGAAAAGGCGGTGCTGGCCGGCTGTCCGTTGCTCGCCGCGATCTCGGCACCGACGGCACTCGCCGCCGAGCGCGCGCGCGAATCCGGGCTGCGACTGGCCGCGCTGGTGCGCGCCGATGCACTGCTGCACCTGGTGCCATGAAACCGCTGGGCGCCATTCTCGCCGGTGGGCAAGCGCGCCGGTTCGGATCGGACAAGGCGCTGGCCGAGTTCGCGGGGCGCACGCTGATCGACCATGTCGCGGCGCAGCTCGCCCCCCATTGCGACGGGCTGCTGCTGTGCGGTCGTATCGGGGAGGATGGCATCCCCGATCGGCCGGCGCCGGGGCGTGGCCCGCTGGGCGGGCTCAACGCGGCGCTGCATGCGGCGGCCGAACGCGGCGTCGCACGCGTCCTGCTCGCCCCATGCGATACGCCGGTGCTGCCCGAGGCGTTGCTGGCGGCGCTGGCCTCCGGCGGCGGATCACGCTTCGTCGCGTCCCTGCCGGTGCTCGGCATCTGGGAAGCGGCGCTCGCCCCGATGTGCGACGCCTATCTTGCTGCCGGCGGACGCGCCTCGATGCGGGCCTGGGCAGCGCATGCCGGCGCCGAGGCAATCCTTTGGCCAGCACCCATCGCCAACATCAACTCTCCCGCTGATCTTTCGGGCCTTACCGGGTTTTTTCCTTAGTTCCGCTTCTCATTCGCATCCGCTACACCCGTCCGCAATTTTCTGTCGGCTGCGGCCGGCGGCAGGGGGACGGATGGACAGCCTGTTTGCAGCCTTCTGGAGCGGCGACTATGCGCCGCACGGCTATTGCCTGTTGTGGCAGCCGCAGTTGCTGTGGACGCATGTCCTTGCCGATACGCTGATCGCACTTTCCTATTTCTCCATCCCGCTCGCGCTGGTGGCGCTGGTCCGAAGCCGCCGGGACCTGGCGTTTGGCTGGGTGTTCTGGTGCTTCGCGCTGTTCATCCTCGCCTGCGGGATGACGCACGTGATGGCGGTGGTGACGCTGTTCTATCCGGTCTATGGTGCCGAGGCGCTGGTCAAGCTGGTTACCGCCGGCGCTTCGGTGGTGACGGCGGCGCTGCTCTGGCCGTTGCTGCCGATCGTTGCGCGGCTCCCCTCTTCGGAAAAGCTGCAGGAGGCGAATGGCGAACTCGCCGCCATGGTGGCGGAGCGGGACGCGGCGCTTGCCGAGCTGAAATCCGAAGTCGCCCAGCGCGAGACGGTCGAGGCGGCGCTGCTCCAGGCGCAGAAGCTTGAAGCAGTGGGGCAGCTGACCGGCGGGATCGCGCATGACTTCAACAATCTGCTTCAGGCGATCGCGGGCAATCTGGAACTGATCGCGCGCAAGCCCGACGATGCGGACCGGGTGATCCGCTGGACCTCCAGCGCGCTGGATGCGGTGGAGCGCGGGCGGCAGCTGACCGGTCAGTTGCTCGCCTTTTCGAGCAAGCAGCGCCTCGACGTGAAGTCGGTTCGGCTCGCAGAGCTGATCGACGGCATGGCCGGGCTGGTGGAGCGCGCGGTCGCGCCGCTCAGCCGCGTCCGCATCGAGCGGATCGACCCGGTGTGGAACGTCCAGACCGATGCGCTGCAGCTCGAGCTGGCGGTGCTGAACCTGGCGTTCAATGCGCGTGACGCGATGCCGGAGGGCGGCGTGCTGACGCTGTCTGCGGAATTGTGCAGCGGCAAGGTTGCGCCCGACCTTCCGGCGGGAGACTATGTGGCGTTGCGCGTTGCCGATACCGGCACCGGGATGCCGGTCGACGTCGCGGCACGGGCGGTGGAGCCGTTCTTTTCGACCAAGGGCGTCGGCCGGGGCACCGGCATGGGGCTTTCGATGGCGTTTGGCGTCCTGCGCCAGTCGGGCGGTACCCTGCTGATCGACAGCACGCTGGGCGAGGGTACGGTCATCACGCTGCTGCTGCCGCTGGCGACGGTGGAGCCGCGGCGCGGCGTGCAGGACGATTCCGCCCGCGACGAACGCGTCAGCCTCGCCGGACGGACGATCGCGCTGGTCGACGACGATCCCCATGTCCGCGCATCGCTGGCGGAAATGCTGCGTACCGCGGGTGCGACGGTGGAGGAAGCCGCCGACGGCAGCGCCGGTGTCGCGCTGGTGCAGACCCGCCGCTTCGATGCGCTGGTGGTCGATTTCGCGATGCCCGAGCTGAGCGGCAGCGAAGTCGCGGTGCAGGTCGCCGCTTCGGATCCGCAGCTGCCGGTGATCCTCATCACCGGCTTCGCAGATTCGACCAAGCTCGACGCGATGGCCACACCCAATGTCACTGTGCTGCGCAAGCCGTTCGAATCGCAGGAACTGCTCCGCAGGATCCGCGAGGTCGCCCGCCGCTGACCGCGATCAGGGCAGGGCGGCGCGCAATTCCTCGATCCAGGCGGTCGCCACGCTGTCCGACGGCGCCCGCCAGTCCCCACGCGGACTGAGCGCCGCCGCGCCGGAAACCTTCGGCC
This sequence comes from Sphingomonas sp. S2M10, assembly GCF_012650175.1. Lineage (GTDB taxonomy): Bacteria > Pseudomonadota > Alphaproteobacteria > Sphingomonadales > Sphingomonadaceae > Sphingomonas. The sequence goes on from NZ_JAAILI010000077.1 coordinate 82,854, forward strand.
CGTTAGGCAGGGCCGAGCGCTTGAACTGGCTGATCTGGAAGAAGCGGAACAGGAAGGTCTCCAGCCATTTCGCGATCGTCGGCAGGTCGTACTGGTTGCGCCCCTCCGCCGGGAAGCCGATCGGCCATAGCCCCGCCTCCGCATCCTTCCAGGCGTGCCAGGCCAGGAAGGCGACCTTGGACGGCTTCAACCCGAAGCGCGCGATATGGTGCAGGAAGAAATCGTGCAGTTCGTAGGGCCCGATCCGGTCCTGCGTGCTCTGCATCTTGCCGTCGGCATCGGCGGGAACAAGTTCGGGCGAAATTTCGGTGTCGAGGATCGACAGTAGAACGGTGGCCGCCTCGCCGTCGAACTGGCCGCTCTCGACGCTCCAGCGGATCAGATACTGGATCAGCGTCTTGGGCACGCCGGCGTTGACGCCGTAATGGCTCATCTGATCGCCGACACCATAGGTCGACCAGCCCAGCGCCAGCTCGGACAGATCGCCGGTGCCGAGCACGAAGCCGCCATGCTGGTTGGCGAGACGGAACAGATAGTCGGTGCGCAGCCCTGCCTGCACGTTCTCGAAGGTGACGTCATAGACCGGCTTGCCCTGCGCGAACGGGTGATCGAGATCCGCGAGCATCTGGCGCGCGGCAGGGCGGATGTCGATCTCCGCCGCGGTGATCCCGATCGCGCGCATCAGCGCCCAGGCATTGGACCTGGTGCCTTCGCTCGTCGCGAAGCCGGGCATGGTGTAGCCCAGAATGTCGGTGCGCGGCCGCCCGAGCCGGTCCATCGCCTTGGCGGCGACGATCAGCGCATGGGTGGAATCGAGCCCGCCCGAAATCCCGATCACCAGCGTCTTGCTCCCGGTAGAGGCAAGGCGCTGGCGCAGGCCCTCCACCTGGATGTTGAACGCCTCGTAGCAATCCTCCTCCAGCGCCGCGGGCGCATTGGGTACGAAGGGAAAGCGGCGGAGCGGCCGCAGCAGGCCGCGATCGGCGAAATCCGGCTGGTGCGAGAAGCCGATACGGCGGAAGCGGGTTTCCGGCAGGCCGGCATTGCGGGCATTGTCGTTGAACGTCCCGTCGCGCATCCGCTCGAGCCGCAGGCGCTCGAGGTCGAGATCGGCATAGGTGATCGCGTCGGCCAGCTCGAAACGCTGCGAGGCGGCGAGCTTCTCGCCGAACTCGTAGATCAGCCCCTGGCCGTCCCAGGCGAGGTCGGTGGTGCTTTCGCCGGGGCCGGACGCCGAATAGAGATACGCCGAGATCGTCCGCGAGCTCTGCGCCGCGCACAGCATTTCGCGCTCGCGGCCCTTGCCGATCACGATGTTCGAGGCGGAGAGATTGCACAGCACCACCGCACCGGCCATCGCGCCTTCAGTGGAGGGGGGCTGCGGCGCCCAGTAATCCTCGCAGATCTCGATATGGAAGACGAAATCGGGCAGGTCCTCGGCAGCGAAGATGAGATCGGGGCCGAAGGGCACTGTCTGGCCGGCGATCGTGATTTCGAGATCGCGCAGGCCCGAGCCCGAGGCGAACCAGCGCTTCTCATAATATTCGCGGTAGTTGGGCAGATAGGTCTTCGGCACCACGCCGAGGATGCGGCCGCGCGCGATGGCGACGGCGCAATTGTACAACCGTCCGTTCCGGGCGAGCGCGGCGCCGACCAGCAGTACCGGCTTCAGGTCACGGCTCGCTTCGGCGATCGCGGCGATACCGGTTTGCGTGGACGCGAGGATCGCATCCTGCAGATGCAGATCGTCGATCGCGTAGCTGGTGACGTTGAGCTCGGGGAAGACGAGGATGTCGGCACCGGCGGCATCGCCCTGCTGCGCCAGCGCGATGGTCGCGCGCGCATTGGCCGCGGGGTCGGCGACCGTGCCCACGGGCGTGCAGACACCCGCGCGGATCATGCCATGGCGGTGGAGCGCGAAGAACGGGTGCGGATCGGCCATGCGTGTCTCCTACTGCCGGGGACCATGGCCTGCCAACCCCGTGCCGGCGGCATGCGGGAAGGGCCGGAGGGCATATTCCTCCCGCTGCAGGGCCGGTGAGACCGGGCAGCGTCTGGTAGAGATCAGCCGATGTCGTGGAAACCCTCCGCCACCCCCGCCTCGAGCGAGGAGGGGCTTGGAAAAAGGGTGCTTACGCCTTGGTCGCGTAGATCAGGCGGCCGGGGCCGAGGCGATCGAACACCTTGGCCAGTTGCCGTTCGCCGACCGCGAAGCAACCTTGGCTGCGGCCGAGCTTGCCGTGCTTCGACACCATGTCCGGATTCGCGTACCAGGCGGAGTGCACGACGATGGCACGGGCGAGCGCGTTGTTATTGGTGGGATCCAGCCCGATCAGGCGCTGCGAATCCCCATGCTTGCCGACATAATAATCGGCGGTGAGGAACGCGCCTTCGCATGTCGCTTCCGAATTGATCTGGTTCGAGAAGCGCTGCAGCAGGCCGGTATGCCCCGGATCGGAGCCGATGCCGTGTGCGACGAGCAGCGGCTCGACTTCGCCCGTGCCCATGTTGACCAGGAAGAAGCGGGGCTGCGACGAGGGCAGCGAGAAATCCGCGATCGCGATCCGGTCATGCGTGTCGACGTGCATGGAGTGGCGATCCAGCGCCGCCGTCGCGCGCTTGAACAACTCGGGGCGAATGCCCGCCGGGACGATCCGCGCCTGCGCGGCGACCTTGGGTGCAGGGTTCAGCGACGCGACCGGCGCCGGCTGGATGCGCGGCGGCGGCGGTGCCGCTGCCAGCGTGGTTCCGATCGTGCGCGAGGCGCAGGCCGAAACCGCCGCGCCGCTCGCCATCACCAGTGCCGATTTGAGCAGAGCTCGACGCGTTTGTACCGAAGCGTTCGAATCCATGATCTTTGTTCTGCGCCCGCAAATTTCTGTCATTGCCCGGAAACCGTATAGCAGAAGCATCGTTAATGATGGTCCGGCTTCTGCCCGAATATGGCGCGTTTCGGCGCGGCTGCTGCCCGGTTCGCCGAGCGGTCATGTCGTTTCGGGACGATGCGCGGTCACGATTTCCGAATCGCCGGCGCGGCGGAACAGAAGCGTCGCGATCCCGCAATCCGGAAAAAATGGGTGTCGCGCGGGGCCGGCAAAGCGCTAGAGGCGCGCCCATGACCATGTCCTATGAACAGGCCGTCACGGCGCTGATCGAGGCCGGCCGGCGGCTCGACGCACGCGGCTGGGCGCCCGCCACCTCGGGCAATTATTCGGCGCGGCTGGACGATGGCAGCGTCGCGCTGACCGTGTCGGGCCGGCACAAGGGGCGGCTGACCGGCGACGGCATCATGCGGGTGGACCTGGGCGGGCATCCGCTGACGCCGGGCAAGCCGTCTGCGGAAACCGATCTGCATCTGGCAATTTACCGCCTGTTCCCGGAGACGGGGGCTGTGCTGCATGGCCATTCGCCGCAAGCCGTGGGGCTGAGCCGCGCGACCGACGCCGCGAGCTGGACGCTTTCGGGGCATGAGATGCTCAAGGCCTATCCGGGCCACAGCACGCACGAAGCCGAGGTCCGACTGCCGATCGTCGACAACAGCCAGGACATGGCCGTGATCGAGGCAGCGATCCTTCCGGCGCTGCTGGCGCCGGGCGCCATTCCGGCCTATCTGATCCGCAGCCACGGGCTCTACGCCTGGGGCAAGGATGTGGACGAGGCCGAGCGGGTGCTGGAGGCGACCGAGTGGATGATCGCCGCCGAACTCGCCGAGGCCGGTTTCAGGCAGGCATGGGCACGATGAGCCGACTTCGTATCTTCGCCGAGAACGGCGCGACGCCGCTGCTCGACACCAGCGATCCGATCACGATCGCCGAGACGCTGGCGATGCAGGGCGTGCGTTTCGAACGCTGGCCGTCGCGCCCGATATCCGGCGATGCCGATCAGGAGGCGGTGCTGGCCGCCTTCGCGCCGGAAGTGGCGCGGCTGAAAGCGGAGCGTGGGTATCTGTCCGTCGACGTGATCCGGATGGTCCCCGATCATCCCGAGCGGGACATGCTGCGAACCAAGTTCCTGTCCGAACACCGCCATGCCGAAGACGAGGTCCGCTTCTTCGTCGAAGGCGAGGGGCTCTTCACACTGCATCTGAACGACCGCGTCTATGCGGTTCTGTGCGCGGCGGGTGATCTGATCTCGGTGCCGGCGGGGACGCCGCACTGGTTCGACATGGGGCCGAGCCCCCGCTTCACCGCGATCCGGCTGTTCACCAACCCAGATGGGTGGATCGCGCAGTTTACCGGCGATACAATCGCCGATCGCTTTCCGCGCCACGAGCCCGTCGCGGCCTGACGCGCGACGTATCGAGAGAAACCATGACCCAGCCCAAGGCCGTCCTGCTCGACATCGAGGGGACCACCAGCAGCATCGCCTTCGTGGCCGACGTGCTTTTCCCTTACGCTGCCAAGCACTTGGCGGACTATGTTGCCGCACATCCGGAAGCAGTGGCCCCGATCTTGGTCGAGGTGCCCGGCGACGACAAGGTGGCGACCCTGCATGCGTGGATCGCCGAGGATCGCAAGGCCACGCCGCTCAAGACGCTGCAAGGGCTGATCTGGGAGCAGGGCTATGCCGACGGCACGCTCCAGGGCCATGTCTATCCGGACACGCCGGAGGCGCTGCATCGCTGGTACACGGCAGGGGTGGCGATCTACATCTATTCCTCGGGTTCGATCGCGGCCCAGAAGCTGATCTTCGGCCATTCGATTGCCGGGGACCTGACGCCGCTGCTTTCCGGCTATTTCGACACGACCACGGGCCCCAAGCGCAACGCTGAGAGTTATGCGAAGATTTCCGTCGCGATCGACTTGAATCCCGAAAAAATCCTGTTCGTCTCCGACGTGCAGGCCGAGGTGGATGCAGCGCGCGCGGCGGGGCTGGGCGCCTTGCTGATCGATCGCGATGGCGGACCCGCCGACATTCACTCGCTCGCGGAGATACGGTTGTGATTCTGGAAGGACGGCCCACCCGTTCGATCGTACGCACGGAAGACGGGAAGGGGATCCGCATCCTCGACCAGCGGCAATTACCCTGGGAGATACGCTGGGTCGAACTGCGCGACCTGGAGGCGGCGGCCGTCGGCATCCGCGAGATGTGGACGCGCGGCGCCCCGATGATTGGCGCGACCGCCGCCTATGGCCTTGCCATGGGACTGGCGATCGATGCGTCGGATGCGGCGCTCGATACGGCCTATGCGGTTCTGGTCGAGACCCGGCCCACCGCGATCAACCTGCGCTGGGCGCTCGACCAGGTGCGTGCGGCGGTGCAGGATCTGCCGGAGGCGTCCCGCGCCGAGGCCGCCTTTGCGCGCGCCGATGCGATCTGCAACGAGGACGCGGCGCTCTGTCGCGCGATCGGCGAGCATGGCCTGGCACTGCTGCGCGATCTGCACGCGCGCCGCCCGGATCGGCCGCTCAACATCCTCACCCACTGCAACGCAGGCTGGCTCGCGACCGTCGATTACGGCACGGCCACCGCACCGATCTATCTCGCCCATGATGCGGGCGTCCCGATCCATGTCTGGGTGGACGAGACCCGCCCGCGCAACCAGGGTGCGCTTCTCACCGCATTCGAGCTCCGCAACCACGGCGTTCCGCACACGGTGATCGCCGACAATGCCGGCGGCTTGCTGATGATGCAGGGGCAGGTGGACGCCGTGATCGTCGGCACCGATCGAGTGACCGCCAATGGCGACGTCTGCAACAAGATCGGCACCTATCTGAAGGCGCTGGCGGCGCACGACAACAACGTGCCCTTCTACGTCGCGCTTCCCTACACCACCTTCGATCCGGCAACCGCGAGCGGCGCCGACATCCCCATCGAGGCGCGAGCGGCGGAGGAGATCACCCGCCTGACCGGTCCGGACGAGGACGGGCGCATCGCGACCATCCGCGTGACCGACTCTCCGGCGCTCAACCCCGCGTTCGACGTGACTCCCGCGCGGCTGGTGACCGGCTACATCACCGAACGCGGCGTGCTGGACAGCATCTGAGGGGTCAGGCGCGCGCGTCGCGCCATGCGCCAACGCGCGCGATCGCCTCGTCCAGCACCGCGTCCTCCTTGACGAAGCAGAAGCGGACGATGTTGGTCACCGGATCCTCGGCATAGAAGGCGGAAACCGGGATCGTCGCCACCTTTGCCTCCTCGACCAGGCGCTCGCTGAAGGTAACGTCGTCCATGGTCAGCCCGGAGGCGGCGAGGTCGACCGAAAGGAAATAGGTTGCGGCGCTGGGCAGGACGGTGAGGCCGGCCGCGGCAAGGCCGGTGGAGAGCCGGTCCCGCCCTGCCTGGAAACGGTGTCGAGCCTCCTGCACCCAGGCGTCCTGCGTGGCCATGCCTTCCGCCACCGCCCATTGCAGGTTCGGCGCTGTGGTGAAGGTGAGGAACTGGTGAGCCTTGGCGAGCCCCCGCGCGATCGATGGCGCGGCACACATCCAGCCGACCTTGAAGCCGGTGAGCGCGAAGATCTTGCCCGCGCTGCCGATCTTGACCGTGCGCTCGCGCATGCCGGGAAAGCCGATCAGCGGCAGATGGCGCGCGCCGTCAAAGGTCACATGCTCCCACACTTCGTCGCAGATTGCGATCAGGTCGTGCGCGACGCAGAAATCCGCCAGCATGGCGAGATCCTCGGCGCTGGTCATGGTGGCGGCAGGGTTGAGCGGGTTGTTGAGCAGGATCAGCCGGGTCTTCGCCGTCACTGCGGCTTCCAGCGCCGCGCGCTCGATCCGCCATTCGGGTGGCCGGAGCCGGACGAAGCGCGGAACGCCGCCGGCGCGCCGGATCAGCGGCACATAAGCGTCGTAGAGCGGCTGGAAGCACAGTACCTCGTCGCCTGGTTCGATCAGCGCGAGCAGCGCGGCGGCGAGCGCCTCGGTGGCGCCGGAGGTGACGATCACTTCCTCGGCGGCGAGGTTCAGGCCCTGATGCCGGGCGTAATGGTCCGCCACCGCCTGGCGGAGTTCGGGCAGTCCGGCCATGGGGGGATATTGGTTGGACTTGTGCAGCACGGCGTCTGCGGCGGCGGCGAGCACCGCCGCAGGCCCGCTACCGTCGGCGAAGCCCTGGCCGAGATTGATCGCGCCGTTCGCGCGGGCGCGGGCGGACATGGCTTCGAAGATGGTGGTGCCCATCGAAGAATAGATCGGGTTCATCGCAGACAGCTATTGCGGAGGATGGATGCGCCTTGCAAGCCAAGGGGTAATCGCCGCATGGTGCGGGCGGTTGATGACCGCGTGTGTCGAAGGAAGAAGATGAGCAAGAATCCGCCCGTGCCCGCTGAATCGCAGTCGCCCTATCCCATCGCCGAAGCGCCGCATACGGGCGAGGGGGAAGGGGAGGCGCTCGCCGTCGCCAAGGAAATGGCCGATGCAGCGCGCCGGCGCATGCCCAGCACCCGCCAGATCGGCATGGGCGCAGCGATCGGCATCGGCTCGGCGGCGATTGTTGCGGGACTCCTCTACTGGAAGGGCGGTCGCAAGGACCGCAAGTAACAGGTTACTCTTTTTCGGCAGCACGGCGGTGTCAGTGGCACCATGCTGCCGGTAGCGCACTCCCTGCGTACGAGCATCGGCTTGACGCATGTACCACCGTGCGCCGATGCTGCTGGCGTGGCGATCCTCTCCGCCAGTGCGCGATTCGTCCCGTCGGCAAGATGCGATGCATGCCCCCGCGGGCTGCCGCTACCAATGTCGCTCGCCTGCGCTATACGCGGTTCTACGGTGGATTGTTTCTGCGCTCGGTGACCGATCGGTAAGAGATCGTTCCTATAATGCGATAAACCACAGACCGGGAACGGGATTGGGAATGCGCATGGGTCATCGTCTTCTTGCCATTGTCGGCACCGTCGCGGCGCTTTCTGCCGCGGCGTCTGCGCGCCCGGCAACGGCATCGCGATGCGCCTGATCCCCTCCCTCCTCTTCATTTCGGCGATCGGTTCGGCTCCAGCGCAGGCCGCGATCGACACCAGCATGTTCGGGCGCGCCAAAAGGTATCGGAAAGACCAGCAATGATTGCATCGATGAAAATTCCGAGGAAGCTCGCACTGTCGTTTCTGCTGATCTGTGCATCGGCGGCGATCGTGATGATCGTGTTCTTCATGAACATCTCGATGATCCGTTCGGTTACCGACAAGAACAACCTCAGCCAGCAGATCCATTCGAAGGCGCTGACGCTGGAAACCGCGTTGCTGCGCCAGAACAGCCAGTTGCGTGGCTTCCTTGTCACCGCCGATCCGACCTACCTGAAGTCGTATGACGAAGGTCGCACGGAGTATGACGAGACCTCGGCCGAACTGGAGAAGCTGCTCACCGATCCGGCGCTGCTGGAAGCGCTGCGCAAGTCGCGTACCGAAACGCTGTCGTGGCGCGAGAAATGGGGCGACCGGCTGATCGCGGACGTCAAGGCCGGCAGGCGCGAGGAAGCGCAGGCGCAGGTTCGCGGCGCCGGCAAGGCGGTGCTGGTCTCCGCCGCGGTGCTGCCGCTGCGCGCGATCAAGGATGCGCAGGCCGAGGCGATCGAAAAGAATTCGGAGCGCCAGGAGGGCGCGATCGCTACGGCGACCACCGTGCTGATCATCGGCGCGATCGCGCTGATCGGCATCGCGATCGGCCTTGCCGTCACGCTCAGCAGCATCATCGCCCGTCCGATCAGCCAACTCACCCGCACCATGGCGGATCTGGCCGCGGGCCGGAACCATGTCGAAGTGCCGGCCACCACGCGCGGCGACGAACTGGGCGACATGGCCCGCGCGGTGCTGGTGTTCCGCGACGCGGCGCTCGCCAAGGAAGCATCGGACGCTGCCAGCGCCAAGGCCGAGGCTACGCAGAAGATGGTCGTCGAGACCGTGTCCTCCCACCTCGCCGAGCTGGCACAGGGCAATCTGACGGCGCAGATCACCGCGGAGTTCCCGGGTGAGTACAGCGCCGTGAAGACCAACTTCAACGGCGCGCTGACCAGCCTGCGCGAGCTGATCGCCTCCGTCATCGAGGCGACCACGTCGATCCGCACCGGTTCGAACGAGATCGCCCAGGCCAGCGAGGATCTTGCCCGCCGGACCGAAGCCAATGCCGCCAGCCTGGAAGAGACGGCCGCCGCCGTCACCCAGATGGACCAGCGCCTGAAGGCGACCGCTGCGGCCGCCGGCCGCACCGTCGAGCGCGCCGACGGGACGATGGCGACGGTCGACAACGGCCGCTCGACCGCCGACGAAGCAGTGCAGGCGATGACCCGCGTGTCGGACAGCGCCAAGGGCATCGACAGCGTCATCGAGGGCCTCGACAAGATCGCCTTCCAGACTCGCGTTCTCGCGATGAACGCGGCGGTGGAAGCCGGTCGTGCGGGCGAGGCCGGTCGCGGCTTCGCGGTCGTCGCCGATCTCGTTTCCGCCCTGGCCATGCGCGCCGAAGAGGAAGCCGGCCGCGCGCGCGACCAGCTCACCGCGACGCAGAGCGACATCGTCACGGCGGTGCAGGCCGTGCAGCGGGTAGATGGCGCGCTGGCCGACATTTCCAATGGCGTCGGCGAAGTGCACCAGCTGCTCGGCAACATGGCGTCGGACAACAATGCCCAGTCCAGCGCCGTCACCGAGATCAGCGCCGCCCTCGGCTCGATGGACCAGTCGACCCAGCAGAATGCGGCGATGGTGGAAGAAACCTCGGCGGCTGCGCGCAATCTGGCGAGCGAGGTCAGCGTCCTGTCGGAGCAGGCCAGCCGCTTCAACGTGGGCACCGGCGGCGGCATGCCGATGGCGACCTCGCGCGTGGCGGCGTCGCGGTTCAATGGCGGCAGCGTGAAGCCGCTGCCGGCCGCCGCGGTCTCCGCGCTGGTGCGCAGCAACGGCGCGGCCGACGACGACTGGCAGAGCTTCTGAGACCAGAAGTACCGGAAGCTCCGGTGCGGCCGTTCGATCCGATTGCGAATCGAACGGCCCTCGGGCGACAAGATGCGACGCGGCAATTTCTGCCCGGGAAAATGGTAATGAACATGATCGCTCCCCGGACGGGCATTGCGGAGATAGCGCGCATGGCGCGGGTGGCGGTGGATCTGGGCTCGCCCTTCATCGGCGCGGTACTAGCCGCCGGCCTCCGCCAGCTGGGCCGTGGTCCCCACAGCGAGGCGGTGATCGCTCACTGGGAAGGCGACCCTGCTTCGGCGGCCCTGGCGATGCGCTTCAACGCCGCGCTGCACTTCCTTGCCCGCCGCGGCAATCCGCCGGCGCTGGCGGCGCTCTATCGCCACGAGCATGATGATTTTGACAGGGCGATCGGCGAGGCGCTGGCCGCCGAGGACGACCTGATCGCGGGCTTTCTTCGCCGCACGCCACAGACCAACGAGGTCGGACGCTCGGGCGCGATCGTCGCCGCGCTGATGCAGGTCCGCCGCCGCTTCGGCTTGCCGTTCGAGCTGCTCGAGATCGGCTCGAGCTGCGGCCTCAACCTCAATCTCGGCCGCTACGGCTTCGATCTCGGCGGGGTTCTTGCGGGCGACCGCCAGTCGCCGGTGCAGGTCGCGCCGGATTGGCACGGCCCGGCGCCGCAGCCCGCCCCGCTGGAAGTCGTTTCCGCGCGCGGCGTGGACCTGAATCCGCTCAGCGCCGCGGATCCTGCGACTTGCGAGCGGCTGATGGCCTATATCTTCGCCGACCAGCCGGCACGGCTGCACCGGCTGGAGGAAGCGCTGGGCATGGCGCGGCGGCATCCGCCCGAAATCGAGAAGGGGGACGCCTCGGAATGGCTCGCCCGCCAGCTGGCCGAACCGCAGACGGCGGGGGTCTGTCGCGTGGTTATGCACTCGATGGTGCTACAGTATCTGCCGCCGCGCGACCGCGCCGCGGTGGTGGCGATGATCCAGGATGCCGGCCGGTACGCGACCCCGGAACGTCCGCTCGCCTGGGTCGGCTTCGAGTGGACGGAGACGCGCAGCGAGGTGCGGCTGTCGCTCAGCTGGTTTCCCGGCGGCGAGGAACGTCGCGTGCTGGCTACCTGCCACCCCTATGGCAATTCGGTGGATTGGCGCGGCTAGACCTGCACCGCCTGTTCGGTACGCCCCGCGTCGCCGAACACGCGGAGGTAGCGTGCGATCTCGGTCGGTTCTCCGGTTGCCTTGGCCGGATTGTCCGACAGCTTGACCGCCGGCCGGCCGTTCGCCGCCACCACCTTGCATACCAGCGAGATCGGCTCGAGCCCGGCCTCGCCATCGGGATCGCAGCCGCGGAAATCGTTGGTGAGGTTGGTGCCCCAGCCGAAGCTCATCCGTACGCGGCCATTGAAGTGGCGATAGGTCGCCTCGATGGATTCGACGTCCATCCCGTCCGAGAAGATCAGCAGCTTCTCGCGCGGGTCGCGGCCATGCGCCTGCCACCAGCGCAGGATCTGCTCGCCGCCGGGAATGGGCGGCGCGCTGTCCGGGCGGAAACCGGTCCAGTCTGCAACCCAGTCGGGCGCGCGGGCGAGGAAGGAGGTGGTGCCGAACGCATCGGGCAGGGCGATCAGCAGGTTGCCGGCATAATGCGCACGCCATTGCTCGAGCACGCGGTAGGGCGCGTCGGCCAGGCTCGCATCATCGGGCGCAAGCGCGGCCTCCACCATCGGCAGCTCGTGCGCGTTGGTGCCGATCGCCTCCAGATCGGCATCCATCGCCAGCAGCACGTTGGAGGTGCCGATGAAGCGATGGCCGAGCCCCTCCTTCAGCGCCTCCACGCACCAGCGCTGCCAGAGGAAGCCATGGCGGCGACGGGTGCCGAAATCCGAAAGCACCAGGTCGGGCAGGTGGCGCAGCCGCTCCACCTTGTCCCACAGCTTGGCCTTGGCGCGGGCATAGAGCACATCGAGCGCGAACCGGTCGCGACCCCGCATCGCCGCGCGCGAGCGTAGTTCGTTGACGATGGTGAGCGCCGGGATCTCCCACATCGTCGTGTGGGTCCAGGGGCCGTGGAAGTGCAGCACGAACTGGCCGTCGCGGCGCTCCAGTTCATAGGGCGGCAGCTGGAAATCCGCGAGCCAGGCGATGAAATCGGGCGCGAACATCTGGGTCTTGCCGTAAAAGCTGTTGCCGGCGAGCCAGATGCGCTCCTTCTTGGTGAAGCGCAGCGTGCGGGCATGATCGAGCTGGGCGCGCAGTTCGCCCTCGTCGATCACGTCGGCCAGCCGCACCGACCTGGTGCGGTTGATCAGCGAGAAGGTAACCTGCGTCTCGGCATGCAGCCGCCGGATCATCTGAAGCATCAGCAGCTTGTAAAAATCGGTATCGAGCAGGCTGCGGACGATCGGGTCGAGCCGGAAGTTATGATTGTAGGTCCGGCTCGCAATGTCGGTGAAGGTCATGAGCGCCCCTTATTCCCAACCGCCGCCGAGCGCGAGGAAGATCGCGATCTGATCGTCGGGCAGGCGGGCCTGCGCGGTGGCGTAGCTCGCCTCCGCCTGCGCGAGGCTGCTCTGCGCTTGGAGCAACGCGAGGAAATCGCTGCGCCCGAAGCGGAACAGCCTGCCCGCCTGGTCCGCCGCCGTCGCCGCGCTGTCCCGCGCCTGGCGGAGCGCTTCGGCCTGGTCGCGGTCCCGCGCATAGGTCTCCAGCGCGATTTCGGTATCGCGTAGCGCGCCGAGCACGGTAGAATCGAACCTGGCGACATCGGCTTCCACCTGCGCGCCGGCGGCATCGATCCGGGCACGGACGGCAGGGCGATTGGGGAAGCTCCAGCTGATCAGCGGGCCGAGGCTGAAGCCGAACGCGCTGGGGCTGCCGAGCTTGTCGAGCGCGCCGCTGAGCCCGGCCGAGCCGCCCAGGCTGATCTGGGGGTAAAGGTCCGCGGTGGCGACGCCGATGCGGGCGGTATCGCCGGCGATCACGCGCTCGGCCTGGCGAATGTCCGGCCGGCGGCGGATCAACGCGGCGCCGTCGCCCACGGGCATCGGCCGGGGCAGGCTGGGCAGCGCAGCGCAGCTTTCGACCTCGCGCGGATAGTCCGCGGCGGGGCGGCCGAGCAGGGCCGCGAGCGTGTAGAGCCCGGCGCGGCGCTGGGCGGCGAAGACCGGCAGATTTGCCTCACTGGTCTGCACCGCGGCCTGCGCGCGGGTGACGTCGAAGGCGGTGCCACGCCCGGCGCGCTGCAGCCGCTGGGTCGCGCCGAAGGTCTGGCGCTGGATCGCGACAATGCGCTGGGTGGCGGCAAGCCGGAAATTGGCGGCACAGACATCGGCATAGGCGCGGGCGGTGGCGGCGGCGACGCTGATGCGGACGGCGTCGCGCGCGGCGGCCACCGCATCCCGGTCCGCCAGGCTTGCCTCGATCGCGCGGGCGATCTTGCCGCGCACGTCGAGCGGATAGCCAACCGAAATGCCGAGATCGTAGCCGAGCGTGCCGGGCAGGGTGGCGCCGGTGCCCGACGGCCGCGCCAGCGTGCCGCCGCCGGACAGGTCGGTGGTCAGCTGGCGTTCGGCCTCGGCCTGGCGGACCACGGCCTCGGCGCGGCGAAGATTTGCGTCGGCGGCGCGCAGGTCGGCATTGGCGCCGAGCGCCTCCGCGACCAGCGTGTCGAGCCGCGGATCGGCATAGAGGCGCCACCAATGATCGGGGAGTGGCGCATCGGAGAAGGCGGCATTCCGCGCCGACAGGAAGGCGCCGGTGGCCGACGGCGCGCTGGCCGGACCGTTGACCGGCGGGTGATAGTCCGGGCCGGCGCGGGTACAGCCGGCGATCAGCGCAAGTGCGGCGAGAAGCGGGAGCCGGCGCATGATCAACGCGCCTCGGCGGAGGCGGACGGCGCCGGCGCTGTCGGGCGAACGGCGAGCGGCTGTGCGGTGGCGTTCGGCTGTACCGTCACCGTCGCCGTGCGGCCCGCGATCAGGCGGACGTCGGGCGGCACCCGGGTAAGCTTCACGCGCACCGGGATGCGCTGCGCCAGGCGCACCCAGGTAAAGGTGGGATCGACGTTCGGCAGCAGATTGCCCGCGTCGCTGCGGGTGGTGTCGTTGATACCGGCAGCGATGCTCTCGACGACGCCGTAGAGCATCCGCGGCTCGCCCATCAGCTGTACCGTCACCGGCGCGCCGATCCGGATGCTGGTCAGCTTCGTCTCCTCGAAATAGCCTTCGACGCGGATGCTGTCGGCATCGATCAGCGCCATCGCCTGCTGACCGGCCGCGACATAGTCGCCGGGGTGCAGATCGAGATTGGTCACCGTGCCGTTGACCGAGGCCTTCACCCGGGTGCGCGCGACGTTCAACTCGGCGCTCTGCACCGTGGTGAGCGCCTGGGCCAGCGCGGCCTGGGCGGTGGCCACGCGTGCGACATTCTGCTCGTGAGTCTCGGCGGCGACGAGATTGCCGAGCGCAAGGTCGCGTCGTGCCTCGCGCTGCGCCTGATGGAGCGTCGCACGGGCGCTTGCCACGCTGGCACGCGCCTGGGCGAGTGCCAGCGCATAGCGCGGCTGGTCGATCACGAAGAGCAGATCGCCCGCCTTCACCTGCTGGTTGTCGCGTACTGCTACCGCGGTGACGAGGCCGGCGATATCCGGCGTCACGCGCACCACATCCGCCCGCACGCGGCCGTCCCGCGTCCACGGGCTGCGCGCATAATGCTGCCACAACCACAATGCGACGAAGGCGGCGACGACCACGATCAGGATCGTCGCGGCACTGCGGCCAAGGGCAGGGAGGTAGCGTTTCATGCGTGGAATCCGATCGAGGGGGTGGCCCAGGCGAGCAGGCCGAGCAGGAGGATGAAGAGGCACAGGTCGACAAGCGCGCGATAGGCAACGAAGCGATACAGCCCGAAGGCGTTGAGCAAGCGTGACAGCGCGATGGTCAGCAGCATGGCGAGGACGCCCAGCAGCAGCAGCGTGGGTACATAAACGCCATCGATCGCGACCTCCCCCGTCACAGCACGGCCTCCGATGCGGGATCGGCATGGGGGAAGAGGTTGCGACGCAGCCCCAGCAGGCCCAGCGCGCCGGTGCGGCGGACGGCCGCATCGTCATCGCGCGCGATGACATGCAGCGCTCGATCGATATGCGCGAGCAGGGCAGGATCCTCCGGCTTCTCGGCGTCGGGTTCGAGGCGACGATAATAATTGCCGACGTCGCGCAGCACGTCGGTGAGCGGGGCGGCGCGCTCGGGCGGCAGTTCAAGGCGGAGCGCACGCAACTCGGCGATGGCCACGCCGGTGCGCAGGTCGCGCAGCGCGTCGTAGAGCGGCTTGCCGGGAGCCCGGCCGGCCAGCGCCAGGCGCGGCGCGAGCAGCGCGATCCGGTCCAGCATGCGGTTGATCCAGCCGCGCACGTCGGGCGGGGTCATCAGGTTGCTCCTTTCGGCGATGTCGGCCCAGCCCGCACGAACCGTCCGCCGGATCGCCTGTTCGATGCCCGCCGATTGCAGCAGCCGCGCCATCAGGATCGCGAAGGCCACCCCCATCAGCTGCGCTATCGCGCCGTTGACGAAGCTGGCGAAGGCGCTGGTGTAGCGCGCGGAAATCAGCAGCGGGCTGCCCAGGCCGAGCAGCGTCGGCAGTGCCAGGCCCATCCATTTCGGCGAGTGCATCATCGCGCCCAGGATCAGCAGCGGCGGTGCCATGGCGGCGGCAAGCTGGCCGAATCCGTCCAGTCGCGGCATGATCGCATAGCCATAAAGGGCGCCCAGCATCGTCGCGACCAGCGTGCCCCAGAAAAAGGAGCGCAGCGGCAGCAGCGGATCGGGGGCGGCGGCGAACAGCGCCAAGAACACGCCCGCGAGCATCACCGCCGTCGAGCCTTCCGCCCAGCCGCTGGCGATCCAGATCGCTGAGCCTACGGAAAGGGTGAGAAACGCGCCGATCGCGCCGCGCAGGGCGCCCACCCAGTCGATATGGAGCTCACGACCGCGGCGCCCCTCCAGCAGCTCTGCGACGCGGGGGCTCACCGGGCGGCGATCCAGCGTGGCGAGCTGGTCGGCGAGATCCCGGCAGTCGCGGTGCGCGGCGATGAGAGCAGCGAGCCGCGAAAGCAGGCTGAGCAGCAGCAGGTCTTGCCACGAACTGCCGGCATGCACATCGGGCTCCAGCGCGGTGCAGCGGGCCTCCAGCGCAGCGGCCTGTGCGGTGCGCGTGTCGCGGTCGCCGTCCAGCGTCTTGAGCCACGCCTGTGTGTCGGCGAGCAGCGTCGCCACTTCAGGAGGCAGGCCGCCATGCGCCTGCAGTCCCCTGGTGCGATCGTCGACCGCCGCGCCCAGCGGCATCAGCAGCGACAGCTGGTCCTGCAACGCGCGGACAGTGCGCACGCGCGGGGTGGTGCGCGCAGTCTCGTAGGGCAGGTGAATGGAAAGCTGGTGGAGTTCGGTGATGTCGGCTGCCAGTCGCCGGCGCTCCGCGTCGACGCCGGGCACCGTTTCCAGCGCGAGCGAGTCGTGCGACCAGCGTTCGGCGTCCTTGAGGATCGTCGACACGCGCGTCAGCAGGAAGGCCGCCACCGATCGGGGAAAAACGACGCCGTGCACCAGGCTGCCGCACAGGATGCCCAAGGTGATCTCCTGCACGCGCAGGCTGGCAACGGTAAAGATGGTGCCCGGCGCGTCCACGCTCGGCAGCACGATCAGCACGGCGCTATAGCCTGCCAGCACGAACATGTAGGAGCGGGGCGTGCGATCGAGCAGCGATACGAACACGCACAGCGCAAGCCAGCCCGAGATGGCGATCACCAGCAGTTCCGGCGTGTTGATCAGCGGGGGAACCATCGCCACCGCCGCGGCCGCGCCGACGACCGTGCCGATCACGCGGAACAGCGCCTTGGAGAAGACCGCTCCGGCCAGCGGCTGCGCGACGATATAGGCGGTGAGGAACGACCAATAGGGCCGGTCGAGCCCGATGGACAGCGACAGATAGACCGCCAGCATGGCCGCTGCATAGGATTTCAGCGAGAAGACGGCCGCATCGATGCCCCAGCGATCCTTCATGACCGCGGCTGTCGTTCGGCGAGACGTGCAGCCAGATGCTCCATCACTTCCAAGGTGGTCTCCAGCGCCGCATCGCTCACGCCTTCGAGCAACGCGCTGCGCAATGTGGCAAGCCGCGCGTCGATCCGTACCGCGAGCGAAATGCCGGTTTGCGTCAGCCGCAGCCGGTTCGCGCGGCGATCGCTTGCGTCGACGACGCGCTGCACCAGCCCGGCATCCTCCAGCGCGTGCAGCGTGCGGACGAGCGATGCCTCGGTTACACCCACCGCACGGGCCAGATCTGCCTGGCGCGTCTCCTCACCCAAGCGCTGGAGGTAGACGAGCGCCCATCCGGTCGAGTTGGAGATATCGAGCGAGGCAAGCGTCGCGTCGGCCAGGCGTTGCCACGCCCGCGACGTGGGGTTCATCCGCGTCGCAAGCGCGCGTTCCAGAGTCTGTCGATCCGCCATGCGATGCTTAGTTAGAACGCTAACTAATTTGATCAAGGCCTTTCGGAGCGGCCAGCCGGTTTTTTCAAGCGATATGCTGCCAGCCGCCTGGATGCGGTGCTTGCATCGTGTCGCGCCAGGGCAGGCCCGGCGTCGGCCGTCCTGCCGCGTTGACGTCCTCTACTTGAGCTGCAGCGGCAGCCCTGCGGCGATGAATTGCACCTCATCCGCCACGGCGGCGATCGCCTGGTTCAACCGGCCTGCCGCGTCGCGGAAACGTCGGGCGAGCGCATTGTCCGGCACGATGCCGAGGCCGACCTCGTTGGCGACGAGGATCACCGGACCGGTCGCCCCCGCCACCGCCCTTGCCAGCGCCTCGGTTTCGGCATCGAGGTCGCGCTCGGCGAACATCAGGTTCGACGTCCACAGAGTCAGGCAGTCGACCAGCAGCACGCGTTCCGGCGCGGCATCGGCGAGTATCGCGGCGGGGAGGTCCAGCGGCACGTCCCGTGTCGACCAGCGCGGGCCGCGATCCGCGACATGGCGCGCGATGCGATCCTCCATCTCGGC
Organism: Sphingomonas sp. S2M10; assembly: GCF_012650175.1. Taxonomy (GTDB): domain Bacteria; phylum Pseudomonadota; class Alphaproteobacteria; order Sphingomonadales; family Sphingomonadaceae; genus Sphingomonas. Next base: position 100,762 of record NZ_JAAILI010000077.1, read on the forward strand.
GTCCAAGGCCTGCGCCGTGGCGATGTAGAGCAAGGCTCCGCCATGGGCTTCGGCGCGCGTCTGCGCATAGCGGCTCTTGCCGGAACGGGCGCCACCAAGGACGAGCAGGCTGGTCATTGCGGGGCCTCCCCGGCAAGCGCGATCAGCGCGGGGATGTCGACATGGGTCTCGAGCTCGGCTGCGATCGCGTCCAGCGCAGCGTCGACCGAGGCGGCATAGTCGATGTCAGACCCAGCCACGCCGATCCGCGCCAGCAGTGCGCGCCGCAGCCCGGTGCTGGCGAACAGGCCGTGCAGATAGGTGCCGAGCACCCGTCCGCCGACTGCCACCGCGCCGTCCGGGCCGCTATCCAGCAGGGCGAACGAGGCGGCGGTGTCCGGGCCGGTCGTCACGCCCATATGCATTTCATAGCCGCGAATCTCCGCCCCCAGCGCCGTGCCGCGCGCGGGCCGCAGTGCCTTGTCGCGCGTGAGTTCGGTTTCCACGTCCAGCAGGCCGAGGCCGGGCGCGCTGCCGGCGGGGCCTTCGATTCCGTGCGGATCGGCGATGGTGCGGCCGAGCATCTGATAGCCGCCGCAAATCCCCAGGATCGCACCGCCGCGTCGGTGATGGGCGCGCAGGTCGATATCCCAGCCCTGCTCGCGAACAGCGGCGAGATCGGCGATCGTCGCCTTGGAGCCGGGCAGCACCACCAGCGCCGCGTCGCCGGGCAGCGGCCGTCCCGGCGGGATCATCGCCACGGTCACACCGGGTTCGAGCTTCAGCGGATCGAGATCGTCGAAATTGGCGATGCGCGGCAGCATCGGGCAGGCGATCAGCGTATCGCCGCCGGGCTTCCGCGGGTTTCGCTCGAGCACCACGGCATCCTCGCTCGGCAGTCGCGCGGCGTCGCGCAGCCACGGGATCAGGCCAAAGCCGCGCCAGCCGGACCGTTCCGCGATCTGGGCATAGCCATCGGCGAACAGCGCGGGATCGCCGCGGAACTTGTTGATCAGGAAGCCGCGGATCATCGCCGCATCCTCGGCCTCGAGCACCGCGCGGGTGCCGACGATCGCCGCGATAACGCCGCCGCGATCGATGTCGCCGACCAGAATCACGGGCACGTTCGCCGCGCGGGCAAAACCCATATTGGCGATGTCGCCGGCGCGCAGGTTGATTTCGGCGGGCGAGCCCGCGCCTTCCACCAGCACGAGGTCGCATGTCGCGCGGAGGCGGCGGTAGCTGGCCATCACGTCGCCGAGCAGCGCCTTGCGGGCCTCGCGGAAATTGCCGGCGTTGAGCGTGCCCCGCACCTTGCCATGGACCACCAGTTGCGAGGTGCGGTCCGCCTGCGGCTTCAGCAGCACCGGATTCATGTCGGTATGCGCGGCCACCCGGCAGGCAAGCGCCTGGAGCGCCTGGGCGCGGCCGATCTCGCCGCCGTCCTCCGTCACCGCGGCATTGTTGGACATGTTCTGCGGCTTGAAGGGGCGGATGCGAATGCCGCGGTTCGCCAGCGCGCGGCAGAGCCCGGCGACCAGCACCGACTTGCCCACATCCGATCCGGTTCCTTGCAGCATCACCGCAGCCATGCGACTCCTCCCGCGATCAGCCATAGCAACCCGCAGGCGCGGACATAGAGGCCGAGCGCCCGGCGGATGTCGCACGCATCGGCATCGGGGCGGCCATCGCCGATCCAGGGCTTGGCGTGCACCGCGCCGTCATAGGCGATCGGCCCGGCCAGCCGCAGCCCCAGCGCGCCGGCCATCGCCGCCTCGGGCCAGCCGGCGTTCGGGGAGGCGTGGTTTCCGGCATCGTGCCATAGCGTCCGCCAGCCGCGCCCGGCTGCGAGGCACAGCAGCAGGCCCGAGACGCGGGCCGGCAGCAGGTTGAGGAGATCATCGGTGCGTGCCGCCGCCCATCCGAACGCACGCCAGCGCGGCTCGCGGTGTCCGATCAGGCTGTCGGCGGTGTTGATCGCCTTGTACGCCCACAGCCCCGGAAGGCCGCCGACCAGCAGCCAGAAGAGCGGCGCGACGATCCCGTCGCAGAAGCTTTCGGCGAGGCTCTCGATGGCGGCGCGCGCCACGCCGGGCGCGTCCAGCCGCGCCGTGTCCCGCCCGACAATATAGCCGACCGCCCTCCGTGCGGCGGCAAGGTCGCCGCAGGCCAATGCCGATGCCACGGGGCGAACATGCAGGTACAGGCTGCGCTGGGCCAGCCCCGGGGCGGCGGCCAGCACGACAAGCAACCATCCGAGGGAAGCGCGTGCCGCAGCCGCTTCGATCGCCAAGCCTGCGGTGACCGCGGTGGCCAGCAGCAGGCCGACGGTTACCACCCCCAGGATGCGGCGGCGCCGCGCGGGCATCTCCGGTCGGTTCCAGCGCCGCTCGCAGGCGGCGATCAGCCGCGCAAAGCCGCCGACCGGGTGACCGACACGGGCGTAGAGCCAGCCCGGCCAGCCCACGGCCGCCTCGACCACCAGCGCGGCGAGCGCCACCGGCTCAGCCATGGCGAAGCACGCGATCGAGGCGGTCCAGCGCCTGCGGGTCGGCCGGTACGCCGAAGCGCAGCCAGTGCGGGGCATTTTCGAACGGCCGGACGAGAATATGAGCGCGTCCCAGGCGCTCAAAGAGGGCAGCGGCATCGGGGTGTGCGACCAGCCGGAACAGCGGCGACGCGCCGACGGGCACAAGACCATGGGCGCGCAGCAGGGTGTCGAGGGCGGTGGCGCGACGCGCAAGGGTGGCGCGTGTCGTCGCGATCCAAGTGCCGTCCCGATAGGCGAGGGTGCCGATCGCCAGCGCCGTCGCATCGATCGGCCAGTCCCCGAGCAGGGCGCGGTAGCGGGCCACGATCTGCGGCGGCGCCAGGACGAAGCCCAGCCGAAGCCCGGCGAGCCCAAAGAACTTGCCGAAGGAGCGGAAGACGATCAGCTTGCGTCCCTCTCCCACCAATGGGGCGATGCTTGCTTCGGGATCGGTATCCATAAAGGCTTCGTCGACGATCAGCCAACCGCCTGCGGCGGTGCGCTCCGCCAGCAGCGCCTCGATTTCCGTTCGATCGAGCAGCGTGCCGCAGGGATTGCCGGGATTGGCCAGCAGCAGGGCGGCATCGCCCGGTACCGGCGCCGCGGGGGACAAGGGCAGGCTGTCGGCGAAAGCGGCGCCGTGGGTGCGATAGCCGGGCACGCGGTGGCAGGCGCGTCCCCCCAGCAGCGGACCGAGCAATCTCAGTCCGATCTCGCTGCCCGGCACCGCGCAGACCAGCGCGGGCGAGACTCCGAAATGCGATGCCGCCGCCGCTTCGAGCCGTGCCAGCGCGGCCGGATCGGGCAGCGGTCCGAGATCGGCGACCAGCTCCGCCGGCACCGGCCAGGGAAGGGGGTTGATGCCGGTCGAAAGATCCAGCCACGGGCCATCGCCGAAGCGGGCGCGGGCGGCGGCGAGATTGCCGCCATGGTAGCGCAGCGGGTCGCTCATCCCAGGTGCGCCGCGACCGCGAGCGCGAGCAGCAACCCCGTTTCGACCAGCTCGATCCCGGCGCCGTGCGCGTCCCCGCAGATGCCGCCGAGCAGGCGCCGGACGCGCCATCCCCAGCCCGCGATCAGCGGCAGCGCCACGAGCAGCGCAGGCGCCGCGAGCAGACCCGCGAAGGCGAGCATCACCAGCCAGACGATCAGGTCCGCCGGGCGGACGGCGTTGCGGAAGCGGCTTGCCAGCCCCGCGTGCAGCGGCGGCAGCCAGCGGGTCCAGACCAGCGGCCCGAAGCGCGCGGCGGCGGGCACGAACAGCACGACCCACCAGGCCGGGACGGCAAGCACGGCGTGAAGCAGCACCAGCTTGGCGAGCAGCTGCAGGCCGATCGCGACGACGCCGAAGCTGCCGACATGCGGATCGGCGAGCACCGCCTGAAGCCGCTCGCGCCCCTTGTGCAACGCCCCGCCGGCATCGGCGAGGTCGGCCAGACCGTCCAGGTGCAGCGCGCCGGTGACGGCGACCCAGGCGACCAGTCCGAACAGCGCGCCCGTCCAGGGATCGAGCAGGCTGCCCAGCCACAGGCCCAGCACCACCAGCAGCCCCACGGCCAGGCCCGCCGCAGGAAACCAGCGCATCGAACGCGCGAAGGTGGCGTCGTCCGCCACCACCGGCGGCAGCGGCAGACGCGTCAGGAACTGGAGGGCGAGGAGCAATTCTTTCATGTTAAAAGTCCGATGATCTGGCCGATGCGGGGTGTGCCGGGCCAGATCCGCAGGCTGAGCAGCGCGGCATGCGGCAGGGCGATGTTCCACAGCTGGGGGAAGTCGATCGCGCACAGGCTGGCGAGCGCCGCGCGCATCGCCCCGGCATGGGTGAGCACCAGCGTCGGGCGATCGATCGTGGCCAGCGCGGCCGTCACCCGATCGACCAGCGCCGGCCAGGCTTCGCCGCCGGGGGGCAGGTGGCGGGCGGGGTCCGCCTGAAAAGCGGCGAGCGCGGTCGCGTCGATCGCGTCCAGCGCCATGCCGTCCCAATCACCGAAATCCAGTTCGCGCCAGCGCGCATCCTGGAGCGCCGCGAGTGCCAGCTCCCCTGCGATCTGCTGCGCGGGAACGCGGGCGCGGGCGAGATCCGAGCTTTGCACCGCATCCACGGCCAGCCCGGCGCCGCGCGCGATGCACGCCGCCACGCCTGCGGCCAGCGGCTGCGCATCGGTGCGGCCGATCAGCCGCCCCTCGGCCTCGGTGGCGCCGTGGCGGAGCAGATGCACCAGGATCCCGCTCATGCGCCGCCGGCGACGCCTGCTTCGGCGAAGGTCGCCATGCCGTTGTGCGCGGCCAGCGCCGAGCGGAGCACCGCCGCCGCAACGGCGGCCCCGCTGCCCTCGCCGAGCCGCATGCCCAGGTGCAGCAGCGGCTCCAGTTTCAGCCTTTCGAGCAGGCGAGGATGGCCGGGCTCCAGCGAGCAATGGCCGGCGATGCAGTGATCGACGATCCCCGGCGCCGCCGCCGCCAGCGGCGCGATCGCCGCGCAGCAGATAAAGCCGTCGAGCAGTACCGGCACGCCCGCGTGGCGCGCGGCGAGCACCGCGCCGGAGATTGCCGCCAGCTCGCGTCCGCCGACGCGCCGCAGCGTCTCGAACGGCGTCGTCGGTGCCGACTCATGCCGCGCGATCGCCCGCTCGATCACCGCAGCCTTGTGGCTGACACCGGCGCTGTCGAGCCCGGTGCCGGGGCCGCTCCAGTCGACAGCGGTTCCGCCGAAGCTGCGCAGGCACAGCGCCGCCGCCGCGGTCGAATTGGCGATGCCCATCTCGCCCAGCAACAACAGGTCTGTGTCCGGCGTCACCACCGCCGCCCCGCGCATCAGCGCGGCGAGGCAGGCTTCCTCCGCCAGCGCGGGAGCTACGGTGAAATCCTCGGTCGGCCGGTCGAGATCGAGCGCCACGACGTCGAGCGGCATCCCGATCGCACCGGTAAGGGCGTTGATGGCGGCTCCCCCGGCCGCGAAATTGGCGACCATCTGTACCGTGACCTCGGGCGGGAAGGCGCTGACACCCTGTGCCGCGACGCCGTGATTGCCGGCGAAGATCACCGCTTTCGCGCTCGCCATCGAGGGGCGCACGCGGCCCTGCCAGCTTGCCAGAAAGATCGCGAGATCCTCCAGGCGACCCAGCGATCCGGGCGGCTTGGTCAGTTGCTGCTGGCGGTCCCTGGCGGCGTCCGCGGCGGCCGTGTCCGGGGCCGGCAGCGCGGCGAGGGCGCGATCGAAGGCCGCTACGCTCGAAAGGTCGATCATGCCCGGGCGCTCCCGTGGCCGAAGAAAACAAGAATGTGCACGTCCGGCTGCTCCGCGGTCCCGCAATGACAATCGGCCCGGACGCACGATTGCGCGCCCGGCCCCGTTCCTGTCGCTCGCACGGACGATACCGCACCATGGCCGCACCCTGGGCCCGGTGTGAGCGACCCCTTGCCGGCAGGTCTCCTGGCTCGCGGGTCGCTGCGGCTCGGACGCCTTCTCGGGATCGCTCCCAATGGCGGTTGTCCGGCCGCTCTCCGCACACAGTTGCAGGGGCAGCTGCGGCATGGGACGCGCAAACGTCCGCACCGCATTCCCTTTTTCGCCCGCGAACGGGCACCGGCATGGGTTTGAAGGAGAACCTTCGCGCCCGCTCTAGCCTCGGCGGCGCCGGCGCGCCAGAGGCGCCGTGGCTTATTGGTAGAGCTGGGCGCTGCGCGGCAGCAGCTGGTCGATCCGGACGATCAGGTCAAACAGCAGCTGGATCGCCGCGCCGCCCTCGCCGAGTTCCTGCACGCCCCGCAGCTCGTAGGTGGCAGAGACGACCGCGCGCGTCGTGCCGGCGATATCGGATGCATGGGCGATCCCCGCCTCGTTGCGGTTCACGCGCACCAGCAGCCAGGCGAGCTTGTGCGCCGCGTCGATCAGCTGGATCCGCTCTGCGGTGAGGAAGGCCCCGCTTCCGGTGGCTTCGATCACCGCCGCGGAAAGCCCGTCCAGTGCCGCGAGCAGGTGACGCGGTCCGAACCCCTCATCCTGCGCCGGTGTCAGATCCTGCATCGGACCTTCGAGCTGGATGGCTGCCAGCGTGCCCCGATTCGCGCGGGAGCGTCCGGGCACAACGGAACGATTGAGGCGCGGCATCTGCATGAAAGGTCCCCCACGATGGCCTGTCTTGTATCGTGCCCGAGTCGCGCCGCCCGTGACGCCCGTCACGCCCGATCCCGCCGCGCCGCCGTTGACCCTCCGCATCCTCGTCCCTAGGTTTCGCGACGATGTACGCAGGTGAACCCACGCTTAGCCTCCCCACGATCGTTCTGGTCGAGGACGATCCCCAGCTGCGCACCCTCACGGCGCGCGCGCTCCAGGAAAATGGCTACACGGTGCGTCCCGCCTCTTCCGCGCCCGAGATGTGGCTGGCGCTGGAGCAGGGGCCGGTGGACCTGGTGCTGCTCGACGTGATGCTGCCGGGCACCAGCGGGATCGATCTGTGCCGGGCGATCCGGCAGAAAAGTTCGGTGCCGATCATCTTCATCTCGGCCAAGGGCAGCGAGACCGATCGCGTCGTCGGACTGGAACTGGGGGCGGACGATTATCTGGCCAAGCCGTTCGGCACGCGCGAGCTGGTTGCGCGGGTGCGCGCGGTGCTCCGCCGCGGCGCCGGCGAGCGGGATACCGCCGAGCGGCCCAAGGGCGAGATCCAGTTCGACGGCTGGACGGTCAACCTGCCGCGCCGCGAGCTGCTGTCGCCGACCGGCGCGGTAGTGGACCTGACCGGCGCCGAGTTCGACCTGCTGGTGACCTTGTGCGATCATTCGGGCCGGGTGATCTCGCGCGAGCGGCTGATCGAGTTGTCGCGCACCCGGCTGGGCGACAGTTCGGATCGCAGCATCGACGTGCTGGTGAGCCGGTTGCGGCGCAAGCTCTCCGACGCGGGCCATCAGGCGCCGATCGTCACCGTGCGCGGCATCGGCTATACGCTCAACGTGCCCGTGACACGAAGTTGAGCGCCTTTCTCAAGCGACCCTCCGGGCTGATCGGGCAGGTTTTCGCGATCCTGCTGCTCACGATCCTTATCGAGTTCGCCGTTTCCACCCTGCTCTACGAGCGGGCGAGCCAGTTCGCGGTGCGCGACGACGAGGCGCGGCGGCTGGCCGAGCATCTGGTGATCGCGCGCAAGCTGCTTGCCGAACAGCCGCCCCAGCGGCGGGAGGAACTGGCGGGTGAATTCACGACGTCGCGCTACGAAGTACGCTGGATGCCGCGACTGCCCAACGGTCTGCGCGAGCAGCCCGATCTCGATCGGCTCTACGAGCAGGTGGTGTTGTGGGAGCCGACGCTCGCATCCCAGGGATTGCGCCTGAGACTGACTTCGCAGGGCAGCAAGGCGCTGATCGTCGGCGCGGTCCCGATGTCGGACGGCAGCTGGATGTATTTCCGCACACGCGAGCACGTCCACGCGGCGGACCTCGGCCTGTCGCGGATCCTGCTTGCACTGGCCCCTGCACTGGCGCTGATCCTGATCAGCGGCATCCTGGTGCGCCGGATGCTGCTGCCGATGCGCCGGCTGGCGCTCGCTGCCGACCGTTTCGGCACCGGCGGTATCCTCGAGGTGGAGGAGGCGGGGCCCAAGGAACTGCGCCGCGTGATCAGTGCCTTCAACCGCATGCAGGAACGTATCCAGCGACTGATCGCCGATCGTACCCAGGCGCTCGCCGCGGTCGGCCACGATATGCGCACGCCGCTTGCCCGGCTGCGGCTCCGCGCCGATGCGATCGCCGATCCGGACGTGCATGCTGCAGTGGAAACCGACATCACCGAGATGGAGGCGATGATCGCGTCGCTGCTCGCCTTTCTGGGCGGAGAGGGGGACAAGGAGACGCCCGCGCGCGTCGATCTGGCCGTGCTGTGCGCGACGATCGCCGACGACAATGCCGACCATGGCCGCGATGTCGAATATGATGGGCCGAACCATTTCGAGCATGTGCTGCGGCCGCTGATGCTCAAGCGGGCGCTCAACAACCTCGTCGACAACGCGGTGCACTATGCCGGCCAGTGCTGCATCCGGCTCGTGCCGGAGGACGGGATCGTCGCGATCCGGGTCGAGGACAAGGGGCCGGGCATCCCGGAAGAAGATCTGCAGCGCGTGATGCAGCCTTTCGTCCGGCTGGACGATGCACGATCGCGCGACACGGTCGGGTTCGGGCTCGGTCTCTCCATCGTCGCGCGCGCCGCGGAGGCGGAGGGCGGAAGCTTTCTGCTGGCCAACCGCGACGGAGGCGGGCTCTGCGCGGAGATCCGCTTGCCCCGCTAGACGCCAGGCGCTTAGCAACGTTTCCTTACGAACGCGCCGCGATGCAGCAAACGGCGACCAGTAGTTTGCAATCCTGAAGAGATGCCCGCGCCGCGGGTCTGTTACAGGAGCAAGCCGTGAACGAAGTGATCGGACGCGTCGTCGATTTCGAGAAGCAGGTCTTCCCGAACCAGCACGCCCTCTATTCCAAGCTCGCCACCCATGGGCAAAGCCCGAAGGCGCTGATGATCTCCTGCGCCGATTCGCGTGTCGTGCCCGAACAGATCATCCAGGCGAACCCCGGCGACCTCTTCGTATGCCGCAACGCCGGCAACATCGTGCCGCCCTTCGCCACCCAGAATGGCGGCGTGTCTTCGACGGTCGAATATGCCGTGGCGGCGCTTGGGGTGCGCGACATCATCGTGTGCGGCCATTCGGATTGCGGCGCGATGAAGGCGCTGATGAACCCGGAAATGCTGGAAGGCATGCCGAACGTCACCGCCTGGCTGCGCCACAGCCACGCCGCCAAGTGCGTCGTCGATGGCGGCTATGACAATCTGGAAGGCGCCGATGCGGTCCGCACGGCCGCGCTCGAGAATGTTGTCGTCCAGCTTGCCCATCTTCGCACCCACCCCTCGGTCGCCGCCGGCATCGCCCGCGGCGAGATCGCGCTGCACGGCTGGTTCGTCGATATCGGCGCCGGCGTGGTGCTAGGCCTCGATGGCGAGAGCGGCCGCTTCATGCCGATCCGCGAGGATCGGCCGATGCCGGTGGCGCTGCCGGCCGGCCAGCGGCTGGCACGCGACATCGCCTATGCGGAGGCAGCGGAATGAGCACGGTCGCGGAAGCACCGAAGCCCAAGAGCTTCGTGCGCGACTTCACGGCGTCGATCGTCGTGTTCCTGGTGGCGATGCCGCTTTGCATGGGCATCGCCATCGCCTCGGGTGTCCCGCCCGAGAAGGGCCTGGTCACCGGCATCATCGGCGGCCTGGTCGTCGGCCTGCTTGCCGGCTCGCCGCTTCAGGTGAGCGGCCCGGCGGCGGGCCTCGCGGTGATCGTGTTCGAGCTGGTACGCGAGCAGGGCCTTTCGGCGCTCGGGCCGATCCTGATCCTTGCCGGCGCCATCCAGGTGGTCGCGGGCGTGCTGCGCGTCGGCGGCTGGTTCCGCGCGATCTCGCCGGCCGTGGTGCACGGCATGCTCGCCGGCATCGGTATCCTCATCGTGGTCGGCCAATATCACGTCCTGTTCGACGCCAAGCCGCTGTCGAACGGCCTCGCCAATCTGGCTGCGATGCCGGGCCGTCTTCTGGGCCTCTCGACCGACCTGGCCGCAGCCGAAATGGCGCTGGGGCTGGGCCTGCTGACCATCGCGACGATGCTGGGCTGGGACAAGTTCAAGCCGGCCGCGGTCAAGCTGGTGCCCGGCGCGCTGGTCGGCGTGGTCGCGGCGACGTTGGTCGCGTTTAGCCTGGGCCTCGATGTTACCCGCGTTGCGGTGCCGTCCAACATCGTGTCCGCCATCGCGCTGCCGGAGAACGGCTTCCTCGCCAAGTGGATGGACCCGAGCGTCATCACGGCCGCCGTTGCACTCGCCTTCATCGCCAGCGCCGAGACGCTCCTGTCGGCCGCGGCGGTGGATCGCATGCATGACGGTGTGCGAACCAACTACAACAAGGAACTGCGCGCGCAGGGCATCGGTAACCTGCTGTGCGGCGTCGCCGGTGCGCTGCCGATGACGGGCGTTATCGTTCGCAGCTCGGCCAATGTGCAGGCCGGTGCACAGACCCGGCTTTCCGCCATCCTGCACGGCGCGTGGATCCTCGGTTTCGTGGCGCTGCTGCCCTGGCTGCTGCGCGAGATCCCGATGGCGGCACTTGGCGCGGTGCTGGTGGTGACCGGTGCGAAGCTGGTCAATCTCAAGCATGTTCGCCACCTGTTCGCGAATTACGGCCTGCTGCCGGCGGCGATCTGGGCGGTGACCTGCCTGCTGGTCGTGACCGAGGACCTGCTGACCGGCGTGCTCGTCGGCATCGCGCTCTCGCTGCTCGAACTGGTGCCGAACCTCCGCCGCTTGGGTCTGAAGGTCGATCAGCAGGAAGAAGCGGGCGAACATCGCATCGCGCTGGCCGGCTCCGCAACCTTCATCACGCTGCCCAAGCTTTCGGACCGGCTGGAGTCGGTACCGGGCGGCAAGTCGGTGCTGCTCGACGTGTCGCGGCTCGACGCGGTCGATCACAGCTGCGCCGAACTGCTGAAGGACTGGCTGCAGCGCCGCCGCGCGGGCGGCTCGCCGGTCGATGTCCAGGGTGCCAGCGGCAAGACGGCTGTCCTCGCCGGCTAACGGGGCACACCCCGAAGACCTGGGGCGGCTTCCCAAGCGGAAGCCGCCCCATTTTTTTGCTCAGATTTCCAGCTGGCTGCCGAGTTCGACCACGCGATTGGTGGGGAGCTTGAAGAACTCCATCGCGCTTTCGGCATTGCGCACCATCCAGGCGAACAGCTTCTCGCGCCAGATCGCCATGCCGGGGCGCGACGAGGGCAGCAGCGTCTGACGGGCGAGGAAGTAGCTCGTTTCCATGGGCTTGAAGGGCGCGCCGCAATCCTGGATCGCCGCCAGCGCCAAGGGTACGTCGACTTCATCCATGAAGCCATAGTGCAGCACGACGCGGAAGAAGCCTTCGCCGAGCGGCTCCATCGTCCGGCATTCGGCGCCGCGAACGTGCGGGACCTGCTCGATCGCGACGGTGAGCAGCACGATCCGCTCGTGCAGCACCTTGTTGTGCTTGAGGTTATGCAGCAGGGCAGGGGGAATGCTGTCCGGCGTGGAGGTGAGGAACACTGCCGTCCCCTTCACCCGCGTTGCCGACTGCGCGGCGGAGCGGATGAACAGCGCGATCGGCATTGCGCCCTCCTGCAGGCGGTCCAGCACCAGCCGGCGGCCGCGCGACCAGGTGGTCAGCAGCACGAATGCCACGGCGGCCACGAGCAGCGGGAACCAGCCGCCATCGGGGATCTTGGTGATGTTCGAGGCGAAATAGGCTCCGTCGATCAGCAGGAAGGTGCCGGTGACGGCACCGGCGAGCAGCGGATGCCATTTCCACACGGCGAAGGTCAGCACGCCCAGCATGCAGGCGGTGATGAACATCGTGCCGGTCACTGCAATCCCATAGGCCGAGGCGAGGTTGCTCGAGCTGCGGAAGCCGAGCGCCAGCAGCACCACCATCACCAGCAGCCCCCAGTTGACCAGCGGCACATAGATCTGCCCCGCCGCCTTGGCGCTGGTGTGGAGAATGCGCAGCCGCGGCAGGAAGCCGAGCTGGACCGCCTGTTGCGACACCGAGAAGGCGCCCGAGATCACCGCCTGACTGGCGATCACCGTCGCCATGGTGGCGAGGATGACGAGGGGCAGGCGCGCCCATTCCGGCGCCATCAGGAAGAAGGGATTCTCGATCATCGCCGGATTGCGCAGGATCGAGGCCGACTGGCCCAGATAATTGAGCATCAGGCACGGGAAGGCAATGTAGAGCCACGACACCATGATCGCGCGGCGACCGAAATGGCCCATGTCCGCATAAAGCGCCTCGGCGCCGGTGACCGCGAGTACGACCGAGCCGAGCGCCAGGAAGGCGAGGCCGGGGTCCAGCAGGAAGAAGTTGAGCGCGTACCACGGGTTGAGCGCCCACAGGATCTCCGGCGCCTGCACGATGCCGGAGATTCCCAGCACCGCGATCACCGCGAAATAGATCAGCATCACGGGCCCGAACAGCTTGCCCACCGCCGCCGTGCCCCGCGACTGGATGGCGAACAGCGCGACCAGAATGGCTACCGTGACCGGCAGCACCAGCGGCGCGAAACCCTGTTGCACGGTGGTAAGGCCTTCGACTGCCGACAGCACCGAGACAGCAGGCGTGATGATTGCATCACCATAAAAGAGCGCGGTGGCGATAACACCGGTCATGGTGATCGCAACCCGCCAGCGCGTATTGCCCATCACCCGGGTGATCAGCGCGAGCAGCGCCAGGCTGCCGCCTTCCCCGCGATTGTCCGCGCGCAGGATCAAAGCGACATATTTGATCGTGACGATCGACGTCATCGTCCAGAAGATCAGCGAGAGGACCCCGAAGATGTGCGCGGCATCCACCGTCAGCCGATGGTGGCCGATGAAGCTCTCCTTGAGCGAATAGAGCGGTGACGTGCCGATATCGCCGAATACGACGCCGATCGCGCCGACGGTCAGCGCGGCGAACCGCTCTTGATGCGCAGGCGTGGGGGCATCCCCGTCGCTCGCCAACTGCTCCACTGCATGTCTCCTGGCCCCGACCGATTCGGGGTGCCACGCGGTACGCCGCAACATTTTGCCGCACCAGTGGGCAGCCGGGCAATCGCTGACGATCTTCGGCGGATTTCAGGACAGGTGCGCGCGTTTCCGGTGCGTGAAAAGGAAAGGGCCGCACCGATCGCTCGGTACGGCCCTTTGCCTTGTTGATGGAGTCGCTGGACTCAGCCCTGCGCGTCGTCCGCGGCGGGAGCTTCGGTCGCGATCTCGCCCGGCTCGGCGTTGGGATCATAGTCCTCGGTGAAGCCGGTCTCTTCACGCTCGAACATCGCCGCCGTAACGTCGACGCCCTGCGCCTGCATCTCGGCTTCTTCCGGCGAACGTGCGACGTTGACCTTGATGGTCACCGCGACTTCCGGGTGCAGCGCGACGCGGACTTCGTACACGCCGATCGCCTTGATCGGACGATCGAGCACGATCTGCGCCTTGTTGACCTTGTGGCCGTCGGCGGTCAGCACGTCGACCAGGTCGCGCACCGCGACCGAGCCGTACAGCTGGCCGGTGTTCGACGCCTGGCGGATCAGGGTGACCGAAACGCCCTCGAGCGTCTTCGATTCCTTCTCGGCCTCGACGCGACGGGTCGCGTTCTCAGATTCGATGCGCTCGCGATTAGCCTCGAAGACCTTGCGGTTGGCTTCGTTGGCGCGCAGCGCCTTCTTGCGCGGCAGAAGGAAGTTACGGGCAAAGCCGTCCTTCACCTTCACCACGTCGCCGATGTGGCCGAGCTTCTCAACGCGCTCCAGCAGAATGACTTCCATGGATCCGCTCCTTACTTAACGATGTAGGGCAGCAGGCCCAGGTGACGGGCGCGCTTGATGGCCTGGGCCAGCTCGCGCTGCTTCTTCGCGCTCACCGAAGTGATGCGCGAGGGGACGATCTTGCCGCGCTCGGAGACGAAGCCCTGCAGCAGGCGGACGTCCTTATAGTCGATCCGGGGCGCATCCTTCGCGGAGAAGGGGCAGCTCTTGCGGCGGCGGAAAAAGGGTCGTGCCATGGTCTATACGCTCCTTATTCGCCTTCGAAGTTGCCATCGCGGTCACGACGGCCGCGACGCTCGCGGTCGCCCTTGCGCATCATCACCGACGGGCCCTGCTCATGGCCGTCCACCTTGACGGTCATGTAGCGGATCACGTCTTCGTTGATCTGCGTCTGGCGCTCCAGCTCGGCGACCACGCCGGCCGGCGCGTCGATCTCGAGCATCACGTAGTGCGCCTTGCGGTTCTTGGCGATACGATAGGCGAGGCTGCGAAGACCCCAGGTCTCGGTCTTGACGACCTTGCCGTTATTGTCTTCGACGATCTTGGTGGCGGTTTCCGCCAGCGCGTCCACTTGCGCCTGTGCCAGATCCTGGCGCGCAAGGAACACATGCTCGTACAGAGCCATTGGTTCTCTTCCTGTTGGCCGATCGCTGACGCCGCCCCATGCGAACGCCCCTCCGGCTGTCGTCTCGATAAAGCAAACGGAGCGGACGCATTGCTGCTCCGCTCCGATCGGGTGCCTTTACACGCAATCGGGCGGCGAAGGCAAGCCCATTCGGCGCGCCGGGCTTGCATCGCCCGGGCGTTCGGCTCTAACGCGCGCCGCCAATATAGAAGCGTTCGCAAAAGAGGAGCCAGCATGCGCGCATTCATCTTTCCAGGCCAGGGCAGCCAGGCCGTCGGCATGGGCAGGGCGCTGGCCGAGGCCAGCCCCGCGGCGCGCGAAGTGTTCCAGGAAGTCGACGAGGCGCTGGGTCAGCATCTGTTCAAGCTGATGATCGAAGGCCCCGAAAGTGACCTGACGCTCACCGCCAATGCCCAGCCGGCGATCATGGCAAATGCGATCGCGGTACTGCGCGTGCTGGAGAAGGAAGGCGGCATCCGCCTATCCGACAAGGCGGATTTCGTCGCCGGGCACTCACTGGGCGAATATACCGCGCTGTGTGCTGCGGGCGCGCTGGATCTGTCCACCACGGCCAAGCTGCTCCGCAAGCGCGGCGATGCGATGCAGTCGGCAGTGCCGGTGGGTGAGGGAGCGATGGCGGTGCTGCTTGGCGCCGATCTCGTCAAGGCGCAGGCAATTGCCGACGCGGCGGCCGAAGGCGAGGTGTGCACCGTCGCCAATGACAATGATCCGACGCAGGTGGTGATATCGGGCGCCCGCGCCGCGATCGAGCGTGCGGTCGCGATCGCCAAGGATCATGGCGCCAAGCGCGCATTGCTGCTGCCGGTGTCGGCGCCGTTTCATTGCCCGCTGATGCAGCCGGCGGCGGACGCGATGGACAAGGCGCTGGCGGACGTCGCGATCCAGGCGCCGCTGGTGCCGGTCTATGCCAATGTCACCGCGGCGCCGGTCGTCGACGCGGCGACGATCCGGACGCTCCTCGTCGAGCAGGTCACCGGCATGGTCCGCTGGCGCGAATCGGTGTCGGCGATGTTCGATGCGGGCGTGCATGATTTCGTGGAGCTGGGCGGCAAGGTGCTCGGTGGCATGGTCAAGCGGATCACGCCTGATGCTAAGGTGGCCAGCGTCGTGACGATGGATGATATTGAAGCGCTCGTGAAGGCGCTCTGAGGAGATACGGGACATGTTCGATCTTACGGGAATGACCGCGCTGGTCACGGGCGCATCGGGGGGCATCGGTTCTGCGATCGCCAAGGCGCTGGCGGCGCAGGGCGCCAAGCTCGCCGTGTCCGGCTCCAATGCCGAGAAGCTGGAGGCATTCCGCGCCGGCCTTGGCGGTGAGCATGTCGCGCTTGCCTGCAACCTCTCCGATCGCGCCGCGGTCGATGCGCTGGTGCCGCAGGCGGTGGAAGCGCTGGGCGGCAAGCTCGACATCCTCGTCAACAATGCCGGCGTTACCCGTGACAATTTGGCGATGCGGATGAAGGACGAGGAATGGGAGCAGGTGATCCAGGTCAATCTGGAAGCCGCGTTCCGCCTGATGCGCGCCGCCGCCAAGCCGATGATGAAGGCACGCTTCGGTCGCATGATCTCGATCACCTCGGTTGTCGGCGCGACCGGCAATCCGGGGCAGGCAAATTATGCCGCCTCCAAGGCCGGCCTGGTCGGCATGTCGAAGGCGCTGGCGCAGGAACTGGCCAGCCGCAACATCACCGTCAACTGCGTCGCGCCGGGCTTCATCCGGTCGGCAATGACGGACGTTCTGCCGGATGCGCAGAAAGAGGCGCTGCTTGGCCGTATTCCTGCCGGAAAGCTGGGCGAGGGCGAAGATATCGGCGCGGCGGTCGTCTATCTCGCCAGCAAGGAGGCGGCCTATGTCACCGGCCAGACCTTGCACGTGAACGGCGGGATGGCGATGCTCTGAGCCGAGCAGCCGGGGGGCGTGGAGTAGGAAGACGATGCGTTTTATTCTTGCCGCAGCAATTGCGCTTGCCGCCGCAACCCCCGCTTTTGCGGCGCCCGCGGACCCCGCCTCGATCGGCTGTGTCGGGCAGAAGCTCGACGCAGCCGTAAAGGCGCAGCTCGCCGCCGATGTCGAACGCAACCTCGGTACGCCCGGCCAGCGCCCGCGCTATGACCCGGCGGTTACCCGCGGGCTGAACGACGCCACCACCGCCTGCGCGAACGAGCGCGGGTGGAGCGGCGCCGCGGCCACGGCGTCCGGCGTCTATGCGCTGGCCGAGGTGGGGCTGCCGGTCGCGAAGCGGGTCGTGCAGGCCAAGGGCTTCGATCCCGCCGCGCTGGACCAGCAGTTCGCGGCCTTGCCAGAGGCGGTGCGTCGCGCGCCGCTGACCCCCAAGGCGACGCAGGACCTGATCCGCGCCGCGGTTACCGATGAAACGCAACAGACCCGCGCCAATGCGGAACTGCTCGCGCAATATTTTGCGTTTCTCAACACGCTGGAATATGCTTCCGCCGACTTTTCCCGATAGCGGGACGGGGCCCTTGCGGCTCCCTCTTGCAACCGCCCCGGCGGCATTCTAGGTGCGGGAAAACGGATTCAGAGCCCCATCACAAAGGAAAACAGGGACCATGGCCAACCAGGAAGAGATCACCACCCGCGTGCAGGCGCTCGTTGTCGACCATCTGGGCGTCGACGCCAAGGACGTGGTGCCGACCGCGAGCTTCACCGATGATCTCGGTGCGGACAGCCTCGACATCGTCGAGCTGGTGATGGCCTTCGAGGAAGAATTCGGGGTCGAGATCCCGGACGACGCCGCGGAGAAGATCAGCACCGTCGGCGACGCCGTTGCCTACATCTCCGAGCATCAGCAGGGCTGACGCTCGAACCGCGCTCCCCGCCCGATGGGCAGGAATTGCGACTAGGCGGCTTCCCGTCCCGTGCCTTCTTGGCGATGCGGACGGGGAGCCGTTTTGTATTACACCTACAACCGAACGTAGATTGACTGGAGAACTGCCATGCGCCGCGTAGTCGTGACCGGCCTGGGCCTCGTCACCCCGCTGGGGGCCGATGTCGAAACCGCCTGGAAGAACATCCTCGCCAGCAAGTCCGGCGCGGGCACGATCACCCGGTTCGACGCCACCGACTTCCAGAGCAACTATGCCTGTGAAGTGAAGCCGGCCGATCATGAATATGGCTTCGATGCGGGCAAGCGCGTCGATCACAAGATCCAGCGCCAGGTCGATCCGTTCATCGTCTATGGCATCGATGCCGCCGGCCAGGCGATCGAGGATGCCGGCCTGCTGGACATGCCCGAGGAAATGCGGTTCCGCGCCGGCTGCTCGATCGGTTCGGGCATTGGCGGCCTGCCGGGCATCGAGAGCGAATCGCTCGTCCTCGCCGAAAAGGGGCCGAAGCGCGTATCGCCGCACTTCGTCCATGGACGCCTGATCAATCTGATCTCCGGCCAGGTCTCGATCAAATACGGACTGATGGGCCCGAACCATGCGGTGGTCACCGCCTGCTCGACCGGCGCCCACTCGATCGGCGACGCCGCGCGGATGATCGCGATGGATGATGCCGACATCATGCTGGCGGGCGGCGCGGAAAGCACCGTCTGCCCGATTGGCATCGCCGGCTTCGGCCAGGCGCGCGCGCTTTCCACCGGATTCCGCGACGACCCCACCAAGGCCAGCCGCCCCTGGGATCAGGGCCGCGACGGCTTCGTGATGGGCGAGGGCGCGGGCGTCGTCGTGCTCGAGGAATATGAGCATGCCAAGGCGCGCGGCGCGAAGATCTATGCCGAGGTGGTCGGCTATGGCCTTTCGGGCGACGCCTATCACGTCACCGCGCCCCACCCCGAGGGCTCGGGGGCGTTCCGTTCGATGCAGATGGCGATGCGCAAGTCTGGCCTGGCGCTCGAGGACATCGATTACATCAACGCGCACGGCACCTCGACTCCGATGGGCGATGAACTGGAGCTCGGTGCGGTACGCCGACTGTTCGGCGATGCGCTCGGCAGCCTGTCGATGAGCTCGACCAAATCGGCGATCGGCCACCTGCTGGGTGGCGCCGGTGCGGTGGAGAGCATCTTCTGCATCCTCGCGCTGCGCGACCAGATCGTGCCGCCGACGCTCAACCTCGACAATCCGAGCGAGAATTGCGCTGGCGTCGACCTGGTGCCGCACATCGCCAAGGAGCGGAAGGTGAAGGCCGTGCTGAACAATTCGTTCGGCTTCGGCGGTACCAATGCCAGCCTGGTAATGAAGGCGCTGTAAGGCCATGGCGAAGGACGCACGCTCCCGTTCCCGCAAGCGTGCATCTGCGCGCCGGAGCCGGGGGCCGCGCGTTCTGCTCGTTGCCGCGCTGCTGCTGGTCGCCGCCTTTGCCGGTGGCTGGTTTCTCTGGGCGGGGCCGGGGCCGGCGACCCGGGAATTGAGCGTCGTCGTGCCGGAGGGGGCGACGCTTTCCCGCGCCGCCCGCGAACTGGAGAAGGCGGGGGCGATCGCCTCCCGCCCGGTCTTCCTCACCTTCGCCAAGCTGTTCGGGGGCGGCGGTACGATCCGTGCGGGCGAATATCGCATCGCACCACGTTCCAGCGCGCGACAGATCCTCGCCATGCTCCAGGATGGGAATACGCTGCAGCGGCTGGTGACCGTGCCCGAAGGCATGGCATCGATCCTCGTCGCCGAGGCGCTGGCCAAGGCACCCGCGCTCACCGGCGCTGCGGAGACGCCGGCAGAAGGCTCCGTCCTGCCCGACAGCTATGCCTATGTTCGCAATGAACCGCGTGCGGCGGTGCTGGCGCGGATGCAGAAGGCGATGGCGGCCTATCTCGCCAAGGCCTGGGCGGGACGCGCCAAAGGCCTGGTGGTGACCACCCCGCGCGAGGCGATCATTCTCGCCTCGATCGTCGAAAAGGAAACCGGCAAGCCTTCGGAGCGCACCACGGTCGCGGCCGTCTATGCCAATCGCCTGAAGGCCGGGATGCCGCTGCAGGCGGATCCCACGATCATCTATCCGATTACCAAGGGCAAGCCGCTCGGCCGACGGATCCTGCAATCGGAGCTGCGCGCGAAGAACGGCTACAACACCTATACCATGCGCGGCCTGCCCGAAGGGCCGATCGCCAATCCGGGCCGCGCATCGATCGACGCGGTGTTGCACCCGGCGCAGTCAAAGGCGCTCTACTTTGTTGCAGACGGCAGCGGCGGCCATGTCTTCGCCGAGACCTATGCTCAGCATCAGGCGAACGTGGCGAAATGGTATGCGCTTCGCCGTGCGCGCGGCGAGATGTAGGCCCTTCGCTTCCCGGCTTGTTTCCCCGTCTTTGGCATGTAACAAAGTCTCCCTGATCCGAAAATTCAGGGGGAAAGAATGCGTCGTGCCGCCTTGTTGTGCCTGTTGTTCGCCACCACCGCCAGCCCCGCCTTGGCGCAGGAGAAGCCGAAGGAGGCAGCTGCCAAGGGCGATCATCGCGAGCAGATGAAGGCCGAGGCGGAGGCGGCTTGGGCCAAGCCCTCGGTCGAGGAGGCTGCGGCGGTCAGCCACGGCGCGGTCACTGTGGGGGGCCAGCGCATCGCCTATACCGCCACCGCGGGCACGCTCACCATTCGCGACGACGACGGTAAGCCGACCGCCTCCTATTTCTACACCGCTTATGTGCGCGACGGCGCGCCGCGCGAGCAGCGGCCGGTGACCTTCTTCTACAATGGCGGGCCGGGCTCGCCGACGATCTGGCTCCACATGGGCAGCTTTGCGCCGGTGCGGGTCACCACCGCCAATCCGGAATATATTCGCCCGGCGCCCTATGGCTTCGGCCCCAACCCGGACTCGCTGATCGACAAGAGCGATCTCGTCTTCATCGACGCGCTCGGCGCCGGCTGGTCACGGCCGCTGGGGGACAAGACCGGCAAGGACTTCTGGGGCGTCGACCAGGATGCCGACGGCTTTGCCCGTGCCATCCTCCGCTACACCAGCAAGTTCGATCGCTGGCAAAGCCCGAAATTCCTGTTCGGCGAGAGTTACGGCACGCTGCGCAATCCGGTGGTTGCCGCCAAGCTGGAGGAGGCGGGGCTGAGCCTGAACGGCATGGTGCAGTTCTCGACGATCATGAACTATGGCGTGCGCCAGCCAGGCTACGACCAAAATTTCCTGACGCTTTTCCCGACCATGGCGGCGACCGCATGGTATCACAATCGGCTTCAGAACCGTGCCGCCGATCTGCCGACCTTCCTTGCGGAGGTGCGCGCCTTCACCAGCGGCCCCTACGCCGCTGCGCTCGCCAAGGGCTCGACCATCTCGGCGGCCGAGAAGGCGGCGGTCGCCAGGAAGATGGCGGACTATACCGGCATCAGCGAGGCCTATATCCTGCGTGCAGACCTGCGTCTCACCCTGCCGCGTTTCCAGACCGAGTTGCTGCGGGATCGGCGTCTCGCGGTCGGGCGCCTGGATTCTCGCTACCTGCTGAACGTCACCGACGCCAATGCCGACAGCCCGAGCGACGATCCGGCCTCCACGGCGGTTACCGGCGCCTTTGTCGCAACCTTCCAGGACTATGCGACCCGCGTGCTGGGCTACAAAACCGACATGCCGTACCGCATGACCGCGCGCGGCCCGGGGTTCGAATGGGACTGGAAGCACCGCGCGCCCGATGGCAGCGGCACGCACCTGATGCCGAACAGCGCCGCCGACCTCGCCTATACGATGCGGACCAACCCGTATCTCAAGGTCTTGTTCATGAACGGCTATTACGACTTTGCCACACCATTTTTCGGCGCCGAGTTCGACGTGAGCCACATGCTGCTCGACCCGCAGCTCCAGAACAACATCCGCTTCACCTATTATGATGCCGGACACATGGTCTATCTGAACCCGGCGACGATGCCCCAGATGCATCGTGACCTCGCCGCCTGGTACGACGATGCCCTGCGCAGCGCCGCATCCAGCCGGCCGCCGGCGCGCCCCGAGGCGAAGGCGGCGCAGAACTGAGACGAGGGCTCCGACCGTTCCAGCGACTCCGGGGAAGCGCCATCGACGCTCCCCCGGAACTGGCTTGCGCGCGAGCATCGCGGTGGCTGCGGCACAGCTGAACCGCGCGGTGCGGAAACCGTATCGCGCTGCCACTTATCGCGCGGCGGGGATCGCACACACGCGTTCGGTGCTCCAGCCGTCCGCATGCGCTGCCGGCTCGCCCTCGCCCGGATCAGCAGGATCGCCGCTTTGCCGGGCCAATGCGCAGAGAACAGGCGCGATCGCCATGCGCAGGAATTCGCTTTGGTCCCTTGGTCGGCCGTGGCGGCTTGGCCCGCGCATGCTGCTATGGCAGGGCGAAGCATGACGATTGCGCCGCATATCCTCGTCGATGCCGATGCCTGCCCGGTCAAGGACGAGATCTACAAGGTCGCCTGGCGGATGGAGGTGCCGGTGACGCTGGTCAGCAATGCGCATCTGCGCGTGCCGCAGCATCCGCTGATCACCCGTGTGGTGGTGAGCGAGGGGTTCGACGCGGCCGACAACTGGATCGCCGAGCACAGCAACGCCGGCAGCGTGGTGGTGACCGCAGACATCCTGCTCGCCGATCGCTGCCTGAAGGCAGGCGCGGCAGCAGTGCTGTCCCCTAACGGCAAGCCGTTCACCACCAGCTCGATCGGCAGCGCAGTGGCGGTGCGCGCGATCATGGCAGATCTGCGGGCCGGCGGCGACCGCATCGGCGGCCCGCCGCCGTTCGGGAAGGAGGATCGCTCGCGCTTTCTCTCGGCGCTGGACTCCGCGCTGGTACGAGCGCGGAGCGGCTAGTGCAGCTTGGCGATCGAGAGACCGTCGAGTTTGGCGCGTTCCTTCACCGATTCCTCGCTGCGGGTAAGCGCCTTGGCGATGGCACGCAGCGGCATGCCCTTCTTGGCGAGGGTGTGGAGCTTTTGCAGCTCGTCGGGACGCCAGGGCTGGCGATGTCGTTCGAAGCGTTCGGCCATGGCACCTGTTAGCCGATATATGGTGTCTGGAACATGGGCCAGCTCAGACCAGTGAACGCAGGGCGGCTTCAACGCGTGCAGCGCCCGCCTCGCCGGAACTGGCAACGTCGATCGGGCGCCCGCCAAGCGCGTCGTGCACGCCGTTGAGGAACGCCAGAGCTGCGTCGCGGTCGGGCAGGCACTGAAAGGCGAGCAGGGCGACGCGCGACTGGCGGGCGATGACATCGGGAGCAAGTTTCGTCCGGGCGGTGCCGCGGAAGCGCGGGCGGTCCTTCTCGTCCGAGGTTGCGCCGACGGCGAGCTGCGTGATCGCACCCATCAGACGGTGATCGCCATGTGAGGCGCGGCGTTGGCACGGTGCCATGAGTGGATGGGATCGGCACAGGCCCACGCTCGCTGGGAGGCATGCAACGCGATGCACTCGGCGACTACGACGCGGGGCTGGCAGTTCTGATATCGGGGAAGCAGATCGGCGAGGTCCATGGACACACTCGTGCTGCGCAAGCGAGAACATGACGTACCCAGCCGCCGGCGCTTACGGATTGGAAGCCGGCGATGATGGATAGATGGGGAGGGGGCAATCGTTTCGCAAGCGCCGCGCCCTGCGGACCCACTAGGCGGGCACGCGTTCGCCCTCGCGCAGGGTCAGCACCTCGACCCCGGTGGCGGTCACCGCAACGGTGTGCTCGAACTGCGCGGAGAGCTTGCGGTCGTTGGTCACCACCGTCCAGCCGTCGTCGAGCGTCGTCACCTTGCGGGTGCCCTGGTTAAGCATCGGCTCGATCGTGAAGGTCATGCCTTCGCGCAGCTTCATGCCTGTGCCGGGGCGGCCGAAATGAAGGACCGAGGGCTCCTCGTGCATCTCGCGGCCGATGCCGTGGCCGCAATAATCGCGGACGATGGAATAGCCGTGCTGCTTGGCGTGGCGCTCGATCGCGGCGCCGATGTCACCCAGCGTCGCGCCGGGGCGGACTTGGGCGATGCCCTTCCACAGCGCTTCCTGCGTCACCTTCACCAGCCGCCGGGCCTGGGGCGAGACGGTGCCGACCATGTAGGTCTTGCTGGAATCGGCGATGAAGCCGTTCTTTTCCAGCGTGATGTCGAGGTTGATGATGTCGCCGTCGCGGACGATCGTCGCGGCATCGGGCACGCCGTGGCAGACGACATGGTTGATCGAGCAGTTGAGCACGAAGCCATAGCCATATTGCCCCTTGCTGGCGGGGCGGGCGTGGAGCTCGTCGGTGATGTAGCGCTCGACCAGCGTGTCGATTGCGAGTGTCGACATGCCGGCGAGCGGCGTGCGGTCGAGCATCGTAAAGACCTGGGCGAGCAGCCGCCCTGCTTCTCGCATCAGGTCGAGCTCTTCTGGCGTCTTGACCATCTCAGGCGGGCTCGAACGCGGCGGCGCCGACCTGCGCCTCGGCCAGCTGGCGGCGGACAATCTCGTTGAAGGAGAGGGTGGGGTTGGCCTCGGCGAGCATGCCGATCTTCATCCAATATTCCGCCTGGGCGTTGATCGAGCGGCACATCACCGCGCTGGCGCGGCGCGCCTCCTCGTGGAGGTCGTCGGCGATTTTCACGATGCCCATGGGTGCTCCGGTATGGGTGAGACTACGGAGCGTATATGGTTCGTATATTGGCAAAGGGCAAGGGTTTGGAGAGCTTAGCCCCTCCCCTTTAGGGGAGGGGTAGGGGTGGGGCTGTGTCTCGCAGAGACCAACAGCGGGTCTGGAATCCCTCCACCCCAAACCCCTCCTCCAAGGAGGAGGGGCTTAGAACGTGTGAATTATCGCGGCAGCGCGGCGGCTTCGCGCGCCTTGGCTTCCACCTCTTCCAGCGAGCCGCTGGCGATCCAGCTGCCGCCGACGCAGAGCACCGGATCGAACGCCAGCCACTCGGGCGCGCTCGCCAGGCTGATGCCGCCGGTGGGGCAGAACTTCGCCTCGTAGAAAGGCGCGGCAAGCGCCTTGAGCGCCTTGAGTCCGCCCGAGGTCTCGGCCGGGAAGAACTTGAAGTGGCTCAGGCCCAGATCCATGCCGCGCATGATGTCGCCGGCATTGGCGATGCCCGGCAGATACGGCACGCCGCTCTTGACGATCGCATCGCCGATACGGTCGGTCAGGCCGGGGGATACGATGAACTCGGCGTCCTCCCGCATCACCTGCTCGAATTGCTGGGTGTTGACCACGGTGCCGGCACCCACGATCGCGCCGGGAACCTGCTTCATCTCGCGGATGGCGTCGAGCGCCGCCGGCGTGCGCATCGTCACTTCGAGCACGCGCAGACCGCCCTTCACCAGCGCCTCGGCGAGCGGGCGCGCCTTGGCGGCGTCGTCGATCACCAGCACCGGGATGACCGGGGCGGTGCGCATGATGGCTTCGATCGTGGGGCGGGTGTCGCTCACTGTGCATGCTCCTGGGCGAAGGCGGCGGCTGCGCCGTACAGGCCCGGCTGGGGATGGGTGATCAGCTTGACGGGGATCGTCGCCATCAGGGAGCGGAATCGCCCCTTGGCGACGAATCGCTCGCCGAACCCCGATTGCAGCAGATGGTCCTTGAGGCGCAACCCCAGACCGCCCGCGATCACCACCGCAGTAGGGCCATGGGCAAGCGCGAGATCGCCCGCCACCGCGCCGAGGCTGAGGCAGAAGCGATCAAGCGCAGCGACCGCGAGGCTGTCCTTGCCTTCCAGCGCCAGCGTCCAGATGGCCTTGTCGTCGAGGCGGGAAACGGGAACGCCTTCGAGATCGGCCAGCGTCTCGTAGATCGAGACAATCGCCGGTCCGGCGACGATGCGTTCCTTGGAAACGCGCTGATAGGTGCGACGCAGTCGCTTCACCAGCGCATCCTCGATCGCGTCGAGCGGCGCGAAGTCGCTATGGCCGCCCTCGGTGGCGATAATGTCATAGCCGCCGCTGCGATGGCGGAACACCTGCGCCACGCCGAGCCCGGTACCCGGCCCGCACACCGTAATCGAGCCTTTTACCGGGAGCGAGGTTTCCGGACCGCACAGATGAAGGAACGAGGCGTCCTCGAGTTGCGCGACGGCATGGCCGATCGCTTCGAAATCGTTGACGATCGTCCAGGTATCGGCACCCAGCCGCTCCGGGATCAGCGGCGGGCGGATGATCCAGGGATTGTTGGTGAGCTTGATGAGGTCGTTGTTGACTGGCGACGCCACTGCAATCGCCGCCGCCTTGGGCACTGGGCGACCGAGCTGCTCGCCAAAGGCGCGCCAGGCGAGCTGGAGGCTGGGATGTTCGGCTACCTTCTGGGTGATCGGCTCGCTGAGCGAAACGACGCGACCCTCCGCGACCTCCGCCACCGCAAAGCGCGCGTGGGTCCCCCCGATGTCGACGGCGACGACTTCCATCCGATTCCGATCCTCTCTCTGCAGCCCCTGTCAACGTTGCCAGTGGGCGGCCGTTCTTCTTCCCGTCCGTCGCGCGGATGTAAAGTCCGTGTGCAGGACGGGTATGATTTACATGCGTTACAATCTCACAGCCCGGCTTCGTGCAGCATCGCCGACGCGCCCTTTTCGGCTTCGTCGCAGTGATGGCGCATCATCGCGAAGAGCTCGCGGCCGGTGCCGATCGCCGGCGGGGGGGACGATGCATGCTCGCGTGCGTCCCACTCGTCGGCCGGGACCAGAGCCTCCAGCGTGCCGTTCTCGGCATCAAGGCGGAGGATGTCGCCATCACGCACCTTGCCGATCGGGCCGCCGCCCAGGGCTTCCGGCGAGAGGTGGATCGCCGCGGGCACCTTGCCGCTCGCGCCCGACATCCGCCCGTCGGTGACCAGCGCCACCTTGAAGCCGCGATTCTGCAGGACACCGAGCTGCGGGGTGAGCTTGTGCAGCTCCGGCATGCCATTGGCGCGCGGGCCCTGGAAGCGCACGACGACGATCACGTCGCGCTCCAGCTCGCCGGCCTTGAACGCCTCCAGCACGTCCAGCTGATCCGAGAAGACGCGGGCAGGGGCCTCGATGACCCAGCGCTCGCGTTCGACCGCCGAGACCTTGATGCAGGCGCGGCCGATATTGCCCTTGAGGATGCGGAAGCCGCCCTCGGGCGAAAAGGCCGTCTCGACGGTGCGGACGATATTCTCGTCGTTGCTCGTTTCGCCATGGTCGGTCCAGACGAGCGCATCGCCCTCGATGTCGGGCTTGCGGCCATAGGCGGCCATGCCGTCCCTGGCGATGGTCAGCGCGTCGCCGTGCATCAGCCCGGCGCGCAGCAGTTCCTTGATGACGAAGGACGGGCCCCCGGCATCCTCGAACTGGTTCACATCGGCCGAGCCGTTCGGATAGACGCGGGTCATCAGCGGCACGACGCGCGAGAGGCGGTCGAAATCGTCCCAGTCGATGATGATGCCGGCCGCGCGCGCAAAGGCGGGGACGTGGATCAGGTGGTTGGTCGAGCCGCCGGTCGCCAGCAGCACGATCGCGGCGTTCACGATCGCACGCTCGTCGACGACATGGCCGATCGGGCGGTAATCGTCGCCGTTCCAGCCGATCTCGGCAAGACGGTGGACGGCGTGCCGGGTCAGTTCCTGGCGCAGCTTGGTGCCCGGATTGGCGAAGGCCGAGCCGGGGACATGGAGGCCCATCGCCTCCATCATCATCTGGTTCGAGTTGGCGGTACCATAGAAGGTGCAGGTGCCCTTGCCGTGATAGGCGGCGATTTCGGCCTCAAGCAGTTCTTCGCGAGTCGCCTTACCCTCGGCGTAGCGCTCGCGGACGGCGGCCTTTTCCTTGTTGGGCAGGCCCGAGCGCATCGGGCCGCCGGGGATCAGCACCATCGGCAGATGACCGAAGCGCAGCGCGCCCATCAGCAGGCCGGGCACGATCTTGTCGCAGATGCCGAGCAGCGCCGCGCCCTCGAAGACGCGGTGGCTGAGCGATACTGCGGTCGCCATCGCGATGGTGTCTCGGCTGAACAGGGAGAGCTCCATGCCCTGATAGCCTTGGGTCACGCCGTCGCACATCGCGGGTACCCCGCCCGCCACCTGCGCGGTGGCGCCGGCCTCGAGCGCCCAGACCTTCATCTGCTCGGGATACCGGTAGTAAGGCGCATGGGCCGACAGCATGTCGTTGTACGACGTGACGATGCCGATGTTCATCCGCGCGCCGGTCTTCAGCGCCTCGCGCTGTTCCTCCGTACCGGCATAGGCATGGGCGAGATTCGCGCAGCCCAGCTTCGGGCGGTCATTGCCCGATTCGCGTTCGCGGCGGATCAGGTCGAGATAGGCGGTGCGGCCCGCCTTGGACCGCTCGATCACCCGATCGGTGACGGCTGCGATTTCGGCGTGCAGATTGGCCATTTACAGACTCCAGTGGATGTCGACAGGCAGTTCGGTTTCGGCAAGCACGCGGCCGATCGGGAGGGTCGAGCCGGCGCCTTCGGAGATCGCGCGCTCGAGCACGTCCTTCTTCTCCTGACCGGTGATCGCGATCATCAGCGCGCGCGCCGAGACGATCGCGGCCAGCGACAAAGTCACGCGGGGGACGGGGGCTTCGGGCGGCAGCGGATCGGGCATCACGCCCAGTGCGCGGCGCTCCTTGGGGCCGGTCAGCGCTTCGGCGAGATCGGGGCCGGGGAAGATCGAGGCGGTATGGCCATCGGCGCCCATGCCGAGCAGGCAGAGATCGAGCGGCCAGTGGAAGTCCTGAAGGCGCGCATCGGCGGCGCGGCCGGCGGCCTTGTACTCATCGGCCTTTTCGCTGACCACCGGGATCACGCGGGCACCGAGTGGCAAGAACACCTTGGCCAGGCCGGTGACGTTCGACATCGCGTCGCCCATCGGCACGATGCGATCGTCGGTCGGGATGATCGTCACGCGCTTCCAGTCGAGCTTGGCCTTGCTCAGCTTGGCGTAGATCGGGCCGGGGGTACGGCCGCCCGCAAGCGCGATAACCGCGGCGCCGCGCGCGTCGATCGCGCTCTCGATGATGAACTGCACGTCGCCGGCAAGCGCGTCGCCCATCTCGGCGGCGTCCTCATAGTCCCACCATTCGATTTCGGTCGTCATGTCAGCTCCTTGGGTTTGGGTGGGACCAGGTCAGCGGCGTGCGAGCCGCGCAGGTCCGATATAGGGTGAACGTCCCGTTAATGCTCCCCTCCCGCTTGCGGGAGGGGCTGGCCGGTTCGTTCGCCGAACCGTCGAAGATGGAGCCACCACGTCGATCCCTCCCCCGACCCCTCCCGCAAGCGGAAGGGGAGCAAAAGAGGCGAAGGCGGCGACACTCTTCATTCGTGCCAGTGCACCCCGTCGCGCTCGGTAAGCGCGATCGAGAGCGAGGGCCCCCAGCTGCCCGAGGCGTAGGGCTTGGGCTTGAGATCATTGGCGTCCCAGCCGGCGCGGATCGCATCGATCCAATCCCACTGCGCTTCCACTTCGTCGCGGCGGACGAACAGCGTGGGATCGCCCTCAATGAGGTCGAGCAGCAGGCGTTCATAGGCGATGCGGCGGCGGGTGCCGGCGAACTCGGTGTCCAGGCTCAAATTGAGCGGCACCTCGCGCAGCCGATAGCCGTCGCGATCGAGCCCCGGCTGCTTGGCCATCACCAGCAGCTGGACATATTCCTCGGGTTGAAGGCGGATGACCAGCGTGTTCGACTGGAGCATGCCGCCGCGCTCGGCGAAGATCGAGTGCGGCACCGGCTTGAACTGGATGACGATTTCCGAGCGACGCTCGGCGAGGCGCTTGCCGGTGCGCAGATAGAAGGGCACGCCCTGCCAGCGCCAATTGTCGACATGCGCCTTGATCGCGACGAAGGTCTCGGTGCGCGAGTCCTTGCCGAGATCGGTGGCATAATCGCGGACGATCTGCCCCTTCACCGCACCGCCGCCATATTGGCCGACCACGGTGAGGTTAGGCGCCTCGGCCGCGGGAATCTTGCGGAGCGAGCGCAGCACCTTGACCTTCTCGTCGCGGATCGAGGTGCCGTCGAAGCGGGCAGGGGGCTCCATCGCAATCAAAGCGAGCAACTGGAGCATATGGTTCTGCACCATGTCACGCAGCGCGCCGGTATCCTCGTAGAAGCCGGCGCGGCCCTCGAGACCCACGGTCTCCGAGACAGTGATCTGCACGCTGTCGATCCCGCGCGCGTTCCATACCGGCTCGAACAGCGAATTGCCGAAGCGCAGCGCGAGGATGTTCTGAACGGTTTCCTTGCCGAGATAGTGATCGATGCGGAACGTCCGCTCCTCGGGGAAGGCCTCCGCGACGATATCATTGATCTCGCGGCTGGAGGCCAGGTCGCGGCCCAGCGGCTTCTCCAGGCTGATCCGGACATTCTCGCCGGCAAGACCGGCCGATTCGAGGCCCTTGATCGTCGGGCCGAACAGCCAGGGCGCGGTCGACAGGAAGATGGCGAGCCCGCCGGAGATATCGCCCAGCTTTTCCTTCAGCGCGGCATAGCCTTCGGTCTGCGAGGCATCGAGCGTCTGATAGTGCACGCGCTGGAGGAATCCGGCGACAGCGCTGTCGTCCTTGCGATCGGCGGGCAGGAATTCGTCGAGCGCCTTGGCGGCGAACGCGCGATAGCCCTCGTCGTCATGCTCGGATCGCGCGGTGCCGGTGATGGTAAGGCCGTCCGGGAGCAGGCCATCGGCGTGCAGCGCGTAAAGCGAAGGAAGCAGCATCCGCTGCGCCAGATCACCGGTGGCACCGAACAGAAGCAATTTGCCGACGGGCTGCTGCATCATTTCCCTCTCGATTGGTTCGCCCCGCGAGACACCAATGCGGCCGAAAGATCAAGCCGAAGGGGAGGAATAGGTATGCGAAGGCGGCAGATTTTGAAGTTTGATTTCCCCGCCCGCACGCGGGAGGGGAATCCGCATGGTCAGAGGACCAGCCCTGCGGTCGGATCCAGACCCGCCATGATGTTCAGGTTCTGCACCGCCGCGCCGGCGGCGCCCTTGCCGAGATTGTCGAGCGTGGCGATCAGCCGCGCCTGACGAGTTTCATCATTGCCGAACACGCGAACCGAAAGGCGGTCGCTCCCGGCATTTTCCTCGATGCTCACCGTTGCCACGTCGGCGGGCAGTACCTGCACCACCGGCGAGTCGCGATAGGCGTCGCGCAGCACCGTCTCCAGCGCCTCTACCGAGGGCTTGCGGGTGAAGGCGAACAGCGGCAGCGGCACTTCCACGATCATCCCGCGATAGGTGCGTGCCACTGACGGCAGAAAGATCGGCGGATGCTCGATCCGCGCATGTTTCTGCATCTCCGGCACATGCTTGTGTGCCAGCGACAGGCCATAGGGGCGGAAGGCCGTGTCGGTGCGATCCGGGCCGTCGCCCTCGAATTCGGCGATCATCGCGCGGCCGCCGCCCGAATAGCCCGAGACGGCGTTCACGCTCAGCGGGAAATCGTGCGGGATCAGCCCGGCGCGGATCAGCGGACGGACAAGCGCGAGGAAGCCTGTGGGGTAGCAGCCCGGATTGCTCACCCGCGCCGCCTCGGCGATCGCTGCCGCCTGGCCGGGTTCGAGCTCGGCAAAGCCATAGGTCCAGTCGGCGGCGGTACGATAGGCGGTCGAGGCGTCGATCACCCGCGTGCGCTCGTTCTGGATCATCGCCACCGCTTCGCGCGCCGCGTCGTCGGGCAGGCAGAGGATAACGAAATCGGCGGCGTTGAGCGCTTCCTCGCGTTTCTTGGGGTCCTTGCGATCCTGATCGTCCAGGATCATCACCTCGATCTCAGCACGGCCCGCGAGGCGCTCGCGAATCTCGAGACCGGTGGTGCCGGCGGCCCCGTCGATGAAAACGCGCGCGATCATTCGGTTTCCCCCAAGGCCGATGCGTCGACATAGCCTACCAGCGCCGGACCGGGGGCGGTTCCCCAGGCATGACCGCCGGCGATTTCGAGAACTTCGAACACATCGCCCTTGCGGAGGATCGCCAGCACCGGCTCGTCGCCCTTGGCGGTCGCGCGCAGCGGCGTTTCGAAATGGATCACCCGGGGCATCGGCGACGCGTAATGCGGTGCGAACACACGGCCCGCCAGGCGGATATCGGCGATGTCGGGGCGAACGGCGTCCACCCGGGGATCGATCGCGGCGGAACGACCGCCAAGCGCCAGACGCTTACGCGTCGGCGCGCTCTGGGACTGGCTCGCTGATGGTGTTGCCAGCGAGGAAATGCCCGAACTCTGCAAGAAACTCTGCCCCTTCCGCGGTACGCGCTACGAAGATGTTGCGCTTGTCGGTGTCGTCGCGCTGGCGGCGCAGATAGCCGAGCGTGCCCAGGCGATTCAAGGCACGCGTGACCACCGGCTTCGAGACGTTGAGCGCCCGTGCCAGACCGCGCACCGTATGGGGGCCCGGATCGAGATACACAAGCATCAGCAGCGCCATCTGCCGATTGGTGAGATCGGGTTCACCCGATCGCACATAATCGATCAGCGTATTTTTCCATCCCCACAGGGTCTGTTCGGACATAGCGTTCACGGCATCACTCGTTCGTTTCAGGCCCGGCACGGCATCGAACCGAGGAAACAAACGCGCATTTTACAACTAGGTTTCAGTCCGGGGGCGAAATGTTGTGCGAAAATCGCGATGAAAATGCAGGCGGTGCATGGGGTTGCGCCTCGGCATTGGAGTCGGGGCCGGAACAGGCGGTTGATTGCGCGGGGCGCCTCGCCTATGTCGCGCCCTTCGCTAACGGGCACCGGATTTCATGTTCACCTTCCTCCTCGTCGTTCAGTTCATCATCGCCGCCCTGCTGGTGGGGGTGATTCTCGTTCAGAAGTCGGAGGGTGGCGGTCTCACCTCGGGCGGCAGCCCGGCCGGTCTCATGTCGGCGCGTGGTGCGGCCGATTTCCTCACGCGCATGACCGCGATCCTGGCGACCGCGTTCATCCTGATGAGCATCGTGCTCGCCTTCCTGGCGGCCACCCGGCACTCGACCAAGATCGACGCCGGCCTGCAGAAGGCGCCCGCCGCCGTCGCCCCGCTCACCATTCCGAGCGCCCCGGCGCCCACCGGCAACGATACGGCCCCGACCGGCAACAGCGCGGTTCCGTTCAGCCAGTAAGTTTCCGTAGTTCGCCGCGCTTGCGGCGACGCAACCGTAAAATTTGCGCAGCCGGCGGATTCTTACGCTTGCCGGTCTGCGCCCTTTGACGTTAGGCGTTTTCTCCCATGGCGCGGTACATCTTCATCACCGGCGGCGTGGTCTCCTCGCTCGGCAAGGGTCTCATGGCAGCGAGCCTCGCGGCGCTGCTCCAGGCCCGTGGCTATCGAGTCCGCATCCGCAAGTTCGATCCCTATCTCAACGTCGATCCCGGCACGATGTCGCCCCACCAACATGGTGAGGTGTACGTCACCGACGATGGCGCCGAGACCGATCTCGACCTGGGGCATTACGAGCGCTTCACCGGCGTGACCGCGCGCCAGGCCGACAACGTCACTTCCGGCCGGATCTACAAGACGATCATCGAGCGCGAGCGGCGCGGCGACTATCTGGGTGCGACCGTGCAGGTGGTCCCGCACGTCACCGACGCGATCAAGGCCTTCGCCCAGGCGGAGACCGAGGATCTCGACTTCGTGCTGTGCGAGATCGGCGGCACGGTGGGCGACATCGAATCGCTGCCGTTCATCGAGGCGATTCGCCAGCTCCGCAACGATCTCGGCCGGGGCCAGACCGTCAGCATCCATGTGACCCTGGTGCCGTATATCGCCGCCGCGGGCGAGCTGAAGACCAAGCCGACGCAGCACAGCGTGCGCGAGCTGGCCGCGCTCGGCGTGCAGCCCGACGTGCTGGTGTGCCGCGCCGAGCGGCCGCTGCCCGCCGGCGAGCGCGCCAAGATCGCCCAGTTCTGCAACGTGCCAACTTCGGCGGTGATCCCCGCGCTCGACGCCAAGAGCATCTATGCGGTGCCGCTGCAGTATCACGGCGAGGGCTTGGACGGCGAAGTGCTCAAGGCGTTCGGCATCGAGCCGGGCCCTTCGCCCGACCTCAGCCGCTGGAGCGGCATCGTCGAGCGGCTTCAGAATCCCGAGGGCGAAGTCACCATCGGCGTGGTCGGCAAATATATGGGTGTGCCGGACGCCTATAAGTCGCTCACCGAAGCGCTGGTTCACGGCGGCATCGCAAACCGCGTGAAGGTCAATATCCAGTGGCTCGACGCCGAGCTGTTCGAGCAGGACCAAAGCGAAGTCGCCGCGATGCTCGAGCCGATGCACGGGATCCTCGTGCCGGGCGGGTTCGGGGAGCGCGGCAGCGAGGGCAAGATCGCCGGCGTGCGCTTCGCCCGCGAGCGCAACGTGCCGTTCTTCGGCATCTGTCTCGGCATGCAGATGGCCTGCATCGAGGGCGTCCGCGCCCAGGGCATCGCCAATGCCTCAACGACCGAGTTCGGCCCGACCGAGGCGCCGGTGGTGGGCATGATCACCGAATGGATGACCGCCGACGGGCTGCAGAAGCGTGAGGAAGGCGGCGATCTCGGCGGCACGATGCGGCTGGGCGCCTATCCGGCCAAGCTCGGCGGCAACAGCGTGGTCGCATCGATCTACGGCAGCGATTCGATCAGCGAGCGCCACCGCCACCGCTATGAGGTGAACACCGCCTACAAGCCGGTGCTGGAGGAGGGCGGCCTCGTCTTCTCGGGGATGTCGCCCGACGGTACGCTCCCCGAAATCGTCGAGCGACCCGATCACCCCTGGTTCGTCGGCGTGCAGTTCCACCCCGAGCTCAAGTCCAAGCCGTTCGATCCACACCCGCTTTTCGCGGGCTTCATCGAGGCTGCCGTCAGGCACTCGCGGCTCGTCTAAGCGCGTGCTGCGACGGATCTTCGTCGCCGGGCTGGCGCTGCTGGCGGTGTCCGCAGCGCCGGCGCCGTTACAGCCGCGCGCGGTACCGGGGCAAGCGCGGGTGCGGCTGGTGACGAGCATGGGCACGATCACGCTGGCGCTGGACGCGAAGCGTGCGCCGAAGACGGTCGCCAATTTCCTCGCTTATGTCGATGACGGTCGATTCGAGGGCACGACTTTCTACCGCACCGCACGGCGCAAAGCCGCGCCGACCAGGGGCTTCATTCAGGGCGGCGTCGGCACGGATGCGCGCCGCATGCTCGATCCCCTGCCGCTGGAGTCGACCAGCAAGACCGGTCTCAAGCATCTGAACGGCACCATCTCGATGGCGCATGGACAGAATCCCAATTCGGCCAACGGTAATTTCTCGATCATGGTCGGCGACAATCCGGGGCTAGACGCGCGCGGTGCGAACCCGGGCTTCGCGGCGTTCGGTCAGGTGATCGGCGGCATGGACGTCGTCCAGCGCATCCTCGGCCTGCCCAGTGGTGGCGGACGGGATGCAATGCGCGGGCAGATGATCCTCAAGCCGGTGACGATCGTGCGTGCGGAGCGGCTGGACGGGACGTCGAAGCCGACCGGCCGGGTGAAGCCGTGGCTGCTGGGGCTGAAACCGGCGGGTTAACGTGCGGCGCAGACCTGAAACACTATGTTCGCGGCGAGGGTGCTTAGCGTTTTGATGAACGCGGGCGACGACCATGATGGCGGAATGGCGGCGTCTGTACATGACGGCCATGCGCTGGAAGACATCGCCAATGTCGCAGGATAAGGTGCGCAGGATGGCCCGGCTGCTGCTGTTCAACAAGCCCTTCGGGGTCCTATCGCAATTCACCGACCGCGGATCGCCCACGGTTCGCTCCACCCTATCGGATTTCATCGCGGTGAAGGGCGTCTATCCTGCTGGAAGGCTCGATCGGGACAGCGAGGGCCTGCTGCTGCTGTGCGATGACGGGCGATTGCAGGCGCGCATTGCCGATCCGCGTTTCAAGATGCCGAAGACCTATCTTGTGCAGGTCGAAGGCGATCCGCAGGCGCCGGCATTGGAGCGCTTGCGACACGGCGTCCAGCTCAAGGACGGCATGACCCTGCCGGCGGACGTTGCACGTATCGACGCGCCGGACGTGTGGCCGCGCGATCCACCGATACGCGAACGCAAGCACATCCCTGACAATTGGCTGAAAATTACCATCCGCGAGGGGCGCAACCGGCAAGTGCGTCGCATGACGGCGGCGGTCGGGCTGCCCACCTTGCGGCTGGTCCGCTGGTCGATCGGCGACTGGACCGTCGCCGGGATCGCGCCAGGTCAGTTCGCGGAAGTTTCGACCCTGCGGGCCGGCACCGGCGGCCTTTAGAGCCGTGCGCCGGGTGGTTTCAGGGCGACGGCCTTTCGGGCCGACCCCGCGGAGATCGAACCGAACCGCTGTCCCTGCTGCCGGTTGCCGTCGAGCCCGAAAGCTGATTTGAACTTGGCGACGAAGGCGTGCACGGGTTTCGCCAGCGCGCACGCGCGTCCGAGTGGCTGTTTGCTTCGCCGCGCGCTCTCCAGGGTTTTGAATATCGATGAATTATCGCCATTCCTTCCATGCCGGCAACAGCGCCGATGTCGTCAAGCACAGCCTGCTGATCGCGCTCGTCCGGGCGCTGCAGCAGAAACCGGGCGCGCTGACCCTGATCGACACCCATGCCGGTTGCGGGCTCTACGATCTGGGCGGCGAGCAGGCCCAGCGCACTGGCGAGGCTGCCCAGGGCGTGCTCCGCGCCTTTGCCGACGCCAACCCCTTGCTGGATTTCTATCGCACCGCGGTTCAGGCGGTGAACGACGTGGACGAGCCGCGCTTCTACCCCGGTTCGCCCCAGGTTCTTGCGCAGCTCCTGCGCCCGCAGGATGGGCTGATCCTCAATGAAAAGCATCCCGAGGACGCCAATATTCTCCGCGGAGCGATGCGCGGCACACCTGCCGCCGTGCATGAACGCGATGCCTATGAGTTTTGGCTGGCGATGCTTCCTACCCGCACCAGTCGGGGCGTGGTGTTGGTCGATCCGCCATATGAGCAGACCGACGAACGCGCCCGAATTACCGCCACCCTCGCTGCCGCACACCGCAAATGGGCGCACGGCGTTTCGGTGATCTGGTATCCGCTGAAAGACCGGGTAACGCATCAACAGTGGAAGCGTCAATTACGCGCGCTTGGCATTCCGAAATTCCTGACGATCGAGCATTGGTTATACGATGAAGATATGCCCGGCATCTACAATGGTGCGGGTCTTTTCATCGTCAATCCACCCTATGCGTTCGCGCAGGCGCTGCCGCCACTGCTGGAATCCCTTCGTGCCGCGCTGGCGCCGCAAGGCCATCGAGGCGAAATCGCAGGGACTTGGCTGAACGATTGACCATGGTCCTGGTGCCGGACCCAATCCCATCATCGCGTCCGTGCGGCTCTCCCGGATGGGCTAAACGAAAAGGCGCCCGGGCCGTAGCCCGGGCGCCCCGTCGCGGCGCCTAAGGGAGGGGACGCCGCGAGCTCTTGAGGCAGGTTATGCTGCGTTGGCCGTACGATGGTCGATCGCGGCCGGCTCGCTGCCGGTACCCACCTGGATCTTCTTGGGCTTCATCGCCTCGGGCACTTCGCGCAGCAGCTCGATCGTGAGCAGGCCGTCGGCCAGGTTCGCATTCTCCACCCGCACGAAATCGGCGAGTTCGAAGCGGCGCTCGAAGCTGCGGTTGGCGATGCCCAGGTGCAGATAATTGCCCTGATTGTTCTCATTCTCCCCGGCCTTCTTGCCGGCGACCAGCAGCAGGTTCTGCTGCGCGGTGATGTCGATCTCTTCCGCCTTGAAGCCGGCCACTGCGATGGTGATGCGATAGCGGTCTTCGGCAAGACGCTCGAGGTTGAAGGGGGGATAGTTTTCCGAATTCGCCTGGCGGGCGCTGGCCTCGAGCATGTCGAACAGCCGGTCGAACCCGATCGCCGAGCGACGGAAGGGAGTAAAGTCGAGCTGACGCATCTTCATATTCTCCTGTGAGCAATTTGAACGTCATGAGTCTCGATGCCCGGCCAACTGCCGCGACACCGGTGCAAGGCCCGTTCGGCGCCTCGCCATGCTGATCTGGTGTTGCGGTTCATCGTTTCAAGGGGTGGGCCAACCGCGACTACCCGCCGCTAAACATCTCCTTTCTCGCTAAAACCCACCAAAGAAGTGGAGATTACGGCAACGATCCAGGGGAACCTCATGAGCCTGCCGCTGATACCGCTGTTGTTGCTGTCCACCGCGATGCCCGCCGCGCCCGATCCAGAGGTGCCGGCACCCGCCGCCCAGGAGCCGCAGCGCCAGGACGGCGACATCGTCGTCACCGCCCGCCGCCGCGAGGAGCGGATCCAGGAAGTGCCGGTGGCGCTCTCGGTGCTCAGCGGTGCGACCCTGGCCGAGGCGGGGGCGTTCAACGTCAGCCGTATCCAGCAGTCGCAGCCGGCGCTGCAATTCTATTCGAGCAACCCGCGCAACACCGCGATCAACATCCGCGGGCTCGGCGCGCCGTTCGGGCTGACCAATGACGGGATCGAGCAGGGCGTCGGCTTCTATGTCGACGGCGTCTATATCGGCCGGGTCGGCGCCTCGACCTTCGACTTCGTCGATGTCGAGCGGGTCGAGGTGCTGCGCGGGCCGCAGGGGACGCTTTACGGCAAGAACACCACGGCGGGCGCGATCAACATCACCACGCGCAAGCCGAGCTTCACCCCCGAGGTCCGCTACGAGGCGAGCGCCGGGGCCTATGACTTCCTTCAGATCAAGGGCTCGGCCTCGGCGCCGATCGCCGAGGACAAGCTTGCGGTGCGGCTGTCGACCTCGGTGACCAAGCGCAAGGGCACGATCTACGACACCCGCAGCGACACCAATCTTCATCGCCTCGACAACTACGGCGTGCGCGGCCAGCTGCTGTGGCGCGCGGCGCCCAATCTGGACCTGACGCTGTCGGGCGATTTCAACCTGCAGAACCCGCTGTGCTGCGTGCAATATTATGTCCGCACCGGCGCCACGCAGCGGCCGCTCAACCGGCAATATGCCGCGCTGGCGGCGGCGTTCGGCTATGCCCCGCCGAGCACCGATCCGTTCGATCGCCGCACCGATCTCGATGCCGACATCAACTCGCGCCAGGAAATCGGCGGTGCCTCGCTGGTGGCGAACTGGGATCTGGGGCCGGCGACAATAACCTCGGTGAGCGCCTGGCGCTATTGGGACTGGCAGCCGGCGAACGACCGCGACTTTATCGGCCTGCCGATCACCACCGTCTCGCAGAACCCGTCGCAGCAGAAGCAGGTGACGCAGGAGCTGCGGATCGCGTCGAACGGCAAGAACAAGCTCGATTATACCGCCGGTGTGTTCGTGTTCCACCAGACGATCGACACCCAGGGCTCGCAGGTCCAGGGTCCGGCGGCGAGCCGCTGGCTGCTCAACCCGACCAGCGCGGCGGCCAACAACCCGGCGACGCTGAACGGACTCACCTCGACGAACACGATCGGGTTCGACAACACCAGCTTAGCGGTGTTCGGCAAGCTCAACTGGGAAGTGGTGCCGCGCTTGCGCTTCCAGCCGGGCCTGCGGGTGAACTACGACAAGAAGACCGGGTCGTACCTCGCGGTCGTCACCAATGGCGCGGGGAGCACGACGCTCACCGCCGACCAGCGCGGGGTGCTGGCGCCGCAGAATTACGCGGCGCGGTTCAGCGACTGGAACGTCTCGGGCGACGCGACGCTCTCCTATGATTTCGCGCGCGACGTGCACGGCTATGCGACCTATGCGCGCAGCTTCAAGTCGGGCGGGATCAACCTGTCCGGCCTGCCGCTCGATGCGAACAACAACCCGATCCTTGGCGCCGCCTCGGTCAAGCCCGAGAAGGTCAACCATTTCGAGCTGGGCCTGAAGACCCAGTTCCTCGATCGCCGCGCCACCTTCAACCTTGCCGGCTTCTGGACCGAGGTGAACGACTATCAGGCGACCGTCACCAATGGCCAGCTGGGGGTGATCCGCGGCTATCTCGCCAATGCCGACAAGGTGCGGGTGCGCGGCGTCGAGTTCGATTCCAACTTCCAGCCGACCGACCGCTTCAAGCTCTACGTCAACGGCGCCTATACCGACGCCAAATATGTCCGCTTCCGCGATGCGCCGTGCCCGCCCGAGCTCTCCGGCGGCACCACCGGCGCGACGCCGAGCGCACCGGGGACGCCGGGCGGGGTCAGCCCGGCCAATTGCGACATTTCCGGCCAGGTGCTGCCGGGTATCTCGAAATGGGCGCTGGGCTTCGGCGGCGAGGTGAACGTGCCGGTGCAGGAAGGGCAGGTGTATCTCGGCTATGACGGCAGCTGGCGCTCGCGCTTCTCGTCCAACCCGTCGCCTTCGGCCTATACCTGGATCGAGGGGTACTCGCTGTCCAACTTCCGGCTCGGCTATCGCAAGGGCAAGGTGAACGCCTTCGCCTGGGTGCGGAACGCGTTC
Organism: Sphingomonas sp. S2M10; assembly: GCF_012650175.1. Lineage (GTDB taxonomy): Bacteria > Pseudomonadota > Alphaproteobacteria > Sphingomonadales > Sphingomonadaceae > Sphingomonas. Next base: position 140,495 of record NZ_JAAILI010000077.1, read on the forward strand.
GACAAGCGGTACTTCGAACTGCTGTCCGTGCAGTCCGGCAACACCGGGCTGATCGTCGGCCAGCCGGGCGATCCGCGCACCTGGGGCTTCACGATCAGCGGTTCCTTCTGATCGTGTGACTGGCTGGCCTCCTGCCCTGGCCGGAGGAGGTTGGCGGGCGGAGCAGGGCGACCTGCTCCGCCCGATAGGTTGGAGGACACCGGCTGGCATTCTCCTATCGCATCCCCGCGCAGACGGGGATCCATTTGCCAGCACGGCTCGGCACTGCCGCGCCGACTCCATCCATGGATCCCCGCTCTCGCGGGGATGACGTTCGGTGGAGTGGGTGGGAGAGGGTGACGTCACACCGCGGCTGCCGCGCAACAAGTCCGCGGAAGGTTGTACCGAGATGATGCAAGCCGGGGTGCCGGGAAAAACGAAAACGCCCGGACCGTTGCCGGCCCGGGCGCCTGCGTGACGAATGCTCGTCAGCCCCCTTGATAGGATCCCGCTTCAAACATTTGCGTTTGTTCGCAAATGGAGCTGGGAACCTCCCCGAACCGTGGCCTTTTTGCGCCTGCGCTTCGACGATTTCTTGGTAGAAGCCTGCGGCGCCTTTGTCACCGGTCGACAGGCTGGCGTCAGCAGATTGCGGCAAGCCTGTGTCGAATCGGCAACAGAACGCTTCCCACCTTGCCCGACTGGCCCTAGAGGATCCCCATGCTACTGTCGCGCTACGAGCGAATGATCGCCCGCCGCTATCTGCTGCCCGGGCGCAGCGAAGCCTTCATTGCCGTCGTCGCCGGCTTCAGCCTGGTCGCCGTGATGCTCGGCGTTGCCGCGCTGATCGTGGTGATGAGCATCATGAACGGGTTCCGCGCGGAACTGTTCGACAAGATTGCCGGGCTGAACGGCCATGCTGTGGTGCAGGGCTATAACGGCCAGCTGCGCGATTGGCGGCGCATCGCCGATGAGGCCAAGGCCATCCCGGGCGTAACCGCCGCCACCCCGCTGATCGAGCAGCCGCTCTTCACGATCTATAACGGCCGGACCGAATTCTCGCTGGTGCGCGGCATGCGGGTGCAAGACATCCAGCAGAACGCCACGCTGAAGGGCAAGGAGATTCTGGGTTCGTTCAAGAACCTGAAGCCCGGCAGCGAACAGGTCGCGATCGGTTCGCGGCTTGCGGAGGCGCTGGGTGCGTCGATCGGGTCGGAGATATCGATCGTCAACCCGCTCGGCGTGGCCACGCCGTTCGGGACCAATATCCGCATCGTCAAATATCGCGTCGGCGCGATCTTCGAGGTGGGCGTATATGATTATGACAAGAGCTACATCATCATGCCGATCGAGGATGCGCAGACCCTGCTGCTGATGGGCGACACGGTGGGCATGGTGCGGATCGACACGAACAATCCGGACCAGATCCAGCGGATCATGGCCCCACTGGCGAGCAAGGTGAGCAATGTCGCGCAGATCACCGACTGGCGGCAGATGAACAGCGAGCTGTTCGAAGCGCTCTCGGTGGACCGGATCGTTTCGTTCACGATCCTCTCCATCATCCTGGTCGTCGCCTCGTTCAACATCATCTCCTCTCTGATCATGCTGGTGCGCGCCAAGACGCGCGACATCGCCGTGCTGCGGACGATGGGAGCGACCCGCGGCGGGCTGATGCGGATCTTCGTCACCGTCGGCACCACCGTCGGCGCGCTGGGCGTGGGAGCGGGCGGCGTTCTCGCCTTCTTCTTCATCACCTTCCGCGAGCAGGTGGTATGGGCAATCGGCGCCGCGACCGGGCAGAAGGTGTGGGACCCGCAGATGCGCTTCCTGACCGAGCTGCCCGCCAAGACCGACCCGTTCCAGACCTTCGCGATCTGCGCGATGGCGCTGCTCTTCACCTTCCTCGCCACCCTCTACCCTGCGTGGAAGGCGGCGAGCACCGATCCCGTTCAGGTGCTGCGTTATGAGTGATCCGGTTCTCCAGACGCGCGACCTGCGCCGCAGCTTCGAACAGGGCGGTGTGCGCATCGACGTGCTGCGCGGCGTCGACCTCGACGTGCAGCCCGGAGAAATCGTGGCGCTGCTCGGCCCGTCGGGCTCGGGCAAGTCGACCCTGCTCCAGGCGGTGGGCCTGCTCGAGGGCGGGTTCGAAGGATCGATCCGCATCGTCGGCACCGAGGCCGCGAAGCTTCCGGCGAGCGGGCGGACCGAGGTGCGGCGCGACAAGCTGGGCTTCGTCTACCAGTTCCACCATCTCCTGCCCGATTTCGACGCGACCGAGAATGTCGTGCTGCCGCAGATGATCCGTGGTGGGACACGCGCCGAGGCGCAGGCCCGGGCCACCGAATTGCTGACCCTGCTCGGGCTTGGTCACCGGCTGACCCACCGGCCCAACCAGCTTTCTGGTGGGGAGCAGCAGCGCGTCGCGGTAGCCCGTGCGCTGGCCAATCGCCCGCCGCTGGTGCTGGCGGACGAGCCTACCGGCAATCTGGACGAGGCGACCTCGGACCGCGTGTTCGGCGAGTTCCTCAACCTCGTCCGCAACGAGGGCTCTGCGGCACTGGTCGCGACCCATAACGAGCGGCTTGCGGCGCGGATGGACCGCGTGGTGCGGCTCCACGAAGGACGGCTGGAGGAGATGGCATGAGCGAGACGATCACGCAGATCCCGGTGACTCTGCCGGACGGCGCGACCGGCACCCTGTCCAGCTTCACCGGGCAGGTGCTGCTGGTGGTCAACACCGCCTCCAAGTGCGGCTTCACGCCGCAGTACAAGGAGCTGGAGCAGCTCTGGCGCGCCTATCGCGACCGAGGCTTCGCGGTGCTGGCCTTCCCGTGCAACCAGTTCGGTGCCCAGGAGCCGGGCAATGCGGAGGAAATCGCCAGTTTCTGCTCGCTCACCTATGACGTGACCTTTCCCGTCTTCGCAAAGGTGGATGTGAACGGCAGCAACGCAGCGCCCTTGTTCCAAGCGCTCAAGGCGCAGGCGCCAGGGGTGCTTGGCACCCAGGCGATCAAGTGGAATTTCACCAAGTTCCTGATCGACCGCGACGGCAATGTGGTGGAGCGCTATGCACCGACTACCGCGCCAAGCGCGATCGCGGCGGACATTGAGAAGCTGCTGTAAAGCGCTGAAAATTTGAAAAAGCACGGCCGGAACGGGAGGTGTGTGGATGTCCCGGCCGCGCTTCTTGTTTACCATATCTGCAGAATGAAGAAGGTGTAGATCGGTCCGATCCGGCGGTATCGGTCTTTCGCACGCAAAAGCTGTGGAGAAGCGCGCCTGCGGGTTGGCAATTGGGCGTGCGCGCTCCTAGGGTCGGGCATGGCGCATTCCGGTTTCGTCCCGCTTCGGGTTTTCTCCTGCTACACCATGCTGGAAGGGGCGATCGACCCCAAGGCCATCGCCAAGCACGCCAAGTCCCACGGCTTCCCCGCCATCGCCGTCGCCGATCGCAACGGCCTGTATGCCGCCATGGGCTTTTCGGATGCCGCCAAGAAGGCCGGCGTCCAGCCGATCGTCGGCACGCTGCTGGCGGTGAAGCGCTCCAACCTCGCCGAGGGGCTCAACGTGCCGATCGACTGGCTCGCGCTCTACGCGCAGGACCAGACCGGCTACCAAAATCTCTGCCACCTCGTCTCGCAGGCGCATCTCGATCGCCCGATCGAGGAGGACGCGCATGTGCCCTTCGCCGCGCTCACCGGTCACACCGACGGCCTGCTTTGCCTGACCGCCGGGGCCGAGGGCGCGCTCGCCCGGCTTTATGCCGAGGGGCAGGACAAGACCGCCGAGGCCTATGCGACCCAGCTGGAAGCGTTGTTCCCGGAGCGGCTCTATGTCGAGATTGCCCGGCGCAACAACGACATCGAGATTCGCGCCGAGGCCAAGCTGATCGACCTTGCCTATGCGCGCAATCTGCCGCTGGTGGGAACCAACCCGGCCTGCTTCGCCGAGGCCGATTTCTACGACGCGCATGACGCGATGCTGTGCATCGCCAACTCGACCTATCTTGAAACCGACGACCGCCCGCGCTCCTCGCCCGAGGCCTGGCTCAAGCCGGCCGAGACGATGAAGACGAGTTTCGCGGACCTGCCCGAGGCGATAGAGAACACGCTCGTCGTCGCCCAGCGCTGCGCCTATGCCGCGCCCAAGCGCAAGCCGATCCTGCCCAGCCTCGCCGGCGACCGCGAGGGCGAGGCCAAGATGCTGCGCGACCTGAGCTGGGCGGGGCTAAAGGACCGTCTCGACTTCGCCGGCATCACCGATCCCGCCGAAGTGGAGGTATATAACCAGCGCCTCCAGTTCGAGCTCGACATCATCATCCAGATGGGGTTCCCGGGCTACTTCCTGATCGTGGCCGACTTCATCCAATGGGCGAAGTCGAACGACATTCCGGTGGGGCCGGGGCGTGGTTCGGGCGCGGGCTCGGCGGTCGCCTGGGCGCTGACCATCACCGATCTCGATCCGCTCAAGCTGGGCCTGCTGTTCGAACGCTTCCTCAACCCGGAACGCGTCTCGATGCCCGACTTCGACATCGACTTCTGCGAAACCCGGCGTGGCGAAGTGATCCGCTACGTCCAGGAGAAATACGGCCGCGATCACGTCGCGCAGATCATCACCTTCGGGACGATGAAGGCACGCGCGGTGATCAAGGACGTCGGGCGTGTGCTGCAGATGAGCTATGGCCAGGTCGATCGCCTCGCCAAGCAGATCCCGAACCACCCGACCGATCCCTGGACCCTCGAGCGCACGCTGAACGGCGTGAGCGAATTCCTCGCCGAATATAACGGCAACGAGGATGTGAAGCGTCTCGTCGACCTGTCGATGCGGATGGAAGGCCTGCCGCGCCACAGCTCGACCCACGCCGCCGGCGTGGTGATCGGCGACCGGCCGCTCGCGCAGCTGGTGCCGCTGTATCGCGATCCGCGCTCGGACATGCCGGTGACCCAGTTCGACATGAAGAATGTCGAAGGCGCCGGGCTGGTGAAGTTCGACTTTCTCGGCCTCAAGACGCTGTCGGTGCTCAAGAAGGCGGTGGTGCTGCTCGCCAAGCGGGGTGTCGACGTGAACCTCGATCGGCTCGATTGGGATGACGAGGCCGTCTATGCGCTGCTCCAGCGCGGCGACACGGTGGGCGTATTCCAGCTGGAATCCGAAGGCATGCGCCGCACGCTGACCGCGGTGCGGCCGACCAATTTCGGCGACATCGTCGCGCTCGTCTCGCTCTACCGCCCGGGTCCGATGGACAACATCCCGACCTTCGGCGCGCGTAAGGCCGGGCGCGAGCCCATCATCTACCCGCACGACCTGCTCGAACCGATCCTGAAGGAGACCTACGGGATCTTCGTCTACCAGGAGCAGGTGATGCAGGCCGCGCAGATCCTCGCCGGCTACACGCTCGGCGGCGCGGACATGCTGCGGCGCGCGATGGGCAAGAAGGTCAAGGCGGAGATGGACGCCCAGCGCAGCATCTTCGTCGAGGGCTGCCGGCAGGTGAACGACATCCCGGCGGCCAAGGCCAACGAGCTGTTCGACTTGATCGACAAATTCGCCGGCTACGGCTTCAACAAGTCGCACGCCGCCGCCTATGCGCTGCTCGCCTACCAGACCGCGTGGCTGAAGGCGCACCATCCGCACGAATTCTTTGCCGCGTCGATGGCCTACGACATCCACCAGACCGACAAGCTCGCGGTGTTCGCCGACGACATGCGGCGGCTGGGAATCGAGGCGACGTCGCCCGACATCAACGCCAGCGAGGCCGACTTCACCGTGCAGGCGAGCGGCGAGGGGCTGGCGGTGCGCTATGCGCTCGGCGCGCTCAAGGGCGTGGGCGAGCGGGCGATGGAGCTGCTGGTCGAGGAGCGCGAGAAGAACGGCCGCTTCGCCAGCCTCGACGATTTCGCAAAGCGGGTTGATCCGCGGGTGCTCAACAAGCGGCAGCTGGAAACGCTGGCCTCGGCGGGCGCGTTCGACAGCATCGAGCCCAACCGCGCCGGCGTGCATGCGGCGGCCGAGACGATCCTCGCGGTTGCCCAGCGCGACCATGCCAGCCGGATGAGCGGGCAGGGCGGGCTGTTCGGCGATGCCGAGCCGGCGGGCGGCGGGATCACCGTCCCGAAGGACGCCGTCTGGTCGATGTCCGACAAGATCAACGCCGAGAAGGAGGCCTTTGGCTATTATTTCTCGGCGCATCCGCTGGATCGCTACGAGCACCTGTTCCGCGGCCAGGGCGTGCGCGACATCGCCTCGCTCCCGGACATGCAGATCCCCGAGGGCGCGCGGGTCAACGCCCAGGTCGCCGCGCTGATCGAGGATTGCCGCTACCGCACCTCGGCGCGCGGCAACCGCTATCTGATGGCGACGATCTCGGACCGCAGCGCGCAGATCCAGACCTCGTGCTTCGAGGAGCTGATTGCCAAGGACATGGAGGAATGCGCCAAGGGCACCGGCTGCGCGATCCTCACGCTGGAGCTCGACAAGCGCCCCGGCGAGGATACGCCACGCGCGGCGGTCAAGCGGGTGCAGCCCTTCGATACGCTGGCGGGCACCACTCAGCTGGTGATGGAGATCCGCATCGAGGATCCCATCGTGCCGGCGCAGCTGGCCGCGCTGGTCGGCGAGCTGCGCGGCGGCGGCAGGGGCGAGATCCTGCTCCACGCGCCGATCGACGGCGGCGAGGCGACGGTGATGCTCGGCCGCGGCTTCCGGCTGGATACCGAGCTGGCGGCGCGGATCGAGGCGATGCCGGGGGTGAAGGCAGCGTCGCTGATGCCGGCGAGCATGAAGCTGGCGGCAGCGGCGTGAGGCTGGCGATCGCCCGCTAGCCCCCTCCACCATTCGCTGGCGCGAATGGTCCCCCTCCCCCGGAGCAGAGCTCCGAGGGAGGAAACACTGCCACCCACGCAGAATAGCGTCTCCTCCACCGCGAAGCGGGGGAGGGGGACCGCGCCGCGCCAGCGGCGTGGTGGAGGGGGCGCCCGGCATATCGACGAACAGGTATGCCGCCGTACACCGGAAACGCAATGTAACGCCCGCCCCTCTCGACTCCCGCGCATGAAGGCGTATCCTGCGCCCAAAACAGCCACGCAATGGAGAGGCCTATGCTGGGCGGCATGCAGGATTTCGAGCTTCGGGTATCCACTTTGCTCGATCACGCGGCACGAGAACACGGGACCCGCGAGATCGTCACGCGCTGGGCGGACGGCAGCGAGACACGCACGACTTGGGCAGGCATCGCGCACGACGCGCGGCGCATGGCGCAGGCGCTGGAGCGGCTCGGCATCCGCAAGGGCGACCGCGTCGCGACGCTGGCGATGAACCATAGCCGTCACCTCGTCGCCTGGTATGGCGTGACCGGCATGGGGGCGCTGATCCACACGATCAACCCGCGGCTGTTCGACGATCAGCTCGCCTTTATCGGCAACCATGCCGAGGATCGGGTGCTGCTCTACGACCGGATGTTCGCCCCCGTGGTCGAGCGGCTCAAGCCGCAATGGACCACGATCGAGCATTATATCTGTTTCGACGATCTCGGCCCCGATGGCTTCGAGGCGTGGATCGCTGCCGAGGACGGCGACTATGCCTGGGTGACCGGCGACGAGCGCGAGCCGATGATGCTCTGCTACACCAGCGGCACCACCGGCAATCCCAAGGGCGTGGTCTATACCCATCGCTCCACCGTGATCCACGCGCTCACCGAGCTGCAGCCGGCCGAGTTCGACCTTTCCACCCAGTCGGTGGCGATGCCGATCGTGCCGATGTTCCACGCGGTCGGCTGGGGGCTGCCCTGGGCGGCGCCGGCGGTGGGCGCGAAGATGGTGTTCTCGGCGGTCAACGACCCCAAGATCCTGTGCGAGCTGATGAACCGCGAGAAGGTGACCCATTCGGCCGGCGTGCCTACCGTGTGGTTCGCGCTGTTCCAGCATATCGACGCGACCGGCGAGGCGCCCAAGCACCTCAAGATCGTCACCATCGGCGGATCGGCCGCGCCGCGCGCGATGATCGAGCGGCTGATGCGGATGGGCATGCGGGTCAACCACGCCTGGGGCATGACCGAGACCAGCCCGATCGGCACGATGGGCGCGCCCTCGCCCGACTGGGACGAGCTCGGCTTCGAGGCGCAGGTCGACCAGGTGAGCAAGCAGGGCAAGGTGCCGTACGGCGTCGAGCTGCGCACCGTTGACGACGAAGGCAACGTCCTGCCGCGCGACGGCAAGACGTCCGGCCGGCTGCAGGTGCGCGGACCCTGGGTGGTGTCGCAATATTATCGCGAGGAGAAGCCCGCGATCGACGCCGACAACTGGTTCGACACCGGCGACGTCGCGGTGCTCCATCCGGACGGGGTGATGCAGATCACCGATCGCGCGAAGGACGTGATCAAGTCCGGCGGCGAATGGATCAGCTCGGTCGAGCTGGAGAATTGCGCGATCGGCTGTGCGGGCGTCGCCGAGGCGGCGGCGATCGGCGTGCATCATCCGCGCTGGGAGGAGCGGCCGATCCTGCTCGTCGTGCGCAAGCCGGGCAGCAGCGTGGATGAGGCGGAGATTCTCGCGCATCTCGGGCAGCACGTCGCCAAATGGTGGCTGCCCGACGAGATCCACTTCGTCGATAGCCTGCCGCACACCGCGACGGGCAAGCTGCTCAAGATGGAAATCCGCAAGCAGTACAAGGATTATTCGCTCAAGGCGGCGTGAGGGGGCGACCGTCACGCCATCTTCGTCATCCCCGCGAAGGCGGCAATTCATCTGCCAGGACGCTGCGGAAAGAACCGGAACATCCATGCCAATGGATCGATCCCCTTCGCGGGGACGGCGGTAGCCAGGGAGATAGCGTCCGCGCGTCCGATGCGCCTTCCCGGGTTGGGAGGGCGCATCGTCCTCACTTGCCCGCGATGATCGCCGCGCTCACTTCGCCTGCCTTGGCATCACGGAAGCGAGCACAGGTGCGGATCGTTTCGATCGCACGATCCAGGTTCAGCGTGCTGCCCTTGGCCGTCGGGCGCAACTTGGCGTCCACCGCGTCGGCCTGCGCATTCGAGCACAGCGCGCCGAACATCTGCGCCGCTCGCCCCGAGAAGACGCCGCCGCCGCCGCCATTCTTCACGAACTCGTCAAAATGCGTGATCATGAAGTCGCTGGCGATATCGCGGGTATAGGGCGACCGAAGGAAGCCGGCGACGGTGAACAGCCGCTGGCGGGCATCGACACGCGGATCCTTGAAATCGTTCAGGAACCAGCGCGCGATGTCCGGATTGTTCGATGCGGTCACGCCTTGGCCGAGCGCCTGGAACAGCGCCGGCTTGCCCACGCTCTGGGTCAGCAGCTGCTGGGCGAAGGGCACGCCGCGCTCGTTGAGCACGATGCCCGCCGCTACGCCCCGCCACGCCGGATCGAGCGCCTTGTCGTCACCCGCCACGAAGGCATCGAAGGCGGTCGTCAGCTTGGCACGGATCGCTTTGTCATGCCCGGTGACGGCCACCAGCCCGATCAGGTCCGCGCGCAGCTCGCGCTGATCGGCCTCTTCCTTGGCATAGACGCCGGCGGCCGGATCGAAGCCGATCTTGGTCAGCATCGGGCCGTACAGGTCGACGAACAGCTTGCGATAGGCAGGCAGCGCCTCGGCGGCGATCAGGCCCCGCTTCTCCAGGTCGCGCAGACGATGGGCGTTGTCGAAAACAATCTTGGTCGAGGCATTGGTAGCGGTGGCGCGGGCGAGCGCAATGGGCCGCTTCACCGGGCTGCGACCGGCGTAGAAGCTCGCCCACACACTGTCGTTCACCGCGAGCAGTTCGGCCGCAGGCAGCGTAGGGGTATCGGCGATCAGCGCGTCCCAATCCGCGGGATCAAGCTCGAAGCGATAATAACCCCAGCCGCCCGCGTTCGGCACCAGCGCGCCGCTGCCCCTGGCGGAGACGGTCATGCTGGGCTTGTCGAGCAGCGTGCAGTCCTTGGTCTCGCCCTGGCGGAGGCAGAGCGGGACGATCCACTGTTCGGCAGGCAGGTTGGCACCGAAAAAGCCGTAGCGCGACTGGGTGGCAGTCAGCGTGCTGCCCTCGCGGTGCAGCGTCACCAGCGGCACGCCCTGCTGGTCGACGAAGCTCTTCAGCGACGCCAGCACGCGCGGGTCATGCGCGGCATCCGCCAGCGAGGCGAAGAACTGATCGGTGCTCGCATTGCCATAGGCATGGCGCTTCATGTGCAGCCGCACGCCGTCGCGGAACGGCAGGTCGCCCATATAGGCGGCGATCATCGCGACGACCTGGCCGCCCTTGCCATAGGTGATCTGGTCGAACGCGGCGTCGATGTCCCCATCATTGGGAATTGGCTGGTGGATCGGCCGGCCGGCAGCGAGCGCGTCCAGGTCCATCGCCTGGAAGCCTTCCTCGATCGCGTTGAGCTCGATCTGGAGGCCCGGGCGCCATTCGTTGCCGATGCGATAGCCCATCCAGTTGGCGAAGCTCTCGTTCAGCCAGATATCGTCCCACCATGCCGGCGTTACGAGATCGCCGAACCATTGGTGCGCCAGCTCGTGGGCGACGACCATGCCGAATGCCTGTTTGCGCTCGCTCGAGTCCGTCTCGTCGAGGAACAGGATGCCGTCGCCGTAGATGTCGGCACCCGCATTCTCCATCGCCCCCGGCATGATCGGCGAGCCGATCTGGTCGAGCTTGGGGAAGGGGAAGGGCTGGCCGAAATAATTCTCTAGCAGCGATACGATCTTGCCGGATTCCTTGAGGGCGAAGTCAAGCTGTCCGGCGTTCGGCTTGGTGCCGACCACGCCCAGCGGCATCGGGTTGCTCCGCTGCGGCGTCGGCGGGATCATCGTCGCGGCGGTGGCGAAGGGGCCGGTGACCAGCGCGACCAGATAGGTCGGCAGCGGCTTGGTCGGGGCGAACTGGTGGCGCACCAACGCACCCGCCTTGCGCCTGCTCGCTTCGGGAGCGTTGCTGACTGCGGTGAAGCCCGGCTTGGTGGTGATCGAAACGGTGAACGGCGTCTTGTAGCCCGGCTGGTCGAAGGACGGGAAGGCGGCGCGCGCCTCGATCGATTCGAACTGGGTCCAGCTGTACCAAGCGTCCTCGACCTTGACGCGGTAAATGCCCTGCGTGCCGGTGCCGAAGGCGGCGTCATAGTCGAACACCAGCGTCACGCGGCCGGCGGGCAGCGTCTTGCCGAAGTCGAGCTCGGCAAGGCCGGTGGCGCTCTTCTGGGTGAAGGTGGCGGTGACCGACTTGCCGCCGCTGCGCGCGATCGCCTTGGCGACGTGGAGGTCGCGACCGTGCATCCAGATCGTTCGCGCCGGCGCCTTGAGGTCGATGTCGATCTCGGTATGGCCGTTGAACCGCTCCTTCTCGGGCACGATGGTGAAATCGAGGCGATAGGCGATCGGCGTGGCGGCATCGGGCAGCTTGCCGGTGGGTTGCGCGGGCGTCTGCGCGAAGGCGGCGATCGGCAGCAACAGGGCAGAGGAGGCGAAGAGGAGCGCGCGCATCGAGGTTCCTTGTTGGAGGTGCGACCTGCTTAGGTCGCCCGCTGCCTTGCCGCAATAGGACACCCTGGCGCGCGTGCTTGTCCTTGGGTGCGGGTGGCGTAGGGTGGCGGCCAGAAACGGGAGGATGGGAATGGTACGACGCAAGCTTCGCTGGGTGGTAGCGGCACTGCTCGCGGCGGCGACTGCCCAGGCGGCGCCTGCGGATCGCTGGACGACCGCTTGGTGGACATCGCAGCTGGCGCTTGACGGGGCAAACGCGCTACCTGCGGCCGATCTCACCAATGCGACTCTGCGCCAGTTGGTGCGGCTCCAGGGGCCGGCAACGCGGCTTCGGGTGCGCTTTTCCAATCGCTTCGGCACCGCGCCGCTCGTTCTCGAAAACGCCACCATTGCGCGTGCGCTAGACGCTGCCAGTCCCCGGATCGACATCGCGACCTTGCGACAGCTACGTTTCGGTGGCGCCACAACGGTAACGATTCCGGCCGGTGCGGATTACTGGAGCGACCCGGTGGAAGCGCGCGCCGCGGCGGGTACCGATCTCGCCATCTCGATCCACGTCCCGCACCCCCCGGCGCAGCAGACCGGGCATCCGGGATCGCGCGCGACCTCCTATCTTTTGCAAGGCGACCATGGCGGCGATGCGGACCTGCCGGGCGCGAAACGGGTGGACCATTGGTTCCAGATCGCGGGGATCGAGGCGGTTGCAGGAAAGGCGCGCGCGATCATGGCATTCGGCGACTCCATCACCGACGGATACGGCGTGCAGCCCAACACCAACGCCCGCTGGACCGACGCGCTCCAGCGCCGGCTGCGCGCCGCGCCGGGAATGGGCGATGTTGCGGTCCTCAATGCGGGCATCGGCGGCAACCGACTGCTCAACGACGGGCTCGGTCCGAATGCGCTCGCAAGGCTCGACCATGACGTCATCGGCCAGCCGGGCGTCACCCACCTCATCGTGCTGGAGGGGGTGAACGATCTCGGCACGCTCACCCGCGAGGCGCCAGTGCGTCCGGAGGCGCACACGGCATTGGTCGCGCGGATGATCGACGCCTATCGCCAGATCGTCGCCCGGGCACATGCCCGCGGCATCAAGACGATCGGCGCCACGATCATGCCCTATGCGGGGTCGGGCTATTACCATCCCGATGCGCAGAACGAGGCCGATCGACAGGCGGTCAACCGCTGGATCCGGACGCCCGGCAATTTCGACGCGGTAATCGACTTCGACGCCGCGATGCGCGATCCGGCCGACCCCAAGCGGCTGCGCAAAGACTATGACAGCGGCGACGGGCTGCATCCCTCGGTAGCGGGCTATGCGGCGATGGCGGCCGCCGTGCCGTTGGCGCTGCTGCGCTAGAACAGCTCGCCCTGCAGACCGGCGGGCGGGCGGAACAGGTCGGTGCGCAGCCGCATCCGCTCGCCGTCCAGCCCGTAGCGCTTGACCGCGCGGGTGAAGCGGGTCCGGAGCAGATCGGCCCAGGGCCCCTGGCCGCGCATCCGGGTGAAGAAGCCCGGATCATTGTCCTTGCCGCCGCGGATCGACTGGATCGTCGCCATCACCTTGGCGGCGCGATCGGGGAAATGCGTGTCGAGCCAGGCGCGGAACAGCGGCGCGACCTCCCAGGGGAGGCGGACGGGCAGGAAGAAGGCGCCGCGCGCGCCCGCTTCCGCCGCGCGCTCGAGAAGCTGCTCCATCTCGTGATCGGTGACGTGCGGGATCACCGGGGACATCGAGACGAACACCGGCACGCCCGCATCGGTGAGAGTGCGGATCGCCGCCAGCCGGCGCTCGGGATGCGGCGCGCGCGGCTCCACCGTCATCGCGATCTTCGGGTCGAGCGAGGTGACCGACATCATCACCGCCGCCAGCCCCTGCGCCGCCATGGGGGCGAGCAGATCGAGGTCTTTCACCACGCGGTTGGACTTGGTGGTGATCGTCACCGGATGACGGCATTCGGCGAGCAGTTCCAGGCAGCTACGGGTGATCCGCCAGATCGATTCGATCGGCTGATAGGGATCTGTGTTGGTGCCGAAGGCGATCGGCTTGCAGACATAGCCGCGTCTGCCAAGCTCGGCGCGGAGCAGCGCCGGTGCGGTCGGCTTGACGAACAGCTTGCTTTCGAAGTCGAGGCCGGGCGACAGATCGAGATAGGCATGACTTGGCCGCGCGAAGCAGTAGATGCAGCCATGCTCGCAGCCGCGATAGGGGTTCACCGATTGCTCGAAGCTGATGTCGGGTGACTGGTTGCGGCTGATGATCGTGCGCGGGGTTTCCACAGTGACGGTGGTGCGCAGCGGCGGCGGGGCGCCGTCGATCACCGCCTGCGCGTCGAGCCAGTCGCCGTCCGCCTCGCGGGCGGGGAGGTTGAAGCGCGCGCTCGCGTCGTTGAACGTGGCACCTCGGACGGGGCGACTCTTTGCCATTGCACGATGCTAGGTGAAGGGATAGAACGAATCAAGAACATTGAGGGCGAGGGACGATGGCGCGGCTGAACTATCTCGAACTGCCTGCAGGAGACGTGGGCGAACTCAAGGGCTTTTACGGCGCGGTGTTCGATTGGCATTTCGCCGATTTCGGGCCGAGCTATGCCGCGACGATGAGCGGGGATACGGACGTTGGACTCGACGGCGATGCGCAGGGGCGGACGCAGCTGCTGCCGGTGATCGCGGTCGACGATCTGGAGGCGACGCTGGCGGCGGTGGAAGCGGCGGGGGGTGTCGTGACGGTGCCGATATTCAGCTTCCCGGGCGGGCGGCGGTTCCATTTTCGCGATCCGCAGGGGCATGAGCTGGCGGCTTGGGTGACGGAGGGGTGAGGGGCGTTTAGGCTAGTGCGGCTTAGGCATACCAGTGCCCCTGCGAAAGCAGGGGCCCAGGGCAGGCTAGGACGTCGCTCGTGGCCCTGGGCTCCTGCTTTCGCAGGAGCACTGCATAGGGCACGGGCATGGGAACGCCCTTACTTCTCCTGCAGCCGCCCCATCAGCTCGACGAAGTTGCAGGGCTTGTGGCGGATGTCGAGCTGGCTGGCGAGGATGCCGTCCCAGGCATCGGCAACCGCGCCGGTCGAGCCCGGCAGCGCGAAGATATAGGTGCCGCGCGCGACTCCGGCGGTGGCGCGCGACTGGATCGTCGAGGTGCCGATCTTGGCATAGCTCAGCCAGCGGAACAGCTCGCCGAAGCCGGGGATTTCCTTGTCCCACACGCGGGCGAGCGCCTCGGGCGTCACGTCGCGCCCGGTCACCCCGGTGCCGCCGGTGGCGAGGATGACCTCGACGCCGGGCGCCGCAATCCACGCCTCGAACTGCGCCGCGATCGCGTCGACATCGTCGCGCAGGATCGCACGGTCGCTGAGCAGATGCCCCGCCTCGGTCAGCCGCTCGACCAGCCGGTCGCCCGAGCGGTCCTCGGCCAGCGTGCGGGTGTCGGAGACGGTGAGGACGGCGATGCGGACGGGGCGGAAGGCGATGCTCGCGTCAATTGCCACGCGCGACCTCGCTCGGCAGCTTGGCGGCGCTGATCGTCACGGCGGCGCCGGTCGCGGGCAGCTGGAACTGCTGTTGGATCGGCGAGGGCTCCACCGGCTGCGGCGCCGGGAAGGTCAGCGCCGGCGCGCGCTGGGTCTTGAGCTTGACCGCCTTTGCCCCGGCCATGCCCGGGAAGCGCGGCCACATGCCGGTGGCGAGCGCGACGCGGCTGGGCGAGGGCTTGCCGTCGTGCAGTTCGTACATCCAATAGTTGCGCAGCACCGTGACGACATAGCCGCGCGTCTCCCAATAGGGGATGCTCTCGATGTAGAGCAGCGGATCGCCGCCGTCGCGCGAGGCCTGGTTCCAGGCATCGACCGGGCTCGGGCCGGCGTTATAGGCCGCGATCACCTTGGGGAGCAGCCCCTGGGTCTGCGGCATGTCGCGCAGCTGTTCGAGATAGGACTGGCCGATCTCCATGTTGACCGAGGGCTTGGTGAGGTCGCTGGCGGCATAGGTCACCCCGCGCCGCCGGCCGACATCGATCGCCGCCCCGGTCTTCACCTGCATCAGCCCCATCGCGCCCGCCGCGCTGCGCACCTCGGCGTTGAAGCGCGACTCCTGCAGCGTGTGGGCGAACACCAGCGCGCGATCGACCCGCCAGCCGCCGTCCGGCGACCAGTTGGGCACCGGATAGCGCGCCTCGACGATCGGCTTGGCCCCGGCCGGGCCGTTATGCGCGAGCCACAATTCGGTCTGGGGCAGGCTCAGCTGCGCGGCGAGGCGGGTGAGCGCGCCATGATCGTCCGGCGTGCAGAACTTCGCCTGGTGGCGGAGCACCTGGTCGGCCAGCGTCGTCTCGCCGATCTCGCTCAAGGCGGCCGCGACCCGGATGTTCGGGCGCCGCTCGAGCGCGGTCCAGTCCTTGCTGACGAAGCGATCGCCCTCCAGCCGCTTCTCCTCGAGACCGAGGCTGGAGCGGGCGAGCAGGCCATAGAAGGTCTCGCCATATTGGCTGGCGGCGCGCAGCTTTGCGGCGACGCGATCGGGGCGGCCGCACGCCATTTCGGCACGCGATCCCCAGAACAGCCCGGCGGCGCGCAGCTCGGTATCGCTGGCGCGGGTGGCGACGCGCTCGAAGGCGGCGGTGGCGCCGGCGCAATCCTGCTGGCGCCAGGCGGCGAGGCCATCGGCCCAATCGGCCTGTGCGGCCCATTCGCCCAGGCCCTGCTCGGCCTTGGCGGCCATGCGACGGGCATTGGCGTCGTCGCCGGCGACATAATAGATCCAGGCGACCTTCTGCTGCCACTCGGTCAGCGCCTCGGGCGTCAGGTCATTGGCGAAGCGCGCGACCACCGCCTCGGCGGCGGGGCCGTTATCGGCCTTGACATAGGGCGACATCAGGATCGCGACTTCGGTCGCGGCATTGTCGCTGCGGATCGAGCGCGCGCGCTTGCGCACCGGCGCGCCGTCGAACCAGATCAGCCGCTGGGCGACCGGCAGCGCGGGCAGGTCGCTCACGCCGCGCGTCTTGGCCAGGCGGGCGAGCTGTTCGGCCTGGGGCAGCTCGGGTGCCTCGGTGAGCAGCGCGACCAGCTGCTCGGCCTCGACCCGCGGCGAGCCCTTGGCGGTGTAGAGCTGGGCGCGGGCGATCGCATGGAGCGGGCCCGGCTTCATCGAATCAAGCTTAATCTGCGCATCCGCCCAGCGGCCATTGCGAATGGCATCGAACACGAAACGGTAGTCGGCGCGCTGATCGGTATCGAGCTGCACCGGAATGCCGTCGCCCTTGCGCTTGGCGGTCGCGGGGGCGTCCTCGTCGATCACCGCGGGGCCGGTGTCGTCGGACCACGCGGCCAGGGCGGGCGTGGCGATCGGCGCCGTCAGCAGCGTGGCGGCAAGCAGGATGCGCAAGGTCAAAGGCTCGGTCCCCGGCTCAGCAGCAACAGATGTTTCCAGGTTTCGCTCTTGGCGGCCGGGCGCTCGATCAGCGAGCGCGGATGGTAGGTGGCCACCGCCTGGGTATTGGCGTCGTAGCGGTTAACGTCGTGCGAACGAAGCTCCGGCGGCCAGGCTTCCGGCCCGAGAACCGCACGGGTCGCCGCATGACCGAGCAGCAGCAGCTTGGTAGGTTGCACCAGCGAAAGAAAATGCGTTGCGAGTTCGACCAGCTTGGGCGCCGCATCGGCCGGCACCTGGCCGGTCGCCGGGCGCGCGAAGCAGAGCGGCACGAGCTGCACCGAGTCGCGTGAGAGCGCGACGGCGGCCAGCATCCGATCAAGCAGGGCACCGGCCGGGCCGCTCCATAGCGTGTCGCTGTCTTCCGGCTCGGGCATGTCGACAAAAATCGTCCACGCCGGATTTTCGACGAGCGCAGGCCCGATCAGCGGGCTGTGCCAACCAGCCTCCGGTGCCGCTTCGCCGGTGCGCCAGGCGAGGAACTCGGGCAATGTCTGCGGGAGCGTGGGCGTCGGCGCCGCTACGGCAGGCTCGGGCTGCGGCTCGGCGCGGAGCGGCGCGGGCTTGGCGAACCAGTCGCGCACTTCGTCTTCCACGAGCACCTCGACCCCGGCGGCATCCCACCATTCGAGCGCGCTTGCGAGCGACTTGTGCCAGCTATTGTCTGGTTCTGCCCCCATACCCATTCTTTGAATCCCAGTTGACGGCGAGGTCAATCTGGCTTCATCGCCGGATAGACGGAACGTTGCGCGGGCGCGACGACAGGTGGCCGCGAGGGCCGTGTTAGTACGAAGGACTTAGGGGAACAAGGATGAGCGAACGGGAGTCGATGCCCTATGACGTCGTGATCGTCGGCGCGGGGCCTGCCGGTCTTTCCGCGGCGATCCGGCTGAAGCAGCTGGCGAACGAGGCTGGCGCCGAGCTTTCGGTGTGCGTCCTGGAGAAGGGCTCCGAGGTCGGCGCGCATATCCTGTCGGGCGCGGTGGTCGACCCGAAGTCGCTCGACGAGTTGCTGCCGAGCTGGCGCGACGACGGTTGCCCGCTGGCGCGCACGCCGGTGACCGAGAACCATCACTGGGTGCTCAGCGAGAAGGGCAAGTCCGCCTATCCGGAATTCCTCACGCCGCCCTATCTGCACAACAAGGGCACCTATACCGGCAGCCTCGGCAATCTCTGCCGCTGGATGGCGGAGAAGGCCGGCGAGCTCGGCGTGGAGATCTTCCCCGGCTTCGCCGCCGCCGAGGTGCTGTACAACGAGGACGGCAGCGTGAAGGGCGTTGCCACCGGCGATATGGGCGTCGCCAGGGACGGCACGCACAAGCCGGACTATCAGCCGGGCCTGGAGATCCACGCGAAATACACCTTCCTCTCCGAAGGTTGCCGCGGGCACCTGTCGAAGCAGATGATCCGCCAGTTCGATCTCGATGCCGAGAGCGAGCCGCAGGTCTATGGCATCGGCATCAAGGAGCTGTGGGACATCGACCCCGCCAAGCACGTGCCGGGCCGGGTGATCCACACCCAGGGTTGGCCGCTGACCGACGGCAGCAATGGCGGCGGGTTCATCTATCATCAGGCCGATGGCCAGGTCGCGATCGGCTTCGTCGTTTGGCTGGGCTACAAGAACCCCTGGCTCTCGCCGTTCCAGGAGATGCAGCGCTGGAAGACGCACCCCGAGATCGCCGAACTGCTCGAGGGCGGCAAGCGCGTCTCCTATGGCGCCCGCGCCATCTCGGACGGTGGCTGGCAGTCGGTGCCGAAGCTGGTGGCCCCTGGCCTCGCGCTGATCGGCGACTCCGCCGGCTTCCTCAACGTGCCGCGCATCAAGGGCACGCATACCGCGATGAAGAGCGGGATGATGGCGGCCGAGGCGGCCTTCGCGGCGATCCAGGCGGGCCGCGGCAGCGACGAGCTGACCGCCTATCCGCAAGCGTACGAAGCCAGCTGGGTCTACAAGGAGCTGCGCGGCGTCCGCAACGTGGCGCCCTTGGTCAAGAAGTTCGGCGACACCTGGGGCACGTTGCTCGCCGGTGCGGCGATGTGGAGCGAGCATCTGGGGCTGCGCTGGCCGATCACCATGCAGCACAAGCCCGACCATGAGGGGCTGCTCCGCGCCGACCAGGCGCCCAGGATCGACTATCCCAAGCCCGACGGCGTGCTCACCTTCGACCGGCTCTCCTCGGTGTTCGTCTCGAACACCAACCACGAGGAGGACCAGCCGGTTCATCTGACGCTGAAGGACAAGGATATTCCGATCGGCTACAATCTGCCGATGTACGCCGAGCCCGCGCAGCGTTATTGTCCGGCGGGTGTGTATGAGGTCGTAGGGGAAGGCGATGATCTGCGGTTCCAGATCAACGCGCAGAATTGCGTGCACTGCAAGACCTGCGACATCAAGGATCCTACCCAGAACATTAACTGGGTGGTGCCAGAAGGGGGCGGTGGCCCCAATTATCCGAACATGTAGCACTGCTTTCGCGCTGCTGCTGGCACTCCCTGCAGCGGCGCAGACGGCGGATCTGACCGATTACGTCCGCGCCCGTGCCGCCGATGCGGCGGGCGCGGCGGGGGTTGCCGCGCAGGGCTATGGCCGCGCGCTGGCAGTGACGCCCGACGATCCGGTGATCGCGCTGCGGGCCTATCGCCAGGCGCTGATGGTGGGCGACACGGCGCTGGCCGCCCGCGCCTCGGCGGTGATGACCAAGGCGGGGGTGGCGCCGCCCGACGCCGCGCTGTTCGACATGGCCGTGGCGCTTACGGCGGACGACCAGCCGGGCGCCGCCGATGCGGTTAAGCGCCTGAAGGGCACACCGTTGGACTTCCTGATGCCGATCCTGACCGCCTGGCTAGCCCAGGCGCGCGGGCTGGACGGCGTGAAAGTGATCGAGAGCCTCGACATGGGCGCGCTCGCTCGCCGCTATGCCGCGCCCCAGCGTGCGCTGATGCTAATGGCGCAGGGCAAGGACGATGCGGCGGTGCTCGATGCGGTGGCGGCACTGGCCGGCGATGGCGATGCCGACCTGCGCATCGACCTGGCGACGGCGCGGGGCCGCGACGGCGCGCGATTGCTGCTGGAAGGCGGGGGCGCCGAGCTGGAGGCAGTCGCGCGGACGCTGGGCGCGCCGCAGCCGGTGACGATCAGCTACGGCCTTGCCCGCCTGTTCCGCGCGATGGCCACCGATCTGGGCGGTGACCGGATGGCGACACTGACGATTGCGCTGAGCCGCTGCGCGCTGATCCTCGATCCCGGCGAAACGCGCGCGCGCATCCTGCTAGCGCAGGCGATCGACGCCACCGGTGCGCCGGACCTCGCGCTGCAGACACTGGCGGGAATACCCAGGGACAGCCCGTTCGCCCGCCGCGCCGCAGGCGTTCGCATCGCGGTGCTGCGCGATGCGGGCCGCGCCGATGCGGCCCTCGCCGATGCGCGGGCGCTCGCCGAGGATCGCGGTGCGGCTCCGCTGGAGGTGGAGCGCTATGCCCGGTTGCTGACCGACACCGGGCGCTATGATGCAGCGGCGCGTGTCTATGCCGATGCGGTGCGCAGGGGCGGGGAAGCGAGCGCCGACCTTCATCTTGACCATGGGCTCGCGCTGGAGCGCGCCGGCCGTTGGGCCGAAGCCTTGCCCGAATTGCGCAAGGCCGCGGCGCTGGCTCCCAACCGCGCCGATACGCTGCGGACGCTCGGCACCGCCCTCGTCACCCATGGCGGCGATGCGGCCGAGGCGATCCGCCTTCTGGAGCGCGCCCGGAGGATCGCGCCCGAGGATGCCGAAGTCGCCGATGCGCTCGGTTGGGCCTATGTCCGCAAGGGCGAGGTCGCACGCGGCGCGCTGCTGCTGGAGGCGGCGGCGCGCAACGACCCGGCGGGCACCACGGCGCACGAGCATCTGGGCGATGCCTATTGGCGGCTCGGCCGCGAGTTCGAGGCGCGCTATGCCTGGCGGGCGGCGGCGATCCATGCCGCGCCGAGCGATGCCGAACGCCTCGCCCGCAAGCTGCGAGAGGGGCTGACGGCCGCCTCGTGATCGCGCTAGGGCGATGGCGATGTCTGATCCTCGCACCGTTACCGAACTCGCCTGCGCCAAGCTGAACCTCGCGCTGCACGTCCGCCATCGCCGGCCGGACGGCTATCACGAGCTGGAAACGTTGTTTGCCCTCGTCGCGCATGGGGACTTGGTGCGGGTGACGTTGGCGGATAGCGACAGCTTCACGCTTACCGGTCCCTTTGCGGCAGTGCTGGCGGGCGAGGGAGACAATCTGGTCACCCGTGCCGCCGCCCGGTTCCGCGCGGCATTCGGCGGCGGCGCGCATGCGATCGAACTGGAAAAGCACCTGCCGATTGCCTCGGGGATTGGCGGCGGCTCGGCGGATGCGGCGGCAACGCTGCGTGCGCTCGCGGCGCTTCACGGCGTTGCGCAGGACGACCCGCGCCTGTTCGCGATCGCCGACGCCCTGGGCTCGGACGTGCCCGCCTGCCTGCTCGGGCGGACGGCCTTGGGGCGGGGGCGCGGCGAGCAGCTGATGCCGCTGGAGGGGCTGGCAGGCACGCCGACACTGCTGGTGAACCCCGGCGTCGCCGTCTCCACCGCGGCGGTGTTCCAGCGCTGGGACGGCGTCGATCGTGGACCCATCGGCACCGGCGATCTGCTGACGGTCGCCCGAACCGGGCGAAACGATCTCGAACCGCCGGCGCGCGCGGTCGCGCCAGCGATCGATGCGGTGCTGGCGGCGCTGGCGGCGCAGCCGGGCGTCCTGCTCGCGCGCATGTCGGGGTCCGGCGCAACCTGCTTCGCGCTGTTCGACACACATGCCGCCCGCGATTTGGCGGCTGCGGCGCTGGAGGGGCGGGGCTGGTGGCTCGCTGCGACACATTTGCGATGAGCGGGTAATCGAATCTTTACCGTTTTGGGACATTTTGGTGTCGACGGATCTGGCGCTGCGCGAACGTCCGTCCTTGGCCCGCGGGGGCGCTTCCTTGTCCGAAGTCCCCCCGCGCGCCATCGCGTGACTTGGCCGCCAGGATCGGGCACAGCCTCCACCATGATCGACGTGCATTGGGATGGGCCGATCGCCACGATCGCGCTCGCGCGTGCCTCGGCGCGCAACGCGGTGCCGATCGCCGGGTGGGAAGCGCTTGCGGAACAGGTCGCTGCGGTGGCGGGGGCGCGGGTCGTGATCCTGCGATCGGACATGCCGGCGATCTTTTCGGCCGGGGCCGATATCGGCGAATTTCCGCAGCTTCAGGCCGATCCTGCCGCCCGTACGCGCTTCCGCCTTGCCATGCGCGCGGCGATCGACGCGGTGGCGGCGCTGCCGATGCCGGTGCTCGCCGCGATCGACGGCGGCTGTTTCGGCGCCGCGGTCGCGCTGGTCCTGGCAGCCGACCTGCGCGTCGCCGGCGACGCTGCGCAATTCGCGGTCCCCCCTGCACGGCTCGGGCTGGGCTATCCGCGTGAGGATGTCGCCCGACTGGCCGAGCAGGTGGGGCGCGGCCGCGCCGGGGAATTGCTGTTCACCGGCGCGGTGATCGATGCCGACGCGGCGGCGCGCCTAGGGCTGGTCGAGCGCCGTGTGCCGTTGGCGGTCCCCGCCGCCGTCGCGCTTGCCGCGCAAATTGCCGAGAACGCGCCGGACGCCGTCCGACACCTCAAGCGGGCACTGCACGATCCGACCGATGCCGGCCTGGATGCCGCGTTCGAGTCGGCGTTCGGGGGAGCCGAACTCGCCGAAGGCCTCGCCGCGTTCCAAGCGCGCCGGCGACCGGTATTTTGATGCGCGCGGCGGAAGTCCTTCCCGGCACCGCGCAGGACGTGCTGCTGCTGTGCGATCACGCGTCCAACGCCGTTCCCGCCGACATCGATCTCGGCATCGATCCGCGCCTGCTGGATCTTCACATCGGCGTCGACATCGGTGCGGCCGCAGTGACCCGGGCGCTGGCGGCAGCGCTGGACGCCCCCGCGATCCTGGCAACGCTATCGCGCCTGGTCATCGATCTGCACCGCGAGCCGGACCATCCCGGGCTCATTCCCGTCACCAGCGACGGCCACGCCATCCCTGGCAATGTACGCGCTGATCGGTCGACGCGGATCGCCCGCTTCCATGCCCCCTATCATCGTGTGCTGC
This sequence comes from Sphingomonas sp. S2M10, assembly GCF_012650175.1. Taxonomy (GTDB): domain Bacteria; phylum Pseudomonadota; class Alphaproteobacteria; order Sphingomonadales; family Sphingomonadaceae; genus Sphingomonas. The sequence continues at coordinate 163,510 of NZ_JAAILI010000077.1, forward strand.
GGGATCAGGTGCGGCACCGGCGACCTTCGCTGATTCTCTCGATCCACAGCTTCACGCCTCGGCTGGAACAGGGAGGGGCGCCACGCCCCTGGCAGGTGGGCATTCTCTACAATCGCGACGCCCGCGCCGCGCGCGCCGCCATCGACTGGTTCCGCGCACAGGGGATCGAGACGGGCGACAACGAACCTTATTCCGGCCGCCTGCTCAATGCGACGCTCAACCGGCATGCGGAGGCGCAGGGCATCCCCTCCATCGCGATCGAGATCCGCAACGATCTCATCTGCCACGAGACGGGCGTTCAGTCCTGGGCCCGAACGCTACAGCAGCTTACGCTTTTTCTGCGCAACACTCTTGCGCAAAAGGGTGTTCTCGCGACATAGGCTTGCGCGCCATGACCAACCGATTCGATAAGTCCAAGCTCCCGAGCCGCCATGTCTCCGTGGGGCCGGAGCGCGCGCCGCACCGCAGCTATTACTACGCCATGGAGATTTCCGAGGAGGATATCGCCAAGCCGTTCGTCGCCGTCGCCAGTGCCGGCAACGACAGCGCGCCGTGCAACACCACCCTCGACTTCCAAGCCGACGCCGCGCGCCAGGGCGTGATCGCCAATGGCGGGATGCCGCGCCGGTTCAACACCATCACGGTGACCGACGGCATCGCGATGGGCCATCAGGGGATGAAGTCCTCGCTGGTCAGTCGCGAGGTGATCGCCGATTCGGTCGAGCTCAGCGTTCGCGGGCATTGCTATGACGCGCTGGTCGCCTTCGCCGGCTGCGACAAGTCGCTGCCGGGGATGATGATGGCGATGCTGCGCCTCAACATCCCGTCGATCTTCGTCTATGGCGGCTCGATCTTGCCGGGCCGGTTCGAGGACCGCGACGTCACCGTAGTGGACGTGTTCGAGGCGGTGGGCAAGTTCGCCGCCGGCAACTGCCCGCTCAAGGACCTGACCGCGCTCGAGAAGGTTGCCTGCCCGGGGCACGGTGCCTGTGGCGGCCAGTTCACCGCCAATACCATGGCCTGTGTCGGCGAGGCGATGGGATTGTCGTTGCCGAACAGCAACATGGTCCCTGCTCCGTACAAGAGCCGTGAAGAGATCGCGATCGCTGCCGGGGCGCAGGTCATGAACCTGCTCGAGATGAACCTGCGCCCGCGCGACATCGCCACGCGCGCCGCCTTCATCAATGCCGCCCGCGTGGTGGCGGCGACCGGCGGCTCGACCAACGCGGCGCTCCACCTGCCGGCGATGGCGAACGAAGCAGGCATCGAATTCGACCTGCACGACGTTGCCGATGCTTTCAAATCAACGCCTTATATCGCGGATCTGAAGCCGGGTGGGAAATATGTCGCCAAGGACATGCACGAAGCCGGCGGCGTCTACATGCTGATGAAGACGATGCTCGCCAACGGCCTGCTCGACGGCAGCTGCAGGACGGTGACCGGCAAGACGCTGGGCGAGAATATCGATCAGGTTACCTGGAACCCCGACCAGAAGGTGATCTACGACGTCAAGACGCCGATCACGCCCACCGGCGGCGTCGTCGGTCTTCGCGGCAGCCTCGCGCCCGAGGGTGCAATCGTGAAGGTCGCCGGCATGCACCGGCTCCAGTTCACCGGCCCGGCGCGGGTGTTCGACTGCGAGGAGGATGCCTTCCAGGCGGTCGAGCATCGCCAGATCAACGAGGGCGAAGTCATCATCATCCGCTATGAAGGACCCAAGGGCGGCCCGGGCATGCGCGAGATGCTGTCGACCACCGCCGCGCTCTACGGCCTCGGCATGGGCGAGAAGGTGGCGCTGATCACCGACGGCCGCTTCTCGGGCGGCACGCGCGGTTTCTGCATCGGCCATGTCGGTCCCGAGGCGGCCGAGGGCGGCCCGATCGCGTTGGTCGAGGACGGCGACACCATCCGCATCGATGCCGAGGCGGGCACGATCGACCTCGACGTCGCCGCGGCGGTGCTGACCGAGCGTCGCGCGCGCTGGCAGCCGCGGGTGAACGATTATCAGTCGGGCGCGCTCTACCGCTATTCGCAGAACGTCGGCCCGGCCTATCAGGGCGCGGTAACGCACCCCGGGGCCAAGGCCGAGCGCCATGTCTACGCGGATATCTAGTCTAGCGTTGACCTTGCTTCTGGCGGGCTGCGGTGCCGATCCGGCGTCGCAGCCCGCAGTGCAAGCAGGCGAGACGGTGGCGTGCGGGCCGGTTGGCGAGACGCTGCTGCCGGTCTGCACGGCGGAGCGCGAAGGCGGCATGCTGATCCTCCACCATCCCGATGGCGGCTTCCGGCGGTTACAGGTGCAGGGCGCGGCGATTTCCGCGGCAGATGGTGCGGAGGCGGCGAGCGTCACCCGCGCGGCGCAGGCGACCGAGGTGACGATCGGCGGGATGCGCTATCGTCTTGCGGGGAAGGGCGCTACAGCGGGGCAATGATCCCGCCCGGTGCCCCGATCCTCACCGCCGATGCGATGCGCGCCGCCGAGGAGGCGGTGTTCGCGCACGGCGTTTCTCAGGAGGAACTGATGGAGCGCGCCGGCACCGCCGTGGCGCGCGAAGCGATCCGCTTCGCCATGGGGCGGCCGGTGCTGGTGCTCGCAGGTCCCGGCAACAATGGCGGCGATGCCTATGTGGTTGCGCGATATTTGCGCGCGGCGGGGCTCGACGTGCTGGTTGCAGCCTCGGGTGCGCCCAAGCCCGGCGCCGCCGAGCGAATGCACGCGCGCTGGGACGGTCCGACGACCTCGCTCTACGGCGCGCCGGTGCGGCCGGTGGTGATCGACGGGCTGTTCGGCATCGGCGTCACCCGGCCGCTCGAACGCAGCATCGCCGCCGTGCTGGCCGAGCTGGTGCGTGGGGCACAGTTCACGCTCGCCATCGACCTTCCCTCCGGCATGAACACGGACAGCGGCGCGGAATTGGGCGCGCCGCGCGGCGTGCACGCCACCGTGGCGCTCGGCGCGCTCAAGCCCGCGCATCTGCTCGGCGACGGCCTGTCGCGCTGCGGCCATGTGCTGCTCGCCGATATCGGCATCCCGGTGGAGGCTGGGTGGCGGACCGTCGCCCGGCCTGTATTGCCGACGCCGGGACCGCAGAGCCACAAATATAGCCGCGGGCTCGTCGCCGTGGTCGAGGGCGCGATGCCGGGCGCGGGCCGGCTGGCCGCGCGCGCGGCGATGGCGAGCGGGGCGGGCTATGTGATGCTCGCGGGTCCCGAACCGGCGGGCCAAGCGCCGGACGCATTGGTCCGCCGCACGATCGACGATGCCGACGATCTTGCCGATTTCCTCGCCGGCGACCGGATCGACGCCGTGGTGCTGGGGCCGGGGCTGGGGCGGGATCGCCGTGCGGAAGGCTTTCTGCGCGCCGGACTCGCCGCCGACAAGCCGATGGTGCTGGACGGGGACGCGCTGAGCCTGCTCGGCACCGGCGCGGCCGCCGCACTCGCCGCGCGCGAGGCGCCGGTATGGATCACGCCCCATGGCGGCGAGTTCGACCGGATGTTCTGCCGATCGGGCAGCAAGATCGATCGCACGCTCCAGGCGGCGGCCGCCAGCGGCGCGACGGTGGTCCACAAGGGCGGCGATACGGTGATCGCGGGCCCGGACGGCAGCGTCCGCGTGCTGGCCGGGGCCTCCCCCTGGCTGTCGACCGCGGGCACCGGCGACGTGCTCGCGGGCGTGCTCGGCGCGCAGATCGGGCAGGGCGGCAGCGGCGTCGATCCCGCGGCGGCGGCGGTGTGGCTGCACGGCCGCGCGGCGCAGCTTGCGGGGCCGGCGTTTTTCGCCGATCAGCTCGTCGCTCAACTGGCGGATGCATGTTCGGAATGTCTGTGAGCGAAGTGGAAGTGGTGCGCGTCGCGGCACGCGGCGATGGGGTTACCAGCGACGGCCGGCATTTCCCGCTCACCGCGCCGGGTGACTGGGTGGGCGAGGACGGCACGATCCGCTTCGGCCCGCATCATCGGACGCCGCCCTGCCGGCATTTCCCGAGCTGCGGCGGCTGCCAGCTCCAGCATCTCGACGATGCCGCATGGAGCCGCTTCCTTGTCGAGCGGGTGCGGACGGCATTGGCGGCGCAGGGGCTGGAGACGGAGATCCGCACCCCGCTGCTCTCGCCGCCACGCACCCGGCGCCGGGCGACGCTCCATGCCGAGCGGCGTGGCAAGCAGGTACGGATCGGCTTTACCGAGGCGGGCAGCCACAAGCTGATCGACCTCGCCGAATGCCATGTGCTGGCGCCCGCGCTGTTCGCGCTGCTCGCGCCGCTCCGCCGGCTGTTCGCGACGCTGCTCCCCGATGCGCGGCGGGTGAACGTGCATCTGGCGCTGAGCGACCAGGGCCGCGACGTGCTGGTAGAGGGCATCGACCCCGAAGGACTGGCCGCGGCCGAGGCCATCACCACCTTCGCGCAAGCCGAGAAACTGGCACGCTTCGCTATCGACGAGGGCTTCGGCCCCACCGCGCGCTGGGAGCCGGTGCCCGTGACGATCACGCTGGGCGGGGTCGCGGTGCCGCTGCCGAGCGGCAGCTTCCTCCAGGCGACGCCCGAGGGCGAAGCGGCGCTGGTCGCGGCGGTGCGCGAGATCGTCGGCGAGGCCCGGACGGTCGCGGACCTGTTCGCCGGGCTCGGCACCTTCACCTTCGCGCTGGATACGGCGCGGGTCTATGCCGGCGAGGCGGCGCGCGATGCGATCCTGTCGCTCAAGGCGGCGGCCGGTGCGGCGGGGCGGCAGATAATCGGCGATCATCGCGACCTGTTCCGACGGCCGCTGACCACGGCCGAGCTGGACCGCTTCGACGCCGTCGTGCTCGATCCGCCACGGGCGGGCGCGCGCGAGCAGGTGGGCGAACTCGCCGGTGCCAAGGCGCCGATCGTCGCCTATGTATCGTGTAATCCCAGCACCTTCGCGCGCGATGCGGAGATTTTGTGCAAGGGTGGCTATCGGCTAGAATGGGTGCAGCCGGTGGGACAATTCCGCTGGTCCACCCATGTCGAGCTGGCCGGCACGTTCACGCGCTAGGATAGTCCGCGCGAAGGAAAAACAGCCCGTCCGGCGGCGCATTGAGGCCCAGCGTGGTGCGATCCCGCGCCTCCAGCGCGTCGCGCACATCCTCGGGTGCCCATTTGCCCTGGCCTACCAGCGACAGGCAGCCCACCATGGAGCGCACCTGGTGGTGGAGGAACGAACGGGCCGAGGCGAACACGCTGATCCGCTCGCCCGACTGCACCACGTCCAGCCGGTCGAGCGTGCGCACCGGGCTTTCGGCCTGGCAATGCGCCGAGCGGAAGGTGGTGAAGTCGTGCCTGCCCACCAGATGTGCCGCAGCCGCGTGCATCGCCGCGACATCCAGTGGCCCGGAAAGGCGCCAGGCCAGGCCCTTCTCCCAGGTGAGCGGTGCCCGGCGGGTTACGATGCGATATTCATAGTGCCGGCTAAAGCAAGAGAAACGCGCATGCCAATCCTCCGAAACCTGCTCGCAGGCGAGGATCGCCACCGGGTTCGGGCGCATCCGGGCATTGAGCGCTTCCATCAGGCGGAAGGGGGTGATCGGCTTGGCGATATCGCAGTGGGCGCGCATTGCCAGCCCGTGCACGCCGGCATCGGTGCGCCCCGCGGCATGGACCACCACGTCCTCGCCGGTCACCGCATGGGCCGCGTCTTCGATCGCCTGCTGGACGCTGGGGCCATGGTCCTGCCGTTGCCAGCCCATGAAGGGGCGGCCGTCGAACTCCACCGTCAGCGCGAACCGCGTCAAAGCTGCGTTCCCGCTGGGATGGGCAGACCGCGCAGCAGTTCTGCGACGGTCATCACCCCGCGCCCGGCGCGCTGGATCGAAGTCGGACGGATCGCGCCTTCGCCGCAATGGATCAGCAGATCGTCGCCTACCGTGCCCGCCGGGCCGCTCGCCTCGACCGGATCGGCGGCGTGGATGCGGAAGCGCTCGCCGTTCCATTCGAAGAACGCGCCCGGTGCCGGGTTGAACGCCCGCACCGCGCGTTCGACCTCGACCGCGCTGCGGGTGAAGTCGAGCCGCGCCTCGGCCTTGTCGATCTTGGACGCATAGGTGATGCCGTCCTCGGGCTGCGGCACCGCCGGATAGGCGTCGAAGTCCGCCAGCACCTGCACCATCAGCCGCGCGCCCATCGCGCTGAGTTCGGCACGCAGGTCGCCGGCAGTCTTGCGCTCGATCGGGGTACGGCCCTCCAGCCGGACCGGGCCGGTATCCAGGCCTGCTTCCATCTGCATGATGCCGACGCCGGTCTCCGCATCGCCGGCGAGGATCGCCCGCTCGATCGGCGCCGCACCGCGCCAGCGCGGGAGCAGCGAGCCATGGACGTTGAGGCAGCCCAGCCGCGGCGCCGCCAGCACCGCCTTGGGCAGGATCAGGCCGTACGCCGCGACCACCGCGACATCGGCATCCAGCGCCGCCAGTGCTGCCTGTTCCTCCGCGCCCTTGAGGCTGAGCGGCGTCCGCACCGCGATCTCCAGCGCCTCGGCGCGGGCATGGACCGGGGAGGGGGTCAGCGCCTTGCCGCGCCGGCCGCCGGGGCGGGGCGGCTGGCTATAGGCGGCGGCGATGTCGTGCCCGGCCTCGACCAGGGCATCGAGCACCGGCACGGCGAAATCGGGGGTTCCCATGAAGAGGATGCGCATGCTTTCCCTCAACCGCTTGGCAGGCGCGCATGCAAGCCCCTATGTGACACCCATGGCCTCTCCCGAAATCGAAGCGCTGACCCAGGCCCTGTCGCGGCTGCCCGGTTTCGGGCCGCGATCGGCGCGGCGGGCGGTGCTCCACCTGCTCAAGAAGCGCGAGACGACGCTCGACCCGCTGCTCGCGGCGCTGAGTGCGGTGAGCCAGAAGCTCACCACCTGCCATATCTGCGGCAATGTCGACACGCACGATCCCTGCGCGATCTGCGCCGACCCGCGCCGCGACGACCGATCGCTGTGCGTGGTCGAGGAAGTCGCCGACCTCTGGGCGCTCGACCGCGCGCGGCTGTTCCCCGGGCGCTTCCATGTGCTGGGCGGCAAGCTCTCCGCGCTCGACGGGGTGCGGCCCGAGGACCTGCGCATCGACGCGCTGGTCCGCCGGGTGGGGGCCGGGGGCATCGACGAGGTCGTCCTCGCGATGAACGCCACGCTCGAAGGCCAGACCACCGCGCATTATGTCTCCGAGCGGCTGGAGGCCTTCCCCATCCGCGTCACCCAACTCGCCCACGGCCTGCCGGTGGGTGGCGAACTCGACTATCTCGACGAGGGCACGCTGGCCCAGGCACTGCGCGCGCGCCGGCCGGTTGCTTGACGCTGGCGGGCGCCTCTCCTAAATTTGGGGCATGGCCATCCTCCCCATCGTCGAAGTACCCGATCCGCGTCTGCGTCTCGTCTCCACCCCTGTCGAGGCGGTCGATGACGACGTTCGCACGCTGATCGGCGACATGTTCGACACGATGTACGATGCGCCGGGCATCGGCCTCGCCGCGATCCAGGTGGGCGTGCCCAAGCGGCTGATCGTGATGGACCTGCAGGAGGAAGAGGACGAGGAAGGCAAGCCGATCCGGCACCCGCGCGTCTTCATCAACCCCGAGATCCACGATCCGGCGGAGGAACACTCGGTCTATACCGAAGGCTGCCTGTCCGTTCCCGACCAGTTCGCCGATGTCGAGCGCCCCGCGCGCTGCCGGGTGACCTGGCTCGACGAGAAGGGCGAGAAGCATGACGAGGTCTTCGAGGGCCTGCTCGCCACCTGTATCCAGCACGAGATGGATCATCTGGAGGGCATCGTGTTCCTCGACCATCTCTCGCGGCTCAAGCGCGACATGCTGATGAAGAAGCTCAACAAGGCGCGCAAGGCGGCCTGAACCAACCACGAAAGCGTTGGAGTGCAGTGTCTCCTCCCCCGCCAGGGGGAGGTGGCAGGCGCAGCCTGACGGAGGGGGAGGAACCCCTGCCGCCAGTTGGTCGCGTACCTCCCCCTCCGACGCCTTCGGCGCCACCTCCCCCTGGCGGGGGAGGATACGGCTTTGTAACGCCCGCGCCGCACCGCTCCGGCACTTATCCACCAAAGCCTCGCCAACCCGTGCCGAACCGACCGCCGGCACCCTTGCGGCCCGCTCCTACGGCGCGTAAGTTCGCGTCCTGTTCCCGGGAGATTTGGCGTTGGATCCGTTCGTCGTTGCCTTTGTGATGGTTGCCCTGGTGGTGGGCGTGGTGGTCGGCTGGCTGATCGGTGCGCGCGGCACGAGCGAGGCGCGGGCCGAGAGCGCCCGGCGCGAGGCCGATTTCAAGGCCGCGATCACCGATCTCGCCATGGCCGAGGAACGCGTCGGCCAGCTCCCCCGCCTGCGCGAGGAAGCCGCGATGCTCCGCAACGAGCGCGACGCAGCGCGCATCGAGCTGGCCGAGCTCAAGGCCAAGGCCGGCGCTTTCGAGGAGCGGCTGACCGAATTCGTCAACGCGCGCGAGATGATGGCCGGCCAGTTCCGCGAATCCGCAGCCAAGATGCTCGACGAGACGCAGCGCGCCTTTCTCGAACGCGCCGAGGCGCGCTTCCATCAGGCGGGCGAGAAGAACGAGGAGCGGCTGCGCTCGCTGCTCCAACCGATCGACACCACGCTCAAGCGCTATGAGGAAGGCCTGCAGCGCGTCGAGAAGGACCGCACCGACAGCTATGGCCAGCTGCGCGAGGCGATCAGCGCGGTGCATTCGAGCTTGGGCGAGACGCGCGCGGAAACCTCCAAGCTGGTCAACGCCCTGCGCGCCGCACCCAAGACGCGCGGCCGCTGGGGCGAGCAGCAGTTCCGTAACCTGATCGAGATCGCCGGGCTTTCCGGCCATGTCGATTTCGCCGCCGAGGTTTCGGTCACCACCGAGGACGGCATGCTGCGGCCGGACTTCATCATCCGCCTGCCGGGCGACCAGCAGCTGATCGTCGACGTGAAATGCGTGCTCGACGGCTATCTCCAGGCGGCCGAGGCGACCAGCGCCGAGGAGCGCACCACGGCGCTGAAATCGCATGCGAAAGCGATGAGCACCCATGCCGATGCGCTGTCGCGCAAGGCCTATTGGGCGCAGTTCGAAAAGGCGCCGGACTTCGTGATCATGTACATCCCCGGCGACAATTTCCTGTCGAGCGCGCTGGAAGTGGACATGGAGCTGTGGGAGCGCGCGGCGCGCAACCGGGTGATCATCGCCGGCCCCTCGGCCTTCCTGCCGCTCGCCCGCACCGTCGCCTCGATGTGGCGCCAGCAGAAGCTGACCGAGGATGCCCGCGAAGTCGGCAAGCTGGGCAAGGAACTGTACGAGCGGCTGGCGACGGCGGCGAGCCACCTCAAGCGCGTCGGCGGCGGGCTGAACAGCGCGGTGGAGAATTACAACAAGTTCGTCGCGAGCTTCGAGGGCCGGGTGATGGTCTCCGCGCGGCGCTTCCAGGCGCTCAACGTGGATATCGGCAACAGCTCGCTGGACGCGATCGACACGGTCGACGTGATCGCGCGGGCGCCGACGGCGGAACTGCCGGCGCCGGATGGGAGTGTGGAGGAAGCGGCTGCGGCGGAGTGAGGGCTCCAAGCGGCTACCGGCGTAGAGGTATTCCCGAGGCCAAAACTCTATCGGCTGGATTTTCTACGCCGCATTCTTGAAGTATGCGGACGAAGCCCTCCCAAACCAGATCTGGATTGGGAGTTGGTCCAATGAGAACTTTATAGAGAAGGCTATTAAGGTCGGCGTTTTCTAGGTTGTGTTCTGGCATATTTTTCATAGGTAGATAAAATACCTTTTGAACTATACCGTTTAAACACACTATCTTGTTGGGTGGACTATTGGGCTCTGCAGGTATTTTTTCTCTGTGGATGACTCTCCATTCACTTTCTTCTTCAAAGCCTGGATGCTTTGTTGAAAGTATCATTATATCGATAGCGTACTTAAAGTTCGCTTTAACAAGATTAGGGTTGATCTCCCGGAGTTCAGTGCAATTCTTCTCCATGTTTTCGATAATCCGAATCAGCCCGTTCAGGAATTTTACCGGCCCGCCATAGTCTACTGGAGCGAGCACCGCGTCGTAAGCGCTTTGCTCGGTAATGAACGCCTCCGGGTTCAATAGGAGGCACACGTTGGCATCCCCTCCGTACGCGCGCCACATGCTGAGTCGGCCCCGAACGAGTTCCAATCCTTTGTGAAGTGCCAAGCTCAAAAGATATGTGCCACGCTTGATCGCATACACCTCTTGATCAAGCATCGTAAATGCGTTGATAACTTCCGGATCGATCGCGTTGCAGGCTTCCTTCAATCTTCCAACTATCTCTTGATTGGTCAAAGATAGTCTAAGAAGTTGTTGGCCATATTCAATTTCGCTGAAATCATTCATCAGCATAGCGTTGCGGAGCCATAGGCAGCGATTCTCATCGTTCGCTCGCAAAATGTCCATCGCTACTTGCGCGCTAGTATAATGGGCAAACTTCACGCCATTTTTGATGTCCGCCTCGCGCTCTCGACCCCACTGAAAGAAGGTGGCGTCTAGAATGGCGTTTTGCTGATCCTGATCCATAGAGGTGGTCTATCAGTGTCAGCAGCGTTTGCCAGACGAAAGCCGGCGTCAGCATCAAGTGTGCGGAGTGCTCACCCGGCCGCCCGCACCAGCACCAGCGTCTTCCCCTCCCGCCCAGTCAGCAGCAGGCGGCCGCGATGGCTCTGGCGGACCGCCAGGCGCTGGTCGAGCAGCGCGAGCAGCGCCTTTTCCTGCCGCATCAGCGCCGCCGAGCAGGCGCGGCGGGTGGTGATCACGCCGCCAGTGGTGAGATACCCCCGTTCCACCCGGTAGTTGCCGCCCAGCGCGTTGCAGCCGGTATAGCCGCTGATCCGCAGGCCCTCCAGCTTCAGCCGGGCGCGGCTGCCGGGGACCACGCCATGCCCCTCGATGCCGGTGATGCGCCAGTCGCCCAGGAGCAGCTGTTCCTCGGGGGAGAGCGGGGGTGCTTCGGCGCGCGGGGCTTCGCGGGGC
>NZ_JAAILI010000078.1 GCF_012650175.1 Sphingomonas sp. S2M10
TCACGCCAGCCTCATGCTCCCGCAGCACCCCAATGATCTGATCCTCGGTAAATCGGCTTCGCCGCATCGCTCGTCTCCATCTGACGAGCTAACTTACCAATGGCATGAATTCTGGGGAGCAGGTCAGTCGCTATTGGAAATACTGCACCCGTATCTTCATAGTCCGGGGCGAGAAACCTCTGAATAAAGAATGCATGCCGGAAGAATTTTCGATCCGAGCGATCGAGAGTTCGGAGTGCTGCAGCTGGAGACGCTGATGAAAGCCGTTGGTTACAAGGTTCCAGGACCAATCACCGAGGATGCCGCGCTGGTCGATATCGATCTTCCCCGGCCTGTCCCTGCGGGGCTCGATATCCTCGTTGAGGTGAAGGCCGTCTCGGTCAACCCGGTGGATTACAAAGTCCGCGGCAGCACGCCCCCCGCCAATGGCGAGTGGAAGGTGATCGGGTGGGATGCCGCCGGGATCGTGCGCGGGGTCGGCCCCGAAGTGACGCAGTTCGTGGAAGGCGACGAGGTCTACTATGCCGGATCGCTCATAAGGCCCGGCACGAATGCGGAGTTCCATCTCGTCGACGCCCGGATCGTCGGTCGCAAGCCGGCGTCGCTCGACTGGGCGGAGGCGGCGGCGCTGCCGCTCACTACGTTGACGGCCTGGGAAGCGATGTTCGATCGCCTGGACGTGACGAAGCCCGTCCCCGGTGCGGCGGCGGCGATCCTCATCATCGGTGGCGCGGGCGGGGTCGGGTCGATCGCCATCCAGATCGCGCGACAGCGCACGGATCTCACCGTCATCTCCACCGCCTCCCGGCCCGAAACGGAGGAGTGGGTGAGGGGACTCGGCGCTCACCACGTCCTTGACCATTCCCGGCCGCTCGCGCCACAGATTGCCGAGCTCGGGATCGGCGCTCCCGCCTTCGTGTTCTCGACCACGCATACCGAGCAGCATGCCGCCGACATCGCCGAGCTGATCGCCCCGCAAGGACGGTTCGCGTTCATCGACGATCCCAAGGCACTCGACGTCATGCTGTTCAAGCGAAAGGCGGTGTCGATCCACCACGAGCTGATGTTCACACGGTCGCTCTACGGCACGCCCGACATGGATGAGCAGGGCAAGATCCTCGATGCGCTGGCGGTGCTGGTCGACGCTGGCAAGATCCGCACGACGCTGACCAAGCGACTCTCGCCGATCAATGCCGCCAATCTGAAGACGGTGCATGCGCTGATCGAAAGTGGGGCGGCCAAGGGCAAGATCGTCCTCGAAGGCTTCTGACGGCTGCCACCGCCAAACATCTATCCCCGACCTCAAGTATGCCGGACCGATCACGCCTCCGGCGAAGGAAAATCCCATGAGCAAATCCATTGCCACCGCCTCGATCAACCGCGAAACCGCGGTCGCCCTTATCGACGCGGCGATCGCCGCGGCCCGTGCGATCGGCATCCCGGCCGCCGTCGCCGTCGTCGACGCCACCGGTAACCTGCGCGCGTTCGAGCGCACCGACGATGCGCCGTTTCTGACGGTCGATGTCGCCATCGACAAGGCCTGGAGTTCAGCCTCGTTCGGGTTCCCGACCCATGTCTGGAACGACTATGTAAGCAACGATCCGAAAGTGGCGCCGCTGGCCTATCGCCCCAGGATGGTTGCTGTCGGCGGCGGCTATCCGATCCTGGAGGACGGCAAGTTGATCGGCGGGATCGGCATCTCCGGCGGCAACTATCAGCAGGATCAGGATGCCTGCGTCGAGGCGCTTCAGAAAATCGGCTTTGAGCTGCCAGCCTGACGACTATCAGGCCATCGCCGGCGCGATGGCCTGCGAATCCAACCTTGTGAAAGATCATGTCATGGAAGCGTTCGTCGTCTTCACGCGGGAGGAAACCACCGATCCGCACGAACTCGCAACATATTCCGCGGGCGTCGGCCCATCGTTCGACGGCCACGACGTAACCTTTCTGGCCGCCTATGGCGCTATGGAGCAATTGGAGGGGCCGCCCATCGAGGGGGCCGTCATCTTGCGGTTTCCGACGATGCAGGCCGCCCATGATTGGTATCATAGCCCCGCCTACCAGACGATCGCCGCGCATCGCTTTGCCGGTTCCCGCTACCGCGGATTCATCGTTGAGGGGCGGAAGTAAAACACCAGCAAATAACGTCGGCGCTGACCGCGAGGTATATGTCCAAGCACGAAAACCAGGAGTTTCTAGATGATCGAGGCCGAGGCACGCATCGCTACGATCGAATCGAGTCGATACCTGACGAAACTCGCTGAGGCGTGGGTTCACACCTATCCGGTTCGGTATGACACGCTGACGGCCGAAATCCAGCTTCCGGGCGGCGAGCTCGTATTGACCGCAGACGGCGACAGCCTCTCCTTGAGGCTGGTGGGCACCGACCGCGAACGCTTCGATGCAACCAAGGAATCCGTCGCCAAGCACGTTGATCGCGTCGCAGAGCACGACACCGGGGTCCGATGCGTATGGCATGAAATATCATGATGGCGCCGGGGCGTCGCTGTATCGCGTCGGCATCGTATCAATCACGGATTTGAGCCTTGGGGATGCGGGCTTTCATAGACTTCGAGGCCTCCTCGCTCGGCCGGCACGGCTATCCTATCGAGGTCGCCTGGGTCTTCGAGGACGGTGCCGCCGAGGCATTTCTGATCAGACCGATCGATAAATGGACGGATTGGGACCCAACAGCACAGGCGATACATGGCATCTCTCGGGAGGAATTGTTGCAACACGGCGCCACGACCGAACACGTAGCAAACAGGCTGGTGACAGCGCTCCAGGGGCATGAGGTCTTCGCAAGCGCCCCCTCATGGGACGGCAAATGGCTCAGTGCCCTATTGCGATCGGCAGGGCTGCCGCGTCACGCCGTTCGTTTGACCGATACAGATCTCGGTTTGTCAGAACTCGCGGAAGCGCTCCTCGCGCCGCATGTGCCCTCTTCGAGGATTCCCCGCGCGATAAGGAAAATCCTTGCGGACGCGGCTGGACGCTTTGACGATCGCCCACCCGCACACCGCGCGCTGCAGGATGCTCAGCGCGAGCGCGAGCGTTGGCTTGCCGTTTCCGAACTGGCGCATGCGTTCGAAGCTAATCGATGAGAGGCGAAAATCCGTGGAGAGGACAACGATGATCGAGTGGCTGGATATTGCCAGTCTGCCTCGCGAGGTGTCGCTTGGCAGCAGCTTCTTATTCTGCACGTTCGCCCAGCATGTTTTTCACGTCACTCTGGTCCAGCGGGAGGGGCAACAGTTATGTTGGTCGATCGGTGGCCGGGAAACCCAAGCACAACTGCTCCTTGACCGCGAGATGGCCCTGGTCACGCACTTCGCGAGCCCGAATTTCCCACAACTGACTGAAGGTCAACTCGCAGCGGTCGCGATCCGGGTTGCCAACCTCGACGGCCGGGGGTTGGCATACCAGCACGACCGTTACGGTCGCTGAGCGAAGCCCTTCTCACCCCGCCAGCATATTGTATCGCATGCTGGCCACACTAGGTCACCGATATGCAAGACAACCTAGTTTCGTTTCGCGAGCATCATGAGCTCGGGGAAGTCGCGTGGTTGCGCGACTTTGAGCGCGGCCTCGTAGCCGCGTCCGATCAAGGCAAACCTATTCTCCTGTTATTTCAGGAGGTGCCGGGCTGTTCGACGTGCATAAACTTTGGGCAGGATGTTCTCACCCATCCCTTGATGGTGGAATTGATTGCGGATCACTTCATCCCGGTGGCCATCTTCAACAACCATCCAGGCAAGGACGCCGAGATCCTACGGCGTTTTGGCGAGCCATCGTGGAACAACCCGGTGGTGCGCTTCCTCGGGCCCGACGGAGCCGAGCTCGTGCCCAAACTGGCCGATCGCTATGACGCGCTCGGACTGCACGAGAAGATTACCGCTGTTCTCGAAAGGCTCGGCAGCGACCTGCCCGGCTACTTCCGCTTGCTTGGGCGCGATCTGCTCGTTGAAAATAGCCTCGCTGAAAGCGCGGTCTACACCACACCATGTTTCTGGTCGGGCGAGACGAGCCTCGCCCAGCATCCAGCGATCGTGACGACCGAGGCAGGCTGGATTGACGGAGAGGAAGTGGTTCGGGTGGATTTCGACCCGCGCGTGGCCTCGCGCTCCAAGCTGAATAGCTATGCCAGGACTGAGGGGTTCAGTCCGCTCGAAGGCGCCCTGTTCAAGCTCGACGGCGAGCCCCAATTCTACCTGCGCAAGCATGCTGCCCGCCACCTGCCTCTGACACCGGCCCAACGCACGCAAATCAATCTGGCGGTGCCGTATCACACGCCCATCGCCGACCTGCTCAGCCCTCAACAAAATGCATGGCTAGCCGACCCTCGGTTGCAGGAAGCGAGTGCAGGCGACGCGTATCATCAGGACATTCGGCAGATTTGGCCCGCGCTCGCGGCGCAACTGGGTCTGATTGGAGTCACAACCCGAAAGTGAATTTTGCGGACGCTGGGAGCGAACGGATAGCGAACGACGACAATGGTAAGAAGCGGTCCAACCGCTTTCGGGGAGGAAGGGTCGATCGATACCATCGCGTGACGCGTCTGCCTTTCTCGAAAAGGATCGAGTTTCGAGAAAGGCAGAGCCGGCCGTTCTACCTCAGCGGGAGCCGTCTCGCCTTGGCAAGGTTCACGATCAACTCGGGGAGCGTCTGATGTTCGTGCGCGCGCCATGCGGGCTGACCTGGGCCGCTCCGCCAGGACTCGCTAAGTGGACTGTTGTCTGCCGTATCGAAGCCGAACTGATCGTAAAGCCGCGTGACCAGCTCCACCGCCTCGGGGTGGTCGCTTGATACCGACAGCGCGTGCCGCCCCGGCGTGCCAGATGGCCGCGCCGACAGGAACAGCCGCGGTGCCTGAATGTGCGTGAACGCCTTCGCGACCTTAGAGGTGGGGAGCTGTTCCTGCCGTAGCTCGTGCTCCGTCTTCTCACCGACGTCTACCACGGCGTAGCGCCCGTCACGCCACGGCATGTAGTTGTTGGTGTCGAGAACGATCTTGCCCGCCAGTTGCTCGACCGGCATGTCGTTGGCGAGCTTGAGGGGGACCGCCACCACGACGAAATCCCCCGCCTCGGCCGCATCGGCAGCGGTCGCAGCGCGCGCGTCGGGCCCGAGTTCGGCGACGAGGCGGGCCAAAGTTTCCGGTCCGCGCGAGTTGGCGATCACCACCCGGTAGCCGTTCGCGATGGCGGCGCGGGCGATCTGGCTGCCTACCTCTCCCGCACCAATGATGCCGATGGTGGCCATAGTTGATCGCTCCAACGGATCAGGCACCGAACGCTCCGTCGATGGTGTGCATGGCGCCGGTGACGAACCCTGCCTCCGGTCCGGCGAGCCATGCCACCATGCCCGCGACCTCCTCCGGCCGGCCGTGACGCTTGATCGCCATGAAACCGTGCAGCAGATCCTTCATCGGTCCGTCTGCCGGGTTGGCGTCTGTGTCGATCGGACCGGGTTGCACGACGTTGATCGTAATCCCGCGAGGCCCGAAGTCGCGTGCCAGCCCACGTGCCATCCCTTGCAGCGCTGACTTGCTGAGCGCGTAAGCCGCCATGCCGGGAACGGGCATCCGATCGCCGTTCACCGATCCGATAACGATGATGCGCCCGCCCTCGGGCATCTGTCGCGCCGCCTCGACCGATGCATGATACGGCGCGTGAACATTGATCCGGAACAGCCGGTCAATCGCGTCCGGGTCCTGTTCCAGCGAGTCGCCGAACACGGCGATGCCGGCATTGACGACCAGCACGTCGAGCGCGCCGCTGTCCTTCACGCGTGCGATCACCGCGTCGCGATCCGCGCTGTCCGTCTCCACGGCCGTGCTGCGCGTCTCGGCCGCCAACGCTTCGGCTGCGTCTCGCGAGCCGGAATAGGTGAAGACCACGGTCGCGCCATCCGCTGCAAAGCGCCGAACGATTGCCGCGCCGATTCCGCGGCTACCACCAAGCACAAGAACGGATTTTCCCTCGAACGCACCCATCGCACTCTTCCTTGATCAATAACTTACGATCCGCTACATAAATGGTTCAACCCCGCGCGTCAAGGTATTTGTAGTGGAGCATACAGAAAGCCGCCGCACACGTGGCCGACCGCGCCAGTTCGACTTGGACGAGGCGGTCGCGGCCGCCCAACGCCTGTTTCACGCCCGCGGCTACGATGCGGTCAGCGTCGCTGACCTCATCCAGGCGATCGGTATAAATCCGCCCAGCTTCTATGCCGCCTTTGGTAGCAAGGCGGACCTCTACAGCCGCATCCTCGATCGTTATGCCGCCCAAGGCGCGATCCCGCTGGCCGATCTGCTAAGCGCGGATCGACCGATCGCGGAATGTCTCGTGGCGGTGCTGGAAGAGGCGGCCCGGCGCTACGCAGCCGATCCCGGCGCGGCGGGTTGCCTCGTCATCGAGGGTGCGCGCTGCGCCGACCCAGAAGCAAAAGGCGCTGCTGGCGCTTTCATTACGGCTGCGGAGGAGGCGATTTATCGATTCATTGCCGCCCGTTATCCCGATCAAGCCGCGTGTATCCAAGATTATATGAGCACCGTAATGGCCGGGCTGTCCGCCAGCGCCCGTAACGGGCACAATTTTGATCGCCTGCTCGCAACCGCCCGTCTCGCAGGAGTCGGTCTTGAACAGACGTTCGCGCTTAATAGGCAAGGTCGGGAAAAGTGAACACGACGTTCCCGTAAAGGAAGGTGTAGCGAGAAAGCTGGCAGAATCGGTCTTTTGATGCCCCCGGGAAAGCTATTTTCTCGAAATCTGTCCCGATTGAGTTTTCTCAAATCAACCCGTCCTACATGGAAAAACGGGAATGTTTTGGCACGGCAGAATGCTGGTTTCGGAAAGGTGAGCCGACTTACTGAAGGGGTGGGGTTTGGGCGATTCGTGCCGTTGGCCGTCAAACGCTGGTATGCCGGTCAGCGTCATAGTGTCCGACAGCGCACCGTTCTGATGGGTTGCCGGACAATATCGGCGGGCGACGGGTTCACGGACACGTTCTGTTCGCTCCTAGCGATGCAAAACTCACTTTCGTGTCGTGACCCTTGATTGGACATGGTGCCGGTGGTCCCGAACCGGACTGAGCGGCGTGCTAGGTAGGATCTGCCACCGGAACCGCGGGCGGTCGGCATTAGACCCGAACGTGGGCCCAAACCTTGGAGATCACGACCGAGCCTTCGCCCACCGAGGATGCCACCCGCTTCACGGATCCCGCGCGGACATCGCCCACCGCGAAGATGCCAACCTCCGAGGTCTCATAAGGCGAGGCTCCGTCCACCTCTTGCCCGGTCAGGACGAAACCGTGGGGGTCGAGCGCGACGAGCCCCGAGAGCCATGCGGTGTTGGGTGCAGCGCCGACCATGACGAAGAGCGCGCCGGAATCGAGCGTGCGGGTCGAGCCGTGATGCACGTCGCGTATCGTGACCGCCTCGAGCCTGTCCGATCCGTGGAGGGCGCTGACTTCCGTGCCATATTCGATCGTGATCGCTGGGTCTGCAACGAGCCGGCTGGACAGGTAGCTCGACATCGATGACGCAAGCGAGCGGCCGCGAACCAGGACGCGGACATGCTTCGCAGAGCGGCTGAGGAACATCGCTGCCTGACCGGCGGAGTTGCCGCCACCGATGATGATCGTCTCGGTGTCCCGGCTATAGCGCGCCTCGCTCTCGGTAGCCGCGTAATAGACACCGGCCCCTTCAAACGCTTCAAGCCGATCGATCGGCAGCCGGCGATATTGGACACCGGTCGCCACGACGACGGCCCGCCCGCGGACCCGTTGTTCGTTGTCGAAGGTCGCACAGAACGAGCTGTCTTCCAGACGTTCCAGTTTCACTACCCGCCGCGGCATCGCGAAACGCGTGCCAAATTTCATAGCCTGGACCTCGCCGCGCCACACCAGGTCGGCGCCAGAGATCCCAGTCGGAAAACCCATGTAGTTCTCGATCCGGCTCGAGGTGCCCGCCTGACCTCCGATCGCCACATCCTCGATCACCAGTGCACGTAGCCCCTCAGCGCCCGCATAGACGCCTGCTGCCACTCCTGCAGGCCCGCCGCCTACAATCAGAACGTCGAAGGCCTCATCGTCGACGAGATCGTGATTGAGGCCGAGCAAGCGCGCCACCTTGTCGGGGGTCGGGTCGGCGACAACCACATCGCGCCCGAAGACTACCGCCGGCTTGTCCGGTGACGTCGAGCAGGTCATCGCGACAGCCGCCGCCTCCGCACTCCCGAGCGCATATGACATATAGGGCAGACGGTTGCGGCTCGCGAACTCCGCGATCCGGCGCACGCCTCGATCCACTTCCTCGCCGATCAAAACGAGCGTGCCGTAACGTCTGTCGAGTTGCTGGCGTCGCCGCGCCGAGAGCACGGTGATGACGATGTCGGACATCTCCGGCGTTTCGGACATCAGTCGCAACATGTCCGGGCGCGGCACTTCGATCACGGTGGTGTCGGTGACCGCTCGCATCGGCAGCGACCAGTTGCCGCCGTTAAGGAACGCAATTTCCGCCATGAACTGGGTTGGCCCGAGGGTTGAGGCAATATGGCGCTCGTCCGTGAAGGGGTTCACGACCTCGATCTCGCCCTCCTCGACATAGACGAAGCGGTTGGCGGGCTCCCCGGCACGTGCGACGAACGTGCCGGCGGGATAGCGGTGAATCGTGCCAACTGCTTTCAACGCCGCGACATGCGTCGCAGAAAGGGGAACACGTTGCATCTCTCGTAAGTCGCGCCCGATCGATTCCATTACGTCCCGCCCCGTGTTGCCCGTCGGAGCGACAGTCGCCCCGGTAGCCTGGCTGCGCAAGAGTAGATGCGAGTGCAGAAGCGCAATCCGGCCGATCCATTAGCGGTTTCAAGTCGCTCGTCAGACTTCTCAACGGGCCAGAGCCAAATTGCGCCTCACATCTCAGGGTATTAGCAATAGCTAAGTAAAGTTGCTGGAGAGATGGGTGCGGTAAGGTATGGAAACTATGTCGCGCGGCTATTGGAAATACTGCGCGCATACCCTCATAGTCCGGCAGGAGAAACCTTAGAGCCCCGAGTGTAATTCGGACAAAGTGGCGATCCGAGCGATCAATTATTTGGGATGCGGGCGCAAAACCAGCTCGGAGGTTCGCGCGCCATCGCGATGCGCGACCATTCATTGGGCTTCAGCGTCGGAATTGGAGGATCAGATGAGCGTCGCCGGAGAACAAGCGCCCGAGCTGCGCGTGCAGAAATGGATCGGCGCTGATGGAGGTAGCATCGCGCCGCTCAAGCTATCGGACCTCGGCGCGGGCCCGAAGATCCTGTTCGCCTTCCAGCACTGGTGCCATGGTTGCCATCTGCATGGCTTTCCCACGCTGCAAAGGCTGCACAGCGCGTTGAGCCTCAGGGGCGTTGGCTTCGCGGTGATCCAGACCGTCTTCGAAGGGGCGGATGAGAACACCTTTGAGAAGTTGCGCGTGAATCAGCTCAAGTATGAGCTTCCTATCGCGTTTGGCCAGGACGAGCCACCTGCCGGCGCGACTCTTCCCACCTTCATGGAGGACTACCGCACCCGGGGAACGCCCTGGTTCTCCGTGATGGACGCTGGCGGCCGGATCGTCTTCTCGGACTTCCATCTCGACGCCGATCAGCTCGTAAAGGGACTGGAGCTGGTGTAACCGATGCGGCGCTGGGTCATCCTGATTGCCACCCATCTCGCGATGCTTGCCATCGGTTTTGCGGGCGGCGTCTACACGCTGCCGATCCTGACCGCCCCCCGAGCCCCGGACGCGGCGGCCTTGCGAGCCATTTCAGCCGAGTCGCTCTACGCAGGGCGTCTGGCCCGCGATCTCAATGGCAGCGATCTGCTTCACTGGGGGGAAGGCGAGATCCGGGTATCGCGCGACCGTATCGCCCATATCGGGCGCCTCGCCCCCGGACCGGACTACAAGCTCTACCTCGCACCACATTTCGTCGACACCAAGGAGGCCTTCCTCCTCATCAAAGACAGATCGGTCCGCGTGGGCGACGTGAAAGCGTTCAACGGCTTCATCGTCGAGGTGCCTGCCGGTGTCGATGTTCGCGATTACAATACGGTCGTCATCTGGTGCGAAGCATTCGACCAGTTCATCACCTCCACAGAATATCAACCCTCGCGCCAGGCGAGAAAATGAGCGCGGCCATGGATACCATGAGGTCGGCGGGCAGACGCGGCCTCGTTCTCACGCCGGTGGCGGCGCTGCTGTTGAGTGTCGCCGCTCTGCTGCTGGGCAACGGTTTGCTGGGCACGCTCCTGATCGTGAGAGCCGGCCAGGAGGGCTTTTCGACCGGCGCGATCAGCGCGATGATGTCTTTCTATTTCGCGGGTTTCACGATCGGCGCGCTAGTGTTGCCGCGGATCATCGTCTCCGTAGGGCACGTCAGAACCTTCGCCGGCTTTGCGGCTATCGCTTCGATGACTGCCCTTCTTCATTTGGCGTTCGTGGAACCGTTTGCCTGGATACCGCTTCGCCTGATCACCGGGTTCGCCTATGCGGGCATGATCCTCGCTACGGAGAGCTGGCTCAACGCCCATGCGTTGCCATCCACGCGAGGCCAGCTCCTGTCGATCTTCGGTATCGTCTCGATGGGCTCATGGGCAATCGGGCAGGCGCTGCTCAACGTCGCGCCGCCCGTCGACGTGACCTTGTTCCTCATCGTGTCGCTGTTGATATCGGCGGCGGTGGTTCCCATCACCTTGCTGCCCAGTCATCCGCCGGCCCAGGTGGCCCAGGAGCCGGTCGCGTTTCGGGACCTCGTCCGCGTATCACCGCTCCCTGCGGCCGGCGCTTTCCTGGCAGGCCTGGCTATCGGCGGTTTCTGGGGGTTAGGTCCGAACTTCGCCCAGAGGATCGGACTTGGCGTGGGCGGGATATCGGCTTTCATGGCCGCGGTGCTTGGCGGAACGCTGGTGTTGCAATGGCCGCTCGGCTGGCTTTCGGATCGAGTGCCCCGGAGTTTCGTCATCGCCGGTGCGGCACTGGCGTCGGCAGCGGCTGCGATCGGCGTAGCGCTGGCGGTGGACGCGCCTCTGGCCGTGCTCCTTGCCGCGGGCGCGCTGTTCGGCGGCTTCGGCATCCCGATCTATTCGCTGTGCCTTGCCGTCGCGAACGACGATCTTCCGGCCGGCCGGCTGCTCGGTACCGCACGCGCCCTGCTGCTGCTCAACGGGATAGGGACAGCTGCTGGCCCGCTTATCGGGGGAACAGCGATGACGATCCTGGGCCCGGGCGGCTTGTTCCTTTACGCAGCGGCGTTGCTCACACTCCTGGCGGCCTTGGCCATCGCCCGGATCCCAAGCCGCTCGACCCAAACCAAGCCTGCCCCCCGTTCTCCAAGCACGCCGATGATCACCGGATCGCTTGATACGATGATGTGTATGCAGAAGCGGTCGCAGGGGGTTCGACCGTAACGCGGCACGCCAACTGCACGAACCGCGCTGGTCAGGCGATGATGGCCGTTACCCTGATTTCGATACGCATCGTTGGAAGCCCCAGCGCTTCGATTCCCAACTGCGTCCAGATTGGCGCGCGGTTGGGCATATAGTGGCGGTACAGCCTGGCCATTGTTTCGTTGATCACCGGAGGAAAGCCCCCGACGTGGTAGGAGTTGACGTGGACGACATGCTCCCAACGTGCCCCGGCTGTCGCGAGCGTCCGTTCCACGTTCTTGAACGCCTGCTCGATCTCTTCCTCGATCGATTCCGGAATGACGAGATCGTCGTTCCATCCGCCCTGTCCGGAGGTCTCCACGCGGTCACCAACGCGCATTGCCTGCGAGTAATGCAGCGCGTCATGCAGGCGCTGCCCATATCCGGGGGTGATGAAGAATGACGGTGTTGTCATGAGTTTGCCTTTGATGTGACAGGTCGATGCGGCTGCGGGGACCGTATGCATGCAGAAAGGGCATTGCGCGGCGGCTTGGTAGTGTGCGCTATTCCACGTCTTCCACCACGAGATCCCGTCCGTTGAACTGCACGGTCTCGCCGGCGCGGGCACCTTCGATCGCTTCGAAGATCGGCGCCATCGTCGAAATGCCCATCAGCTCACGTCCCTGACAGGTGAACCTGCTCGTCGACACCGCGACCGCGAAGTAGCGGCCGGACAGCTTGACGACAGCGCCTTCGGCGACGGCCGACTTGGGGCCAAAATCGATCGTCCTGAGCTTTTCGAGTTTCTCGGCATAGTCATGGAGCGTGTCATCGAGCGCTTCGGCGAAGTCACTCGCGACCTCGGCCTGCGCCAGTTCGTCGTTTTCGATCGGTTCGCTGCGATCGAGTCGCGCGGTAGAGACATAGTCCAGATAGTTTTCGCGAGCGCTCTGCAACGCTGCGGTCTCCAGAGAAAGCATCGTCTCTCGGATGTGGCTCTTGTTCCAGTCCATGATCACCTCGTTGTGTTTCAGTGTTTTTGAAAGTTCTGTGATGCCGCTATTCGTCGCTGATGACGTCTTCGCCCTGGTATGGAACTCGGATCAGGCGAGAATCGCGGATGATGCTCGTGACAAGCCAGACATATTCCTGCTCGGCGGTATCAAAGCCGAGGATGCTGAAGGATTGGCCGAAAGGGCAGGGTGGGAAGTCTGGAAACCCTTCCCGCAAGATGTAACGCTCGGGATCGCGGTTGAACTCGACCTTGTACACCTTCCGGAGTCCGTGCTTGCTCGGCAGATCCTGGTCACCTGCCTGCGCCGTTTCCCGATCCGCTACGAGGCGCTCGGACAGGTCCCGGGGACAAATTTCGTGGAACACGTCGAACGCGTCGATCAACAGGCCCTTGTGCGCGGTCGCTGGATCGGTGATCGCATAGATGTTGGAGGCGTCCTCGCCATCCCCACTTTCGAGGCGCAGCGCCGCATCGATCTGGATCCCGCACGGATCGAGGGTCGATCCCAGTTCGAGATCGACAAGTTTGCCGTCCTTGACGCGGTATTCGCGGTGGTAGCCCTTGGCGATGAAGGATTGGACTGCTTCTAGAACGTCGGTCACTTGGGAGGTCATGGAAGCACCTTCATCTCGAGTTGGATTGGACACGCTCCTCCACCGGGCGCGCTGTCGCCCGTCGGAGGTCGGACAAGCGCGCGAAGTGCTGATTTCATAGCCACTTGGCCTTCTTGAAGCGCACGAACAGGAGGAGGCAGAGCACCGCTACCACCCCGAGCACGACGAAGTAGCCGTATGGCGTGTCCAGTTCCGGCATGTGCTTGAAGTTCATGCCGTAAATTCCAGCGATCGCCGTCGGGACCGCCAATATTGCCGCCCAGGCGGCGAGCTGGCGGGTGACGACTCCGATCCTTTGTGCTTCCAGAAGACTGCTGGCCTCAAAGACCGTAGACAGAACCTGCAGGAGACCATCGACCATGGATTGCACGCGGTGAACATGGTCCGCGACGTCGTGGAAGAATGGTGTCATTTCGACGCTGATGCAGGGAAAGTGGCCGCGTACGAGCTTTCGCACCAACTCGGCCATAGCCCCGAGCGTGCGTTGGAACCGCGTGAGTTCGGACCTTAGTTCGAAGATGCGGGAGACCTCCTTCCGCCCGAGGAAGTCGTCGAGCGACATTCTCTCCATCTCCAGGACGTCGTCCTCGATCATTTCGAAGATCGGGAGATACTGATCGACCACGCGGTGCAGGATCGCGTGGAGCACATAGTCGACACCCTTGGCGAAAAACGTCGGCGAAGCCTCAAGTTGCTCGCGAAGCTTGCCCAGCGCTCCCCCGTTGCCGTGCCGCACGGTGATGAGATGATTGTGACCGGTGAAGATCGCCATCTTGCCATAGACGATCCGGTCGCCGACCAGCTCGGCGGTTTGCGCGACGATGTAGAGCTCATCGTTATAGACTTCGAGCTTTGGCGGGCACAGCGGGTGCATCGCGTTATCGATCGCCAGAGGGTGGAGATTATATGTCGCCTGGATCGCTCTCAGTTCGTCCTCGGTGGGCTCGCTGAGCGCGATCCAGCAGAAGCCCGAGCGATCCTCGTTCAGCTCGACGCGCTCATCGAGCGCGATTTCGCGAACTCGCTTGCCTTCTTTGTAATAATAAGCGGCGATGATGCTCATGCCGGCCTCGCCGGGATCTTCAGGCCACGCCGCACGGCCGGTCGAGCCAGCCCTCGCCCCAGCCATGCCTGGACGTTCGAATAAGTGCTGAGGCCAAGCACGTCGCCGGCATCGTAGAATTCGACCAGCGCGTTCACCCAGCCGAGCGTCGCGATGTCCGCGATCGAATAGTTGTCGACGATCCAGTCGCGCCCTTCCAGCCGGCGATCCAACACCCCGAGGAGACGCTTCGCTTCATCTATAAAGCGCTGCTGCGGCCGCTTGTCCTCATAGTCCTTGCCGCCAAATCGCAGGAAGAAGCCAAGTTGACCGAACATCGGCCCGATGGCCGACATCTGGAACATCACCCACGCCAGTGTCTCGTAACGCTGGGCGGGTTCGGTGGAGATGAACTGGCCCGTCTTGTCGGCCAGATAGAGGAGGATCGCACCGGATTCCCATAAGGCGATCGGCTTTCCACCAGGACCTGCCGGATCGATGATCGCCGGAATGCGGCCATTCGGGTTCAACGAAACGAACGCTGGATCCTTCGACTCGTTGTTCGAGATGTCGACGTAATGGGGCTCGTACGCCAGGCCGGTCTCCTCCAGCATGATCGAGACCTTGACGCCATTCGGCGTGGGCGCTGCGTAAAGTTGCAGGCGATCAGGATGCGAAGCTGGCCAGCGCTGCGTGATTGGGAAGGACGAGAGGTCTGGCATGTTTCTGCGATCCTGAAGCTGTGGCGGTCGACTGGAATGACCCACCTTATCAGGGCAGGGTTCGATGACCGCATCGTTGGGCGACGCGGTCATCGGAACGTCTAAACCGGACCGGCATAGCGGAACGGCAGTGTAGCCTATTCCGCAGCAGTCTCGGCCGCGGGCTGCACATCGCCGGCCTTCTGGCGCTTCGGAAGCACCCAGCCGGGTCTTGCGAAGTGACATGTGTAGCCGCCTGGCCGCTTCTCCAGATAATCCTGGTGTTCCGGCTCGGCCTCCCAAAACTCACCAACCGGCGCGACCTCGGTGACGACCTTGCCATCCCACAGCCCGGACGCATCCACATCGGCGATCGTATCCTCGGCTACGCGCTTCTGCTCCTCGTCAACATAATAGATGCCCGACCGGTACGAGAGCCCACGATCATTGCCCTGGCGGTTCAGCGTCGTCGGATCGTGGATCTGGAAGAAGAATTCCAGGATGTTCCGGTAGCTCGTCACCGCCGGGTCGAAGACGATCTCGATCCCCTCGGCATGCGTGCCGTGATTACGATAGGTGGCGTTCGGCACATCGCCGCCGGTGTAACCGACACGAGTCGAGACGATGCCGGGCCGCTTGCGGATCAGATCCTGCATGCCCCAGAAACATCCGCCTGCGAGAATAGCGCGTTGATGCACGTTAAGCCTCCTCTACCTGATCGAGATATTCGCCGTATCCCTCGGACTCCATTTCATCGCGGGGGATGAAGCGGAGCGATGCTGAGTTGATGCAGTAGCGCAGACCGCCGCGGTCGGAAGGACCATCCGGGAACACGTGGCCGAGATGGCTGTCTGCGTGCACCGACCTGACCTCGGTCCGGACCATGCCGTGCGCGCTATCCCGCAGCTCGTTCACGTTTGCCGGAACGATCGGCTTGGTGAAGCTGGGCCAGCCGGAACCGGAGTCGAACTTGTCTGTCGAGGCGAACAGCGGCTCTCCGGATACGATGTCGACGTAGATACCCGGCTCCTTGTTGTCGTTATACTCGCCCGTGAAGGGCCGTTCGGTGCCCGATTCCTGGGTGATCCGACGCTGCTCGGCAGTAAGGCGATCAACCGCTTCCTGCGATTTTTCGAACTTCATGATAGTCTCCTTTACTTATCTAAGAGGTCGAGACCCGGTGCCGCTATTTCGTCAGTGGTTGCGCAGATTATCGCAGCGCGGTCCGGAATTATCCAATGCGCTCTGCGTATAGTTTCCATAGCGCGGGAGCTCTTGGGACTGCGTTCAGCTCCACGCATATCCGGCTGCCAGATGCGCGATCTTCCGTATCTCTACCGGAGCCGTCGACCCGGATACCGTCGCCATGACGACTTCGCGCTCCAGTACAAAACCGTCGATCGGCCGGGTGACGAGGCCGTGCGCGATGGCCGAGCGTTCCGGAAGGATGCATATGGAGTGACCGTCGGCGACCACCCGCTGCACCCAGTCGTCCCGATCTGATCGGAAGCGGGGTTGCATGAGCGCACCACGTCGCGCGAAGTGGTCGAAGATCTGATCGCGAAATTCGCATTTCAGGCGATCGACGAAAGGAAATTCGAGCAGGTTTTCCCCGCGCACCGTCTCACGGGCAGCCAGGGGATGGTTAGCCGAACAGCCGAGCACGAAGCGTTCCCGAAATAAGGGGTGCACATCCAGCTTGCGTTCCTGCCTTGTCTCACGCGGCAGGATGCACGCGTGGTACTTTCCCGAGAGCACTTCCGATGTATCCTCGTTCGCCTGGAGCGAGTGCAACCTGATCTCGATGGATGGCACTTCCGCTAACGCGCTTTCGAAGAATGCCGCGAACCCCTTTGGTCCGATGGTGGGCGCGATGGCGACATCGAGCACGCGGTGCCTCCCCATCGCCCAGTTTTCGGAGTGGTCGCGGACGCTCTTCATCGCGGCCGCCATGCGCCGGAATTCGGCCTCCACGTCCAGGCCAAGACCGGTCAGGCGGCTGTTCTTTCCGTCGCGATGGATCAGTGGCCCGCCGAGTTCATCTTCGAGGCGACGGATCGCACGGGTCAGACTTGGCTGTGATACACCGCTCAGACGAGCAGCCGCCGTGAAGTTCAGCGTCTCGGCCAATCTGATGAAATAGCTGATCTGGTTGAGTTCCATTACCGTCGCCAATGAGCCCTGACTGATGCTGCATTCGTGCGATGGCCCCCGGAGCGATCCACACTGTATGCGCGACGCATATAATATGTGCATGGGGGGTTGTCTATATGCGTCACGCATATAAAGTATGCCGTGCGACTATCGGTGGCGGTGCGCTGCGCTCAGCTCCGCCTGGAAACTTCGGGAGAGCGATCGTCAAACCGCGTGCTGAAGGATCAAATAGATATGTCAGAAAAAACATTCACGTTTATCAGTGGGGCTGGATCTCAGCTGTCCGGGCACCTCGAACGGCCGGAAGGAACGCCGCGGGGCTGGGCGATCTTCGCCCACTGCTTCACATGCGGGAAGGACAGTCGCGCCGCCGTTTACATCGCGCGTGCGCTCTCGCGTGCCGGCATCGGAGTGTTGAGGTTCGATTTTGCCGGGACCGGGATCGGCGGTGGGGCAGGGGAAGCTGTGAACTTCGCTTCGGACGTCGATGACCTTCGCGCGGCCGCCAAGGCGATGGCCGAGGCGGGCATGCCACCCTCCCTCCTGGTCGGTCACAGCCTGGGTGGAGCGGCTGTGATCGTGGCCGCAGCCGAACTACCCGACGTTGCGGCGGTGGCAACCATCGGCGCTCCGGCCGACCTTCAGCACATCCTGCGCTTCTTCGGACAGGAGGGCCTCGACGCCATCGCGCGGGAGGGCGAGGCCTCGGTGGAGATCGCCGGGAGACCGTTCCTGGTCAGCCGCGGGTTCTTAGATGCGGTTGAGGGCATCGATGTCGAGAAGGCCATCGCCTCCCTGCGACGTCCGGTGCTGGTCATGCACTCGCCGCTGGACCAGGTGGTCGGCATCGACCACGCGTCGCGCATCTTCCTGGCGTCGAGGCATCCGAAGAGCTTCATCTCGCTCGACAATGCGGATCACCTTCTCACCGACGCTGCAGACGCGAATTATGCCGCGGCTATGGTGGCGGCCTGGGCGAGCCGCTTTCTCCCACCGCTTACGGCGGATCTTCCGCAGGTCGAAATTGCCGAGGGCGTCGTCGCCACTGAAACCCTTGCCGGGAAATTCCAGCTCGATGTCCGCAGCGGCGAGCACAGTTTGATTGCCGATGAACCAGCATCGGTCGGCGGCCTTGGAACCGGGTTCTCACCCTTCGAACTGGTTTCCGCCGGCCTTGCGGCCTGCACAGTGATGACGATGCGTCTATATGCGGACCGCAAGGGCTTTCCGCTCGAACGGGCGAGCACGACCGTGCAGCACGAGAAGGTGCCGGACATGATGCCACCGGACCGTTTCACCCGCACCATCGTCCTCGATGGCCCGCTGAGTGATGATCAGCGTGCTCGGATCCTCGCGATCGCTGATCGATGCCCCGTCGATCTCACTCTCATCCGGGGCTCGGACGTACAGACCGAGCTCCTGGGCACCAGTCAGGCTGCGGATCCCGCGAGGCCGGCTTGACGGTGGAGCACATGGGGGAGGGCGCACCGAGTGTTGCCCAATCGCCTGCCGGCGATGAGGCGGCCGCGACAGAGCGAGCAATTCTCGCAGGCGGTTGCTTCTGGGGCGTGGAGGATCTGCTGCGCCGAGCCAGGGGCGTCCTGTCGACGCGCGTGGGGTACACAGGGGGTGAAATGCCCGATCCGACCTATGCGAGACATTACGGCCATGCGGAAGCGGTGGAGGTGACCTTCGATCCTTCCATACTCAGCTATCGCTCCCTCCTGGAGCTCTTCTTCCAGATCCACGACCCCACGACTTACGAGCAGCAAGGCAGCGATGTCGGCCCCAGCTATCGGTCGGCGATTTTCTACACCAGCGACGTGCAGAAAGAGGTCGCTCTGGCGACGATCGCCGAGATCGAGGCGTCAGGACGCTGGCCTGGCCCGGTCTTGTCGGAGATCAATCCAGAGGAAATCTTTTGGGAAGCGGAGCCGGAGCACCAAAAATATCTGGCGCGCGACCCTTCGGGGTATAGCTGTCACTTCGCGCGTCCGACGTGGCGCCTGGATGGATCTGGCCGATGAGCAAGTTGGTAATGCCCCCATTGGGTCGTGCGGAAAAGGGTCGCAAGCACGGCTCCCCGCTACGGGCCGCGCTACTGCCATGATGCCTGAGTTTATGATCGCTGGTCTTTGGGGCCTGGTGTCGGGCAGCGGACTTCTGTTTGGGGCGATCATAGCGGACACATTCTTCGGGCGGCTGACGCACCGCATGATTGCGGCGATAATGGGTTTCGGGGGCGGTGTGCTGATCGCCGTGGTCGGAACTGAATTGATCGGCGGGCAAGACCCGCCGGGCTTGGGACCGTTGGCGATATTCGGCCTGCTCGCCGGCGCCGCGATTTTCAGCGGCTCCAATTGGGACCTTGCTCGCCGTGGTGCCAAGCACCGCAAGCGGTGCGGTGAATGCGTGGAGCAGCCAAACGAGCAGGAGCACCATGGCAGCGGAGTCGCGATCGCGCTCGGCAGCGTCCTCGACGGGATCCCCGAGGCCCTTGTGATCGGGATGTCGGTCGCCGGCGGTGGCAGGATCAGCCTCGCCGTCGTCGCAGGCTTCTTTCTCGCCAACGTCCCACAGGGCCTTTCGAGCGCCTCGGGAATGAAGCTCGCGGGCCGGTCGCGACGCTATATCTACGCGGTGTGGATCGGCATTCCGCTGCTGGTCTGCATCGCCGCTGGCGCGGGGAACTTCGTTCTTGGCTCTGCAGAAACTCTGGCGCCGGCCATCCTCTCATTCGCGGCGGGCGCCGTGATCGCGATGCTCGCGGAGACGATGATCCCCGAAGCCTTCGAGAAGGCGCCGCCGTTCATCGGCTTGATCACGGTCATCGGCTTTCTCGCGGCGTATCTTCTCGCTCAGCATTGAGCCTTCGCGCTCGCGCGCCTCCCATCCTGCAACCCCGGATGCTCGCTCTCCTACGCGTCGTCGCTCTTTTCCCGGTCTACGCCTCGCTCGAGCAATTCGGCATCGATGGGGCAGTTCGTGCAACCCTCATAGCAGCACAGGCGGCAGATGCGGTATGACTGCTCGAGGCTCTCCAGGCGATTGCGCAGAACGCGTTCAGCGATATCGCACAGGATTTTCTGTTCGTCGGGATCGAGGATCGACAGCCCTTCAGCAATCACTTGATCGCGCGAGGCGAGGACAGCATCGCTCGCGACCTTCCCGGTTGCCGTAAGATAGAGGGATCGCGTGCGGCCGTCTGTCGAATGCTCTCTGCGCTCGATCAATCCCTCGGCCGCCAACCGGTCCACGAGGCGAACGGTTCCGGCATGTGAAAGCCCCACTCCGACCGCAAGCACGCGGATCGAGAGCCCGGGCTTGTGCGCGAGCAACGCCAGCGCCGAGGCGGCGGGTCCAGCTTCCGGTGCTCGCGATGAACTGGCGCGAACAATGTCGTCGCCGATCATGAGTGCGAACGCCCCGAAGACATTTCTATCTCGAAGTCCATCCATCACCACGGCTATATGTGCGCGGAGCATAGACAGCAAGCAATACCCTCTTCCTCCCGATCGGCATGGCTGTCGGATAAAGCGTTGCGTTATAACGCCTTAGAGGAATTTACGGCGATCGGTCGCGCGGAAAAACTGTTTCGGCTCATCAATGCCGAGGGTTCGGGCAATACCTGACGGCTATGGCGTGAGTCTGCCCGCCGGGTCGCAAAGGCGGCGACGCAAGTCAGTCGCGAAGTCAGAGCCCGCAGGCGACAATCGATGTGCGCTCGGCAGCTATCGAAACAATACCTCAACGGCATTTCCGCTGGCGAAGGGTTTTCCGTAGTTTGGGGCAGTACCCCACACATGAAGCACGAAGAGGTCTCTCGACGTCGCGACGCGTAGCCTGTTTAGGAACTGTCAGATGAGCATTTACGACCGTTACGATTTTGTCGTCGCCGAGCATGACCGGAAGGACCTCGCTTTGCTCAGATGGGCGCTGGTCATCGTGTTTTTGTGGTTCGGCGGGATGAAGTTTACGGCGTATGAGGCAGCGGGCATCGCCCCATTCATTGGACATAGCCCGATGATGAGTTGGCTGGGCATGTTCGGTACGCAGGGGCAGAGCTATTTCATCGGCACTGTCGAGCTATCGACTGCCCTATTTCTGATCCTTGGTGCATTCCGCCCAATCTTCTCCGCCCTCGGTGCACTGATGTCGGCGGCGACCTATCTCATCACGCTGACCTTTCTGTTCACCACTCCAGGTGTCGCGGAGCCGACGGCCGGCGGCTTTCCAGCTATCTCGGCGGTACCGGGGCAATTCCTGTTGAAGGATGCGGTCTTGCTGGCGGCATCGCTGGTGCTGCTGTTTGCTTCGGTCCGCGACAGAAGCGCCCCTGAGCCTTCGTGAATGGCGTCCTCTCGTGACGATGGGCGCGCAAATCCTGCAGGATCTCCGCGGAGCATGGATACTCCGACGCGATATCCGGCCCGGAGTTGCTCACCTGCACGGTGACGCGGTCTTCTCCCCTGCTGGCGAAGGCGCCCTCGCATATCGAGAGAGCGGCATCCTTACGCTGGCAGATGGCGGTGAATTCTCTTCCTACCGGCAGTATCTCTATCGCTCGAGCGGGGACTGTGTCGTTGTCGAGTTCGCAGACGGACCTGATATCGGGAAGCAGTTCCTCAGCCTGCGTTTCTCTCGGACGGATAGCGTCGTGGAAGCGAGTGACGTCCACATCTGCGGAGACGACATCTACCGTGCCACCTACAGCATTCTGGGACCGACCGCCTTTGAGGTGATCATCACGGTCCAGGGGCCCGCAAAGGCATATGAGCTGGTCAGCCGATATTGCCGGCCGCCGCGCGATGCCACGATCGCGAGTTCCGCTCCGGAGATAATGAGTTGATGGGGCCTGGGCGGTCGCCACCGGCCAGTTCGGATGCTACTATCAGTTCATGGAGATGCACCAGATCAGATACTTCCTCGCGACGGCGCAGACGCTTAATTTCACGCGGGCGGCCGACGAGTGCAACGTGTCGCAGCCATCGCTGACCCGTGCGATACAAAAGCTCGAGGATGAGTTTGGCGGAGAACTGTTCCGCCGCGAGCGCAGCCGCACCCACCTGACTGATCTCGGACGACAGATGTTGCCGCATCTCGAGCGCACATTCGAAGCAGCCCGGGCCGCGACCCAACTTGCAAAGGGCATGGGAAGGGCGGAAGTGGCGCCGCTGGCGCTTGGCGTAGATGCTGCAATTGAGTCCGACACGCTCGATCGGATCCTGGCAGAGCTTGCCGACTGTCTCCCGGGCTTCGAGCTCTCGCTTTCCAGCGGGTCGTCGGACGAACTGATCGAAGCCGCAATGAACGGTGCACTGGACCTGGTGGTCGTCGAGCTCCCGGACAACGCGCCTGATCGCTTGGACGCCTGGCAGCTGTTCGACCATTGCTATCATATGGTCACACGTGCGGATCATCCGCTCGCGGGAGGGGGGATGCCGTCGCTGCTTTCGGTGCGCGATGAGTCCTGGATCGATCACGAGGGCAACGGGTGCGCCCGGCTCAAGGGCATCGCGGCCTCGCACGGCTTCGTGCCAGTCGTCCGGCACCGCGCCACCGACATGGCTCAGCTGAAGCAGCTGGTGATCTCGGGGCTCGGCAGCGCCTTCATACCGCGGCCTCGGGACGACGAGCGCCTATGTTCCTTCAGGTTTGCTGATGTCGAGGTCCGGCGCGACGTCGTCTTGGGGGCGGTGGCTGGTCGCAAGCGCAGCATCGCCGCAGATGCCTTCCTGCGTGCGTCACGCGCGCGCAGTTGGGCGGCGGCTGCCACTTGAGCCGAAGTGGCGCGAATAAGAGTTCTGCACTATCGCAGGCCCGTCACGAAGTCGCCGGAACCTGGCTGCTCAGCGCATTGCCGCGATGAACGCGACGATGTCCTTTGGCTCGGGTCGTACTCGGAAGTCCGGGTCGACATGTGCGTAGCGGATGTTGCCGTCCCCGCCGACGACGAATGTTGCCGGGATTGGCAGGAAGCCCCCATCGCTTCCGTAGATGGCCGCAAGATCGATCCCGATCGCCAGATACCTGCGCTTCAGCTCCTGGCCGATCGGAAAGGCAAGCCCGCATGCCAACGCCGCCCCGTGGTCGACGTCGCAGAGCGCCGTCGCGCTCGGTCCGATTATTTCCTGTATGGCGCCAGCCCCTTCGCCAGTCTCCCCCGCCACGACAATCAGCTTTCCGCCCAGTTCTTCAAGAGCAGGCACGGCAGCTGCCCATGATTGTAGCTCGTGCACGCAGTACGGACACCATCTTCCACGATTGAAGCTGATGACAAGCGGCCGTGCGTCCTGAAGCTGCTTGATCGAACGGTAGCGGCCCGACGAGTCGGGAAGCGAGAAGTCCGGGAACGCCTCACCGACGCGAGGCACCACTTTCCCTACGTTCAGGCCCTGTAATCGGGCGATAAAGCTATCATAGAAGGACGCGAAGCCCAGTCCCGCGACGGCGGCGTCAGCATCTGGGCTGGACAGCAGGCGGATGGTGGTCATGCCGTGCAAGATAGCGTCGAAATGCGCGGGTGGCACAGCGCCAAATAGCATGGGTCATGCCAAAGCTCCGATCGCAGCGGCAGGCGACGCAAATCCCGGCGCAAATTGTGCGACTTAGCGCGAGCGATCTGCCTTCCACACTGCCCGCCAGCCACTCAACGACAGGTCGACTTCGCCCGAACTTTTCGACCTCTGATGGACGGAATTGCGACCCGTCAGCGATCGGGCGCGACCATCGCCTGGGGATCAGGCTCGTCTCTCGAACGTGAGCAGCATGACTGCGGCCGCGGTTAACGACAGCATTATCGTGCCGACGAGGACGGCCGAGAGCAGCGGATCGTGGACCTGCCCGACGATGGCGCGCCAGAGCAGGCTCACCAGACCCGTCACGCCCGCCGCAAAGAGAATCGAGACGGCAATCGAAGCGCGCTGCAGCACGCGGAAAAGACGCGCATTCTTGGCTTCCAACCTCCTGCAAGCCTCGGAGATTATGTTCATGTGCGGCTGTCTTCCGGTAACGGAGTGGATTTCAAATTTGCGCTGCAGGTGAGAGCGGACGGGCGCATTCCGAGCGAAGCCAGTTTTCTTGCGCGCCGCTGAAGCCGGCCTCCTGCAAGGTCTGCGTCTCCTGGAGGACCTCTGGGCCGTGCCGATGGAGAGAGTTGACGAACGCGCGGAGCGCTTCGAGCCGCGCATCAGCCAGCGCCCAGTTTGCCTGCTTTCCTGGGGTACACTCGTCGATCTTGAAGAGGGCCCGCGCCAGGTGGCTTCGGGACGCAGAAGTTCGGCCTTTCTCGCTCCGGGCCAGCGCGATAACTGTCAGTTCCAACTGCGTGAAGATCAAGGCGCCGCATGGCAGGACCTCCGCCTCGATCGCATCGATGGACTGCATCAGCATGGCGTGAGCTCCGTGTTTCTTCTGTGGGGAGACTTCATTTATCCTGACATTTTACGCCAGCGACAGGTCGCTTATTTCGCCAGTCATTGCGTAGACTATCGCAGTGCGGTCCGGATTTGGCCAATGTGCTCTGCGTATAGTTTTCATAGCACAGGAGCTCTGCGCTCGTCGTTCAGCTACACCTTTAGGCGGCAGCCAACTGGGCGATATTGCGTATTTCGGCCAGCGCGGTGGACCCAGAAACCATCGCGATAACCACTTTGCGCTCCAGGACGAACCCATCGATCGGCCGGAGTTGCTAGTCCGTGCGCCGTCGCCGACCGGCGGAGCCAGTGCCAGTCCATTGCGGCGCTGGCAGAGTAAGCGAAGCTCCCTATTGTTGGGGATTCATGGCGTGGATGGCGCGTCGCGAGCGGCGGCTCTGGCCGGGAGCACAACCTTGGCGAAGTTCGCCCTTATATAGTCGAGCTTCGGATCGATGTAGCGTCTGCAGAACGGCCTCTCCGGATCGGTCGCATAATAGTTTTGATATCGTGCGTCCGAAGGTTTGAACCCACGGAACGGCAGGACCGCCGTCGACAGCGGCTTCTCGAAAGAGCCCCTCAACGATGCGAGCACGTCCCTCAGTTGGGGCGCCTGGCCGTCCTCGAATGTGTAGACAGCACTGCGGTATTTCCCGCCTGGCTCAAAGGTCTTCGTGGCGGAGTGGGTCCTGAGGTGGATCTCCAGCAATGTCGCGAGTTCGATCGCCTCCGGGTCGAAATGAACCACGACCGCCTCGGCCCAGGTGTCGGAGGGGGCATCTGAGCGGATGAAGCCTTGATCGACCTGCTGCACGCCGCGAATAGCCTGGAAAACACCCTCGGTGCACCAGTGGCACCCTCCGCCGAAGCCGATCTTCTCCATCACGGTTCCTCGAATAATTGGTGAGCAGGGGGGTGAGATGGCCGCCGCTGCCGCGCGTCACGGTTACAGCACATCCTCGCCTTGAAGTATATGCTCGACGCATATATTAGGAAGTATGCGGTCGATGCGCAACATGAATGTGTTCGGGGCGCTGGCACTGTTGTTGGCAGACGAGATCGTGCGCTCCGCGAGTGCCCAAGCACCCGAGGTGGGCCCCGCATCGTCTGCGTTGGCGCTCCTTCACCACGAACCTGGCCTGTCCATCCGCAAACTCGCGGCGGGAGTCGCCCTCTCACACGCCGGCGCAGTGCGACTGGTAGACCGGCTCGTCGCCGAGGGTCTGGTGGAGCGCCGCGGGCACGAGAGCGACGGGCGAGCCAGATTGCTTCACCTGACGGCGGCCGGCGAAACGACGAGCATGGCGGTGCTTCAAGCTCGCAACGCTACGCTCGCGCGCGCCCTGACTGTGCTCAATGATGACGAGGTCGCGATGCTTGGGCTACTTTCGGAGCGCATGCTGCGCGCACTCTTGGGCAACGAAGAACACGCTTACCGCGTGTGCCGCCTGTGCGACTATTCGAGTTGCCGCTGCTGCCCGGTAGATGAGGAGCTTGGCAGCCGCGAGGCTGCTCGCGCCTGAGATGGGGCTGCGGAACGCACGTCCGAGTGCCTCCCGGCAAATTGGCACTGCCGGCGACTCATCTGGCGCCGTCCAACGAAATGGCAAGGAGAGCGAGCACGATCCGTCCGGCCAGGACGATGCGAGCCTCAAACGCCTGCTGGAAGCCCTGGAGGCGGATTACGACCATCTCCTCGCGAGGCTGACCGGTACGCTCCGCTCCCCGGATGCCGCGTCCGAAGCACTCCACGACGCGTATCTCAAGCTCGAGCGCGGTGCGGTTGTCGGCGATGTACGGCATCCGCTGTCCTACATTTACCGGATGGCCATCAACCTCGCGAAGAACCGGCGCCGCCATGAGATGCGGTTTACACCGGCGGACGCGGCTGCCGCTCTTGATCTCGCCGACGATGCGCCCGACCCCGAGCGCGCGGCCAGCGCGAGGAGAACATTATCGCGCGTGTTCGATATGCTGGAAGCACTGCCGACCCAGCGCCGCGACATCTTCCTGGCGGCGTGGCGTGACGGAAAGACGCAGGTGCAGATTGCGGGGGAGTTTCGTCTGCACAAGCGGACGGTCCAGAAGGAACTGGCTCGTGCCGAGCGGGATCTGAGAACGGCCCTTTGCGGCGAGGGCAGGGACGCAGCGTCGCAACGGTCGCGATAGCCTCCCAACTTTTGGTGCCGGCACTTGCCGCGCAAGCCAACCCGGATCGCCAGACTGGCCCTCAAGGAAAAATTAGCGTCGCACGACCGCCTTCGGCGGCCGCCAGGTGTCAGAGTGAGAGGGAGTAACAGGGTCCTCACGCCACGCCCGGACAAGGCGCCCTTATCGGGTGCCACACCCAGGCGCCGTGGGGACTATTGGGAACGGCGTCAGGCCGCATTCCGCGTCCGTAGCCAGCCCATTGTCCCTTGGGGGTCGCAATGGCGGCATGGCGCGCGTGACAGTGGGCGAGAGCGTTGGTGCGCAGATTTCGCGGACCCGGCACTGCGAGCCGGAACCGCCTGGTAGAACCACGCGACGGACTGGCCGGACCTATGCGCGCCCGCAACCCTGTCTCGCGCCGTGGCAGGTCCAACTGGCGAAGAAAATCATGGCGGCGCGCGTCGGTGAAACGATGCAGGTTTCGGAGCTGTCCTGTGCCTGCCGGCTATCGATGAGCTATTTCGTTCGGGCATTCACCAGCACCGTCGGTATTTCTCCCTATAGCTGGTTCATCGGCCAGCGCGTGCTGCGCGCAATGATACTTCTTTCCCATTCCCGAATGCCCATCGCCGAGATCGCGCTCGAATGCGGGTTCGCGGATCAAAGCCACTTCACCAACACATTCGTCCGGCGCGCCGGCAAGACACCGCGTCAGTGGCGGCAAGAGGCGACACGTGCGCAACCACCGACGGCCCCCGAAACGGGGGATGGCGCATTGGTCGCATCAGTTCAAACCGAGGTTGCTCGCTGTGGGGACTCCAGTCAGAGCGCCGCGCGCAACTCGGCAATCCGTGCCGTGCAATCCTCGTGCACCAGACGACCGAGCTCGTCGACGCGCTCAGCCAACCAGTTCAGTTCCTCCTCCGTGATCCGGTAATGCTTCGAGAAGCGCGCCTTCACGTAAGCGTCCTTGAGCTTGGCAAAGCGAGCCCTCGCGCGGGCGTTGTCGCGCGGCCAGGCTTCGAAGAGGTGGTTGGATTCGCGTTCCGCCTGCGTCCGGAGAAAAGCGAGGTTGTGAACGTGCGGCGTGTAGAAGGTCATCACCAGGAGCACGCAGTGGTAGAGGCTTTCGCACGCCTGCTGCAGGGTGAACGCCGCGTGGCGGAATTCCTTCTGCGACATGTAGAAGTGGAAACCCTTCTGCGAAGCGAGAGCTAGCGAAAACCATTCGTCAAAATACTCTGTCGCCGCGTCGTAGGCCTGCTGTGGTGTCTTCGGCTTGGGCTGGTGGAGCTCGCTGTCTTCGGATTGGTAGAGGGCAATGCCGTCGCGAGCGACGTCGATGAAGAAGGATCGGCCGTGCGCGAGGCCATCATTCACCTCCTGAAGGGTGTGGACGATGAAGTTGACGGGCGTCTTGAGGTTCTGGGTGATGCTGCGCTCGCGGTTGAGGCGCTCCTCCGCCCTTTCCCAATAGGCGACGCGGTCGGTCAGCTCTTTCTGGTTGACGATGACGAGCAAATCGAAATCCGATTGATACCCTTTGGCGGTGTGCGGTTCGTCGACCCAGCCGCCGCGGGCATATGATCCGTACAGAATGATCTTGTGGATCCGTCCAAGTTTCCGGTCGCCTTCGGGCTTCCCATGTGCGTCTTCGAATTCTTCGAAGAGGATCTGCACCACGCGATCGAGTTCGCGCCGCTTGTTTGCTGGAAGGTGATCGAGTTCAGTTCGCATGATGTTCCGGTTCTAGCTCGTTGTGGTTCTGCCGCAATCCCGATCAGCCGAGCCGAGACTGTAGCTCGCGTAGCAGCCAGGACCCCGCCCGTCCGAGCGCGCGATTCCGCATGTGGGCGGCATAGATCATCAGCGGACCGGTCGCGCCGGCCGGATCGTCCTCAATCGTCAAGGCGACCAGGCGACCGTCCGCGAGGTGCGGCGCGATGAGATGCTCAGGCATCCGGCACCATCCCAGGCCCGCGAGCAAGAAATCCAGTCGCCGCGCAAGGTCCACGAACCGCCAGGCTCTGGTGCCAATGATGCCGTAGTTAGGGCCATCGGGTGCGGCCGGGTCGGAGAGGACGAGCTGGATATGCTCATCCAGGTCGCCGGCCGTCACCGGCCGGGCCAGTTCGGCGAGGGGATGGGCAGGGGACACCACGGGCACGAGATCGATCCCAAGCAACGGCAGTGCCGCCACGTCATTGGGTACGCTTGGCAACAGGATACAGAACGCCAGTGCCGCGTCCCCGCTTCGCAGCCGTCGCTCGGCTCCGCCTAACCCCTCGGTAGAAAAACTGACCGGAAGGAATGGGAACTCGGCGCGCAGCGCATGCAAGCTGTCGATAAAGGCAGCGGTTGGCACCAGCGGATCGATCGCGACTGCCAGCTCGGCCTCGATCCCCTCCCGCGTGCCGGCGGCCATGGCTTCGAACCGGGCGGCGCTCGCAAGGACCGAGCGCGCTTGTACCACCAGCACCCGGCCCACATCGGTCAGAACGGGCCGGAAGCCCGATCGGTCGAACAACGTCACCCCCTGCGTGTCCTCCAGCGTCGCAACAGCCTGGCTTATCGCGGATTGCGCGCGTCCGAGCCTGCGCCCTGCGGCGGAGAAGCTGCCTGTCTCGGCGATGGTCGTGAGAACGCGGAGTTGGTCCAGCGTGAAGTTCCCGATCATCCATCACTCCAGCCGATAAAGATCATCACATCTTTATCACTCCTGCGATGATCGTCCAGTGGGCATATAGCTCTCATGCAACCCACCTTCTTCATCAATCACGGCGGCGGGCCCTGCTTCTTCCTGGAACCGGGGCCGATGCGCGATACGTGGCGCGAGCTGGAGACCTATCTGCGCGGATTCCTCGCGACGCTGACGGAGCAGCCGCGCGCCATCCTCGCCATATCCGGGCATTGGGAAGAGGACGTGCCGACCGTCAACACCGGCGCGCATCCGTCGCTCCTATTCGACTATGGCGGGTTTCCCGATCACACCTACCGTCTGACCTGGCCCGCGCCGGGCGCCCCGGCAATTGCGGCACGGGTACGCGAGCTGTTGTCGGATGCCGGCATTGCCAACGGCGCGGAGCATGCGCGGGGCTGGGATCACGGCATCTTCGTGCCACTCAAGGTCATGGTGCCCGAAGCCGACATTCCGTTGGTGCAGCTTTCACTGCAGCGTGGTCTCGATCCGGCCGCCCACCTTGCGATCGGGCGGGCGTTGAAGCCGCTGCGCGACGAGGGCGTGCTGATCCTCGGCAGCGGCCAGTCATACCACAACATGCGCGGCTTTTTCGGCGGCGGAGCGGTAGACGAGAAGGCAGAGGCATTCGACGCCTGGCTGCGCGCCGCCATGATCGATGGCGCGACGCGCGACGAAGCTCTGATCCGCTGGGAAGACGCCCCGCATGCCCGCGTGGCTCAGCCCCATGAGGACCACCTGCTGCCTCTGATGATCGCGGCAGGCGCGGCGTCGGGCGAGACCGGCGTCATTCACTTCCACGGCCATGCTCTCGGCAAGCCGATATCCGGTTTCCGTTTCGGCTGATCGATTCTCAAGAAGGAATAATCATGACCAAGCTTCTCGTTGTCGAAACCAGTCCCCGCGGGGATAATTCGATCTCGCGCAACATGACACGTCGCTTCGTCGCCGAATGGCAGACGGCACACCCGGATGGCGAAGTCGTCGAGCGCGACCTGACGGAAACCAACCTCCAGTTCATCGACGCGCCGTGGCTCCAGGCCTATTTCACGCCGCCCGAGCAACACTCGCTCGAGATGAAGGCCGAACTGCGCCTGTCTGACGAACTCGTCGGCGAACTGCTCGCCTGCGACCACCTGGTGATCGCGACCCCGGTCTATAACTACAACGTGCCTGCCAAGCTCAAGGCCTGGATCGACAGCATCGTGCGCAAGGGGCTGACGCTCGGCTTTGACGGCAAAGGCCTCGTCACCGGCAAGACCGCCACAGTGTTGGTGGCGAGCGGCGGTGTCTACACCGAAGGTTCGCCGATCCGCGACCGTGACATCGCCACGCAGTACCTCCGCATGGTCCTCGGTGTGATCGGCATCACCGACGTGACCGTCGTAGCCGGGGGCGGTGCGAAGGCGGTCGATATGCGCGAGACGACCATGGAGGGGTTTATCGAAACCCTTGAGTCCGAGCTCGAGGCCGCCGCCGCCTAAGCAAGCCAATGGGCTGCGTGTCTCCATGCAGCCGATTGGCTAAACCGACTGTCCGCCTTTCCCGCAAAGGAAGGTTTTGCAGGCGGCCGGTGACTGACGTAACCAGACTTGGGGGAGCCTGTGCGTGCGCGATGATGATTCTGACAATTTTGAGTTCAGCCTAGCTGGACGCGTGCGCAACCTTGGGTTCGCGCCGTCCCCGCTCAATGCTTTGTTCCCGCTGTTCGAAGCAGTGGCGAATGCTTTCCACGCGATCGAGGCGCGTTGGGATCGGGAAGCGACGAAGCGGGGCAGTATCACCGTGACCGTCTTGCGGAGCGATAGCGAGGACGAAAGCCCGCCGGTCATCGGCTTCTCAGTCGAAGACAATGGGATTGGCCTGACTCCCGAAAACTGGAGGGCGTTTCGAACGGCGGACACAGCCAGCAAGATCAGCCGTGGCGGCAAGGGCGTCGGTCGGCTTTCGTGGCTTAAGGTCTTCGAAAACACCAAAGTGTCGAGCGGCTTCGAGGAAGACGGCCAGATCCTCTATCGAACGTTCGCCTTTGCGATCGGGGATAGCGACAGCAATCCAGTGCGGGGTCACGAGCTGTCGGTGGGCGGCACGGCGGCGAAGGTCGGAACCAGGATACATCTGGAGCCCTATGCTCCAGCTTATAGCGCGCACTGCCCGCGTAGGACCGATACGATCGCCGCTCAGATTATCGGGCACTTCCTTCGTAATTTCGCCAGCTACGAGGTTCCGGCTTTTGTCCTGATCGACGGCGCAGAGCGGATCAGCTTGCTCGATTTCTACAGCGAGAACGTAGAATCCGAGGTGCTGGAGACAATCCGCATATCGCTCGAGCCAGACGCCGAGCCGATCTCAGCCGACATTTATCATATCCTGCTCAACAAGGGTCTCCGTCTTCACGAGGGATCCAAGCACTGGAACCTCTATGTCGGTGACGGACGGGTGGTGCGGGATGAGAAGATCGATAACCAGCTTGGACTGGGCTATATCGGCGAGAATGCCGACAGTGTGTATATCGGCCTTGTCTCCGGCGACTTCCTGAACGGGCATGTCAATCAGGAGCGGACGAATTTCACCTTCTCCGAGGAAGCCTATCGTGCCCTGCACGCCGCGGCTGTCGCTGCCGCCAAGCAGCGACTGGCGCCTTATATCGAGCTCGTCAGGCTAAAGCAGGCAGAGACTACTCTACGCATTATCCGCGAAAACCCTCAGTTTCTTGCGGTGGCGGGTGACGTCCCGGCATTTGTTGAAGAAAACCTTTCGCTCAATGCAAAATCCGAAGAGGATATCTTCCTCGAGCTGGCGCGGCAGCGTCGCCGCAAGCAGCGGGAAACTCGGCGGGAGATCAAAGCACTGGTGACCGCAACCGGCGAGGATATGGCGGAACGCGTGCAAAAGGTCGCGGGCGCGATCAACATCGACAAGAAGGCTTCGCTCGCAGAATATGTCGTGAAGCGGAAAGAGATCCTCGACCTCCTCGACAGCTCACTCGCGTACGCCGATCCTGAGGCACGCAATTATCTGCGGGAAGAGATCGTTCATGACTTGATCATCCCTATCCGATCGGATGGGGAGGCGCTTGAATACGAGGACCATAATCTCTGGATCCTGGACGACAGGCTCGCTTTCTACTCCTATCTGAAATCCGACAAGCCGTTCAAAACCTTTCTGGCCGACAGTGACAGCGGTCGCGAGCCCGACATTGCCGTCGTGTTTGATCGGTCATTGGCTTTTGATCGGGAGGGGACGGACGAGCCCATCATCATCGTCGAGTTCAAACGACCAGGCCGGACCGCTTATGGTCATGACGACAATCCTATCACCCAGGTGCTGGAGTACGTGAACATCATGCGCAACGGGGGCGCCTTTAAGGATCGGACCGGCCGTATTCGCAAACCAATACCTCTTTCCACCCGGTTCATCTGCTTTGTGATCGCTGATTTCACGCCAAAGCTGATCGAGATGGTGTCACTGTCGATTGCCCAGAGCCGGAGCGCGGACGGCGAGGGGTATTTCGGCTTTTCCCCGATTCACAATGCTGTCGTCGAAGTTCTTCCGTACAACAAGCTGCTGCATGACGCTCGCCTGCGTAACGAGGCGTTCTTTTCCAAACTCGGCCTTAATTGAGGCTCACGTCCCTTTCGAATGCTTCAATTGGCAAACGGGGTGGCTGCTCTTCTAGATTATCGTCCGACACCGGCAGACGGCTAACGGCCGAGAAGCGGTCTGGTGGCTCTGCCGACGGCCTAAACCGGTAGCCGCAAATCGTCCTGCGAACGTAATCACAGCGCCCTATTGATCACACCAACAAGAGTACGTTTGGAAAGGAGGGAAGGGGGGCGGGGCATCGCGGAGGCGGCTGAGGGACATCACAATTTCGCAATGCCGGTGATCAACAGTTCTAACGAAGCCTCGATTTTGTTATGAAGGCGAGGCTAAGGAGATTGCTCCATGTCGTCAGAAACTTGCAGTGATGACCAAGGGCCCGACGAGGCTACCGAACAGCCGGCCCGCTTGCGAGCATCCGATTATCTCTGGAGACCTTGGTACGCCAAAATGTGGTGGGCCGCGATCCCACTCTATTGGGCGCCGGCCGGAGGTCCGACCCGGATCGCGTGGCTGGCTGACTTCTATGAGAGCGGCTACGCGGTCGTCACCAACATCGTGTTCCTGCCAGTCACTGCGCTCTTCATCCTTGGGCTCCGCTACTTTGGGCGGTTTTTGGAAGAGGGCGAGCCCGTCGATCCTCCCTTGGACATCGGTTATGGAACTCGCCGCGGCTGGGGGATGCCACATCCTACAATGGACGAATTTGATCCTCGGTCAGGTCCGCGCTGGATCGGCAACCATGGGCATGACGAGCTTCCGCGCTAGTCCTTCCTGGTCTTGTACGTTGGGTCGCCATCGCCGCCGCTATGGTCACGATCGGTTGTGAACCTCCCGCCCTTGAGGATTGCCGACTGTTCCATGGAGGTGATGGGCGCCGCGTAATCCCATGTGCCTCGCCCCGAGTCCGAATTCTCGAGATAGCGGTTCCGTAGCCCGTCACTTCCCATAATCCGGTTGCCCAACTCCTGAGAGAAGGTTGCGGCGGGATCGTTTGATCGGGCTGCCGATTTCTCAGCTGCCGCGATTGCAGAGCGAACATCGTAGTTGGCGATATCCATCGTCGACGTGGCCCTGGAACTGGTCGAGCCGGTATCGCGACTGT
The DNA here is from genome assembly GCF_012650175.1 of Sphingomonas sp. S2M10. Taxonomy (GTDB): domain Bacteria; phylum Pseudomonadota; class Alphaproteobacteria; order Sphingomonadales; family Sphingomonadaceae; genus Sphingomonas. Next base: position 33,887 of record NZ_JAAILI010000078.1, read on the forward strand.
CGATGCCAACCTGGACACCAGCGTGACCGCGACTTCCCCGCGAACCTTTGCCAGTCGTGCCACCTCTTCCCGATCCCTCTGCTACGCCCGAGCCGACAGTTGCACCACCCCCAAGATTGGCGCCCCACGACGTACCCATCGTCGTCTGCTTCTCAGCGCTGCGTGAAAGCGACCGCTGCCAGCCGGTCTGCGCCATGATGGCCTGAACGTCCCGCTGGAGCGTGTCGGCGACCTGGGGCTTGAGCCGCCACTCGCCCTTGCGGTCCATCTCGAACCCGCCGCGCAACCAGTTCGCCATTGCCGTGCGGCCTTCCTCGCCGCCTCCCATGAAATGCTCGATCGTGTCGGGGCCGGCTTGCTTCCCTGCCTCGAACCGGGTGCTGGTGTCGCTGCGCGCCGATTGCTGGAAGCCGGCGCTGCTGGAGACGAGCAGGTCGTTGTCCGCGAAGCTGAACCGGGCCGATCCGCCGTTCGCGAGCGCGCCGAACTGGCTCTCGTTGATCAGACCGGCGCGAAGCAGCTGGCCGGCGCGCTCTGGGGTGACATTCATCGCCAGATCGCCATTCTGCGCCATCGCGATCTCGCGCTTCGACATGGTAACGCCCTCGGCGCGCAGGAGGCCCTGCATGCGGCTCAGCCGCTCATTGTCGACGATGCGGGTGAGCCGTTCGTTGCGCGCGCGGTCGGCGATACCGGCCGCGCCACCTTCGGCCATATCGACCTGGTTGCCGGCGGTCCGGCTGAGGGCCTGAATGAAGCTGTCGAGCCGCGCTGCTTCACGGGTCGATACACCGGCGGCGGACGCGCCTTCCGCGAAGCCGAAATTCTCGGACTGGCGGCGTTGCTCGCCAATCCGTGCCGCCGACCGTGTGCCTCCCGTGCCTACCTCGCGCTGCGCGTCGAGCTTGCCCGAACGCTCGGCGAAATCATAACCCGCCGCTTCGCGCGTGCGACCATAGACGCTGGTACCCTCGCGCCCGGCCTCTGCTGTCGCCCCATCCGCGGTGCCGACCTGTGTTGCCACATTGTACGTCTCGAGAGCACGCAGGACCTGCGCCTCGTTCCGACCGGTAGCGCGGGAGAGTTGGGAAACGGCAGAGCTTCGTGCCTCCCCCGAGAGCGCATTGATGAAGCCGATGCGGCGCGCGGTCTCCTGGGGGGAGAGGCCCAGCATCTGGGCTGCGTCGCGCTGGCCCTGGTTGGTGCCGGTGCGCAGCGCCTGCTCGGTCGCGACATTGCCGCGCTCGACCGCTGCAACCTGGTCGCCGGCGAAGTCACGCCGGCCTTCCATCGCGCCGACCTGGGTCTGGGCCGAGGTCAAATCGTTGGCGATCATCGCTTCCTGGTCATAGGCATTGGCGATGAGCTTGGCGAAGGTCGGGTCGGACTGAGCCTCGCCGATCACTCCAGACGCCTTGAGCTCGGCATCCTTCGCCGAATAGCCGCCGCGCTCGAAATGCCGCGTCGCGGCCTGCATCATCATGCCGTAGGCGCGCTGGTCGCCGAACGCCCGCCACTGGACGAGGTTCTGGGCGAAGGCGCCGAACGCCTTCTCGCCGGCCTCGCCTTGGCCAAAATAGTTGGTGCCGAGTTTCCGCAGCGCGTCCTTCTCGGCGAACTGGTGGATGGCGCTGGTCGCGGCGTTAGCCTGGACGGCGCGCGCGACGGCCGGATCGGCGAGATCGCGGCCACCAAGTGCCGGTGAGAGCGAGCCCATCTGGCGTGCGCCTTCGATCCCGCCGAGCGCGAACGCAGTGCCGCCCGCCGTTGCCGGCCGTTCGCCGATGATCCGGTTCGCCTCTCCGAATACCCGGTTGCTTCCGAAGGTCGACCGTTCCCCGAAATCCCCGAAGCTGGCCGAGGCATTGGCGCGGGCGCGGGTGCCGGCGGCGGATGCCTGGCTCTCGAGCGCCGAGGCAAAGCCCTCGGTCGTCGCGATCGGTGCGGCCGCGGCTGCGCCTTGATGCGCAACGCCGAGCGCGCCGCTGGTGAAGGAGGTGAATACGTTACCCGAGAAGCGGAAGACGGTGAACACGAACGCACCGGCCAGCCCGGCGGCGGCCGTGCGGAAGCTGCCGAAGATTGCGAGCGCCTTCATCGCCGCGGATGGCGCCAGCAGCCAGGCGTTAGCCGCGAGTGCGTTCGATCGCATCTCCTGGAGGACGTCGGCGGCGCGGCCCAAAGTGAGCTGGTAAATGCCGGCGTCGATCACGCCCCAAAGCGCCACGAACACGAACAGGCCGAGCGCGAAGCTCGCCACGCGCATGTTGATCGGGGTCAAGATGAACAGCAGTGCCACGGGGATCATGAAGAGCATGATCGCGAACACGGTCGCGCGGATCGTCGGCATCCATTCATTCGCGACCGACATGGTGGCGAGCCCATTGGAGACGACCGCCCGATTGGCCATGACCCGCGCCGCGGTCGCCGGCGAATCCTCGAACAGCACGTCGCCGACGGTGTTGGCGAGCATGATATGCGTCAGCAGCGACTGTGCGGTCAGCGGGCGCCCGAGCATCATCTGCCCCATCTCGCCGAGTTGCTGCCGGCACCGGGCGAGCTGCTGGGCATTGCCGGCATCGAACCCGGTGCGCGCGCACACCTGCCGGCTATAGCCCTCGAACAGGGTCGGGTCGGACAGCCGTTCCGAGATGTGGTCCCAGGCGTCGGTACAGCTCACCGTCGTGCCGCCCTTGTCGCTTTCGGCATAGACCGTCGAGAAGGTCGCCGGCCCCGCCATTGCCGCGAAGGCCGCAGGCAAGTCGGTGGTCGTGCGGAACAGCTTGTCGTCATCGACGCCGTATGCTGCCGAGACGCGCGCGACCGGATAGCATTGGCGGACATAATCCTTGATCGTCGCATCGAGGAAGGTGTCGGTCATCGGCCCGCGCGGGCTGACGGCGTTCAGGAAGAGATCGAACGAATGCCCGCCCGCGCCGAACTCGATTTTGGCGTTCGGATCGAGGGTATTGTCGTCGATCGTCTCGACCAGCGCCCGCTCGATCATGTTGGTGGCGCCGGCGATCAGCACCAGCAGGACGGGCACGTCGCCGACTGGCTGATAGGCGTTGCGGACCCGGTCATAGACGTGAACCGTGCCGGTGGTGGCGACGAGACCGACGAACAGTCCGATGCCGATCAGTATCTGGAACCCGAACGCGACGAGCCCCATGCCGGAACCGCGCACGCTGGCAAGGAGTGCCCCGAGCGCGATCCCGACCGTGGCGATGATCAGGACCAGTGTCTCGTAGCGCGGGTCGCCAAAGATCATCGATACCAGCCGGAACGCGTCGACCGTCTCCGCGAAGCCGTCATAGGTGTGGAAGCTGGTCTCGACCGCAAGGGCGGGCGAAGCGACGAGCAAGGCGGGGAGGGCGGCGAGGATACGGGCGAGGCGGCGCATGGAGGGCTCCCCGGCTATTGGTTGCGGTTCGAGGCGGCGCCGGCGGCGTCGCGCGCATCGCGGTCGCGCTGGCGGATCAGTCCGGCATAATTGGCGGAGAGGTTCGCCTGGCCCAGCGCGGCCATATAGCTCTGGCGCATCTGCGCGCGCTGCCGCAGCACCTCGTCGCGCAGATCGCGCAGCTGCTCGATCCCCTTGGTCAGAATACGCGTCTGACAGATGTTGGCGCTGTTTCCGTCGGAGGCGCCCGCAGCGCTCGCGCCGCGCTCGGCGTTGCTGACGGCGAAGTCGATCGAACGGGTGAGGTCGTTGAGCATCTGATAGGCCAAGGTGAGCGCCACCAGCTCGTCAGTGTCGCCGATCACCGAATCCACCACGCCCTGGCGGACGCCCCATTCGAGCATCCGGTAGACCGGCAGCGTCCGGACATTGGCTACGAACTGCCGCTCTTCCGCCGACAAGGCCGCGCGGGTGCGGATCTTGGTCGCGATCGACTGCATCCGCTCGCGGGCAAGTACGAGCGCGCCGCGGCCCGGGCCGTCCTGCGAGCAGTCCGCGCCGGTCGGCGGCACGTTCAGCGAGCGTTTCCGCACGCGCCCAGTCAGAAAATCCTGCGCGCTTTCCGTATCCTGTGCAGGACATTGCGGAATCGCCGTGAACAGCGGCACTTTGTCGGCGGGGTCCCAGCGCATATAGACGTCGCCGACGCGGGCGCGCATCACGCTCGCCCAGTCGCCCGCGCCGACGCGCGTCGCCGCATGGCCGAGCAGCGAGCCGGTACGGAAGATGTCGGTGACTTCCGCGGGGCAATTCGTCAGCGCCTCGCGGAGATCCTCGGTCGGATTGTTCTTGTTCGCCTCGATCCGCTCGCGGCTCTGCTGGTAGCTCTTCGAAAAGCCCTGCTTGACCGAGCGGTATCCGGTCATCTCCTCGATGATCCCCGACATGTTCTCGTCGCCTCTGGCGATCTGGACCATGCGGTTGGCGAGCCGGCAGTCATTGACCTGTATCGAGTTCAGATAGTTGGTCGCCGCCTCCATCTTCGAGATGATGTTGCCCATCTTTTCGTCGAGCGTTTCGAGCAGATACTGGAACGCGACGGCGGGTGCCGCCTGGAGGATGCTCTCGAGTTTCTGCACGAGATAATCGGGGTCGAGGAACGACATGCCGCCGAGGAACATGTCGATTCCGCCGCAGCCGGCTTTCACCTTGGGGAGCGTCACCGACATCAAATAGTCGTTATGGACATCGACCCGGCCGGACATGCCGCCCGCGGTCACATAGCCCCGGGTCTGATCCTCGAAGCTGCCCGGGCTCGTATAGGTGACATTGTCGAACCAGCTTTCCGCCCAGCTCTGGGCGTTCGCCGGACTGGCGCCGGCAGCAATGGCGAGCGTCAGCCCAGCGAGGAGAAGTCGAACGCGTGCAAGGCTCGGGAACATGGCGGGCTCCTGTGAGATCGGATGGAAAGGGGAGACGCTGTGCCCGCCATTGCTCAGCGCCTCGATCGCGACGGTTGCGGCATCCCGACGATGCCGGTGAATTTCGACATGGCGCGCACGCCGACCGCTGGCCTGACTCCGGTCAGCATCTTCGCCGCGAGATAGAGGTTGCGCGCCAGGTTGGGCGCATGGTCGGTGCCGATGGCGACAGGAACAATGCGCTCGGGATCGGTGAGCGGCCTGACCCAGGCGACCGGGTTGCCGACCCAGGGCAGGCCGAGCCGCCCCGAGCGGAGCATCGCCTCCTGTGTACCGATCGTGCGGACGCGCCAGCGATAGCGCTGCGCCAGGCCGGTGAGCTTGGTCCACAGGTCGCCGCAGGGGACGCAGCCGGGGCTGGTGGTCATCTCGATGACGAACGCGGGCCCCTGACCACGCAGCGTCGCGTCGAAGTCGTCCGGATAGTCCTTCGTAACGGGCACCCGTGACAGCCAGGTCTGCATCGCCTTGCTATCGGCGACGGGATGGATAGCGGCGCGCATCGCCTGGTCGCGCATCACGGGTTGCGCCTGCGCGGTCGAGCCCGCGGCGATTGCCGCGATCGCGATGCCGATCGGGAGCGGAAAGCGTCTCATTGATCGCGCCCGGCATTGGCATCGACGAGATCGCCGCCGAGGGCTCGGGGATCGGTCGCGGAAACCGGGCCATTGGCGAGAGCGTCGAAGAAACCGTCATCCTCGCCGGGACCGGTCAGGAACTGCTCGGGCCGGATATCGCCGCGAAGCAACCGGACCGCCTGATAGGCCATCTGCGCAAGGTTGGGATAAGCCTCGACGCCGCTCGCGATTGTCATGCGCTGCGCACTGCCGCGGCGGATCACCATCGTCGTCGGCGTGATCTCGACGCCGAACCGCTGGCTAACCTCGGGACGCCTGTCGACGTCCATCAGCGTGACCTGCCAGCCCATTTCCTCCTGGAAGCGCTGCACGATCGGCCACTGCACGCGGCAATATCCGCAGGTCGAGCGCGAGAACATGACGAGCGCGAACTCACCCGCATGCGCGCGGAGATAAGAACGGCGGATGGCATCCTTCTGCGCCGTCAGCTCGGAGCGGGCGTCGCCGACCATCGGGTTGGCGGATTTCGAATTGAGTTCCGGGTTCTGGAGCATTGCGAGCTGGGTCACGCCCGCAAAGGCCCGCGCCTTGCGCCGCGCAAAATCCTGGAGTCGCCAAAAGTCGGCGACAGCATCGACCGTCAGGACCGTCGCCGCATAATCGCGCTGCTGCTCGATCAGCTTGCGGATCTTCGGGGGCGTCCAGGTCGCCAGTTCGGCCATCGGGGGGATCGCCGGCTTGTGAAGCGCTTCCGGGTCATCCTCCGCCGGGGTGGAGGGCTTTGGCGCCTCGTACCACCAATAGCCCTGCTTGCGGGGGGCATCGGGTGCCGGCTCGCTCAGCCGCCGGCTCGCAGTACCTTGCGCAAAGGCGGGTGCGGCCGACAGGGACATGGCGATAGCGAGCGCGACCAGGGGACGGCGGCCGATCACAGCAATCGCTCCATGCGCGTGAGAGTGGCGATCGGCACTAGGCCGAAATAGCGGCTGTCGAACCCTCTGGGATGGTTCGAGCCAACGTAGATCATGCCGGCGGGGACCACGCCGCTCCACTGCATATGGTCGAGCTTCTGCCCGTGGATGCCGTAAGGCAGGCTGACCCCGAGCAACTCGCCATTGCAGAAATAATAGCCATCGAAGGCATTTCGCGCTGCCACCGAGGGTTTTTCGATCTTGGTCAGGCGGTCGCCCGGCATACACAGGGCATGTTTGGTCACCTTGACCGGCTTTGGACCGGCGATCGGATGATGGAGCGTGAACATGACATAATCACCCCGGGCGATCGGACCCGGCGCCTGCCGGACCGCGAAGGCGTCGATCGACGGCGTCATCACCAGACTGACCTTGGGAAGCGCGATTCCAGCGACAAGCGCAACCGGCAGGACGACCGCCAGAACCTGCCACAAGCGTTCCGGCCTCGCGGGCTCGCCATTGCCCGGTGCGCCGAGTGCGACAGCGGCCTTGCCGGGCAAGCGCCGCAGCCGAGGCCAGAGGCCGAGCAGGGCGCTAGCGAGCGCCCAGAAGAGCCTGAGCATCTCGTACCTCCCTGTCTCCGCCCAGCCGGGCATATTCCTCGAACATGCCCGAGAGTGCGCTGTCGCCGTAGACGACGTGCGACGCCCTCGGGCTCTCATCCTCCCGCTCGCAATAGGCCTGGGTCGGGTCGCCCGGGATCATCGCGAGCGCCGGCACCCGGGTGACCGCGTGCTGGCGAAATACCATCGGGTCGATGATGACCTGGACGCTGCGCATAGCGCAGGACGGACCCTCGCAGCCGGGATCGAGCCGCAAAATCTCCGCCGTCAGCTTCGCCATCGGACCGACCTTGCGCAACCCGCCGGGAATCCCGCGAAACGCGATCACGCCGTGGACGCGTTCGAGCTGGGCGGCATAGGCCCGGAGTACCGGCACCGGCATCGAGGACGACACGAACAGCACCGGCACCCACGCCTTGATCGCACGGGCAGCGCCTGCCTTCGCCACGGCTTCCATCTCGCCGGGCTCGAGACCGAGTGCCTGGCGTAGGCGTTTCGCCTGCGCCTCGCGCTCTGCCGCCATGCGCGCTTCTCCCGAAGCCAAAGCGGCGCGGGCGCGCGCGTCGATCGCGGGAGCGGGCAGGCGTTTGCGCAGGCCTTCAAAGGCACGTCGGCGTTCGGCTTCGCTGGCAGGTTGCGGCAGCCTCGGATCGGGCACGTCGGTCCGTTCACGCTTCGCTCGGGACACGGCGCCCTTCACGCGTTCCATCGCGGCGTCGCCCTGGTCCTGGATCTTGTCGCGGGACGAGTCCTGGGCGAGCGCCGCAGTCGCCAGTAGCAAGCCTAGCGCCGCCAGCACGCTATTGGTCGATGGCGTTGAGATACGCATCCACGCGCTCCTTCATATCGATCTGGATGTCGGATTGGGCGCGGGCCTCGATGTCCGCATAATATTCGGAGAGGTCGATCTTGCTGAAATCCAGCGCCTGAAATTCCTCGGGCGTGAAGCCGCGGCAGATCGGCTTTTTGGGCGTGCCCCAGCCGACTCCGTTGAAGGATTTGAGCTGCGGGCGGCCCTGCTCCTGGATGATCCGACCGAGCTTGGTGTTGAAGCAGCAATGGCCGCGCGCCTTTTGCAGGCAGACGCCGAGGAAGCTCGCGGTGCAATAGCTGCCGACCTCGTGGCACATGCCCGAGCCGCGCAGCATCGCGGTCTCCATGTCCTGCTGGTCGCAGCCGGAGAACAGGAACTCGACCATGAAATTGATCGCAAGGCTGATCGCGATCGAGGTCGGATCGAGCCCGATGATTAAGGCGTTCGCCCCGGCGCTGGCCGCCTGGCCCGCCGTCGCTCCGGCACGGAACGCCGTGAACGCCGCGCTCATGCCGGTAAAGACGCCTTTGGCGACGGCGATCTTGGTACCGATCGAGCCGATCGACGAGCCCATGCCGTCCTTGACGATCTTGCCCTTGTCCTTGCAGCAATTGGACAGCGTGTTGCTGATCCCGGGCGGGCGGCAGCGCATACCGCGACCGCTGAAGATCTCGACGGTGCCGAGGCAATTGCCCTCGGCGTCGACTGGGCCGTCGGCGGGGACGCCGGGGTCGTCGACCGGGGGCTCCTCGACGATCGGGGTGCTGGAGAGATCCGCGCAACTGTTCGGCGAACAGGCCGGCCCGCCATCCTGCGCGAGGCAGGCATATTGGGGCCCGAGCGGGCAGCTATAGCTGCCGCCGGGCTGCTCGACGCACGAGACTTTCTCGAGCGGGCATTGATACTGGCCGGCGGACGTCATCTCGCACGACGCGAACTCCCCACTGTCGCTGGCGTCGCCATTGCCGTTGAGATCGGCCGCGCACATCTGCTGGCCTGCCCCGGGATTAGGCCCATGACCGGGACCAGGGCCCGGGCCGGGATCGACCGGGGGTTCGCCCGGCTCTCCGGGCAGATCCGGTTCGGGATTGACCGGCAGCGCGAGGGCGCGCTCGGAAGGCTGCGGCGCCATGACCTGTGCGTGCGCGAGGCCGGACGCCATGAGGAGCGCGGCGCCCGCCAGCATCCAACAGGCGGCCATGCGCGGGGTGAGGAAGTGCCAGCGGGTCATTGCGGGGCCGCCGTGCATACGAGGTCGGCACCGGCCAGCCGGACGGTCTGCATCATCACCACTGCCTCCGGGAAATCGTCCAGGCAGCCGCACGCCGAGACGATTTCCTCGCCTGGCCCTGCCGGGCAGACATTGTTCGTGCCGCAGCTATGGTAGAAAATGTCGAACGAGGCGGGATCGTTCTGCTGGCTGCCGACCACCCCCGCAGGAGCGGCGGCGTTGTTCACACGCGGGGCGCGCGTCTTGCAGATTGGCTCGCAGGCAGGGACGGAGCCCCGATCCGGAAGCGCGAACGGCCGTGTCGACGCAGAGAAGCTACCGTCGCTGTTGCGGGTGCGATCGGCGAGCATCGTCTCGGTCGATCGATCGAGGATGTACGCGCCGCGGCTGAGGTCGGGCTGGGGCAGCGTCCCATTGTCGATCTCGCAACTGTAGCTACGCTCCTTCAAGAAGAAGTCGCGCCGCAATTCGACCGCACAGGCACCGTTCCCGAGGATGCGTGTTTGAGGAAGCGGACGCAGCCCGGTCTGGACGCCCGCCCGGAAGGTCTGGACACCATCGACATTCTCGTCGGTCAGGCGGCAGCGCGAATCCGAGGCGGTGGGCGCGCACAGATCGACGACCTGCTCGGTGGTGCGGCAGCTGGTGTCGAGCTCGACATGGATTTGCGCGAACGCTTCGCCTTCGCCGCCGACGGCGACCCGCAGCCAGATCTCGTGGTCGCCGGGCGTCAGATATGGCTTGAGGTCGAGGTTCGGATAATTGTGCCAGGTCTTGCTCCGTTCGCATTTGGAGCCGGGCAACGAGGACGAGGTCCATGAGCCCGGATCGGCCAGCACCAGATTGCCGTCGATTCGGACCTGCGCCGCGTCGTCGAAATAGATATGGCTCAGCCGCGCGTCGCGGATGCGATCGGCCGCGCCGACGTGCAGCACCATCCGATAGTCGAACAGCCGGCAATTGCCGCCGCGCAGTGAATCGTCCGTGGGCGATCCCATCAGCCAGTCGATCGACGTAGGGCTGCGCACTTCAGAATAACCGCCGGCGACCCGCGAGATGATGTCGTCGGGGCCGACCTCGTCCATCGCGACCTGCCGCTCGATCGTGCAGCGGCGTGTTTGCTGTCCCTTGGCCGACCCAGCGGGCGAGGCGGCGAGCGCTTGGAACACCGCGTTGCCGGTCGATGCAGCGACCGCGTCCCCGGCAAGCGCATTGGGCGTCGCCCGATAGACAGTCTGCGGCAGCTCCGGATTGCTCGAGCAGGCGGTCGATTGCGCGCCGACATAGCGGATGCTCGGTCCGTCGATCACCGCCTGCGCGACCCCGATCCTTGGGTCCGCCGTGGTCAACGCGCCGATCATCCCGCCGCCAAGATCGCCCAGCACCGAGGGAAGGTTGCCCCAGGCGAGATTGGCGCCGCAGCTATTGTTGATGCAGTAGCAGCCGGCGAGTTCGGGCATGTTGACCTCGGTGAGCTTGAGGCGGCGAGCGGCGTCCACGTCCCAGCGGAAATAGTTGCACAGGCTCCAGCTGCCGGGCTGGCACGAGATCACGCCGTTCGCGCAAATGCCGGAGACCGGGACGGGCAGGGTGATGCGGCTGTCGACAGTGCCGTCCATATCCGTGTCGCGGGCGATCTGGACCGTGCCGAGGTCTCCGGTCGAGGCCGGCTGCACCACCACTTCCATCAGCGTCGCCGTCTTCTGGCAGGCGAGGTTGGGCGTGAATGTCTTGCTGCTATCGACCGTGGTGATCGGCTGGCCGGAGAGGCCGGGCGTCACATAGTTGCGCTGGATCGCTTCACTGTCGGCCGATTTGGCGCGGGAGGCCTCGGCCGCGGTGCGCGCGCGATCTTCCATCGACTGGGCGAGCACGGCCGCGGGCAGGAACAGGGTGGCCAGCGCGGTCGCTTTCACGGTCCAGACGAGAGGAGAGCATCTGGAGCGTGGGGGGAGCGAAACGACCGCGCTGGCCGGGGGTGGAGCGGCGCCGCAGGGGGGCTTCGACGCCGCTCCTGTCTCGTGCGCGCGCCGGCGGCCGTCAGGGCCTTGGCGGGCAGACCTCCGGTATATGCCGGCGGCGTCCACGAGACGTTCGGGAAAGGGGTGGGGGACAGGCGATCCGCTCATGGCACCGGGATCCCGGCGCAGCAGATCACCTTCTCGAAGAGCATGAACTGGGCATTGTCCTTGCCCGGCGCGTGTTTGCCGCTGGTCCACAGCGAGCCGGGCCTGCCGATATTGACGCACTTGCCGCCCTTGACCGGCTCCATCAGCTGGAGCTTGTAGCGCGACTTGGTCCAGATCGGGCTGGGTTTGAACGAGCAGCCGTCGGACGAGGAAATTGTGAGCGCGCCAAGCCGCCCCATCATGAACGTGCCGCGCGCGGCGAGCCCCGCCCAGGCCTCGACACTGTCGTCGAAATGGATATCGCCGGCGATCGGATAGGTCGCGCCCCAGCTGCCCATGCACCAGAAAAGGGGATCGATGACGTTGCCCGCAGCCGCTGCTGCGCTGTCGCCCATGCAGGCGAGACCCGCGGCGGGATTGCCGAACAAAATGCCTTCGGGCTGGATGATCGCGCCGAGTGTCCCCGACTGCCACGTTGGCAGCACCTCGGTGATCAGCGCGACATCGAACCCGTCATCCTCCAGGCAGGGAAGATCGGTGAACATGTCGAGCATCGCCCAGACCGGCGAGATGTAATAATGCATCTGTGCGAACATCTTGCGCGTGTTGGTGCCATCGGCGATCGACGACTGGCTGCCCTGCAGCCTGCCACCCGTCTTCATGAGATCGGCACCGAGCGCCATCATGCAGCCGGGCTCGGTCACCACATCGACCATGCGGTTGGGAGACCAGTAGGAGACCTTGACCCCGAACCAGAACTGCACGCCCTTTCGGCACGCGCAGAGCGGCTTCGACGCCGATTGCGCATCGAGCGCCTTGTCGAGCTTGTCGTAGCTTCCGACCCGGATGCCGCCGACCGTGATCGGGAAGATGCAGGTCCAGCGGACCTTGGTGATCGGATTGAAGACGCCGCTCTCGCATTTGGAGGCATGCGCCTGACCCGGCCAGCCGAGCGACGCGGCGACGCCGAGGGCGATGCCGATGAGGAAGATGGGCCAGCGCCGAGTCATCGCGCTGCTCCCGGTACGATGTCCGCCAGTTTGCGACTGCGCGGCCCGAACTCGGTGAGCACAAGCTTCTGCCCCGCCTGCGCAACCACGACGGGCGCGACGGTGAGGCCGAGCCGTTCCTTGACCCGCTCCTCGAGGATGTAGATCGCGCGGCCCGTCTTCTCGGTCAGCGTTATCGGATCGCCATTCTCTTGTCCGAGTGCGGTCAGCAGGATGAAATCGCTCTGCCTCGCGGTCCGCAGCGCCCAGGCGAGATCGCGCGGATGCACGACGACAAGCCGCTGCGGCAGCTTCACGAAGGTCAGCGGGTTGAAGGTGAAGCCCTTGGGGTAGAGCGTCTTACCGCCCGGCAGCGTGATGTCGAAATCGAGCGTGTAAAAGGGGACGACGGTGCGGGTGCGATCGGCAGTCGCCGGCGCGAGCGGCGCGGACTTGAGCGCGCTCCATTTGTCGCGCGGACCGAATGCCTTCGACATGTCGCGCGGCAGCGTCGCAACCTTGGCCTCGATCTCGGACAGCGCATCGGGCTCGGCAATCGGCCAGGTCCGCCCGATCGTGCTGCGTGCCGTCGGAGCTGACTGTGCAGTCTGGGCGTCGGCGGCGATGGCGATGGTGCCGGCGGCCACGACGAGCAGCGCGACGGTCGCGGCCTGGCCAAGCGCCACGCGACGGGCGCGGGGCGGGAAGGGGAGATCAGCGGCCATGGCGGCGCCTCCAGGGTGTGGTGGGAGTATCGGGCGGACCGACGAGCGCGCCGATGAAGGAAGCGCCGGACACGAAGGTCACGATCCAGACCATCAGCCCCAGCCGCTCGGCCACACCCGGTGCAAGCATCAGCAGATAAGTCTGCACGAACAGCAGGACGAAGCCGCCGACGGCGAGGCGCACCGAACCGGGCGAGGGTTTCCCCGAGAGCAAGCCACTCATGACGCCCTCCGTTGCTTGAAGCGGGCGAGCAGGCGGGCGCTCCAGACCGAGAGGCCCAGCAGCAGGAGCCCGCTGGCAAGACAGGAGGCCGCCACGATCAGCGCCGCGCGGGCGACCATGGCAGGGGGCTGATCGAGTGCCATGCCGGCGGCAGCGATCAGCACGCCCATCAGCACGGTCTCGATCGCGACAAGCCGAAACTTCCAGACGAAGGACTCGGCCTCGCACCGCGCGGCGACGCGCGCTTCGATGATCGCTTCGAGCTCATCCTCCGAGCCGAGCGAGAGCGGCAGCTGATCGGGGTGCGGTCTCGTGGAGCGGACCATGGCCATCACTCCGCAGCCTGGGCGACCGGGCCCGCCGGTCCGAGGATTTCGGCGGGATCGACGCCGGCGAGCCGGCACACCGCCTCCAGGGGCGAGAGCCCATGCCGGAGCAACGCTTCGAAAGCGGCGACCTCGTCCGGGGCCGACGTGTTGATCCAGTAGGAGAAGGGATCGACGACGAGCCGTGCGATGCCGAGACCGAGCGGCGAGTCGATGAAGACTTCGCTGTAATTGGGTTTGGAGTTGCGGACCGACTTCAGCAGGTCGAGGACGAACCCGGAATAGTCGAGGATCTTGTTCTCGACCGCGCGGTCATAGGTCGAGCCCTGGAGCAGGAAACGCGTCGCAGCATTTTCGAGGATGACCTGGCCGGTGCCGCCGAACAGGGTCAGGTCATTCATCGACTGGAGGACGATACCGAACGAGCCGCGATATTTGCGCGCGCGCCGATAGCCCTGGCCGAATGCTTCGGCGAGGCGGCTCAGATCCTGGCCTTCGGTGCGGGTCATGAACTGCGCAGCTTCGTCGCAGAGCACAAAGCGCGGCCGATCGCGGGCGGAGAGATAAAGCTCCTGCGTGACCGCGTTCACCACGACCATCACGATCACGTTGAAGAGATCGGGCATGGACTTCAGGCGCTCGAGCTCGAGCACGACGAACTCGTCATTTCGAATGTCGAGCGTCGAGGGGCCGTTGAAATAATGGCCGTAGGCGCCGTCCGACCCGAAATCGCGCAGGTTGAACGCCAGTTCGCGCGACGTCGGCACGAGATGCTCGACCCGGTCGAGATCGCTGCCGGCATGGGCCGGATAGGTGCCGAGCCATTCGCGCACCGAATCGATGCCGTGGTCGGCGCGGCCTGTATCGATCGTCCATTGGACCGCCGACTTCAGCAAATTCCATTCGGACGTCGTGACGCCCTTGCGGGTCGAGGCGTTCGCCATCTCGGCGACGATCGCGACCGCCATGGTGATGGCGGACTGTTTGTCGTCGCCGTCGAGCGCAAGCCCCATGTCGAAAGGATTGAGGACGAGCTGCTCCTCGCCGATGTCGATATAGCGACCCGAGCAAAGCGTGCAGAGTTTGCGATAGCTCCCGCCGATATCGATGATCCGGATCAGCGCGCCGCAAGCGTAATATTGCTGGCACAGATTGTTGAGCAGGAAGCTCTTGCCCGCGCCGGATTCGGCCGAGACGATGAAGTTGTAATTGTTGATGCGGGGATCGAAGAGATCGAGCGTGATCAGCTGACCCTTGCGGCCCGTATAAAGGAGGGCAGGGCGCCCGCCGCCGCGGAAGTCGGTCTGGATCGGCGCCATCAGCACCGCCGCCTTCACCGGCATGCGGAAGTCACGCTCGAGCATGCGCATCGTCGTGCGGTCCGGATAGAGCCCGAACGGCAGGCTCATCGTCAGCAAGGTCGGGTTGAGATAGCTCTCTTCCTGCATCGAGAAGGGCAGCGGTTCGCCTTCCCACAGGCGCTTGGCGCGCGCGGCGAGATCGCGGGCATGGGCACGGTCGCGGCCGAACACCCAGATCGTCGGAATGACGCGGACGAACTTGGAATTGCCCGCCTCGTCCAGGATCCAGCCGATCTCCTCAATCTGCTTGCCGACCTCCACCGCGAACGAGCCCGCCGCTTTCTGCGCCGAGAGGATCTGCGCGCGCTTGTGAATCTCGAACTGCGAATGATCGAACAGGATGTTGAGCGTGTAGAGGAACGGGCCGCCGATCTGGTCGCTGTCCTCGGCCGAGCCGCGCATGCCGCCGAGCAGCCGGTTGGCGCGTTCCGCGGTGATCCGGCGGGCGGGCGCCTTGGGCGTCAGGCATCGCGCGACCTGGTCGCCGAGAAAGACCTCCTGGCCCTCGAACACCAGGTCCGGTCCCGCATCAATGATCTGCTTGGCGAGCGATGGCGCGCCGATCGTCGCGCCATCGGCGAAGACGCCGGGTGCGGGCCGGGCGACGCCGTTGAAAATGCGTCGGTAGAAAGCGACCATCTCTTCAGGGGGGAGCCGGCGGATGCCGAGCTTGGCGAGCTGTTCTTCCACCTGGCGCCGAAGATCCTCGCCGAGGGGGCGGCGCGTCTTGATCGACAGCAAAGTGCGGAAGTTGCGCACCGGGATGCCGTGCAGGGCTTTCAGGCCGTGTCGTCCTTGGCTGAGATATTCGCGGGTATGGCGCGCCGAGGCCTGGATCAGCGGATCGTCGCGGGTCTTGAGGTCGAGAAAGGCGTCGAGCGCGTCGTCGATCAGCGGGTCGGCAAAGGTGTGGAGCTGGAGGACCGTGCCATCCGGGAAGTGGATATTGAGAAGGCCCTGCAGTGCTCCCTGGACGTGCGCGAACATATACGCGGTCGGCACGATCTCCCAGGCATGGCCCCAGCAATCGTCGATGCACAGGAAGGCCTCGGTCTCCTCGTCCCAGGCAACCAGCGGCAGATAATCCGAATAGGCGTCGCGGCGGACCGCGTTGCGGAGGCGCGCATAGGTGAGCCCCCCGTTCCTGCTGCCGGGACCGCTCATTGCTTCGGTTCCGTCAGCGCGCGGGTCCCAGCCACGGCATGCGCCGCCTCCTCCGCGCCATCGGCCACCGCGGCCGACTCCCGGACCTGGCCCAGGATCGGCGCGCTGGCGGCCTGGCTGGGCGGCGCGACGAGGGTGCCGCCGACCACCCAGACGGGCTTGTCGACGATCGAGTAAACGTAGCGAGGCATGTAGAGCCGGTCGGGCCGTTGCCTGTCGGCATAGGGCAGGATCAGCGTGCGGATCGTCCGGGCGGGCTTGAGCATCGGCGTCACCGGCGCTTCGATCAGGCCCTTGAGCTCCTGATAGACGCTGGCGCGATATCCGGCATAGGCGCTCGGGACCGCGGCCTTGCCCCTGCCCCGCACGCGGGCTTCGGCTGACTGGTCGCGGAGCTTCTTGCGGTCGTTGGTGACCGCCGGGTCGGATGTCGAGGCGACACCCGCAACCGCATCCTCATAAGCCCGCTCAGGATGGATGCATTGGCCATGGTCGTCATTCTTGCAGCTGAACTTCTCCGGATAGGGCGACATGAGCGACCCCATCGTCGCGCATCCCGAAAGGAGGAGGCTGGCGCCGGCGAGCGCGAGCGCGCCTGCGCGCGAGGGAAATCTTGGCATGGCGGGGGCTCCCTGGAAGACGGGCGGGCGGCGCATCAGAACTTTGCTCCGACCGAGGGTTTGATTTCGAGGGCGAGGCCCTCCTGGATGACGACCACGACATCCTTCGCGGCCCCCACCTCGACCACCGGGCCCGCCTGACGGGCGAGATCGAGATAGAAATCGGTGAGTTTGTCCGAGGAGCGCGAGAGCCCGGAGGCGACGCCTGATTTGGCCGCGTCTCCCGCATCGAGCGTGCGCACGCTGCCGAGAGCCGATGTCGAGACGTCGCCGAACGTGCCTTCGACCGACTGGGAGATGCCCGCGATCGTGCCGGCAATGAACGAGCGCGCGAGGGTCGCCCCGGCGCGGGTCACGACCTTGCCGGACAGGCCCTTCTTGCCATCCGCGTCGACGAAGAAGCCCTTGATCGGCTGGTCGACCACGGCATGTTCGTCGAAATCGACGCAGGAGATCGAAACGAGCTGGATCTCGACCCGCTCCTTCGCGAGGCTTCCGGTCGCGTTGCCGATTACGAAGCATCCGGACAGGTTTGCCTTCACGTCATTCGGCAGGACGGCGGGCGCCTGAACACGCGCGATGATCGGTTCGGGATTGCTCGTCGCATCGCGGCTCGCGAGTGCGTCCACTCCGGTCAGAAGCCGCGCCTTCATGAAACCAGGCGGCAAATAGATCGTGCGATTGGCTTTTTTTGACCGCGCCCCGCCGGCTGCGCCTCCCTCGCTCGCTGGCGCGGAGATCGCCGCGCCGATCGCGCCGACCTGCCGCTCGGTCGGCGGCGCGGGCGGGGCGGGAGGTGCGGAAGGCGCCGCAGGCGGTGGGGGCAGCGACCCAGCCTCGCCGCTCGCCTCGGGCGGCGCAGGCGGATAGGCCGGGACCTCGCCAGGCAGAGCCGGGGGCAGACCCGCGTCGGTGCCGTCGGGAGGGGCGTGCCCCGCGGTCCCACCGGGGGCGATCTTGCCTTCTTCGATGGCGGTCACGCGCTCGCCGAGCAGCGACTGGCCGTCGAGGATCTTCTGCAGGTCGCCCCGCATCTTCAGCTCGAGACTGTCGCCACGGAGCCCCGCGCCCATGTCGAGCTTCGAGGCTTCGGGCACCGGCGCTTGTTCCTTGGTGCCGCTCGAACTTGCGGAATAAAGACCATAGCCCAGCACCGCGATCGTCGCCGCCACGCTGATCTGTTTGGCACGGAGCCGTTGATCGGAGGTGAGGCGGGACCATTGCGATCGCAGATCGAGCAGTGCCGGACGATCGGCGCCGCTGTCGAGTGCTGCGCCCGCCGCGGCGTCATGGCGTTCGGGAAGCGGCGCTGGCTCGGGTGCACCGGTGTCGGGGCCGGCGCTCATTGTGCGATACTCCGGCGCACGACGATAAGGCGCGCGCTCTGGCTTGGAGCCAGCGTGAGCCGGTCGAGCGTCACCGCGAAGATGTCCGGCCCGAACGCGCCATCGAGGAAGGCGCGCTCCTCAAGCGACACCGCGTCCGTACTGCTCACCAGATACTCGCTGGCCGAGAGCCCGGCACCTTCGATCGCGAGCCGCCGTCGTTCGCCAATCTGAACGCCGGGAAGGTCGGGGAGCGTCAGCCGCTCGCGGCTTGGCGCCACCTCGGTGAACGATGCGGGAACGCGGTCCTGAAGGAGCGCGAGGACGATCCCGACCGCGCGCTCCTCCTCGACTAGGGGTCCAAGCAGCGCGTCGTTCGCCCGCGCCCGCTGGGTGGCGCCGGGCACCAGGGTGACGGTTTGCGCCGGGATATCGGCGGGCTCCGCATAGAGCGGGTAGATCGCGCCGTTGCACGAGACGAAGAACTCGGACGGCGTCGTCACATAGGTGCGCGTCTTGGCCCCCATATCGTCGGTCTCGAGCAACAGGAACTTGACCCAGGCGTCCGAGCCGCCGCGCTCGACGGCGAGACCCTTCTCGGCCGAAAATTTGACGTCCTCGATGTCGCCGCCGACGCAGACGACGTGATTGACGTCGCGGTTCGAGAGCCGGACGCGGCTGGTCTGATCGGGCAGCGCTGCGATAGATTGGGCGACTGCCGGCGCAGCAGCCGTCAGCGCGGCGAGGCCGCAGGCAAGCGCCGATAGGCGCACACGGCTCCTTCTACCGAATCTCGGCATTGAAATTCTCCTCCTGAAGGGCGGTCAGCCAGAAGCGGCCATTGTCGATCGCGTAGCGAATGCGCAGATTGCCGCGGAACTTGCGGATCACGCCGCCGATCACCCGGACTTTCTCCACGGGCACGACGATCTCATTGTCGGTGTACGTCACCGGCAGATCGGAGCGGATGTAGGTGGCGATCGAGAGCGTCGAATTGCTGTTGAGCTCGTCGAGCAGCCGGTTGAGGCTGTCGCGCAGGCCGTTGAAGGCGCTCGGATGGACGAGGCTCAGCAGCTCCTGGAATTGGCGGTCGGCGGAATAGGATGAATAGGTCCCCGCCATGCTGACGATGTTGCGCGTGATCGTACGCAGGTAGGTCGCCGAAGGCTTGTTGCCGGTGACGTACAGATCGCCGCTCGCACCGAACGGGACGATCACCGTCCGCGCATTCTGGTTCGAGGTGTAGACGACCGCGCCCAGCACCGCCGTGATGCCGAACAGGCCGGCAATCGCGAACTTGAGCAGCCGGTTCTCTTCGAACAGGTTCGCCGAGCCCTGCAGATACCGGTGCAGGTGCCAGCTCGGGCGCACGTCGCCGATCATGTCGGCTGCCTGTTTGCGTCTGGAGGGGTGGGGCATGTTCGCTACTCGAAGAAGCGGGTCTGGGTCGGACCCGGATAGTTGCGGAATTTGAGGAGCCCCCAGCGCCAGGCGAGGTGCGGGATGAACCCGCGCGGCTTGCTGCGCTTCCAGGGGATGAAGAGGAGAAGGACACCGAGGAGCGCCCAGCCGATCATTCCGCCGACGATGACGGCGACGAAGATGGTCGACATGACCACAATGAATTCCTGGCTATCGAACCAGAGGATCTGGACCGGCCGATGCAGGAACTGTGGAAGACGTTCGTCCAACGCCCTTCTCCCTTGCTTCATCACGCCGTCAGCGTGACTTCCGGGGAATGACCATCACCCCCCGTCCCGGAAGGCGTGCTGGACCGGTCGCGCCGGCCCGCACGCCGATGCGTCAGATCACCATGCCGAAGGTCTGGAGGATGCTGTCCGCCTTGATCAGGCAGACGGCAGCCACGATCGTCGGAATGCCGATCATGATGTTGCTGAACAGGCGACTGACGCCGAACAGGAAGGCGGCGACGCCCGCGACGAAACCGAGCGGGCCCTTGACGCCCTGGTTCACGACAATGTCGTAGATATCGTAACCGAGATCGCCCGCCGCGGGAGCGGTGAAGGCGTGGGCCATGGTCGTCCCCGCGAGTGCGGCGAGCAGGATCAGGACGGCCGCGTCGATCGTGCGGAACGTCCGGCCCCGAAGCATCTTGAGCATTGATGGTCTCCTTGGGTGCGGAGCCGTCCAAACACATGCCTGCCGGCACCGATGGGAATCGTTGTCGGCCGACGGCGACGCTGGACGGCTCCGGAGGAGCGCGACCGCCGGCATCCCGGCCCTCTCGTAGCCCGGCGCGCGCTCGGCTGAGCGCTGGCGCGGGGCGCGGATGAGGCCCGCCAGATTGAGTGGAGCACGCTCGCGCGCGGTCACGGCTCGTGGATCAGGGGTGGCCATTGGCTTGCCCCTGCTTCTGCTCGAGGAACGCCTCGAGCTCGGCCTGCTGGAATCCGGAGATCAGCTTGCCATCGACGAACAGCGTCGGGGTCCCCGACACGCCCATCTTCCTGACGGTCATCGCGTCCTTGGCGACTTTCTCGCGCCCGGCTTCGCATTTGAGCAACGTGGTCGGTCGGGCGCCCGCATAGATCGCCTTGAAGGCCGCGACCTTGTCTGCCGAACACAGGATATGTTCGGCTTTGGCGGCGGCTTCCGGATGGATCCCGCTCACGAAATAGATCAGCCGCTGGACGGCCTTGCCCTCCGCGGACTTTGCCGCCCAGAACCGGTCAAGGGCATGGCAATAGGGGCAGTCGGGATCGGTGAACTCGATGACCTGCGGCGCGCCCGCCGGGCCGATAACGAGCGCCCCGGCTGGATCAATGGCGCCGACCCGCTTTCTGGCACTTTCGTCCTGCGCCATCGCGGTAACGTTGAGGCCGTTCTTGTCGTAGACGGCCGCGAACAGGAGATGCCCGCTTTCCGGAGCGAAATAGATGATGCGGCCGCCGGCTGTTGCCTGGTAGAGAGGACCCTTCACAGGCGCCGGTCCGAAATCCTCGAAACTGAGGTTGGTGAAGGTCTGGCGCAGCTGCTGTTGAGCCTCCGCAGCCGCGAGGGTTAGCGGTTCCGACTGGGGACCCTCCGGCGCTTCCTGCGAGAGGGCTGGGGTGCCGGTGAACAGCAGCGCGGCGGAGAGCAGTTCAGCGGCGCGGCGCATGGGACGCCTCCGCTTTAGCCTGGTCGACAAGACCGAAGATCTTGGCGTCGAGGCGTAGTGCCTTCCCGATCGCGATCCCGGTCGCCGACGCCTCTTTCGTCACCTGAGCCGCGACAGGCTGGCTGCGGATCGAATAGCCCTGATCGTCCTGGATGATCGTCAGGCGATCCCTGGCGGTGCAGGGATAGCCCTCGGCGTCGGGCCGATATTGCTGTGCATGGGCGCCGGTCGTAGCCAGGGTGATCGCCAGGATCACACCGAGCCCGGACAAGGGGCGTGCGTTCGTCATGAGACGTGTCTCCTCGTGGCGCGAAACCGCGCTTCAGTTCAGGTTTTCAGGTGCCGATCGTCTGGCTGCGGGCCGTACCGGGCTTCGCTGGTGACCACCGATCTGGTGCGAAGCGAGCAATGAAGCTGTCGTGAAATGCTCGCAATAGGCAGGGCACTGAAGTGCCGAAGCGGCGAAAGAAAGCTTGTAAGTCCATGATTTGGAGGATCGAAACCATCAAATGATCGGAAGGACGTAAAACGATCCCGAGCGGCACTTCATTGCCGCTTCGATAAGCGCCGGAGTAGGGAGCCGCCCGTTTCCGCTCTCTAATCGGCGAAAATTGCTATCGGGAAGGAGGTAGCTGGCGAATGGGCAGGGCAACGAGAACCTTCAAACTCCGGTTGTCGCCGGCAGGGATGGACGTGCTTATCGACTCGCACTGCCATCTGATCCGGACCACGCGGTCCCTGATCGCCTGGGGGACCACGCTCCATGTCGCGGTGAACCATCTCGACACAATTCCGGTGAAGGCGATCGTCGAGGCATTGGTCGCGCTGCGGGCTTCACCGCTTAGCGGCACCGAGGAACATCATGTCGGGGCACCGCACCGCCTTTGGGATGTTGCATCGCGGATCGCGGCTAGAACGCAATCAGCGATGCCGGATGGAGAGCCACCGTCTCTGGGCATCATTTACATCCTGGCGCTCCAGCAAATGGCCCAGGCGGACCACGCTGCGCTGCTGGCCGCGTTCGAGCGCGCTAAACTGCCCGCCAGCCATTCAGCGCACGGTGGCAAGGCGGGCTGACGGACTGGACGGTGCGAAGCTCGATCGCGCCGAGGTGCGTCGATCGACCCCTTCGCGGTTGCCGGTGGTTGGCCAAATGTTGGTCGCGCAGGTCGTGTCTATCTGACAAAAAGGGTCATGATGAACAATCCCTTCGGACTTCCCGAGAGCGCCGCCGACCGCTTTATGCGTGAAGAACGTCGACGCGCGGAGCTCTATCGTCACGCGCTTGGCGGCAGCACGATCATCGACGCGGTCACTCAGGCGACAAAGGCCAGGGAATTGATGCGCGGCGTTGATTTCGCCGCTCCCTATCGCGGGATTCTCGACACACTCGAGCGCGAGCGATCGAGCGAGAAGGCCTTCGAGAGTCTCGCGACGAACGCCTGGGCGCTGTCAGTGAGTGAGACTGCGCGCAAGATTGCCGACCAGAATCGAGGCTTGGTCGAGCAACAACGTCATTTAGGGACATCGCTGCTCGACACGGTGCGGGCGTTTGACGCGAACAAGTCGCTGGTGGCGTCGGCGATTGCGGCGGCGAGCGCCGGCGACAGTTACAGGCGCATGATTGCCGAGGCGCTGCCGCGGTTCGCAACGTTCAGCGCGATCGCCGAGCGAATGCTGGTGATCGACACGATGACATTGCGCGCGAGCGACGATGTCCGCGAAACGATGACTGCCTTCGCCGCGCGCACGGTTATCGAGATGCAGCGCGTTGCGGAAGCTATCGCCACGGCCGAGACGGACGAGGAGAGCACTCGCCTTCAAGGCTCGCTATTCGACCTCGTAACAAGCTTTTTCCAGGGACTTGGTCCTAATACCGTTCCCGAGCTTCAGCGCATGGGGCTGGTCGGGTTCGTCAGCTTCATCCTGACACTTCTTGGCGCCTACGCGCTGATCCCGCAGGAGAAAACGATGGGGCCGCAGGAGAAAGCGGCTTTCAGTGAGTTGAACGAAAAATTCGACAGGTCGCAGGCTGAACAGCGCCAATATCATGAGGCGGCGGCGCAATCGGAGGAAGCGTTCCTGGCTGGGCTGCCAAGGGCATATTTGACGCGGGATGCGACATTTCGAAGCGAGCCCGCCGGTGACGCCGCGATCGTGCTGAAGGCCCCAAAGGGGACGGAGCTTGCGATCGAGCAGATGCGCGGCCGATGGCAAAAGATCGTATTCCGTGACCCACTCTCGATGCAGCTCGCGCGGGCGTGGGTCTATTATACTGCGCTGGCGCCGCTTGCTGCGCCCGCCCCGATCGAGAGCGAATGATAAGGAGGCACGGCGCCGGTGCACCTCCCTAAAATGGGGTCAGAAGAGGTCGATGCTGCTGGCGATAATCTCGCAGAGTGGGGCGTAACGCATCACGATCGTCCCGGCTCGGAAAGTACGCCGGTTCGAGATGGTGACGACGCTGGCTCTATCGCGCGAGCCGGCGGGCTTCCAGAGGCATCGCCCAATATGCGGCGGAGGGAGGAGACGGCGATGCTCGGAATTGCCGCCCAGTTTCAGTTACCTACAAGCAAAAACTTGGCCAAATTGGCACGCAGTTCCGTTTGACACTGGTGGTATGCACACCTAGCTTTGGTTCGTCGGAATGGCCTTGGCGGGCGGTATCTCCCGTATAAGGAGACGCGGAAATGTCGCTAGAATGCGCGGCTTCCGTTGCTGAAGGACCGCTTTCGTACGTCAAGGAACAGTCCGGACGGCAGATCGAGGAAGCACGAAAGAGGGTTGGCATAACACAACGCGAACTGGCGCGCGATCTCGGCATGGGAGTGCGCTGGCTGCGGGAGATCGAGTCCGGGAATCCCAAGTCCAAGCTCGACGACCATTTGCGCTGCACATACCAACTCGGTCTTTCGTCGGGCCACATTCTCATACCCCTGTTGTTCGCAGGCCAGCGTATGTGCTTTCCAAAGCAACTCGGTGGCGGCGACCTCTGTGATCTCGAGCGCCTCTGCATCGAGGTCATCGCAGAGCGGAATCTGAGTCAGCTGACCAATGCGCTCACACCCAGGTGGCGCTCGCCGTCGATGGCGGCCGGAGCCAGCTGATGGCGGCGCTCGACCCGATTACTCAGGAGCGCGTCTATCGGGCCTTGAAGGCGGAATATCTGGCCGGCCGCTATCATGCGGGCGAGAGGCTCGACATCTCGGATATCGCGGACCGTCACGGATCGAGCAAAACGCCCGTCCGGGAGGCGGCATGTCGTCTCATGGGAGAGCGCCTGTTAGAGCCCGACAGCGCTGGCGGCTTCCGGGTGGCCCTCGCGACGCCGCAGGAATTGATACACCTCTACGCCTGGAATGCGCATCTGCTATTATGCCTGACCCAGCGAATAAAGAGGTCTGTCCTCAGTCAGACCTTGGCCCAGTTTTCACCAGACGAAATCGGGGATACGCCGGTTGATATCGCCAAGCTGACCGGATCGATATTCCTGGCACTTGCGGCGGCAACCGGGAATCCGGAGGCAGCTGCGACGATAGGGCAGATCAACGAGAGGCTATTCTATCCGCGAGTCGATGGCGCCGCAAACGTCGCCGATGCCGCCAAAGAGCTCCGCACGATGATGAATTCGGAAGTTGTTGATGTCCATAAGAGCATCCATCGACGCATAGAGAGCTATCACGAGCGGAGAATCGTCCATCAACAAGACGTTATCCATGATCAGGCCGATCACTCTTCAAGCGGTTAAGCCGCAGATTTAAGCGCTTTCCGGCGGGGCCGGGGCAACGGTCGGTCCTGGCAAAGCCAAACTGCTCGGATATCACGCCAGATTGTCCAGATATCTATGGGTCCGGAGTAATCCCGGCCGCGCTAACTTTGGATTGCCGTGAATAGTCGCGGCGGATCAAGAGGAGCGTGTCATGCATCGCAATGACGAACAGCAGAACGACGTGATCGAACTCGGCGCCGTGAGCGGCGAGACGAAGGGGGCCGTCCAGCCCGAAATCGACTCGCAGGGCGGATTCCTCGGCACCGGCCTCGCTGCCGACTGACTGCCTTACTTGGCGGCGCGCGGGATGCCCGCGCGCCGCTTCTTCTAGGGTGGATGACCAATGGATTATACGCTGAGGGCAGGGGTGTACTTCTGTATTGCGGGAGACCGGCCCATCTTCCTCGACCGGAACAGGGACCGCTACTTCGCTCTCGCTGGCGAAAAGGAGGCATCATTCCTTGGTCTTCTCTGCGGGTCCGTGCCTAATCACGCATCCAGCAGCACAACCGAACTGATCGACGCCGGGATAATCCAACACGATCGATTGGGAGCACCTATTGCTGCATGCAGCTACGATGCCCCCCCCAGCGCGAGTCTGTGGGACCGCGACGAACCGACGAGCGTATGGGGCAGAGCCAACGCCGCGGCGTCGCTGTTCCGCGCCACACGCGGCCTTCGAGTGTCAAACCTTTCGACCATTCTGACCACTATTGAAGATAGGAAGCGTGCGCTTGCGTCCTCATGCAGGCCCGATGGATCTGAGGTGCGCGCCGCAACCGCAATGGCGTTCCGGGCGCTCGGCAAGGTCGTCGCCTCGCACAATCGCTGCCTGCCCTATTCCTTGGCAATCATGGACCGCCTGCTCAGCCGAGGAGTTTCCGCTGACCTCGTTTTCGGCGTCGCTGTCCGACCATTTGTCGCCCACTGCTGGGTGCAACAAGGCGGCGCAATTTTGAGCGATCGTCTGGAACATGTCAGACTCTTCACACCTATCATGGTCATCTGATGCCGAAACGCTATCTGGCCCTGATAGCCTCGTCCGGAGCACCGGCGCTGGATCGATCGCTGTGCGCCGCTGTCGCCGCCAAATGCCCAGAACTGGCTGAAATTGGTTTCGTCGGCGATGCGTGCTTCTTCTTGGCGAATTGCCAGACCATTACGTTCGAGCGCGGCAAAGGCTTTGTCGTTGGAACTCTTTTCCGACGCGACGGCAGGCGGGGCGCGGTCCAGCAAGTTGGACCACCGGACCACGATCCATCCCATGACCCCGTCGAAAATTTGCTGTCGCGCTATTGGGGCGGTTACGTTGCCTTCCTCTCCGATCCCGCCGGCAAGACACTAACGATCCTCCGCGACCCATCTGGATTCCTGCCTTGCTACTATGTGTTGGGAAAAGGCGTCGTCGTCGTCGCATCGGATATCGAGCTTCTCATCAGGTCTGGGTTTCTTTCCCCCCAGGTCGATTGGGTGGCCATCAGCGCCCACCTGTTAGCTGATCATCATCGCTCTGCCCGGACATCGCTGATCGGCGTGACCGAGCTGCTCGGGGGAGAGGCCCTTGTTGCAGGGCCGCAGGGAATCGAGCTGAAGCAGGCGTGGAACCCTTGGGATTTTACCCCGCGAAGCTCCGAAATCTGTGACGCGCGTGTTGCTCGGCAGGAGCTGCGCCGCACTGTCGAGATGTGCGTCGCCGAGTGGGCTAGGGAGTTTCGACACATTGCGATCGGCGTGTCGGGAGGGCTGGACTCATCGATTGTCGCTGCGTGCGTGCACAGCGCCGGCGTACCTTTGAGTTGCCTGACACTGGCCACCAAGGATCCAAGCGGCGATGAACGAACATATGCTCGACTAGTGGCGGGCGCATTCGAAGCAACACTCACGGAGTCTATCGAGGACATTGGGGAAGTCGACCTCAGTGTGTCGGCAGCGGCTCACCTCCCGCGTCCCGTGGCGCGCGCGTTCGCTCAGGCGGGGAACCGCAAATTCATCGACCTGGCTCGCCGGACCGGGGCCGATGCGTTCTTTTCCGGAGCCGGCGGCGACAACGTCTTTTGCGCTCTCCAATCGGTGGCGCCGCTCGCGGATCGTCTTCTGAGGGGAAGCTCAATCAAAGGTCTGTGGCAGAGCGCTCGCGACATTAGCCGTCTCTCCGATCATGGCGTGCCATTGCTTCTTGCACTGGGGTTCCGTCGGGCGTGGTTTCGGGATGCGCAATTCCGGTGGCCGCGTGATCAGACCTTCCTGACGGGCAATTGCATTGACGCGGGCGAAAGCGTCGGCTCGCATCCCCACCTGTTTTGCCCACCAGGCACCCTCCCAGGCAAAGCCGCTCATATCGCCCAGATAATCGGTATCCAGAATCATCTCGAGGGTTTCGAGCGCGAGCTGAGTTATCCGAACCTAGCGCCGCTGATGTCGCAGCCAATCATCGAGCTTTGTCTGCGTATCCCGACCTGGCTTTGGTGCTCTGGCGGAATCAACCGTGCGCCAGCTCGCGGTGCCTTCGCCGATCGGTTGCCCCCGGAGCTGATAACACGACAATTGAAGGGGAGCCCTGGCAGTTTCCTCTACGAGCTCTTTGCAGCGAACCGCCGCTTTATTAGAGAGTTGTTGGCCGATGGGCTGCTTGCGCGACAAGACATTATCGATCGCGATGCGGTTGTTCGCGCGATTGACGATCCCCGAGCGGAAATGACCGGGAAGATTAGGCGCATCATGAGTCTGGTTGATGTGGAGGTCTGGGCTGGATCCTGGTCGAGACCCCCTTCTCAGGCGACTGGGTCGACAGGTGGCCTGTAACATTCCGAGCCTCCCGCAACTCCCTCCATCCGCGATACTGATCGACCGTGTCCGGGGAAGCGTATTCCCGCTGAGTGAGCCAGAAGGCGAACCAATCGAGTGCGCGCCGATACCGCCAGTAGCGATGCATGGGTTCACGCCCGGCGGAGTGACCTTCGCCCGGGAAGATGTACATGTCAGCAATTCCGCCCGCATCGCGCAGCGAGGTGTAGAGCTGTAACCCGAAAAGATACTCGTTTTCCGGTGGCAGGAAGAGCACCGGCGCGGTGATCTTGCCTGCGTTTAGGGACGGGGAGATATGGTTCCAGATGACCTGCTCCCCAGAATTCATGCCATTGGTAAGTTAGCTCGTCAGATGGAGACGAGCGATGCGGCGAAGCCGATTTACCGAGGATCAGATCATTGGGGTGCTGCGGGAGCATGAGGCTGGCGTGAA
>NZ_JAAILI010000079.1 GCF_012650175.1 Sphingomonas sp. S2M10
CCCTCCCACCGCCTGTCGGCGGCGGGCCCCTCCCTCCCCCGCAAGGGGGGAGGGGGAACAGTCACTCCGCCGCCTTCTTCGCCGGCGCCTTCTTGGCGGCAGGCTTCTTCGCCGCAGTCTTGGCGGCGGGCTTCTTCGCCGCCGTCTTCTTTGCCGGGGCCTTCTTCTTCCCCTTGACCGGGCCCTGCGCCGCCTTGGCGTCGATCAGCTGGGCGGCTTCCTCCAGCGTCAGCGCGTCCTTGTCGATCGTCTTGGGCAGCGTCGCGTTGGTCTCGCCGTCGGTGAGGTAGGCGCCGTAGCGGCCTTCCATCAGCTTGATCTCGGCATCGGTGCGCGGATGCTTGCCGAACACCTTCAAGGGCTCGCGTGCAGCACCGCGCGCCGGGCGCCCACCGCCCGCCGCCGCTTCGGCCAGCTTGACCACCGCCGCGTTCATGCCGGTCTCGAACACCTCGGCGGTCGACTGGAGCCGGGCGTATTTGCCGTCATGCGCCAGATACGGGCCATAGCGGCCGATCGACGCGGTGATCGGGTTGCCGGTCTCCGGATGGTTGCCGATGGTCCGCGGCAGCTTGAGCAGCTTGAGCGCCCATTCGAGATCGAGGTCGACGTCCTTCGGGATCGAGGCGCGCGCCGCATCCTTGCCCTCGCCGAGCTGGATATAGGGCCCGAACCGGCCCGACTTGCGCTCGACATTGAGCCCTGTCTCGGGGTCCTGGCCCAACACTTCCGGCCCGGTGTCCTCGCTTCCCTCGCCGCCCGGCTGGCCGAAGCGCCGCGTGTACTTGCACTCGGGATAGTTGGAGCACGCCACGAACGCGCCAAACCGGCCGCCGCGCAGCGCCAGCTTGCCGACGCCGCAATTCGGGCACAGGCGCGGATCGCTGCCGTCCGCCTTGGCGGGGAACAGATACGGCTCCAGAAACTGGTCGAGCGCCGCGGTGATGTCGGAGGGCTTCTGCTCCATCACCTCGGTGGTGCGCGGCTTGAAGTCGCGCCAGAAGGCCTCCAGCACCGCCTGCCACGCCGCGCGGCCGCCGGAGACGTCGTCCAGCTCCTCTTCCAGCTCGGCGGTGAAGTCGAACGACACGTACTTCTCGAAGAAGCGCTCGAGGAACGCCGTCAGCAGGCGGCCGCTCTCCTCGGCGAAGAAGCGGTTCTTCTCCACCCGCACATAGGCGCGGTCCTTGAGCACCTGGATGATCGAGGCATAGGTCGACGGACGGCCGATGCCGAGCTCTTCCAGACGCTTGACCAGCGAGGCTTCGGAGAAGCGCGGCGGCGGCTGGGTGAAGTGCTGCTCGGCATGGACCGCCTTCTTCGCGGGCGAGGCGCCTTCGCTCATGCGCGGCAGGCGGCGGCTGTCCTCGTCGCCCTCGTCGTCCTTGCCCTCTTCGTAGAGCGCGAGATAGCCGGGGAAGAGCACCACCTGGCCGGTGGCGCGCAGGCCGTGCTGGCCGGTGCCGTCCGCCAGATCCACCGTGGTGCGCTCCATGCGCGCCGAGGCCATCTGGCTGGCGAGCGCGCGCTTCCAGATCAGGTCGTAGAGCTTGGCATGGTCGCCCGAGCCCGCACGATCCTTGCTGAAATCGGTCGGGCGGATCGCCTCGTGCGCTTCCTGGGCGTTCTTCGCCTTGGTCTGGTACTGGCGCGGCTTGTCCGGCACGTAGCTGCCGTCATAGCGATCGGCCACCGCCTTGCGCGCCGCCTGGATCGCCGAGGGGTCCATCTGGACGCCGTCGGTACGCATGTACGTGATCGCGCCGTCCTCGTAGAGCGCCTGCGCGATCCGCATCGTGTGGCTGGCCGAGAAGCCGAGCTTGCGCGCCGCTTCCTGCTGCAGGGTCGAGGTGGTGAAGGGCGGCGGCGGGTTGCGCATCGCCGGCTTGGTCTCGACCGCGACGACGGTGAAGCGGCCTTCCTCGACCGCCTTCTTGGCCGCCTCGGCGCTGCCCTGGTCGCCGATCGACAGGCGATCGAGCTTCTCGCCCTTCCACTTGACCAGGCGGGCCTGGAACGGCGTGCCGTCCGATTCCATCTCCGCGATGACCGACCAATATTCCTGCGCGACGAAGCTCTCGATCTCGCGCTCGCGCCCGACGATCAGCCGCAGCGCCACCGACTGGACGCGGCCCGCCGACTTGGCGCCGGGCAGCTTGCGCCACAAGACCGGCGACAGGGTGAAGCCGACCAGATAGTCCAGCGCGCGGCGGGCGCGATAGGCGTCGATCAGGTCGGTATCCAGCTCGCGCGGGCGCTGCATCGCCTCGAGGATCGCCGGCTTGGTGATCGCGTTGAAGGTGACGCGCTCAACCTCCCTGGGCAGCGCCTTCTTGTTGCGCAGCACTTCCTGCACATGCCAGCTGATCGCCTCGCCCTCGCGATCAGGGTCGGTCGCGAGGATCAGGCGATCGGCCTTCTTGGCCTCGTCGGCGATCGCCTTCAGCTGCTTCGACTTGTCGGCATAGGTCTCCCACTCCATCGCAAACGATTCGTCGGGGTTCACCGACCCGTCGCGCGCCGGCAGATCGCGGACATGGCCATAGCTGGCGAGGACCCGATAGTCCTTGCCGAGATACTTCTCGATGGTTTTCGCCTTGGCGGGCGACTCGACGATGACAAGCTGCATGGGATCCGTGAATTTCCTTACGCGTACGCGTGTAAGGTGGGGACGGGAGCAAAGGCCCGTCAAGCGCGGCGCTTCTACAACGTCATGGCGACGACACAATGCGCAGTGATATTACGCATGGTTAACGACATGGGGAGGCTTTGATGCGCTACGTGATTCGAACGGCACTCGGCGTCGCGGCGCTGCTCCTTTCCACCCAGGCCTTCGCGCAGCACGGTCCCTGTACCAGCGGCGAGCTGACGCGCGTCCGCCTCTCCAAGCTCAAGCCTGGCGCAAGCATGGCCGATTTCCGCGCCGCGGTCGCCGCGCATGTCGACTGGTACAAGGCGCACGGCTTCAAGATCGACCAGCGCGTGGCACCGGTGCTCGTCGCCGCCCCGGGCGGCGACCCGATCGAGTCCAAGGACGAGGTGATGACCTTCGCGACCGGCGACAATGTGCCGCGCGACAAGCAGGATGCCGGCTGGGCAGCGTTCGTAGCCAAATACCGCGCCATTTCCGATCTGGTGATCGAAAAGGGCGTGTGCATGCCCGCCCAGTGACCCGATCGCCTCCCCCGGGCAGAGCGCCGGGGGAGGCCGACCGATTACGCCGGCTGGGCCGCGCGAATCCGCTCCAGCACCACGTCGATATCCGCGGCATCGTGGCGCTCGGGCACCCGCTGGTCTTCGGGCCCGGTGCCACGATTGACCAGGCGCCCGCGTCGCACCGGCTCGCGCTCGGCAATCTCGCCGGCCCAGCGCAGCAAGCTCGGATATTCCCCCGCGTTCAGAAACGCGTCCGCCCCCGGATAGGTCTCACCGCGCACTACCGCGCCGTACCAGGGGAAGATCGCCATGTCGGCGATCGTGTACGCTTCGCCCACCATGTAGCGGTGGCGCGCCAGATGGGTCTCCAATACGTGGAGCTGGCGCTTTGCCTCCATCGTGTAGCGGTCGATCGCATATTGGATCTTGATCGGCGCATAGGCGAAGAAATGGCCGAAGCCGCCGCCAAGGAACGGCGCGGAGCCCATCTGCCACATCAGCCAGCTGAGCGTCTGCGCGCGCTTGGCGGTATCGGTCGGCAGGAACGCGCCGAACTTCTCGGCGAGGTGGATCATCATCGCGCCGCTTTCGAAGATCGGCAGCGCCGGGGTGATCGACCGGTCGACCATCGCCGGGATCTTCGAATTGGGGTTGATCGCGACGAAGCCGCTGCCGAACTGGTCGCCCTCGCCGATGTTGATCTTCCAGGCGTCATACTCCGCGCCTTCATGACCCGCGGCGAGCAGTTCCTCGAGCAGGATCGTCACCTTCTGCCCGTTGGGCGTGCCGAGCGAATAGAGCTGGATCGGGTTGCGACCGACCGGCAGTTCCTTCTCGTGCGTCGCACCCGAGATCGGCCGGTTGATGTTGGCGAACTGGCCGCCATTGCCCGGCGCCCATTCCCACACCTGCGGGGGCACGTAGCCGGCGGGAAGATTGTTCGCGGGATCGGGTGCGTCGGCCATGCTGGTGTCTCCTCAGGGGATCTTGCCGGCGGCATGTAGGTGCCCGCCCGCCGCTTGCCAGCCCCATGCACGACACAGGGCCGGACGCAGCTTGTCGCCACGCCCGGCCCTGTATTCGGCAGTGCCGCGCTTACTTGAAGCGCAGGCCCACGCCGGCCATCACGCGCTGGCGCGCCGTGTTGTCGTTATACTGCGAACGGACATACTGGACGTTCGCGTAGAGCGGCATGCGGGCGTCTTCGCCGGTGAACGAATATTCGACGCCGCCACCGACCTGATAGCCGCTGGTGTTGAAGTGGTCGTAATAGCCGCCGGTCGGCGTATCGAGCCGCTTGCGCTGCTCGTTCACCACATAGCCGCCCTTGGCGAAGATCAGCAGCTGCGGCGTGGCGAGCACGCCGGCGCGCACCGCCGCGCCATATTCGTCGAACGACTTGTGGCACACGGTGCCGCCGCTGGCGCCCGAGCAATTCTCGTTCCACTCGTTGGCGCGCCAGTAGCTGCCCTCGGCGCCGATCACGATGCGATCGCCGATCTGGCCGTCGAAGCCGATGGTGCCGCCATAGCCGAACTTGTCGTTATGATTGCCCTGCGACTGGAACCGGTCGCCGCCGGCATTGGCTTCGATGCGGATGCCGCGGAAGCTGGTGCCGTTGGTGCTGGTGGTTTCCTGGGCCTGGGCGGCCGTGGCGGTGAAGCCGAGCGCCGCAATGGCGACGATGAACGCTGAACGCATACAGTACATCCCTTGAATTGGAGGGTTTTTCCAGTCGCGGTAACCCGCCAGCGCGAAAAGGTTTCCGCAGCGCGGCACAAATCCACGGCGACCGTGGCACAGATGCAACACCATGAAGATGGCACCGGGCCGTAGCGTCTGGCCTCGCCAGCGCCCCGCGCTTGCTCCCCGCGTGCGCAATGGGCAAAGGCCGGGCATGCCGTTCCGCCGCTCCACGATCCGCCGTTTCCAGCCGCTGCTGCTGGCAATTTTCGCGGTGCTCGCCTGCTATGCGCTGGCGCTGGTGCCGCGCGAGGTGCATCCGCTCGACCTCACCTTCAACTCGATGCTCGATCACCTGCTGCGCGGGCGGTTCGACGTCGATCCCGCGATCGTCGGCCGCGAGGGCTTCACGGTCGGCGGGAAGGTGATGGCCTATTGGGGGATCCTGCCCGCCCTGCTGCGGCTGCCCTTCACCCTGTTCCCCGGCTGGCGCACGCTGGACTTCACGATCGGCGCCTGCCTCGTCGCGCTGATCGGCATGGCCGCCACCAAGCTGTGGACGCTGCGCCTGATCCGCGCCGAACTGCCCGGCCTGCCGACATGGCTGGACAAGGCGATGACGGTGGTGCTGCTCCTCTCCGGCGCGCAGGTCTGCTTTCTCCGGCTCAGCCTCTACCAGGAAGTGTGCTTCTGGGCGGCGCTATGGGGGGCGCTGTTCGTCGCGGCGGCGATCCATGCGCAACTGCGCGGACTGGGGCGCGGCGCGTTGCTCGTCATGGCGCTGGCGGCGGGGCTGGCAATGCTGACGCGCGTGTCGCTCGGCATCGGCCTGGTCGCGGCGTTCGGCGGCGTGCTGCTGGTGGAGAGCCTGCGCCACCGCTCCGCGCTACGGGGATGGCTGGCGACGGCGATGGCGCCGCTCCTGCTGCTGGCGCTGCTGGGCGGCCTCACCGCGCTCGTCAATCTCGGCCGCTGGGGCAACCCGTTCACCTTCGCCGATTATCATCATTATAATTACAATGCCTGGTACCCCGATCGGCTGGTGCGCATGGCCGAGCAGGGGCTGTTCAACCTCCAGCGCATCCCGTTCGGCCTGGTCTATTACTTCGCGCCCCTGTGGGTGCTGCGCGGCGCCGATGGCCAGCTGCTGCTGGACGCCACCCGGTCCAAATGGATCGACGCGGCGGAACTGCCGCCCAGCAGCTTCCTGCTCACCGATCCGCTGCTGCTGGTGCTCGGCGGCCTTGCGATCGCGGGCTGGATCCGGCGAGGGTCCGCCGATCGAGCGCGCAACATCGCCATCGCGCTGGGCCTCGCCATCCCCGCCGGGTTGATGCTCTGCGCGGTCAGCATGAACTTTCGCTACCGGCTGGATTTCTACCCGCTGTTCGAGTTCCTCGCCTTTTCCGGGCTGATCCTCGCCGCCCGCGGCGGACGCGCACCGGGACCGCGCTGGACGGCGGTGCTGGCGACGCTGTCGGTCCTCGCCTCGCTGATCGTGGGGGCGGCTTATCTGGTCGGGCGGCTGGGGCCGGGCCAGCTGCTGATCGGCGACGGCGTGGGCGCCTATTATCTCCAGGCGTTCGGCTTGCGCTGAAACTAGCGGAGCGATACCCGCGCGCCGGCATGGCGATCCAGCCGGCCGGCCAGTTCGAGCTCGAGCAGCACCGTCTGCACCACCGCCGGCGTGCAACCCGACTGGCGGATCAGTTCGTCGACCCCCACCGGCACCGGGCCGAGCAGCGCCGCCACCCGCCGGCGATCGGCGTCGCTTGCGTCCTCCGGCGGCACCGCGCCGAACCGCCCGCCCGGCGCGCGCACGCCGCGCGCGTCGATCGGCCGTACCTGCTCCCAGATGTCCGCTGCCGACTGCACGAGGATGGCGCCTTCGCGGATGAGCAGATTGCATCCCTGCGCGCGCGGATCGAGCGGCGAGCCGGGCACCGCCATCACGTCCCGCCCCGCCTCCGCCGCGATTCGCGCGGTGATCAGGCTGCCCGATCGCGGCGCCGCCTCCACCACCACCGTACCCAGCGACAGGCCGGCGATGATGCGGTTGCGGGCCGGGAAGAAGCGCGCCAGCGGCTCGGTGCCCGGCGGCTGTTCGGTGACGAGCAGGCCCTGGCGCGCCACCCGTTCCTGCAATTCGGCATTTTCGGGCGGGAAGACGATGTCGATGCCGCTGGCGATCACGCCGACGGTGCCGCCCGCCAATGCGCCCTGATGGGCGGCGGTGTCGATTCCGCGCGCGAGCCCGGATACGACCGTCGCGCCCTGCTCGACCAGCCCGATCGCCAGCTGCCGCGCGAAGCGGCAGGCAGCCGCCGAGGCGTTGCGTGCGCCGACCATCGCCACGCACGGGCGCGCCAGCAGTGCGGCGTCGCCGCGCACGATCAACGCGGGCGGAGCATTTTCCAGCTCGGCAAGCAGGGGTGGATAGGCGGGATCGTCGAGGAACAGATAGCGGGCGCCCAGCCGCTCGACCGCGGCGATCTCGCGCCGCACCGCTCCGGCGTCCGCAATCTGCGGCGCCCGGCCGCCGCCGCGCGCGGCGAGCATCGGCAACGCCTCCAGCGCCGCTTCGGCCGAACCATAACGGGCGATCAGCTGGGCATAGGTGACGGGACCGACATTGGCGGAGCGCAGCAGTCTCAGCCGCGGCTCCCGCCCGTCAGCCACGCTTGCTGCCGACCCTGGGTTCGGCGCCGCTGAGCAGCCGATCGATATTCTCGCGATGCTTCCACAGCACGATCAGCGCGAGCGCGAGCAGCATCAGCACCAGATCGATGCGGCCGAAAAAGGCCGCGCTCACCGGCGCGCTGACCGCCGCCGCCATCCCCGACACCGAGGAGATGCGCACCGTCGCCAGCAGCCCCAGCCATACCGCGGCATAGACGAGGCCGGAGGGCCAGTAGAGCGCCAGCACCACGCCCATCAGCGTCGCCACGCCCTTGCCGCCGCGGAACTTGAGCCAGACGGGGTAGCAATGGCCGAGAAACGCGGCCGTCGCGGCGAGTGTGACCGTGCCGGGCAGAAACGCGGCCGCCAGCAGCACCGCCACCGCGCCTTTCGCCATGTCGAGCAGCAGCGTTGCCGCCGCCAGCCCCTTGCGGCCGGTCCGCAGCACGTTGGTCGCGCCGATATTGCCCGATCCGATCTGCCGCAGATCGCCCGCCCCTGCGGCGCGCGTCAGCAGCACCCCGAACGGGATCGAACCAAGCAGATAGCCGAGCAACAGGGCCCCGGCAGGGGCCATCCAAGGAACTTCCGTGGGCAAAGCGGCCCCCTTTCGTTCCCGCGTTTAGCCGCTTCCCTTGCCCGAACGCAATGACCTGCGTGCACGTGCAGACCCGCATGCGTTGACGGCGGCGGCAGGCCCCGGCAAGGGCGGCGCATGGCCGATCGTCGTCCCGTGCTGTTCTTCGATTCCGGTGTCGGCGGCCTGTCGGTGCTGGGACCGACTGCCGCGCTGCTGCCCCACGCGCCGCTGGTCTATGTCGCCGATTCGGCGGGCTTCCCCTATGGCACCAAAAGCGAGGCGGAGATCGCCGCGCGGGTGCCCGCGTTGCTCGGGCGTCTGGCGGAGCGCTATGATCCCCGGCTGATCGTGATCGCCTGCAACACCGCCTCGACGATCGCGCTCCAGCATGTCCGCGCCGCGCTCGACCTGCCGATCGTCGGCACGGTCCCTGCGATCAAGCCCGCGGCGGAGACCAGCCGCACCCGCGCGATCGGCGTGCTCGGCACCGCGGCAACGGTGCGCCAGCCCTATGTCGACGATCTCGCCGCACGCTTTGCGGGGGATTGCACCGTGCTGCGTCACGGCTCGTCCGCACTGGTCGAACTGGCCGAGGCCAAGCTGGCAGGCGAGACCATCGCACCGGAGGTCATCGCCAGTGAACTCGACGGCCTGTTTCACCAGCCTGGCGGCGACCGCATCGACGTGATCGTCAATGCCTGCACGCACTTTCCGCTGCTGGAAACGGAGATGCGCGCCGTGGCACCGACGGGCGTACAGTTCGTCGATGGCGGCCCCGGCATCGCCCGGCGAGTCGCATATCTGACGCGCGAGCAGAGCTGGGCCGCCGATCTGCCCCCCGGACGCGCCGTGTTCACCGCGCGCGACCATCGTGCCGATGCGCTCGTCCCGACCCTCGCCCGCTACGGACTCAGCCGGATCGAAACGCTGTAGGCGTCAGGCGAAATCGCCCAGCACCACCGCCGGATCGCGCGTTGTGAGCTTGGCGGTGTAGCGCTCCGCCATTTCCTGATGCACCCGGCGCGCACTGCTGTCGTCGCACAAGCGCGCGCGCTCCCGCTCCTGATGGGCGCGGCGCGCAAAATATTCGCTGTCGTTCCTAGCCATTGTCCGCTCTCCGATAGCAAGCGGGAGACAGATTCGCCTCTCAGCCGCGAACCTGCTTGAGCCCCGACTCGTCCGCGATTGCCTTGTTGTACCATGATCGCGGGCGCCGATCGCTAATCTCGCGCAATCGTCGATCAGCGCGATCGAGATTCCTCGTCAGCCATATGGGTGCGCAGCAGCCCGCCATCCCGTATGTCGCGAGGGAACGGAAAACCGCCGGACCCTGTGCGCGAAACACCGCGCACACTATACGGGGGTTCACGTGCTGGAATTGCTCGAAAACAAGGCGTAGAGAACGGACCCATGCAGCGCCAAGACGCCCCCGCCCCCGCGATCGACTATACGCGGGTCTTCACCCAGGCCATCGACCGCCTCCATGCCGAGGGGCGCTACCGGGTCTTCATCGACATTCTGCGCAACAAGGGGATGTTCCCCAATGCGCGCTGCTTCGCCGGGCATAACGGGCCGAAGCCGATCACGGTGTGGTGCTCGAACGACTATCTGGCGATGGGCCAGCATCCCAAGGTGATCGCGGCGATGGAAGAGGCGCTGCACGATGTCGGCGCCGGCTCGGGCGGCACCCGCAACATCGGCGGCAACACCCATTACCATATCGACCTGGAGCACGAGCTTGCCGATCTGCACGGCAAGGAGAACGCGCTGCTGTTCACCTCGGGCTATGTCTCGAACGAGGCGACGCTGTCGACGCTCGCCAAGGTGATGCCGGGCTGCATCGTCTATTCGGACGAGCTCAACCACGCCTCGATGATCGCCGGCATCCGCAATTCGGGCTGCGAGAAGCGCGTGTGGCGCCACAATGATCTCGCGCATCTCGAAGAACTGCTGGCGGCCGACGATCCCGCGTTGCCCAAGCTGATCGCGTTCGAGAGCGTCTATTCGATGGACGCCGACATCGCGCCGATCGCCGAGATTTGCGACCTGGCCGACAAGTACAACGCGCTGACCTATCTCGACGAGGTCCATGCCGTCGGCATGTACGGCCCGCGCGGCGGCGGCATCTCGGATCGCGAGGGTCTCGCCGACCGGCTGACGATCATCGAGGGCACGCTGGGCAAGGCGTTCGGCGTGATGGGTGGCTATATAGCCGCCGACCAGGTGATCATCGACGTGATCCGCAGCTATGCGCCGGGCTTTATCTTCACCACCTCGCTGTCGCCGGTGCTCGTCGCCGGCGCGCTGGCGAGCGTGCGCCACCTGAAGGCCTCCAGCGTCGAGCGCGAGGGCCAGCAGGCCGCCGCGGCCACGCTCAAGCGGCTGATGGGCGAGGCCGGGCTGCCCGTGCTGCCGTCGACCACCCACATCGTGCCGCTGATGGTGGGCGATCCGGTGAAGGCCAAGAAGATCAGCGACGTGCTGCTCGCCGAATATGGCGTGTACGTGCAGCCGATCAATTACCCCACGGTTCCGCGCGGGACGGAGCGCTTGCGCTTCACCCCCGGCCCCTCGCACGACGAGGCGATGATGCGCGAGCTGGTCGACGCCCTGGTAGAGATCTGGGGAAGGCTGGAACTGCGGCTGGCGGCGTAAGCGCCGTCAGTCGAGGGTGATCCGGCCACCGAGGCCGGGCACGTCCATCGGCTGGCCGAACGGCATGATCGTCGCATCGTCATAGGCGGTCCCGCTCGCGTTCAGCACGAAGCAGTGCGTCACGCGCGCTACGCTATCGACGACCCAATAGGCCGGAATACCTGCGCTACCATATTCGTCCCGTTTCTCGCCGAGGTCGCGCTTCTGCGTCGACTCTGCCACCTCGATCGCAAACAGCACGTCCTCGCCACGCAGCACCTTTTGCGGCAGCGCGCCAGGGTGCAGGACAGCGATATCGAAAGCGCGGACCGTATGCGCATCGATGCGAATGACGACATCCGCGCCCGCTTTCGTCCCCGCAGCCTGCACGAGGGGGAAAAGCAGCCCGATGAGGCGCGCGTTCAGCTCGCCATGCGACCAGTCGGCCGGCATCATCTTCTCGATTTCCCCCCGCACCAGCTCCGCGCGCATGTCCTCGAACGCCCCCAGTTCGAGCATGTGCAGGAAATCGTCCGCCGTAAACGGCGACGCCCACTCCTTGTTGGAGGCGAGGCGAACCTGCTGATTCATCGACCTTGGTATAGCACGGCCCGCAGGCTCGATGCGATAGCGCTCAGGCCGGCCGCCGCAGCACCGCGCTCCAAGTATAGCCGCGCAGCGACGAGCGGAACGCGGCCGTCATCCCCTGCTCCGCCGCAATCCCCTCCACCACCGCGCGAAGGTCGGCGCGAGGGTAGACGTGGAAGGCGTTGAGTTCCTTGAAGTGGAACCGCTTGGCGAAACCCGGCAGGCGTTCATACTGGCCGAAATCGACGATGTGCAGGCTGCCGCCCGGCGCCAGCGCCTTGGCGCCAAGCGCGATCGCCTCTTTCCACGGCGGGATCATCGACAGCGTGTAGCTCATGAACACCCGGTCGACCTGTTCGAGCCCGAACAGGGTTTGCACGTCGAACGCGCCTGCATCGCCCTGCGCCAGCGTGATCTTGGTCGAAAGCTCGTGCTTGGCCACGGATTTGCGCGCGGTGTCGAGCATCGCCTCGCTGATGTCGAAGCCGTGGAAGCGCGCGTTGGGCCAGCGCTTCGCCGCAACGATCAGGTTGCGCGCGGTGCCGCAGCCGACCTCGAGCACCGTGCCGCCCGGCGGCGGCGCAAGCTCGCGGATCAGCCGGTCGCGGCCGAGCAGATAGAATTTGCGCGTGAGATCGTAGAAGTGGCGATGGAGCGCATAGGTCGCATCCATCAGCCCCTTCTGATCGGCAGCCCCGGCCTTGGCGCTCATGCGTGCGGCTTCAGCGTCCAGACATGGGTCGCGCCGTACACCGACGAACGGTCGCGGCGGGTCCAGTCGTCGAGCTTGGCCTGGTCCTCATATTCCCACTGGTTCATCAGCTCGTCGGGGATATGGCCGCGCACCACGTCGGGCACCGCCGCCGTGCGGTAGAGCACGCGCGCGCCGGGCTTGGCGGTGCGGGTGATCTCGGTCCAGATGCGGGTCAGCTGCTCGTCGGTCATCCAGTCCTGCGCGTCGAGCAGGATGTAGCGATCGAGCGACTGGGCCGGCATCGACTCCAGATAATCGGCATAGTTGGTGTGGCGGATCTCGACGCGGTCGGCGCGGTCGCGCACCAGCTCGTAGTTCTTGCGCTCGAGATAGGGCGGCAGCGGCGCCCCCTCATGCTCGCCATAGCCGCGGCCGAACGCCTGCCAAGCGTAGTAATTGTCCTTGAGGTCGAAATCGCAGGCGAGCTTGCGCAGGCGGCTGCGCAGCGCGCCGGTGATGCCTTCCTGGTCGTCCACCTTGAGCAGGTCGTACTGCGCCGGCGGGATGCCGAAGCCGAACAGGGCGGCGGGCTGGTCGACCATCCAGCGCAGCAGCTTCTTGTCGAAGAACGGCGCGAAGCGCGTCTCGAAGATGTGGCGCTGCTCCTCGATGGTCTTCGCGGCGAGGATTTCCTTGGGGTCGATGCCGTAGCGATGGCCCAGCCAGTGGACGAAGCCGATCAGCCGGCCGAGCAGGCCCTGGCGATAGAAGCCGGTCTTGAAGCCGTTGATCCGGCGCACGCCGTTGGGTGCGCGGCCTTCCCAATAGGCGCGGGCGCTATCGTCGAGATGCCCGCGCAGATGGGTCTTGTAGGCGTCGATGTTCTCGGGCCGGTTGGCCAGCCCGAAGAAGCGATGGAAGGACTCATAGTCCGGCAGCCGCAGCGCGGCCTGCTGCTTGAGCTTGTTGAGCGCGATATGCGCGGGGTTGAGGTCCACCGCGGTGATCTTCGCGGGGTTCGCCGTCAGGTAGGAGAAGACGTTGCAACCGCCCGAGGCGATGGTGACGATATGGCTGTCCGGCGTGATCTGCAGCGCTTCCATGTCGATCACCGGGTCTTCCCAGATCTGCGCATAGACCAGGCCCCGGAACGCGAAGGTGAAGGCGCGTTCGAGGATGCCTTCCTTCGAAAGATGCTCGTGGCGGTGCACCGCACCGCGAACCGCATCGTTCTTCGGCGACTTGGCGATAGATGGCATTCGAAACGACTCCCGGCGAACCAGCCCGCCCGACGCATCGCCGAACAAGCTCCCCACCCCCCTGTGACAAAAGCTTTGCAGCCTTGTGACACTGCCCTTGGGAAATCAATCCTTCGTCAAGGGCCGGGCGGCAAAGCGGCCGCGCTTCGCGCCGCGTTGGAAAAGGACGGATCGTGCAACCTTCCGGGCCGCTTGACCGAACCTATATCGACGCTGTCCCAAAGAAAGGTTCGCCATGCCGATCCATCGCCGCCAGTTCCTCGCTGCCAGCACGACCATCGCCGCGCTGCCGCTGTTCGCTTGCGGAAACGCACCCGCTGCACCGCTGCCGGACTTCCCTTTCAAGCTGAGCGATGCCGAATGGAAGAAGAAGCTGAGCCCGGCGGCCTATAATGTGCTGCGCAACGGCGGCACGGAATACCCCTTCACCAGCCCGCTCAACAAAGAGCATCGCAAGGGCGTGTTCGCCTGCGCCGGCTGCGCGCTGCCGCTGTTCGCCTCCGCCACCAAGTTCGACAGCGGTACCGGCTGGCCCAGCTTCTATGCGCCGCTGGACAATGCGGTGGTGACACGGGGCGATCGCAGCCTGGGGATGGAGCGCACCGAAGTCCTGTGCCGCCGCTGCGGCGGCCATCTCGGCCATGTCTTCAACGACGGGCCGAAGCCGACCGGCAAGCGCTATTGCATGAACGGGGTGGCGCTGCGCTTCACGCCGCGCGCGTAATCAGTTCGACGCGATCTGGGTCAGCGTCGGCAGGCTGAGTGCGGCGACCTGGACATTGGCCCAGTCGTTCTCCGGAGCCGAACCCGGATAGATGAAGCCGTTGACCGGATAGGCCGAGATGCCGAGGCCGCCGATGCGACCGTACCATACGCGCACTTCGCTCCAGTCGCCGTTCGCCGACACGTCTACCGCGCGAACGTCGCGCTCGACGGCGCCGGGGGTCGACCAGTTGGCATGGGTCAACAGCACTTCGCGCGGGCTGATCACCTGCGACACCATTGCGACATGCCCCATCGGCATGCGGGCGGTACGCTGGAACGACATCACGGCGCCGATCTTGGGGGTCTCGCCACGCTGATAACGGCCGGCGGCCTGTTCCCACCACGTCCAGGCATTGCCGCGAAGCTCTACGCCCGAGGCCTGGCGCGCGAAGGTGACGCACTGCCAGAAGGTGCCCTTCGCCTGTGCGGGAATGACAGTCATCAGGGCGCACGCCGCCATCAGCGCGAAACGCGCTGCGAAACGAGTGAACATCTTCAAGACCCCCCGGTCAGGAAAGGAAGTGGTTGAGGGTTGCTAGCCAAACTATAGGACGGCCGTACAGCCCTGCGGCCCGTCGATCCGACGAACCGTTGGAATGGGCCGACGAGGTGCGCTGAACCGTTTCTGAACCGCCGGAACCATTTTCGAGCGCGTTTCGCCACGCGATGCGCAACCGATTGCCCACTTTGGGTCAGGCATGGGGCTGTACGTAAAAATACGTCGCCAATTCAGCGGCCTAAGGATGTTCCCTTAGCGTCATCGTTTCGTCGCAAACCGATGTTGCGTCGCAGCACATTTTAGGTTCCAATGCTCGTGGGGATACGGAGGGGGTCATTAAGCTCTGCGTTAACCAGTGCGGAGCATGATCCTTCCCACGGGCCAAAAGGAACCGAGCGGGAGACGTTAGAATGGCTGCACGAGCAAAGCCGGCCGAAGGTGCAATGACGCTGGCAGAGATGAAGGAATTCGCGGGCTTCGCCGCCGGTACCCAGCGCTACGTACGCCGGTCGCTCGACGTGGGCCTGGAACGCGACGACGCGCTCTCGCGCTGGTCGCGGGACGTGGTCGAAGCCGCGAGCATCCGCGCCCAGGCACGCGTCTACGAGCGGCTGAAGGACATTCGCACGCTGCTGCCCAATGACAGCGACCTCGGCGCGATCGAGCCGTTCATGGCGCCGCTGGTGACGCTTTCGGCGTTCGACCTCGGCCAGGGCCGGCTGACCAGCTTCTCGGCCTATCGCTTCCTGTACGAGCGGCTGCTCGGCGCGGAAGTGCGGCCGTGGCTGCCGGCGGCCTTCTGCTCGGCCTCGGCGCTGCCGCATCTCCATCCGGACCTGCGTCGCAAGCTGCTCCAGTCGATCAGCGAAGCTGCCGCGACCGCCTCGGGCTGGTCGAACCGCCAGCCGAGCTTCTTCCCGCAATGGGTCGAGAAGATCGACACCAACGCCCTGCCGAACTGAGATCTTCTTTGCGGAAGTGCGCGTGGCGCACTTCCGGGCGGCACCGGCCCTCTCCCCCACCCGGCCACCCACAAGATCCTGCCGCTGGGTGGCCGGGTTGGGGAGAGGGCCGGTACCGCAACCGCGCCGAAGGCGCCAAAAGCCGTCAGCGGCACGCCCGCCACCCCATCTCGCCGCGTGCAGCCTGGTCGAGATGGAGGTGGTCGCGGTGGGCGGCGTTATAGTCAGGCGACAGCACCGTCGCGAACAGCCGGCAGGCGCCGTCCCGCACCGCGCGCAGGAAGGCCGGCTTGCCCCCTTCCCCCTTCCAGTCCCCCAGCACGCTCACCCGCCGGCCATCCGCGAGGACGAAGGCGGCGATGTCGACGGCATTGGCCTTGGCGTGCTCGCTCCAGTCGCCCGTGCTGCGGCCATACATGCGCCGGCACGAATAGCTGCCGAAATGCTCGATCCGCACGACGCGGGATCCCAACAGCTTCTGCGCCTCGGGCTGGACGATGTTCCATTCCCACAGCGCCAGCCCCGCCGCCACCGGACAGGCGGTGCCGAGCGAGGCCGGGCTGAAGGCGATCGTCCGCGATCCGCCGCTGGTGAAGCGCACGCCATCGGCATAGCCGCATTCCCCTTGCCGCTGCACCGGTGCCAGCTTCTCGTAGCGCACCCCCGCCTGGGTGAGCAGCGCGCGGCACTGGGCACCGTCCGCACCCAGCCCTGCCAGCTTGCGCCCGGTGAAGGCGCCGATCGGCTGCGACAGGTCGAGCGGGGTCCAGGGCAGGTCCTGCGGGCGGCTGCGCGTCCACATCAGCAGCAGCAGCGCGCCGCCGGCGAGCAGCGCGAATATGATCAGTACCCAGATGGTCTGCTTCAGCGCCTTCATGCGCGCACCGCCCGGTCCATCCGCTCGGC
The DNA here is from genome assembly GCF_012650175.1 of Sphingomonas sp. S2M10. Classification (GTDB taxonomy): domain Bacteria; phylum Pseudomonadota; class Alphaproteobacteria; order Sphingomonadales; family Sphingomonadaceae; genus Sphingomonas. The sequence goes on from NZ_JAAILI010000079.1 coordinate 16,406, forward strand.
GGTGACCGGGTAGCCGAACCCTTCCGGAATGCACAGCCAGTCGACGCCGTCGCGCGACTCGACGAAGGGGGTGATCGGCACGATCGGAAAGCTCCCGGCATGGGCCATCGCCGAGTCGAAACCGTCGAACAGCGCCAGCCGTTCCAGATTGCGCCGGGTGGGGTAGATCAGCGTTGCCTCGCCCCGATCGGCGGCGCCCAGCGCCGCCTGCGCCGTACTCCAGCACAGCCGGACATTCTCGCTGCCATCGACCTGCGGATCGGCCCCTTCGGGCGCGCGGGCGAGATAGAAGCGGGTGTCGAACACCCGGTGCGGCAGGCCATGGGGCAGCCACCGGGCGAAGGGGACCAGCACGTCGAGGTCGAGGGCGAGGCCTGCCTCCGCCAGCAGTTGCGCAAACGGCGCACCGCCATGGAGCCCCGCCCGCAGGGTGGCGAGGGTATCGGGATCGCAGGGGAGGCCCAGCGCCAGCCCGGCTTCCTCGATCGTCTCGCGGATCGCCGCGACTCGCGCCGCCGCATCGTCATGGCTGTCCGCCAGGAGGTGATCGCCCGGATCGATCCGGCCGCCGGGAAACACCAGCGCGCCGCCGGCGAACGCCATCGCCCGCGACCGTTCGACCATCAGCAGCTCGGGCGGCCCGCTGCCCGTGTCGCGCATCACGATCACGGTGGCGGCGGGGATGGCTTCGGCTTGCGACATCGCGCCGGCTCTACGCCCGGCGCGCCCCGCTTACCAGCCTGGGGCAATCGCCTATGCGCTCTACCCCTCCCCCCTCGCGGGGGAGGGAGGGGCCCGCCGCCGAAGGCGGTGGGAGGGAGAGGGGGGCGATTTGCAGCGCAAATCGCGCGGCGCTTCGCGCCGCTCACCCTCTCCAAGCTTCGCTAGGCAGCACGCTGCCAAGCTACGCTATCCTCCACCGTCAAGGGGGAGGATCGGCACCCTTGTGCGGCCAAATTCTAATCCAATCGCCCTGCTTACCAGCCGGAGGCGCGCAGGCGCAGGCGGAACACCTGATCGCTGGAGGTGATGAACAGCGTCTTCCCGTCCTCGCCGAAGCAGCAGTTCGCCGCCTTCTTGCCGGTCGAGATCAGCCCCAGCCGCCGCCCGTCCGGCGCCACGACATGGATGCCGCCCGGGCCGCTGGCATAGAGATGCCCGCTCGCTGCCACCTTCATCCCGTCCGGATGCCCCGGGAGTCCCTGCGCCGCACCGGCACGGTGATCGAGGAACAGCTTGCGGCCGGTCGCGAGGCCGTCGTCTCCCAGGCTGTACGCCCAGGTGAACAATGCCGCATCGTCCGAGACCGACACGTACAGCGTGCGCTGGTCCGGCGACAGGCCGATGCCGTTGGGCCGGGTGAGCTTCGATTCGATCAGATGCACCGTGCCGTTCGGATCGAGCCGATAGACGCCGTTGAACGGCAGCTCCTTCATCGGCGACTGGTCGCCCTCGGTGAAGCCATAGGGCGGATCGGTAAAGTAGATCGCGCCGTTCTTCGCCTGCACCAGATCGTTGCAGCTGTTGAAGCGCTTGCCCTCGTACCGGCCGGCGAGGATCGTCTTCTGCTTGGTCTCCAGGTCCACCGCCGCGATGGCGCGGGTGCCGCTGTCGGCGATCAGCAGCTCGCCCTTGCGGCCCTGGATCATCCCGTTCGATCCCGCCTCGCGCACCCCCTTGGGGATCGGCCCGGCGAGCCCAGAGGGCACGAGGAACGGCTTGGTCTCCTTGCCGTCCCAGCGATAGGCGATGTTCGCCGGCACGTCGGAGAACAGCAGATAGCTGCGATCGAACGCGCTCGCCCCGCCCAGAGCGCCGCCGGTCACCGCGCCGTCTCGGATCCATACCGGCCCCTCGGCCCATTGGATGCCGCTGGCGATCACCTCGAGCGGCGATTCGACGTCGAGCAACGCGTCGAGCTCGGGATCCAGCCGGGTGATCGTCCCCGCCCCCGCCGCGCGGGCGATGCCCGGCAGCAGCGGCAGCGCGGCGAGGCCGCCGAGCAGGGTGCGGCGGGTGGTGGCGAGCATGGTCAGGATCCCCTCAGACGAACGGCCATAGCAGCAGCGCCATGGCGAAACTGGTCAGCCCCGCGATGGTGGCACCGATGGTCCAGCTGCGAAAGGTCTGCGCTTCGGTGAGGCCGAGATATTGCTTCACCAGCCAGAAGCCGGTGTCGTTGACATGGGAGGCGATGGTCGCGCCCGATCCGATCGCGACGGTGACCAGCGCGATCCGGTCCGGCCCCAGCCCGGCCGCGCCGATCAGCGGGGCGGCGAGGCCAGCGGCGGTGACCATCGCGACGGTGGCCGAGCCCTGCGCCACCCGCACAAAGGCGGAGAGCAGGAAGGCGAACACCGGAATCGACACCTGTGCCGCCTGCACCGCCAGCGTGATCTGCTGCCCCGCCCCCGACTCGATCAGCACTTCCTTGTACGCCGCGCCCGCGCCGATGATCAGCACCATCAGTCCCGCGGGCTCCAGCGCGCGGGTGCTGATCTTGGACAGCGTCTCGAACCCCGCCCCCGCGACCAGCCGCAGCCACAGCATCGCCCCGATCACCGCGATCACCAGCGCGGTGAAGGGATGGCCGAGGAACACCAGGGCAGAGCGCGCCAGCCCCGGCGCCATCGCCTCGCTCGCCACCGTACCGATCAGGATCAGCGCGAGCGGCAGCAGCATCGCGGCGAGCGCGGGGGCGAAGCCCACCGCATTGGTCTGCGGCGCGCCTTCGTCGAGCATCGGCGGCGCGCCGATCGCGCCATAGCCGGGCGCGCCATGCGCCAGCTTGGCGAATACAGGCCCGGCCAGGATCGCCGAGGGGATGCCGCAGATCAGGCCATAGAGCGCCATCCGGCCATAATCGGTGTGGAGCAGCTCGGCGACCGCCACCGGCCCCGGATGCGGCGGCAGAAGCGCGTGCATCGTCATCAGCCCTGCCAGCAGCGGCAGCGCGAAATAGGTGACGCGCCGCTCCGCCCGCACCGCCAGCGTGGTGAGCAACGGCGCGAGGATGATGAAGGCCACGTCGAAGAACAAGGGCACGCCGACGACGATGCCGATCGCGGTCAGCGCCCAGGGGACGCGCTTCTGCCCGAACAGGTCGAGCAGCCGCCGCGCGATCGCCTGCACGCCGCCCGAAGCCTCCAGCATTCCGCCCAGCACCGCGCCCAGCCCGATCACCACCGCGACGAAGCCGAGCGCCTCGCCGGTACCCTTGCGGATCGCGGCGATCACCGCCAGCGGATCGTTGCCGAAGACGAGGCCGGTCGCCAGCGCCACCAGCAGCAGCGCGACGAAAGGCTGGAGCTTGAGGCGCAGCACCAGCAAGATGACCGCCGCGATGCTGCCGGCGACGATGAGCAATGTATGCCAGGGCTCGCCCATCACGCGACCTCCACCTTGGTGGCCAGCGAAGCGGCAGGCACCTGCCCTTCGGCGGCTGCGGTGATCCGGAACTTGGCTTCGCTCTTGATGTCTGCCGAGGAGGCGCCGGCCATCAACCGGATGTCCCCCGCCTCGACGATCCATTTGCCGTCCCGCCAGAAGGCGAACTGCTCGGGGCTCAGGGTGAAGCGTACGGTGCGGCTCTGGCCCGGCTTGAGCGGCACGCGGGCGAAACCGCGCAGCTCGGCCACCGGCCGCGAGATCGCGGCGACGGGGTCGTTGGCGTAGAGTTGCACCACCTCCTCCACCGGCATCGTGCCGCGATTGGTGACCTGCACCGAGGCGGTGATCCGGCTACTGGGGGCAACGGTCTCGCCGCTGAGCGTCAGCGGGCCATAGGCGATCTCGCCATAGGTGAGGCCGTGGCCGAAGGCGAAGAGCGGGCCGATCTCGGTATCGTGATAGCGCGCGCTGTCCACCGCCAGGTCCGGGTTGGCCGGGCGCCCGGTGGGCAGATGGGCATAGCTTTGCGGCGACTGGCCGGTCCGGCGCGGCATGCCGATCGGCAGTCGACCGCCTGGCGCGGCCTTGCCGGTGAGGATCTCCGCGATCGCCGGGCCGCTCTCGATGCCGAGCAGCCAGGTCTGTAGCACGGCGGGCACGCCGGCCAGCTCGCGTTCGAGCGCGAGCGGGCGGCCACCCATCAGGATCGCGACGATCGGCTTGCCGGTCGCCTTGAGCGCTGCGAGCAGCCCCCCTTGCGCGCCGGGCAACCCGATCTCGGCATAGCTGCGCGCCTCGCCGGTCCGATCGAAATCCTCGCCGACCCCGACGAGCACCACGTCGGCACGTTTCGCCGCCTCGACGGCGGCTGCGACATCGGTGCCCGGCTGGTATTCCGCACCCGCCAGCGCCGCCTTGAGCGTCACCGCGTCGGTCGCCTGCCCCCGTGCGCGCCACGAACCGATCGCCGAGGACGCATCGTCCGCCAGCGCGCCGATCAGCGCGAGCCTTGCGCCGGGCTTGAGCGGCAGCACCGCGCCTTCGTTGCGCAGCAGCACCACAGAGCGTTTCGCAAGTTCGCGCGCCTCGGTCCGCCGCAGCGGCGCTTTGTCGCGCGCCGGATCGCCGAAACCATAGGGATCGTCGAACAGCCCCAGCCGCGCCTTGGCGGCGAGGATGCGGCCCACCGATTCGTCGATCAGCGGCACCAGCGACGCGTCCGCCGTCGCCGCTTCGGCGAGGTACGTCGCGTAGCTGCCGCTCGCCATGTCCATGTCGACGCCCGCCTTGAGCGCCAGTACCGCGGCTTCGCGCGCATCGGCGGCGATGCCATGGTTGACCAGCTCGCGGATCGCGTTCCAGTCGCTCACCACCAGCCCTTGATAGTTCCAGCGGGCGCGCAGGAAGCCACGCACCAGATCGGCATTGGCGGTCATCGGCACGCCGTCGAGCGCATTGAACGCGGTCATAAAGCTGCCGGCGCCCGCCCGCGCGGCCGCATGGAAGGGCGGCAGATAGACTTCGTTGAGCGTCCGCGGCCCGATGTCAGCGCTGTCGTAGTCGCGACCGCCTTCGGCCGCGCCATAGCCGACGAAATGCTTGGCGCAGGCCATCATCCGCATGCCGCGCCCCAAGTCCGCGCCTTGGAAGCCGGTGACCTGCGCCTCGGCGATGCGGCTGCCCAGATAGGCGTCCTCGCCCGCACCCTCGACCACCCGGCCCCAGCGCGGGTCGCGCGCCACGTCGACCATCGGGGTGAAGGTCCAGTGCAGCCCCGCCGCCCAGGCCTCTTCCGCCGCGATCCGCGCGGCCTGTTCGGCAACCTCGGGATCCCAGCTCGCCGCCAGCGCCAGCGGCACCGGCAGGATCGTGCGATAGCCATGGATCACGTCCATCGCGAACAGGAGCGGAATCTTGAGCCGCGATTCCTCCACCGCGACGCGCTGCAGGTCGCGCAGCGGCTCGGCGCCGGCGACGTGGAGGAACGACCCCATCTCGCCCTTGCGCACGCGATCGAGCATCGCCGCGTCGAGCTTCGAGTTGAGCGACTTCTGCCGCCCGCCCGCGATCTGGTTCATCTGCCCGACCTTTTCGGCGAGCGTCATCTGGCCGAGCAGCGCCTGGATGCGGGCGCGGTGATCGGCACCGAGCGGTCGTGCGGCGCGGGCCAGCGGGGTCCAGGCGGAAGCGGCGAGCATCGCGCCCGCCGCCAGTACTTCCCGTCGCTTCATGCGTCCGTTCTTCATGCCAGCGGGATCGCCCGGTGTTCGCGGGCCGAGCGGTAGATCGCCTCGATCAGCCGCATGTCGCGCAGCCCTTCCTCGCCCGAGACGATTGGCTCGCGGTCGCGCATCGCGCATTCGGCGAGATGGTCGAGCTGGCGGACGAACATGTTCTTCGCCGGCGCGGGCAACACCACCTGCTCGCGCTTGCCGCCCAGCCGGGTCCACATTTCGATGCCCTGATAGGACGTGGCCGGCTCCAGCTCCACCCAGCCCTTCTGGCCGGTGACACGATAATGATTGTGGTTCGAGCTGTAGCTGGACACGCAGTCCGCGATCAGCCCGCTCGGAAAGCGGAACTGCCAGTCGATCCGATCCTCCACCGTCTTGAAGCGCGGATCGCTGCGATCGGTATACTCCATCGCGCTGACCTCGACCGGCTCCTCGCCCGCCAGATAGCGCGCGGCGTTGAGGCTGTAGATGCCGATATCCATCAGCGATCCGCCGCCCGACATCGGCTTGTCCAGCCGCCACTGATTGGGTTGCGCGTTGAAGCCGTGCTCGGCGAAGATCAGCGTCGGCTTGCCCAGCGCGCCGGCCTTGATCATCTCGATCGCCTTGAGATTGTACGGCTCGAAATGGCAGCGATAGCCGATCATCAGCTTCTTGCCCGCCTTCTTGGCCGCCGCGATCATCGCCTCGCATTCGGCGGCGGAGGTCGCCATCGGCTTCTCGCACAGCACGTGCTTGCCGGCCTGGGAGGCGCGGATCGAATATTCGGCGTGCATGCTGTTCGGCAGGATGACGTAGACGAGGTCGATGTCCGGATTGTCGCGCATCCGATCATAGGTCTGGTAATTGTACCAGTGCGTTTTCGGGATGCCGTATTCGGCGCCATATTTCTCCAGCTTGGCCGGGGTGCCGCTCACCAGCGCCTTCAGTTCTGCGAACTCGCAGTCCTTGATGCGCGGCATGATCTGGTTGGTGGCATAGTTGCCGAGGCCCACTACCGCATAGCCGAGCTTGCGCTTGCCCTGTGCCTGCGCCGCCGATCCGCCGAGCGCACTGGCCAAGACCCCGGCGCCGATTCCGCCGAGCACGTCGCGTCGCGTTCCCATGATCCACCTCCTCGTACCCGGCGGTCCGTTGGCCGCGCGGGCGGTATCGGTATCAACAATGCCGGGAGCGGGCCAGTAGGTCGAGGTCGTAGATCGAAGCGCCTGGATTCAAAGCGGAAGCTTGACGGTGGCGCACAGCCCGCCACCATCGCGCCGATGCAGGCTGATGTCCCCGCCATGCGCGCGCGCCGTCGCGCGCGCGCTGGCCAAGCCCAGTCCCATGCCGCCGGTATCGCGGTTGCGCGAGCGTTCGCCGCGAAAAAAGGGATCGAACACCCGCTCCATGTCTTCGTCGGCGATGCCGGGGCCGCGATCGCGCACGGCGATCACCGCCTCGTGCGCGCGCGCCTCGAGCACCAGCTGCGCACCGCCGGCATATTTCACCGCATTGCCGACCAGATTGGCGAGCATCGCCTTGAGCGCCACCGGATCGGCTTCGAGAACCACGGGCTCGCCCGACTCGAGGCTCACCGCCGCCCCGCGATCGGCGGCATCGTCGACCACCGTCTCGGCCAGCGAGCGCAGGTCGAGCGGACGGCGCACGCCGATGCGGCTGGTGTCGCGCACATAGGCCATCACCGCGGAGATCATCGCCTGCATCTCGCGGATATCGCCCTCGCACGCGCCGCGGATCGCCGGATCGGCATCCTCGATGCGCAGGCCCAGCCGCATCAGCGGCGTGCGCAGATCATGCGCCACCGCGGCAAGCATCGTCGCGCGATCGTCGACATAGCGGTTGAGCCGCGCCTGCATGTCGTTGAACGCCCGCGCCGCCTCGGCGATCTCGGCAGGTCCGTCGAGTTCGATCGGCGGCGCGCGCGGATCCCGGCCCAGCCGCTCGGCGGCGCGGGCAAAGGCACCGATCGGGCGAGCGAAGCGCCGCGCCATCGCCCAGGCGAACACCGCTGCCGCCAGCGCCGACAGCAGCAGCCACACCACCACGAACAAGCGCCACGGCTCCTGCCCCGATCCCGCCGTCACGGTCCGCCAGCTGCCGTCCGGCATGCGCAGCGACGCTTCGAACCCGCCCGCGACGATCACGTCCTGCGCCGCCGCCGGGCTGGCCGGACGCGGTGCGGGCGGCACCCCGGCGCGGTCATAGACGGGCGGACGCTGCAGGAAGCCGACGGGAAAGCGCAGGATCACCCGCTCGGGCCGCACCCCCAGCGCGGTCGCCAGGGCCACCTCGGTCCGCTCGATGCGCGGGTTCCAGGGATCGCGTTCGACGGCATCGTCCCGCTCGACCGCGAACCCCTCGGGCGCCGCGGCGGGATGGCGCATGGCCTGCGCGATCTGGCCGATGGTGTGCAGTTTCGGATTGGGCGTCTGTACGGCGAACAACAGCCCGAAATTGAGCAGCTGCACCACCACGACGCAGGCCAGCATCCGCGCGAAGATGCGCAGGAACAGCGGCGATCGCGGGGCCGCCGTCCCCTCGCTCATGCGCGCGTGACGCGGGGTACGAACAGATAGCCTTCGTTGCGCACGGTACGGATGATCTCGTCCGCGCCCGAACGCAGCTTGCGGCGCAGGCGGCTGACCTGCACGTCGATCGCGCGGTCATAGGCATCCGAATCGGGGCCCCGCGCCGCCGCCAGCAGCGCCTCGCGGGTCAGCACGCGGCGCGGCCGCTCGATGAACACGCGCAGCACCGCGAACTCGCCGTCCGTCAGGCCTACCAATACGCCTTCGGGGTCGAACAGTTCGTGGCTGCCGAGGTCGATCCGCCAGCCTTCGAAGGTGTAGACATCGCCAGCCGAGGGCGCTGCCGTGGTGCCCCGCTTGCGCAGCGCCGCGCGCACGGTCGCAAGGATCTCGCGCGGGCTGCACGGCTTGGGCAGATAATGGCCCGCGCCCACCTCCAGGCCGAGGATGCGATCCTGTTCCTCGCCCAGCGCGCTGAGCAGGATCACGTCGGGGCCATCGGCGGTGGCGATGCGGCGGCAGGCGGAAAGCCCGTCCTCGCCCGGCATCATCACGTCCAGGATCACCAGGTCGACCGGCATCTTGTCCAGGATGACGTCCATGTCGCGCGCGCTCGACGCGGTTTCGACGCGGTAGCCGCGTGCGCCGAGGCTGTTGGCGAGCAGAAGGCGAATGTCGCGGTCGTCATCGACCACCAGCAGCGTGGCGGGTTCGTCGGAAGCGGGGTGGGTTGCCATACTCAAACTCGACTCTTGTACCATATCGCCCCCGATGGCCGCCCCTATGAACCGATGCGACCGAAGGTTCAACGTCCGCGCACCGGACGCGCGCCGAAGCTCACCAGGCTCTCCGCGCCATCGGCCGAGACCGCGGCGACGCCGACAAAGGTATCGTCGACGATGATGCCCTTCAGCACCGTTTCTGTCCGGTCGCCCGGCACGTCGACATGGCTTGCCCAGTCCGCACGATCCGCGGCGCGCCAGTAGACGCGGTATTTCGCCGCACCCGGCACCGCCGGCCACTTCACCGTCGTATCGGTGGCGAGCGCGCCGCTGAGGATCACCGGCTCCGGCGCGGCGGGCGCGCTGGCGAGCCGGCGCAGCGTCGCGACGTTGAGCGCGGTCACCTTGGCGAGGTAGGGAAAATCCATCCGGTCGACGGTGTCGCCATAGACCTTGCCCGCTTCCGTCCGCAGATCCTGGTGCTGGGCGTCGTAATTCTCGGCGCCCACCGAGAAACGCACCGCCGGGTAGCCGAGGGTGAGGAACGGGGTGTGGTCGCCGCCGCGCCCGAACCGATCGGGACGGCGGACCATCAGCACCTTCAGGCCCTTGGGATCGGCGGCCGCGACGCCGCGGATCGCCTTGGCGAGCGCACGGCTGGGGCCGTCGTCCTCACCGCCATCGGCACGACGCGCCTTTGCCTCGAGCAGCGTTTCCGAATCGCGCGCGCCTTCCGAGAAGACACGGACCCGGTCCGCCACGCGGCGGCCATCCTGGCCGATGGTGTTGCCGACGATGTCGTTGTTGAGCACGGCGGACACGGTCCAGCCGCGCTCCTTCGCCGTCTCGGCGAGCAGCTGGCCGCCATAGAGCCCCTGCTCCTCGCCGGAGAGCGCGGCATAGACGATCGTCGCCTTGAACTTGTGCTTCGACAGGATCCGCGCCGCCTCCAGCACCAGCGCGACGCCCGAGGCGTCGTCATTGGCGCCGGGCGCGTCGGCGGTGGCGTTCATCACGTCGGTCACGCGGCTGTCGATATGGCCCATCACGATCACGACGCGGTTGGGCTCGCTGCCGCGCTGGATGCCGAGCACGTCGACGATGTTCACGCCGTTGGGCGCGCGCGGCCCCTTGAACACGCGTGCGATCTCGCTCGTCTCGATGCAGCCGCCGCACGCCGCGCCGATCCGGGCAAGCTCGCCACCGAACCAGCGCCGCGACGCGCCGATGCCGCGAGTGGGATGATCCGGATCGGAAAGCGTGTGCCGGGTGCCGAAGCTTACCAGCTTCTCGACGCTGGCTTTCAGGCGGGCGGGATCGGGCCGGTCCTGCGCTGCGGCGGGGGTGGCGAAGAGGGCGAACGGCAAAAGGGCAAGGATGCGCATGGACATATGCTGACGCGGGCGGGCGCCTCGGTCAATCAGCTCAGCCGGTCGATCGCGTCCATGTCGAGCGAACCCGGGATGATCATCACCGGCACGGTCAGCTTGCCGGCATCGGCCCCGGTGAAATGCGCGACCAGCTTGCCCGGCGCCCCGCTCGGCGCCGCGCCCAGCACCAGGGCAGCGATGTCGCCATTGGCTGCCAGCATTTCGCGGACCACCTTCGGCCCGTCGCCCTGTCGCACCGTGATCGAGGGAGTCAGGCCGGATTCGGTGAACAGCGTGCCCGCCGCGCGCATCACCAGCGCCTCGGCGCGTTCGCGCGCTTCCTCCTCGATCGTCGCCATCACCCCGCCCCATTGGACGAACTCGGCGGGCGGGATCAGGGCGAGGATCTCGACATTGCCGCCGGTCTTGCTCGCGCGCCTGGCGGCGAAGCGCAGCGCGATTTCGGCCTCGGGCGAATCGTCGATCACCACCAGATAGGTGCGCATGGGGGCCTTCCTTGAAGTCACGCGTTACGTGGACCGGCGCGGGCCGCAGCGCAAGACCGGGGCTTGACCCTAGGGTTTACGGCGGCAAAGGAGGGGCCAGCCACCCCAGGACCAACGACGGGAACCTTCATGGGAATCGAAATCAAGATGCCGGCACTTTCTCCCACCATGGAGGAGGGCACGCTTGCCAAGTGGCTCGTCAAGGAAGGCGACACGGTGAAATCCGGCGACCTGCTTGCCGAGATCGAAACCGACAAGGCGACGATGGAATTCGAAGCGGTCGACGAAGGCGTGATCGGGAAGATCCTGGTCGCCGAAGGGACCGATAACGTAAAGGTCGGCACCGTGATCGCGGTGATCGCCGGCGAAGGCGAGGACGTGTCGTCCGCCAGCGCCGCCCCCGCGCCGAGCCCGACCCCGGCACCCGCGCCTGCTCCGACCCCCACCGCGAGCGCGCCTGCACCCACGCCGACTCCGGCCCCTGCTCCGGCGGCCCAGCCCGCCGCGGCTTCGGGCTCGCGCGTCAAGGCGAGCCCGCTTGCCCGCCGCATCGCCGCCGACAAGGGCGTCGACCTCGCCGGCGTGACCGGCTCGGGCCCGAACGGCCGCATCGTCAAGGCCGATGTCGAGGGCGCCAAGCCCGGCGCTGCGCCTGCCGCCCAGCCGGCCGCTGCCGCCGCTGCCCCGGCGCCGACGGCTGCTCCGGCCGCCGCGCCTGCCGCAGCCGAGGCCAAGGCCGTCTGGTTCGACGACTCGATCCCGCACGAGGAAGAGAAGCTCTCGAACATCCGCAAGACGATCGCGCGTCGCCTCACCGAGTCGAAGCAGACCGTGCCGCACATCTACCTCACGGTCGACATCCGCCTCGACGCGCTGCTCAAGCTGCGCGGTGAGCTCAACAAGGCGCTCGAAGCGCGCGGCGTGAAGCTGTCGGTCAACGATCTGCTGATCAAGGCGCTCGGCGTCGCCCTCGCCCGTACGCCCAAGTGCAATGTCACCTACACCGGCGACAAGCTGATCAAGTACAGCCGCGCCGACGTGTCGGTCGCGGTGTCGACGCCCACCGGCCTGATCACCCCGATCGTCAAGGACGCGGCGAACAAGAGCGTCTCGGCCATCGCGACCGAGATGAAGGACCTCGCCGCCCGCGCCCGCGAGGGCAAGCTGCAGCCGCAGGAATATCAGGGCGGCACCGCCAGCCTGTCCAACATGGGCATGTACGGCATCAAGCAGTTCGAAGCGGTGATCAATCCGCCGCAGGGCATGATCATGGCGATCGGCGCGGGCGAAAAGCGCCCGTACATCATCGACGACGCGCTCGGCGTGGCGACGGTAATGAGCGCGACCGGCAGCTTCGACCATCGCGCCATCGACGGTGCCGACGGGGCCGAGATGATGAAAATCTTCAAGGAACTCGTCGAAGCCCCGATGGGCATGATCGCCTGATCGGAGCCGGGCGGTGCGCGTCCTGATCGAAGTGATCCATATCGTGGTCGGGCTGATCGCGGCGGTGGTGATCGCGTCGCTCGCCGCCTGGTCGTACCGCCGCGCCACCCACGACATCTGGCTGGTCGCCTATGTCGCGATGGTGGCGGTGGTGGCGATGGGCATCGGCCCGCTGCGGCGGGCCTATGCCGAGGATCGTGCGAAGCTGCGCGGAACCGAGGAGGCTGCTCGCGATGATTGATCAACAGGGCGGCCCGCCCGACCGCCAGCCGGCGATCCGGGTGACGACGATGCCGGCGGATACCAATCCGTACGGCGACATCTTCGGCGGCTGGCTGATGAGCCAGATGGACATGGCGGCGGGGCTGTTCGCCTCGCGCTATTCGCGCGGCCGCGCGGTCACGGTGGCGGTGGAGGGGATGAAGTTCCACTCGCCCGTCGCGGTGGGCGACGAAGTCTCGGTCTATGCCGAGCTGGTCAAGGTCGGCCGGACCTCGATGACCATCGAGGTCCAGGCCTGGCGCCGCGGCCGGCACATCGAGGAAAGCTGCCTCGTCACCCAGGCACATTTCGTGTTCGTCGCGGTCGACGAGAACAAGCGCCCGCGCCCGGTGGAGGCGATTGCGTGAGGATGGGGGATAAAGGCGCCGAGCCGGGCATCGAGCCCGGCTCGACGCCATCCCCTCTCCCCGGCCCTCCCCCGCAAGGGGGGAGGGAGCGCAGTGTTGCGCATGCCCGTCCTTCTTCTAGCCCCTCCCCTCTTGCGGGGGAGGGAGGGGCCCGCCGCGCAGCGGTGGGAGGGAGAGGGCGCGCGCTCGCCAGAGCGCGCGAAATGCGGAAGGACCCAACCGAAGCCGAACGCCGTCTCTGGTCCCTCCTCCGCGCCAAGCGGCTGGCGGGCTGGAAATGGAAGCGCCAGCAAAAGCTCGGCCGCTACATCGTCGACTTCGTGTGCCTCGAAGCGCGCGTCATCGTCGAAGCGGATGGGTCCCAGCATATCGACAGCAGCTACGACGCCACCCGCGACGCATGGATAAAGGCGCAGGGCTTCACCATCTTGCGCTTCTACAACAACGACATCCTCGCCGACACGGACGCGGTCGCCACCGCCATCCTGTCGGCCCTGAACGCGGCCGCCGGGGCGTCGAGCCCCGCCGCCCGCACCCCTCTCCCCAGCCCTCCCCCGCAAGGGGGGAGGGAGCAGAAGGAAGCACACCTTGGCTGAATCCTACGACGTCATCGTTCTCGGCTCGGGCCCCGGCGGCTATGTCGCGGCGATCCGGGCGGCCCAGCTGGGCCTGAAGACCGCCATTGTCGAGCGCGAGCTGCTCGGCGGCATCTGCCTCAACTGGGGCTGCATCCCCACCAAGGCGCTGCTGCGCTCGGCGGAAATCTTCCACTATATGCAGCACGCCAAGGATTACGGCCTGATCGCCAACCAGATCAGCGCCGATCTGGACGCGGTGGTGAAGCGCTCGCGCGGCGTCGCCAAGCAGCTCAACCAGGGTGTCACGCACCTGATGAAGAAGAACAAGATCGCCGTGCACATGGGCACCGGCGTCCTGACCGCGAAGGGCAAGCTGACCGTCACCGCCGCCGACGGCAAGAAGACCGACCTGGAGGCGAAGAACATCATCGTCGCGACCGGCGCGCGCGCCCGCGACCTGCCCTTCGCCAAGGCCGACGGCAAGCGCATCTGGACCTATCGCCACGCGATGACGCCGACCGAGATGCCCACCAAGCTGCTGGTCATCGGCTCGGGCGCGATCGGCGTGGAGTTCGCCAGCTTCTACAACGACATGGGCTCGCAGGTGACGATCGTCGAGATGCTCGACCGGATCGTGCCGGTGGAGGACAAGGACGTCTCCGCGCATCTGGAGAAGGCGTTCAAGAAGCAGGGGATGACCATCCTCACCCAGACCGGCGTCGAGAAGCTCGACGTGACCGCGAGCGGCGTGAAGGCGTCGATCAAGGGCAAGGACGGCAAGGTGACGGTGGAGGAGTTCAGCCACGTCATCGTCGCAATCGGCATCGTGCCCAACACCGAGAATATCGGCCTCGAGACCCTCGGCGTGAAGACCGAGCGCGGCCATATCGTGACGGACGGCGCCTGCCGTACCAATGTCGACGGCCTGTGGGCGATCGGCGACGTCACCGCGCCGCCCTGGCTCGCGCACAAGGCCAGCCATGAGGGCGTGATCGCGGCCGAGGCGATCAACGGCGGCCACCCGCACGCGATGGACCCGCGCAACATCCCGGGCTGCACCTATTGCCACCCGCAGATCGCCAGCGTCGGCCTCACCGAAGCCAAGGCCAAGGAAGCGGGCTATGACGTCAAGGTCGGCAACTTTCCGTTCATCGGCAACGGCAAGGCCATCGCGCTGGGCGAGCCGGAAGGCTTTGTGAAGACGGTGTTCGACGCCAAGACCGGCGAGCTGCTCGGCGCGCACATGATCGGCGCGGAAGTGACCGAGATGATTCAGGGCTACACGATCGGCAAGACCGGCGAGCTTACCGAGGCCGAGCTGATGGAAACGGTGTTCCCGCACCCGACGATCAGCGAGACCATGCACGAATCGGTGCTCGGCGCCTATGGCCGCATGCTGCACATGTGATTCCCCTCCGGCGGGGGAGCGCCTCTCCCGCCGTTCGGCCTGCGGCGGATGCCGCAAGACGGCAGGCGGATCGTTCCGCCTGCCGCTTTCGTCTGGAGCGGTGCTGGTCTAGACCTTGGTGCCCGCCCCTCCGGAGCCGACAGGTCGCCCCCGTCCGATGTCCAACAGCTTTTCGCGTTCGTCCTTCGGCAGTTCCCGGCGCGGTCGCGCGCTGCAGCGCAAGCCCGTCGGCGCGCGGCGCAAGGCGATCTCCGCGCTGCTCGTCGCGGCGCTGTTCGCGGCGATCACCATCGGCTTTTTCTGGCCCGGCGTCGCCAGCTATGACAGCATCGTCCAATATCGGCAGGTGCTGAGCGGCCGCTTTGACGATTGGCACCCGCCGGCAATGGCGCGGCTGTGGGCGCTGTTCCACGACCTGGGCTGGCGCAGCCATGCGCCGATGTTCGTGCTGCAGGCATCGCTCTACTGGATCGGCCTCGCCTTGTTCGCGGGCGCGCTGGCGCGACGCGGGCGGGCGATCGCGGCGCTGGTCGTGCTGCTGTTCGGCCTCTGGCCGCCGATCCTGGGCTGGCAGATCGCGGTGCTGAAGGACGGGCAGATGACCGGCGCGCTGATGGCCGCGGTCGGCATCGCCTGCTGGTGGCGAATGGACGATCGCCGCCTGCCGGTGTGGGCGGCGGGACTGGTGCTGGTGCTGCTCGGCTATGCCACGCTGGTGCGGTTCAACGCCGCCTTCGCGACGGTGCCGCTCGCTTTCGGGTTGCTCGGCGGCTGGCGCTGGGATCGGCCGCTGTTCCAGGCGGTGCTGGTGGTGGTGTCGACGGCCGCCGTGCTCGCCATCCTCACGCCCGTCAACCAGCGCCTGCTCGGCGCGGCGCCGAGCGGCGTGGAACGCTCGCTGCCGCTGTTCGATCTGGCCGGCATCGCCCACCGGGCGGGCCCGGGCGCGGTGCCGCAGGTGCCCGCACGATTGTGGCGCCGGGCCGAGACGCGCGGTTGCCTGACCCCGATCCTGTGGGATCCGATCGGCGACGCGCAGGCGTGCGGCTATATCCTCGATACGCTGCAGCGCGCCGCCCCGGGCACAAAGCTGCGCAGCGTCTGGCTGGAGGCGATCGCCACCCATCCGATCGCCTATGCCACCCACCGCATCGCCCATTGGAACAGCGAGATGCGGCTGTGGATGCCGACGACGATGCCCGGCACCGGGCCGCTCGCGCGATCCGAGCCCAATCGGCTTGGCCTTTCCTCTCCGACCAAGCGGATCGATGGCTTCCAGAAGCTCGGCTACACGCTGGCGACCAGCCCGGCCGGTGCACCGATCCTGTGGCTGGCGATCGCGCTGGGCGTGCTGTTCTGCACCTGGCCCGCACGCGACGGCACAGGCGGCGTGGCCGTCACGCTCGCGCTCTCGGCTCTCTGCAACGAGGCCGCATTCGGGCTGGTCGGCGTTGCATCGGACTATCGCTACCATTGCTGGGCGATGCTGGCGTCGGGCCTCGCGGTGCTCGCCGCCACGGGGACGCGGGCCGCGCCACAGCGCGTGGTTCTTGCGGTGCTCGGCGTCGCCGTCGTTGCGGTGATCGTGTCGGTCGCCCGCTGGATGCTGCCGCCCGCCCTGCCCCCGCTTTGAACTCACCCCTTTTGTCGGAGTAGAGTTCGTGGCATCGCTTCCCCCAGAAAATCTCAGGGAGGATTCCATGCTTCGAAAGACCTTGCTCGCGGGTGCGGCGCTGCTTTCCATATCGGCCCCGGCGCTGGCACAAAACGCGCCCGTCACCGTCACCGTCGAGGCCGCCAAGACCGGACCGACGATCGATCGGCACATCTTCGGCCAGTTCGCCGAGCATCTCGGCAGCGGCATCTATGGCGGCATCTGGGTGGGCAAGGACTCGCCCATCCCCAACACCCGCGGCATCCGCAAGGACGTCGTCGCGGCGCTCCGGGCGATCAAGGTGCCGGTGGTGCGCTGGCCGGGCGGCTGCTTCGCCGACGAATATCACTGGCGCGACGGCATCGGCCCGCAGGACAAGCGCCGCAGCAGCGTGAACACCAACTGGGGCGGTGCGGGCGAGCCCAACAGCTTCGGCACCGACGAGTTCATGGACTTTGCCGATCAGGTGGGGGCCGAGGCTTATGTCTCGGTGAATGTCGGCTCGGGCACGATCCAGGAGGCGGCCGACTGGCTGGCCTATATGACCGCCGATCCTTCCAGCACCGCCGGCAAGGAGCGCGCCGCAAACGGCCATGTCGCGCCCTACAAGGTAAAATGGCTGGGCCTGGGCAACGAAAGCTGGGGCTGCGGCGGATCGATGCGCCCGGATCATTATGTCGACCTGATGAAGCGCTTCGCCCGCTTCACCCATAATCTCGATCCCAAGCAGGGCGAAAAGGGTCCCGAGCCGATGCAGCGAATCGCGGTGGGCCCGAACGACAACGACACCACCTATACCGAGGCGGTGATGGCGGCGTGGAAGGGGCATGACTGGGCCTGGAACATCGAGGGCCTGTCGATGCACGCCTATACCACCGGCGGCTGGCCGCCCTCGTTCCCCAGCATCGGCTTCGACGAGACGGGCTATGCCAAGCTGGTCAAGGCGGCGCTGGCGATGGACGGGATGATCGCCAAGCACGCGGCGATCATGGACAAGTATGATCCCGAGAAGAAGGTGCCCCTGATGATCGACGAATGGGGCGTGTGGCTGGCACCGTTGCCGGGATCCAACCCGGGCTTCCTCTACCAGCAGAACTCGCTGCGCGACGCGATCATCGCGGCACTGCACTTCAATATCTTCGCGCGCCATGCGGACCGGGTGCGGATGACCAACATCGCCCAAATGATCAACGTGCTCCAGGCGATGATCCTCACCGACAAGGAGAAGATGGTCCTCACCCCCACCTATCACGTGTTCCGCATGTACGTGCCGTTCCAGGATGCGAAGGCGGTGCCGGTTTCGTTCGATGCGGGGACCTACACCCAGGGCGACGTGACCATGCCGCGCGTCGATGCCATCGCCGCGCGCGGCAAGGACGGCAAGCTGTGGCTGGCGGTAACCAACCTCGATCCGGCCAAGCCGGCGCGGATCGCGGTGTCGTTCGCGGGGCTGACGGCGAAGAGCGCCCGGGGCGAGGTGCTGACCGCGGCCAGGGTCGATGCGGTCAACAGCTTCGAGGCACCGAATGCGGTGGCACCGAAGCCGATCAACGGGACGGTGGCGACGGGCGCGGTGACGCTGGACCTGCCGGCCAAGTCGGTCGCAGTGGTGGAAGTCGGGGGCTGAAAGATCCTCCCCGGCACGGGGAGGGGACCGCCGCCGAAGGCGGTGGTGGAGGGGGCCTCCACGCCGGACTCGCTTGCGGTGATCCCCCTCCACCATGCTGCGCATGGTTCCCCTCCCCGTGCCGGGAAGGATCTGAATTACAGCGTCTTCACCGTCGTCAGCCCGGTGTCGTCGCCCTGCGCCAGCGGGTTGCGCAGCGGCAGGGTGAAGGGGGCAGCCTCGATCTCGAACGTGTCGCCCACTTCCGTCTTCACGCCGTCGCTGAACGACAGCGTCGCGGTGCCGAAAAAGTGGACGTGCACGTCGCCCGGCTGGCGGAACAGGCCATATTTGAAGTGGTGATGCTCGAGATTGCCGAGCGTGTGCGACATGTTGGTCTCGCCGGAGAGGAACGGCTTTTCCCAGATCGTCGCGCCGTCGCGCACGATTCGGCTGGTGCCGCGCACGTCGCTCGGCGCCGCACCCACCAGCAGCTCGGGCCCGAGCGCCGCCTGGCGCAGCTTGGAATGCGCGAGCCAGAGGTAATTGTGCCGCTCGGTCACATGGTCGCTGAACTCGTTGGCAAGGGCGAGGCCGATCCGCCACGGCGTGCCGTCGGGGCCGATCAGGTAGATGCCGGCCAGCTCCGGCTCCTCGCCGCCGTCCTGCGCGAAGCCGGGCATTTGCAGCGTATCGCCGGGGCCGACCAGATGATGGCCATTGCCCTTGTAGAACCATTCGGGCTGCTGGCCGATCGCGCCCTCATCCGGCTTGCCGCCCTCGACGCCTTCCAGGAACATGCGCATGGAATCGGTCTTGTGCTCGGCCGCCGCGGCATCGCGGTGCATCTTGTCGCGCCCCTCGGCCGAGCCGAGATGGGTGAGGCCGGTGCCGGTCAGCACCAGATGCGCGCCATCCGGATGATCGATCGGCGCGAGCAGCTGGCCCGCCGCCAGCGCCTCGGCCGGATCCACCTCGCCCTCGCGCCCCGCCGCCGCCACCGCCTCGGCGAGCGACTGGCCCGCCTCGATCGCCTGCAGCGCCAGGCTGCGGACGTCGGTGGCGCCGCGCACGAAGCCCGCCCCCGCTTCGTCGGCCGCGATCACCCGCCGCACGCCATCGCTTCCCTTGAACTGCATCAGCCGCAACGCCATCGAACTGCTCCTCATCCTCGGTTTAGTCCGACATATTAGGGTCGATCCCGAATGGCAATCGCGCATCGTTTGCGGCAGGCCCCCGCTTCGCGCTACACGGGTTAAATGCAGGAGAGCGAGCGGATGGCAGGGGACGATCGGGCGGAAGACGCCGACGAGGCAGGCGTGCAGCCGATCACCCGCACGCCGAAAGGCTCGGGCCGCCGCCTGCGCGGCGCAATCGCGCATTATCTCGGCACGCAGATCGTCTCCGGCGCGATCGCGCCTGGCGAGAAGCTGACCGGCGAAGTCGCCAACGCCGAGGCGCTCGACGTGTCGCGCAGCGCCTATCGCGAGGCGGTGCAGGTGCTCACCGCCAAGGGGCTGGTGGAGAGCCGCCCCAAGGCCGGCACCCGCGTGCTGCCGCGCAGCCGCTGGAACATGCTCGATCCGCAGGTGCTCGCCTGGGCCTTTTCGGGCGAGCCCGACACCGATTTCGTCCGCGACCTGTTCGAGCTGCGCGCGGTGGTGGAGCCCGCCGCCGCCCGCCTCGCCGCCGAACGCCGCGACCGCGACGATGTGAAGGCGATGCGCGACGCGCTCACCCAGATGCGCCGCCACACGCTGGCGACCGAAGCGGGCCGGGCTGCCGACCGCGACTTCCACGATGCGCTGCTCGAGGCCACCCACAACAACGCGCTGATCGCGCTGAGCGCCAGCATCGGCGCGGCGGTGAGCTGGACGACCAAGTACAAGCAGCGCGCCCGCGCCCTGCCGCGCGATCCCGTGCCCGATCACATCAAGGTGTTCGACGCGATCGCGGCGGGCGATCCCGAGGCCGCCGCCGCCGCGATGCGCACGCTGGTCGACCTCGCGCTGGAGGATACGCGCCTCTCGATGTGAGGGAGCCCCCTCCACCACCGCCTATGGCGGCGGCCCCCTCCCCCGCTTCGCGGCACAGCAAACGCTATCCTGGTTCCTGACTGCCAGCGTTTCCTCCCTTGGAGCACAGCTCCGGGGAGGGGGACCGCGCCGCGCCAGCGGCGTGGTGGAGGGGGCATCCCCCACAACCGAAAAGGGCGCCGCCCGCGGCGACGCCCCCTCCACCCCCGCCTGCGGCGGCGGTCCTCTCCCCCGCTTGCGCGAGGGAGGAAATGCTCCGTCCTCAATCCTCGATCGCGTTGGTCGGCTTGCTGCCCCACAGCGCATAGAACAGGATGTACAGCTCGCAGATCGCGGTGAGCAGGAACGAGTTCTGCAGACCGTACTGGTCGGCCAGCCAGCCCTGCACCGCCACCAGCGCGCCGCCGGCGATCGCCATGATCAGCAGGCCCGAGCCTTCCTCGGTCAGCGGGCCGAGGCCCTTGATGCCAAGGGTGAAGATCGTCGGGAACATGATGGAGTGAAACAGGCCCACCAGGATCAGCGACCACATCGCCACTTCGCCCTGGGTGAACACGGTGACCATCATCACGATGAAAGCGGCAACAGAAAATGCGGCGAGCACGATCGCCGCATCCACCTTCTGCATGATCGCCGAACCGACGAAGCGGCCGACCATCATCCCGCCCCACAGCAGCGTGAGGTAGCGGCCCGCCTGCTCGGTCGTCATGTTGCCGATCTCGGGGCGGCTGACGAAGTTCACGAACAGGTTGCCGACGCCGATCTCGGCGATCAGGTAGATGAAGATCGCGCCGATGCCGAACACCAGGTTGCGGTGGTTCCACAGGCTATGGTGCTTGCGATCTTCCTTCGCGACGCGGCTGGTGGCCGAGCCCATGGCGGGCAGCGGAAAGCGCGCGATCACGATCGCCAGGACCAGCAGCACCACGGCGACGAGCACATAGGGCAGGATCACGGCATGCGCGTCGGCCAGGCGCTCGGCCTGGGTGAGCGCGGCCGAACCCGCCTGTGCGGTGCCGCCCTTGGAGCGGCCGAGGATCAGATACGCCCCGAACAGCGGCGCCAGCATCGTGCCGGCCGAGTTCATCGCCTGCACAAGGTTGAGCCGCGACGACGCGGTCTCGGACGGGCCGATCACCGCGACATAGGGGTTGGCCGCGACCTGCAGCAGCGTGATTCCGCTGGCGATCACGAACAGCATGAACAGCGTCACGCCATAGGAGGGCAGGCTTGCCGCCAGCGTCATCCCCAGCGCGCCCGCCGCCATGATCAGCAGCCCGACGACCAGCGACTTCTGATAGCCGATCCGCTCGATCAGCTTAGCCGAGGGAATCGAGGCGAAGAAATAGGCGATGAACCAGACGCTCTCGATCAGCGCCGCCTGGAAATAGCTGAGCTCGAACACGCTGCGCAGATGCGGCAGCAGCGTGCCGTTGATCACCGTGATGAAGCCCCACATGAAGAACAGCGTGGCCAGCAGGGCCAGGGCGCGTCCATATTGCG
Source organism: Sphingomonas sp. S2M10 (assembly GCF_012650175.1). Lineage (GTDB taxonomy): Bacteria > Pseudomonadota > Alphaproteobacteria > Sphingomonadales > Sphingomonadaceae > Sphingomonas. The sequence goes on from NZ_JAAILI010000079.1 coordinate 38,019, forward strand.
TTGGGGGAGAGGCTTGCCCGGCCCCCGCCGGAGAAGCCTTTGACGTTGGCATGACCGCCATGCTGGTTTGATCCTCTCGTTTTTTGCCACGGGGAGACGCGGCGGGGTTGCTCTTCGCTTTCTAGTCGGAGTATTCAACCCGATGTCCAGCGTCAACGGCCGCGTCGCCGCTTGCAGCAGCGATAACCGATAGGGAGAGGTATTGCATGAATTATCTTATCAAGGGCGCGCTGCTCGCCACCGCGATGCTGCCGCTGTCCGCACAGGCCGGCGAAGCGACGCGCGCCGCCTTCGGCACCACCGCCGACGGCCGACAGGTAGAGGCGATCACGCTTACCAACGGCCATGGCATGCGCGCCACGATCCTCAGCTACGGCGCGATCCTCCAGTCGCTCTCGGCACCCGACCGCACCGGCAAGTCCGAAGACGTGACGCTCGGCTATACCGACATGAAGGGCTATCTGGTCGCGCCGAACTATTTCGGCGCCACCGTCGGCCGTTATGCCAATCGCATCAAGGGCGGCACCTTCAGCATCGACGGCAAGACCTACACCCTCGCCAAGAACAACGGCCCCAATGCGCTCCACGGCGGCCCGACGGGCTTCGATAAGCGGCTGTGGACGGTGGAGAAGGTCAGCAGCGGCGAAAGCGCCAGCGTCACCCTGCGCTACGTCTCCGCCGATGGCGAGGAAGGCTATCCCGGCCAGCTCACCGTCACCGCCACCTATGCGCTCAACGAGAAGAACGAGCTGTCGGTCGAGTACACCGCGACCACGACCAAGCCGACCATCGTCAACATCACCAACCACAGCTTCTTCAATCTTGCCGGCGAGGCCTCGCAGCGCTCGATCTTTGACCATGTCGTGACGATCCCGGCCGAGACGACGACGCCGGTCGACAAGACGCTGATCCCCACCGGCGAGCTGCGCCCGGTCGAGGGCACGCCGTTCGACTTCCGCAAGCCGACCGCGATCGGTGCCCGCATCCGCGACGGGCGCGATCCGCAGATCGTCTTCGGCCAGGGCTATGACGAGAATTTCGTGATCGCCAAGGCGCCCTCCGCCCAGCCGGTGCTCCATGCCCGGGTCGAGGATCCGTCGAGCGGCCGGGTGATGGAGATCCTCTCCAATCAGCCGGGCGTGCAATTCTATACCGGCAATTTCCTCGACGGCACCGCGATCGGCAAGTCGAACCATGCCTATCGCCAGGGCGACGCCCTTGCCCTCGAACCGCAGGTCTTCCCGGATACGCCCAACCAGCCCGCCTTCGGTTCGGCGCGGCTGAATCCGGGGCAGACCTATCGCAATATGATCGTCTATCGTTTCTCGACGACGCGCTGACCTCCTCCTCCCGCAAGGCTTTTCCGATGACCGACACTGCCCCGAAGCTGCGCAGCCGCGCCTGGTTCGACAATCCCGATAACGTTGACATGACCGCGCTCTATCTCGAGCGCTATCTCAACTACGGGCTGAGCCTGGAGGAGCTGCGCTCGGGCAAGCCGATCATCGGAATCGCCCAGACTGGCTCGGACCTCAGCCCGTGCAACCGCCACCACCTGGTGCTCGCCGAGCGGATCCGCGAAGGCATTCGCGAGGCCGGCGGCATCGCGATCGAGTTCCCGGTCCATCCGATCCAGGAAACCGGCAAGCGCCCGACCGCGGGGCTCGATCGCAACCTTGCCTATCTCGGCCTGGTCGAATTGCTCTACGGCTATCCGATCGACGGCGTGGTGCTCACCACCGGCTGCGACAAGACGACGCCTGCCTGCCTGATGGCGGCGGCGACGGTCAACATTCCGGCGATCGCCCTGTCGGTCGGCCCGATGCTCAACGGCTGGCACCGCGGCGAGCGGACCGGCTCGGGCACGATCGTGTGGAAGGCGCGCGAGCTGCTCGCAGCGGGCGAGATCGACGACGAAGGCTTCATCCGCCTGGTCAGCTCCTCGGCACCGTCGACCGGCTATTGCAACACCATGGGCACGGCGACGACGATGAACAGCCTCGCCGAGGCCCTCGGCATGATGCTGCCGGGCTCGGCCGCCATCCCCGCCCCGTACCGTGACCGCCAGGAAGCCGCCTATCGCACCGGCAAGCGCATCGTCGACATGGTCCACGAGGACCTCAAGCCCTCGGACATCCTGACGCGCGAGGCCTTCCTCAATGCGATCGTCGTCAACTCGGCGATCGGCGGCTCGACCAACGCGCCGATCCACTTGGCGGCGATCGCCCGCCATGTCGGTGCCGAGCTCGCCCTTGACGACTGGCAGACGCACGGCCACAAGGTGCCGCTGCTGGTCAATCTGCAGCCCGCCGGCGAATATCTCGGCGAGGATTATTACCGCGCCGGCGGCGTGCCCGCGGTGGTCGCCCAGCTGATGCAGCAGGGCCTGATCCACGAGCATGCGATCACCGCCAACGGCAAGACGATCGGCGACAATTGCCGGGGCGCCACGATCGAGGACGAGAAGGTGATACGCACCTTCGACAAGCCGCTGGTGAACGAGGCCGGTTTCATCGTGCTGCGCGGCAATCTGTTCGACGCCGCGATCATGAAGACCAGCGTGATCGGCCCCGAATTCCGCGACCGCTATCTCTCCAATCCGAACGATCCCGAGGCGTTCGAAGGCCCCGTCGTGGTGTTCGACGGCCCCGAGGATTACCACCACCGCATCGACGATCCCGCCACCGGCATCACGCCGGACACGCTGCTGGTGATGCGCGGCGCAGGCCCCATCGGCTATCCGGGCGCTGCCGAGGTCGTGAACATGCGCGCGCCTGCCTATCTGATCCGCGAAGGCGTCCATGCGCTTCCGTGCATCGGCGACGGCCGCCAGTCGGGCACCTCGGCCTCGCCCTCGATCCTCAACGCCTCGCCCGAGGCGGCGGCGATGGGCGGCCTGGCGCTGCTCCAGACCGGCGACCGGGTGCGGATCGACCTCAACCGCGGCACCGCCGACGTGCTGATCCCCGCCGACGCGCTCGCCGAGCGCCGTCGCGCGCTGGCCGAGGCGGGCGGCTATGCCTATCCCGCCTCGCAGACGCCGTGGCAGGCGATCCAGCGCGCCGTGGTCGGCCAGATGAACACCGGTGCGATCCTGGAGGGCGCCGAACAGTTCCAGCGCATCGCCCAGGCGCACGGCGTGCCCCGCGACAACCACTAAGGGCTCGTCCCGTCCCCGCCCGCAGGAGAGGATGGGACTTGGCCCGAGATACGTCGTCATCCCCGCGAAGGCGGGGATCCATTGGCGCTGATGCCGCGGTTCTTTCTTCCACCGCACAGGGCAATGGATTCCCGCCTTAGCGGGAATGACGCCAGTTTTTTTGACGCCGCCTGGAGCCCTCCAATGCCCGACTTCACCCACCGCCTCGCCCAGCCGCATGATCTCGAAGCGCTGCGCACGGTGATGCACCGCGCGATCGCGCAGCTGCAGCACGGCTTCCTCACGCCGGAACAAGTCGCCGCCAGCCACCGGGTAATGGGCCTCGACACCCAGCTGATCGCCGACCAGACCTATTTCCTCGTGGAGGACGACGCCGGCACGATCGCCGGCTGCGGCGGCTGGTCGTTCCGGGCGACGCTGTATGGCGGGGACGCGAGCATCGTCGCGCGCGAACCCCAGCGGCTCGATCCCGCCCGCGACGCCGCCAAGATCCGGGCGATGTACACCGATCCCGCCTTCACCCGCCGCGGCATCGGCAGCCGGGTGCTCGGACTGTGCGAGAATGCCGCCCGCGCCGCCGGCTTCGCCCGCGCCGAGATGATGGCAACCATGGCCGGCGTGCCGCTGTACGAAGCCTGTGGCTATGTTCAGGTCGAACCGATCCTCTCGGCGCCGATCGGAAGCATTCGCGTGCCGCTCGTGCGGATGGAAAAATCGCTTTGAACCGCGCGCCGACCCCGGTGGCTGCTACCTAGGCACATCGAAACGTTGCAGTAACCATTTTGAACCTACAGGCGTCGCTGATATGTCAGGAGCGCTACGCAAACCCTGGCGGCTAAACAATAATAAGTCCACAACTTACACCGTTTAGATTTCGCGGGCCCAATCGCGATTCCTGCCGTTTATTCAGGCATAATGCGTAGCAGAAACATTTAGTATCATGATCGCATCGTTCGTCAGAACCCTGTCCTATACTGGTACGGTTACCATTGGTGACGCAGAATCAACAAACGGGGTTTGACGATGAAGACGAAATTCCTGGTGGGCGCGGCATTGTCCGCCCTGCTGTTCGCCGCGCCGGCGTTCGCGCAGAGCGGGTCGACCGATCAAGCCGAGCTGGTGAAGCTGCTCAAGGCGCAGGCGGAAGAGATCGCCGCGCTGCGCGCCCGGCTGGACAAGATCGAAACCGCGCGCCCCGCCGCACCCGCGCCGGTGCAGCAGGCGGCGCCGACCCGCCGCGTGGACGTCGCCAATGACGAGACCGTTGCCGGCTCCTTCGCGCCGCAGCTCGCCGCCGCCGACCTCGCCGACCAGACCGTCGCCCAGGCGCGCGCGCTGCAGAATGCCTCCAACGTCACCGCCGAATGGCGCGGCGGCCTGCCGATCTTCCGCTCGGCGGACGGCAAATTCCTGTTCAAGATGCGCGGCCGTATCATCAACCATGTCAGCTCGACCTTCGGATCGAACTACGACGCCCGCAACATCACGACGACCGGCGCCCGCGCGCTGCGTATCGGTATCGAAGGCGCGGTGGGCCCGCACTTCTTCTACCAGTTCGAGAATGACTTCGCCGACAATGTCTCCGACGTCGGCACGATGTTCGTCGGCTGGCGCAACGACATCGGCAAGGTGTCGTATGACGTCCGCTTCGGCAACATGTTCAACGATCGCGGCTTCGAAGGTTCGGGCGGATCGGATGCGCCGCCGTTCCTGGAGCGCAACGTCGTCGGCACCTCGATTATCCCGCAGCGCGGCTTCTACGGTATCGCGCTGATGTCGCGCCTGTTTTGGAACACGGGTCACGCCTCGATCACGCTCAGCGGCGACAGCGTCGATGCCACCCAGGCGGCGAACGACAGCCGCACCGTGATGGCCCGCGCCCACTGGAATCCGGTCAAGACCGATCGCTCGCTCCTCCATGTCGGCCTCTGGGGCTTCGACGAGGCGCTGTCCTCGCGCGGCACCGGTACGCTGACCCGCAACACCGTGATCGGCGGCCGCTTCAACGGCAATCTGCGCGTCCAGACCGGCACCCTCACCGGCGGCACCGGCACCACCGGCTATGGCGCCGAACTGGGCGGCTATGTCGGCCCGCTCTGGGTGATGGGTGAAGCCGGCAAGCGCGTCGCGCACCTCAACGCCGGTCGCCCGGACTTCGAGAGCAAGGCGTGGAGCCTGTCGACCGGCTTCTTCGTCACCGGCGACCTGCCGCCGTACAATCCGCGCCTCGGCACCTTCGCCCAGCCGCGCGTGCTGCGCCCGGTGTTCGACGGCGGCCCCGGTGCGATCGAGATCCTCGCCCGTTACGAGAATCTCGAATATTCGGGCATCCCGAACGCCACCAAGGGTGAGGCCGCGACGATCGGCACCAATTGGTATCTGGACAGCATCATCCGCGTGCAGCTGAACCTGATCCACTGGAAGACCAACAACCGCGCCGGTTCGTTCACCGGCAAGGACAGCGGCGAGACGGTCAGCGCCGGCTTCGGCATCACCTTCTGATCGGTCCTGATCCTGCTGCGCGGCCGTCGCCCCTCCAAGGGCGGCGGCCGCAACGCGTTTCGGTGCCTGCTTGCCACGCCCGCCGCTATCGGCGATCTCTTCCCCAAACGCCGCCGCTGCGGCAGGGGAGATGCACCGAATGACGACGCCCTTCGCGCTGGTCGATGTGTTCCATGACGGACCGTTTACCGGCAATCCGCTGGCGGTGGTCCATGGCGGCGGCGATCTCGATACCGCGACTATGCAGGCGATCACCCGCTGGTTCAATCTGAGCGAGACGGTGTTCCTGCTGCCGCCGAGCGTCGCGGGCGCCGACTATCATGCGCGCATCTTCACGCTGGATCGCGAGCTGCCCTTTGCCGGCCACCCGACGCTGGGCGCCTGCCACGCATGGCTGGCGGCCGGGGGTAGGCCCGCCGCGCCGGACCGGATCGTCCAGCAATGCGGCGCAGGCCTGATCCCGATCCGTCGCGAGGCCGATCGGCTCGCCTTCGCCGCCCCGCCCCTGCTGCGCGGCGGGCCGGTGGACGGCGATACGCGGGCGCGGCTGGCCCAGGCGCTGCGGATCGATCCAGCCGCCATCGTTGATGCCGCCTGGGCGGACAACGGCCCCGGCTGGATCGCGGTGCTGCTCGAGTCCGCCGAGGCGGTGCTGGCGGTGGAACCGGTGCGCCACGCGGACGCGCGGATCGAGATCGGGCTGATCGGCGCGCATCCCGCCGGAGCGCCGGTCGACTGGGAGATCCGGACCATCTTCAGCGGCGCGTTCGGCGCGGTGATCGAGGATCCGGTGACCGGCAGCTTCAATGCCTCGGCGGCGCAATGGCTCTACCAGAGCGGCCGCGTGACCGGCGGCTATGTCGCCGCGCAAGGCACCCGGCTGGATCGGCGCGGGCGCATCTTCGTGGATTATGACGGCGACGGCCAGGCCTGGATCGGCGGCCGCAGCATGACCATCGCGGAGGGTACGCTGCCCGGCCTCAGCCCCCTCGGCGGATAAGCCGGGCAACCAGTGTCGTCGCGGTTACCTGACCGGTGACGCTGGCGGTGGTGATGAACATGTCCGGGATCGCCGAGACCGCGATGTACAGCGGGATCATCGCCAGCGGCGCGCCTAGAATCTGCATGCCCGGTGCGTCGCAGGCATAGAGGATCGCGGCACCCGGCAGCCCCGGCGTCGCGATACCCGCGATCACTGCGGACAGGCCGGCCAGCACCCACTGCACCGGCGACGCCTCGACGCCCGCCGCATGCGCCGCCAGAAACACCTCGATCACGGTCGCGCCGGTCGTCGCCAGCCGGAAGGTGGAGATGGCGAGCGGCAGCGTCGTCCCCGCCACTTCCTGCGGCAGCTTTAGCCCGTTGAGCGCGACGTCCATCGAGACCGGCGCGGTCGCCATCGACGAGCAGGTGCCCGCCGCCGTCGCCTGCGCGGGGAGGATGGCGCGGGCGAAGCGGCCCAGCGGCATCGCCCGCAGGCCGAAGACCAGCAGATAGCACATGCCGATGGCCATCAGGCAGAACAGGATCTCCGCCGCCACGTCGCGCGCCAGCACGCCGGCGACGCTCGCCCCCGCCGCCTTGCCCGCCCCCATCGCCAGGACGAAGATGCCGATGGGCGCGGCGAGCAGGATCCAGTCGACGATGCGCGTCATTGCCCGGGCCAGTTCGTCGATCACCGCCGTGAGCCCTGTACCGCCGGTCCGCGCCAGCGCCACGCCCAGCAGCACCGCGAACACCACCAGCGGCAGCATCTGCCCGCCGGCCGCCGCCGCGATCGGGTTTTCGGGCAGGATGGCCAGGATCTGCTCGGACGCGCTCGGGACATGCGGCACCGCCGGGGGACCGGCGGTCAGCAGGCCGGCGAGCGGGTCGGGGCCCAGCGGGAAGAGCCACAGCACGATCTCCAGCGCCCCCCAGGCGAGCAGCGCCGCGAGCACCAGCATCGGCAAGAACACGGCGAAGCTCGTCGCCAGCAGCCGCCCGCCCTGGCCGTGGCGCACGGCGTTGACGACGCCGCTGACCACCAGCGCGAACACCAGCGGCACCAGCGTCATGGTCAGCGCGCGGATCCAGAAGGCGCCAATGGGCGCGAGCAGGTCGATCCACGGCACCAGAAAGGCGCCCGCCGGCCAGCGCGCGGCGAAGCCGAGCAACACCCCCGCCAGCAATGCGCCGATCACCAGCGCCGTCTTCGCCATCCCCTGTCCTTTCCCGCTCGTTCGGCGCGGCTGATGGCGGCTGGGCGGCGCTGACGCCAGCCCCTTTTTCGCGCCGCTCAGGCCAGGCGCGGCCTCGCGCGGGCGACCATATCGGCCAACGCCGCCATGCCGCCGACGATGACGTGTGCGGCCAGCATCAGCGTGGCGACGAAGAGCACCGCCCCCGCCAGCCCCGCCGAATCGCCGAGCAGCGCGACGATCAGCGGCGCGAGCAGCGCCTCGCGCGCGGGGACGAAGGGCAGGCGCGACAGCATCATCCGCAGCGTGCCGACCATGAACAGCGCCGTCGCGGGCACCGCCGGCAGCAGCAGTTTCCACAGCAGCGCGGTAAGCACCAGGCTCAGCAGGATGCGCACCGTGTGGATGCCCAGCGTCTCGGCGATCAGGCGCGGCGGGAGGGCGAATACCACCCGGCGGAAAAACAGGATGGCGAGCGACGACAGCACGATCGTCGCGGTCGAGATCAAGAGCGTGGTGAACAACGTCCCCTTGGCGAGCCCTTGCACGATCGGCGCATTCAGCACCATCATCGCCAGCGTCACGAGATTGCCCGCCAGCGCGGAGGTGACCGCCACGTCGCGCAGCGTCTCGAACGGGCGTCCTTCCGGCCCCAGCGTCCGCCTTGCCCAGACATAGAGCTGGGCGTCGCCCGCATAGCCCAGCACTACTTCATTGGCCGCCTGCTTGCGGAGCAGCGCCGGGAAGGCGCCCAGGCTGAGCCCCCAGATGCGCCGCAGGATCAGCCAGTCCATCACCGGCCCCAGCACATAGGTGGCGACGAAACAGAGCCAGAAGACCGGATCGCGCGGGGTCCGGGTCAGCACGGTGAAGTCCAGCCCGTCCAGCTGCCAGAACACCGCGACGAGGATCGCGGCCGAAAAGGCGAGGCCGGTTACCGCGAGGATGCGCTCGCGCGTGGTCGAGGACAGCGATGCATAGGCATTGCGCACCGCCCGAAGTGGAGACTTCATGCGGAGGCCTCTTGCTCCAGCCGGACCGGACGGTCGCCGGTGCGGCCTGCCGCCGCTGCGCCTTCGAACAGCGCCCAATAGGCCTGTGCGGAGCGTTCGAGCGTGAAGCGTCGCAGCGATTCCAGCAGCGTCTCACGCTCTGGCGATGCGAGGGGCGCGGTGCGAATGGCTTCGGCCAGCAGAACCTCGTTCTGCGGCACGATCGTGCCGAATCGCCCCTGCCCCAGCAGGCTGCGCAATCCGGCACCGCAATCGGTCGACACCACGGCGAGCCCGGCTGCCAGCGCCTCGATGACCACCGCCGGCACGCCTTCGTAGCGCGACGACATCAGCAGCACGTCATAGTCGCCAAGCCGGGCCGGCGCGTCGGCGACATGGCCGGCGAATCGCACCCGATCGGCGATCCCCAGCGTGGCCGCCTGCGCTTCGAGCGCGGCACGCTCCGGCCCGTCACCGAAGATCGTCAGCGTCTCGCCCGGCTGCACCGCGCGGGCGAAGGCCCGCAGCATCAGCGCGAAATGCTTCTGCGCTACCAGCCGTCCCACCGCGACGAAGCGCCGCGGGCCTGTGGACCGCGGGTCGCGCGGCGGCAGCAGTTGCGCGGCGGAAATCGCGGGATCGTGCACCACATGGCCACGCCGCGCCATCACCGGCGGCAGTTCCGGCACCATCGATTCGTCCATCACCACCCAGCTGTGCGCGCATCGCGCCTGGATGTGCAGCCAGGCCCGCCAGAAGAAGCGGCCGAGCGGGTTGAGATCGCGGCGCGCAAGGTCGTTGCTGACCTTGACGACGATCGGCGGGCATTTGCGCCCAAGCAGCAGCGTCATCGCCACGGCGACGATGGTGTAGGTGGACCCCGCCACGAACAGCACGTCCGGGCGCAGCCGCCGGATCGCAGCGGGCAGCATGAGGATCATCCACAGGGTTTCCCACGAGGCCTGGCTGACCCGGGGCTGGCGGGGGACTTCATAAGCGATGTCCGCGAACTCGTCGCGCATCGCGCCGGTCTCGCGGCCGAGGAACAACGGCGCATCCATGCCGTTCGCACGCCAGTGCCGCACCAGCCGCAAGGCCACGCGCTCTACGCCGCCCGGCGCGAAGCTGTGCAGGAACGTCAGAACGCGGAGCCCCCCGCTGCTATCCTTGGGCAACAATCGCGCTTCCCCTACCCCGTGCGACCCCTGTGCCGCCAACCTGCCCGCTTTCCCTGGCGGCGACGATCATGGCGCGCGACGCATGTTCGAAAGGTGGTCGCGCTAGCACAAAAATCAACGGCGGAGATACACAATCGGAGGGCGGCATGCCGCGGGCGCGCTGCCCTCGGTGCGATGGGCGCGGGTGCCCTTTTTTGCCACGGACCCCCGCATCCTTACGAAAAACCCCGCCAAGCCGTGGCGGCTGGCGGGGTCTTTGATGGTGGGCGCGGCAAGGATTGAACTTGCGACCCCTGCGATGTCAACACAGTGCTCTACCACTGAGCTACGCGCCCGAAACTCGGGAAGCGCGCCTCTAGCGGGGGTCCGCCCCCCGCGCAAGCGCAAAATTCAGTTCTGCCCCACATTCTCCGATTCGAACATCCGATCCACTTCCAGCACCAGGTCGCGCAGGTGGAACGGCTTCGACAGCACCCGCGCCTGCGGTACCTGCTTGCCCGCCCGCAGCGTCACCGCAGCGAAGCCGGTGATGAACATCACCCGCATGTCCGGCGCGATCTCGGCGGCGCGCTGCGCCAGCTCGATCCCGTCCATCTCGGGCATCACGATGTCGGTCAGCAGCAGGTCGAATCGTTCGGTTTCCAACAGCGGCACCGCCGCCGTCCCGCGATCCACCGCGCTGACCGCATAGCCAGATCGCTCGAGCGCGCGCGTGAGATATTCGCGCATGACGCGGTCGTCCTCGGCCAGCAGAATCCGGATCATCTTTACCCCATCGGTACCAACCGCTGGTCCCTTATGAGCGAAGGCCTTAAGATTTTCCAGCCGGTGCCGCCCGATGTTGCCCGGCCCGTCGTCGCGGCCTAGGCTGATGGCCGTGACTCGCGCCGCCAGCTTCGATCGCTACGGGCCGGTATCGCCGGAAAGCCCCGTGGTGCTCTCCGTGCCCCATGGCGGGCGCGACTATCCGGATGCGCTGCTCGCCTGCCTGCGCGTGCCCGCAATTGCCCTGCGTGCGCTGGAGGATCGTCATGCCGATTCGCTGGCGCTCGCCGCCCGGCGCGACGAGACGCTGTTCGTCGCCACGCGGGCCCGCGCCTGGATCGATCTCAACCGCGCCGAGCATGAGCGCGATCCCCAGATCGACGAGGGCGCGCACCTGATCGGTCGGCCGCTCTCCAGCAAGGTGCGCAGCGGCCTGGGGCTGGTGCCGCGGCGAGTCGGCACCGTCGGGCAGCTCTGGCGCGGGCGTTTCGCTGCCGACGATGTCGCGGCCCGCATCCATGCCGATCATCGCCCCTATCATCTGGCACTGGGCGAAGCGCTGGCGGCGGCGCGGGCGCGGTTCGGCATCGCGGTGCTGCTCGACATCCATTCGATGCCGCCGCTGGGTGCGCCGGAAAGCGCACCGCGGCTGGTGATCGGCGATCGCTTCGGGCGTTCGGCCGCCGCGCGGTTCGGCGCGCGCGTGGAGGGGGTTGCGCGGCGGCATGGCGTCGCCATCGCGGCGAACACGCCCTATGCCGGCGGCCACATACTCGAACGACACGGCGATCCCCGCCGCGGCGTGCATGCCCTGCAGCTGGAATTCGATAGATCCCTGTATCTGGATGCGGCGCTGGACCAGCTCGGCGCGGGGGCCGCGCCGGCGACGGCTTTGCTCCGCGCGACCATCGACGCCCTGGCCGACGAAGCCCTGCCCGACGCGCTCGCTGCCGAGTGAACCGCACATAAAAAACCACCTCGTGGTTACCCACGAGGTGGCCAAGGTTCAGGGAGGAGACACGCCCGGAGGCGCGTCGCACGGCATCGCGAAAGGGGGGACACGAGCCGTACCTACAAGATATAGAGGGCAGGCGACCGAGTTCAAGGCAACTCGTCGCAGAAGTTCTTCGATTGAACGGCGGGAAATTTTTTGACGGCCTCGGGGGCCGGAGATGCCGGATCGATTCAGCATCTAAGCCCCTCCCCTTCAAGCGCATCAGGTCGGCGCTGCCCCCGGCAGCGCCTGAAAAGCGCGGGGCGCTGATGCGGGGTCGGGGCCGTGTCTCACCGAGACCAACAGAGGACCTTGAAATCCCTCCACCCCCAACTCCCTTCTCTCGAGAGAAGGGGGGTGAAGAAGCACCGGGGGCCAGAACGCCCCCGGCACGGATCAGCCGACCAGCTGCACCTCGGGCTGCCAGCCCGAGCGCATCTGACGGGCGAACAGCTCGCGCATCTGCGCCAGCGAGAAGAGGTGCGCGTAGATCAGCGGCAGCATGCCGTTCTGGACGATCTTGCGCAGCTGGTCGCCGCGCATTTCGTTCAGCTTGTTCTCGTCGACCATCATGAAACCGCGATAGACGAAGGGCTGCGCAGCGCCGTCCGGCTGGATCGAGACTTCGCCGTCGATCAGCAGGTTCATGTCCTTCAGCTCGCGCATGAACTGGCTGGTGCGGGCACCGGCGGTCTCGAACTGCTCGTTGAACTGCAGGATGTTCTTGGTGACTTCGCTCGGCTCGCCATTCTCGAACAGGGCCTCGCCCTCCTCGAACTTGCCGATCACGTCCGAGGTCGGATCGAAGCACAGCGACAGTTCGTCGCTCTCCGGGCGCAGGCGCGCCAGCAGGAACGGGTAGCGGCGGATATAGGCGGGCACGTAGAAATTCGGGTCGACCAGCTTGCCCTCGGCGTCGAAGAAGGTGTTCACGCCTTCGTTCAGGCCCATCAGCGCCAGCGGCACGGGATCGTCACCGACCGAGAAGACGATCGGCATGAAGCGCTGCACCAGCGGGAATTCCTCGACGGTCACCGGCACGGCGTGCTGGTTGGCGAGGAAGGCCGCGCGGTCGGTCGAACGCGTACGGAAATCGGCATGGACCTGGCTCGAAAGCGGCTCGAGCTGATTGTAGAACAAGGGAAGCGACTGCTGCGGCGCGCTGGCCATGAGGATCTCCTGAGAACTTTTTTCGTCGAAAGGCGTTTCAACCGGCCCGGGGTCTATTTGCTGAATGTTTCAGGCGCAAGCGCGACCAGCTTCCCCGGATTGAGAATCAGCTTCGGATCCAGCGCCGTCTTGATCGCCCGCAGTGCCGCCATCCGCGCCGGCGAGGAAAGCCGCGCCAGCTCGTCACGCTTCATCTGGCCGATGCCGTGCTCGGCGGAGATCGATCCGCCCGCCGCCACCACCATGTCGTGCACCATCCGGGTGATGTGCGGCGCATCCTCGGCATACCAGCGCTCGCGATCCACTCCCTTGGGGGCGCGTACGTGGAAATGGACGTTACCGTCGCCGAGATGGCCATAGGCGATCGCGTGGGTGCCCGGAAAACGCGCCTCGGCGGCCGCGCCGCCTTCCACCATGAAGCGCGGCATGGCTTCGACCGGCACCGAGATGTCGTGCTGCACCGCCGGCCCGGCCGAGCGCTCCGCCTCCGAGATCGAATGGCGGATGCGCCAGAAGGCTTCCGCCTGCGCCTCGCTCGCCGCAATCACCGCATCCCCGGCAAGGCCCGCCTCGAACGCGCCGGCCAGCATCCGCTCCAGCACCGTCGCCGGCGCCTCGGCTGCCGCGTCGCTCGTCACTGCCTCGATCAGCACGTGCCACGGATGCGTGCCGGCGAGCGGCAGGCGCGTACCCGGCACATGCGCCAGCACCAGCGCCACCGTGTCGTCGGGCATGATCTCGAAGCTTTCGACCATATCGGTCGCCGCCTGCAACCGGCGGAGCAGCGAAAGCGCCTTGGCCGGGCTCTCCACGCCGACCCAGGCCACCGCCCGCGCCGCCGCCGCCGCCGCCAGCCGTAGCGTCGCCGCGGTAACGATGCCCAGCGTTCCCTCCGCGCCGATCAGCAGCTGGTTGAGGTCGTAGCCGCGATTGTCCTTCTTCAGCGCCGACAGCCCGTCATGCACCGAACCGTCGGGCAGCACCGCCTCCACCCCCGCGACAAGCGCGCGCATCGTGCCGAAGCGCAGCACCTGCACGCCCCCGGCATTGGTGGAGACCAGGCCGCCGATCGTCGCACTGCCCCGCGCGCCGAGATCGAGCGGGAAGCGGCGCCCCGCCGCCTCCGCCGCGTCGCGGAAGGTGCCGAGGATCACGCCGGCCTCCGCGACCGCCAGATTGGCTTCCGCGTCCATCGCGCGGATCCGCTGCATCCGCCGCGTGGAGAGCAGCAACGCCGAGCCGTCCGCCGGGGGGATGGCGCCGCCGACCATGCCGGTATTGCCGCCCTGCGGCACCAGCGCCACGCCGAGATCGTGCGCAAGCGCCACCAGCGCGCTGACCTCCTCGGTCGATCCCGGGGACAGGATTGCCGGCGTCGTGCCGCGATAGCGCCGCCGCCAGTCGATCAGCCAGGGCGCGATGTCCTGCGGATCGATGGTGACGGCCTTGGGGCCGAAGCGCTCGGCGGCGAAATCGGTGATGCGTTGCTGCGCGGGTGTCATGACGCTTGCGCACTAGCATGACGTGCGGCAGTTCATCCACCGTTCAAGCCGATGCTTCTACTATTCGATCCCACGATGCCGAATCTGCCGATCGCCGCCGCCGGCCTTGCGCTGATGCTCGCCGCACCCGCGGCGCGCCCTGCCATGGCGGTGGATGTCGCGGCCCCTTCGGCGTTCCAGCAGCATGTGACGATCCATGTGCCTCGCATGACCGTCACGACGACGACCATCGTCGTGCGCGAGGCGCCCGCCGTGGTCGAGCGCCGCGCCAAGAGCTGCGTCGCGGTGGACCGGATCCAGGGCTTCACCGTCAATGCCGCGGACAGCGTCGACCTGATCCTGGAGGACGGATCGCTGCTCCGCGCCAAGCTGGGCGCCGAATGCCCGGCGCTCGGCTTCTATTCGGGCGCCTATCTGAAACCGACCAAGGACAGCAAATTCTGCGCCGGCCGCGACGCGCTGCGCTCGCGATCCGGGCGAACCTGCCCCGTTCAGGCGTTCAAGAACCTCGTTCGCGCACGCTGAAGCTTGACTTTTGCGGTTGAATCCGCAAGCGCGATGCCTTCTGCTAAGGTGCAAATCAACGCGCCATTTATCCGGACAATTGCATGAGCTTTGCCGATCTCGGCCTTTCCGACGACCTTCTCCGCGCGGTGACCGACGCCGGCTATACCGAGCCGACGCCGATCCAGCGCCAGGCGATCCCGTCGGTGCTGATGGGCAAGGACCTGATCGGCATCGCCCAGACCGGCACCGGCAAGACCGCCGCCTTCGTGCTGCCGATGATCGACGTGCTCCGCGAAGGGCGCACCCGCGCGCTGATGCCGCGCTCGCTGATCCTCGAGCCGACGCGCGAACTGGCGGCGCAGGTCGCGGAGAATTTCGAAAAGTACGGCGTCAACCACAAGCTCTCGATGGCGCTGCTGATCGGCGGCGTGCAGATGGGCGACCAGGTCAAGGCGCTGGAAAAGGGCGTCGACGTCCTCATCGCCACCCCGGGCCGGCTGATGGACCTGTATGGCCGCGGCAAGATCCTGCTCACCGGCTGCAGCCTGCTGGTGATCGACGAGGCGGACCGGATGCTCGACATGGGGTTCATCCCCGATATCGAGGAAATCTGCACCAAGCTGCCCAAGATACGCCAGACGCTGCTCTTCTCGGCGACGATGCCGCCGCCGATCAAGAAGCTGGCCGACCGGTTCCTCACCGATCCCAAGACGATCGAGGTGGCGCGCCCGGCCAGCACCAACACCAACATCACCCAGCGCATCGTCCAGGTGCCCGCCACCGCGCATGTGAAGCGCGATGTGCTCCGCCGCCTGCTGCAGCAGGACGAGGTGTCGACCGCGATCATCTTCTGCAACCGCAAGACGACCGTGCGCGACCTGAACAAGAGCCTGAAGAAGCACGGCTTCCGCTCGGCCGAGATTCACGGCGACATGGACCAGTCCGCCCGCATCGCCGAGCTCGACCGGTTCAAGAACGGCGACGTCAACATCCTCGTCGCCTCCGACGTCGCCGCGCGCGGCATCGACGTGAAGGGCGTGAGCCATGTCTTCAACTTCGACGCACCCTGGCATCCGGACGATTACGTCCACCGCATCGGCCGCACCGGCCGCGGCGGCGCCACCGGCACCGCCTATACGCTGGTGACTCCGGAGGATGCCGAGAACATCGCCGAGATCGAGAAGCTGACCGGCCACAAGATCGAGCGCGTGCCGAGCCCGGTGGCGGTCGACGAGGCAGAGGCTGCGCCCGCGCCGAAGCGCACCCGCGGCGGCAAGCGCGAGGCCAAGAAGACCGAGCCGCGCCGCGAGGAAGCCGCTGCCGAGGCGCCCGCCAAGCCCCGTACCCGCCGCACCGCCGCAGCGCGCGAAGAGGTACCGGCCGCACCTGCGCCCGCGACGCGCGAGGAAAGCAGCCGCGCCCGCCCGGCACGCGACGAGAGCCGCAGCCGGCCCCCGCGCGATGAACGCCCGGCACGCGACGAGCGCCCCGCCCGCGACGACCGTCGCCGCCGCCGCGATCAGGATGATGGTCCCGACGAAGGCTGGAACGGGCCGATCCCCGACTTTCTGAACTACACGATCGACGCCTGAGCGGGCGGCGCGAAAGCGCCGTCCTCCCCCTTCCGACATCCTTCCGCGAATGCCCGCGCGCGCGCGCGCGCGACGGGCATCGACGGCTCATGCCGGCTCGGCGGCCTTTTGCAGCGCGGCGGCATCCGCATCGTCCAGCGCTCCGGCGCGCTTGTACGCTTCGCGGCTCTGCACGCGCGCGACATAGGCGAGGAATGACTCGCGCCCGGGCAGCATGCCGAACTGCGTCAGCCAACCGACCTGCGAGCCCAGATAGACGTCGGCGGCAGTGAAGCGGTCGCCGGTCGCATAGGGGCGCGACGACAGCAACCCGTCCAGCACATCGACCACCAGATCATAATTGCCATAGCCGAACATGCGCGACTGCTCGCCGGAATCGAACTTGGCATGATTGTTGGTGGTCGCCTGTTCCACGGGACCCGCCGCATAGAACAGCCAGCGATAATAGTCGGCACGCTCCTCCGGCAGCGGCGCCAGGCCGGCTTCCGGAAACGCCTCGGCCAGATAGGCGCAGATCGCCGCGCATTCGGTGACGACCTTTCCGCCATGGACGATTGCCGGCACCTTGCCCATCGGGTTGATCGCGCGATAGGCGTCCGCCTTCATCGTCGAGACGTAATCGAGCACCTCGACGCGGTAGCTGGCCCCGGTCTCTTCGAGCATCCACCGCGCGATGCGCCCGCGGGATTGCGGGTTCGTGTAGAGAGTCACTTCGTCCGTCATGGCCCGATACCCCTGTTGCTCCCGACTCAGCCAGCCGGGAACAGGAGGGGAACACGGATCATCCTAGCGGTCAATCGCTCACAGGCCGGCCAAGGTCTTGAGCAATCGATCCCATGCGCGATCCGCCTGCGCGGCATTGTACGCGCGACTGTCCGGCGGGCACCAGCCGTGCATCGCGCCGGCATAGACCTCGATCTCCGCGGGCAGCTTGGCCGCAGCGAAGGCGCTGCGCAGCGTCGCCTTGTCGGTCGGCGCACGCGCGTCGTCATTTTCGGCGATGGCCACCAGGTAGCGGCCGCGCATCTGCGGGACGAGCTGGTGCGGACTGTCCGCCGCTTCGGTCACCAGCGGCGCGCCGTGGAAGCTGCCGCCGGCGCGCACGCGCTCGGGCAATGCCGCCGCGGTTCGGAAGACGAAAGGGCCGCCCATGCAATAGCCGGTGCTGGCCATGCCGCGCTTGGCATCCACCTCGGGCTGCGCGTCGAGAAACGCGGCGAAGCGCTTGGCATCGGCCGTGATCGCGGCAGAGGTCAGCGCGCCCCGCCAGGGCATGATCATCGCCCGTACCTCGGGCTGGTCGAACGACTGGCCGGGTTTGAGGAACGGCGCCTTGGTCGAGCGGTAGAACTGGTTGACCGTCAGCACCGCATAGCCCGATTGCGCCAGCCGGTCCGCCATCTGCCGAAAGGCCGGGCGGAGCCCCATGATATCCGGCCACACCAGCACCGCCGGATGCCTGCCGCTGGTCGGCGCCACGAAATAGGCGTCGGCGGTGCCGTCCTCGGTGCGAATCGTCACGTCGCGGCCCTGCACCGCGGCGGCATTGGCGGGGCTGGGCAGTATCGCCAGCACGCCGGTCGCGGCGGCGGCGGCGGTGAAGCCTCGGCGCGTGATCCCGCCCAGAATGCGGTCGTTGTCGGCTGCGGTATGCTCGTCACACATGGCGATCCTCCTCCTGTGGGCACTGCTGGGTTGGTCGCCCTCACCCTCCCCACCGCCTCCGGCGGCGGGGAGGGTGAGGGTGAGCGAAGCGCGCTACCCAAGCGCTTGATACCGCACCCCATCGCTCCCGCAAAGCTGCCCCAAGACGCAGAACGGGCCCCGGCACAGGGTGCGCCGGGGCCCGCTCGTCTACGCCCGGGAAGGCGATCTCAATGCTTGAACAGGCTCTCCGCCGTGTGCTCGATCGGCGCGGGTTCCGGCGCCTCCGGCACGTGGCTGGCCGCATGGCGCTCGGCGCGGAGCTGCTCGATCAGCGCCTCGCGGTCCCCTTCGAGGCGCGTATCGGTCGGCGCCTCGATGCCGGCGGCCTTGGCGGCCTTGGCGACCAACGCATCCAGCTCGCGCTGCGAGCACAGGCCCAAAGTCACCGGATCCTTCGGCACGATATTGCCGATGTTCCAGTGGGTGCGGTCGCGGATCGCGGCGATGGTGGTACGGGTGGTACCGATCAGCTTGCCGATCGCGCCGTCCGACACTTCGGGGTGGTGGCGCAGGATCCAGGCGATGCCGTCCGGCTTGTCCTGGCGCTTCGAGACCGGCGTGTAGCGCGGGCCCTTGGTGCGGCGGACCTGCTCCGGGCCCTTCTGCATCTTGAGCACGTAATTGGGGTTCGCCTGCCCCTTTTCGATCTCGTCCATCGTCAGTTCGTGCGCACGCACCGGATCGCGGCCGGTAAGCTTGGTCGCCGCGGTATCGTCGGCGATCGCCTGCACTTCGAGGATGTGGAGCCCGCAAAATTCGGCGATCTGCTCGAACGACAGCGACGTGTTGTCGACCAGCCAGGAAGCGGTCGCGTGCGGCATCAGCGGCTGGGCCACGGTGGATCTCCGGAACTTGAAACAATAAGGGCCGCCCATCACGGGCGGCCACACATGGTCTTGATGTAGGGGAGCTTGCCCGCCGGGGCAAGCGTTTCCGCGATTCAGGCCGCCGCCTTCTCGCAGCCGATCGGTACCAGCGCGCTGAGGAACTGGCGCGCGCTCGCCTCCCAGGTGAAGCTGCGGCCATAGGCGGCGCAGGCCGCACGATCGAGCGTCAGCGCCCGGTCGATCGCCGCGCCGAGATCCTCATCCATCGCGCCGGTCTCCGGCGTCAGCACGTCGACAGGCCCGGTGACCGGATAGGCCGCAACCGGCGTGCCGCACGCCAGGGCCTCGATCATCACCAGCCCGAAGGTGTCGGTGCGGCTGGGGAAGACGAACACGTCGGCGCTGGCATAGGCACTCGCCAGATCGGCGCCGAACTGCGCGCCGAGGAACCGCGCCTCCGGATATTTGGCCTCCAGCATCGACCGCGCCGGGCCGTCGCCGACGACCACCTTGGTGCCGGGCCGATCGACGCTGAGAAACGCCTCCAGGTTCTTCTCCACCGCGACGCGGCCGACATAGAGCATCACCGGGCCGGCCAGGTCCGCCATTTGCGGATGCGGCGCCAGACCCGGGTGGAAATGGGCGAGGTCGACCCCGCGTCCCCAGTGACGCACCTGGGGCAGGCCGTGATCGACCAGCGACTGGCGGATCGACGCGGTCGAGGCGAGGATCGTAGCACTCGGCGTGTGGAACCAGCGGATATAGCGCCAGATCCACTCGGCCGGCACGCCCGAGCGCGCCGAGACATAGTCGGGGAACTGGGTGTGATAGGCGGTGGTGAACGGCCGCTTCTGACGCAAACACCAGCGCCGCGCGGCGACGCACAGCGGTCCTTCGGTGGCGAGATGGATCGCGTTGGGCGCGAATTCCTCGAGCATCGCGCCCACCGCCGCCACGCTGGTGATCGCCAGCCGGATCTCGGGATAGGTGGGACACGGCAGCGAATAGAATTTGTCCGGCGAGACGACCATCACCTGATGGCCCTGGCCCTCCAGCACCCGCCGCACCGATTGGAGCGTGCGGACGACGCCGTTGACCTGGGGTTCCCAGGCATCGGTCACGATCGCGATACGCACGGCCTCGTCCCCCGCCGCTGCCGTCACGCCGCCGCCAGTCTGACCTCGGACTCCGGCTGCGACTCGCGCGCTGCCATCTCGTCGGCCCAGTGGAGAATTTCCATGGACCCGTCGTAATGCTCCACCAGCGCAGTGCAACCCTCTACCCAATCGCCGTCATTGTAATATTCGACACCGTCGATCGGGCGGATCTCCGCCTTGTGGATGTGGCCGGCGATCACGCCGTCGACACCGCGGGCACCGGCTTCGCGCGCAACGATCTCTTCGAACTTGGAGATGAAGGACACCGCGTTCTTCACCTTCTGCTTGGCGTATTTGGACAGCGACCAATAGGGCAGGCCCATCCAGCGACGCACCGCGTTCAGCCAGCGGTTGAGCGTCATCATCATCTCGTAGGCCGCATCGCCCAGATGGGCGAGCCAGCGGTGCGACATGGTGATCGCGTCGAACTCGTCGCCATGCAGCACCAGCAGGCGGCGGCCGTCGGCGGTGGTGTGGATCGCCTGACGCTTGATCTTCACGCCGCCAAAGTCGAGCCCGGTAAACTGGCGGAACATCTCGTCATGATTGCCCGGAATATAGACGATCTCGGTACCGCGCTTCGCCCGCTTGAGCACGCGCCACACGATGTCGTTGTGCGTTGCCGGCCAGTAGAAGCGCTTCTTCATCGCCCAGCCGTCGATGATGTCGCCCACCAGATACATGATATCGCTGTCGACATGGTCGAGAAAATCGATCAGCATTTCGGCATTGCAGCCGCGGGTGCCGAGATGGACATCCGAAATCCAGATCGCGCGATACTTGCGACGCGTGCCGATCGGCCGTTCCGGAATGGTCGGCGTCGCCGCGTGAAAGTCCGCGAGACCCGCGACATCGAACGAAAGCTTGGTGATCGTGGCCATGCCCTAGTTCCCGTGCAGCTACCCTGGTGCAGAGACTCGCCTATGCCGCGACATTGTTACAAATCGAATCGTTGCGATTTCACGGGAGTGTCACAAGCGGGCCGGCGGAACGCACCGTCGGCCCGCTTGGGTCTCACTCCGCTGCGGCGGGCGGTACCGATGGCTGGGTCGCGCCCGATGCGGCGCCGGCCACCAGCGAGTCGAGCGTTCCGCCCTCGAAGCCCAGCTCGCGCATCAGCCCGTCGATCACCGGCGCCTGCGCGCGGTACCGCAAGGCGGCCGAGACCGCCGCGTTGGCGAGATTGCGGTCGCCGCCGCCGTCATTGGCGACCGCACCCGCAACCGCGGTGCCGCCGGACAGGCCGTCGACCTGGACGATCCGGATCGAATCGATCGCCTCCATCGGCTTGGCCGCCTCGCGCACCAGTTCCGGCAGCACCTTGAGCAGCGCCAGCTTGGTCTGCAGCGAGACCTGATCGGAGGAGAGCAGATTGGCCGCCTCGTTCACTGCCCGCTGGCCAGCCGCCTCCACCTCGAACCGCACGCGATCGGCTTCGGCGCGCAGCTTGGCCGCCTCGGCCTCGCCCTCGGCCGCCAGCCGTGCCGCCTCGGCGCGATCGGCCGCGGCTGCCTTCTCCGCCTCCGCCTGGGTCTTGATCGCGATGGCGGCGCGTTCCGCCTCGCGCGCCGCGTCGATCAGCTCGATCCGCTTCTGGCGCTCGGCGACTTCGGCGTCGCGCGCGGTGCGCACCGCCTCCTCGGCCACTACAGCCTGGGCGCGCGCCTGATCGGCGACCGCCTTGGCCTGGCTTTCCTCGCGGCTCTTGTTCTGCACCGCGATCTGCTGTTCCTGCCGCGCGAGCTCCAGCGCCTGGACCTGGGCGATCTTCGCTTCCTGGATCGCGCGATCGGCCTCGATCTGCTGGGCGTCGATCTGGCGCTTCGCCTCGATCCGCGCCTGCTCGGCCTCGCGCTGCCGCGCCGCCTGCTCGCGCGCCACTTCGGACGCCTGCTCGGCACGGCGCACTTCCAGCTCGCGCTCCTGCTCCAGCCGCGCGAATTCGGTGTCGCGGCCGATCAGGAAGGACTGGCGCTGCGCCTCGAGATTCTTGGTCTCGATCTGCACCCGCGTATCCTGCTCGATATCGTTGCGCGCCTTCTTGCGCAGCTCGATCTGCTCGGTCAGCTTGGTCAGGCCCTCGGCGTCGAAGGCGTTATTGGCGTTGAAATGCTCGATCGAGGTCTGGTCGAGACCGGTCAGCGACACGCTTTCCAGCTCCAGCCCGTTCATCGCCAGATCGGCGGAGCTGACCTGCTGCACCTTCTGGACGAAGTCGCTGCGCTGCTCGTGCAGCTGCGCCATCGTCATGCCCGCGGCGACCGAGCGCAGCGCGTCGACGAACTTGCCCTCGACGAGTTCCTTCAGCGCCTCGGGGTTCATCGTGCGCAGGCCCAGCGTCTGCGCCGCGGTCGCGATCGACTGCGCATCGGGCTTCACCCGCACGTAGAATTCGGCCTTCACGTCGATCCGCAGCCGATCGAGCGTGATCAGTGCATCGGAATTTTTGCGCTCGACGGCGAGGCGCACGGTGTTGAGATTGACCGGCATGGTCTCATGGAACACCGGCAGCACCAGCGCACCGCCGTTGATCACCACCTTCTCGCCGCCCGCTCCGGTGCGCACGAAGCCGACCTCCTTCGACGCCCGCTTGTAGAGCTTGGCAAAGGTGATGCCGATCACCAGCAGCGCGACAAGCGCGATGCCCGCATAAACGAGATAGGGCAGCACCGATGTGGCGCCCTGCGGAACAATGGCATGCATGGGTTTCACCCTTCCAGACGCGGCAGACGATGGTCGCCCCAGGAAATCGCGCGAAAGCCGTCGCCCTCGCGCCGGATCAGGAGGACGCGCTCGCCCTCCTCGAATTGCTGGCCGGTGCCGTCGGGCTCGACCATCACATAATGCACCTGGCCGTGCGCGTCCTGCGCCCGCGCCCGGGCCGGGGAGCCGGCACGCGCACGGCCGATCACGATCTCGGCAGTGGCCCCCACCAGGCTCTCGATCGGCACGGCAGTGCTGTGGTCGCCCGGCAGGATCCGCGCCACCCCGCGCGTGGCGAGCGCGGCGAGCGGGAGCGCCGCCAGGGCCGCCGCGGGCACCGCGATCCAGCCGCTGAGCGCGGCGCCGCTCCAGTCGTGCGCGAGCTGCTGCCCCAGCAGGCCGACCAGCCCGAAACAGGCGAGATACAGGATCAGCGACACCAGCAGCGGCACGCGGCCGATACCGAGCCAGTCGAGCGCATCGAACGACGCGTCGGCGTCCAGCTCGGGCGACAGCTCGGCCCAGTCGCCGCCCAGCCCCAGCGCCTGCACGATGCCGATCAGCAGCATCAGCACGATCGCCGAGACGAACGCAATGCTGCCCGGCGCGGTAATGACTTCGAGCACTTCCCCCTCCCGACCCGGTACGAGGCTAGTCCTCTCCGCGCGCGGAATGAAGCGAAATCGGAACGGGGCTGGACCGCGCTGCGCCGTCTAGAATGGGAGAAGCGAAAGGATCGTCATGTCGCTCGAAGCATTACGCAGCACCACCCGCGATATCCTGCGGATGACGGAGGAAATCCTCCGCGCCGGCGCGGCGCCGATCGATCTGCCGCGGCTCGCCGACCTGCGCAAGAATGCCGCCTTGGCGTACACCAGCTTCTTCGCCCAGCAGGAGGCGGCGCTGCTGCGGCCGCTACGCGAGAGCGGTGATCCTGCGCTCGTCGCCATTGCCAGCTGTCTGGTCGAGCGCGACCTGGAGGGGCGGCGCATGGGTCTGGTACATTATCAGCGCTGGCCCCTCGCCCGCATCGCCGAGGATCCGTCGGGCTATCAGGCCGATGTGCGCCGCTACTTCCGCTGGCTGGAGGGGCGTGTGCTCTATGCCGAGCAGACCGCCTACCCCGCGCTTGCCCGACTCATTTCATCGTCAAAACGATCAACCTGCTGAAACGCCGCTAGAATGGCCTCAGGAAGGATGCTGATGCCATTTACCTCGCTCTACGCCACGACCCAAGAACTCACCGACGCCGCCAAGGCGCTGTACCTACTCGACGCCCGACCGACCGCCGCTGCACTGGATGCCGCCCGTAACCGCCTGCTCGACGCGATCCGGGCGCACAGCCTGACCAAGGACCGGCTGCTGCTCCAGACGCTGCGGGAAAGCGAGGATTGCGCGCACCTGGCAATGGCGCGCCGCACGACCGAACAGGACCTGGAATGGCGGCAGCGCATGCTCGACCATTTCGTCGCCTGGCCGCTCCGCAAGATCCACGCCGATCCGCACGGCCATCGCGCCGCCGCCCATCGCATGCTGCGCCTGTGCGAGCGACGCGCCGCGCACCAGGAGCAACTGCTGCTACCGATGGCGGAGGAAGCGCTGCGGCAGCGCCCCCTCGCCGCCTGATCAGGCGGGCCGGCCGGGGATCGTCAGCACGATCTTGCCGACATGCTCGCCCGCTTCCATCCGCCGGTGCGCCGCGGGCGCCTCGGCCAGCGGGAAGGTGCGATCGATGATCGGCCTGAGCTTGCCCTCGGCGACCAGCGGCCAGACATGGCGGCGTAATTCGTCGGCAAGCAGCGACTTGAACTCCACCGAGCGCGGCCGCAGCGTCGATCCCGTCAGCGTCAGGCGGCGACGCATCACGTCCCAGACGGGAATCGTCGCGGTCGCCCCGCCCTGCACCGCGATCGATACGTGACGGCCGTCCTCGGCCAGGCACTGGAGGTTCCGCGCGACATAGTCGCCGCCGACCATGTCGATCACGACCTCCACGCCCTTGCCGCCAGTGAAGGCCTTCACTTCCTCGACGAAATCCTGCGTCTTGTAGTTGATCGCCAGGTCCGCGCCGAGGTCGCGTGCCGCCGCGCACTTTTCATCCGAACCGGCGGTAACCAGGATCGTCAGCCCGAATAGCTTGGCCAGCGCGATCGCCATCGTGCCGATGCCGCTGGTGCCGCCATGGACCAGCACGGTTTCTCCCGGCTGCGCCCAACCGCGATCGAACAGGTTCGACCAGACGGTGAACAGCGTCTCGGGCAACGCCGCCGCTTCGACCAGGCTCAGCCCCTCGGGCACTTCCAGGCACTGGCCGGCGGGTGCCACCGCATATTCGGCATAGGCGCCGCCCGCGATCAGCGCGCAGACCTGGCGGCCCATCAGCGACTCGTCGACGCCCGTGCCCAGCGCGACCACCGTTCCTGCGATCTCCATGCCCAGAATCGAGGGCGCGCCCGGCGGCGGCGGATATTTGCCCTGCCGCTGCAGCACTTCCGGACGGTTCACGCCGGCAGCGGCGACCTGCACCAGCACCTCGCCCGAGCCCGGTGCGGGAACGGGTCGTTCGACGGGAACAAGGACTTCGGGGCCGCCCGGCGCATCGGGGTCGATGGCCAGCATCAATTCGGCTGCGATCATTCGGTTCGTCGCTTTTTGGCCTAAGGGGAACTTCGGGGCCTTATTGACATCGCCCCCCTCAGGGTCAACGTTTCCTCGCATGGACGCCGACGAAAATCTTCCGCGTCGATCCGACGATCTCGCGGCGCAGCTGGCCAGCCAGGACCTCGACCCCTTTTCGGTGGCCGAGCTGGAAGCGCGCATCCGGCTGCTCGAGACCGAGATCCTCCGATGTCGAGAAAAGATTCAACGCGCCGTTCACCATCGTGCAAGCGCTGACGCTCTATTTAAGAGATGAGCGTCAAGGCACCGGAATTGGGGCGATACGCCACGATCCTCCGGTGCGGGGCCGCAGCGCTTGATGCGGGGCCTGCCACTCCCGACATAGGGGAAGACGGGCTCAGCACCCTTTCGGCCCGACTGGAGTTGTATCCGAATGCCTAGTTTCGCCTCCGCTCTCGAAGCCACCCTCCACAAGGCGCTCGAGGCTGCGTCCTCGCGCCGGCACGAATATGCGACGCTCGAGCATCTCCTGCTCGCGCTGATCGACGACGAACATGCCTCGAAGGTAATGGGCGCGTGCGGGGTGGACCTGGGCGAGCTGAAGACCACCGTGGCGCACTATCTCGATACCGAGCTGGAAGCGCTGAAGGTGGACAACGCCACCGATCCCTCTCCCACCAGCGGGTTCCAGCGCGTCGTCCAGCGCGCGATCCTGCACGTCCAGTCCTCGGGCCGCGACGAAGTGACCGGCGCCAATGTGCTGGTCGCGCTGTTCAGCGAGCGCGAGAGCTATGCAGTCTATTTCCTGCAGCAACAGGACATGAGCCGGCTCGATGCCGTCAGCTTCATCAGCCACGGCGTCGGCAAGGGCGGCACCACGCCCACCGAGGCGAGCACCCCCAAGGGCGCCGCCGAGGAAGACAAGTCGAACAAGCAGGAGGCGAAGACGGGCAAGGGTGAGAGCGCGCTCAAGCAATTCACCGTCGACCTCAACGAGAAGGCCAAGATCGGCAAGGTCGATCCGCTGATCGGCCGCGCCGCCGAGGTCGACCGCACCGTCCAGATCCTGTGCCGGCGCAGCAAGAACAACCCGCTGTACGTGGGCGATCCCGGCGTCGGCAAGACCGCCATCGCCGAGGGCCTGGCGCGCAAGATCGTCGAGGGCGAAGTGCCCGACGTGCTCAAGGAAGCGGTGATCTACTCGCTCGACATGGGCGCGCTGCTCGCCGGCACCCGCTATCGCGGCGACTTCGAGGAGCGCCTCAAGCAGGTCGTCTCGGAGCTTGAGAAGCTGCCGCACGCGGTGCTGTTCATCGACGAGATCCACACCGTGATCGGTGCGGGTGCGACCAGCGGCGGCGCGATGGATGCGTCGAACCTGCTCAAGCCGGCGCTGTCGGGCGGCTCGATCCGCTGCATCGGCTCGACCACCTACAAGGAATTCCGCAACCATTTCGAGAAGGACCGCGCGCTGCTCCGCCGCTTCCAGAAGATCGACGTCAACGAGCCGTCGGTCGAGGATACGGTGAAGATCCTGGCCGGCCTGCGCTCGGCGTTCGAGCAGCACCATTCGGTGAAGTACACCCCCGACGCGATCAAATCGGCGGTCGAGCTGTCGGCGCGCTACATCAACGACCGCAAGCTGCCGGACAAGGCGATCGACGTGATCGACGAGGTCGGCGCGATGCAGATGCTGGTGGCGCCGTCCAAGCGCAAGAAGGTCATCACGCCCAAGGAGATCGAGCAGGTCATCGCGACGATGGCGCGCATCCCGGCCAAGACCGTCTCGTCGGACGACACCCGCGTGCTCGCCAATATCGAGCAGGATCTGAAGCGCGTGGTGTTCGGCCAGGACAAGGCGATCGAGGTGCTCTCCTCGGCGATCAAGCTGAGCCGTGCGGGCCTGCGCGATCCGGACAAGCCGATCGGCAACTATCTGTTCTCGGGGCCCACGGGCGTCGGCAAGACGGAAGTGGCGAAGCAGCTTGCGACGCTGCTCGGCATCCCGCTGCAGCGTTTCGACATGTCCGAGTACATGGAACGCCACTCGGTCAGCCGGCTGATCGGCGCTCCTCCGGGCTATGTCGGCTATGACCAGGGCGGCTTGCTGACCGACGCGGTCGACCAGAACCCGCATTCGGTGCTGCTGCTCGACGAGATCGAGAAGGCGCATCCGGACCTGTTCAATATCCTCTTGCAGGTGATGGACAACGGCAAGCTGACCGACCACCACGGCAAGACCGTCGACTTCCGCAACACCATCCTCATCCTGACCACCAATGCCGGTGCGTCGGACATGGCGAAGGAAAGCGTGGGCTTCGGCGAGCTGAGCCGCGAGGACGTGCAGGAAGAGGCGGTGAAGAACCTCTTCACCCCGGAATTCCGCAACCGCCTCGATGCGATCGTGCCGTTCGGCTATCTGCCGCCGGAAGTCGTCGCACGCGTGGTCGACAAGTTCGTGCTCCAGCTCGAGCTGCAGCTCACCGATCGCGGCGTCCACATCCATCTGGACGAGGAAGCCAAGGCGTGGCTCACCAAACGCGGCTATGACAAGCTGTACGGCGCGCGCCCGATGGGCCGCCTGATGCAGGAGAAGATCAAGCAACCGCTCGCCGAGGAGCTGCTGTTCGGCAAGCTCGTCCATGGCGGCGAGGTGAGCGTGAAGCTGAAGGACAATGCGCTGGCGTTCGAAATCACGCCGGCCGCGCCGAAGAAGCCGAAGAAGGGCAAGAAGGCCGAGCCCGCGGGCGCCTGAGCCTTTCCGATTCGGGAAACGACATCGGCCCGGGGGAGCGATCCCCCGGGCCGATTGCGTTGTGCGGCGCCCACTCCCCGTCGGGGAGAGGTCCTGCGGATCAGCGCGTGGCGCTCGCCACCAGCGTGCCCTGGTTCGCGGCGAGGATCGCGCGCTCGGCGGCCTGGCGAGCGCTGGCCAGCGCGGCCTTGCGGCAGGCCAGTTCGTCCGCGGTCGGCAGCATCCTGCCGCTTACCGCATCAAGGCGGCACACACGATAGCTCGCCGCGGCAACGCGGCGCTGCAGCCGCGTACGGCCCTGCGCGGTCAGCAGTTCGGACGGCTGGTAGGCGACGCGGACAGTCTTGTCCTGACGGGTCTGGGCTTCGGCCGGAACGGTGGCGATCGTGCCAAGCATTGCGGCCATCACGATGAAACGCTTCATGATTGGTCCTCCTGGATTGCGGTGTGTTCGCGACCGTGTCGCGACCGGTCTCCGCCGGCTGACCGGGCCTTTACGCTCGATTTGGGTCACCCCAATGCAGCATGCGTGACACTTACTTTCAGGAGACATGACACTATTGTTCACGTGCATGATAATGCTGCGCCGCAACAACTTACACGGCAACAATCGTTCAATGTAATGGTAAACGGCTACTTACCGCCTGGACATGATCAGCGCTGCGCATTTCCTATGCGAGTCGCCACGACTACCGGCACATCACAATGCGCATGGCGCACGACGGGGCGATAGGCATTCGCCAGGGGTTCGTCGCGCAGCGCACGCGCACCCGGAGTTGCGCCGGACGGGGCGGCGTCGACGGGCTGCACCCGCGCATTCTCGCAGCGCGGCTTGCGCGGCACCACCATGGCCTTTGCCGCGGGTGCATCGTCTCCGGTGATCGACAGCAGCAACAGGACCGTCCACATGGCATCCTCCCGACGCGCCTCGCCTCCTCCGGCGAGCAATGCCGGAGCATAGCGGCCGCGCGGTCGCCTGCCTATCGGCCGCGTTCGGAGAGCTTGCGCTCCCAGGCGAGCGCATCGCGGACGATCTCGCCCAGATCGGCATGTTTGGGCCGCCAGGGCAATGCCGCCAGGATCGCGCTGTTGTCCGCCACCAGCGCATCGGGATCGCCGGCGCGGCGGCCTTCCAGCTTGCGCGCGATATGGAGGTTGGTCACCCGATCCACCGCGTCCAGCACTTCCATCACCGAGAAGCCGCGACCATAGCCGCAGTTCAGCGTGTGGCTCTCGTCCGGCCGCGCGATCAGCAGGTCGAGCGCGTCGACATGCGCGGCGGCGAGATCGCTGACATGGATGTAATCGCGCACCCCGGTGCCGTCGCCGGTCGCGAAATCGGTGCCGAATACGCTGACATGGTCGCGCTTGCCGGTCGCCGCCTCCACCGCGACCTTGATCAGGTGTGTGGCACCCGCGGTCGACTGGCCGGTGCGCCCCTTGGGGTCGGCACCCGCGACGTTGAAATAGCGCAGCGCGCAATAGTTGAGCGGATGCGCGGCGGCGACGTCCTTCAGCATGATCTCGGTCATCAGCTTGGACATGCCATAGGGGTTGATCGGCTGCTTGGGGCTGTCCTCGCGCACCGGCACCCGCTCGGGGGTCCCATAGGTCGCTGCGGTCGAGGAAAAGATGAAATGGCGGACGCCCTCGGCCACCACGCTTTCCAGCAGCGCGCGGCTGGCGACGGTGTTGTTGCGGTAATATTTGAGCGGATCCTTCACCGATTCCGGCACCACCACCGATCCGGCGAAATGCATCACCGCGATCACGCCATGTGCGCGGATCGCCCCGCGCACCGCCTCGCCATCGTCGATGTTCGCCACGACCAGCGCGGCGCGGGGATCCACCGCCCAGTCGAACCCGGTCACCAGATTGTCGACCACCACCACGCGCCAGCCGGCGTCGAGCAGCGCCAGCACCGCATGGCTGCCGATATAGCCCGCACCACCCGTCACCAGCACCGCACCGTCCCGCATCACGTCATCCTCATTGTTCCGCCTCGGCTCCACCCTATCTTGGGGCCACAAGCAAGGAGTTCCTGAGACATGACCATCGAAACGGCGACGCTCGCCGGCGGCTGCTTCTGGTGCACGGAAGCCGTGTTCAACGACGTCATCGGCGTGCAGGGCGTCGAGAGCGGCTATATCGGCGGCACCAAGGAAAACCCGACCTACAAGGAAGTCTGCACCGGCGACACCGGCCATGCCGAGGCGATCCGGGTGAGCTTCGACACCGATGTGGTGAGCTATGGCGAGATCCTCGACATCTTCCTCGCCACCCATGATCCGACCCAGCTCAACCGCCAGGGCAACGACATCGGCACCCAGTATCGCTCGGCGATCTTCCCGCATTCGGCCGAGCAGGAGCGCGAAGCGCTGGACGCGATCGAGCGCGCGCGTCCCGATTGGCCGCAGCCCATCGTCACCACGATCGAGCCGCTCGGCCAGTGGTGGCCGGCCGAGGACTATCACCAGGAATATTGGCAGGGCGAAGGCCAGCGGAACCCCTATTGCCTGGCGGTGATCCCGCCCAAGCTCCGCAAGCTGCGCAAGAGCTTCGCCAACCGCACCAAAGAGGGCGCAGCCGCATAAGGCCGCGCCCTCCCACGGGGGTGTTCGAGACCGCGGCCGGCTTGCGAGGCTGGCCGCGGATACGAAGGCGCGCAGGGCTGCGGGGGCAACTCGGCGCCATTCGGGTTCCGCACTCGTTCGATGACTCGACCGGTCGGCATACTGCCCGCAACCAGGCGCCACAGCACGCGAACGATCGTCCACCAGTTGCCGCAACGCTTGTCTTTGTTTCGCAAGCTTTCCGGCTGCTCGGAACCTAGGAGGTGATCACCGGCTGTAAAGGCAAGATTGTATACGCGATACTCAAATTGAGATGAACGAACAGAATCATCCGCTTTGGAGTGATACCGCAGAAGACAAACGTTTGGCTTATTTGCGCTATTGGTCAGGTCAGTTCAATTTGCCGGAAGCTTTGGTCGCGGGGTCAAGCCTGTGATAGCAACCAGCCCCGCACCGGATCGACAGCAACGCCTCCCGGCACATGCCCGCATTCAAATCCCATGCGATGCTTCTCAGGCGCGCGGAAATGCCGCTCGTGCCAGTCGATCGCGGATCGCCAGGCCCAGGCCGTGCGCGGGAACCGGCGCCACCGCGATGGCTTCACGATCGGAGGCGTCCGCGCGATGGAGCGCGTCGAAAAGGCGCGCCGCCGCCTCCCGCAGATCCCCCGCAGCCGACAGCGTATCGTCGCCGCCGATGGCACCAAAGCCGATCAGCCATTCGCCCGCCTGCGCTGCGGCCGCCTCCAGACGCACCGGCTTGGACGGCGCATAATGGCTGGCGAGCTGCCCCGGGGCGGTGATCGCGCCGGGCGTGGCGCCGCCGCCATATCCCGGCAACTGCTCGGCGGTCACCGGTCCCGGCCGCAGGATGCGCCGCGCCGCCGGGTCCACGATGGTAGACTCGATGCCCGCAGTGGTCGCGCCGTCGTCGATCACCATGGGGATGCGCCCCGCCAGGCTCGCCGCGACATGCGCGGCGCGGGTGGGGCTGATCCCGCCGCTGGCATTGGCCGAGGGCGCAGCGAGCGGCCGCGCACTCGCGCGGATCAAGCCTTGCATGGCGCGGTGATCGGGCATGCGCAGCGCCACCGTCGGCAGCCCGGCGGTGACCAGGCTCGCGATCGGCGATCCTTCCGCGAGGGGCAGTACCATCGTCAGCGGTCCCGGCCAGAACCGCGCGGCGAGCGCACGAGCCTCCGCATCGAAGCGGGCGA
This sequence comes from Sphingomonas sp. S2M10, assembly GCF_012650175.1. GTDB lineage: Bacteria > Pseudomonadota > Alphaproteobacteria > Sphingomonadales > Sphingomonadaceae > Sphingomonas. Next base: position 70,118 of record NZ_JAAILI010000079.1, read on the forward strand.
TCGCCTCGGCCATGGCCATGTCCGCGACATGCACGATCAGCGGATTGAACGAGGGCCGCCCCTTGGCCGCGTAAATGCCCGCCACCGCCTGCGAATCGGTGGCGTCGGCGGCAAGTCCGTAGACGGTTTCGGTGGGCACCGCGACGCACTGGCCGGCGCGAATCAGCGCCGCCGCTTCGCCGAGCGCGGCCTCGCCGTAGGGTAAGATGCGCGGATTTGCTGGGGTCACGCGGAAGGCGCTATATTGCTGCCAAGAAGATCACAAGAGAGAGGCCTGATGTTCACCCCCGCCACCGCCGAGCAGCGTTTCGTGCTCGATCATATCGTCCGCCTGTCCGAGATCAGCAGCGAGGCCACGCCCGACCTGCTCGACGCCGTATTGGACGGCGCCGGCCAGTTCGCCGCGGGCGAATGGGCGCCGCTCGAACGGCTGGGCGACACCGAAGGCGCGCGCTGGACCGACGGCGGCGTGACGATGCCCGAAGGCTTTGCCGCCGCCTATCGCGCCTATGTCGAGGGCGGCTGGGGCACGATCGGCTCCCCCGCCGAGCATGGCGGCCAGGGTCTTCCGGTCAGCCTGTCGGTCGCGGTGCTGGAAACGCTGGGCACCGCGAACATGGGCTTCTGCCTGTGCCCGGTGCTGACGGTCGGCGCGGTCGAGGCGCTGCACCATCACGGCTCGCCCGAGCAGCAGGCGCTGTATCTGCCCAGGCTCGCCACCGGCGAATGGACCGGCACGATGAACCTCACCGAACCGCAGGCGGGATCGGACGTCGGCGCGGTGAAGGCCAAGGCCGAGCCTGCGGGCGACGGCAAGTGGAAGATCAAGGGCACCAAGATCTACATCTCGTTCGGCGACCATGACATGGCGGACAATATCGTCCATCTGGTGCTGGCCCGCACCCCGGGCGCCCCGGCGGGCACCAAGGGCCTGTCGCTGTTTCTGGTGCCGAAATATCGGCTGAACGCGGACGGCACGCCGGGCGATTTCAACGACATCAAGGTCGTCTCGATCGAGCACAAGATGGGCCTGCACGCCTCGCCCACCTGCGTGCTGAGCTTCGGCGACCATGACGATTGCATCGGCGAGCTGATCGGCCCCGAGCTGGGCGGCATCCGCGCCATGTTCACGATGATGAACAATGCGCGGCTGAATGTCGGCCTGCAGGGCGTGCAGGTCGCCGAGCGCGCGACCCAGCGCGCGGTCGCCTATGCGCGCGAGCGGGTACAGGGCTATCGCGGCGGCGCGCAGACGGCGATCATCGAGCACCCCGACGTCCGCCGCATGCTGCTGCGGATGAAGGCGCAGACCCAGGCGGCGCGCGCGCTGGTCTATTATGCCTTCGGCCAGCTCGATCGCGGCCGGGCGGGCGATGCCGAGGCGGACAAGCGCGTCGAGCTGCTCACCCCGCTCGCCAAGGCGCACGCCACCGACATCGGCAACGAGGTCGCCAGCCTGGGCCTGCAGGTCCATGGCGGCATGGGCTATATCGAGGAGACCGGCGCGGCCCAGCATTTCCGCGACGCGCGGATCACGCCGATCTACGAAGGCACCAACGGCATCCAGGCCGCCGATCTGGTCGGCCGCAAGCTGAGCATGGACAATGGCGCGACGCTGCTCGGCCTGCTGGCCGACATGCGCGCCGAGGCCGAGGATGCAGGCCTGCGGCAACTGATCGACGCCTGCGAGGAGGTCGGCCGCAACCTGCTTGGGTCGGACAGCGACGATCGCCTGGCGGCAAGCTATCCGTTCCTCACCATGTTGTCGGTCGCGGTCTGCGGCTGGCTGATGGAGAAGAGCGGCCGGCTGGCGGCGGCGGGCGACGGCGAACCGGGGTTCCTCGAAATGAAGCAGGCAGCAGCACGCTTCTATGTCGAGCAGATCGTGCCCGAGGCGCTCGGCCTGCGCGCGGCGGCGATGGCCAAGGCCGCGGTGCTGTATGCGGTGGATGCGGCGGCGTTCGCCGCCTGATCGGGACAGCCGGACCGCGCCTCCCTGCCGAGGCGCGGTCCACCCGGTTCAGAACTTGCGCTCCTGGTGCCCGATCGTGTCGCAGGAACCGCGGAAACCATAGTCCGACAGCCCCTGCACCGTGACCCGTCCCGAGCGCCGGTCGATCGTCACCTTGGGCTTGTTGAGGCCGTTCAGCCGATAGGTGGCGCGGATGGTGTCCGGGCTGACGAACAGGTCATAAAGGTCCCACCAGCCGTCCTGCCCGCCCGAATGGATCGGCGGCACGAGCGAACGCGGCAACCGGATGCGCCCGCCGCCCGGCCAGGTCTGGATCATCAGCGAGGCGTCGAACACCTCGGTCTTGGAGGCAGTGTAGGTGCCGTACTCGTAGCGCTTGCGCTCCCTGTTCCAGGTCCAGGTCGAGCCGCTGGTGATGCCGTTCTTGGATCCGTCGCCGAAGCAGACCAGTCCTAGATCGACGTTGCGGCCGTCGACGACCGGCGCCTCGTCCGGGCCGGGCCGGCCATAGCCGGGATCCACCGGATAGCCGCTGCCCGGCCGCGTCGCCGGGCGCTGGGCATAATCGGGGTTGGGCCGCAGATTGCCGGGCTTGCGGCAGTCCGGCGGCGGGCTCGGCTGGATCGAGGCGTAGCGACCGTCCATCGTCGCGATGGTGACGCACTGGCGGCGCGCCTCGCTCCACCAATAGGTGTAGGAACGGTCGTCGCTCTTGTCGACGCGCACAAAGCCATAGCCGCGGCGTTGCAGTTCGCCCTCGGCCTGGCCGCCCCGCGCGCCGACCAGGTCTTCCAGCCCCGTCGTCTGAGCCTGCGCGTGCAGCGGCACGAGAAGCAAGGCGATCGGAAGTTTTCTCCACCCAAAGCGTGCCATTACCACCTCCCTGTTGTGTCGGCTTGAACCGACGAGGTTGTGGTATGATCCACGAACAACGCTGTCCATCATCCCGATAGCGGCATTGCGCGACTGGTGACGATCGCACATGTTCGGCGCCATGGATTTCATGCGCTGGCTCAATTCGCTCGACGAACTTCTGTATGAAGTGATGAGCTGGCTGTTGTTCTTCCCACTGACGCTGATGCGGTCGGTATTTCGCCCGATCGGTATCATGGCGGAGATCGAGAAAGAAGCCGCGCTGCCCGACGACCAGCGCTACAAGGCGGTGCTCAGCCCGCCGCTGTTCCTCGCCCTCGCGCTGCTGCTGGCGCATGCCGTGGCGACCGCGCTGGGGCAGGTGGACACCATCGTCCTCAACCACAATGGTCTCGCCAACCTGGTCAACGACAATGCGAGCGCGCTGATCCTGCGGGTCATCGTGTTCGCGTCCTTCCCGCTGTTCCTTGCCGCGCGGCTGGTGCGACGGAGCGGCAGGAAACTGGATCGGGATACGCTGCAACTGCCCTTCTACGAGCAATGCTATCCTGCCGCGGTCTTCGCGCTCGGCCTCGGCGTCGGCACCAGCCTCTCGCTCGATCTGCATGGCATCGCCAATATCCTGGGGCACGGCATCGTGGCGGCCAGCATCAGCTATTACTGGCTCGTCGAGACCCGCTGGTTCGCGCGAACCCTGGGAATCGGGCATGTGCGTGCCGCAGGCAACGTCCTGATCGGCCTGTTCGAAGGCACCATCTTCCTCGTCGTCGTGGCGATCCTCTTCTCCGGCTGAGGGCTGCCACTTACAGGCTGCCCAAATCCCCCACCGCATCCTTGTCCAGCCACGTCCCCGCCTCGGGCATCGGGTATTTCAGCCCGGTCGCGCAGTTGAACAGAATGGTCCGTTCCTCCGGATCGACCAGCCCGTCCAGCATCGCCTGGCGGTACGCCGCCAGCGTCGCGCCGCCTTCGGGGCAGAGCAGCAGCCCGTCCTTGCGCGCGCAATCGTCCACCGCCTGGAGGATCGCCGGATCGCCGACCGCCAGCGCGCGACCGCCGCTCTCGCGCACCGCGCGCAGGATCAGGAAGTCGCCCACCGCCTTCGGCACACGGATGCCCGCCGCCACCGTCGCGGCATTCTCCCAGCGCTCGGCATGTTCCTCGCCCGCCTCGAAGGCGCGGACGATCGGGGCGCAGCCCGAGGCCTGCACCGCGTACATGCGCGGCCGCTTCGATCCGATCCAGCCGAGCCGCTCCAACTCGTCGAAGGCCTTCCACATGCCGATCAGCCCGGTGCCGCCGCCGGTGGGATAGAAGATCGCGTCGGGCAGCTCCCAGCCGCACTGGGCGGCGAGCTCCAGACCCATCGTCTTCTTGCCCTCGATCCGGTACGGCTCCTTCAGCGTCGAGAAGTCGAACCAGCGGCCCTCCGCCGCGCCGCGCCCGACGATCGCGCCGCATTCGTCGATCTGACCGTTGACCCGATAGACCCGGGCTCCTTGCGCCGCGATTTCGCGGACGTTCACTTCCGGCGTTTCCTCCGGGCAGAGGATCACCGTCTCGATGCCGCAGCGTGCGGCATAGGCAGCGAGCGCCGCGCCGGCATTGCCGTTGGTCGGCATCGCGATGCGGGTGACGCCCAGTTCACGCGCCATGCTCACCGCCATCACCAGCCCGCGCGCCTTGAACGAGCCGGTCGGCAACCGGCCCTCGTCCTTGACGATGGCGCCGGAGCCGCCGGACTTGGGGATGGCGATCAGCGGCGTCTCGATCTCGCCCAGCGAGACTATATTCTCCGCCCGGCGCACGGGCAGCAACTCGCGCCAGCGCCAGAGGTCGGTCGGCCGCGCCTCCAGCGTATCGCGGCTCAGCGCCGCGCCGATGCCGGCCAGATCGTAGCGCACCAGCAGCGGCCGCCCGACGCGCGAAAGCTGGTGCAGCTGGTCGGCCGCATAGGTCTCGCCTGTCATCGAGCATTCGAGATGGGTGACGAAGCTCGGCCGCTCGGCCTGGATATTGTCCTGCATGGGCGGCAGCCTAGGGAGGCCTGCCCGCACTGTCGACCAGCCTCGTGCACCATCGGTGCCGGGTACGTCGCGCGCCCGGCTGCGCTTGGGCGGTCGCCGTCGCTTTCGCCCTAGTCGGATCGAATTGCGATCCAAGTCCGGTGGGCGCAACAGCAGGCCGACCGTTGCCGCGCTACGCCTAGTCCGCGCGCCTCGGCCGCGACGTCGCGCCGGTCCGGTCCCAGCGCACCGCCTTGACATAGGCCAGCGGATTGAACCACGAGCCTTCGCCGTCGAAGCTGTGCGTGACGAACTCCGCACGGCCGGCGATCGTCTCGACCGGCACTGGCCCGCCCAGCCCAAGCTCGTCCGAATCGAAGCGGCTGTCGGCGGACTGATCGCGATTGTCGCCCATCAGGAACACCCGGCCCGCAGGCACCGTGATCGGCCCATAGTCGTCGCCCGGGCTCAGATAGCCGTTCGGCAGCACCCTGTCGCCCAGATCGATCACGTCGTAGCTGGCGCCGTTCGGCAGCGTCTCGCGGTAGAGCGGCAGCTGGCAATAGAGCCTGCCGTCCGGCCCCGGCTTGCGGAACGCCGCGAGGGGGCCTTCGTCGCACGGCACGGCCGCGTCGACCGGGATCATCGCATTGCCGACCGCCACATGCGGGACCGCCTTGCCGTTCAGCACCACCTGGCCGTGGCGCACTTCCACCGTATCGCCCGGCAGGCCGATCACCCGCTTGATCAGATCCTCGCCGTCGCCACGGCGTACGACAAGAACGATATCGCCGCGCTCGGGCATACGGCCAAACAGCCGGGCGGGCGCGATGTCCTTGCCGTGGATCATCAGCGAGGCCTGCGAGAAGCCATAGGGAAATTTGGTCGCGACCAACCTGTCACCGGTGCGCAGCGCCGGCATCATCGATCCCGAGGGAATGTAATAGGGCCGCGCCACCGCGCTCTGGAACAGGAAGAAGATGCCGAGGGTGGCGCCCCAGCCGCCCAGCGTGCGCGCCCAGCCCGGCTTCTGCTCCGCCATGGCGTCAGGCGATCTCGTGGCTGCCGTCGAGCAGTTCGCGCGTATCGAGCCCAAGCAGCGCGATATGATCGCGCACGCGCGGCCAGAAGCCGGTAAGGAAGCGTTCGCGCTCGGCCGTGCGCAGCCGCTCCACCGCGCCGGACACGACGAACATGCCGACGCCGCGACGGACCTCGACATAGCCGTCGTCCTGGAAGCTCTGATAGGCCTTGGCCACCGTCAGCGGGTTCGCGCCATGTTCGGCGGCGAGCGCGCGCACCGAGGGTAGCTGGTCCCCGGCGCGGTACTGGCCGCGCAGGATCGCCGCGGCGATGATCGCGCGCAGCTTGAGGTAGACCGGGCTGTCTTCGTGCTCCAAGGCTGTCATGCTGCCATAATACAGCACATGGCCTTGGAGTCCATAGTCAGGGATTCCACCGATGGACCAGCTGGCTCAGTTCGCCGCGCGGCCGCTCCTCCAGCGGGCGGGCGGGCGTGCCCAGGAAGACGAAGCCGGCGATGCGCTGCCCGTCGCTCCCGAACAGGTCGCGCACCGCGTCGGAATAGGCGGGCCAGCCGGTGAGCCAGCCCCCGGCGAATCCCATCGCATGCGCGGCGTGGAGCAGGTTCATGCAGGCGGCCCCGGCGGAGAGCTCCTGCTCCCACAAAGGCACCTTGTGCGGCTGGACGGGCGCGGAGAGCACCACCACCAGCGACGGCGCCTGGGTGGCGAACTGGGCGGCCGCCTCCTCGTCGCGCGCGGTTGCATCCGGCTTTTCGGCGCGCAGGATCTCGACCAGCTTCAGCGCCAGCGCAGGCCGCGCCTCGTCCGGCACGATGACGAACCGCCAGGGGGCGAGCTTGCCGTGATCGGGCGTGCGCGCGGCGATCGCCACCATCTCGTCGAGCTGTTCGGGGCTCGGCCCCGGCGCCGCAAGGTCGCGCGGCTTGCCCGAACGGCGGGTCTGGAGAAGGCGGAGCGGCGTGCTGCGATCGTTGAAGGTCATGCGCGCCATCTAGGATGCTGTCCCGCCTCCGCCAAGCCGCGCCGCTTTACACCGGCGGTGCAGGCTTTAGTCTGCGCGCCCATGCACCGGGCCCATGCGCCCGGCACCCAACTCCAAGGACAACTGCATGGTCGACACACCCACTGCCGATTCCCCGGCAGAACCGGATATCACCCACGTAAACCCCGCCGACGAAAAGACCTGGTTCGGCCATCCCCGCCAGCTGGCACGGCTGTTCTCCACCGAAATGTGGGAGCGCTTCGGCTTCTACGGCATGCGGGCGCTGCTGACGCTCTATCTCACCCAGCATTTCCTGTTCGGCGATCGGGAGGCGACCGGCCTCTACGGCGGCTACACCGCGCTGGTGTACCTCACCCCGCTCATCGGCGGCTATCTGGCGGACCAGTTCCTCGGCTCCAAGCGCGCGGTGAAGTTCGGCGCGATCCTGATGTCGATCGGCTATTTCGTGCTGTGCTTCGGCGGCCAGACCGCGACGCCCTATGCCAAGATCGACGGGCAGCGCTACGAGGTGTCGATCGAGAAGACCGCCGCGGGCGAGCAGCGCTATGTGGTCGATCAGGGCCACAAGCAGCTGATCAAGGGCAATGACGACGGCTCGATCACGCTCAGCGAGAACGGCCAGACGGTGCGCACCATCGCCAAGGGCGGGTTCCAGTCCGAAGCCGATCGCAGCCCCTTCTACGTGATGGTGATGCTCATCGCGCTGTCGATGGTGTCGGTGGGCAACGGCTTCTTCAAGCCCAACATCTCGACCATGGTCGGCGAGCTCTACCGCCCCGGCGACAGCCGGCGCGATGCCGGCTTCACCATCTTCTACATGGGCATCAATCTCGGCTCGATGCTGTCGCAGGCGTTGTGCCCGTGGCTGGCGGTTGCGGGCGGCTGGTGGGCGGGCTTCGGCCTCGCCGCGATCGGCATGCTGTTCTCCTGGGCGCTGATCCAGATGGACGGCGGCAAGCTCAACGGCATCGGCGAGCCGCCGGCAAAGGCAGCGACCGGTCGCCAGCAGATCCTGATCTATCTCGGCGCGCTGTGCGTCATTCCGCTCTTCTATCTGCTCTACATCAACCTGATGGCCGCGGAGCCGGCGCCGGCGGGATCCGGGCTGCTCGGCTATGTCGCCTCGCTGTCGCTGATGGGCAAGCTGCTGTTCGGCACGTTCCTGATCGGCGTGCCCGCGATTCTGATCTGGTCCTTCTTCGCCGGCGATCGTCGCGAGTTCCAGATGATGATGGCGGCGATGGTGCTCATCGTGTTCAACGTCGTGTTCTGGACGCTGTTCGAGCAGGCGGGCTCCTCGCTCACCCTGTTCGCCGACCGCAACACCGATCTCTCGATCTTCGGCTGGTTCACCATGACCGCGGGCCAGACGCAGAGCTTCAACGCGCTGTTCATCGTGCTGCTCGCGCCGCTGATGTCGATGCTGTGGGGTGGCCTCGCCAAGCGCGGGATGGAACCGAGCATTCCGGTGAAGTTCGGCATCGCGCTGATCGCCGTCGGCGGCGGCTTCCTGTTCCTGGTCTGGGGCGCCAACTGGGCCGATGACAGCTTCAAGGTCTCGGTGTGGTGGATCGCCGGGCTCTACTTCATCCACAGCTTCGCCGAGCTGTGCATCTCGCCGGTCGGCCTCAGCATGATCACCAAGCTGTCGATCGCGCGCATCGTCGGCATGATGATGGGCGTGTGGTTTCTGTCGATCTCGGTCGCGCAATATGTCGCGGGGGTGATCGCGCAGTTCGCCAGCGTCGAGACGGTGGGCGGCCAGGTGACCAATCTGAAGGTCAGCCTGGAGACCTATCTCAGCGTGTTCACGCTGATCTCGGAATGGGCGATCGGGCTCGGCGTGCTGTTGCTGCTGCTCAGCTGGCCGCTCAAGCGCTGGATGCACGGTGTCAAATAAGCGCCGGCGGAAAAGAGGGACGGGGCGCCGCGGAAATGGGGGGACTGCGGCGCCCCTGTCGTTCGCCCGAGGGGGGAGTGGGCGAACGAGTCTCGTTCAGGCCGCGAGCGGCAGGATCGGCGCATCCTGCTCGTTGGCGGCCACGCGATCGCCGGCGGCCGCCGCGATCGGCTGGCCGGCCTCGGCTGCCAGACGACGATGGGCGAAATAAAGCGCGATCAGCGAAAACATGAAAACCTCGGGATGTAGCGTTGCTGCAATGCAGCGCGGGCGTCGCATCTGGTTCCGCCGCTGCGAGTCTGCAACTGCAAAGCCCCTCCCCCGCACTTGCACGCGCTGCAACCCAAGGAATTTTCCACCCGGAACGCAAAAGGGCCCGGCGTCGCCGCCAGGCCCTTTCCGTGCGAATACGGATGGCGCTTACCAGATATGCACGCGCTGCTCGGGGGCGAGGTACAGCTTGTCGCCCGGCTTGATGTCGAACGCCTTGTACCAGGCATCGACGTTGCGCACCACGCCGTTGACGCGCGCGGTCGCCGGCGAGTGCGGATCGACGACGAGCTGCTGACGCAGCGCATCCTCGCGCACCTTCACCCGCCAGGCCTGGCCCCAGCCGAGGAAGAAGCGCTGGTCGCCGCTCAGGCCGTCCACCATCTTCGCCTTGCCGTGCTTGGCCTGATACTTCTGATAGGCGCCATATGCCGCCTCCACGCCGCCCAGATCGCCGATATTCTCGCCGAGCGTGAGCTTGCCGTTGATCTTCATGCCCGGCAGCGGCTCATAGGTGTCATACTGGCCGGCCAGCGCCACGGTGCGCGCGCTGAAGTCGGCCTTGGCCTTCGGGGTCCACCAATTCTCCAGCTTGCCGGTCGGGCCGAACATGCTGCCCTGGTCGTCGAAGCCATGGCCCATTTCGTGGCCGATCACCGCGCCGATCGCGCCGTAATTGACTGCCGGATCGGCATTGGGATCGAAGAAGGGCGGCTGCAGGATCGCCGCCGGGAAGGTGATCTGGTTGGACAGCGGATTGTAATAGGCGTTCACCGTCTGCGGCGTCATCGCCCATAGCGTGCGGTCAACCGGCTTGGGAAAGCGCGACAGCGCCAGCTGGTGCTGGAACTCGCCCGAACGCATCACGTTGCCGAGCAGATCGCCACGCTCCACGCTGAGCGACGAATAGTCGATATACTTTTCGGGATGGCCGATGCGCGGCTCGAACGCGGCCAGCTTGGCGAGCGCGGCCTTGCGGGTCGGCTCGTCCATCCAGGTCGAGGCCTCGATCCGCTCGCGATAGGAATCGCGCAGATTCTCGATCAGCTCGGCCATCTGCTTTTCCGCCTCGGGCGGATAATATTTGGCGACATAGGCCTTGCCGACCGCCTCGCCGAGCGCGCCGTTGACCATCTGCACGCCGCGCTTCCAGCGCTCGCGCTGCGCCGGCACGCCGGACAGCGTCTTCGAGTAGAAGTCGAACCGCGCCTGATCGAACGCCTTGGGCAGATAGGTCGCATGATCGCTGACGAAGCGATACGCCAGATAATCCTTCCAGGTGGACAGCGGCGTTTCGGCAAAGATCTTGCCCAGCGCGATCAGCGCGGTGTTCTGCGCCATCAGGATCTGCGGCGAGCTGTCGACGCCCGCGGTCTTCAGCATCAGCGCCCAGTCGAACTCGGGCGCCTTGGCCTTCAGGCCGGCGATCGTCTGCGGGTCGTTGAGCTTGGCGATGTCGCGGCTCTGCTCGGGCGACCACTGCACCTTGGCCATCGCCATTTCGAGCGCGACGATCGCATCGGCCTTCGCCGACGCATCGGGGATGCCCGCCAGTTCCTGCATCTGCTGCACATAGGCGCGATAGGCCTTGCGGAAACCCTCGAATTTTTCGCCCGGATTCAGGAAATAGTCCCGCGGCATGCCCAGGCTGCCCTGCCCGACCCCAGCGGTGTAGCGGGTCGGATCGGCAAAGCCCGGCGAGATGTCCACTTCCACCGGCGTGGCATAGCCGACGGTGGCGAACAGCACCTGCAGCGCCGACTTGTCCTGCACGCCGGCGATGCGCGCGAGATAGGGCTTGAGCGGCGCGGTACCGCGTGCCTCGATGCCGGCCTCGTCCATCCAGCTGGCGTAGAAATCGCCGATCTGCTTGCCGCTGGCGCCATAGGCCGCGGGGTTCTTCGCCATGTCGTCGAGCAGCGTGCGTACGTTGTTCTCGGCCGCCAGCGCCAGATCGACGAACGGACCGGCAGAGGTGCGATCGGCGGCGATCTGGGTGCGATCGGCCCAGCCGCCATTGGCGTAGGTCCAGAAGTCGTCGCCAGGCTTCACCCCGGGCTTCTGCGCGGTCATGTCGACGCCGAAGCTGCCATAATAGGGCTTGCCGGTCTGGGCCAGCGCGGGCGCGGAGGCGAGCAGCGCCGCAGCGCCGGTGAGAAATAAGGAACGACGCATTTTCATGATGTTAGGCTTCCCCACCTCGATGTGTATTACCGGAGTGTAACGGCCCGTTTCGTGCGTCGCAATGGAATTTTGTTTCACGCGTTACTGCCCGATGGGGCATCCCTTCTCCCGGCTTTCGAGCGGGAGAAGGGACAGGATCAGCCCACCCGGTTGGCGACCAGATCGTCGACCACCGCCGGATCGGCGAGCGTCGAAGTGTCGCCCAGGCTGCTGACATCGCCCTCGGCGATCTTGCGCAGGATGCGGCGCATGATCTTGCCCGAACGCGTCTTGGGAAGACCGGGGGCGAACTGGAGCGCGTCCGGAGTCGCGATCGGGCCGATCTCGCCGCGCACCCAGTCGCGCAGTTCCTTGCGCAGGCTCTCGCTCGCCTCGATGCCTGCGTTCAGGGTGACATAGGCATAGATGCCCTGCCCCTTGATGTCGTGCGGCATGCCCACGACGGCGGCCTCGGCCACCTTGTCGTGCAGCACCAGCGCGCTCTCCACCTCGGCAGTGCCCATGCGATGCCCGGAGACGTTGATCACGTCGTCCACCCGGCCGGTGATCCAGTAATAGCCGTCGCCGTCCCGGCGGCAGCCGTCGCCGGTGAAATACTTGCCGCGATAGGTGGTGAAATAGGTCTGGAAGAAGCGCTCGTGATCGCCCCAGACGGTGCGCATCTGCCCCGGCCAGCTGCGCGCGATGACGAGATTGCCCTCGGTTGCGCCTTCCAGCAGCGTGCCGTCGCCATCGACCAGCTGCGGCTCGATCCCGAAGAACGGCATCGACGCCGAGCCCGGCTTGAGCGCGGTGGCACCCGGCAGCGGGGTGATCATGTGACCGCCCGTCTCGGTCTGCCACCAGGTGTCGACGATCGGGCAACGGCCCTCGCCCACCACGTCATGATACCAGCGCCACGCCTCCGGGTTGATCGGCTCGCCGACCGAGCCGAGCAGCTTCAGCGACTTGCGGCTGGTCGCCGTGACGTGCGTATCGCCTTCCTTCATCAGCGCGCGCAGCGCCGTCGGCGCGGTGTAGAGGATCTCGACCTGGTGACGATCGACCACCTGCCACATGCGCCCCGCATCGGGCCAGGTCGGCACGCCCTCGAACATCAGCGTCGTCCCGCCATTGGCCAGCGGACCATAGACGATATAGCTGTGCCCGGTGACCCAGCCGATATCCGCTGCGCACCAATAGACCTGCCCCGGCCGGTAATCGAACACGACTTCGTGGGTGTACGCGGCCCAGAGCAGATAGCCGCCGCTCGAATGGAGCACGCCCTTGGGCTTGCCGGTCGAACCCGAGGTGTAGAGGATGAACAGCGGATCCTCGGCGTCCATCGCCTCGGCGGGGCAGTCGGCGGACACCTTGGCGGCCGCCTCGTGATACCAGAGGTCGCGGCCGGGCTGCATCGCCACCGCGCCGCCGGTCGCCTGCACCACGATGACCTTTTCGAGCACGGGCGCATGGCGTTGCGCCGCGTCGACATTGGCCTTGAGCGGCACGCGCTTGCCGCCGCGCCGTCCTTCGTCGGCGGTGATGACGATGCGGCTGTCGCAGTCGACGATGCGGCCGGCCAGCGCCTCGGGCGAGAAACCGCCGAACACCACCGAATGCACCGCGCCGATCCGCGCGCAGGCGAGCAGCGCCACCGCGGCTTCGGGGATCATCGGCATGTAGACGGTGACGCGGTCGCCCTTCTGCACGCCCTCCGCCTTCAGCACATTGGCGAAGCGGCAAACCTCCTCATATAATTCCAGATAGGTGATCCGGCGCGCTTCCTCGCCGGGTTCGTCCGGCTCCCACAGGATGGCCGTCTCCCCGCCGCGGCTGGCCAGATTGCGGTCGAGGCAGTTGGCGGCGACGTTGAGCTTGCCGTCGGCGAACCAGCGGATGCGGAAATCGGCCTCGTCGAACGACCAGTCCCCGGCGGTCTGCGGCGGCACGATCCAGTCGAGCCGGCGGGCCTGTTCGCGCCAGAACCCGTCCGGGTCGGCCAGCGACTGGGCGTGGAGACGTTCATACGCTGCGGCATCGACGCGGGCGTGGCGCGCCCAGGCTTCCGGCACCGGATACAGATTCTCGCTCATCAAGACCCCTCCTGGTCGTGAAGGCATCTAGGGTCGCACAGGGTGGATAGGCAAGGCGCAGTGCCGCGCAACTTCGTTACAAAGTGCAAACATATTTCAGTGGATCGGCGCCACCGTATCAGTAATATAAGACGCTATGGCACGACCTGCGCTTGCTCTGTTGCTCTGTGCGGCACTGCCGCTTGCAGCCTGCTCTACCGGTTCCGCCCACCCGCAAGAGGCCGCCGCGCCGATCGATCTGCCCGATCGATATTCGGTCGATCCACAGCAGCAGGCACGCGAAGATCTGTCGCGCTGGTGGGACAAGTTCGACGATCCGATGCTCGGCCAGCTGATCGGCCAGGCGCAGACCGCGAACCTGGACATCGCCCAGGCCGTGATCCGGCTCCGCCAGGCGCGGGAATCGCTGGTCCAGTCGCGCGCCGCGTTGTTCCCCACGATCAGCGGGTCGGCCGGCTATTCGCGCAACGAGCCGCTGCGCGGCGGCACCACCACCACCCGGCTGCCCGACGGCACGATCGGCTCCTTCTCGCAAGGCGGCAGCAGCAACTTCTCGCTCGGGCTTGATGCCAGCTATCAGGTCGATCTGTTCGGCGGCGTGCGCAGCAGCGTGCGCGGCGCCCGCGCCAGCGTAGAGGCGGCAGGGTTCAACCGCGCCGCGGTGCTGCTTTCGGTCGAATCCGAAACCGCGCGCAACTATGTGCTGGCCCGGCTGGCCCAGGCGCAGCTCGCCAATGCGCGCGAGAGCCTCGCCATCCAGGACGAAAATCTCCAGATCGCCCAGTGGCGCGTGCAGGCGGGCCTGGTCTCCTCGCTCGATGCCGAGCAGGCCCGTGCCCAGCGCGCGCAGACCGCCGCCACCATCCCGCAGCTGGAAAGCGGCTATGCCGGCAACGTCGCGCGGCTGGGCGTACTGACCGGCCAGACCCCCGGCGCGCTGCGCGCCGCCTTGGAAGCGCAGAAGCCGATCCCGCGCGGCCCCGCCAGCGTCGCCGCCGGCATCCCCGCCGACGCGCTCCGCCAGCGGCCCGATGTGCGCGCCGCCGAGCGCAACCTCGCCGTTGCCACCGCGCAGATCGGCGTTTCGCGCGCGCAACTTTACCCCAGCCTGGCGCTCGGCGGCAGCATCAGCGCGGGGAGCAGCTCGTTCGGCGCGCTGCTCGACCTGATCACCGGCCGCGCCTTCGCCAATGTCGCCCAGACGATTTTCGATTCCGGCCGGCTGCGCAGCCAGCTTCGCTCCGCCCGCGCCGGCGCGGACGGCGCCTTCTATGCCTACAAGGCCAGCGTGCTGCAGGCGATGGAGGAGATCGAGAATGCGATCGTGGCGCTGCAGGCCGCCCGCACGCGCGAGGCCGAGTTCCGCACCGCGCTGGAGGCGGCGAACAACCAGGCGCTGCTCGCCCGCTTCCGCTACCGTTCGGGTCTGACCGACTTCACCACGCTCAACCAGTCCGAAAGCACGTTGCTTTCGGCCAAGAACGGCCTCGCCCAGGCCGAATCCGAACAGGCGACCGCGCTGATCCAGCTCTATGTCGCGCTGGGCGGCGGCTGGGACGAAGCCGCGCCCATCCCGCCCCTCCCTCCAAGAACAGGCAGCGCCACCGATGGCCAGTGAACCTCAGGACCTCAACGCCTTTCTGGGCACGAAGCGTCGCCCTTGGTGGCGGCGGAACCTGCGCTGGATCATCGTCGCGCTGGTCGTGGTGGTGCTGGGGCTGCTGGTCTCGCGCTGCTTCGCGCCCAAGCCGCCGCCCAGCTACATCATCGCACCCGCCGAAAAGGGCGCGCTGGCGGTCACCGTCTCCGCAACCGGCCGCCTGGCCCCGACGCGGCAGGTGACGGTGGGCTCGGAAATCTCCGGTCTCGTCCTCAAGGTGCTGGTCGATGTCAACGACCAGGTGACCGAAGGTCAGCCGATCGCGATCATCGACCCCGCACGGCTCGACGACGCGATTACCCAGAGCCGCGCCGCGCTCGCCGCCAACCAGGCGGCGGTGGCCCAGGCCAGGGCGACCGTGGACGAATCGACCGCGCAGCTCCGCCGCATGGAGGAGGTCAGCCGGCTGTCGGGCGGCAAGGTACCCGCCAAGACCGAACTCGACACCGCCCGCGCCGCGGTGGCCCGCGCCGTCGCCAATCTGCGCTCGGCCGAGGCGAATGTCGTTTCCGCCCGCGCCTCGCTCTCGTCGAACCAGACGCAACGAACCCGCTCGATCATCCGCTCGCCCGTCGACGGCGTGGTACTCGCCCGCCAGGTCGATGCCGGCCAGACGGTCGCCGCATCGTTCAGCACGCCGACCATGTTCGTGATCGCGCAGGACCTGACGCACATGAAGCTGGAGGTCGCGATCGACGAGGCCGATGTCGGCTCGGTCAAGGTCGGCCTGCCGGCGAGCTTCACGGTCGATGCGTTCCCCGGCCGCACCTTCCCGGCGCAGATCACCCGGGTGGACCTCGGCTCGAATCTCACTGCCTCCACCGCGTCGAGCGGCAGCGCGACGGCGAGCAGCACCACCACCGCCAATCAGGTGGTATCCTATGCAGCGGTGCTGTCGGTCGCCAATCCCGATCTGACGCTGCGCCCGGGCATGACCGCCACCGCGACGATCGGCGTGGAGAAGCTGGAGAATGCGCTGCTGATCGCGAACGGCGCCTTGCGCTTCACCCCCGAGCAGAGCGGCGCCAAGTCCGGCGGTGGTGGCGGCATCCAGTTCGGGCCGCGCCGGCAGGATCAGCAAAAGGCGATCGGCCGCGGCAGCAAGCAGACGGTCTATGTCGTCGGCAAGGACGGCAAGCCCGAGAAGGTGGACGTCGTCACCGGGCCGAGCGACGGCAGCCGCACCGCGGTGACCAGCACCAAGCTCACCCCCGGCATGAAGGTGATCGTCGGCGTCCAGGCCGACGGCGCGGCCAAGCCCGCGAAGGACGACCAGGACTGACATGGCCGAGCCGCTGATCCAGCTCCAGAGCATCACCAAGACGTTCGGCGAAGGGCCGACCGCGTTTCAGGCGCTCAAGGGCGTCGATCTCGCGATCGATGCCGGCGCGTTCCTGGCGGTGATGGGGGCGTCGGGATCGGGCAAGTCGACGACGATGAACATCCTCGGCTGCCTCGATGTCCCCACCGGCGGCAGCTATCGGTTCCGCGGCGTCCATGTCGAACAGCTGGACCGCGACCAGCGCGCCTATCTGCGCCGCCGCTATCTCGGCTTCGTGTTCCAGGGCTTCAACCTGCTCGCGCGCACCACCGCGCTGGAAAATGTCGAGCTGCCGCTGCTCTATCGCGGCGAACACCGCAAGGCGCGGCGCGCGGCGGCGATGGCGGCGCTGGAACAGGTGGGCCTCGCCCCCTGGGCGGACCACACCCCCGCCGAACTGTCCGGCGGCCAGCAGCAGCGCGTCGCCATCGCCCGCGCGATCGTCACCCAGCCCGACGTGCTGCTGGCGGACGAACCCACCGGCAATCTAGACAGCGAACGTTCGGTGGAAATCATGAAGCTGCTCCAGCGACTGAACGCCGACATGGGCATCACCGTACTGATGGTCACCCACGAGCCGGACATGGCCGCCTTCGCCAAGACGATCGTGCATTTCAAGGACGGGCTGGTGGAGCGCCACGAGGCCACCGCCGGCGCCGGCGCGGGGGCCTGAGCCGATGCTGTTCACCACCCTCCTCCTGTCGCTGCGCGAGATCCGTCGTCACATCCTGCGGTCGTTCCTGACGACGCTGGGCATCATTATCGGGGTCGCGGCGGTGATCACCATGGTGACGCTGGGCAACGGCGTCTCCGCCTCGGTGCAGGAATCGATCAGCTCGCTCGGCAACAATACGCTGACGGTATTTCCCAGCGGCGGACGCGGACGCGGCGGCAGCGCCCCGCCGCCCAGTTTCGAGAATGCCGATGTGCAGGCGATCCGCCAGCAGGTGAGCGGCGTCAGCGCGGTAGCCCCTCAGGCGTCGTCCTCGGCACTCGCGGTGCGCAATGCCCAGAACTGGACCGCCTCGGTCACCGGGACCAGCAACGATTATTTCGACGCGCAGAATCTGGAATTCGCCGGCGGCCGGCGTTTCAGCGCGGCCGAGCAGAGCGCCGGCAAGTCGGTCTGCGTGATCGGCGACACGATCCGCGCCAACTTGTTCGCCGACGAGGATCCGGTGGGCGAGCGCTTCCGCCTCGGCACGGTCAGCTGCGAAGTGATCGGGGTACTGAAAAAGCGCGACAATGCCGGGT
Source organism: Sphingomonas sp. S2M10 (assembly GCF_012650175.1). Taxonomy (GTDB): domain Bacteria; phylum Pseudomonadota; class Alphaproteobacteria; order Sphingomonadales; family Sphingomonadaceae; genus Sphingomonas. The sequence goes on from NZ_JAAILI010000079.1 coordinate 87,682, forward strand.
TCAGCGATCCCAACTCCACCGTGGTGCTGCCGTTGAAGACGGTACAGCGCCGCTTCGTCGGCAACCAGAACGTGCTGGCGATCCAGATCGCGGTGGCCAAAGGCTATGACACCGCAACCGTCAAGCAGTCGCTGGTCGGCCTGTTGCGCGAGCGCCGCCACCTCGCCCCCGGACAGCCGGATAATTTCGACATCTTCGACAGCGCCGAATTCGCCTCCACCGTGCAGAATCAGATGCAGCAGATGACGCTGTTCGTTGCCGCAATCGCCGCGGTGAGCCTGCTCGTCGGCGGCATCGGCATCATGAACATCATGCTGGTGTCGGTCACCGAACGCACCCGCGAGATCGGCATCCGCCTCGCTATCGGCGCGCTCGGCACCGAAGTGCTGCTGCAGTTCCTGGTCGAGGCGATCGCGCTTTCCTGCCTGGGCGGGCTGGTCGGCGTGGTGCTCGCCTTCTTCGCCTCCTGGGGGCTGGCGGCACTCGCCAAGCTGCCCTTCCAGTTCGACCTGTCGATCAACCTGCTCAGCTTCGCGATCTCGGCGCTGATCGGCATCGTGTTCGGCTTCTTCCCGGCGCGGCGCGCCGCCGCGCTCAATCCGATCGACGCGCTGCGGCACGAGTAGCCAGGGCCGTCTCGCGCGCGCGCAGGGCGTCCAGGTCCTCGCGCGTGTCGATATCGACCAGCTCCTCGGGCCGGGTGATGACATGGTGGCCGCGCAGGATCAGCGCGCGCGCGCCGCTGTCGCCCTTCAGGCTGCACAGCTCGGCAAAATGGTCGCGGCCGATCAGCGCCGGCGGCATCGGCTGCACGCCGTCGCTGGAGGCGACCACCGTCCCGCCATGGTCCGAGGCGTCGAACAGCCGGTAGCAATGCGCGGCGGTGACGCGCGGCATGTCCGCCAGCGCGATCAGCACGCCCTCGGCGCCCGCCGCCTCCGCCGCCTGGACGCCGTAGCGCACCGACCAGGCCTGGCCGCGCGACGGATCGGGATTCTCGACCTGCTCGAACCCGCATGCGGCGAAATCGAGCGCGGTCTGGGATACCACCGCGATCCGCTTGAGGAACGGCATCTTCTCCAGCGCGGTCACGACGTGGAAGGCCAGCGGGTGGCCGAGATATTCCTCGGTCAGCTTGTCGCCGTCGACGAACCGCTCGGACTTGCCGGCGGCGAGCAGGACGAGCGCGGTATTTTCAGGCTTCAGCATGGAAGGTCTTCACCATGGCGGCGGCGATGGACAGGGCGATCTCCGATGGACCGATCGCCCCGATCGAAAGCCCCGCCGGTCCTTCGATCCGCGCGAGATCCTGCGCTGAGACGCCCGCCGCGCCAAGTCGTTCCAGCCGCGCCGCATGGCTGCGCCGCGAGCCGAGCGCGGCGACATAGCCGCTGGGGTGCGCCAGCGCCGCGATCAGGGCCGCATCGTCGATCTTGGGATCATGACTCAGCGTCACCACCGCGGTCGCCGGATCGGGGCGGAGCGCGGTCACCGCCTCGTCCGGCCAGCGATCGTCGAGCGTCACGTGCGGGAAGCGCTCCTCGGTTAGGAACCGCCCGCGCGGATCGATCACGGTCGTGGCGATGCCCAGTTCCCGCGCGAGCCCCGCCAGCGCCTGCGCGATCTGCACCGCGCCCACGATCAGCAGCCGCCGCGGCGGATCATAGCGGTTGACGAAGCCGCCCGCACCGATCGCGCTCTGCCCGGTGGCCAGATCGGTACCCACCTCCAACGGGCGGCCTTCCGCGCGCGCTTCGCGGATCGCGTCGAACAGCGCGGGCGGAAAGCCTGTTGCCGAGACCGGCTGGACCAGCACCGCGATCTGCCCGCCGCAAGGCAAGCCCACTTCCCACGCCGCCGCATCGGCGACGCCATAGTCCTTTACGATCGCGGGCGCGCCGGCGATCACCTCGGCGGCGGTCTGCAGGATGTCGGTCTCGACGCAGCCGCCGGAGACCGAGCCCTCGAACCGCCCGTCCGCATGCACCAGCAGATGGCTGCCGCGCGGGCGCGGCGCCGAGCCCCAGGTGGTCACCACCGTCGCCAGCGCCATGCGCGCGCCCCGCCAGGCCTCTGCGGCTGCCAGTACGCTGTCGTTGTCGGCCATTTTGTCGCGCTCCCGTCACATCCGCTGCCTAACCGCCTAGCCGAAGGAGAGTTTCGTGACGAGATGGATGCTCTTGGCAATGGCCCTGCTGGCGCCTGCCCTCGCTTTCGGACAGGATCGGCCCATGCAGAAGCCCATGCCCCGCATCGTCGTGATCGGTCATCGCGGCGCCAGCGGCGAGCGGCCCGAACACACCCTGCTCGCCTATCAGCGCGCGATCGATCTCGGCGCCGATTTCATCGAGCCGGACCTCGTCCCGACCAAGGACGGCGAACTGGTCGCCCGGCACGAGAATGCGATCACCGACACCACCGACGTCGCGGCGCACCCGGAGTTCGCCGATCGCAAGACCACCAAGACGATTGACGGCCAGAGCATCACCGGCTGGTTCACCGAGGATTTCACCCTCGCCGAGCTGAAGACGCTGCGCGCCAAGGAGCGCCTGCCCAAGCTGCGCCCGGGCAACACCGCCTATGACGGCCAGGCGACGATCCCGACGCTCGACGAGGTGATCGCGCTGGCCAAGAAGGAATCCGCACGGCTCCACCGCACGATCGGCATCTATCCCGAGACCAAGCATCCGAGCTATTTCGCCTCGATCGGCCTGCCGCTGGAGGCGCGCCTCGTCGCCAGGCTCAAGGCCGCCGGCTGGGACCGCGCCGACGCGCCGGTGTTCATCCAGTCGTTCGAGGTGAACAACCTCAAGCAGCTCAAGACGATGACCAAGGTGCCGCTGATCCAGCTGATGGCCGGCAGCGAAGGCCCGGCCGATCGCGCGGTTGCCAGCTACAAGGAGATGACGACGCCGGCCGGGCTGAAGGCGGTGGCGCAATACGCCGCCGGGATCGGCCCGGAGCTGACCCAGATCCTGGCCAGCGACGGCACGCCCTCCGCGCTGGTCGCCGATGCCCATGCCGCAGGGCTGAAGCTCCATCCCTGGACCTTCCGCGCCGAGAATTTCTTCCTGATGCCCGCTTATCGTATCGGCACCGATCCGGCGACGCACGGCCGGCTCGCGGAAGAGATCGCCGCCTTCCTCAAGGCGGGAATCGACGGCTTCTTCACCGATTTTCCTTCCATCGGCGTGCCGGCTCGGGATAGCTTCCTGCAGAACAACGCCAAGTAAGGGTCTCTCCATGCGCATTCTCCCCGCCCTGCTGGTCCTGCCGCTGCTGGCGGGAGGTTGCGTGGTGAAGACCGCCGCCAATATCGTCACGCTGCCGGTGAAGGCCGGCGCGCAGGCGGCCGACTGGGCGACCACCAGCCAGGACGAGTCCGACCGGAACTACGGTCGCAAGATGCGCGAGAAGGAAGCGCGCGAAGGCCGCGAGCGGCGCAAGCGCGACAAGGAATGCCGCGCGCATCCCGAGCGCTGCGAGAACGACCCGCGCTGAGCGCAGGGGCGCGGGCTCGCCTCCGCGCCGGGCTTACCCCAGGAACGCCATCAGCGCCTGTTCGAACAGTTCGGGCCGGTCGAGCATGAGGAAGTGCCCGCTGTCCCCCACGCCGCGGATCGTCGCGTTCGGCGCCCCCGCATATTGCGCGCGGTACAGGCCGAGCACGCGTGCCTCGCCGCCCATCGCATCGGTCCAGGGTACCAGCACGGTGATCGGCGCGGCGATCCTGGGCAGGTCGGGGCGCAGATCGGCGACCATGTCCTCGTAGAGCGCCTGCCCGCTCACCCGCATGTCCGCCTTCGCCGACCACTCGGCTATCTTCTCGCGCGCGGCGGGCTTCAGCGCATTCTGCCGCGCGACCATGGCGGCAAGTTGCGGCGGATAGGGCTTGCCGTACAGCCCCGCCATCTGCGCGCGCATCATCTCCGCCTGCGGCTTGATCGAATCGGCCGTCGCGGCGGGCGCGAAGATCGTGCCGAGAAAGGGCAAGGCATCGACGATCAGCGCCTTCCGCACATCCTGCGGATGATCGCGCGCCAGCATCAGCGTCACCAGCCCGCCCATCGAATGGCCGACCACCGGCACCGCACCCAGCTTGCGTTCGGCGATCAGCGTGTGGAGATCGGCCACCACGCCGTCGAGGATGCCGGGCTGAAGGTTGCCGCGCGGATCATCGCCGCCGAAGCCGTTGACCTGCACCAGATAGACGCGGTGGTTCTTGATCAGCTCGGGCAGCGCGCCGTCCCAGGTGGCACGCGGGCTGGACAGGCCGGGGATCAGCACCACCGGGCTCCCGCGGCCGAGCACCTGCACCGAGATATGGTCCATCTGCACCAGCGTGTCGGCGGCGCGGGCGACCACCCGCGTCGGCGCCGCATGCGCGTGCTGGAAGAAGCCGTTGGCCGCCAGCAACGCGATCAGGATGGCGAACCAGGGAAGCCGGTTGTCCCGGCGGCACAGGCAGCGAACGATGCGGTTCATTGGTCCGTCTCCTTGGCAGGATTGAGGAAGATCTCTTCGATGGCGAGGCCGAACAGGTCGGCGATTTTGAAGGCGAGCGGCAGCGAGGGATCGTAGCGCCCGGTCTCGATGGCGTTCACGCTTTGGCGCGAAACCTCAAGCCGCTCGGCGAGATCCTGCTGGCTCCACGCCCGTTCGGCGCGGAGCACGCGGAGGCGGTTGTTCACGCGTCGGCCCCCGCACCGCGATCGCGCGCGCACAAGATGCCCCGCACGACCCCGAAAAACATGCACCAAGCCGGAAAAGCGAAGAACACCGGCACCGCGCCGACGATGTGCTCGAACTGAAGGAACCCCAGGATGCTGGTGAGCGACAGCAGGATCCCGATCGCCACCAGCATCGCGGTGACGAGACGGTAGCGGACGAACTCGTCGGTTTCCTCGCGGATATACAGCCCCATCACCGCGATCATGCCGACGATGGGCAAGGAGGTCAGGACGGCCATCATCCCGAGCACGATCTGCGGCGGCGCGAACGTCCGGCTGATCGCGACGTTCAGCGCAATCAGGGCGACATACACCAGCGTGACCACCATGAACCGGCGCCGATAATTTTTGGCTGCAAGCGTCGCCATGGAAAGCTCCCTGTTCTATTTGACAAGGACACTTTACGTTCATCATGCTGTACATGTCAAGCGTGGTTGACATGTGCAATTCCTCCCCGGCACGGGGAGGGGGACCATGTGCGCCAGCACATGATGGAGGGGCCGCCGCGCATGCGGCGGTTTTCAACGCTATCGACACGCACCGCGCCTTCGGCACGGCCCCTCCACCACGCGGCGATGCCGCGCGGTCCCCCTCCCCGTTCCGGGGAAGATTTTTAACCGCGCAGCCGCGCCACCATGTCCTCGGCGAGCTGGCTGAGCGTGTCATCCCGCGCGCCCATCACCACGATGCGGTCGCTAGGTCGAGCCCGCGCGACCAGATGCGCCGCCGCCGCCTCGCGGCCGGGGATATGCATCGCCTGCGCGCCGGTCGCCGCGACATCGGTGACGATGTCCGCGCTGGTCACCTCGCGGGCTACGGTACCGCCCTGATAGACCGGGTCCGGCAGCACCAGCAGGTCCTCCTGCCCCAGCTTGGTGGCGAACATCGCGACGAGCTCGCGCCGCATCACCTTGAGCGGGCCGTAGCCGTGCGGCTGGAACAGCAGCAGCAACCGCCCGGGAAAGGCGTGCAGCGTATCGAGGGTCGCGGCGATCTTGTCCGGGTTGTGCCCGAAATCGTCGATCACCGACACGCCGCCCGCCGTGCCAACCAGTTCGAACCGCCGTCGCAGGCCGGTGAACCCCTCGACGGCCGCACACGCCTCCTCCAGCGACATACCGGCCGCCGTAGCCGCGCCGATCGCGGCCAGCGCATTGGCGACATTGTGCCGACCCGGCACCTGCAGCCGCACCCGTCGCACCGTCTCTCGCATCACCAGATCGAAGCTGATCGCGAACGCTTCCGGCGCGAGGTTCCGCGCCATCAGGTCCGCATCGCCCTCCACCGCGAAGGTCAGCGTCCGCGCGCGATCGAGCCCCGCCGCCAGCGCCGCGCTTTCGGCATCGCCGACATTGACCACCGTGGTCGCCGCCTTGCCCGCGAACGCCCCGAACAACAGCCGCAATTCCTCCAGCGACTTGTGGTCGAGGCTGACATTGTTGAGCACCGCGATCCGCGGCCAGTAATTGGCGATCGAGCCGTCGCTCTCGTCCACCTCGCTGACGAACGCGTCCCCCGCCCCCACCAAGGCGCTGGCGAACGGCGCGTCGGGCCCCGCGAAATTCTTCATCACCGCGCCGTTCATCACCGTCGGATCGCGCCCGCAGGCGTGGAGGATCCAGCCGATCATCCCCGTCACGGTCGACTTGCCGCTGGTCCCCGCCACCCCGATCGGCAGCGGCGAGGCGTTGAACAGGCTCGCCAGCAGCTCGGCTCGCGACATGCGCGCGCAGCCGAGCTCTGCCGCGCGCACCATGTCCGGCACGGTCGGCTCGATCGCGGCGGAGGCGACCACCACCTGCTCGGCCGACTGCACCCCACTGCCGTCCTGCGGGAACAGGCCAACGCCGTGGCCACGCAGCCAGTCGAACTTGGCCGCCAGCCGCCCGCCGTCGAGGCTGCGGTCCGAACCCGAGACCCGGGCGCCCCGGCCGGCGAGGATCATCGCCAGCGGCATCATCCCCGAACCGCCGATTCCTACGAAGAAGGTTGCTTTGCCATGCTGCATGGGCACGCTATCGGCGAAGCGAGGAGACCATACAAGCATATGCGGATCGGAGTCGTCGCGCCGGCGCGGCCAGTCACCCGGGAATCGTCTGCCCGCATGGCGGCATTCATGGCGCTCACCTACCCGGAGCATGAGGTGGTGTTCCACCCGCAATGCTATCTCTCGGCGGGCCATTTCGCCGGGACCGATGCCGAGCGGGCGGCGGCGTTCCTGGAGTTTGCCAATGATCCCGCGATCGACGCGATCTGGTTCGCGCGCGGCGGCTATGGCTCGAACCGCATCCTCGACGCGGTGATGCCGCACCTCGGCGAGGCGGCGCGGCGCAAGACCTATATGGGCTTCTCCGACATGGGCTTCCTGCTGGGCGCGCTCTACGCCCGCGGCATCGGCCATCCGGTCCATGCTTCGATGGCGAGCAGCATCGGCAAGAACGATGCGGGGGTCGATACCGGCTGGGCGCTCGGCTGGCTGATCGAGCGCGACCGCCGCGGGCTGGACCCCGCGCTGGCCGACGGGCGCCCCGCCGCCGCCTTCAACCTCGCGATCCTCACCGCGCTGATCGGCAGCAAGTACCTGCCCGACCTCACCGACCATGTGCTGATGATCGAGGAAGTGGACGAGCCGCTCTACCGGATCGACCGGATGCTGTTCAACATGGCCCATGCCGAGCAGCTCAAGGGCATCGCCGGCATCCGCCTCGGCGCGGTGACCGCCATTGCCGAGAACGACCCGCCCTTTGGCGAGACGGTGGACGAGATGATCGTCCGCTGGTGCAAGGAAATGGGCGTCCCCTATCTCGGCCGCTGCGCGATCGGGCATGTTGCGACCAACCACGTCGTCCCGTTCGGCGTCGCATGAGCCCCGATCCCCAGGCGCTGCGGAGCCGCCACGGCGCGGTCTCGCTGCTCGCCCACCCCTCGCCGATCGAGCGGCTGGAACGGCTGGAGGCGGCGCTCGGCACCAGGGTGCGGATCTATGTGAAGCGCGACGATGTCGCGGGCATCGGCGGCGGCGGCAACAAGCTGCGCAAGCTCGAATTCCTGCTCGGCGACGCGCTCGCGCAAGGGTGTGACACCTTCGTCACCACCGGCGGGCTGCAATCGAACCACGCCCGGCTAAGCGCGGCGGCGGCGGCACGGATGGGCCTCGCCTGCGAGCTGGTGCTGGCCGATGTCGTCCCGCGCCACGATGCCGACTATCGCGGCAACGGCAACCTGCTGCTCGACGCGATCTTCGGCGCAACCGTCCACCGTGTGCCCGGCGACACCGATCCGCTCGCCTTCGCCCACACCCGCGCCGAGGCGCTGCGGGCGGAAGGGCACAAACCGTACGTGGTCGGCGCGGGCGGATCCTCGCCGGTCGGCGCGCTCGGCTATGTCGCCTGCGCCTGGGAGATCCTGGGGCAGGAGGCGGCGCTGGGCGAGCGCTTCGCCCGCATCGTCGTCCCCAATGGCAGCGCCGGCACCCATGCGGGCCTCGCCGCCGGCATGGCGGCAGCGGGCGCGGCGGTGACGCGCGTCGTGTCCTACGCCGTCCTCGCCACCCCCGAGCGCGCCCATGCCGAGACGCTGGCGCTGGCCGAGGCGACACTCGCCGCCAACGCCCTGCCGGGCAGCGTGACGGCGGCGGAGGTGGTGATCGACGGCAGCCAGCGCGGGCTAGGCTATGGCATCCCCACCGCTGCAATGCGCGAAGCGGTGGAACTGCTCGCCCGCACCGAGGGCCTGCTGCTCGACCCCGTCTATAGCGGCAAGGCCTTTGCCGGGCTGCTCGCGGCCATCCGCGGCGGCGCGTTCCAGCCGGACGAGGCGGTGCTGTACGTCATGACCGGCGGCGTGCCGGGGTTGTTCGCGTATCGGGATGTGTTTGACCGAGAGGCAAGCACCCGTTCTTGATATCTAAGGCAAAGCAACGGCAATATAGTTTGAAGATGCGTAGCCGACCCAATCAATCGGCATCCTGCTCACAAGTCCCGGGGGCGCGATGAAAATCAACTGGTTTGAAGGAGGCCGTCGCATTACCCGCCTCGGGCAAATCTTGCTCGTGCTATTTGCCTCGGCTGTCTTGCTAATCAGTTTGCCTCACCCGACACTGACGCTCGAAACCGCTTCGCCATCCGACCCATGGAAGCTATCTAAGACCGCGTGTAACTACGGCAGCGACGCTTCAGCTACGACGTATGGCGTGAACGTTGGCAGCACATTGACCGACGTCGAACTCTGCTTTCGCTCTTCAAAAGCGGAAGATGGCCGCTCACTCGTGCCATTCGCTGCGGCCGATAAAGACAACTGGTATGTCGATGAACCCTACAGCAGCGCGGTCAGCGCCTATACTGAGAAACGCAAACAGAGCTTCGCTTTTCCGCCGACTCTGGAAAAAGAAGCAAGCTCTTCGGTTAAGGCCCAGTGGTGGCACGATTTTTGGCATCAATTCAAGGCATTCGCTCTCTCAGTTTTGATCGGAGTCGGTATTTTACAGGCATTATCATGGGTCATCGGGTGGATAGTTCGCGGGTTCCTTGGAATACCTGCGGGTAAGGACCGAAAGGAATTTGTGGAACCCGACTAATCTTGCGCAATAAAAACCAACATGAAAATACACCAAAGCTACAGCTCCGTCTCGAATTTACCCTCGTTGCCGTGGATCGGCGGAGTTCAAATCAGCCGAACTCACCCCAACACCCGCCCCACGCGCACCAGCGCCCCATCGGGATCCGACACCGCGAACTCGTACGTCCCCCACGGCATCGCATGCGGCGTGCCCGGCTGGATGATCGCCTCGCGCACCCGCGCCGCCACCGCGTCGACGTCCGCGACATAGAGGTACAGCCCGAAGGGATTGTCCGGTGCCTGGGGCGTGTTCGCCTCGTGCCGCAGGTGCAGGTGCCAGCCGCGGCCGTCTGCGAGGATGCGGTAGTGGCCGTAATCACTCGCCACCTCCAGCCCCAGCCGGCGGTAGAATGCGGTGCTCGCGTCGAGGTCGCGGCAGGGCAGGATGGCGGCGATGTGGTGGGCGGGGTCCATGGCCGCAGGCTATGCTTGCCGGGCGATCGGCGCCAGCCTGAACCGCTCGCTACCAACCCTCCCCCCTTGCGGGGGAGGGAGGGGCCCGCTGCCGAAGGCAGTGGGAGGGAGAGGGGAGCGATTTGCGGCGCAAATCGCGCGGCTGCCGCGCAGCCGCTCACCCTCTCCAAGCTGCGCTAGGCAGCAAGCTGCCAAGCTACGCTATCCTCCCCCGTCAAGGGGGAGGATTTCGCGTCCTGCGCCGGAGTGCCATCCCCTTTTCGCGAGTGCTTGCCTATATCGCCCTCGCGCGGGCATAAGCCGCGCTCCGTTTCCCACCCAACAGAAGGGTTCTTCCCGTGTCCGAGATGTTCCGCATTACGCTGCCCGACGGTTCCGTCCGCGAGGTAGCCCCGGGGACTACCCCGGCGGACATCGCTGCGGCGATCGGTCCGGGTCTGGCCAAGGCGGCGCTCGCCGCGCGCGTCGATGGCGAGCTGCGCGACATCGGCCGCCCGTTCGAGGGCGACGCCCAGCTCGCGCTCGTGACCGCCAAGGACGAGGCCGACGCGCTCGAACTCGCGCGCCACGATTATGCGCATATCCTCGCAGAGGCGGTGCAGCACCTGTTCCCGGGCACGCAGATCACCTTCGGCCCGTCGACCGACGACGGCTTCTACTATGACTTCGCGCCGAAGGACCGCCCCTTCACCGAGGAGGACCTGCCCGCGATCGAGGAGGAGATGCGCCGCATCATCGCCAAGGACGAGCCGCTGATCCGCGAAGTCTGGTCGCGCGCCGACCTGATCGCGCGCTGGACCGCGCAGGGCGAGACCTTCAAGGCCGAATGGGCCCAGGAACTGCCCGAGGGCGAGGAACTCACGGTGTACCGCGCCGGCAAGGGCGAGGACGCCTGGCTCGACATGTGCCGTGGCCCCCACCTCGCCTCCACCGGCAAGGTCGCTGCGGATGCGTTCAAGCTCACGCGCGTGTCGGGTGCCTATTGGCGCGGCGACCAGAAGAACGCGATGCTCAGCCGCATCTACGGCACCGGCTGGCTCAACAAGAAGCAGCTCCAGGAGCATCTGACCCGCCTGGAAGAGGCCGCCAAGCGCGACCACCGCAAGCTCGGTGCGGAGATGGACCTGTTCCACCTCCAGCAGGAGGCGCATGGCTCGGTGTTCTGGCACCCCAACGGCTATGTCATCTACCGGGTGCTCGAGGATTATATGCGCCGCGCGGTCAACGCCGCGGGCAGCAAGGAAGTGAAGACCCCGCAGGTGATGGACGCGCGCCAGTGGGAGCAGTCCGGCCATTGGGGCAAATATCGCCAGAACATGTTCGTCATCCCCGACGAGACCCCGAACATCGAGGACGAGGGTCCGATGGTGTCGGACGACGTCCAGTGGATGGCGCTCAAGCCGATGAACTGCCCGGCGCACGTGCTGATCTTCAAGCAGGGCATCAAGTCCTATCGCGACCTGCCGATGCGCCTCGTGGAGAATGGCTGCTGCCACCGCAACGAGCCGCACGGCGCGCTGCACGGGCTGATGCGCGTCCGCCAGTTCACCCAGGACGACGGCCACATCTTCTGCCGCGAGGACCAGATCGTCGACGAGGTGAAGGCGTTCTGCGCGCTGGCCGACCGGGTCTACAAGCATTTCGGCTTCACCTATGCGATCAAGCTCGCGCTGCGCCCCGAGAAGCGCTTCGGCACCGAGGAGATGTGGGACCAGGCTGAGAACGAGCTGCGCGACGCGGTCGTCGCCGCCGGTCTCGCCACGGCGGAATATGGCTGGGAGGAACTGCCCGGCGAGGGCGCCTTCTACGCGCCCAAGCTGGAATGGCATCTCACCGACGCGATCGGCCGCACCTGGCAGGTCGGCACCATCCAGTCGGACCGGGTGCTGCCCGAGCGGCTCGATGCGTCCTATGTCGGCGAGGATGGCGAGCGCCACCGCCCGGTGATGCTCCACCGCGCGATCTTCGGTTCGTACGAGCGATTCATCGGCATCCTGATCGAGCATTTCGCCGGCAAGCTGCCGACCTGGCTCGCGCCGGTGCAGGCAGTGGTCGCGACGATCGTGTCCGACGCCGACGACTATGCGCGCGAGGTGGTGGCGAAGCTCCAGGCGGCGGGTATCCGCGTCGAGAGCGACCTGCGCAACGAGAAGATCAACTACAAGGTGCGCGAGCACTCGCTGGCCAAGGTGCCCAACCTGCTGGTCGTCGGCAAGCGCGAGGCGGAGGAGAGCACCGTCGCGCTCCGCGTGCTCGGCAGCCAGGGGCAGACCATGCTGACGCTGGACGAGGCGATCGAGCGCCTCAAGGCCGAGGCGCTGGCGCCGGATCTCCGCTGACCTTCACGCCCCCTCCCGCTCGCGGGAGGGGGGCCAGCAAGCCAGCGCTGGTCCCGCCTCGCTGTCTTGCCGTACATCTGCTATCCTCCGCCCATGACGCTGTTCCAGAACATGCGCCGGGGCCTCCTCCCCGCTCGCCTCACGGTCGAGGCGGTCTACGATCTCACCGAAGCCGGGATATTGCCCGAGCAGGATGATTTCGAACTGATCGACGGGGAGATCGTCCCGATGGCGGCAGCGAAGGCGGATTGGCACGAGATCATGAAGTCTCGGCTGACCCGGGCGCTCGTACCCGCGCTGGTCGGCGATGCACGGCTGTACATCGAAGCGTCGGTCACATTGTCCGAAGACACGCTCGTCGAGCCGGATCTGGCGGTGTGGACGCGTGACATACGGCCCCGCGCCGTGCGGGGTCCTGATATCCTCCTGCTGATCGAGGTCGCCGACAGCTCCCTGGCCTATGACCTGCGCGTCAAGGCGCCGCTCTATGCCAGATACGGCGTGCGCGACTATTGGGTGGTCGACGCGGTGCGCCAGACGATCCGCATCCACCGCATACCCGAGAACGGGATCTACACCGATGTCGAGGAATATGAAGCGCATGACACGGTCGCGCCGCTGCGCTTCCCGGACCTGACGATACGCCTCGACACGCTGGACTGAGCGGGCGGTACGCGAAGGCACCGCCCGCTCAAGCCTCAGAACCGGTACTTCAGCCCGAACTGCAGGATCGGATAGACCTGATAGTCGTTCGCCGTGTCCTGCAGCGTCTGGCGCTGATTGGCGAGTTCGCGGCGGTAGGTCGCGCCCGCGATCGTCGGATCGCTCGCCAGCGTGCCGTTCGAGGTGAAGTCGCGAATGCGCACCGCCCCCTGGAACAGCGCGCCCGCCTCCACCGTGAACGCCAGCCCCTTGCGCAGCTTGCCGCCATAGCCGAGCGTCAGCTGCGGCGCGAAGGCGCGCAGGTCGGCCTGGCCCGTGATGGTGCCGATCTGCTCCGGCGTGAACACCAGGCTGCCGATCCTTGTCGGCCCGTCCGGCGTCGCACGGACATTGCCGTCGGTACCGTTGTACCGCGCGCCCGCCGAAACGCGGAAGCCGCCGCCGAACGGATAGAGGTCGACGATCGCTCCCACCGACGAAAGCTTGGCATGGCCGTCATAGTCGATGCCGCCCGAACGGAAGCTGTGGTCCAGCCCCAGAAAGCCGCCATTGACCCGAGCGCCGACATGCCGATCAAAGCGATAGCCGATTTCCGGCCCCACCCCCAGCGAGCCCGCGGTCACGCCCACGCTCGCCTTGCCGGGCACATCGCCGCCGGTGGATTGGGCCAGCACGGGGCCGGCAAGGATCATCGCGGCAAGATACGCCGCCGCGCCAAACAGTCGCTGCATGTCATTCCCCACAGTGCCGGCACGCGGAGGTGTCCGCCGGCATCCCGTGAATTATAGACGTCGAAACAGGCACATGGCGGCTTCGCGCGCGAGATTTTCCGCCCCCGCGCTGCACTTGCCGCGAACTATCGCAGCAGAATGCCGCCGGGGGGACCTTCTCTCCGGCACCGATATTGTCTATATAGGGCGCTGACTAACTACAGGAGCCAGTCTTATACGTTCTCCCATGCCCCGGCGCCCGATGGCGCCCGCGATGCCGCTGAACGGGCCGCGGTTTAACGAATTCATCCAGTCGCCCAAGGTTCGCGTGATCGACCAGGACGGCGAAAATCTTGGCGTGATGTACACGCGCGAGGCGATGGCGCAGGCAGCCGAGGTCGGTCTCGATCTCGTCGAAGTGTCGCCCAACGCCGATCCGCCCGTCGCCAAGTTCCTCGATGTCGGCAAGTTCAAGTACGAGGCGCAGAAGAAGGCGAACCTCGCACGCAAGACTCAGAAGACGCAGGAGATCAAAGAGATCAAGATGCGTCCCAACATCGACGATCACGATTACGACGTGAAGATGCGCAACGTGCTGAAGTTCATCGGCGAAGGCGACAAGGTGAAGATCACCCTGCGCTTCCGCGGCCGTGAGCTTTCGCATGGCCAGCTCGGCATGCAACTGCTCCAGCGCGTGCAGCAGGACTCGGCCGAAGTGGCCAAGGTGGAGAGCTATCCGCGCATGGAAGGCCGTCAGATGCTGATGGTGCTCTCGCCCAAGTGAGACTCGCGCGGCGGTTCGGACATGCGGCCGCCGCCGCCTGGTTCCTGCCGGCAGCGGCGGTCGCGCAGACCGCCGCCCTGCCGCCCGTTCCCGCTGCAACCAGCGAATCGATCGCCGTGGCGAAGGGTGCGCGACTCGTCTGGGCGGACGAGTTCGACTCCGGTCGGCTGCCGGATGCGAAGCGCTGGGCCTATGATACCGCCCGCAATCGCGAGGGCTGGTACAACCAGGAACTCCAATATTACGCCGCCAACCGCGCCGAGAATGCCCGGATCGAAAATGGTCGCCTGATCCTGGAGGCGCGCCGCGAGCGCCTGTCGAACGAACCCGATCATGGCGGCCAGGAATACAGCTCCGCCCGCCTGTTCACCCGCGGCATCGCCAGCTGGACCTATGGCTTCATCGAGGTCCGCGCCAAGCTCGCCTGCGGCAAGGGGCTGTGGCCGGCGATCTGGCTGCTGGGAACCGATGGTGGCGGCGGCTGGCCGCGCCAGGGCGAGATCGACGTGATGGAACTGGTCGGCTGGGATCCGCAGACGGTGCACGGCACCATCCATACCGGCGCCTACAACCATGCGCAGCACACGCAGAAGGGTGCGACGACGCAGGTGGCGGACGCCTGCACCGCCTTCCATACCTACCAGCTCGACTGGACCAAGGACCGCATCCTGATCGGCGTCGACGGCCATGCCTATATGCGCTTCGACAACGATCATAAGGGCGATCCCGCCACCTGGCCGTTCGACAAGCCGCAATATCTGCTGCTCAACGTGGCGGTCGGCGGCTGGGGCGGCATGCAGGGCGTCGACCCCGCCGCCTTCCCGTCCCGGATGGAGGTCGACTATGTCCGCGTCTGGCAGGTGCCGAAGCGGTGATCGCGCCGCACCCTTTTGTCATCCCCGCGAAGGCGGGGATCCATTGGCGCTGAAGCAGCGGTTCCTGCCCCCGGGGCGCAGGCAAATGGATTCCCGCCTTCGCGGGAATGACGATGGAGGCTTGGTGGCACGAGGAAGGGGCGGCGGGCGTCACCCCCTCCCCGCCCGCGCTCAATCCTCGGCAGCGATCCGCACGCGCAGGCCGTCCAGCGCGTCGGTGAAGGGCAGCTGGCACGAAAGCCGCGAGGTCGCGTCGCGATCGCTCGTGCTGTCGAGCAGATCGTCCTCGTCGCGACCCATCTTCGGCAGTTTGTCCGCAAATTCCGGGTCGACATGGACATGGCAGGTGGCGCAGCTGCAGCAGCCGCCGCACAGCGCCAGCAGTTCGTCGAAGCCATTGTCGCGAATCACTTCCATCACGCTGAGACCGGCCTCGCCGGTTACCGTGCGTTCGGATCCGTCACGCGTCACGACCGTAAGCTGGGGCATCTGCATCTCCTTGGTTCGCCGCGTCCATGCCGGTGAACCGGACCCGTTTCAAGGAGCCAATCCATGGGCTTGACCGCCGACCAGCTAAAGGGGTCGATCGACGCGTTGGCCGTGATCGAACCCGCCTTCGCCGCCGCGCTCGAACGCGCCGGCTATCCCGAGCCGCGCATTCGCGAACCGGGCTATGCCACGCTGCTGCGTACCATCATCGGCCAGCAGGTGAGCGTCGCCTCCGCCACGGCGGTGTGGAACAAGCTCGACGCGGTGCTCGGCAATGCCGAAGACCCGCTATTGCTCACGGCGGCCAGCGACGAAACGCTGCGGAGCGCCGGGCTCTCGCGCCAGAAGATGGGCTATGCCCGCAGCCTTGCCGAGCAGGTGACCAGTGGCGCCCTCGATCTCGCCGCGCTGCCGAAGGAGGACGAGGCGGCGATCGCCGCGCTCACCCGCATCAAGGGCATCGGCCGCTGGTCGGCGGAAATCTACCTGCTGTTCGCCGAAGGTCGGCCGGACATCTGGCCGGCGGGCGACCTGGCGGTGCAAATCGAGATCGGCCGGATCCTCGGCCACCCCGAACGCCCCAGCGAGCAGCTGACCCGGGACTGGTCCGAGGTTTGGCGCCCGCACCGCGGTGCCGCAGCGATCTTCGCCTGGCACCACTATGGCATGGTGAAGAGCGCGATCTGAAGCGCGGTCAGGCGGGCACCCCGCCGCCCATCGCTGCGAGCATGCCCCGCCAGCCGGCGATCGTCATCGTCGCGCGATACTCCGCCTGCATCGGCGGGGTCAGCACCTCCACCATGCGATCGCCTTCGATCCATAGTTCGATCACCCCGAAGGCGCCGCCGCGCTTGCGGTATTTGGCGGGCCAGCCCTCGCGTTGGGCAATCTCGAATACCGCGTCCTGATCGAGCGGGGTCGCCATCGCGAAGTGCGTGGCGGAGCGCCCCTCGGCTCCGGGCACGCCATAAGCATCGGCGTCCCCCTCCGCCTCGACCAGACAGGTGCCCCGCGGATAGACTTCGACGGCGCTGTTGTCGGCATCCCCTGCCATCGCCATCCAGCAGCCGCCCGTCACCGGCGGGAAGGGCAGCGCGACGCCGCCCCACAGCTCCGCCAGAACCTGGGCGACATGCGCCGGCGCGCGCGCGTCGATCGAAAGATGAAACAGCATGAACCTTCCCCCCGGAAGTCGTTGCGATGGGCAGCACATAGACAATGGCACAATATGTGTCAATGCGCATTTGACACATTCCATGCCATCGCTTAGCGCAGACGCATGCCCAAGATTCCCGTGGCCGATACCGGCACCGAGCCCCCTGCCGGGACCGACGAACGCATCGACAAGGCGCTGATGCGGCTGTGCGCCCGCGGCGGCACCTATAATCACGATATGGTGGCCGAGGAGGCGGGGGTCTCCCGCCGCACCGTCTATCGCCGGTTCGCCGACCAGAAGGCGCTACGCGCGCACGTCTGGCAGCTGCTCTCGCCGCCCGCCGGCATGCCCGACGATCGCGAACGCCTGCTGGGTGGCGGGCTGTACGAAACCTTCCGCAACTTCGAGGCGAAAGCCGAGGAGATGACGGTGGGGATGGCCAGCCCCGAGGGCCGCGCGATGCGCAACGATCGCAAGCAGGAGCGCGAACGCAGCTACCGCGCCATGTTCGGCGAGTCGGTCGCCGCGCTGGACGCGGCGGACGCGACTGCGGCGCTCGCGGTGATTCAGTTGCTGGGCAGCGGCCTTGCCTGGCGCGAGATGCGCGACCAATGGGATCTCGATGCCGATGCCATGGGCCGCGCCGCCACCTGGGCGATCAAGGCGCTGATGGCCGATCTGGAACAGCGCGGCAGTCGCCCGCTCGACGCCTGACGCCTCCACGCCGGGCCCGGCATGTGGCGGGCACCGGCGCGCGGTGATGATCGGGGGATCGCCGGGGGCCTCAGCCCTCGGCGCTGTCCGCGTCCTTGGCCTCGCCCTCGGCCGCCGCCTCGCCGCCGCTCTGGAACCAGGCCTCGACCGGGCCGACCAGCTTGATCGTCAGCGGGTTGCCCTTGCGATCGGTCTTCTTGCCGAGTGCCACGCGCACCCAGCCTTCGGAGATGCAATATTCCTCGACATCGCGGCGCTCGACGCCCTTGAACTTGATGCCGACGCCGCGCTCCAGCAGTTCGCGGGTGAAATAGGGGCTGCTCGGATTGACCGACAGACGATCGGGAGGGGTATCGCTCATGGCCGGCTCATGCCGTCATTCCGCGGCGGGTTCAAGATAGCGGTGGAGCGCGGAGACCACCACCGATCCCTCGCCTACGCCCGAGGCGACGCGCTTCACCGATCCCGCCCGCACATCGCCCACCGCGAACACGCCGGGCGCAGACGAGCAGAAGAACGTCTCGCCGCTGCCCGTCCGAACGAAACCGCCGCCGTCGAGATCGACACAGCCCTCCAGCCAGCTCGTATTGGGCACCGCGCCGATCATCACGAACAGCGCGCCGACCGTGCGGTGCTCGACGGCGCCGGTCTTGCGATCGGTCCAGTGCAACCCCGTCAGCCCGCGCTCGCCCTCCAGCGCAGTGACCTCGGTGAAGGGGTGGAGCGTAATCCGGTCCGAAGCCTCGATCCGCTCGATCAGATAGCGCGACATCGTCGCCGCCAGCCCGGGCCCGCGCACCAGCACATGGACATGGGCGGCATGGCGCGCGAGGAACACCGCCGCCTGCCCCGCCGAGTTGCCGCCGCCGACCACCACCACCTCGGCGCCGGCACACAGCCCGGCCTCCATCGCGGTGGCGGCGTAATAGATGCCGTTGCCCTCCAGCTCGGCATAGCGCGGCAGGTCGAGCTTGCGGTAGCGCGCGCCGGTCGCCACGACCACCGCGCGGGCTTGGAGCGATGCGCCGTCGTCGAGATGCAGCCGCAGCGGCCGCTCCTCGCACTCGATCCGCACCACCGCGCGCGAGACGAGCAGTCGCGCGCCGAACTTCTGCGCCTGCACCTGCGCGCGCCCAGCCAGCGCCTGGCCCGAAATGCCGGTGGGAAAGCCCAGATAATTCTCGATCTTCGAGCTGGTCCCCGCCTGGCCGCCGGGCGCCACCGCCTCGATCACGATCGTGTCGAGCCCCTCGGACGCGGCGTAGACCGCCGCCGCCAGCCCCGCCGGTCCCGCGCCGACCACGACGACGTCATGGACATGGGCGGGATCGAGCGCCGTGGCGATCCCCAGCGTGTCGGCGAGTTCGGCGTTGCTGGGGTTGCGAAGCACGCGGCGCTCCAGCACCACCACCGGCAGATCCGCCTGGGTGAGAGCCAGGCATTCGAGGAAGCCGGCCGCATCGGGATCGGTGTCCGTATCGATCCGCCGGTGCGGCATCGCGTTGCGGGTGAGGAAGGTCTCGATGCGCCCCATGTCGGCGCCGTGCCCGGGCCCGGCCAGCGCCACGCCCGCATCGCTGTGGCGGAGCAGCCCCACCCGGCGCAGGATGAAGGCGCGCATCACGATTTCGCCGATATCGGGCTCGGCCGCCATTATCCGTCGGAACGCGGCCCGCTCGATCCGCACCACCCGCGTGCCCGGCAGCGCGCGGGCGCTCACCAGGATCTTGCGGTCGTTGAACAGGTCGAGCTCGCCGGTGAACTGGCCGGCCTGATGGACGTGGAAGACATGCTCCGCGCCCGCACTGTCGGTGTCGACGATCGCGATGCCGCCGGCGAGGCACAGGAAGAAATCGACGCTCTGATCGCCGCGCCGATACAGCATCGCACCTTCTGGCACCGCCTCTTCGGTGCCGAAGGCGGCGACCCGCGCCACCATCTCGGCGGTCAGGACCGGGAAGGTCTGGGCGGATCGCGCATAGGGATCGGCCGGGTCGAGCGATTCGGTGGGTGCCATGCGCGCACCCTAGCGCGCGCGACGAGACGCGCGACCCATCTCAAGAGATGATGCCGCGCCTCACCCGTCAGTTGCAGTAGCGGACCAGCACCGGGCGCCCCAGATACGGATCCCACACCCGCCGAACGTTGCAATATTCATAATAGCGGTAGCGCGGATAATTGTCGCGGTACCAATAGCCGTCGGTCGGGTAATAGCCGCGCTGGCGGTAGAAGCGCCGGTCATAGTCATAGCGCCGGTCGTTCGAAATCGCGGCGCCGATCGCCAGCCCCGCAATCCCGGCAACCAATGCTGCCCCGGCCACGTCGCCGCCGCGATCGCGGTAATAGTGCCGACGATAGCGCCAGTCCTGCGCCTGCGCCGGCGCCACCGCCGCCACCAGGCCCGCGCCCGTCGCAATACCCAGCACCAGCTTCTTCGCCAGAAGGTTCATGTCACTCGCTCCTCACCGTATGGCGCCCGACGAGTCGCTCGGCGCCGATGGCTTCCGATACCGAAACGCGGCTTAATCGGTGCGGAACCGGCTGTTCAGCCGCGGTTTAGCTGGGTAACGGGCGGCATGGCCTACTGGATCCTTCGCTCCGAACCCGATGTCTATGGCTGGGATGACCTGGTGCGCGACGGCAGCACCGAATGGAACGGCGTGCGCAACTATACCGCGCGCAATTTCCTGAAGGACATGGTCCCCGGCGACCAGGCGATCTTCTACCATTCGAACCTCCAGAAGGCGGCGGTCGGCATCATGGAGGTCACCCGCGCCTGGCAACCCGACGGCGACGACGGCAAATGGGCGAGCGTGGAAGTGAAGGCGCTCCGCCCCCTGGCCAAGCCGGTGCCGCTGCCGGACATCAAGGCCGAGCCGCGGCTCAAGGACCTCGAGATGGTGCGCCAGTCGCGCCTGTCGGTGACGCCGGTTCGGCCGGAGGAATGGGCGGTGCTGCTGGAGATGAGCGGAACGGCACCGGATCGTTGAGGTCGATCGGCACGCGGTTGGACTTGTCGGGCTTCTTCTTGAAGGCGCGCCCGACGCCCTTGCCCGCATCGCCGATAAGCTTGAAGAAATTGCGCGATTCGCCCGGCTCCTCGCAACAGCTGTCCGGGCTGATCACCTTGCCGACCCCGCGCACCAGCGTGGTCGCCGCGCCGAAGATGTCGACGCCGACCTGGCATCCGCCCACCCGCGCCGGGCAGGGCGTCTCGACCGCATTGAGCGCGCCGATGCCGGTACGATCGGGATTGCTCGGCATCGGGCGATCGGGCGGGCCGCGCTCGGCCGGCAGCGGCAGGCGCGGTGCATTCACGTCCTTGCCGCACACCACGATCTGATCGGCGCCGGTTTGCGCTGAGGCGCACGGATCGGCGAGCACCGACCAGCGCTGCGACCCGTCCGCCGCCTGCTGGGGCGCGGCCACCGATGCGGTCGCTGCCGGCGCGGCAACCTGAGTCTGGGATACGAGGCCTATCAACAACGCGGCCAGCAACATACGCGACTCTCCCGACAGGCTGCTCTTAGACCATGGCCGCTCGGCCCGCGAAAGCGCGTTTTGCGCGCAAAGCGGCTACGATACGATATTCGGGTCCCCGATTGCGGAGCGCGCGCATGTCGATCACTCTCACTGCCTTCGAAGCTTCCCCCGATCGCGGTCGCGGCCTCGCGCGCGACATGCAGGTCCGCTGGGCGCTGGAGGAACTGGGGCTGGCCTATGACGTCCGCCTCGTCTCCTTCGCGGCGATGAAGCAAGCCGAGCATCTCGCCCGCCAGCCCTTCGGCCAGATCCCGAGCTATGAGGAAGATGGGCTGACCTTGTTCGAATCGGGCGCAATCGTCCTGCATCTCGCCGAGCGCCATCCCGGCCTGCTGCCGCCGGACCCGCACGCCCGCGCCCGCGCGATCGCCTGGCTGTTCGCGGCGATGAGCACGGTCGAGCCGCCGATCGTCGAATGGTCGATGGCGCGGATGCTCGAGCGCGACACGCCATGGTTCGGGGAGCGCCAGCCGATGCTGGAGGATCGCGTCCGCACCCGCCTCGCCCAAGTCGCCGACCGCCTGGGTGGGGCCGAGTGGCTGGAGGGCGCGTTCTCCGCGGGCGATCTGCTCATGGTGGGCGTGCTGCGACGGCTGGGGCGTGCGACGATGCTCACCGAACAGCCGCGATTGCTGGCATATATCGCCCGCGGCGAGGCGCGCCCGGCTTTCCAGCGCGCCTATGCGGCGCAGCGCGCGGTGTTCGAGGCGCAGGCACGCCGTTAGCCCCAGGTGTTTCCTCCCCCGGAGCAAGGCTCCCGGGGGAGGGGGACCGCCGCCGCAGGCGGTGGTGGAGGGGGAGCGGCCTGGCATGCCCCCTCCACCACGCCGCTGGCGCGGCGCGGTCCCCCTCCCCCGCTTCGCGGGAGAGGAGATGCATTGGGAGAAGATCGTCCCGAAAATAAAAAGCCCCCGCCGTTGCCGGCAGGGGCCCTTTCTCGTTCTGGAACCGTCGCTTACGCGGCCGACTTCGACCGGCTCTGGCGCTTGCGCTCGTTCGGGTCGAGGAAACGCTTGCGCAGGCGGATGTTCTTCGGGGTCACTTCCACCATCTCGTCGTCGTCGATGTAGGCGATGGCCTGTTCCAGCGTCATCTTCTTCGGCGGGGTCAGGCGGATCGCGTCGTCCTTGCCGCCCGAAGCGCGGAAGTTGGTCAGCTGCTTCGCCTTCATCGGGTTGACCTCGAGGTCTTCCGTCTTGGCGTTCTCGCCGATGATCATGCCTTCATACAGCGCTTCGCCATGGCCGACGAACAGGATGCCGCGCTCTTCGAGCGGACCCAGCGCATAGCCCTGGGCTTCGCCGGCGCCGTTGGAGATCAGCACGCCGTTCTTGCGGCCTTCGATCTTGCCCTTGTACGGCCCGTACTTCTCGAACAGGCGGTTCATGATGCCGGTGCCGCGGGTGTCCGACAGGAACTCGCCGTGATAGCCGATCAGGCCGCGCGACGGTGCCGAGAAGGTGATGCGGGTCTTGCCGCCACCCGACGGACGCATGTCGGTCATCTCGGCCTTGCGCTGGTTCATCTTGTCGACGACCGTGCCCGAGAATTCCTCGTCCACGTCGATCACGACGGTTTCGTACGGCTCTTCACGGCCGTTCTCGCCGTCGCGGAACAGCACGCGCGGACGGCTGATGCCAAGCTCGAAGCCCTCGCGGCGCATCGTCTCGATCAGCACGCCCAGCTGGAGTTCGCCGCGGCCGGCGACTTCGAAGCTGTCCTTCTCGTCGCTTTCGGTGATCTTGATCGCGACGTTCGATTCCGCTTCGCGGAACAGGCGGTCGCGGATCATGCGGCTGGTCACTTTGCTTCCCTCGCGTCCCGCCATCGGCGAGTCGTTGACGGCGAAGCGCATCGACAGCGTCGGCGGATCGATCGGCTGCGCCTGGAGCGGCACGCTGACCGAGGTGTCGGCGATGGTGTTCGACACGGTGGCGACGGCGAGGCCGGCGAGGCTGATGATGTCGCCTGCCTTGGCCTCTTCCACCGGCACGCGCTCGAGCCCGCGGAACGACATGATCTTCGAGGCGCGGCCGGTCTCGATGATGTTGCCGTCGTTATCCAGCGCGTGGATCGGCTGGTTGAGGCGCACCGTGCCGCTCTCGACGCGGCCGGTCAGGATACGGCCGAGGAAGTTGTCACGGTCGAGCAGCGTCACGAGGAACTTGAACTCGGCGTCCGCATCCACCTGGGGCGGCGGGACATGCTCGACGATCTTCTCGAACAGCGGGGTCAGCGTGCCTTCGCGCGCGTCCTGGTCGGTCGAGGCATAGCCGTTGCGGCCCGAGGCGTAGAGCACCGGGAAGTCGAGCTGCTCGTCGGTCGCTTCCAGCGTCACGAACAGGTCGAACACTTCGTCGAGCACTTCCTGCACGCGCGAATCGGCACGGTCGATCTTGTTGACGACCACGATCGGGCGCAGGCCCAGCTTCAGCGCCTTGCCGGTGACGAACTTGGTCTGCGGCATCGCGCCTTCCGAGGAGTCGACCAGCAGGATCACGCCGTCGACCATGCTCAGGATGCGCTCCACCTCGCCGCCGAAGTCGGCGTGGCCGGGCGTGTCGACGATGTTGATGCGGATGCTGTTCTCTTCGCTGCCGTCGGGCGACCAGTCGACCGAGGTCGGCTTGGCGAGAATCGTGATGCCGCGCTCCTTTTCGAGGTCGTTCGAGTCCATCGCACGCTCTTCGACGCGCTGGTTGTCGCGGAAGGTGCCGGACTGGCGGAAGAGCTGGTCGACGAGGGTGGTCTTGCCATGGTCGACGTGTGCGATGATCGCCACGTTACGGAGGTTCATGCGATTTCCTGATTGGCGCGGAAGCGCGCGTACGGGCGGCCCCATAGCCGAATTGGTGCGTCGCGGGAAGGCCCCCCGGTTTCGCGTGCCGATCCCGTTGAAACACAGGGTGCCCTATCTACATGACACACTTGCGGGATACGTGCTTCGCCTGCATGGTTGTCCCCACGGAGTTGGAGAGAGAGCGACGATGGCGACTGTGACGGATACCGCAGAACAGGGTCTGGTGCTGACGCCCCCGGATCCCGTGCCTGTCGTGGCGCCCGAAAAAGCCGCCGGGCTGGTGCCGGTCGAAGACACCAAGAAGTCCGAGCTCGACAAGCGCGTCGACGGCTTCATCGACGATCTGATCGCGCAGGACGTGAACTCGCCCGAATTCGGCAAGCGCGTCGATGCGATCGCGGCGATGGGGCAGAAGGAAATCCGCGACGCCGCCGGCCAGTCCAACCGCTTCCTCGATCGCCCGGTGCGCGCGATGGGCAGCGAGGGCGGCGTCGGCGCCGATCTGCTCGCCCTGCGCAAGACGGTGGAGGATCTCGATCCCTCGCGCAACGGCAAGCTGATCGGCGGCAAGGACGGCTTCCTCTCGAAGATCTTCGGCGGTGGTGGCGGCCTGACCAACTATTTTCGCAAATATCAGTCGTCGCAGAGCCACATCAACGCAGTGCTCAAGAGCCTGGCCAACGGCAAGGACGAGTTGCTGCAGGACAATGCCGCGATCGCCACCGAGCGCGCCAATCTGTGGAACGCGATGGGTCGGCTGGAGCAGATGATCTATCTCTCCAAGGCGATGGACGCAAAGCTCGAGGACAAGGCCAACGAGCTGGATCACACCGATCCCGCCAAGGCCAAGGCGATCCGCGAGACCGCGCTATTCTACGTCCGCCAGCGCACCCAGGACCTGCTCACCCAGATGGCGGTGACGGTGCAGGGCTATCTGGCACTCGATCTGGTCAAGAAGAACAATGTCGAGCTGATCAAGGGCGTCGACCGCGCCTCGACCACCACCGTCTCGGCACTGCGGACCGCGGTGACCGTGGCGCAGGCGCTCAACAACCAGAAGCTGGTGCTCGACCAGATCACCGCGCTCAACACCACCACCGCCAACCTGATCGAATCGACCGGCCAGCTGCTCAAGAGCCAGACCGCCGCGATCCACGAACAGGCGGCGAGCGCCACCATCCCCGTGGAGACGCTGCAGCGCGCCTTCCAGAACATCTACGACACGATGGATGCGATCGACACGTTCAAGCTCAAGGCGCTGGACAGCATGAAGGTGACGGTCAACACGCTGTCGAACGAAGTCGAGAAGTCGAAGGGCTATATCGCCCGCGCCGAGGGTGCCGAGCAGAACCGGCTGGGCGGCCCGGCCGACGGCTTCAAGCTGGAGGCGATGTAAACCGCGATGCCGAGTGACGTGGACCGCCTGCTCGCCCGTGGCGAGGAACTGATCGAGCGCTCGCGCACCCGCACCGAAGGCGCGCTCGCCACGCGTACCCGCAAGCGGCGCGAGGCGGAGATCCTGGCGCGGCTTGGGCGGATCGCGGCGGCGGATGCGGTCATCATCATCGCCGCGATCGTCATCGGCATGTTCGTGCCGCTCGGCATGTTCGGGGCGCTGGCGGTGATGGCACTGCTGATTCTGGCGACCCTGTTCTTCGCATCGCTTCCCGTCACCAGCGCACCGCGCGTCGAGCAGCTGGTCCAGGTGCCGCTCAAGGCCCTTCCAGCCACCACCGAACGCTGGCTGGAGACGCAGCGGCTGGCGCTGCCCGCGCCGGCGCGCACGCTGGTCGATTCGATTGGCGTGAAGCTGGAGACGCTGGCGCCGCAGCTCGCCCGGCTGGACGAAGCATCGCCCGCCGCGAACGAAGTCCGCAAGCTGATCGGCGAGCAGCTGCCCGAGCTGGTCAAGGGCTATGGCCGCGTGCCCGAGCCGCTGCGCACTGTGCCGCGCAACGGCCTGACCCCGGACCAGCAGCTGGCGCAGGGGCTGCAGGTGATCGACGAGGAAATCGCCGAGATGACCGCGCAGCTGGCGCAGGGCGATCTGGACGCGCTAGCGACGCGCGGCAACTTCCTCCAGATCAAGTACAAGGACGACGAACTGGGCTGAGCGACTGCGCCCCCGGCATGCGCTCCCCTCCCGCAAGCGGCAGGGGAACCTGCGCCCCTAAAGCAGCGCGATCAGGTACCGGATCAGATCGGCGATGCCGCTCGCGCTGACCGGCAGCAGCAGCAGGATCAGCGCATAGACGAGGAACATCCGCGTCAGAAATCGCTCGCGCCGGCCCGGTGGCACGGGAACGGGCCGCGGCGGTTCCTGCCGGGGCCAGACGCGATTCTCGTCGAAGAACATCCTGTATAAGGTGCCGCATCCCTCGCGCGCCCGCAACCGTCCCTTGGGCCAGCGGAGCGCCGCATTGGACGGCCAGCCCCCTAGGAACTTTGCGTAGAGACCGCGCGCGCGCGCAATGGCAGGCGGAGGGATCAGGCTCGCCCCATGACCACCGCACCCGCCCCCGAACGCCGCAGCGTGTTGCTCGTCGAAGACGATGACGGCGTGCGCCGGTCCACCCAGTTGCTGCTGCACGGCCAAGGCTATCGGGTGCGCGCGCACAGCGTGGCGGCGGCCTCGCTTGCCGACCCGTCCGCCATGACAGCGGACTATCTGGTCGCCGATTACTGCCTGCCCGACGGCGACGGCATCCAGTTGCTGCGGGCACTCCATGCGCGCGGCTGGACCGGCCGCGCGGTGCTGATGACCGGCTATTCCAGCCCCTCCCTGACCGCCGAGGCGGAGGCCACCGGCTATGCCGTGCTGCTCGAAAAGCCGCTGCGCACCCGCGAACTGCTGGTCGCGCTGGGGAATTGAACCGCCGCAATCCTGCTCTCCGGAGTCAGGTCGATGATGTGTGGCCGCCTCAACGCGTCATCCCCGCGAAGGCGGGGATCCATTGGCGCTGAAGCGGCGGTTCTTTCCCCAAACGTCCTGGCAAATGGACTCCCGCCTTCGCGGGAATGACGACGGTTTTTGAGGTGCCGGGCAGCCCCACATCCTGGCAAGCGCTGAGGCGATCCCACGATCCTCCCCCGCGAGGGGGAGGATTGAGGCTATGCCACCACCTCGGCATGCTCGCGCTTCTCGGGGCGGATGTAGATCGAGCTGAGCTGCGGCAGCGCCGCCTTCAGCCTGGCCTCGATCCGCTCGATCAGCGTCTCCGCCTCGCCCATCGCCAGCCCGTCGTCGAAATCGGCGCTGATCGCCACGAACACCCGGTCGGGCGCCGTGTGGATGGTGCGGACATGATTGACCCCGGTAATGCGCGGCTCGGCCTCGAGCATCGCGCGGACCTGGGCGATCAGGTCCGGATTGGCGCGCTCGCCGATCAGCAGGCCCTTGGCCTCGCGCGCCAGCAGCGTCGCGACCGCGGCGAGGATCACGCCGATCGCGATCGAGGCCGCCCCGTCGATCCGCGGATCACGCCAGGCATGACTGGCCCAGACGCCGATCGCCGCGACGATCAGCCCGGCCAGCGCCGCCGAATCTTCGAACAGCACGATGAAGCCGGCGGGATCCTTCGATTCCCGGATCGCCTTCCACCAGCCGCAATCGCCCTTGTTCGTGCGGAACTCCCGCACCGCGATTACCCAGCTGGCCCCCTCCATCACCGTGGCGACGCCGAGCACGATATAGTTGACCAGCGGATCGCGCAGCGGCTCCGGATCGAGAATGTGGAGCCACCCCTCATAGACCGAAACGCCCGCGCCAAGCCCGAAGATCAGGATCGCGACGACGAAGGCCCAAAAATAGAGCTCTCGGCCATAGCCGAAGGGGTGTTCGGCATCGGGCGGCCGCTTGGCGCGGCGCTGGCCGTAGAGCAGCAGGATCTGATTGAGGCTGTCGACCAGGCTGTGCACGCCCTCGGTGAGCATCGAGGACGAAGCAGTGATCGCCGCCGCGACGAACTTCGCAACGGCGATCCCGATATTCGCGGCGAGCGCCGCATAGAGAACCAGATTGCCGCGCCAGCCCGACGCGGGAGACGCGGCCATCCGCCCTCGCCTCAGTCGAGGCCGAGCTTGTGCAGCGCCTTGTCGATCACGCCCTTGTCTTCCTTACCCTCGGTGCGCTCGGCCTCGGCCTTGGCGTCATAGCCCGAGCTCTCCGGAATCTGGTTGTTATGGATCGGCTGGGTGGATGCGGGCGGGTCCGAGGCGTCCATCGACTCGTCGAGGGCGCGGTCGAGCCGCGCGTCCTTGCTCGCCGGATCGCGGGCGAGCCGCTCCTCGATCGAAAGATCCGTGCCTGCATCGGCGGAATGGGCTGCGCCCTTGCCTTCGTCATCGGCCTGGGGATCCGGGGCGACCGACATCCGGTCCATCGCTGGGTCGAGGGGATTGTTCGTCATGCTGCACTCTCCTGAGCGTTACCCAGAACAAACGGCTTGCCCGTAACCCCGTTCCGCCAGCGAGCAACGTCTTGAAACAAAAGGCCCGGCGGATCGCTCCGCCGGGCCCTTGTCCGTTGCCGAGTTCCGCTTGGGATCAGTCGCGCGAGCTGCCGAACAGCCGCAGCAGGAACAGGAACATGTTGATGAAGTCGAGATAGAGGTTCAGCGCCCCCATGATCGCGACCTTGCCCTGCTCGCGCGTGCCCGCGACGACGCTGTAGATGCTCTTGATCTTCTGCGTGTCATAGGCGGTGAGGCCGGCGAAGATCAGCACGCCGACGACGCTGATCACCAGGCTCATCACGCCCGACTGCAGGAAAATGTTGACGATCGACGCCACCAGCAGACCCACCAGGCCGATGATCAGGAAGGTGCCGAAGCCCGACAGATCCTTCTTGGTGGTGTAGCCATAGAGGCTCAGCGCGCCGAAGCCGGCGGCGGTGCCGAAGAACACCTGCGCGATCGACATGTCGGTATAGGTGGTGAAGATCGTCGAGAGCGACGCGCCCAGCAGGCCGGCATAGGCGAAGAACAGCGCCTTCAGCGTGCCCTCCGACATGCGGCTCTGGCCGAAACTCATCGCGAACACGATCGCCAGCGGCGAAATCATTGCCACCCAGCCGAGCAGCGTCGGCTGCAGCGACAGGCCACGGCTGGTTTCCACCACCTGGAACAGCAGTGCCTGCAGCGAGGCGATCTTGCCGAACGCCAGCGCGACAATGCCGGTCAGCAGCACGCCGGACAGCATGTAGTTGTAGACCGACAGCATGTACGACCGGAGCCCCGCGTCATGCGCCGCGGCGCGTGCACTCGCGGTCGCGAAGGGCGACTCGCTCGTGCGGGGATCGGACCAGTTAGCCATTCGAAAAACTCCTTTGACCGGCGCGATGCCGGATGGCCGGAATATCGGCCTCGCCCCACGCGTTTTCAAGCAAAACCGGGTCCAGCAACGTTTCGAAACACAAGTCGAAAGGACTTGTCGCTGGCTTTCAACCTTCTAGCGCCGCGGCGTACCGGGGCCGGCGCACTAGATGTGCAGCCCGAGCCCCTCGCCCCTGCCCCCGCGCGGACGTCGGCACCGCCGTCTCACCGTGGCTCAGGATCCTTGAAGGCCGGCGCATCGTCGCCGATGCTCGATGCGTAGGCATTGATGATGCCCGACAGCAGGCCGGGGAAGCGCGCTTCGATCTCCGCCCAGCGGGGTTGATTGCGCACTTCCACGCCGTGTCGTTCGCTGCGGATAAGGCCCGCCTCCCGCAGAACCTTGAAATGATTGGACAGGGAGGACTTGGGGATGACTCGGTCCCCGACCACCGACACGGCGGAGCACGCCTTCCCGCACCCCGCGCGCAAGATGTTGGCAAAGATCGCCGCGCGGTTGGGATCCGAAAGCGCGTGCAGGATCGCGTCGGGGCGAATCTCCTCGATGGAGGGATGAATCAGCGGTCTCATGCCAAATTCCATATAGGCGCAGTTGACGGGAAGCGCATTATTTCCAATATTCCGAACTACGGGATAAAGGCGGAGCTTCGATGCCGTCCCATGTCGGAGACTGTTTCAAATGGCAAAACTGAACGAAAAGGTGGCGATCGTCACCGGCGCATCCAAGGGTATCGGCGCGGCCATCGCCAAGGCGTTGGCGCAACAGGGCGCGGCGGTCGTCGTGAACTTCGCGTCGAGCAAGGCGGACGCCGAGGCGGTGGTGCAGGAGATCACGGCAGCCGGCGGTCGCGCAGTAGCTGCGCAGGGCGACGTCTCCAAGGCGGCCGAGGCGCAGGCGCTGGTCGATACCGCGATCCGCGAATTTGGTCGGCTGGACGTGCTCGTCAACAATTCGGGCGTCTACGAATTCGCTTCGATCGAGGCGTTTACCGAGGAGCATTATCGGCGCCAGTTCGACGTCAACGTCCTCGGCGTCCTCCTCGCTAGCCAGGCCGCTTCCCCGCATCTGGGTGAGGGGGCCAGCATCATCAACATCTCGTCGGCGATCACCCATGTGAACACGCCCGGCGCCGCCGCCTATGCGGGGACGAAGGGGGCGGTGAACGCCATTACGGGCGTGCTCGCCAACGAACTTGCGCCGCGCAAGATTCGCGTGAATGCCGTCAGCCCCGGCTATGTCGTGACCGAAGGTACGCACACGGCGGGCATTGTCGGCTCCGACATGGAAGCCGGGATGATCGCGCAGACGCCGCTCGGCCGCGCGGGCACCCCGGGCGACATCGCCGATGTGGTCGCCTTTCTCGCGTCGGACGATGCACGCTGGCTGACGGGCGAGGTAATCACCGCGAGCGGCGGCATCCACTGAGCGTCCCGGCCGGACCGGCGCGTCGCGGATCGCCGCGAGCGCGGGTCCGGCCCCCATCAGCGATCTCGCGCGGGGGTGGACCTTGCCGCCCGCGCGCCTAGGATCGCGGGCATGCATCGTCTGTTCGTCGGTTTCCGCCCGCCTCCCGCCATTCGTGCGCAATTGCTCGCCTTGGCCGGTGGCGTTCCCGGCGCCCGGTGGCAGAGCGACGAACAGCTCCACTGCACGCTGCGCTATATCGGCGAGGTGGAACGGCCGGTGGCGGAAGAGGTGGCGATCGCGCTCGGCAATGTCCGCTTTGCGCCGTTCGAGCTGACCGTCGCCGGTGTGGGCGAGTTCGACTCGCGCGGCCGACCCAATGCGCTATGGGCGGGGCTGCGGCCGCACGAGACGGTGACCCAGCTCCACCAGAAGATCGATCAGGCGCTGGTCCGCCTGGGCCTCGCTCCCGAACGCCGCGCCTATCTGCCGCACGTCACGCTGGCCCGGATGAATGCGGGCGCAGGTTCCAACGATCGCTTTCTGGAGACGCATGCCGGGCTTGCCAGCGCGCCGTTCGTGGTGGACAGCTTCCTGCTCTACGAAAGCCATCTAGGCCGGGACGGCGCGAGCTACGAGGCGATCGGGCGCTATCCCCTGCGGGGCTGATCGCCCGCGATGCCGTCCGCCACCAAAGCCACGGCGGCGCGGACGACCGCTTCCTGCGGCGGTACCTTGCCGTCGAGCGTGAGCGTGGCGAGGCCATGCACCACGCCCCAGGCGGCCAGCGTCGCGGGACCGGGGTCGCCCGCCGCGAGGCTCGCGACCCGCCGCGACAGGATGGCAAACGCCTCGCCATAGTTCTCGGGCGCGACGGCGCAGCCGGGATTGCCGCCGAACATGAGCCGGAACATCGCCGCATTGCTCCGCGCGAACCGAAAATAGGCAAGGCCCTGTTCGACCAGCGCGGCCTTGGGCGGCTCTGCCCGGTCCGCCTCCGCGAGCGCAGCCGCAAGATCGGCGAACCCTGCCTCCGCCACCGCGCCGAGCAGCGCCGCCTTGTCGGGGAAGTGCCGATAGGGCGCCATCGCCGATACGCCGGTGGCTTTCGCAAGCGCACGCAGCGTCACGCCACCCTCCCCTTCCTGGCCCAGCAGGATCACCGCAGCCTCGATCAGTCGCCCACGCAACCCTTCCGCCTGTACCATCTTGTTTACACCGTAAACTTGTCGTAAAGTGTACAGTGTAAACAAGGAGACTCGCCATGCAACCCGCTACACTCCGCGAAACGGTGAATCTTGCAGACTATCCCGAACTGATCGTGGTGATCCTGGGGTTCAAGCTGCGCCGCCTGCGGGCGCTTCCCGCAATGATGCGGATCGGTCGCGGACTGGCTGCCATCCGCAAGGATCCCCCCGACGGGCTGCTGGCGGAAGACGGAATGCTGTTCGGCTGGAACCATGTCGGCTTCCGCCAATATTGGCGCGACCTGCCGAGCCTGGAGGCCTTCACCCGCAGCGCACCGCACAGCCTGTGGTGGCGCGACTTTCTGAAGGATCCGCAGGGCGCCGGCTTCTGGCACGAAGCCTATAGCGCGCGCGGCATCGAGGCGGTGTACGTCAACCTGCCCGGCCAGCGGCTCGGGCTCGGCATGTTCGCGCCGATCGCCCGGCCGGTGGGCACGCTGCTGTCGACCCGGCAGCGCCTCCACGCCCATGCGGGCATGGAGGGCTGAGCCGGGCGGGCGTCGTTAGAACGACGCCCAGTCGCCGTCCGCCATGGCGGGTGCGGGCG
Organism: Sphingomonas sp. S2M10; assembly: GCF_012650175.1. GTDB lineage: Bacteria > Pseudomonadota > Alphaproteobacteria > Sphingomonadales > Sphingomonadaceae > Sphingomonas. The sequence continues at coordinate 120,048 of NZ_JAAILI010000079.1, forward strand.
CCGCAGCGCGGCTCTGCCCCGCCGGGCGCTTGTTCGCGATCGCCGGACGGCGGAGCGGCAGGTTCATCCGCGCATTGTGGCCGTCACCGACGGTAAACGCCTGGGCAGACCGCTTGAGAGCTTCGACCTCGCCGCTCAGATTGCGTGCGGCGGCCGAGGTTTCCTCCACCATCGCGGCATTCTGCTGCGTCGCCTGATCCATCACCGTGATCGCGGTGCTAATCTCGCCGATCGACGAGGCCTGAGCCTGGTTCGCGGTCGCCATGCTGCCAAGCAGGCCATGCACTTCGCGGACGTCGGTGGCGATCGCGGCGAAGGCATCGTCGACGCGCTGGACCATGCCCACCGCCGCGGTCACGTCCGCCTGGGTGGTGGTCAGCTGGTCGCGGGCACGGCCGGCCTCTTCCTCAGCGCGCATCGCCAGGGCGGAAACGAGATCGGCAACCACCGCGAAGCCGCGCCCCGCCTCCCCGGCGCGGCCCGCCTCCACGGCGGCGTTCATCGCGAGAACGCGTGTCTGGAAGGCGATCTTGTCGAGGCCCTCGATCACGTCGTCGATGCCCTTGGCGCTTTCCGACACCCGGCTCATCGCCGACACCGCCTCATCGGCAACATCGCGGCCGGCCTGGACCGAGGCAATTGCGCCGTCCGCCCGCGCGACCGTCTGGTTGGCGCTGCCGGCGGTGCTGCGCAGCCGCTGGTCCATCTCGCTGATCGAGTGGACGGTTTCCTGCAGGCTGGCCGCCGCGCTTTCGGTGCGGCGCGACAGGTCTTCGGACGCGACCGCGATCTGCGCCGATCCGGGGCTGATCGTCTCCGCCGATAGCGTGACCGAGCGCACCAGTTCGCGCAGTGCGGCCAGCGCTTCGTTGAAATTGCTCTTCAGCACCGCATTGGCACCGGGGAAATCAGCGGTGACGTCGGCGGTCAGGTCGCCCTTGGCGAGCCGTTCAAGCGACTGCCCGAGGACACGCACCACTTCGGCCTGCTGCTCGGCGGCCTCACGCTGCGCGACAGCAGCATCGCGGAACACCAGCATGGCACGCGAGATGCGGCCGACACAATCTTCATACTCGGTATGCGCGATCGGCGCGGCGAGGTTGCCAGCGGCGAGACCCTCCATCCGCACCACCGTCGCGACATAGGGATCGGCGATGATGCGGCTGAACGTGCGGGTCAGCACGAAACCCGCCGCGATCACCACCGCGTTGAGACCCAGCATCACCCAGTGCGGCAGCACCAGGTTGAGTACCGCCAGGATCGTCATGATCCCGATCATCGATCCGAAGGCGACCTTCAGCTTTTCCCGAATGGGAGCCTTTACTTCCAACCAATGCAGCATTTCGTTCCTCACGATCGGGTTCCGGCATCGCCTGCTAACCCGCGTTCAGCCCACCCATTGGCATTGTAGAAAGGGAGTCGTTAAAAAGGTCCGATCTGACACGCACCGGAAATAATTTGTTATGCTGGCGGGTGTTGGATCCAACACCCGCCACCTGCTCAATCGCGCGACGGATCGATCAGGAACTTCTCGCCGGTGGCCTTGCGCTCATACGCCCGCAGCACGTCGGGCTGCAGCGCTTCCGCCAGACCGATCGTGCGCGTGTAGCGGCTGGCGAAGGTGGTGGTGAGTTCCGCCAGGATGCGCTGCCGCATCGCCCCCAGCGTTTCCATGCCGACACGCCGAAGGAACGGCATCAGCAGCCAGCCCGACACGCTCCACTGAAAGCCGAAAGCCAGCCGGTTGAGCGTGGTCGGCGCCACATCCAGCGCGCCGTAGATGTAGAGCTGCTTGAACTGGTCGGATCCATAGCGGCTATATTCGGTCATCTTGCGTACCGCCGCGGCTTCCATCGCCTGCAGAATATCGCTGCCCAGCGCGCCCCCGCCGATCGCATCGAACGCGATGGTCGCACCGGTCTCGGCCACCGCATCGGTCAGCCTCCCGCGGAAATCCTCGTCGCGGCTGTTCACCACATGGGTAGCGCCGATGTCGCGCAGGATCGCCGCCTGTTCCTCGGAGCGCACGATGTTGACCAGCGGCACACCGTCGGCCAGGCAGATCTTCTGCAGCATCTGCCCCAGGTTGGAGGCGGCGGCGGTGTGGACGATCGCGCTGTGCCCATCGCGCCGCATCGTCTCGACGAAGCCGAGCGCGGTCAGCGGATTGACGAAGATCGCCGCACCGTCCGCCGCCGCGGTGCCCTCGGGCAGTTCGACGATGTCACGTGCCTTGAGCAGTCGATAGTCGGCGAACATCGCGCCGCCGATCGCGGAAACGCGCTTGCCCATCAGCCCGGCGGCATCGGCCCCGGCGGCGACCACCGTGCCCGCGCCTTCATTTCCCACCGGCATCGACTGGCCAAGCCGCGCCTTCATGCTGGCGAGCCGGCCCTTCTGCACCTCGAAGATCAACGCATCGCCGTCCTGCTGCAGCGTATCGACCTGCGCGGGGCCGAGCAGCAGCCCGAGATCGCTGGGGTTGATCGGCGCCGCCTCGATGCGGACCAGCACCTCGTCCGCCGCCGGGTCGGCATAGGTTACCTGTTCCAGCGACAGGCGCAGCGTGCCGTCTTCGCTGAGCGTCGAGCGCAGTTCGCGTCCGGTGAATGCCATGAGTCCCTCTCCTTTTGGTTCAACGGGTCTGTACGAGTTCTTCCACCAGCCGGCCGGCCGCAGCGCGCACTTCGTCCCAGGTTCGGTCGAAGCCCTCGGGCCCGCCATAATAGGGATCGTCGACGGCGCGGCCCTCCCAGCCGGGCACCGCATCGAGCAGCAGGCGCAGCCGCGCGTGCCCGCCGGCCGGCGCGATCCGGCGCAGATCGGTCAGGTTCTGCGGATCGAGCGCCAGAATATGGTCAAACCGATCGAAATCCTCGCGCGTCACCTGACGCGCGCGCAGCCCGGTGATGTCGATGCCGTGCCTGGCGGCGACTGCGATCGAGCGGCGATCGGGCGGCTCGCCCGCATGCCAGCCGCCGATCCCGGCCGAGTCGGCTAGCACCGCGACGCCAGCATCCGCAGCCGCCGCGCAGAAGGCCGCCTCGGCCAGCGGCGAGCGACAGATATTTCCCAAGCAGACAAACAGGAATGCCGGGTCGGCCATCGCGAAAATCATCCTTTCGTAAAACGGGTACGCTCTGCTAGCGTCGCGGGCAACGGCACTACAACGCCGAAGGAGAGGATATGGCCAGCATGCCCCCCGCGCCCGATGGGGCGAAGGCAACCCCCTATGCCTGGTATGTGCTGTCGCTGCTGCTGCTCGTCTACATCCTCAACTTCATCGATCGCCAGATCGTCGCCATCCTTGCCGACGACATCAAGCGCGACCTGGGCCTGCGCGATCAGGACATCGGCTTCCTCTACGGCACTGCGTTCGGCGTGTTCTACGCGCTGTTCGGCATTCCGCTGGGCCGGCTTGCGGACAATTGGCACCGGGTGCGACTGATGACCGCGGGGCTCGCGCTCTGGTCCAGCATGACGGCGCTGTCCGGCTTCGCCCGCACCGGGCTGATGCTCGGGCTTGCCCGCATGGGCGTGGGCATCGGCGAGGCGACCGCAGGGCCCGCAGCCTATTCGCTGATCTCGGACTGGTTCCCCAAGCGCTTGCGGGCGACGGCGCTCGCCCTCTACTCCTCCGGAGTCTATCTCGGCGGCGGCCTCTCGCTGTTCATCGGCGCGCTGATCGTGCAGCGCTGGAATCAGGCCTATCCAGGCGGGGGCCCGCTGGGGCTGGTCGGCTGGCAGGCGGCCTTTCTTGCGGTCGGCGCGCCGGGGCTGATCGTCGCCGCCTGGATCGTCACGCTGCGCGAACCGCCACGCGGCCTTTCCGAAGGCATGGCGACCCCCGCGCACCCCGCCCCGTTCCGCGCTTTTTTCGAGGAACTGCTGACCATCATCCCGCCCTTCACGCTGATCGGCGCGGCACGGCAGGGGGCAGCGGGGCTGGCCCGCAATCTCGCGGTGCTCGCGCTGGTCGCGGGGCTGGTCGCATTGCTCGTCGCACTAGGAGAGCCGGCGGCGCAGTGGATCGCGGTCGGGATCGGCGGCTATGCGGTGTTCAGCTGGGCGACCGCGCTCAAGCGGCGCGATCCGCCCACCTATGCGCTGATCGTGGGCACCCCCGCCTTTCTCTGCGTGGTGCTGGCCTATGGCCTCAACACTTTCCTCGCCTATGCGATGGCAGGCTTCGCGCCCAGCTTTATCCGCCGCAGCTTCGACATTCCGCCGGAACAGCTAAGCGCGCTCGGCTTCTGGATCGGCGCGCCGGTCGCGCTGGCGGGGTTCCTCGGCGTGACCATCGCCGGCCGCATCGCCGACGCCCTGCGCGCGCGCAGCCCCGTGGGACGGATTCATATATTGCTGTTCGCCTGTATCGCCCCGATCGCGCCGATGATCCTGCTGTTCACCGCGCGCGACCTGACCTTCGCCTATGTCATGCTGCCGCTGGCGCAGTTCCTGATCTGCGGCGGGCTGGGCGCGGCGGCGGCCACGACGCAGGACCTGGTGCTCCCGCGGATGCGCGGTACCGCAACCGCCGCCTTCTTCATCGGCACCACGCTGATCGGCCTCGCGCTCGGGCCCTATTGCGCAGGGCGCATCGCGACGCTGACCGGCGACCTGGCGACCGGGGTACTGGCACTGCTCGCCAGCGTCCCGATCGCGCTGGGGGCGATCGGTGGCGCCTATCGCCTGCTGCCAGCGGCGGAGGCGAGCAAGCTCGCCCGCGCGCGCGCCGCAGGCGAAGCGATATAGATCAGGCGGTCTGGAACACGCCGCAGGCAATCCGGCCGCCGCTGTTGCCGGCCGGATCGGTCTTGTAATCGTCCTCGCCGGCATGAACGACCAAAGCCGCGCCGTCCTGGTCCATCAGCTGGTCAAAGCTGCCACCGGCAAGCGTGAAACTAATATGACCCTGGCCCTTCTCGTCGACCTTCATGTTCGGCAGGTCGCCGGCATGCGGTCCCATCGGGTTTTCCTTCCCGTGCTTGGTGGCGCCGGGATTCCAGTGGCCGCCGGCACTGGCAAAGTCAGTCGCGGTGCAGGCGCCAATGGTGTGGACATGCACGCCATGGGGTCCCGGCGAGACACCGTTCACGTCGACCAGCACGCGGATCGATCCTTCCACCTGCTCGGCCACCGCGGTGCCGACCACCTTGCCAGTCGCGTCGTGCAGCTCGGCCTGGGCGCGGTAGTGCCCGGCCATATAGCGCTCGTTCTGCGCCCTGGTCACGCACCCGCCCAGCAGCGCGCTGATCACCACTGCGCTCGCGCCGATTCCCCAAGCCTTCATACCCAGTCTCCCGACCATATCCCTGAACCAGCCTAATGAGCCTTGCGGGCTCCGGTTCCAAGAGGTTGATTCGATGGGACGGGCCCACCCGCGGCGATCGCGCGGCGGATCGCATCGGTTCGCCGCATCTCCCGCTACACCCGTCGCAGCCTTCATCTTTCGTTAACCTTGGGTTACGACCTTCGCGGCAGGACCGTCGCGGCAAAGCGCGTCCTGAAGGTTCACAGGGGATATTATCATGCACCGGCTCGCCAGCGCGATGCTCGCCCTGCCCTTGCTCGCGGGCTGCCAGACCGGCGGCACCGGCAAGGTTGCGGACCTGCGCCCCATCGCCGTTGTCGAGATGCCGCCCCCGCCCCCCTTGTGGCGAACGCGAATCGCCGAAGCGGACCTGTTCCGACTGGAGAACCTCCCGAACAGCTGGCGGCAGTTGTACGGAGGCGTGCGCCTGCCGGTCCGCAAGCTTCAGGGTGCGGTGCTCGATCCAGATGCCGGCCAGCCGCATCCGGCGCTGCCGCCGGGCTCCTATCGCTGCCGCACGCTGCACCTGAAGCCGGGCCGGGCCGGCCGCGTCCTCGTACAGCCCAGCCCCTCCGGCTTCTGCTACATCTCGGCAGCGGATGCAGCCGATGACAGCGCCCCGCTGGGCCTCGCCAAGCAGACCGGCACGGACATCGTTGCCGGCTACGTTTTCCCCGACGGCGGCAAGCGCTACGTGTTCCTTGGCGCACGCCAGGCCAGAGCGGGGGCGAACGATATCGGCTATGGCAATCCGGGTGCGCGCGACGTGGTGGGCATGGTCGAGCGGTTCGGCACCTTCCGCTGGCGGCTGGCAGTGCCAGGCGCAGTTCCCGGCAGCGTCGACGTATACGAGTTGACGCCGGTACCCGCGGAGGTCCAGCCCAAGGGCTGAGTACAAAGGTTTGTTCATCGCGGCGACAGAAACCGTTGCCGCAGTGCAACACTCGGCCATGAAAGCCGCGTCGCGATGCAACCATGCCGAATGTTGGGGCATTGTGCGCCCATCTCCGGCCGCCCCGCCTGTTGCAGCGGGCCAGTGCCGGAAGATGTGTGTTTCACCAGCGTAGAGGTTATCCCCCCATGCGTAAGATCATCGCCGTCGCGGCAGCTGCTGCCGCGCTCCCCTTCGCCGTCCCCGCCTTCGCCCAGGACACCACCACCGGTGCCGGCACTATGGAGACGAGCACCGCCGACACCAGCGGCACCATGACCACCACCGCCGCGCAGGACGAAACCCCGCGCGCGCCGGACGGCTCCAAGGCCTTTGGCATCGAGCCGTATGTCGGCGTGCTGGGCGGCTGGGAGCGTTTTGACCGCCAGGAAAATGCCGGCATCCCGATCCAGCCGAACAAGTACCGCCTCGATGGTGCGATGGTGCAGGGCGTGGTCGGCGTGAACGTGCCGCTCGGCCCGGTCTTCGTCGGCGCCGAAGGTAACGTTGCCAAGGGCGTGAGCGGCGATATCGATTGGGAATATGGCGCAGCCGGTCGCTTCGGTCTGCGTGCCGGCGAAAGCGGCCTGATCTACGGCAAGGTCGGCTACCAGTGGGTCAATTTCGACAAGGTCGCCAACGCCAATCGCGACTATCACGCGATGACCTACGGCGTCGGCGTGGAAGTCGGTCCGAAGGACATCGGTCTGGGCGGCATCACCGGCCAGAGCGGCGTGCGCCTGCGCCTTGAGATGAACACGTTCAGCGACGCGAAGAGCTTCCGCCCGATGGCAGGTATCATCGCGCACTTCTAATCGCCCAGTATATGGCGGCGTGCCGCCCTCCCGGCAGCGGGAGGGCGGCATCCGTTGATTCCCTACAATCGACGCGCAACCTTTTCGGCTATGGCGCGGCCATGTCCGAATCCTCCCCGCCCTTTGACCGCGTCGGCGGCGAAGCTTCCGTCCGCGCGATCGTCGACCGCTTCTACGACCTGATTGAGCAGGACCCCGCCTATTCGGCGCTCCATGCAATGCATCAGCCGGATCTGACCGCGCTCCGCCATTCGCTCACCCGCTTCCTCGTCGCCTGGCTCGGCGGCCCGCGCGACTGGTTCGAGGAACGGCCGGGCATGTGCATCATGGGTTTTCATCGCCAGCTGAAGGTCACCACGCAGACCGCCGCGCAATGGGCGCACGCGATGGATCGCGCGATTGCCGCCGATCCGGGCATAGAACCGGAGACTGCCCGCCAGATGAGCGACGCCCTCCACCGCATGTGCCGCGCCATGGCCATGCAGGCGCGCACCGCCGCCGAGGCAACCGCCCCCTGACCCCCGGTTGATCCGCTTCGGAGCAGGTCACCGGCGCATGCCCGGCGAGCTGCGCTACAAGAGCCGCCGTGATGAACGCGCGGATCACCCCCGTCGATACGCCGCTGGAAGTTGCCTGTGAGCATTGCGGCCGCCTGGGGGTGACGCGTGAGGCATGGGCGGAATGGAACGTCGCGGAGCAGGCATGGGTGCTCAGCCATTTGTTCGATTTCGCCTTCTGCCATCACTGCCATCGCCCGACCCGGCCGATCGAGCGGCCGACCGGGAAGGGGACGAAGACGAAGGGAACGGTTTGAAACGGGCGGTGCGGGTTAACCCCCTCTCGTGCCTCCCGCAGCGCGCAAGCGCGGGGGACGGGTCTGTCGGGGGAGCCCGGCAGACCCGCAACTCGTTGGGGGAGAGCCACCGCGTGGCGAAGCGCGGATGGCGGCAAGGGGCGCCCGGGCCGGTGCCGCGCCGCCCGACCTTCGGAACCTGCCGCTCCCGCTTGGTGCGAGCGGTTGCCCGCCGGCAGCGGCCCTGGCGGCCCAGGCCGGATCGGTTACGCGATCCGGCCAGAAGCCGCCCCTTCTTCACCTTACACACCCGCAATGCGCTGCGCCATCTCGCGATAGCCGTGGAGCGGACGGCCGAGCATCGTCGTCAGTTGCTCCCGATCGCCCTGAGCGGGAATCATGCCGTCGCTGACATAGCGCTCCGCCATCAGCCGCATCTCATAGGCGGTCCAGCGCGGCAGGAAGGTCGCCATGTTCGCCTCGAACCCTGCCGGATCATCGCCGCCATAGACGATCGGACGCCCCAGCACGTCCGACCAGATCGCCGCCACGTCCGCGCCGGTCAGCGTGTCGGGGCCGACCAGGTTGATCGTCTCGATCGGCAGCTTGCCCGGCGCGTCGTGGCGGCGGATCAGTTCGAGGGCGGCCACTTCGGCGATGTCGCGCGCATCGACCATTGCGAGGCCCTTGTCGCCGATCGGCATCGGATACACGCCATGGTTGAGGATCACGTCCTGCACCATCGTCTCGTTGTCGATGAAATAGGTCGGCCGCAATATCGTGGCGCCGAAGTCCATCGCCTCCAGCATCCGCTCGGCCCCGCGTTTGACCGCAAAATGGGGCACGTTGACCGCCTGGTCAGCCCCGAACACGGACAGATAGACCACCCGATCCACACCTGCTTCCCGCGCGATGTTGAGGGTGATCAGCGCCTGGGTGAACTCGTCGCCGGTCACCGCATTGAGCAGGAAGAGCGTGCTTACGCCCGAAAAGGCGGCGCGCAGCGCGTCGATATCGAGCAGGTCGCCCTGCGCCACCTGGACGCCGGCCGGAAAATCGGCCTTGGCGGGGTCGCGGGTGAGTACCCGCACATCGGCCTCGCGGCGGACGAGTTGGTCGACGACATGGCGGCCGACGCGGCCGGTGGCTCCGATTACCAGGATAGTCATGGGCTTCGCTCCTTCATTGGGTCTTGCTGACGAGGCGAAGATGCGTGATCCATGATCGCGCAAATAGACGGTCAATCTAGACGCGCCGTCTCATGGATGGAACGATATGGATCTGCTGGCACTTGCCGATTTCACGCTCGTCGCCCGCCATGGCGGGTTCGGCAAAGCGGCGCGCGCCGCGCGCCGTCCCAAAGCAACCCTCTCCCGCCGCGTCGGCGAGCTGGAGGCCGCGCTCGACCTGCGCCTGTTCGAGCGGGGCCGGCGCGACCTCAAGCTCACCGAGGAGGGCCGTGCCCTGTTCGAACGCGCCGGCGCGCTGCTGACCGAGCTGGAGGAGACGGCTTCGGCCATCGCGTCACGCGGCGGCCAGGTGCGGGGGCGGCTGCGGATCAGCGCGCCGCTGCTCTTCTCGCAGACGGCGATGGGCCGGCTGGCAGCCGAGTTCGTACGGCGACATCCCGAGGTGCGGCTGGACGTGACCACGGACGACCGCGCCGTCGACATGATCGAAGAAGGCTATGATCTGGTGATCCGCGTCGATCCCAAGCCGGATGAGGCGCTGGTCGGCCGCCCGTTCCTGCACGACCGCCTCGTCGTGGTAGCGCACCCGGACCTGCCGCGACCGACCGACGCACCGGTGCCGGCCGCGGTGCGCGGTGCCGATGCCGCAAGCAGCTGGCGGCTGGCCGCGCCCGACGGGGCGGTGGAGATGGCGATCGAGCCGGTGCTGCGCCTGTCCTCGCTGGTCATGATCCGCGACGCGGTGCTGGCAGGCGCGGGCGCCGCGCGCCTGCCGCTGTCGCTCGTGTTGCCCAGCATCGCCAGCGGCCGCTTGGTGCGCTGGGGCGACGTGGCGGATTCGGACATCGCGCTATGGGCGCTTTACCCGACCCGGCGGCTGCTCAACGCACGGGTCTCCGCCTTTCTCGGCCATCTGCGGCATGCCTTCCCTCACGCCGCGCCGGAGGAGCTTGCCGCCTATCTCACGATGTGAGGATGCGCTGACGCCGGCGCTCGAGGCTGGACGTCGCCGCGACGCGCGCTAAGGGAAGGGCCGAGGCAACCGAAACCTTTGGAGCGGCGCGCATGAACGAACAGGTTTCCCAGGGATATGGCGCCGTCGCCGCAACCAGCGAGACGGGCTGGCTGACCACCTCCTTCGTCCTTATCGCGCTCGGTGCGGCGCTGGCGATCTTCATCATCGTGTGGGGTGCGCGGCTCGCGCTCCGCCGTCGCCAGGCACGCGCGGAACTCGAGGAACGGGGCGAGCTCGAGATCGCCGATGCGCCCGAGCCGCTGGGTGCGCTGACGCCGCCCAGCGCACCGGAAGCACCGCCGCCGACGCTGGAACCCACGCCGCTCGATGACGAGCCGATCGCCGCCGCCGCGCCGGTAGCGGCGCCCTCGGCCGCGCTCGCCGCCGACACCAATGCCGCGTCCGCAACCGTTCCCGCCACACCCGATGGCGACGACCTCACCCGCCTGAAAGGCATCGGCCCCAAGCTGGCGGTGCGCCTCAACGAACTCGGCATCACCCGCTTTGCCGACCTCGCCGCGCTCGACGAGACGGCCGCCAGGGCGCTCGACGCGCAGCTCGGCAATTTCCAGGGCCGGATGACGCGCGACCGCTGGATCGAGCAGGCGCGCTTCCTCGCCGCCGGCGACAAGGCCGGCTATGAGGCGGTGTTCGGCAAGCTCTGAGTGCATCCCGGCCTTCGCGCCGGGAGCCCGGATTCTATCGTTTCAGAATGTCCAGCGCCGCCGCCGTCATCGCCTCGGTGGCGGTGCCGACCACCGCCTCGGCATCGGGCGCCCATTCGGCGCTATGGAGCGACGGCAGCATTGCCTTGCCACCCTGTGCCGCGTCCCACTTCGCCTTGGGCACGCCGCCGACCCAGAAAATCGTGCTCTGGATGCGCTGGTCGGCCAGCCAGTAGCGACTGAAATCCTCGCCGCCCATCACCGCCTTGGTCTCCACCACCCGGTCCTTGCCGAAGCGCGCGGTGAACAGCCCCTGCAGCCGGCCGGCGAGCGGCTGGGTGTTGAAGGTCGCCGGGGTATATTCGTCCTTCACCGTCACTACCGGCATCCGGTCCTCCGGCACCCCGGCGGCGATCGCTTCGCCGCGCGCGATCCGCGCGATGCCGTCGAGCAGCTGCTTGCGCGATTCCGGCGTGAAGCTGCGCACGGTGAGCAGCATCGTCACGTCGTTGCCGATGATGTTGTGCTTCGATCCGCCATGGATCGCGCCCACGGTCACCACCGCCGGCTGCTGCGGATCCATCTCCCGGCTGACCAGGGTCTGCAGCGTGGTGACGATCCGCGCGGCAAGCACGATCGGATCCTTGGTGGTGTGCGGATAGGCGCCGTGGCCACCCACCCCCTTCACCACGATGTCGACCGAATCGACATTGGCCAGCGCATAGCCGGGCGTGATGCCGATCTGGCCCGCGGGCAGGCTGGCGCTGTCGTGGAAGGCAATGGCGTAGGCCGGTGCGGGAAACCGCGTGAACAGCCCGTCGTCGAGCATGTCCTTGGCGCCGCGACCACGCTCTTCGGCCGGCTGCGCGATCATAACCACGGTGCCCTGCCACTTGTCCTTCATCGCGGCGAGGTTCCGCAGCGTGCCGACCCAGCTCGCCATGTGCGTGTCGTGCCCGCAGGCGTGCATCACGCCGCTTTCGATGCCTTCGTCGGTGGTCGCGCGCACCTTGGAAGCGAACGGCAGGCCGGTATTCTCGACGACCGGCAGCCCGTCCATGTCGGCGCGGATCAGCAGCACCGGCCCCGCGCCGTTGCGCAGCACCGCGACCACGCCGGTGCCGCCCACCTTCTCGGTGACCTCATAGCCCGCCTCGCGCGCCGCGGCGGCAAGCTTCGCTGCGGTTTTCACCTCGTGCAGGCTGAGTTCGGGGTTCGCGTGCAGGTCGCGGTAGAGCGCCATCAGTTGCGGCATCGCCTTGCTCGTGGCGTCGCGCACCGGATCGGCGGCAGCGGCAGCGGCAGGCGTGCCGAGGCTCATCGCCCCGGCCAGCAGGAAAGACGTGAACATCGGGCCCCCTTTGCGATCATGGGCCCGAGTGTCACGCCTGCCCGCCCGCCTGTCAAACCGTCGGCGCGATTTCGATCACGTCCAGCTTCGATTCGAACGAGGGATAGGGCAGCACCAGTCGCCAGCGCTTGTCACCGATCCGCTCGCCATAACCGACCAGGTTCCGCCGATTGTCGAGCCCGTAGCGCAGCGGTGCATTGTCGTCGCCCACCTCCAGCGTGCCGAGGAAGGTTACCCGTGCGGTAACGTCGGGAAAGAAATTGCCCTCGGGTCGCTGCACGCCGCCCTCGATACGGAAATGGCGCACCGGGCCGTCCTCGCCGATTGCGCAGGGCCGCCAATCATAGGTCACGATCGCGCTCACCGCAGTGCCGCCGCCGCCCAGCTTGAAGATGCGGCAGCGATAGGCGCCGGCCGGCGGCATCGCATCGGCCTGCGCGCGATCGGGATCGAACAATGCCGGATCGCCGTCGATCAGCGTCGCATCGGCGGCGCGGGCGAGCGGCAGCGCCTCGCTCCACGCCTTGCGCCAGTTGCGCAGCTTGGTGCGATCCGCGTCCGTGGCGATACGCCGCCAGGCGAGGCTGGTGTCCATCCCCGGGGTGGTCGCCTCGCGATAGACGCTGCACCCCGCCAGCGCGGCGCCGATACCGACGGCAACGACCGATCGCAGCATCATTCGGCGGTCCAGCCGCCGTCGATCGAATAGTTCGATCCGGTGATCTGCGCGGCCTCGTCGCGGCACAGGAACAGCGCCAGCGCCGCCACCTGCTCGGGCTGCACGAATTCCTTGGTCGGCTGCGCGTCGAGCAGCACGTCGTTGATCACCTGCTCGCGGGTCATGTTGCGGGTCTTCATCGTATCGGGGATCTGGTTCTCGACCAGGGGGGTCCAGACATAGCCCGGCGAGATGCAGTTCACGGTGATGCCGTGCGTCGCCACTTCCAGCGCCGCCGTCTTGGTGAGGCCGGCGAGGCCGTGCTTGGCAGTGACATAGGCCGACTTGTTGGGGCTGGCGACCAGGCTGTGCGCGCTGGCGGTGGAGATGATCCGGCCCCAGTTGCGCGCCTTCATGCCGGGGATCACCGCGCGCATCAGGTGGAAGGTCGAGCTGAGGTTGATCGCGATGATCGCGTCCCATTTCTCCAGCGGGAATTCGTCGATCGGCGCGACATGCTGGATGCCGGCATTGGCGATGGCGATGTCGACGGCGCCGAACTCGGCCTCGGCGCGCGCGACCATTGCCGCGATCTGGTCGGGCTTGGTCATGTCGGCGGCATCGTACAGCGCCTTGCCGCCGCTGGTCTCGGCCAGCGCGGCGCGCTCCTTCTCGATCGCCTCGGCATCGCCGAAGCCGTTGATAAGCACGTTCGCGCCCTCGGCTGCCAGCGCCTTGGCGTAAGCAAGGCCGATGCCCGACGTGGACCCGGTGACGATCGCGGACTTGCCCTTGAGGAACATCGGCATACTCCTTGTTAACGCTGGGTGAGATCGAAGGCGGCGGTTTTGCCGTCGAGGATGTTCTGCGCGACGAGGCGCGCGTTCGCCATGGTCTCGGCCACCGCGACACGGCCCGATTCCCAATGCTCGCGCATCGTTCGCGTCGAGAATTCGAAGTCGCGCGATCCGCCCTCCCAAATCTTCGCGCGGTAGATCAGCTGCACGACATTGACCGGATGCTCCGTCACCAGATCGCGCACCGCCTTCACTTCCGGCTCGTCGGCGACATGGGGCGGCAGCTTGTCGAGCAGCGCCTTGACCGTCTCGCGCGCCTTGCGGATGCGCAGTCGCTCGTCGGAAATCGCGCGGGTGCGGCTGGAGAAGCGGATTTCCTTCTCGCGGCCCATCACGTCCATGATCGTGCGCGGCAGCTCGTTCTCGGCGGGGAACAGGTCGACTTGGAAGACGAGCATCTCGGCCTCCTGCCGATCGAGGACATGGGTGAGCGGGGTGTTGGAGACGAGTCCACCGTCCCAATACCAGCAGCCGTCGATCTCGACCGGCGGCAGCCCGGGCGGCAACGCACCAGACGCCATGATGTGCCGCGCGTCGATGCGTTCGTCGCGCGTATCGAAATAGCGGAAGTTGCCGCTGTGCAGATTGACCGCGCCTACGGACAGCCGCACCGGCCCGTCGTTGAGCAGGTCCCAATCGATCAGCCGGTCCAGCGTCTCGCGCAAGGGGCTGGTGTCGTAGAAGCTCAGCGCCTCGGGCGTGCCCGGCACCGCGAAGGCGGGCGGAAGCGGGCGCGGCCGGAAGAAGCCGGGCACGCCACCGAACATCACTGCCCCGGCCGACCATTCATGCGCGATCTCGCGCAGCTGGTCGTTCATCGGAAGCGAAAAGTCCGGCAATGCGGAGGTGACCTGTTCCCAGAAGGCGCGGATCGCATCCAGCCGCTTCTCGGGCGGGTTGCCGGCGAACAATGCGGCGTTGACGGCGCCGATCGAGATGCCGGCGACCCAGTCGATCTCGATCCCGGCGGTGGCGAGTTCCTCGATCACCCCGGCCTGGAAGCTGCCGAGCGCCCCTCCCCCCTGCAGCACCAGAGCGACGGTATCCGGCAGCGGCATGCCGGGTGCGGCATGGCGGCGGCGGTGGGGCGGGCGAGACTCAGCATCGGCCATGCAGGGGATGTGGCCCATCCCATGCTGCAGAGCAATACGACCATGGTGCGCCACGCGACGAAGCTCGCAGCAAGCGCGTGCAACGCACGGCGGCTTGAAGCATTGTGACGGCAAGCAAACAAAGGGGAGGCCCGATGCGGCTCGACGATCTGGATCCTACCGACAATGCCCGCGATCTGGGCTCGGGCGGCGGTGGCGGCGGGTTTCCGCTGCTGGGCCTGCTGCCGCTGTTCCTCGGCCGCGGCATGGGCTGCGGCGGGATCGTGCTGATCGGCATCATCGCGCTGGTGATGTTCGGCCTGGGCGGCGGCGGCGGGATGCTGGGATCGAGCGGCGGCGGCAGTGCCGATCGCTCGCCGACCGCGGGCCAGTCGGGCCAGCAGGTCTGCCGCGTCAACGCACTTCGACTCGAAGCGTGCCGGGTGATGCGCAGCACCGATCTGACCTGGGCGAAGATCTTCCAGGAGATGGGCCGGAGCGATTACAAGCCGGCGACGATCAACTTCTTCTCCGGCGGCGCGCGCACCGGCTGCGGCGCCGCGAGTTCGGCGGTCGGTCCCTTCTACTGCCCGAGCGACAACGGCGTGTATATCGACACGACCTTCTTCGACGAGTTGCAGAACCGCTTCGGCGCCAAGGGCGATTTCGCACGCGATTATGTTATCGCGCACGAGATGGGCCACCATATCCAGGATCTGCTCGGCACTTCGTCCGAAGTGTCCCGGGCGCAGTCGCAGGCGAGCAAGACGGAGGGCAACCGCCTCTCGGTGCAGCTGGAGCTGCAGGCGGACTGCTATGCCGGCGTCTGGGCAGCGCGCAACCGCGATCGGCTGGAGCCAGGCGATGTCGAGGAAGGCATGACGGCTGCAAACGCGATCGGCGACGACACGCTGCAGAAGGAAGCCCAGGGCACGGTGGTCCCGGACAGCTTCACCCACGGCACCTCGGCGCAGCGGATGGCCTGGCTGAAGCGCGGGCTGGAGACGGGCGACCCGCGCCAGTGCGACACCTTCAGCGCCACGCAATGATGCTTACTTGACGTCAACCCTTGGCCGCTATTGGATGGCAGCCAAGGGGGACCATCATGACGGAACAGCACGAGCGCGGTGCGTTCGAATTCACCGGCTCGTGGCGCGAGTATGCGCCGATCGCCTTCACCAACCTGCTGCTGACGATCGTCACGCTGGGAGTCTACACCTTCTGGGCTCGGACGCGGACGCGGCAATATCTGTGGAGCCGCACGCGCTTCATCGACGATCGGCTCGAATGGACCGGCACCGGGCTGGAACTGATGCTCGGGTATCTGGTGGTGACGGTGCTCTTGTTCGTGCCCGTCGCGGCCGTGAACCTGCTGATCGGGGCGCTGGTCACGCGGGGGAACTCAACCGCCGCCGGCATGGCCGGCCTGTTGTTCCTGCTGCTCTACCTGCTCTTCTTCGTGCTTGGCGGTATCGCGATGTTCCGCGCGCTGCGCTATCGGCTCAGCCGCACCTATTGGCACGGCATCCGCGGCGGCAGCGACGTGCAGGGTTTTCGCTACGGGATATCCTATCTCTGGCGGATGATGCTGGGCAGCGCGATGTTCGGCCTGCTGGTCCCCTGGGCGCTGGTCAGCCTTTGGAACGAGCGCTGGAACGCGATGAGCTTCGGCCCCTACCCGTTCCGATCCGGCGCCAATTCCGACGGGCTGATGCGCCGCTATCTGCTATTCTATCTGTTGCCGGTCGCGCTGGGTATCGGCGCCGTCCTGCTCGTGGTGCTCAGCCTGCTGCTTGGAGTGAGCCTGCCGGCGACGCCCGGCCCCGTTTCGCCGGGGCCGATGATCATCGGCTTCGTGCTATTCTACCTGCTGTTCCTGGTGCTGTTCGGGCTTGTCAGCCTCTCCTTCTACGCCGCCTATTTCCGCCAGTGCATCGGCGCGCTGACGCTCGGTCACCTGGAGTTCGCGTTCACCGCGCGCACCGCGGACTGGCTGAAGCTGATGCTCGGCACGCTGTTGCTGGTGGTGTGCACGCTGGGCATCGGCGCCGTCTTCATCAGCTATCGCAACTGGGCCTTCTTTGTGCGTCACCTGCGCGCCTATGGCAGCTTGGATCTCGACCAGTTCACCCAATCGACCACGCGCGCGCCCGGGCAGGGCGAGGGGCTGTTCGACAGCCTGGATATGGGCGCGTTCTAAGGAGTACCGACGGTGGAAACCCGGGTCTGGCATTATGACGGCCAAAGCGGCGAACGGCGCATGCCCGCGATCGCGCCCAGCGCGGACGAACGGCATTTCACGCTGGCGGGCGACGGGGCCGATCCCGGGCCCTATGCCTTTGCCGATCTGCAGCCGCACGGCACCTCCCATCACGAACGCGCCTTCGGGCTGAAAGGGCGGCCGGGCTGGCGGATCACCTTCCTCGAATTCCCGCCGTCCGAGATCGCCGTGCATCTCCCCAAGCCGGCACGGTATGGGAAGTGGATCGATCGCTTCGGGCTTTGGCGCTCGGCGGGCGTCCTGGCGATGCTGGCGGTGCTGGTCGTAGGCCTCACGCTCAAGCTGCCGCCCCTGCTCGCGCGGCTGATCCCGGCCTCCGTGGAACAACGCATGGGCCGGCTCCTCGTCGGCAACCTCGGCAGCTACGCCTGTTCGACCCCGGCGGGGGACGCGGCACTGAAGGCGCTCGGCGCGCGGCTGCGCCAGGACAGCGACGTGACCATCCGCGTCGTCCACGCCCCCATGGTCAACGCCGTCGCCTTTCCCGGCGGTCAGGTGGTGCTGTTCGACGGGCTAATTCAGCATGCGTCATCGCCGGACGAGGTCGCCGGGGTGCTCGGCCATGAACTCGGCCATGTTGCGCACCGCGACGGCATGGAGTCGCTGATCCGCCAATATGGGCTGAGCCTGCTCCTCGGCGGTTTCGACAGCAACATCAGCGACTATGGCAACGCGCTGCTGAATGCGCGCTATTCGCGCAAGGCCGAAGCCGGGGCCGATGGCTATGCGATCGGCCGCCTGCAGGCCGCCAATATCTCGCCGCTGCCCACCGCCGCACTGTTCGCCCGTCTGGCGAAGCAGGACGAGCAGCCCGGCAATGCGGGCCTGCTGCTCAGCTATCTGTCCTCGCACCCGCTATCGGCATCGCGCGAGCAGGTGTTCCGGAAAAGCGCGCGCGCCGGCGCGGTATATCGCCCTGCGCTCGATGCGGCGCAGTGGCAGGCGCTCCGCACGATGTGCGGCAATTCGCCCCGGCCTTAGGCCAGCAGATCGATCAGCTTGCCGGCGAGGACCGACAGGCCGGATACCGCGATCGCGGCACCGAAGACCAGCTGCGTGCCTGGGACGAACCGGCGAACCGGAAGGGCGATGGCTTTCTCTACGCTACGCATGCTGCCTATGTGCTCCTTCGCGTCGGCGATGTCCCATGATCAATCCCGATGGCGGTGATCGGTTCCATCGCTGGCCGCACGCGAGACGAACGGCTACACCCCCATTCATGACCCGCACGCCCCTCGCCCACCGCCACAGCCCCGGCACCTCCCCCACCATCGTCTTCCTGCCCGGATACCGATCGGACATGCAGGGATCCAAGGTGCTGGCACTGGAGGCCTGGGCGCAGGCACGCGGCCAGGGTTTCCTGCGCTTCGACTATGCGGGCTGCGGCGAAAGCCCCGGCGCCTTCGAGGACCAGACGCTGGCAAGCTGGCGCGACGACGCGCTGCAGATGATCGACACCCTTGTCGAAGGCCCGGTGGTGCTGGTCGGCTCGTCAATGGGCGGATGGCTGATGCTGCTGGTTGCCGCCTCGCGGCCGGAGCGTGTCGTCGGCATGGTCGGTATCGCCGCCGCCCCCGATTTCACCCGCTGGGGCTTCACCGACGAAGAGAAGAAGCGTCTGCGGGCCGACGGCCGGCTCGAGCAGCCGAGCGACTATGGCCCCGAACCCATGGTCACCACCCTGCCCTTCTGGATCTCCGGCGAAGAAAATCTGGTGCTGGAAGGGCCGATCGATTTCACCGGCCCGGTGCATCTGCTCCAGGGCCAGCAGGATGCGGAAGTGCCTTGGGAGCTGGCGCTTCGCCTCGCCGGCGCGCTCCGTTCAGAGAAGGTCCAGACATGGATCGTCAAGGACGGAAATCATCGCCTGTCGCGCGACGGCGATATCCGCCTGCTGTTCCGCGCCATCGAGGACGTACTGATCGAATGCTCTTCCCCCTCCTCCTGCTGATCGCCCCGCAGCAGACGACTGCGATCCCGCCCAAGGCCGGCCCGGTGCTGCGCGACGCCGAGCGCGCCCGCGCCG
This sequence comes from Sphingomonas sp. S2M10, assembly GCF_012650175.1. Taxonomy (GTDB): domain Bacteria; phylum Pseudomonadota; class Alphaproteobacteria; order Sphingomonadales; family Sphingomonadaceae; genus Sphingomonas. Next base: position 139,035 of record NZ_JAAILI010000079.1, read on the forward strand.
CTGCGGCCAGGGCGGCCGCGCCTGCCCCGGCGGGCGAGCCGCCGCGTTTCACCAAATGCATGGATCTCGCCACCGGCGATCCCGCCGCCGCGATCGACGATGCGGTGAAATGGACGGCGGACAAGGGCGGCATGTTCGCGCGCCAGTGCCTCGCGGTCGCCTATGCCAACCAGGCGCGCTGGGAGTCCGCCGCCACCGCCTTCGAGGAAGCAGCGGGCGAGGCGGAAACCGCCAAGGACGGCAAGCGGGCCGCCACCTACTGGACCCAGGCGGGCAACGCCTGGCTCGCGGCCAACAAACCGCCCAGGGCGCGCGCCGCGATCAACGCCGCGCTCGCCTCCGGCACGCTCCAGGGCCTCGCGCTGGGCGAAGCCTATCTCGATCGCGCCCGCGCCGCCGTCGCCTCGGGCGAGAATGCGGGTGCCCGCGCGGACATCGACGTGGCGATCGCCAAGGCCGGCGACGATCCGCTCGCCTGGCTGCTCTCCGCCACGCTCGCTCGCCGGATGAACGACCTGCCCCGCGCGCAGAAGGACATCGCCGAGGCGGTAAAGCGCGCCGGCGACGATGCCGCCGTCCAGCTGGAAGCCGGCAACGTCGCGGCGGCCAGCGGCGACGAGGCGGCGGCCAAGGCGGCCTGGAACAAGGTGCTCGCCGCCGCACCGGGCAGCCCGCAGGCCGGCGCCGCCCGCGCCGCACTTGCCCAGTTCGACGCGGCAACTGCCAAGTAGCGGGTGGAAGGCGCGCGCGCGCGCGCCTATCTGGCAGGCGAGATCCATCCAGGGAGTGCCCCCGTGAAGTTCCTCCACACCATGATCCGCGTCACCGATCCCGATGCGACGATCGCCTTTTTCGATCTGCTCGGCCTGCAGGAGACGCACCGCATCACCAGCGAGAAGGGCCGCTTCACGCTGATCTATCTGGCGGCGGCCGCGGATATCGATCCCGCGACCGGCCGCGGCACCGCCGAGGTGGAACTGACCCATAATTGGGATCCGGAATCCTACACCGGCGGCCGCAACTTCGGCCATCTCGCCTTCCGCGTCGATGACATCTACGAGACCTGCCAGCGGCTGCAGGATGCCGGCGTGACGATTAACCGCCCGCCGCGCGACGGTCACATGGCCTTCGTCCGCACGCCCGATAATATCTCGATCGAGCTGCTGCAGGACGGCCATCTGCCGCCGCAGGAGCCCTGGGCATCGATGTCGAACACCGGCGAATGGTGATGGCGGCGCCCCGGTTCCTCGCGGAGCTCGGGGCGTCCACCCCGATCGTCCAGGCGCCGATGGCGGGCGCGGGCGGGGTGGAACTGGCGATCGCGGCAATCCGCGGCGGCGCGGTCGGGTCTCTGCCCTGCGCGATGCTCGCCCCGGCGGCGATCGTCGAGCAGGCAGCGGCGGTGCGCGCGGGTGCTGCCGGGCCGCTGAACCTCAACTTCTTCTGCCATGCCTTGCCCGCCGAACCCGACGAGTCGGCCTGGCGCGCACTGCTCGCCCCCTATTATGCTGCCGAGGATGTCGCGCCCGGACCGCCCCCGCCGCTGCGCCGGCCGTTCGACGCGGATGCCTGCGCGGCAGTCGAGCAGGTCCGCCCGGCGATGGTCAGCTTCCATTTCGGCCTGCCGGACCCTGCCCTGCTCGCCCGCGTTCGCGCGACCGGCGCGCGCATCCTCGGCAACGCCACCACGCCGGAAGAACTGCACTGGCTGGCGGCACAGGGCGTGGACGCGGCGATCGTGCAGGGTGGCGAAGCGGGCGGCCATGCCGGCTGGTTCCTCGGCGATGCGCACCGGCCGGTGTCGCTTGCCGACCTGCTCGCCACGCCGGTCGGTCCGCCCCTGATCGCTGCCGGCGGGATCGTCGATGCGGGGGACATCGTCGCGGCGCTTCGGCTGGGGGCGGCCGCCGTGCAGATCGGCACTGCCTATCTCGCCACGCCGGAGAGCGCGATCGCCGCGCCGTATCGCGCCCTGCTCGGGACCCCAGCCTCTGCGGATGCCGCCTTCACCACGCTGTTCTCCGGCCGCGCCGCACGCGGGATCGTCAACCGGCTGATGCGCGATCTCGGCGCCACGCGGCCGGAAGTGCCGCCCTTCCCCTACGCCTCGGCCGCGCTCGCGCCGCTGCGCGCCCATGCCGAAGCGCAGGGACGCACCGATTACTCGCCGCTCTGGGCCGGGTCGGGCGCACCCCGCGTTCGCGCGGAGGCCGCCGAGACGCTGACCCGCCGCCTCGCCACCGAACTCGCCGCCCTGCTCCAGGAGCCGATATGACCGACCTCGCCGTTCTCCACATTCCCGCGCTCAGCGACAATTACATCTGGCTGGTTCACGATCCCGCCTCCGCCGAGACGATCGTGGTCGATCCCGCTCAGGCCGATCCCGTGCTGGCGGTGCTGGCCGAACGCGGCTGGACGCTGACCGCCATCTGGAACACCCACTGGCACCCCGATCACACCGGCGGCAACGCGGCGCTCAAGGCGGCAACCGGCTGCACCGTGATCGCGCCGGCGGCCGAAGCGGCGAAGATCCCCACCGCAGATCGTCTGGTCGGCGAAGGCGACATGGTCGCCATCGGCGCGCACCGGGCGGCCGTGCTGGAGGTGCCGGCACATACGGCAGGGCACATCGCCTATCATTTCGCCGGGGACGCACTGGTGTTCGTCGGCGACACGCTGTTCGCGATGGGCTGCGGGCGGCTGTTCGAGGGCACGGCCGAACAGATGTTCGCCAACATGCAGCGGCTCGCCGCGCTGCCGGACGAGACGCAGGTCTATTGCGCGCACGAATATACCCTCTCCAACGCCCGCTATGCGCGGGTCGCCGAGCCGGACAATGCCGCGGTCGTCGCCCGCCTGGCCGAGGTGGAGCAGCGACGCACCGCGGGCGAGGCCACCGTGCCCACAACCATCGCCGAGGAGCGAGCGACGAATCCCTTCCTCCGCGCCGCCGATGCGCGCATGCTCGCCGAACGGCGCGCGGCCAAGGATAGTTTTGTCGCCTGAGTCGTAGGAATAGCGAGGAGAGAGAGGATGCGTTTCGCCATCATCACCGCCGCTGCGCTGGCGCTCGCCGGATGCGCGCAGAATGCCGAATATCAGGCCCAGCGCGACGCCCAGGCGCGGCGCGAACTGGCCGACGCTTTGGGCGACCGGATGCCGGGCAAGCCGCAGGATTGCATCAATCCCGGCATGCTCGACGGGCCGCAGATCATCGACACGCGCACGCTGATCTACCGGCAGGGCGGGCGGATCTATCGCAACGATCTCGCCGCCGCCTGCCCGTCGCTGGCGCCGCTGACCACGGTGATCGTCGAGATGCGCGGGGGCCAGCTCTGCCGCAACGACCAGTTCCGCGTGCTGACCCCGGGGACGACCATCCCCAGCGCATATTGCCGGATGGGCAAGTTCACGCCCTACACCCGGCCGAAGGGCGGCTGACCGGCAGCCGCCCCGAACGCCTTATCGTACCTTCAGCTGGTCGAGCGCGAACGCCAGATACTCTGCATTCTGGTGGTAGCGTTCGAACCGGCCGGACTTGCCGCCATGCCCGGCTTCCATGTTGACGCGGAACACCAGCGGATTGCGATCGGTCTTGGTCGCGCGCAGCCTGGCCACCCATTTTGTCGGCTCGTAATATTGCACCTGGCTGTCCCACAGCCCGGTGCCGACAAACATCGCCGGATAGGCCTGCGCGGCGACGTTGTCGTAGGGCGAGTAGCTCAGCATATAGTCGTAATAGCGCTGTTCGGCGGGGTTGCCCCATTCGTCGAACTCGCCGGTGGTCAGCGGGATCGAGCTGTCGAGCATCGTCGTCACGACGTCGACGAAGGGCACCTGCGCCACGATCACGCGATACTCCTGGGGCGCCATGTTGGCGATCGCCCCCATCAGCAGCCCTCCGGCGCTGCCGCCTTCCGCCGCCACGCGGCCCTTTGCGGCATAGCCCTGGTCGACCAGGAAGCGCGTCACATCGATGAAATCGGTGAAGCTGTTCTTCTTGTGGAAGATCTTGCCGTCGTCATACCATTTGCGGCCCATCTCCTGCCCGCCGCGGATATGCGCGATGGCATAGACCATGCCGCGGTCGAGCAGGCTCGGCAGCGTCGGCCGGAAGCCGGGATCGGTGGAATAGCCGTAGCTGCCATAGGCATATTGGTAGAGCGCGGCCGTGCCGTTCTTCTGGAAGCCCTTGGCATAGACCAGGCTCACCGGCACCCTGGTGCCGTCGCGCGCGGTCGCCCAGACGCGCTCGGTGACGTATTTCGAGGCGTCATAGCCTGGTACCGGCTGCACCTTCAGCACGGTGCGCTTGCCGGTCGCGGCATCGACCTCATAGGTCGTGGTCGGCGTGACCAGCGAGCCATAGGTGTAGCGCAGCACCGGGCTGGCCGGATCCTCGTTGGTGCCGAGGTCCATGACATAGGCGGGCTCGTCCGCCCCGACGAAGCTGCTCTTGCCGGCGGGGGTCAGCATGCGCAGCCGCTTGTTGCCGCCCGAACGCTCCTCGATCGCCAGAAAGCGGTCGAAGGGCTGGAAATTCTCGATGAACACGCTGTCGCTGGTCGGCACCAGATCGGTCCAGGCCGCGCGCCCCGCCGCAGCCCTGGCGTCTGCCACCGTCATGATACGGTAGTTGGGCGCCTGGAAATTGGTGCGGATGATCCAGCGCCCGCCTAGGTGATCGGCATTGTACAGGAAGTCGCGCGCGCGCGGTGCGACCGGCTTGAAATCGACCGGGTTGGCGGCGGGAGCGCAGCGCTGCTCGTCGCTCACCGTCGAATGGAGGTTGATGCAGATATAGCGCTCGTCGGTGGTAGCGCCGATGCTCATGTAGAAGGTGTCGTCCTTCTCGGTATAGACGAGGCGGTCGGCGGAGGCGGGCGTGCCCAGCACATGCGCCTTCACCCGCGTGCCGAGCAGCGTGACCGGATCCTTCTCGACATAAAGGATCGTCTTGCCGTCGGCGGACCAGACCAGGCCGGGCTCGATGTTCGACACCGTGTCGGCGAGCAGCGCGCCGGTGGCGATGTCCTTCACCTTCAGCACATATTGCCGGCGGCCGACAACATCCTCGGCCCAGGCGATGCGGGCATTGTCCGGGCTCACCCGCCAGTTGCCGATCTGGAAGAAGCCCTTGCCCTTCGCCATCGCGGGCTGGTCGAACAGGATTTGCTCGGGCGCGGTCATGCTGCCCTTGCGGCGCGCGACCACGGCATAGTCCGCGCCGGCGTCGAAGCGGGTATAATAGAAATAGCCGTGCTTGGCGTAGGGAACGCTGGCGTCGTCCTGTTTGATGTGGCCGACGATCTCCTTGTACAGCGTGTCCGCCATCGGCTTGGTCGGCGCCAGCACCGCATCGGCATAGGCATTCTCGGCGGCGAGATAGGCGAGCATCTCGGGGTTCTTCCGCGTGTCGTCGCGGAGCCAGTAATAGGGATCCACGCGCGTCGCGCCGAACGGGGCCTTCACCGTGTAGGGCTTCTTCGCGGCGACCGGCGGGGTGGGCGCGGCGGTCTGGGCCAATAGCGGCGCGGCGGCGGCACCGGCCAGTAGCGCGGCGAGAACGAGCTTCTTCATGCAATCCCCCGGATCGAGTCGATGCGGGGAACGTGCCAGATCGTATGGGTAGATGCTACTCAAGCCCCTCCCCTTCAGGCGCATCAGGTGAACAGCGCGGGGCGCTGTTCACCTGATGCGGGGTTGGGGTGGGGGAGTGTCTCACCGAGACCAACCCGCGTTCTGGAATCCCTCCACCCCAACCCCTCCTCCCAGGAGGGGGGCTTAGTATTTACCCGTCACAGCACATACCGGCTCAGATCCGTGTTCCGCGCCACGCTGGCCAGCTGCTTGTCGACATAGGCCGCGTCGATCACCACGGCGCTGCCCGAGCGGTCCTCGGCCTCGAAGCTGACTTCCTCGAGCAGCTTCTCCATCACCGTCTGCAGCCTGCGGGCGCCGATATTCTCCACCTCGGCATTCACCTCGGCGGCAATCTTGGCCACCGCGCGGATGCCGTCCTCGGTGAAGTCGATCGACACGCCTTCGGTGCCGAGCAAAGCGGCGTACTGCCGCACCAGGCTCGCCTTGGTGTCGGAGAGGATCGCGACGAAATCCTCCTCGGTCAGCGCCTTGAGCTCCACCCGGATCGGCAGGCGCCCCTGCAGCTCGGGCAGCAGGTCGCTGGGCTTCGCTACATGGAACGCGCCCGAGGCGATGAACAGGATATGGTCCGTCTTCATCGGGCCATATTTGGTCGCGACCGTGGTGCCCTCGATCAGCGGCAGCAGGTCGCGCTGCACGCCCTCGCGGCTCACCGATCCGCCGCGCACGTCGGACACCGCGATCTTGTCGATCTCGTCGAGGAAGACGATGCCGTTCGCTTCCGCATCGGCAAGGGCCACCCGGCTCACCTCGTCCTGGTCGAGCCGCTTGTCGGCCTCTTCCTCGACGAGCTTCTCCCAGGCGGAACGCACGTTCAGCTTGCGGCGCTTGAGCGGCGTGCCGGTCAGGCCCTTCATCATCTCGGACAGGTTGATCATCTGCGGCGCGCCGCCGGGGATGTCGAACGGCATCTGCGGCGCCTGCTCGACCTCGATCTCGATCTCGGTGGTGTCGAGCAGGCCCTCGTTGAAGCGCTGCTTGAACGCCTCGCGCGTCGCGGTGCTCGAATCCTTGCCGGTCAGCGCGTCGAGCAGCCGGCCCATCGCGGCTTCCTCGGCCTTGTCCTTCACCGCCGAGCGGCGGCGCTCCTTCTCCAGGCGGATCGCTTCCTCGACGAGGTCGCGGGCGATCTGCTCGACGTCGCGGCCGACATAGCCGACCTCGGTGAACTTGGTCGCTTCCACCTTCACGAACGGCGCATCGGCCAGCTTGGCGAGGCGGCGGCTGATCTCGGTCTTGCCGCAGCCGGTGGGCCCGATCATCAGGATATTCTTCGGCGTCACCTCGTCGCGGAGATCCGCCGAGAGCTGCTGCCGGCGCCAGCGGTTGCGCAGTGCCACGGCGACCGCCTTCTTGGCGTCCTTCTGGCCGATGATATGCGCATCGAGCGCGGCGACGATCGTCTTGGGGGTGAGGTTCTGGTTCATGGGTCTCTCGAATTCTGAAAGCCCCTCCCCTTCAGGGGAGGGGTTGGGGTGGGGCAGAGTCTCACCAAGACCAACTTCTGGTCTGGAATCCCTCCACCCCCAAACCCCTCCCAGGAGGAGGGGCTTAAGGAAGGTCACGCCGCGTCCAGCGTCTCCACGGTCAGCCGGTCGTTGGTGTACACGCACAGCTCGCCGGCGATCGCCATCGCCTTGCGCGCGACCACCTCGGCATCGGGCTCGTACTCGATCAGCGCGCGCGCTGCGGACAGGGCGAAGTTGCCGCCCGACCCGATCGACGCGACGATGCCATGTTCGTGCGCCTCGGGCTCCAGCACATCGCCATTGCCGGTGATCACCAGCGTCACGTCCTTGTCGGCGACGAGCAGCATCGCTTCCAGGTTGCGGAGATATTTGTCCGTCCGCCAGTCCTTGGCGAGCTCCACCGCAGCACGCAGCAGCTGGCCGTGGTGGCGCTCCAGCTTGGCCTCCAGCCGCTCGAAGAGGGTGAAGGCATCGGCGGTTGCGCCGGCAAAGCCCGCGATCACCTTGCCGTCGCCCAGGGGGCGCACTTTCCGCGCATTCGGCTTCATCACGGTATTGCCGGCCGAAACCTGGCCGTCGCCCGCGATCACCACTTTTCCGGATTTGCGCACGGAGAGGATCGTCGTGCCGTGCCACGCGGTGTTCTTGTCGTTCATGGACGCGCATATGGGTGGCAGGTGCGGGCGTGCAAAGGGGGCGTTCCCCTAAGGCCGCGTCCGCGCAACGATCCGACGATTTTCAGGATTCTTGGGTGTGGCTTGGTCGGGGCGACAGGATTCGAACCTGCGACCCCCACACCCCCAGTGTGATGCGCTACCAGGCTGCGCTACGCCCCGACCGAGGGTGCGCCCTGTATGCCGCTTGGCCGCAGGACGCAACCCCCAAAGCGCGGAGGCTCAGCGATCGAGCGCTTGCAGCCCCATCGCGATCGCGCCGAGCGGCCCCGCCATATCGCCCAGCCCCGGCGGCCCGACGCGCGTATCGAGCTCGGCGCAATAGCCGGCCAGCGCACCATAGCCGTTGATGCTCGCGGCCACCTTGGCGCGCACCACGTCGAACAGGTGCGGCCGCTTGGTCATCACCCCGCCGCCGATGGCGATCCGTTCGGGCGCAAGGGCGACGATCAGGTTGTGAAGCAGCGCCGCCAGGTCGTGCGCGAAATAGTCCCATTCGGGCGCATCGTCGGCGACCTCCTGCCCCGGCCGGCCGAATCGCGCCGCCAGCGCCGGGCCGGAGAGCAGCCCCTCGGCGCAGTCGCCATGATAGGGGCACCAGCCCTTGAACGTATCGCCGGGCGCGCGGGCCGAGCGCATATGGCCTGCCTCGCCATGCGCATAGCCCATGATCGGCCGGCCATTGGCGACGAGCCCCACGCCCACCCCGGTGCCGATGGTGATGTAGGCGTGTGTCGACAGCCCCGCCGCCGCGCCCCAGCGCGCTTCGGCCAGTGCTGCGCCGTTGACGTCGGTCTGGATCGCCAGCGGCTTGCCGTACCGCGCGGCCAGTCGCCGGGTAAGATCGGTATCGTTCCAGCCTGGCTTGGTTGTCGCGATGATCGAGCCGAAATTCGGCCGCGCCGGGTTGAGCTCGATCGGCCCGAAACTGGCGATGCCGATCGCATCGAAGGTCCAGCCGTCGAGCACCGCCTCGATGGCGGCGAGCGTCGTCGCCGGATCGGTGGTCGGCACGACATGCTGTTCGCGCACGTCGCCGGGGCCGCTGCCCAACGTCGCCACGCATTTGGTGCCCCCCAGCTCAAGGCCGGCGATGAAAAGGTTCGCAGTCATGCCATCGCGCTAGCGCGGCGCGGAGCCCGGGGGAAGCCCGGGACGATCACCGATCGCGCGGGTGCATGAATTCGCTGAGCGTGACGAACGCGAGTGCGAGGGTGAAAATCCCCATCGCGAGCAAGACCATATACAAATAATTGCTGCCGATGACGTCGAGCATGGCCGCCTCCCATCCTGATAGGGCGGGATCTTGCTGTAGTTACCCGGCCTTTACTTTGACCGTGATCAAATTCTAGCGTCGAAGCGGGAGGATGCGTACAAGGTGGGAAGGACCGCGCACAACTATCGGAGTTTATGACGGATCGGCCCAGCCATGATGCCGTAGCGATGGCATTGCTGTTCGAAGCGGCCACCGATCGCGGTGTCTTGCTGCTCGATCCGCAAGGCCGCATCGCCAGCTGGAGCCGGGGCGTCGAGCTGCTGGACGGCTGGACCTCGGCGGATCTGGCGCAGGCCGGGCTGGCGCTCCATTATCCCTCCGCCGAGGCGCGCGCCGGCAAGCCCCTGCGCGACCTGGAGCATGCCCGCGCCGCCGGTAGGCTGATCGAGGAAGGCTGGCGGATCCGCCGCGACGGCAGCGAATATCTGGCGGAAGTGCAGCTGACCGCGCTGGTCGATGGCGACGGTTCGCTGCGCGGCTATGCCGAGGTGTTCCGCGACATCACCGACCAAAAGGCCTCGCAGACCGCGCTCGCCGGCAGCGCGCTTCATCTCCGTTCGATCCTCGCCACCGTGCCCTCTGCGATGGTGGTGATCGACGACCAGGGCGTGATCCTGTCGTTCAGCGCCGCCGCCGAGCGGCTGTTCGGCTGGACCGAGGCGGATGTGATCGGCCGCAACGTCAGCATGTTGATGCCCGCGCCCGATGCGCAGCTGCACGACAGCTATCTTGCCCGCTACATGACCACCGGCGAGCGGCGGGTGATCGGTATCGGCCGGATCGTCGTCGGCCAGCGGCGCGACGGCACCGATTTCCCGATGGAGCTGCAGGTCGGCGAGGCGAGCAGTGACGGCCACCGCATCTTCACCGGCTTCATTCGCGACCTGACCGACGAGCAGCGCGCCGAGCTCCAGTTGAAGGAGCTGCAGTCAGAGCTGATCCACGTCTCGCGACTCTCCGCCATGGGCACCATGGCGTCGACGCTGGCGCACGAGCTCAACCAGCCGCTGACCGCGATTGCCAACTATCTCGAGGCCGGCCGCAACCTGATGGCGCGCGCCAGCGACGATCCGGAGGATCAGGCGATGATCCAGGAGGCGATGGCGGAATCGGTCAAGGAGGCGCTCAGGGCCGGCAATATCGTGCGGCGGTTGCGCGAGTTCGTCGCGCGCGGCGAAGCGGATATGGGGCTGGTCGATCTGCCCCGGCTGATCGACGAGGCAAGCCGGCTCGCGCTCACCGGATCGCGCGAGCTGGGCGTACGCGCCTTCTACGCGCTCGATCCGCACGCCACCGCGGTGCTGTGCGACCGGGTGCAGATCCAGCAGGTGCTGGTCAACCTGATCCGCAACGCGATCGAGGCGATGGCGGAAAGCCCGGTGCGCGAGATCACCATCGGCTCCGAAGTCGCCCCGCGCAACCTGGTGCGGGTATGGGTGGCGGACAGCGGCCCGGGCATCGCGCCCGAACAGGCGCCGCGGCTGTTCCAGGCCTTCGCCACTACCAAGGAGCGCGGCATGGGCCTCGGCCTGTCGATCTGCCGCACCATCGTCGAGGCGCATGGCGGCCGCATCTGGGCCGAACCCCGCGCCGACGGCGGCACGATCTTCAATTTCACCCTGATGTCCGCGAACGAGGAACCCGCATGAGCGAGCGCAAGCGCATCCATCTGGTCGACGACGAGGAATCGGTGCGCCGTTCGACGAGCTTCATGCTGCGCACGTCGGGCTATGATGTGGATACCTATCCCTCCGGCGTGGCGTTCCTGGAAAAAGTGGGGGACGCCCGCCCCGGCTGCATCCTGCTGGACGTGCGCATGCCCGAGATGGACGGGATCGAGGTACAGGCCGAGCTCGCCCGACGCGGCGTGAAGCTGCCGGTGATCGTGCTGACCGGGCATGGCGATGTCGGCACCGCCGTCGCGGCGATGAAGGGCGGCGCGATAGACTTCCTCGAAAAGCCGTTCGAGCAGGAGGCTTTGGTCCAGGCACTCGAACGCGGCTTCGAGCGGATGGAAGCGGGCGACGCCGCCATCGCTGGCCAGGCCGAGGCGGAGCGCCGCATCGCCCTGCTCTCCCCGCGCGAGCAGGACGTGCTGCGCGGGCTGGTGCGCGGGCATCCGAACAAGACGATCGCCTTCGACCTCGGCATCTCGCCGCGCACCGTCGAGGTCCACCGCGCCAATGCCATGGCGAAGCTGGAGGCGCGCAGCCTTTCCGAAGCGCTGCGGCTGGCCTTTGCCGCGGGGCTCGACGGGTAGGACTGTCCCGCCCCGGCGCGTGCAAGCGGCTGGCAAGATGCGCCAGCGCGTGTATGGTCGGCGGGTTTGCTGGCAGGGATTCCGCCGGCGATGGGGACGAACACTTCAGAATGACTCATTTCCCGATCGGCATTTTCGGGGTGCTGGCGATTTTGGCGATCGCCTTCCTGCTTTCCAGCAATCGCCGGGCGATCCGCCTGCGCATCGTCGGCCCCGCCTTCCTGCTGCAGGCCGGCATGGCAATCATCGTGCTGCGCACGTCCTGGGGCCAGGTGGCGCTGCACGGCATGGCGAACGGCGTCTCGGCGCTGCTCGGCTATGCCAGCGCGGGTACCCAGCTGCTGTTCGGCAATCTGGCCAAGCCGGAACTGGGCGGCCAGAGCCTTGCCATTGCCGCGCTGCCGGTGATCATCTTCTTCGCCGCACTTGTGTCGATCCTCTACCATGTCGGCATCATGCAGCAGGTCGTCCGCTGGATCGGCGGCGCGATCGAGAAGGTGACCGGCGTCAGCAAGGTCGAATCGCTTTGTGCCGCGGCGAACATCTTCGTCGGCCAGAGCGAGGCGCCGCTGGTGATCCGCCCCTATCTCGCGCGGCTCACGCCCTCGCAGGTGTTCGCCGTGATGAGCGTGGGCATGGCCGGCGTGGCCGGCACCATCCTGGCCGCCTATGCGAGCCTGCTGGGACCGGCGTCGCTCCCCTATCTTCTCGCCGCATCGTTCATGGCGGCGCCGGGCGGGCTGATGATGGCCAAGATCATCATGCCGGACGAGCCTGCCGTCATTGATGCGCCCATGTCGGGCGAGGACGAGGTGATCCGTGTCGCCGAGGAAGATTTCCAGGAGGAACGCGCCGCCAACATCATCATGGCCGCAGCCAACGGCGCCTCGACCGGCGTGAAGATCGCGGTGGCGGTGGGCGCGATGGTGCTTGCCTTCGTTGCGCTCGTGGCGCTGGCCAACGGGCTGCTCGGCATGGTCGGCGGCTGGTTCGGCTATCCCGGGCTCAGCTTCCAGGCGATCATCGGCACGATTTTCGCCCCCGTCATGTACCTGCTCGGCATCTCCTGGCACGAATCGCTCACGGCGGGCGGGTTGTTCGGCACCAAAGTGGTGCTCAACGAGTTCGTCGGCTTCATCGAGTTGGGCAAGGCGACCGACCTCGCGCCGCGTTCCAAGGCGATCATCACCTTCGCGCTCTGCGGCTTCGCCAATTTCAGCTCGATCGCGATCCAGATGGCGACCACCGGCAGCCTCGCGCCCAACCAGCGTCCGGTGATCGCGCGGCTGGGTATCAAGGCGCTGATCGCGGGGAGCCTCGCGAACCTGATGTCGGCGGCGCTGGCCGGGCTGCTGCTGCCCTGAGCTTCTCTTCCCCCTCCCGCTTGCGGGAGGGGAGCGCAGATGGTGAGAGCCGAACTACCCCCCGCCGATCCCTTCCACCACTTTCCCCGTCGCGCCGCAGTTCGGGCATTCGCCGCCATCGATCCGGCCCGAGCCGCCGCAGCGGCGGCAGATATCTTCGCCGGTGCCCGGGGTGCCGGGGGCAGCGTCGTCGCCGGGATTGAGGGGTTCGGCCATGGTCCTGCTCCTATCCGTCGCAATGTACGGCGAGCCAAACGCTCGGACGGTCGCGCGCGGTCCACGTCACCCAATGTTTCTGGCCCGCCCGGATCAGCAGATGGTCGCCCGGCCCGAGCCGCACCTCGGCCGAATCTTCGACGCGGATACCCGCCGAGCCTTCGAGCAGCACCACCCATTCGTCCCAGTCCTGCACCATCGGCGCGTCGTCCGGGGTGGCCTGTCCGCGCGAGACGATACGCTCGACGCGGATGCCGGGACGTTTCAGCAGATCGGTGAACACCTCGTCATGCTTCGCCTCAGGCAGATCGCGCAACAGATTGGCGACCTCGGGCTGGAAGCGCGGCCTGGGTGGCGGTGCTGGCGTGGGCTTGGGCTTGGGCGCGGACTTGGACTTGGGCGCCCGCTTCGGCCCCGGCGTCGTCTCTACCGACGTGCTCCAGTCGATCCGCATGCAGCCGCGCAGGAATTCGCGGATCGCCGCGGCATCGGCGGTCAGCCCGCCCGCCCCGAAGCCGAACACCTCCGCCCCGCCCGCATCCTTCAGCCCATACAGCCCAAAGTCGCCCCCGGCCTTGCGACGCCGCGACTTGACCAGCTTCAGCCCGCGATGCGTCGCCATCGCCCGCAGCTCGTCGTCCTGTTCCGCCACACGCCCCTCCTTGGATTCCGGCCCCAAACGCGCCAATAGCGCGCCATGCCCCGTTTCCAGTTCACCATCCACGCCACCGACGGCAAGGCGCGTCGCGGCACCATCGCGATGCAGCGCGGCGAGATCCGCACCCCCGCCTTCATGCCGGTCGGCACCGCCGCCACGGTGAAAGCCGTGAAGCCGCAGGACGTGCGCGCCTCGGGCGCCGACATCCTGCTTGGCAACACCTATCACCTGATGCTGCGCCCCACCGCCGAGCGTGTCGCGCGGCTGGGCGGCCTGCACAAGTTCATGGGCTGGGATCGGCCGATCCTCACCGATTCGGGCGGCTATCAGGTGATGAGCCTGTCCGAGCTGACCAAGCGCAGCGAGGAGGGCGTCGCCTTCGCCTCGCATCTCGACGGCTCGCGCCACATGATGAGCCCCGAGCGCTCGATGGAGATCCAGCGGCTGCTCGGCTCCGACATCGTCATGGCGTTCGACGAGCTGGTGCCGACCACCTCGACCCGCGAGGTGCAGGTCAAGGCGATGGAACGCTCGATGCGCTGGGCGAAGCGCAGCCGCGCGGGCTTCGATTCGGGCGAGGAGCATGCCGCCCGCGCGGCGCTGTTCGGCATCCAGCAGGGCGCGCTCGACGAGGGCCTGCGCAAGGCCAGCGCCGACGCGCTGAAGGACATCGGCTTCGACGGCTATGCGGTCGGCGGCCTCGCGGTGGGCGAAGGGCAGGAGGCGATGTTCGGCGTGCTCGACTATGCCCCAGGCCAGCTGGACGAGAGCAAGCCGCGCTACCTGATGGGCGTCGGCAAGCCCGACGACATCGTCGGCGCGGTGGAGCGCGGCATCGACATGTTCGATTGCGTGCTGCCCACCCGCTCGGGCCGCACCGGCCAGGCGTTCACGCGAGCCGGGCCGATCAACATCCGCAACGCCAAGTTCGCCGAGGACCAGGGCCCGCTCGATCCCGCCTGCGCCTGCCCGGTCTGCAGCACCTGGAGCCGCGCCTATATTCACCACCTCGTCCGCGCCGGCGAGATCCTCGGCGCGATGCTGATGACCGAGCATAATCTCTGCTTCTATCAGAATCTGATGGCGGACCTGCGCGCGGCGATCGAGGAGCAACGGCTGACGGCGTTCGCGAACGACTTCCGGGCGAAGTATCAAGCGAAGCCGGGGTGATGGGCGGAAGCGACGCATTGCACTCTCGGGGCTGGTTCGCTTGCGTCCCAATAGCTGCCATCCAGAGCTGCACCGGCGAACATCGAAAGCGGACAATCGCTCAGTAAATTTGTGGCAGAAGAGCTGCTCGGAACGAGGTTGCCGCGACGCGGCTTCGTGACCAAACCAGGAGGTAACTAAGGATCGTCTCGTAATACACCGAGACCTTCGCTCCATCCCAAGCCGCGTCCGCTTCCACATAATCTTCGTACCGATCATACGGGGGAAGGTTTAGGCCAGCCTCCGGGTGAACGGCAGCGAAGCGTTCTAAGATTTTCCGGTGCGGAGCCTCGTCATCCAGTAGGTCACTCCATGCTCTGAAACCCCAGCCACCGGCACCGCTGTTTACGTACTGCGGCAACGCAGAGACCTCTTCGACTTTTGAGTACAGCATCATCAGTGATTGCTACTGCCGTTCCTGTCTGCTTTCCACCACATTCAGCCATTCGGCGCCTGGCGCTGGGCATGACTTCCAGGACTGCGCGACTAGGCAAAACTTGCCGCCCTGCCCCGCACGACGTTCCGGCCATCCTATAATCCGGGAAGGATCATCGTCGCCCGGAGCCTCGCTTGCCGCTTTCTCTCGATCGACCGCAGCGCGTGCTGTTCTACCTGCCGATGGTGACGAACTGGTGGTTCGTCCATATCATCGAACCGTTGCTCCGCAGGCTCGCCGCCGAGCATGAGGTGCATGTGCTCGCCCCCGCGCCCTGGTCCGGCACCGGCCTCGGTCCGGAGGAGATCGCGCGCTGCGCCGATCTGCCGGCGATCCGCTGGTACATCATGGACGGCCCGGATCATCCCAGCACGCGCACGATGCCCGAGGATGCGGACGGGCTGATCGGCTTCGTCCGCGATCTGGCACCCGACGTCGTGCTGTGCCGAACCGCCGACTATCAGACGATACGCTGCTTTCCCGGCACAGTGCGCCTCCTGATGGAAGGTCGGCTGGAGCCCTTCGCGCCGCCGCCGCGCTGGATCCTGCTTGCAGAGCGCCCGCATGACCATGGCCTGCCCGCTCCCCTGCCCGACGATGCGGCCGCGCGGCTGCGGGCGATGCTCGCACCGGCCTGGGACCATCTTCAGGCGCGACTCGCCCCGCCCCCGGGCGAGCGGGGAGCGCTGTTCGCCCGCTTCGGCATTCGCGACGACCGCCCACTGCTGCTGCTCCCGCTCGAATGCGAGACCGAGGACAATTTCTTCGCGATGCACCGCCCGGGGCCCAAGCCCAATGCCGCGCTGGTGCGTGCACTTGCGGCGGAGCTGGGCGATCGCTGCACGCTTGCGGTGTCCAACCACCCGCTCAACGACGCGCATGTCGATGCCGCAGCGCTGATCGAGGCGAGCGATGCGTGCGACAATGTCGTGTTGCTGCCGTCACGCATCGGCATCTTGCCCGCCACGCTTGCGATGGCGCGTCACGCCGACGGGATGCTGGTCGGCGATTCCAAGACCTTTGCGCTGGCGGCGTTCTTCGGCGTGCCGATGCAGCGCCACTCGCGCTTCGCCTCGGGCGCGTGGCTCAACGCCTATGATGCGCCGGCGCCGTTTCTGGCCGACATTGCCGCAGGCACCGCCCGACGTCCGGAGCCTGAAGCCGCGCGGCAATGGTTCGCCCAATATCTGCTGAACGACGCCATCGACCCGCTGGATGCCGGGGACGATGTGCTGGCGCATCTCGTGCGGCCAGTGGATCCGGAACGCTGGGATCGGGCGCTTGCGCGGCTGGAGCAGACGCTCCCCGCGCTGTTCCCGGCCGAGGCTCAGGCCAGCGGGTAGAGCGCGCCCGCCACCCAGCGCAGCTCGGCGCGCAGCACGCCCCAGGCGCGCGCCGCCGCGCGGCTGTCCATCGCTTCCACGCCGATGCCGCGCTTCTCCAGCGCCTTCACCAGGCCGAGCGGCGGGCGCACCAGCGTCGCACCGGTCCCGAGCAGCAGGAATTCGGGCTGCGGATCGAGGGCGAAGGCGGCTTCCAGGTCCGTCTCGGTCAGTTCCGCAACTGCGGGGGGCGACCAGCCGTCCGCGCGCTGCGGGGTGATGATCAGCCCGTGATAGACATTCTCGTCGACGCGGAAGCCGCCACCGGAAAATCCGGAGATCAGCGGCCCCTCGGCGCTGCGCCGCTCGATCTTCACCTCAGGGCCGCTCGCGCGGCGCCACGCGCTCGGCGTTGCTGGCGATCGAGTCGGCCTTCTCCGGCTTCACGCCGGGCTTCAGCCCCAGCGTGATCAGCAGCGAGGACGAGACATAGATCGACGAATAGGTGCCGACCACGATGCCGAGCATCATCGCCGAGGTGAAGCCCCGCAGCACGTGCCCGCCCCAGATCAGCAGCGAGGCAAGTGCGAGCAGGATGGTGAGCGAGGTCATCACGGTACGCGGCAGCGTTTCGTTGACCGACAGGTCGATCAGCTCGCTCATCCCCATCTTGCGGTACTTGCGCATGTTCTCGCGGATGCGGTCGTCGATCACCATCTTGTCGTTGATCGAATAGCCGATGATCGTCAGCACCGCCGCGACGATATTCAGGTCGAACACCATCCTCGTCAGCGCGAAGAAGCCCAGCGTCATCAGCACGTCGTGCAGGATGGCGACCGCGGTGGAGACGCCGAACTGCCATTCGTAGCGCAGCCAGGAGAAGATCGCGATGCCGACGATCGCCAGCACCACCGCGAGCACGCCGTTGCGAATCAGCTCGCCCGAGACCTTGCCGGAGACGGTCGAGTAGGTGGAGAAGGTCGCGCCGGGGAACTTGGCCGCCACCGCGCTCTTCACCCGCTCCACCATCGCGTTGGTCGCGCCGGGGTCGTTCGACTTCGGCACGGGCAGGCGGATGGTGACGAGGTTCTTGCCGCCCATCTCCTGCAGCGTTGTCTCGCCATAGCCGAGCGCATTGACGGTCGAGCGCAGCTCGTCGAGCGGCGGGGCCGAGGCGAACTTCTCCTCGATCGACACACCGCCGATGAAGTCCACGCCGAAGTTGAGGCCACGTGCCGCGACCAGACCGATTGCGGCCACCGTCAGCAGCGCAGTGATCGCGAAGGCGATGAACCGGACACGGACGAAGCCGATATTGGTGTTGTCGGGAACGATCTTGAGGAGCCGCATGTCGGCGCTTCCTTAAATGTGGATCTCGCTCGGGCGCTTGCGGCGCAGCCAGAGCGTGACGAGCATGCGCGTGAACACCACGGCGGTGAAGACGGAGCTGGCGATGCCGATCAGCAGCACCACCGCGAAGCCGCGGATCGGGCCCGAGCCGAGCACCAGCATGATCGCGCCGGCGATCGCGTGGGTGACGTTGGCCTCGAAGATGGTGCGGCTGGCTTCCTTGTAGCCCAGCTCCACCGCCTGCATCACGCTTCGGCCGCGGCGACGTTCCTCGCGGATACGCTCGTTGATCAGCACGTTGGCGTCGACCGCGGTACCGATGGTCAGCACGAAGCCGGCGATGCCGGGCAGCGTCAGCGTTGCGCTGAGCATGCCCATCACCGCCAGGATCACCAGCACGTTGAGCGTCACGGCGATGTTCGCATAGACGCCGAAGCGGCCATAGGTGAGCACCATGAACACGATCACCGCGACGATCGCGATCACCGAGGCGGTGACGCCGGCGCGGATCGAATCGTTACCGAGCTCGGGGCTGACGGTCGATTCCTGCACGACCTTGAGGTTGATCGGCAGCTTGCCCGAACGCAGCGCGATGGCGAGCTGGTTGGCGCTGTCGACCGTGAAGCCGCCCGAGATCGAGGCGCTGCCGCCAAGGATCGGCTCGTTGATGTTCGGGGCCGAGATCACCTTGTTGTCGACGATGATCGCGAACGGCTTGCCGGTATTTTCCTGCGTCACGCGGGCAAAGCGCTTGGCGCCGGCACCGTCGAGCTGCAGCGTCACGTCGGGACGACCCTGCTGGTCGTAGCTCTGCTTGGCATCGACCAGCATGTCGCCGGTGATCATCGCGGTGCGGTTGACCACGATCGGCGCGCCATTCTCGTACTGGAGCAGCTGCGAGGTCACGGGAATGTCGTTCGACGCAACCTGCTGCGGCGTCACGCTGGTGTCGACCAGCTTGAACTCGAGCTTGGCGGTCTTGCCGAGCAGCGCCTTGAGCTGGCTGGGATCCTGCAGGCCTGGGACCTGCACGACAATGCGGTTGCTGCCTTCGCGGATCACGGTTGGCTCGCGGGTGCCGAGCGCGTTGATGCGCTTGTCGACCACTTCGCGCGCGTCGTTCATCGCGGTTTCGATCTGCTGCGCCAGGCCCGCCTGGGTCGGGGTCAGCACGAAGACGCTGGAGTCGCGAACCGCGATTTCCCAGTCGCGCTGGCCGGTTGTGCCGACGCCGTTGGTCATCGGCAGCAGCTTCTCGCGCGCCGCATCCACCTTGCCGGGGTCGCGGACCATGAAGCTGAGCTTGCCGCCGGCGATCGAGATGTCGCCGATGTCCACGCGTGGATCGCGGCGCATCGCCAGGCGGACCTGCTCGCGCATCTGCTCGAGCTTGGTCTGCTGCACGTCGCTCGTATCGCCCTCGAGGAGCAGGTACGAACCGCCCGCGAGATCGAGACCGAGGTTGACGGCCGGCTTGGGTACCCAGCTCGGCCAGCTGTTGCGGATGCTCTCCGGCACCAGGCTCGGCACCGCGAGCAGGACCATCAGGGCAAGGCCGAGGGTGATCGACCAGACCTTCCAGCGCGGGAAATCCAGCATCAGTCGTTCGCGGGCTTGGCGCCGTGCGGGCGCACTTCGGCGAGCGTCGACTTGATCGCGCGAACCTTGACGTTCGGCCCGAGCTCGATCTCCACCTCGGTCTCGTCGACGCGGGTGACCTTGCCGATCAGGCCGCCGGCGGTGATGACGGTATCGTTCTTCTTCACCGAATTCACGGCGTTCTGCAGCGCCTTCATCCGCTTCTGCTGCGGACGGATCATCAGGAAGTAGAAGACGACGAAGATCAGGACGAGCGGCGCTACCGACGCGATCCCGGCCAGAGTGCTACCCTGACCAGCCGCGCCTGCGGCCTGTGCATATGCTGGAGTGGCGAACATGGGTTCCCGAAAAGCCTGAAGTTAGGGGCGCGGAATGGCCCCATTCAAGCCGCGGGCGCTACCATGCGCAGGAAGAGGGCGCAACTCCAAGGGCTGGCGGCGCATTGCCAACCGTGGATTGCGGCGATCAGTCCGCGTCCCGGCTCACCAGCAGCTTGTCGATCTTGCGGCCGTCCAGGTCGACGATCTCGAAGCGCCAGCCCTGCTGTTCGAACACCTCGCCCTCCACCGGCAAATGCTTGAACACCGCCAGCGCCAACCCCGCGACCGTCGCATAGTCGCGATCCTCGGGAAGATCGATGCCAAGCCGTTCGGCGAGCTGATCCGCCGGCGTCGCCCCCGCGACCAGCAGCGAGCCGTCCTCGCGCACGACAATATTGGGATTGTCGCCCGGTTCCGAATCCGATGCGAACTCGCCTGCGATCGCCGCCAGCAGGTTGGCCGGCGTCACGATGCCTTCGAAATGGCCATATTCGTCGTGGACTAGCCCCATCGGCACCTCGGCATGGCGCAGCGCGGTGAGCGCGTCCATCGCATCGACCTGGTCCGGCAGCACCGGCGCCTTGCGCATCAGCTTGCGCAGGTCGAGCGGCTCGCCGCGGAACAGCGCGGCGGCGATGTCGCGCGCCTGCACCACGCCGATCACCGAATCGATTGAACCCTCGGCCACCGGCAGGCGGGTATGCGGCGTCGCCAGCAGTTCTTCGCGAATGCCCGCCCCGTCTAGGTCCACGTCGAGCCAGTCGACCTGGGTGCGCGGCGTCATCACCTCGCGCACCGGGCGGTCGGCTAGCCGCACCACGCCTGAGATGATCGAGCGCTCATGCTCCTCGATCACGCCGGACCGGCTGGCCTCGGCCACAATCAGGTGCAGTTCCTCGGCAGTGACACGATTTTCCGATTCGCGCTTCAGGCCGAGCACGCGAAACACCAGCCCGCTCGACGAATCGAGCAGCCAAACGATCGGCGCGGTGCCCCAGGAGAGCCAGCGCATGGGCAGTGCCATCGCCGCCGCAATCGGCTCGGGCGAGCGCAGCGCGAACTGCTTGGGCACAAGCTCGCCGATCACGAGCGAGCCATAGGTCGTCAAGCCGATGACCAGCGTGATCCCCAGCGTGTGCGCGAGCCCCGCAGAAATGCCGAACGCCTCGATGCGCTGCCCCACCGGCTCGCCCAGGCTGGCGCCCGAATAGGCGCCCGATACGATGCCGATGAGGGTGATGCCGATCTGGACGGTGGAGAGGAACTTGCCGGGATCCTCGGCCAGCTCCATGGCGGTCTTCGCGCCGCGGTTACCGAGACGCGCCAACGCCTCCAGCCGCGCCGGGCGGGCGGAAACGATCGCCAGCTCCGACATGGAGAAGATGCCGTTGATCGCGATCAACACGAAGATGAT
This sequence comes from Sphingomonas sp. S2M10, assembly GCF_012650175.1. Classification (GTDB taxonomy): domain Bacteria; phylum Pseudomonadota; class Alphaproteobacteria; order Sphingomonadales; family Sphingomonadaceae; genus Sphingomonas. Next base: position 160,266 of record NZ_JAAILI010000079.1, read on the forward strand.
CGCTACGTCGATCCAAGGAAAAGGTGCGCTCATGGTGCACCGCCCTCATATCCGCAGCGGCGGCCTCTTCACAACCTTTTGCAGCGCGAAGGGGATTCAGAGCTTCTGCGCGGCCAGCACGGCGGGATCGCTGGCCAGCCTGTGCAGATAGGCATGCCGCCCCGGCGAGCCGATCTTGAGCGCGCGCAGATGGCGCTGCTGCGCGGGCGTGAGCTGAAATCGGGTATAGCCACGCGCCTGCAGGCAACCGGAAACGGTGTCCTGCAGCAGCGTGCGCACTTGCTTCATCCGTTCGGCGGGCCGGGCGCGCTCGACGATTCGGGTGGAATCATTCGCGATCTGCATCGTTCGGTCGAGATCGCCGGTCATTGCCGTGGCGGCAAGACTTGCCTCATTGTTCTCGAGCTGGGACGAAGCCTGCTTGAAGACCTTTGCCGCCTCGGTGTTCGACACGTCGAGATAATAGCCCTCGCGTCCGCAGGCGACGGCATCGGCGCGATATGCTTCCAGGGTAACACCGGCCTTGCCCCAGCTCAGCATCGGCCGTTCCTTGGCGAGCGATGCGGCAGGGACCAGCAGCAGGACTCCGGCAAGGCAACGCAGCGACGACATCGGCACCTCTCCCGTTCTTCGTCGAAGATACACCGGTTGCCGCCCTGCAGCCAGCGGCCAGCGGTTCAGCGCCGGGCGCGGAAAAAGTCCCGCAGCACGGCCCCTGCCTCCGCCTCGCCGATGCCGGCATAGACCTCCGGGCGATGATGACAGGTTGGCTGGCCGAAGAGGCGCGGGCCATGCTCGACCGCCCCACCCTTGGGGTCGCTGGCGCCGTAATATAGTCGGGCGATTCGGGCATGCGCGATGGCTCCGGCGCACATCGCGCAGGGCTCCAGCGTCACCCACAGATCGCAGTCCTCCAGCCGGTCCCGGCCCAGCAGTCGCGCCGCCGCACGGATCGCCAGCATCTCGGCATGGGCGGTAGGATCGCGCAACGCACGCGGGGCATTGGCCGCGGTGGCGATCACCTCGCCGCGCAGCACGACCACCGCGCCCACCGGCACCTCCCCCCGATCGGCCGCGGCCTGGGCAGCAGAAAGCGCAGCACGCATCGGGGAAGGCAGAGGAAACATCGCACCGGCTTAGCGGCAGCGCGCCGCCTGGTCACGCGCGGCTCAGACGGCAGCCGGCACGGGACGGCGGAACAGCCGCCACAATGCATAGCCGGCGCCCGGGAGGAACCCGAGCACGGTAAGCCCGCAAGCTATCTGGAAGGAACGGCCTGCGCCCTCCGCCAAGTAGACGCCGAACGGCGGCAGCAGCGCCGCCGCCGCGATTCGGCCGGGTGCCGGCGTCGTCACTTCGCCGGCGTCGCCGTCGGTTCCGGCGCCTTCTGCACGTCGATGGTCGGCAGGCTCACCTGCTTGTCCTTCATCTCCACGGTGGGGACACGCACGGTGCTGTTCGATTCGCCGACCGAGACCTTGCCGGTTTCCGCCGCTACCGTCGGCAGCTTGCCGCCGCGCACGTCGACATTCAGAAAGCCCAGCGCGATCAGCACGACGGCGACCAGCACCAGAATTCCCAGCAACCCCAGGATTGCGCGCATCCCAATCTCCTCCTATCGTTTCTCCTGCCCAACGCCCAGGCGGCGTGCGGGTTGCGCACCGTCTGTCGTGAATCGGTTGACTGCGGCGCGCATCGACGCTAACAGCGCGGCCTTTCCGGCTTACCGCCCAACTCAGGATTTGAAGCGATGTCGCGCATTTGCGAGCTGACCGGCAAGGGCCGGCAGGTGGGACACAATGTTTCCCACGCCAACAACAAGACCAAGCGCACCTTTCTGCCCAACCTGCAGAACGTGACGCTGATCTCGGATTCGCTCGGCAAGAGCATCCGCCTCCGCGTCTCGACGCACGGCCTGCGTTCGGTCGAGCATGTCGGCGGCCTGGACAATTGGCTGCTGAAGAGCAGCGACGACGATCTTTCGCTGCGTGCGCGTCGCCTGAAGCGCGAAGTGCGCAAGGCAACCGCCGGCACCGCCGAAGCAGCCTGATCTCTCTTCGGATCTGCGGTTTGGCCCGCTACTGCGCATGCAGTGGCGGGTTTTTCCGTTTGCGCGTCTCATAGATCCAGGCGGAACTTGAGCAGCAGCGTCTGCTGCCACCATTGTTCGTTGTCGTCGGAGATCATCCACAGCACCAGCGAATCGCCTTCGCGCTGCACGGTCAGGCCTTCGAAATTGTCATGCTGGAAGGGGGGCGAAAAGTCCGCGATCTCGATGCCGCGCAGCACCTGGCCCGCCTTCGCGCCGCGAATATCGACCAGTTCGATCTTCACCGTGAACAGCGACGATATCGCGAATCGTCGCACCAGCACGAGCAATCGCCCGTCGGGCAACAGCGCGACATCGCTGGGATCATAGCCGACGGGCGGCACATAGGCGAGGTGAACAGGCTGCGGGTTGCCGATCGTCGGATCGCTCGGGAACAGCAGAATCTCGCGTTCGGCAACAGGCCCGTGGCGGCGCCGGGCGGTTTCCCCGAGCACCAACACCCGCCCGTCGGCGAGTCGCGCCATCGATTCCGCCCCGCCGTTGCGCGGCCACCTCTTCATCGCCTGCGGCGTTGCCTGGCCCAGTCCCTTTCGGAACGCCGAATCATAGCGAAAAATCGTGTTCCGCGATTCGAACCCGACCCAGAACTGGCCGGTCACGGGATCCCTTGTCAGCGATTCCGCATCGCGATCGCCCTTGAAAGCGCTGCTGCCGGGGCCCGCCGGTAGATCGGCGAAGCGCATCTCGGTAGGGTGCCAATCGGCGCCCATGCGGAACTGGACGAGGTTACCGCGATCGCTGACCAGTGTGAAGCGATCCCCCGTCACGCTGAGCGCCGAGAAGCCGGAAAAGCCGAGGTCGGGGCTCGTGAGGCGTATGCCGCCGAGATAGCGGAGCCGCCCGACCGTCTTGCGCGTCGGATCGCCCGGCACCAGCGGTACGCGAACGGCCTGCATCACCGGGTCTCCGCGCAGCGGTGTGCGCAGTTCCCGGCCCGAGGCGGACAGGAAGAGGATGGAGAGCGCCAGCGGCGGAAGGGCGAGGAAACGAGGCCGGAAGCGCATGGCTTCCTCTTAGCGGTTCGATCGTCCCCCGCCAGTGCTGCAAATGCGAAGATGAACGGGAAATAACCAACTCGTTCAGGGTTCGCTCAAGGGAACCGCTCTAATCAGAACGTGTTGTACGCGTACAGTTGCTCTCGCGTAGCGTATCGAGAGACGCCGGGGGCCGGATCTGCGAGGATCCGGCCCCCTTGTTCGTTCAGTACATGTGCTGCCCGCCGTTGACCGACAGCGTCGATCCGGTGACGAAGCCGCCCTCCTCGGCGCAGAGGAACGCCACCGCGCGCGCGATCTCGTGCGCCTGGCCCAGTCGGCCGACCGGGATTTTCGCCACGATCTTCTCCAGCACGTCCGCCGGCACCGCCGCGACCATGTCGGTATCGATATAGCCCGGCGCGATGGCGTTCACCGTAACCCCGAATCGCGCGCCTTCCTGCGCCAGCGCCTTGGTGAAGCCGTGGATGCCGGATTTGGCGGCGGCATAGTTCACCTGGCCATACTGACCGGCCTGGCCGTTGATCGAGCCGATATTGACGATGCGGCCCCATTTCCGCGTGCGCATCCCGGGAAACACGGCGTGCGCCATGTTGAAGCAGCCGCCCAGATTGATGCGGATCACGTCTTCCCACATGTCGCGGGTCATCTTCAGGATCGTGCCGTCGCGGGTGATGCCGGCATTGTTGACGACGATGTCTACCGGGCCAAGCTCGGTCTCGACCTGCTGCACGCCGGCCGCGCACGCATCGAAATCGCCCACGTCCCACTTATATGCCCTGATGCCGGTACGCTCGGTAAAGGCAGCAGCCTTCTCGTCATTGCCGGCGTAATTGGCAGCGACGGTAATGCCGGCCTCGTTGAGCGCCAGACTGATCGCCTCACCGATCCCGCGGGTGCCGCCGGTGACGATCGCTACTCGTGCCATGTGCCTTCCTCTCCAAATCAAACCCAAGAAATGGCTAGGCGGGGTCCACCCAGCCGGCAAGTTCGCGCCCGATGATGTGTCGGAGCAACCTCATGCCCGCCGCACTGTCGTTGAGACAAGGCAAATATGCGAAATCGGTGCCACCGGATTCAAGGAACGACTCGCGGCCGCGAATCGCCAATTCCTCCAGCGTTTCCAGGCAATCGGCGGAGAAACCTGGTGCAACAATCGCGACGCGGCGAATGCCCTTGGACGGGAGCGCTTCCAGCGTCGTGTCGGTAGCCGGCTCTAGCCACTTCGCCCTGCCGAAGCGGGACTGGAAGGTGACGATCAACTCGCGCCCCAATGCCTCGCCGAGGAGCCGCCCGGTCTTGCGGCAATGGCAGTGATAGGGGTCTCCCAGTTCCAGCGTGCGTTGCGGCATGCCGTGGAAGCTGGCGATCACCGCATCCGGGGTGAAGTCCAGTGCCGCCAGGCTCTCCTCCACGCTCGTCTTCAGCGCGGCGATATAGGCAGGGTCGTCGTAATAAGGGGGAAGCGTGCGCAGGGCCGGCTGCCAGCGCATCGCCGTCAGTGCCGAGAAGGCGACGTCGTTGGCGGTCGCGGTCGTCGCCGCGCAATATTGCGGGTAGAGCGGCGCGACCAGGATGCGCTCGCAACCCTGCGCCTTCAGCGCCGCGATCTGCTCGACGACCGAAGGCTTGCCATAACGCATCGCGTGCAAAATGGTGACGCCCGGCCCGAAAGCGCCGTCCAGCCCTCGCGCCTGCATCTTGGTGATGGCGGCGAGCGGCGAACCGTCCTCGCGCCACACCTGTTGATAGGCATGCGCCGATTTCTTCGGGCGCGTGCGCAGGATGATGCCACGCAGGATCGGCTGCCAAAGCAGCGGCGGGATTTCGACCACGCGGCGATCGGAGAGGAACTCGCCCAGATAGCGCTTCACCGCCCCCGCATCGGGTGCATCGGGCGTACCGAGATTGACCAGCAGCACGCCCACATGCGCGGGCGGTATCTTCGGATGGTCGGAAGGCAGGATCAATGGGCGTCCGATAGCAGGGGCAGGCGGCGGAAGCGCGTGCCGGTGGCGGTTTGCAGCGCGTTGGCGATGGCCGGCGCGGTCGGCGGCACGGCGAGCTCGCTCACTCCGCCCGGGTCCGATCCGCTGGGCAGGATTTCCACGGTGATGTCGGGCGTATTCGCCAGCGTCGGCAGGTTGAGATCGGCCATGGTCTGCACCTCGGCGATGTTTTCGCTGAACGTGGTCGGCGCTCCCAGCGCCGCGGCCAGACCGAACAACAGCCCGCCCTCGATCTGCTGGCGGACGAGATCGGGATTGACCACCCGGCCGCAATCCACCGCCGCGACCAGCCGCTCGACGACCACCTCGCGCTGCGGCGTCAGATGCGCCTCGGCCATCACCGCGATGTAGGCGCCGCGAAAGGCATGGGCGGCGAGGCCCTGGCCGCTGCCCGGCTCGCCCCCCTGCCAGCCGCCGAGCTGCGCCGCCGTCTGCAGGCACCGCGCGAGCCGGGGCTGGCTGCCGAGCATCGCCATGCGGAACGACAGCGGATCGCGATTGGCGACATGAGCGAGCTCGTCGACAAAGCTTTCGGCGAAGAAGCAGGTATAGCTGTGCGCGCCGGACCGCCAATAGCCCGTCGGCACGCCGATCTCGGCGGGATGATGGTCGACCGCGAGGTTCGGAATGGCATAGGCGGGCATCGCGCCCTCGACAGCGGAGGGATCCGCCCTGCCCGGCAGCGCCAGCCCGGCCGCAGCGACGACATCGCCGGCGAGCAGTCGCGCCGCCAGCTCCCGGCCGGTCGCAGGGGCGGCGATCTTGGCGAGCCAGGCGGAGACGGTGCCGCCCTGGCCCAGCTTCGCCGTCAGCCGTGCGGCGGCGGCGGGCCGGAAGCGATCGCGCCGCAGATCCTCGTCGCGCGACCAGCTGAGCTGCACCGGCCGGCCCACCGTCTGCGAAATCAGCGCCGCCTGTACCGCCGCATCGACCTCCAGCTTCGCCCCGAAGGACCCGCCGCCGAGCATGGCATGCACCGTTACCCGCGCCGGATCGATGCCGAGCGCCTTGGCCGCCGCCGCCCGCGCCAGAGCCGGCGCCTGGGTCGGCAGCCACAGCGACAGCCGGCCTTGGGCATAGTCGGCGGTGCAGGTCATCGGCTCCAGCGGCGCATGCGGGGCAAGGCCGACGCGATAGTCGGCGGTCACCACCCGCGCCCCGCGAAACTCGGCGGCAAGATCGCCCTTCGCCGCGATCCGCGCGCCCTCGCCGTCCAGCGCCGCGTCAAGCGCCGCCGCGATGCTGTCGTCATTGATCACGGCGGCAGGATTTCGGAAGCGTGGCCGCATTGCCTGGAGCGCGCGCGTGGCCGCCCACCAGTTGCTCGCGACCGCCGCCACCCACTGCTTGGTCGTGACGATCGACAACATGCCGCGCACGCGGTTGGCGGCCTCGCGATCGACATGCACCAGCTCGGTCTCGCCGATCGGCCCCTGCCGAATGGCGGCAAAGACCATGTTGGGCAGTCGCACATCGGCCGCGAAGTTCGCGCTGCCGTCGATCTTGGCCGGCGCATCGAGTCGCGGCAGCGCCTGGCCATGGAGTCGTCCCGCCTCGCCGCCCCGCAGCGGCGGCTGGGCCGGCGCCGTCTCGCGCGCCGCCGCTTCGGCAAGCTCACCGAAGCCGAGCCGCTGGCTGCCGTGGATCACGCTGTTGCCGGCGGTGCCGCAGGATTGCCAGTCGACGCCCCAGCGCCGCGCCGCCGCCTTGCACAGCAGCACCCGCGCCGCCGCACCCGCCCGGCGGAGATCGTCCTCGAACGCGCGGACCGAGGTGGAAGCGGCGGTGAGCATCAGGTCGGCGCGCGCGGCATGGCTGCGCTGCACCCTCTCGGGCAGCCCGCCCAGCGCGGCGGCGAACAGGGTCTGCGCCGCCAGCGGATTGGCATAGAGCGGATTGAGCGGCGCCGGCTCGACACCGACCAGATTCCAGTCCGCGCCCAGCTCGTCGGCCAGGATCTGGGGAAGCGCGGTGTAAACGCCCTGCCCCATTTCCGCCTGCGGCACCGCCACGCGCACCTGCCCGTCCTTGCCGATCTTCAACCAGGCGCCGAACAGGCTCTCGCCGGGCCCGGCTGTGAGATTGGGGACATAGCTGCGCGGCCACAGCCCCCAGGCGACTACCAGCCCAAGCCCCGCGCCGCCGCCGATCAACAGCCTGCGTCGATCGATCCGGATGCGGGGTACGGGTTTGCCAGCCATCGCCTCGCTCTATCGCGCCCGGCGGCCCCACGCCAGCATGGGCTTTCGATCAGGCTGATCGCTCCCCCTTGGGTTTGCGGCGTTTTGGCTCTATCGCGGGCGGCAATCGCTTCTCACGCCGGGGATTACCGTGCTGCCAACCCTGCTTGCCGCTGCCGGCGGACATCTGCATTTCACCGATCTCCACCTCGATCCGGTGGCGATCAATCTCGGCTTCTTCCAGATCAAATGGTATTCGCTGGCCTATATCAGCGGCATCCTGCTCGGCTGGCTGTACCTGATGAAGCTGCTCGCGGCACCCGGCGCACCGATGACCCGCCGCCACGCCGATGATCTGGTCTTCTACGCGACGCTGGGCATCATCCTGGGCGGACGCCTCGGCTATGTACTCTTCTACGCACCCGAGATGTTCAGCAACCCGCTGCAGATCCTGATGCTGTGGGAAGGGGGCATGAGCTTCCATGGCGGCGTGCTGGGCACCTCGCTCGCCATCGTCTGGCTGGCGCGACAGCACAAGCTCAACTGGCTGCGCATCCACGATTATGTCGCCTGCTGCGCCCCGTTCGGGCTGTTCTTCGGCCGCCTCGCCAACTTCGTGAACGGCGAGCTGTGGGGCAAGCCGGGCGACGTGCCCTGGGCGATCGTCTTCCGGGGCACCGTCGCCGCAGGACTGCCCGAGCCGGCGCGCCACCCCAGCCAGCTCTACGAGGCGGGCCTGGAAGGGCTGCTGCTGTTCGCCGTGCTGTGGTTCTTCTTCTGGCGCACCGATGCGCGCTACCAGCCCGGCAAGCTCACCGGCATCTTCCTGCTCGGCTATGGTTGCGCGCGCTTCTTCGTAGAGTTCTTCCGCGAGCCCGATCGCCAGCTGGTCTGGCTGGTCGATCTCACCGGCCTGCACATGGGCCAGTGGCTGTGCCTGCCGATGATCGCGGGCGGGCTGTTCCTGATCGCCACCGCGAACGGCCGCCGCAAGCGGATCGAGGCGATCACCGGGCCCAGCGTCGCCTGACCTGGCCGCCATGACCAATCCTCTGGACGCCCAGCCCGACGAACGCCGCGACAATGCCGCCGAACCCGCGCTGCCCGAGCGGCTGGCGCGGGCGATCACGCTCGCCGGGCCGATTCCGCTCTCGCAGTTCATGGGCGCGGCGAATGCGCATTATTACGCCACCCGCGATCCGCTCGGCGCGCGCGGCGACTTCACCACCGCGCCCGAGATCAGCCAGATGTTCGGCGAGCTGATCGGGCTGTGGCTGGCCGATCTGTGGGACCGCGCCGGTCGGCCGGAGCGCGCGCGCTATGTCGAATTCGGCCCCGGCCGCGGCACACTGGCGGCGGATGCGCTGCGGGCGATGGACAAGGCCGGGCTCGCACCGCCGGTCGACTTCCTGGAAACCAGCCCGGTGCTGCGCGCCGCGCAGAAGGAACGCGTGCCACAGGCCGAATGGCATCTCGATCTGGTCGGCCTGCCCGAGGATGCGCCGCTGCTGGTCGTCGCCAACGAATTCTTCGACGCGCTGCCGATCCGCCAGCTGGTGCATACCGCGCAGGGCTGGCGCGAGCGGCTGGTCGCCTGCCAGGACACGCTGTTCCTGCCGGTGACGGGCGACCGCGGCTTCGATCCGGTGATCCCGCCCGCGCTGCGCGATGCCGCACCCGGATCGATCCTCGAAACCTCGCCCGCCAGCGTCGCGCTGCTGCGCGCGCTCGCCCAGCGGCTGCTGGCACAGGGCGGCGCCGCGCTGATCCTCGATTATGGCTATGAAGGCCCTGCGATCGGCGACACGCTGCAGGCGGTGCGCGGCCACGCCTTCGCCAATCCGTTCGACGGCCCCGGCGAGGCGGATCTCACCGCGCATGTCGATTTCGGCACGCTCAAGGAAGCCGCCGAGGCCGAGGGGCTGACCGTGCACGGTCCGGTGACGCAGGGCGATTTCCTCAAGGCGCTCGGCATTGACGCACGCGCCCGGGCGCTCGCTCGCGCAGCGCCGGAGCGCGGCGACGCGATCGCCGCCGATCGCAACCGGCTGGTGGGAGACGAGCAGATGGGATCGCTGTTCAAGGTGCTCGCGCTCACCGCGCCGGGCTGGCCGGTGCCGGCAGGCTTCGCATGACCTATCGCGACGCCACCCCCGCCGATGCGGCCGCGATCGACGCGCTCTTCCGGGAAAGCTTCCGCGCGACCTTCGGGCATCTCTATGCGCCGGAGGATCTCGCCAGCTTTCTCGGCCGGTTCACGGTGGCAGGATGGGCGGCCGAACTCGCAGATCCCGCTTTCGCCTTCCGGGTGATCGAGGATGCGGACGGCATCGCCGGCTATTGTAAGCTCGGCCCGATCAGCCTCCCCGCCGAGCCCGAGGGTCCCGCGCTCGAACTGCGCCAGCTCTATCTGCTCGATCGCGCCAAGGGCAGCGGCGCCGCACAGGCATTGATGGACTGGGCACTCGCCACCGCCCGCGCGCGAGGTGCGGCCGAACTCTGGCTTTCGGTCTATATCGACAACCATCGCGCCAAGCGCTTCTACCAGCGCTATGGCTTCGAGGATCGCGGGCCCTATGCCTTCCTGGTGGGCAATCATGCCGACGAGGATCGGCTGATGCGGCTGGTGCTGTGAGCGGCGTGGAAGTCACCCGCGCCCGGGCGCTGGAAGGCGTGGCGCACGGCTTTCTGGGCCGCGTCGGCGGGGTTTCGACCGGCGTGGTCGCGGGGCTCAATGTCGGCACCGGCTCGAACGACGATCCCGCCGCCATCGGCGAGAATCGCTGCCGCGCGGTGGCGGCGGTGCTGCCGGGGGCCCGGCTGGTTACCGTCTACCAGGTCCACTCGGCCGATGCGGTGACAGTGCTCGCACCGTTCGACGAAGCGCTGCGTCCCAAGGCCGATGCGCTGGTTACCAACCTGCCGGGGCTGGTGCTCGGCATCCTCACCGCCGATTGCGCGCCGGTGCTGTTCGCCGATCGTGCGGCGGGCGTGATCGGGGCAGCCCATGCCGGCTGGAAGGGCGCGATCGGCGGCGTGACCGATTCGACCATCGCCGCAATGGAGGCGCTCGGCGCCCGCCGCGATCGCATCGCCGCGGCGATCGGCCCGTGCATCGCCCGCGCCAGCTACGAGGTCGATGCCGGCTTCTTCCAGCGATTCTGCGAGCAGGACCCGGCCAACGAACGCTTCTTCGCCGATGGCCGCCCCGAGCATTTCCAGTTCGACCTGGAGGCCTATGTCGTCCACCGGCTGGCGCTCGCCGGCCTGCGCACGATAGAGGCGCTGGGGCTCGACACCTATGCGAACGAGGCGCGCTTCTTCAGCTTCCGCCGCGCCACCCATCGCGGCGAACCGGATTACGGCCGGCAGATCAGCCTGATCGGGCTTGCGGGCTAGGCGCGTCGGTCAGGCGGCGTCCTCTACCCGCAGTTCGGGCGGGTGCAGGCGCAGGCGATTGACCTTGCGCTCGTCGGCATCAATCACCTCCAGCTTCCACCCGCTCTCATGCTCCAGGCATTCGCCTACCGCGGGCACATGCCCGGCGAGCACGAAGGCGAGGCCGCCGATCGTGTCGACATCCTCCTCCACTTCGGCCAGCCGCGGGTCGACCGTCTCGGCGACGTCCTCCAGCTCGGCGCGGGCATCGGCTTCCCAGCCGCCGCCGTCGATCGGCACGATCAGCGCGGCGGGCGCCTCGTCATGCTCGTCCTCGATCTCGCCGACGATTTCCTCGATCAGATCCTCGATCGTGATCAGCCCCTCGGTCCCCGAATATTCGTCGAGCACGATCGCGAGGTGCGTCCGCTTGACCCGCATCTGCGCGAGCAGGTCGAGCGCGCCCATCGACTGCGGCACGTAAAGCGGCTGGCGGATCAGCCCGGCGATGCTCGGCGGATGGGCCTCGCCCCTGGCCAGGATCTCGAACACGTCCTTGATATGGACCATGCCGATGATCGTATCGAGCTCCTCGCGATAGACCGGCAGGCGGCTGTGGCCCGCCTCGGCGAAAAGCAGGACGAGATCGCCGAAGCTGGTCTGCTCCTCCACCGCGATGATGTCGGCGCGGGGCACGCCGACATCGCCGGCGTCCCGCTCGCCGAAGTGCAGCAGGTTCTTGAGCATCTGCCGCTCGATCGGGGCCAGATCGCCGGCCGGCGGGGTGCCGCCGTCGCTCTCATGCTCCTCGATGGCTTCTTCCAGGCGCTCGCGCAGCGACTCTTCCTGTTCCTCGCCGAACAGGAGCGTGCGCAAACTGCGCCAGATTCCGCCGTTTTCTTGTCGGTGTTCAGGCGAGCCGGTACTGGGGCCCTCGTTCATGTTGGTGTTCAATCCTCGCGTACGGGATAGGGATCGTGCAGGTTCAGCGCCGCCATGGCGGCCTGTTCCATCGCCTCCATGGCTTCCGCCTCGCCATCCTCGATATGGTCATAGCCTAGCAGATGCAGCATGCCATGGACAATCAGATGCGTGGCGTGATCTTCCACGGCGATGCCGCGCTCGCCGGCTTCCACCGAACAGACGCCGTGCGCAAGCACGATGTCGCCCAGCAATACTTCGCCATCATCGCTGTTCTGGGTGACGGCGTCGAGCAGATCGGATTGGATCATGGGGAAGGACAGCACGTTGGTCGGCTTGTCCTTGTCGCGATACTGGCGGTTGAGGGTATGGACTTCGTCGTCGCTGGTGAAGCGCACCGCGACTTCGATCGTGCTCGGCGATCCCCGCCAATCGGCATAGGGCGTCTGCGCGATCGCAGCCTCGGCCGCGCGCAGCGCGAGCGCTTCCCAGTCGCCGTCCGGCCAGGGGGATTCGGGGATGGCGGCAACGTCGAGCATCAGGCGAGGTCCGTCTTGGAGAAATCGTCGCCCTTGTAGAGCAGACGCGCATCATGGGATCTGGCGCAGGCATAGGCGAAGCAATCGCCCATGTTGAGTCCGGCCGGGTGCCGTCCCTTGCCGAACTGCTGATAGGCATCGAGCGCCAGTTCCAGCTCGCGCGCGCCGATCGGCACCAAGGTCAGCCCAAGCTCATCGGCGTAGAGACCTGCTTCGTGCCGCGCCGCGGTGATATCCATCTCGCGCGAACGCGAGAGCGCGGCCACGGTTTCCCAAGCCGCCATTGCCGACCAGAGCGCCGGCGCGCCCTCGACCGCCTCGACCACCAGCCGATCGCGCTCGGGCTCCTCGGCGATGATCGCGACCATCGCCGATGCGTCGACGAACAGCGTCAAGCTTCGCCCCACAGCTCGTCAAAAAACGCCTTGTCGGCGGACAGTCCGGTCGGCGGCGGCAACGGATGGGCACGGCGATGCGCATCGAGCTTGCGCAGCACCTCCTGCGCGCGGCCCTTGGCCTCGAGCTCGGCCTTGCGTCGCAACAGGCTGTCGCGCACCGCCTCGGTCTTGGTGGTGCCGAGCGCGGCCGCGACCTCGGCGGCAAGCGCCGCAGTGTCAGCATCCTTGATGTAGAGCGATGCCATACCGCGCCTCCGAAGGGGATATCCCGAATGTAGGACGGGATATCCCTGCCTTCAACCGTCGCCCTCATAGGCCGCCACGATGCGGCCGACGATGGGATGGCGGACCACGTCGCCCACGCCGAAGCGCACCATCGAGATGCCCTCCACGCCCTCCAGCCGATCGACCGCGTCGTTCAGCCCCGAGGCGTTGGGCCCGCCGGGCAGGTCGGTCTGCTTGGGATCGCCGCAGATCACCATCCGGCTGTTCTGGCCAAAGCGGGTGAGGAACATCTTCATCTGCATCGGCGTGGTGTTCTGCGCCTCGTCGAGGATGACGAAAGCATCGGCCAGCGTCCGCCCGCGCATGAAGGCGATCGGCGCGATCTCGATCTCGCCGCTGGCGATCCGCCGTTCCACCTGCTCGGCCGGCAGGCAGTCGTAGAGCGCGTCGTAGATCGGGCGAAGATAGGGGTCGACCTTCTCCTTCATGTCGCCCGGCAGGAAGCCCAGCCGCTCGCCCGCCTCCACCGCGGGCCGCGACAGGATCAGCCGCTGGACGCTGCCGGTGATCAGCTGCGCCACCGCCTGCGCCACCGCCAGATAGGTCTTGCCGGTACCCGCCGGGCCCAGCGCGAAGATCAGGTCGTTGGAGGCGAGCTCGCGCATGTAATGCGTCTGCGTCACCGAGCGCGGCACGATCGTCTTCTTGCGCGTGCGGATCATGATCGTGGGCTTCGGCCCGCCCTCGGTCGGTTCGGCGCGCACGATGCCGGTGAACATCGGCTCGCTCGACATCGCGATCACCGCGTCGATCAGTCCGCCATCGACATCCTCGCCGCGAATCACGCGGCTGTGCAGTTCCTGCAGCACCTCGCGGGCGTGCGCCACCACCTCGGCGGCGCCTTCGATCACCACCCGCTGGCCGCGCGCGTGGATATACACGCCCAGCCGCTCCTCGAGCATCAGCAGGTTGGAATCAAACTCTCCGAAGAGCTGCGGCAGGAGCTGGGGCTTGTCGAAGGTCACCTCTACCCGGGAACGGTCGCCGGACTGGGCGGGGACAGGCTTGCGGCTCATGCGGTCCTTTCGAGATTGGCGCGGGGCGCGGGGATCACGCGGCCCCGGAGGGGCAAACCTTGGCATCGTGCGGAGGTTCCTTGGCGCATATCGGCAAACAAGATGGCAGAGGGAAGGGCTGCTGCACAGGGGGGATCGTACGAGCTCCCCGATGCGCCCCGGATGTGACGCGAGCGCGACATGCGAAGCCGTGGCGGTGCCCGGAGCCGCCGTGCCGAAACGGGATGGCGACGAATAGTGCGCGCTTGGAAGCGCGGCCGTTACCGGCTACCCGCACCGTCATCCAATCGTAACAATCGGATTTTCGCGATGAAGTATCTGCTTCGGGGCGCGCTTGCCTGCACGCTCCTCCTGTACGCCGGCTCGGCGCTGGCATGACCCTGTCTGCGGCCGGTGTCTCGACGCCGGCTCGACCTACAAATTCACCATAAGGTTGAGCGCGCCATATTTGGTCCAGCGCCCCGGCGGAGCCCCGGGCGCGTCGCGGAGGAAGCGGCCCTTGGCGAGCAGCACCACATCGGCCTCGAGCCGCACCGCTTTGCTCAGGCGATAGCGCACCCGCCCATCAAGCTGATGCCCGGCAAAGTCGCCCGAGCGCCCGCGCACATCGCGCACACCGGTGCTGGAAAAGCTGTCGGTACGCGCCGCAAGCCACATCGGGCGATAGCTGAGCATCAGTTCGGTCCGCACGTCGGGCACCGCCTCGGCCTGGAGCGACGGCGCGACCACATTGCTGCGCAGGATCGCGTTGTAGAGTCCCGACGGCGCCAGATCGGCGCGGCGCATGCCGAACAGCGTGTCGAACCGGCCATAGCGCCCGCCCGGCGCATCACCGCTCGCATAATCGAACTCGGCCATCAGCCGAGGCTTCCACGCGCCCTCCCAGCTATAGCCCAGCCGCGCATGGACGAACCACGCGCGCACCGGTTGCCGCGCCGCACCGACCGCAAGGCTCCCCGATTGCAACCCGGTCTGGCCGATCGCCTCGATCTCATAGTCGAGCGTCGCAGGTGCCAGATCGCGCACGATCCGGATGGCGGCGGTATCGAGCGAGCGATCGCGCGTCGGGCGGCCAAGGGTGTCTTGCTCGCCGAGGTGAAAGTAGCTCATCTCGACCATTGCCGCGCCGATCGTCCGCCTGCGGCTGATCAGCCCGCCCCAGAGCACCAGCGCCGTGCCTTCGCGGTCGATCGCAGGCTCGTTGGACAGCAGCGAATCCAGTTCGTCTGGCCGCCGGCGCTGCGGCATGGTGTAGATCCCCGTCGCGGCCCAGCGCCCCGCACTCCAGTCCGCGCGCACGCCGGTATAGCCGTTGGTCGTGTTGCGATAATCGTCGGCCGCGACCAGTCTCCGCGAGCCGAGATTGACCATGAAGCGGCCCGCCTGCAGCTTGAGCGTCGATCCGCGCCCGAGCGCGGCGCCGAGATCGAGCTGCACATAAGCCTGGACCGGCTCAAGCGTGTTGACCTCGCCCGTCGTCACCGACGAGCGGCGGTTGCCGCCATAAACCCGGCTGTCCCAAAGTTCGCCGACGACGCTCACGGGCCCATGCTGGTAGCGCGCGAGCAGCGTCGTCCGAAAATTGACGAGCTGGTCGCTCTGGTTGAAGCCGACGCGCGCCTGCCCGTCGATCGCCTCGTAGCGGACGCGCTCGCTGGCGGCAAAGCTCAGCCCCTCGGCGGGCGGAGGCACTACGCCTTGTGCCTGGGCGGTCCCCGCCACCAGAATCGCGGGAAAATACCGTGCTACCTTCGCCATCGCCGCTCCCCCTGCGGGCCACTTTTACGCACGCGGGGCGTGGCCGGTCATGCGGAAACTGGGGTCAGTTCCAGCCCGGCGAGCGAGTTGGGCCCGGCGCTGACCAGCTCCACCTCGATCAGGTCACCGATCTTCGCCTGCGTCTCCAGATGCACCGATTGCAGCCAGGGGGACTTGCCGATCATCTGGCCGGGTCGCCGTCCGACGCGCTCGATCAGCACCGAGCAGCGCCGCCCGACACTCGCTTCGTTGAACGCCTGCGAGTGGCGCGCCAGCGCCGCCTGCAACCGCTGCAGCCGTTCGTCGGCCACGGCGTCCGGCACATATTGGTCCACCCACTCGGCCGCCGGCGTGCCCGGACGCGGCGAATATTTGAAGCTGAAGCACTGGGCGTAGCCGACCGCATCGACCAGCTGAAGCGTCTCCTCGAACTCGGCCTCGGTCTCGCCCGGAAAGGCGACGATGAAGTCGCCCGACAGCGCGATGTCCGGCCGCGCGGCGCGGACGCGCTCGAGAATGCGCAGGTAGGAATCGCGCGTGTGGCTGCGGTTCATGGCTTTCAGGATGCGGTCGCTGCCCGCCTGCACCGGCAGGTGCAGGAACGGCATCAGCTTGGGCACATGGGCGTGCGCCTCGATCAGCCCCTCGGCCATGTCGTTGGGATGGCTGGTGGTGTAGCGGATGCGGGCGAGCCCCTCGATTCGGTCGAGCGCCATGATCAGGTCGTGCAGCCCGCGACCGTCGTCATCGCTCCAGGCGTTGACGTTCTGGCCGAGCAGCGTGATCTCGCGCGCGCCGGCATCGACCAGCGCCTTGGCCTCGTCGACGATCGCCGCATAGGGCCGGCTCACTTCGGCGCCGCGGGTATAGGGCACCACGCAATAGGTGCAGAACTTGTCGCAACCTTCCTGCACGGTGAGGAACGCGCTCGCTCCCACCTTGCGGCGGGTGGGCAGCTTGCCGAACTTGCTGGCCAGCGGCATGTCGGTGTCGAGGCCGAGCTCGCCCCTGGCAGCCTTGTCCACCAGCTCCGGCAGGTTGTGATAGGCCTGCGGGCCGACCACCACGTCCACCTTCGCGCGGCGGGCGATCTCCTCGCCCTCGGCCTGGGCGACGCAGCCGGCGACCGCGATCATCGGCTTGCCCGCCTCGCGCAGCTTGAGCCGGCCGATCTCCGAATAGACCTTCTCGGTGGCCTTTTCGCGGATGTGGCAGGTGTTGAGGACGACGAGATCGGCCTGGTCCGCCTCGGCGGCGACGAGGCCCTGGGCGGCCATCAGCTCGCCCATGCGCTCGCCGTCATAGACGTTCATCTGGCAGCCGTACGACTTGACGTGATAGGTCTTGGGGGTGGTCATGATCGGCGCGCCTATACGCGCAAAAGGCGGCAGAAAACAGGCCTGTGGGACTTGCTAGAAGCTTGTGCCCCTCTCTCACCAGCAGAAGGGGCGCAGGTGGCGCGTTCAGCCCTGCCCCTGCTTAGGCGCCGGCGCCGGCGCCTTGTACCCGATCGGATCGTCCGCGAAGCGGAAGGGCCGCAGCGGCTGGCTCAGCGTCCGCACCATCGCTTCCTCGATCCGCCGCCGGCTTTCCGCCGCGATCGCCTTGCGGCCGGGAAAGTCGCGGGGATCGAACGGCTCGAGGAAGTGCACGCGCAGCCGGAACCGCCTGCCCCGCGCCAGCACGCGCTTGGCGTTGTTGAGCCCCCGCTCCTGCCCGATCCAGGCAATGTCCTCGCCCGCCGCGCCATAGTCCAGCATGACCGGCTGCACCATCACGCCCGGGGGCGGCGGCTCCAGCACGCGCAGCATCGGCGTCTTGAACGGCAACAGTGACTTGCCGTCGGTGGTGGTACCCTCGGGGAAGATCGTCACCGCCCAGGTCTCGGCGAGCGCCTCGCGCAGCTGGTTGATCTGCTCGGCCACGCCCATGCGATTCTCGCGCTTCACATAGACGGTGCGGTTGAGCCCGGCGAGCCACCCGACCAGCGGCGAGGCGGCGATCTCAGCCTTGGCGACGAACGCCGTGCCGCTCGCTCCGCCCAGCGCCAGAATGTCGATCCAGCTGACATGATTGGAAACGTAGAACACGTCACGCTTCAGCGGCGTGCCGACCCGCTTCACCCGCGCGCCGGCGATCCGCGCTGCGCTCGCCAGGAACATCCGCGGCCAGGGCGAGGGCAGCCGCACCAGCCGGAACAGATAATGGAGCGGCACATGCACCAGCAGCGCCAGCGCCAGCCGCGCGATACGGAACCAGACGCGCGCAAGCTCCGCCCCGGTCAGCCGCGTCGGCAGCCCCTGGGTCGCATCCTCGCGGCGGCGCCGGGCCCGCTCAGTTCTTGCGCTCGAGCGCAACCCCGTACAATTCCATGCGGTGGTCGACGAGGCGGAAGCCAAGGCGCTCGGCGATCTGCTTCTGCAGCAGCTCCAGCTCGGGATCGACGAACTCGATCACCTTACCGCTTTCCACGTCGATCAGGTGATCGTGATGCGCCTCGGGCGCCGGCTCGTAGCGGGCGCGGCCATCACCGAAATCGTGACGATCCAGGATGCCCGCCTCTTCGAACAGGCGCACGGTGCGGTAGACGGTGGCGATCGAGATGCCCGGATCGATCGCGGCGGCGCGCTCATACACCTTCTCGACGTCGGGATGGTCGTCGGCGTCGGAAAGCACGCGCGCGATCACCTTGCGCTGTTCGGTGATGCGCAGCCCCTTTTCGTGGCAGAGCGCTTCGAGATCAATCTTGCGAACCATGACGCCGCTGTAGCGCCATTGGCGGCATCGGAAAAGAGCAAGCCGCTCGGTCACGCTGATCGATCGCCTGCGCCGTGCCACGCCCAAAAAAACGCCGGCCGCGGACGAAGGTCCGGGCCGGCGTCTTTCTCTGGTCCTGGGGACGAAGGATCAGCGCGTCTTGCGGCGCTTGGTGCCCAGACCGATTTTCTTCGCCAGGCTGCGGCGCTGCTCGGCATAGTTGGGGGCGACCATCGGATAGTCGGCCGGCAGGTTCCACTTGGCGCGATACTGTTCCGGGGTCATCTGATAGTGCGTCATCAGGTGACGCTTCAGCATCTTCAGCTTCTTACCGTCCTCGAGGCAGACGATATAGTCGGGCTTGACCGAAGCGCGCACCGAAACGGCCGGCTCCTGCTTCACTTCCGGCTCCGGCTGGGTGGTGCCCAGACCGCTCAGCGCGGTGTGCACGTTCGAGATCAGCTGCGGCAGGTCCGACACGGCAACGCTGTTGTTGCTGACATGCGCCGCAACAATATCCGCGGTCAGCGCGATGAGGGTTTCCTGAATTTCAGATGACGCTTCCATGATATTCCTTTCGACCCGTTCACGGCGACTATTCTGCTGTCGCCTGAGTTGTCCTATCGTCCGAAGCACAGTGCTTGGCAAGAGATCAAGCCGCAATTGTTATAATTTTTGCGACAGGGGACGTGCCAAAGTGAGAGCATCCAACGCTTCGCCGCTAGTACCGCGATAATAGCCGCGTCGTTCTCCAACCTTCTCGAAGCCCTCGCGATGATAGAGGCGGATGGCTCCATTGCCTGCGCGGACTTCAAGATGCAGCTTGGTCGCGCCGCGATTGCGCGACTCCGCGATCACCGCTCGCAACAACGCACCGCCCACGCCCCGTCCGCGCACGCCGGGGCTGGTTGCGAGCAGCAACAGTTCCGCCTCGTCCAGCATCGCCCGCGCCATCGCAAACCCGCAGTCGCGTCCGCCGACGCTGGCGACGAGCAGCCACACGCCCGAAAGCGCCATCATCCCCATGCACTGGGGCTGGGTCCATGCCTCGCCATAGGCGGGGTCGAAGGCGGCCTGCATGATCCGGCCTACCGATGGCAGATCCTGCACCCCGCCTTCGCGCAGCTCGATGGGCTGGGGTGCCGCGCTCATGCCAGGCCCCGCTCGGCCAGCGTCTTGGCGTCGGGCCCACGGCCGTAGAGCGGGCGCGGCGGCAACATGGCGAAGGCTGGCGGCAGCAGCGCGGCATCGGCGGCGCGGGGCAGCACCTCGCGCAGGTCCAGCCCTTCGGCCAGCGCGGCGAGGCGGCGCACGCCGCTGCCGAAGGCCGGGCGCCCGTCCAGACTCGCGAGCGCCGCATCGGGGTGCAACGAGGCGAGCGGTGCGGTGTCGATCAGCGGCGTCGCGAAATGCTGGACGAACACTTCGCCATGCCCGCCCTCGAGCACGACCGAGAGACGATCGAGCGCGGGATCGCCGGCGAATCCCGCCGCGGCGAGCAGCGCCAGCGAGGAATAGCCATGCACCGGCACGCCCCAGCCGATCGCGAGGCCGCGCGCGGCGGCGAGACCCACCCGCACCCCGGTGAAGCTGCCGGGGCCGACATCGACGAGGATCGCATCAGCGCGCCCGCCGCCGGGCAGTTCGCCGATCATCGGGATCAGCCGCTCGGCATGGCCGCGGCCGACCAGTTCGTGCATTTCAGCGAGCACGGCGCCGCCCGCCAGCAAGGCCACCGAACAAGCGGCGGTGGCGGTTTCGATCACGAGCAGTCGCGGGGCTTCAGCCATCGCCCCGCGCTAACCAAAGAAATGCGGACAGGTCAAATCACCGTGTTGAACTGGCCAAAGGCCGGGCGCGGCGACCGCGCGTGAATCGTGGACGGGTCGCCCACGCCCAATGTCGCGATGAAGTTGGACTTCACGCCCGGCTGGTCGCCGAAGAAAGCCTCGTCGACCTTGGCGTTGTCGAAGCCGGACATCGGGCCGGTATCGAAGCCCAGCGCGCGCGCCGCGATGATGAAATAGGCACCCTGTAGCGAGGAATTGCGGAAGGCCTGCTCGCGGCGACCTTCCTCGCTCGGGAACCAGGTCTTCGCTTCCGGCGCGTGCGGAAAGAATTCAGGCAGATGTTCGTGGAAGTTCACGTCATAGCCGATGATCACGCTGGCCGGCGCCTTGCGGATCTTCTCGCCATTGCTGCCGCTGGACAGGCTGGCGAGCTTGTCCTTGCCGTCCTGGCCGAGGATCCAGACGAACCGCGCCGACTGCTGGTTGACCGAGGTCGGCCCCATCTTGAGCAGATCGTAGATCGCCTCGATGTCCGCCTGCGTCACCGTCTGGTCGGTATAGCCGTTATAGCTTCGCGCGGTGCGGAAGATGGTGTCGAGGGCGACATCGTTCAGCGGCTGGCCCATGGCCTGCGATCCTTTCTATTTTTGGCGGGGAACGTGCCGGGCGCGCGATCAGATCGCGCGCACCTCGGTCACTTCGGGGACATAATATTTGAGCAGCTGCTCGATGCCGTTCTTCAGCGTCGCGGTCGACGACGGGCAGCCCGAACAGGCGCCCTGCATCTGGAGGAACACCTTGCCCTGGTCGAAGCCGCGATAGACGATGTCGCCGCCGTCATTGGCGACCGCCGGGCGAATGCGGGTGTCGATCAGCTCGCGGATCTGCGCGACGATGTCGGCATCTTCCGGATTGTCGCCGAAGTCGGCGCTCTCCGGCGGCACGCTGAAGCCGGCGGCCGTGCCTGCCATGAACAGCGGCATGTTCGCCGAGAAATGATCGAGCAGGATGCCGAGCACGTCGGGCTTGAGGCCCACCCAGTCGACGCCGGGCGCGGCGGTGACCGAGATGAAGTCGCGGCCGAAGAACACGCCGGTAACGTCGCCCAGCGCAAACAATGCCGTGGCGAGCGGCGAGGCCTCGGCCTCTTCGGGGCTGGCGAAGTCGCGGGTACCCGCCTCCATCACGATCCTGCCGGGCAGGAACTTGAGCGTGGCGGGGTTGGGCGTGGCTTCGGTCTCGATCAGCATGGCGCCCACATGGGCGCGTCCTTGGGCAGGATCAAGCGGGCGCGACGGAAACGCTGCGTTGCCGGAGGACTTCTTGAGCCCCTCCCCTTCAGGGGAGGGGTTGGGGGTGGGGCCTGAACTGGGAGCGAGTCCTTCCGCTGGTCGGTTATCCCCCACCCCAACCCCTCCCGTGAAGGGGAGGGGCTAAGAAGTGGCCTCCCCCTTCCCCCACACATCGTGTAGGCCCGCCCGCGATGTTCCGCCGTCCGCTGCTCGCTTCGCTCCTTCTCGGCATTGCCTCCGCCACCGGCTTCGCGCCGCTGGAATGGTGGCCGCTGACCCTGCTCTGCTTCGCCGGGCTGTTCGCGCTGAGTCACGCCGCGCCGACCCTGCGCAGTGCGGTGCTCCGCGCCTGGCTGTTCGGGCTCGGCCATTTCACCCTGGGCGACAACTGGATCCAGCATGCGTTCGACTTCCAGGACAAGATGCCGCCCGCGCTCGGCTATGCCGCCGTCGTGTTGCTGGCGCTGTACCTCGCCGCCTATCCGGCGCTGGCGATGGGCGCGGCCTGGGCCTTTGCGCGCAAGGTGAAGCCGAGGTCCGGCTGGGTCGAGCCCGACCTCGGCTATGTCCTCGCCGGCGCGGCCGCCTGGATCGTCACCGAATGGCTGCGCGGGGTGGCGTTCACCGGCTATCCGTGGAACCCGCTGGGCGTGATCTGGGTACCGGTGCCGGGGGTGCGCAACCTCGCGACGCTGATCGGCACCTATGCGCTGTCCGGCGTGACGATCGCGGTCGCCGGCAGCCTCTACCTCGCCTTCCAGCGCCAGTATCGCCCGCTGCTCGTCGCGGTCGTGGCGCTGCTCGCGCTCAATATCGCCTGGTCGGATCGCTGCGACCGGATCCGCTGCATCAGCACCGCCAGTGGCAAGGAAGTGGTGATCGTCCAGCCCAATATCGGCCAGGACGCGGTCGGCCGCCCGGACTATGCCGAATACCTCCTCAACCGGATGATCGCGCTCACCGGCAGGCCCGGCGCGCTGCCCCGCCTCGTCGTCTGGCCCGAGGGCATGGTCGATTACTTCGTCGAGGACGGGTATCCGGTGCAATGGTACCGCCAGGACCCGCGCATGGTCCGCGCCCGCATCGGCGCGGTACTGGGTCCCTGGGACCGGGCGCTGATCGGCGGCAACGCGCTCGAGTTCGGCCGCGACAACCAGCTGCAGGGCGCCGGCAACTCGGTCTGGGCGCTGGGGCCCGACGGCATGCTGGGCGGCCGCTACGACAAGGCGCATCTGGTGCCCTACGGCGAATATCTCCCGATGCGCACGCTGCTCGCTCCGCTCGGCCTCGCCCGGCTGGTGATGGGCGATGTCGACTTCCTGCCCGGCCCCGGCCCGCGCGCGATCGCCGTGCCCGGCTTCGGCAATGCCGGCATCCAGATCTGCTACGAGATCATCTTCTCCGGACAGGTCGTGGACCAGGCCCACCGCCCCGACTTCCTGTTCAACCCCTCGAACGACGCCTGGTTCGGCAGCTGGGGCCCGCCGCAGCACCTCGCCCAGGCGCGGCTGCGCGCCATCGAGGAGGGCCTGCCCATCCTCCGCTCCACCCCCACCGGCATCTCGGCGCTGATCGACGGGCATGGTCGGCTGCTCGGCACGATCCCGCCAGGCGAAGCCGGCGCGATCCGCCTTCCCCTTCCCCGCCCGCTGCCGCCGACACTGTTTGCGCAAGTCGGCAACTGGATGGTGCTGCTGGTCGCGGCGCTTACGGGCTTGTTCGCGATTGCCAATCGGCGCTTCGCCCGTTAGGGAACAGATATAAGGAAAGCTTTATATGGGCATGGCAACGGCCCGGCGATCCTTCCCAACCTGAGGAATTTACATGCGTTCCAACTATCTCTTCACGTCCGAGTCCGTTTCCGAGGGCCATCCCGACAAGGTCGCCGACCAGATTTCCGACTCGATCGTCGACCTGTTCCTGTCGAAGGATCCCGAAGCGCGTATCGCCTGCGAGACGCTGACCACCACCCAGCTCGTCGTGCTCGCCGGCGAAATCCGCTGCAAGGGCGTGTACGAGAACGACGCCTGGGCCCCGGGCGCGCAGGAAGAGATCGAGAAGACCGTCCGCGAAACGGTGAAGCGCATCGGCTATGAGCAGTCGGGCTTCCACTGGCAGACCTTCCGTTTCGAGAACAACCTGCACGGCCAGTCGGCGCACATCGCGCAGGGCGTGGACGCGAGCGGCAACAAGGACGAAGGCGCCGGCGACCAGGGCATCATGTTCGGCTTCGCCTGCGACGAGACCCCGGACCTGATGCCGGCGACGCTCTACTACAGCCACAAGATCCTCGAGCGCATGGCCGCCGACCGCCATTCGGGTGCCGCGCCGTTCCTCGAGCCCGACGCCAAGAGCCAGGTCACGCTGCGCTTCGAGAACGGCAAGCCGGTCGCCGCAACCGCGATCGTCGTCTCGACCCAGCATGCGCCGGGTTATGACACGGGCGACAAGGAAGCCGAGCTCCACGCCTATGTGAAGAAGGTCGTTGCCGACCTGCTTCCGGCCGAGCTGCTGTCGGATGCGACCGAATATCACATCAACCCGACCGGCTCGTTCGAAATCGGCGGTCCGGACGGGGACGCCGGCCTGACCGGCCGCAAGATCATCGTCGACACGTACGGCGGCGCCAGCCCGCACGGTGGCGGCGCGTTCAGCGGCAAGGACCCGACCAAGGTCGATCGTTCGGCGGCGTACATCACGCGCTATCTGGCGAAGAACATCGTCGCCGCCGGCCTCGCCGCGCGCTGCACGATCCAGCTCGCCTATGCGATCGGCGTGTCCAAGCCGCTGTCGCTCTATGTCGACACCCACGGCACCGGCACCGTCGGCGACGACAAGATCGAGCAGGCGATCCAGGGCATCGAGAAACTGGGCGGCCTCACCCCGCGCGGCATCCGCACCCATCTCGGCCTCAACAAGCCGATCTACCAGCCGACCGCTGCCTATGGTCACTTCGGCCGCAAGCCCGAGGGCGACTTCTTCCCCTGGGAGCGCACCGACCTGGTCGAGGATCTGAAGGCCGCGCTCGCCGCCTGATCGATCGTTCCGATCCGAAGACGACAAGGCCCCGCCGGCACCCGCCGCGCGGGGCTTTTTCATATGTGCGGCGCACGTTCGTTTCACCGCCGGCCTATAAGATTCCTTGGGCCCGCATGGTTAACGCGGGCAGTGGAGGAAGTACGAATGGTTCTCGACGCGGAGGACTGGCAGCCCGCACCCGAAGCCGGGCTGCACCTCGCTTTCCGGCCGGTGCACGACGTCATCACCGGCCGCGTCTATGCCTATGAAGCATTGCTGCGCGGCCCCGACGGCGAGGAGGGTGACGAGATCCTCGCCCAGATCCCGCCCGGCCGCCACGCCGAGCTGGACCGGCGCATCGCCGCCGCCGCCGTCTACCGCGCGATGGACGCGGGGCTCGGCACCATGCCCGCGCGACTGCTGATTCCGATCCTGGCGCCGACCGCGGCGCCCGCCGGCGCCTCGCTCGCCGCGGCGACCGAAGCCGGTCGCCGCACCGGGCTGGTGCCCGAACGCATGATCTTCGGCATCCACGATTTTGCCGACGTTCCCGGCCAGCATCTCGCCGATCTGGTGGACGGCCATCGCCGCGCCGGCAGCCTCAGCGCCTTTGTCGGCCTCAGCCACGATCCGATCGGCTTCACGCCCTGCGTGCGCTATCGCCCGGAGATGGTGCGGCTCGAACCCGAGCTGGTCCACGGCATCGACTCGAGCTGGTCGCGCCGGCTGATGCTGGAGGAGCTTGCCCCCCGTCTCCGCGACCTCGGCATCCGCGTGATTGCCGATGGCGTGGAGCGCGAGCCGGTGCTCCAGCGGCTGCGCAGCTTCGGGATCTTCCACGTCCAGGGTGCGATGGTGGCCCCGCCGCTTCCCGGCGCGCTGCCGCCGACGCGGATCGTCCGGTCCGCAGCGGCCGCCTGACCATGGGGTTAGCCCGAGCGTCACCGTCAACGCTCGGGTAATCACTTCCGCCTACCGTTCGAGCAAGGGGATCCAGCTTGGAGATGCCCCGTGCTCGACCAAATCGCTTCCGCCCCCCGACAGGAACCCGTGCCGCGGGACTGGTTCGCGATGGCGTTCCAGCCGGTCGTCAACACCTCCACCCTCATCGTCACCGCCTATGAGGCGACCTTCCGCGGCCCCGCGGGCGAAAGCCCCGCCGCGTTCGTGGATACGCTGCCGGAGGACAAGCGCGCCACCTTCGACCTGCGCTGCCGCGTCGCCGCGATCGAGCAGGCGATGGCGCTGGGCATCACCGAACGCCACACCCGGCTCGCGATCAAGGTGATGCCGCGCTACATCACCGATCCGCAAGCCGACGCCGATCGCATGCTGCGCATCGTCCGCCGACTCGGCTTTCCGGCACGCGAGCTGGTGTTCGAGTTCAGCGACCGCGACCATCTCGAGAGCGACAAGATGCTCGGGCTGATGAAGGCCTATCGCAAGCTCGGCTTCCTGATCGCGTTCGACGATTTCGGCGTCGGCGACATGGGGCTGGATCTGGTCGCCGCCTTCACCCCGGACACGCTGAAGCTCGCCCCCGAACTGGTGCACAGCCTGTGCAGCAGCTGGGCCAAGCGCATCGTCGTCGAGCGGGTCGCCGAAATTGCCAAGAAGGGCCGCATCCGGCTGATCGCGGAGGGCGTTTCGACGCGGGCCGAGCATGACCGGCTGCGGTCTTTGGACGTGATGCTGATGCAGGGCGATCTCATTGCGCCCGCGCAAGTCGGCGCCCTGCCCGCCCCGGCCTTGCGGCTGACCGCCGCGGCGTGACGGCGAATCGCCGAATCGTCCGCAGGTCCGAAAGGCAAGCTTCGTAGAATCCCCAATCGGTTGAATCCGCTGCGGCGACGCACGGAATGGGACCATCCGGCCGGATTGGGTACCCAGACTTCAGGTTCACAAGAATCGCGTAGAGGAGCACCCCATGGCCACCATGATGGATCTTCGGATCGACCTGCAGCCGATCACGGCCCAAGGCACCGCCGAACCGTTCGCCTGGCACGCCGGCATCCACGCCCGCCCTCACGTTTTTCACACCGTCGACGCCATCCTGCCGCGCGAAGATCGCGCCGAACTGGAAGCCGCCCGCCTCGATCGCGCCTTTGCCGCGGCGGCGGAGGCCGGACTGGTTGCCGCCGGCACGCTGCTGGTGGTGCCCGTGCAGCTCCGCGCCGCCGCGCCGGATCGCCTGCTCACCCACCTCTTCCGCGCCGCGCTTCGCCACCGCTTCCCGCTCGACCGCGTCGTCGTCGAGATCAGCGCCGACGAATCGGCCGATCGCGACGACGCCGCCGCGATGATCCACGCCTGCACCGATCGCGGCATGCTGATCGGCTTCAGCGATTTCGCCGCCGGGCCGCTGGCGCTGGGCCTGCTCGCGCACTGCTCGCCGCGCCTCATCCGCCTGGCACCGGCGCTCGCCCACCGCCTCGATGCTGCCCCGGCGCGCGCCCGCCTGGTCGAAGGCGTGCTGCGCCTCGCGCGTGGCATGGGCGTCACCGTGATCGCCCCGGCGCCCACCGAGGACGCCGAACAGCGCGCCGCTGCCGCCGCCGGCCTCCGCCATTTCCAGGGCGAGCTGCGCGTCGAACGCCGCGTCCGCCGCTACACGCGCCCCATGCGTCCCTGGGGCATGCCTGGTACCGGGATGCGCATCGCGGCCTGAGTTAACGCGGATTTGCCAGCAAGCGGCGGCGCGACTATGCGCTGCCCCCCATGGCCGATCCCATCACTCTTCGTCGTCTCTATGGCCGCCGCCAGGGCCACAAGCTCCGCCAGGGCCAGTCCGCGCTCGTCGAGGAGCTGCTGCCGCAGGTGAGCGTGCCCGGTGCCGGCCCGCTCGATGCGCGAGCGCTGTTCGGCGACGATCGCCCGCTCGAATTCGAGATCGGCTTCGGCGGCGGCGAGCATCTCGCCGGCCAGGCCGCGATGCGCCCCGATCACGGCTTCATCGGCTGCGAACCCTTTCTCAACGGCGTGGTCGGCGCCCTGAACCACGTTCGCGATGGCGCGCTGGCCAATGTCCGCCTGCACATGGGCGACGCTTTGGAGGTGATGGAGCGACTGCCCGATGCCAGCCTGTCGCGCGTCTATCTGCTCCACCCCGATCCCTGGCCCAAGGCGCGCCACGCCAAGCGCCGCATGGTCAACCATGGCCCGCTCGACCTGATCGCCGCCAAGCTCAAGCCCGGCAGCGAGTTCCGCCTCGGCACCGACGATCCCACTTATTGCCGCTGGGCGATGATGGTGCTCGGCCAGCGCACGGATTTCGTCTGGCAGGCGCAACGCGCGCAGGATTTCCTCACCCGCCCCGCCGACTGGCCCGAGACCCGCTACGAGCGCAAGGCGCGTCGTCAGGGGCATGAGGTCTGGTACTTCCGCTATGTCCGCATCTGAGCCGCGCCACCGCATCGAAAGCGTCGACACCGCCTATCAGGGGTGGGGACGGCTGCTGCTGGCGACACTGCGGACTCCCGACGGCAGCCGGATCACGCGGCAGATCGAAGATCATGGCGATGCCGTGGGCGTGCTGCCCTATGATGCGGCGCGCGGCACGGTGCTGCTCGTCAGCCAGTCGCGCCCGCCGCTGATCTTCCGTGGCGAGGCCGAATCGGTCTTCGAAGTACTCGCCGGCCGCATCGATCCCGGCGAAGCGGCCGAAGCGAGCGCCCGCCGCGAGGCGGAGGAGGAATGCGGCGTCGCGCTGGGCACGCTCGCGCTCGTCGGCCATTTCTTCGCGATGCCCGCGGTTTCCACCGAGCGGCTGAGCCTGTACCTCGCGGCCTACAGCGTCGCCGATCGCACCGGTGCCGGCGGCGGCATCGCGGGCGATCACGAGGATATCGAGGTGATCGAGATGCGGCTCGACGACCTGTGGGCGATGGGCATGTCCGCGCTGGCCGACATGAAGACGGCGCTCCTCGTCCTCGCGCTGCGCGAGCGGCTTGCCGCTCAGGCCTGGCCGCCCGCCGGCTGACCGCTGCGGCGCCAGCGCGCGGCGAGCAGCTGCGCAACAAGCGCCGACGGCCCCGGCCGCACCAGGATCCAGTCGCGGAGCGCTGCGCCGCGCCGCGCGCCCAGCGCCTGCTTGTAGCCGCTGTCGCCTGCCCCCCAGTCGATGTTGGTCACACCCCGCGCCAGCCCGCGGGCGAAGTCGCGATAGGCGAGCAGCCGGCCGGGCGAATGCCGCGCGATCGCCGGATCATAGCTGTTGGCGATCACATGGGACCGCGCGCCCGCCGTCAGCCGGAAAGCGAAGGCCATCGCCCGCCCGTCGATCCGCAACACCGCCGCCTCGAACATCGCTGCCAGCGCCGGGTCGCGCGCCGCCGCGCGCCAGAAGGCGCCGTGTCCGTCCGCGGTGAACTTCGCGTCGCTGCCGTCGGTGCGGGTGCCGATCCAGCTGCGCCGCTCGACATCGGCGAGCTCGTCGAACGGCGGCGCCCCCCATTGCCAATCGAGCCGGCCCAGCCTGGCGATCTGCTTCTCGAAATAGCGGTTCTTCCGCAGGGTCGCGCCGCTCGGCCATTGGGCCGCCGCCAGCGCCCCCAGGTCGAGCTCGAACGAATCGCCGATGTGCCGGTCGAGCAGCGTCCAGCCCTTCGCCCTTGCCGCCGCCATCAGCCAGTCGAGCGCCGGATCGCCGTCCTGCACCGGCCCGATCCGCAACGCGCGCACCTGCCGAGCCAGCGCGCCGAGCAGCGCATCCGCCGCCGTTGCGCTCGCCGCCTCGGCGACGGGAAAGCTGCGGAACGGCCAATAGCAGCCGGGGATCTCCGCCACGCCCAACCAGCGCGGCCCCTTGGCGACGAAGGGCAGCGCCGCCACGGGGATACCCGCCGCCTCCACGACCAGCGTCCGCGCGTTGCCGCCATAAGCCTGCAGGGCCGCGGCATACCAGGCGTGGCGGAGAAAACGATGACGTTCCGGGGCCCGCTCGGCCACCGCGTCCAACGCCTCCGACAGGCGCGGCGCACAGTGCACCGACACCCTCGCCCCGCCCCGGCCGTCATCCTCGCAAAGGCGGGGATCCATCGGCGGGAACGCCTCGGCACCTTCCCCCACCGGCCGGGCAAACAGACCTCCGCCTTTGCGGGCATGACGGTGGAGAGCGGGGACCGACGGCGCCATTCGAGCGTCTTAGTCCCCACCCGTTACCATCCGGTGCAACCGTTGCTTGCACAGCGCGCACGACCCCCCGCATAAGGAGCATGCATGGAAGGCCCTTATCTCTCCACCGTGTCGGACACGATCCAGGCAGCAATCGCACCGGTGTTCCTGCTCGCCGGCATCGGCGCGTTCCTGAACACGATGGTCGGTCGGCTCGCCCGCATCATTGATCGCGCGCGGGTGATCGAAGAGCTCCACCCCCGTTCCAGCGGGCCCGAGCATGACCGGCACGTGTGGGAACTGCGGATCATCGATCGCCGCATCTCGGTGATCAACAACGCCATCTTCCTGTGCACCGCCAGCGCGCTCGCCATCTGCATGGTCGTCGCGCTGATGTTCGTGTCCCGGCTGGCCAACCTCCATGTCGGCATCTGGGTGGCGGTGGCCTTCATCGTCTCGATGCTGCTGCTGATCGCGGGGCTGCTCTATTTCCTCGTCGAGGTGCGGATGTCGCTGAAGGCGATCCATGTCCGCAAGGAACTGCTCGAACTCGATTCGTGACCCATTGCCCTGCGGCCGCCGCCTGACTAACACCCCCGCTTCCCTTTCACGGGCGGGCAGACAATGACGGACGCACCTCGTATCGGCATCATCATGGGCAGCACTTCCGATTGGGATACGATGCGGCACGCCGCGTCGATCCTCGAGGAACTGGGCGTCTCCCACGAGACCAGGGTCGTCTCCGCCCACCGCACCCCCCAGCGGCTGTACGACTATGCGACGAGCGCCGCGGAGCGCGGGCTCAAGGTGATCATCGCCGGGGCCGGCGGCGCGGCGCATCTGCCCGGCATGGCGGCGGCGATGACGCATCTGCCGGTGCTGGGCGTGCCGGTCGAATCCAAGACGATGAAGGGGCTCGACAGCCTCTATTCGATCGTCCAGATGCCCGGCGGCATTCCCGTCGGCACGCTGGCGATCGGCAAGGCGGGCGCCAAGAACGCCGCCTTGCTCGGCGCCGCAATCCTCGCCACGGCGGACGAAGCGCTGACCGAGCGGCTGATCGCCTGGCGCACCGCGCAGACCGAAAGCGTCGCGGAGGAACCGGCATGAGCGACGTGCTTCCCCCCGGCTCGACCATCGGCATCCTCGGCGGCGGCCAGCTCGGCCGGATGATCGCCGTCGCGGCCGCCAATCTCGGCTATCGCACCCATGTCCTCGCCCCCGACGAGGAAAGTATCGCCGCGCAGACCGCCTCCAGCTTCACCCGCGCCGATTATCACAGCCATATCGTGCTCGACGAACTGGCGAGCCATGCCGATGTGATCACCTACGAGTTCGAGAATGTCGCACTCGCCCCGGTCGCGCATCTCGCCAGCAAGGTACCCGTCCGCCCCGGCGCCAAGAGCCTGGAGATCGCGCAGGACCGTGCCAACGAAAAGACGTTCGTGGCGAACTTGGGTGGCCGCACCGCGCCCTGGGCGCTGGTCACCACCCGCGACGAGCTGCACGATGCGATCGCCAGGATCGGCGCGCCGTCGATCCTGAAGACGCTGCGGCTCGGCTATGACGGCAAGGGCCAGGTGCGCCTGCACGATGCCTCGGAAGCGGACGCCGCCTGGGCGGCGATCGGCGAACGCCCGGCGATCCTCGAGGGCTTCGTCACCTTCAGCCACGAATTCTCGATCATCACCGTGCGCGGACTGGACGGCACGCTGGCCAGCTATCCGCCGCCGTGGAACGAGCACAAGGACGGCATCCTCGCCCGCTCCTCTTTGCCCGCCCCCGCCGAGATCGCGCGCCACTGGACCGAGGCGGCGGCACTCTCCGGCCGCGTCGCCGAAGCGCTCGGCCATATCGGCGTACTGACCTGCGAGTTCTTCGCGACCGAGGACGGCCCGGTGTTCAACGAGATGGCGCCGCGCGTCCACAATAGCGGCCACTGGACGATCGAGGGCGCCGAGACCTCGCAGTTCGAGAACCATGTCCGCGCGATCTGCGGTCTGCCGCTCGGCTCGACCGCGCTGACCGGCACGCATGTCGAGATGGAGAACCTGATCGGCGACGAAGCCGATCGCTGGCCCGAGCTGCTCGCCGAGCCGGGCACCCATCTCCACCTCTACGGCAAGGGCCAGGCGCGGCCGGGGCGCAAGATGGGGCATGTCACGCGGGTGAAGCGGGGCTAACCCGCCTTCCCCCGCGTGCGGGACGGCTCAATTGCCCTCCGAATCCACGACGAACACTTCCGGCTTGCCGCGCGACAGCGGATCCCAGCCGGCCGACAGCGCGGAGCGGACGCACCGCGCGATCGTCGCGTCGTCGAGCTGGAGACGGCCGCGCGGCAGGCCCTTGAGCAGGCGCTTGGGCGCAGGGAATTCCAGCCAGGCCTCGCGCTTGGCATCGCGCTGGGCGACCGCGATGGTCATCCCCTTCCAGCCCTCGTCGTCCGACAGATGGGGCTCGCGCTGCAGACGCCAATCATAGGTCACGCCATCCAGATCGATGGCACCGCTGGTGCTAAGGGATTTCGACATCGGCGCGCCCTAGCACAGCGCGCCCGCCAACGCACGGGCGCGGGTCCGCCGCCCTATTGCACCAGCCCCGCCACCACCGGCAGCGCCGAGGCGAAGATCGTCGGCATGCCGTTGCGGATGTAGATCCACTTCGCATAGTCGAGGAAGACGTCGGTTCGATACGCCGTCACGTCGTTGCCGAAGGTGAACAGCACATAGTCGCTGCCCAGCCGCTCGGTCAGCGCGGTGCTTTCGGCCGGGTCCATGCACTGGATCTCGAAATGGAGCACCGCCGGCCGACAGCTATGGTCCAGCACGTCGTCGATTATCACCTTGTCCATGCCCTCGGCATCGATCACCAGGATCTCGGGTGTGCGGCCTTGCGCCTGCGCGGCCAGCGCATCGAAGCCGGTGACCGGCACGGTGACGCGCTCGATGCAGGTGCCGATGCGGCGCGTCGTCTCCGCATCGATGGTCAGCCCGCCGATCGCATTCTTGTCGTCATAGACCGAGGAGATGCCCAGCACCCAGCGCGGCAGCCCCGCGGCGGCCGCCTTGTCCGGGTTGATCGCGTTGAGCACCAGCGGCTGCCCGTCGGCGCTATAGGCCTGCTGCAGCAGCACCGCGTTGCGGTTGTTGGCATAGCCGCGTTGCAGCATGCCGAACATATACGGATTGGGCTCGAGCAGCAGCGCGGGCGGATCGTAATTGACCATCGCCGAGCGCAACGGATCGACGAGGACGCCGTCCGCCGCGCCGATCTGCCACACCATGCGATCGCGGTTCTGTTCGAGCAGCCAGTGGACGATCTTGTCGAACGCGAACGCCGGGCGGTCCGCCGGTGCCACCGTCAGGCTGCTGCTGAGGAATTGCGCCGCCTCGGCGGACATCCGGCGCGCATCGGCCATCACCGTGAGGACGAGCCGGACGTCGGTCGCCCATTTGTCGTCAAAGCCCTCCAGGATGCCGGCGGCGTCGATCAGATCGCCCTTGGCGAGCAGATCGAGCGCCTTGCCCTTCTTCTGCTCGGGCGGCAGCCAGGCGCCGCCCCACACATGGACGCCGAGCGTGTTGCCGAGGTCCTTCCGCCGGATCGAGGACAGGGGAGCGTCGTACAGATAGGGATAGAAGGTCTCGGGCGGCAGGCGGCGATGCGCGTGCTTGGCCAGATATTTGCCGAACAGCCAGGGGCCGGTCGTCACATTGGGGCGTGATTCATCGGGCTCGGCGGCGATGATATGGTCGATCAGGTCGCGGAAGATCGGATGGCCGGCAGGCGCGCCGATGAAACCGATCGAGCAATATTCGGTCGCATCGGTCTCATTGCAGACGGTGAGTTCGCGGCACAGCGCCTCGGGCTCGAAATGGCCATAGGGCATGATGTCGCAATCGAGATAGATCCCGCCATGCGTGTAGAGGATCTCGTAGCGCGCCAGATCGGCGCGCGAGACATGGCTGGCAAAGCGGTCGAGTGCGGGTCGCGACAGCCTCAGCTGGTCGAGGTCGCGATCGGTCCAGGTGCGGAAGATGCTGTCGGGGAACTGGCGCTGCCAGGCCTGCCAATAGGCCTCGTAGGCGGGCGGGATCGGGCGCGTGCCGAACCAGATGCGGTGGAACGTCGTGGGCGCGCCCGGCGCGGGGTCTGCGGCGCGCGCGGGCGCCGGGCGTACCGCTGCGGCAGGCGCAGGCCGGGGGTCGGTGGCCGGGGCGGGTGCGGGTGCGGACGCCGGTGCCGTCACCACCTGCTGGTGCAGCGCGTCATAGATACCCAGCGTGCTGCCCCAGAGCTGCTCGGCATAGACCGGTCCGGGCCCCTCATATTTCACCCCCGAGAAATGCTCGGGGATGAAATAGTGGCTCGGGTAGATGCGCAGGCCGTGATAGCGATATTCGCGGTAGGAATCGGTCAGCCGCTTCGGGCCGACGCTCTCCCATGCCATCCGGTCGACCACGGTCGGTTCGTTGTAGATGTCGCCGATGATCTGCGCGACGAACGGGTTCTTCGGCTGCGCGGCGAAATAGCCTGCGGCGATCAGCCCGGGCCGCGTCATCTCGTTTTCCCAGCAGGCAAAGGCCTCGCAATCGAGCAGGTGGTCGTCCAGCGGCCGCACGCACACGCTGTCGGCATCTACGACGAAGCCGCCATGCTCGTACACGATCTCCCACCGCATCATGTCGGCGACGCCGTTCAGCTCGCGATCGGACATCTCGCTCATGTGGCGGCCGTTGATCCAGCCGCGCTGCTGCAGCGACTCGTTGCCCCAGATCCGGATCTCCCAGCCGGGATTGCGGGTGCGCCAGGTGTCGATGCAATTGTCCGGCCGCTTGGTTTCGTCGCCCACCCAGATGAAGTGCAGAATCTTGGGTATCATGCAGCAGTCCTTCGATCCGAGCAGCAGCGCCCGCCCCACGCCCACCAGCAGCACGAGCGCGCGGCGGCCGCGGCCGCGCACGTCCGGACGCATGGAATGTCTCTTGGTCTTATAGACGGGGCGGCGGCGGCAGGGTCGGTCCGGTGAAGACTTGATTCAGCATAGTGGCGCACCGATGCGGGGCCGAAGCGTTCAGCGCTTTCCCGGCTCCACCCGATCCGCCAGCCGCGCGACGGCGGCGGCGTGGATGCCCGGCGTCGTCGCCAGCACGCCATAGGCCTCGCCCGCCGGGGTGTTGAACGCCAGCGCCTGCCCCAGCGCATCGGTCACCGCCGCGCCGGCCTCGCGGGCGAGCAATACCGCGGCGGCGATGTCCCATTCATGCCCCCAGCGCAGCGTCGCGACGAGGTCGGCCTCGCCCGCCGCGACCATCGCGATGCGCAGCGCGATCGAATTGGGCTTGGGAACCGTCACCAGGTCGCGATCGACCTTGGGGAGCTGATCCGCCGGCACCCGCGCACCGGGCAGGTCCGCGCGCTCGGAGGCATGCAGTGCCACGCCGTTGCGCCACGCCCCTGCGCCGGCCCGCGCCGTCCACACCTCCCCGCGCGCCGGTGCGTCGAGCACGCCGATCACCGGCTGACCATGCTCCACCAGCGCGATCGACACCGCCCAGCCGGGCCGCCCGCGCAGATAATCGCGCGTCCCGTCGATCGGATCGACCACCCAGAGCCGGGAGAGCGCCAGCCGATCCGCATTGTCCACCGTCTCTTCCGACAGCCAGCCGGCGTCCGGCAGCAATGCCCCGAGCCTATCGCGGAGCAGCGCGTCCACCTCGAGGTCGACCGCGCAGACCGGATGTCCCGGCACCTTCTCCCAACGCGCGAAATCGCTCTGCCAGCGCGCCATGGCGTGGCGCCCCGCCTCGGCGGCGATGGCGGCGATCTCGGCAGCGAACTCAGGCACCGGCGATCGTCATTCCATCGATGCGAACCGTCGGCGCGTTGATGCCATAGCGGAACTCGAGGTCGTTCGCCGGGGTGAGCGCCAGGAACATGTCCTTGAGGTTGCCCGCGATCGTCACCTCGGAGACGGGCACGGTGAGTTCGCCCTTCTCGATCAGGAAGCCTGCGGCCCCCCGGCTGTAATCGCCGGTCACGCCGTTGACGCCCTGGCCGATCAGTTCGAACACATAGAGGCCATAGTCGATCTCGCCGATCAGCGTCTCGGCCGGCACGTGCCCCGCTTCCATATAGAGGTTGCTGGGCGACACGCCGGGCGCCCCGCCGCCACCGCGCGTGGCATGGCCGGTCGGCTCGAGCCCGAGCTGGCGGGCGGCGGCACTCTCCAGCAGCCATGTCTCCAGCAGCCCCTCGCGCACGATCTGCATGCGGCTGACCGGCAGCCCCTCGCCGTCGAACGCACGCGAGCGCATGCCGCGCGGCCGGTGCGGATCATCCCAGATGGTAACGCCGGGCGCAAAGATCTGCGTGCCCAGCGCATCGAGCAGGAAGCTCGTCTTGCGGGTGATCGCCGCGCCGGAAATCGCGCCGATCAGATGACCGAGCAGCCCCGAGGAGACACGGCGATCGAACACCACCGGCATCGCGCCGCTGGGGATCTTGCGCGGGTTCAGCCGGGCCACCGCCCGCTCACCGGCAAGCCGCCCGATCGCCTCGGGCGAATCGAGCGTCGCGGCATGGCGGGCGGAATGGTGCGCATGGTCGCGCTCCATCGCCCCACCGCTGCCCGCGAGCACGCTGGCGGAGATTCCGTGGCTCGACTGCGCATAGGCGCCGTGGAAGCCGTGGCTGGTGACCAGCGCGAGCTGCACCCGGCTCGCGCCCGCACCCGCGCCTTCGCTATTGGTGACGCCCGCCACGCCGCGCGCAGCCTCCTCGGCAGCGAGCGCACGCGCCTTGAGCGCGGCCGGCTCCACTTCGGCGCCGTCGTCGAGATCGAGATGCGGCGGTGCCCCGTGCATCAGCCGGTCCTCGGGAGCGAGGCCGGCCCATTGGTCTTCGGGCGCCTCGCGCGCCATCGCGACGACGCGCTCGACCAGGGCGGCGATCGCCTCGCTGCTCAGATCACTGGTCGAAACGCTGGCCGAGCGCTTGCCGACGAACACGCGCAGGTCGAGCTCCTCCGCCTCGGAGCGCTCGACATCCTCCAGCGCCCCCATGCGGACGGAAACGGAAAGCGAGCGGTCGGCGGAGAAGACGGCATCGGCGGCGTCGGCCCCGGCACGGCGGGCACGCGCCACGGCATCGGCGGCGCGCTCCAGGGCCTGATCGTTGTTCAGCATAGCCGCGACTTAGGGGCGCGGGGGCACAAAATCAAAGTCCGGACAAACCCACGACGGCGCAGGCGGCCAGCATCAGGAAGCCGGCATCGCGATTGGCGCGGAAGCGGCGGAGCGCGTTGGTGCCGTCGGCCGGGCGCAGCGTCACGAGCTGCCAGGCGAAATGCGCCGCCACCGGCAGCAGCGCGAGCAGCGCCAGCGGGTCCGGCCGCACGGCCCACAGCGCCGCCGCCCACAGCGCCACCGCGCCGACATAGAGCAGCCCCACGCCGCCACGGACATGCGCCCCCATCCGCCGCGCCGAGGAGCGGACGCCGACGATCGCGTCGTCCTCCAGGTCCTGCAGCGCGTAGATGGTGTCATAGCCGATCACCCACAGGATGGTGCCGGCATAGAGCCACCACTGCGCGCCGATCCGGCTGGCGAACGCGCCCGCCGGATCCCCCGCGACGAACCCCACCACCGCGCCCGATCCGAACACGATGCCGAGGAACGCCTGCGGCCACCAGGTGATGCGCTTCATGAACGGATAGGCGGCGACCACCGGCAGCGTCGCCAGCGACCAGAGCTTGGCGGGAAGGGGGATCGCCAGCCATACGCCGAAGCCGATCGCCAGCAGCACGGCCAGCCAGGTCCAGGCCGCGCGCACCGAGACCGCGCCGCTCGGCAGCGGGCGGCTGCGGGTGCGCTCCACCTGCGCGTCGAGGTCGCGGTCGACGATGTCGTTATAGACGCAGCCCGCTCCGCGCATCGCGACCGCGCCGAGCAGCATCGCCGCGATCCGCCACCATGCGCCATCGGGCAGGCCGGAGAGCAACGCACCCCAGGCGCAGGGCAGGAACAGCAGCCACCAGCCGATCGGCCGGTCGAGCCGGGCGAGCAGCGCATAGGGCCGCCAGCCGCGCGGCAGCAGGCCGATAAGGCCGCGATGTTCGGTATCGGGGGTGATGGGGTTGGCGCCGGTCATGCGCCGCCTGCTGCCACAAGCGCGGCCCTGCCCCCAAGCCGAAATTTTCGGGCACATTTTTGCGACAATCGCACGCTAGCGGGACGAATCGGTTTTCGGGTGGAGGGTTCAAGGATGCGGATGCTGGGGATCGCCGGGCTGTTGCTGGTGCTGGCAAGCGGCGCGCAGGCGCAGGACGGGCCGCCGCCGCCGGGCGGGCCCGAGGGGCCGGGCGGCCGGCCGCGCGGGCTGTTCGTCAGCCCGATGGGCGAGCCTTTCCGCGGACAGGCAGACGGCAAGGCACCGCAGGACGCCTGGTTCGACGGCGCCGATGCCAACCATGACGGCGCGCTGACGCTCGACGAGCTTCGCGACGATGCGATGCGCTGGTTCAAGATCCTCGATCGCAGGGGTGACGGCGAGATCGACCCGGCCGACATCGAGCGGTACGAGACGGTGCTCGCGCCCGAGGCGCGCGGCGGCGGCTTCGACATGGGCGGTCCGACCATGGGCGACGACGGCCAGGCCAAGGCCGCCGAAATCGGCTCCACCCGCGTGATGAGCGGCCTCGCCCGCTTCAACTATCTCGGCAGCCCCGAGCCGGTGACGGCGGCGGATGCGAGCCTCAACGGCGGCGTGTCGCCGATCGAGTTCATGGGCGCCGCCAAGCGCCGCTTCGACCTGCTCGACACCAACCATGACGGCAAGATCACCAAGGCCGAACTGCCCGAGCTGCGCACCGGCCCGATGAAGCGTCGCGGCGGCCGTGGCGGCGGCGAGGGCGGCGGCCGTCGCGGCGGCGGTGGCCATCGCGGCGGCTATATGGGCGGGTCGATGGGCGGCAGCACGGGGGGCTGAGCCCCCCGTGCACAGCGGGCTGCGCCGCCCGGCCTCACTCCCGCTCGGGCACCGGCACGTTGAAGCCGTTGAGCGTCACCGAGACGAGGCTGTATAGCCCGACCAGATAGATCAGCTCGTTCGCGCCGTGCTGGCCGAAGGTCTCGACCGCCAGCTGGTAGCACGGCTCGGGCAGCACCCCGCCCTTGACCAGCGCATAGGCGACGTCGAACGCGACATTTTCCTGATCGTTGAGGTCG
This sequence comes from Sphingomonas sp. S2M10, assembly GCF_012650175.1. Lineage (GTDB taxonomy): Bacteria > Pseudomonadota > Alphaproteobacteria > Sphingomonadales > Sphingomonadaceae > Sphingomonas. The sequence goes on from NZ_JAAILI010000079.1 coordinate 199,051, forward strand.
CCGGGCTTGAGCCCCGCGCAGATCGCCGAGATCCGCGCCGGCGCCATCTTCTCCTGCTCGGCCACCGCTACATGCGCGTAAATCTCGTACGCCGCATCGAAATGTGCGCCGGTGACGAGGATCGCGATTTGCCGCGCCGGATCGGGCAGCGTCGCCTCCATCGACATCGCCTTGGTCAGTTCCCAGATCGCCCCGCCGATCCGGGGCTCGTGCAGCCAGGGGTTCCACGGCCCCATCAGGCTGCCGTCCGCGCCCACCGCGACGAAGGCGTTGAAGTTGGACGAGATGCCGCGCTGCATATCGGCATAGAGCGGCTTCTGATCGTCGGAGAGCTGGTCGGGCTTCAGGAGAGGCAGGCGCATGGTCGTGCAGTCCTTCGCGGGGCGCGGCGGAGATGCCGCGCTGCACAAACCCTACAGCGTGCGGATGGCTCCGGCGATCCTACGCGGGGATGGAAGGGGGTCTTGGACCATCCACCGCCGCTCACGGACAAGTGCGTTCAAGGGCCGGAGTTGGTGGTAAGCGGACACCTCCTCACTCGATATGCTACATGGTGCAGCATGTTCATCGTACGCTACAGAGCAGCCGTTTCTCGGAACCACGTTCATCTCACGAACATGACGACAGGGGCGACGGTTACCAGAACAAGCGCCTGCTCGTTCTCGTCTGAGAGCCGCCTGATCGCTGATCCCAAAGGCGCCGCCACCTTTATCGGTGAGTTAATCCGGGAGCTGGAAGGGCGCAGGCGCTGGTTCCGCTTCTTGCCTATTGTCGATGTTACGTTGGCTGGCGGACTAACAACACCAGAAGACCGAGGTGCAGTGCGACGGATTTTTGTCGAGCATGGCTTTGTCCGGGTGAGAGTAAGCTGAAGAGGTAATGTCCGCAATTGGGACGCAAGCCGCCACAATGCGCAGGCCTCCAGCCTACCCCGCCGCCAGCGCCGCGCGAATCCCGTCGATCACGAACTGCACCGCCAGCGCCGCAAGCAGCACGCCGAGCAGCCGCGAGACCACCGCCTCGATCTTCGCTCCGACGATCCGCATGATCGGCCCCGCCGCGAGCAGCGCCAGCACGCACAGCAGCAGCACCGCCAGCATCGCCGAGAGCACGACGAGCGACTGCTCGATCCCCTTGCTCTGCGCCATCAGCAGCATAACCGAGGCGATCGAGCCCGGCCCGGCGATCATCGGCATCGCCATCGGGAAGATCGAGATGTCGACCGGATCCTCGGCCTTCACCTTTTCGGCGCGGTCCTCGCGGCGTTCGGTGCGCTTCTCGAACACCATCTCCAGCGCAATCAGGAACAGCATGATGCCGCCGGCGATGCGGAAGGCGTTGAGGCTGATCCCCAGCGCGCGCAGCAGCGGCTCGCCGAACAGCGCGAAGCCGAGCAGGATGATCGCCGCGACCATCCCCGCGCGCACCGCCATCGCGCGGCGATGCACCGCGTCGGTCCCCGCCGTCAGCCCCGCGAAGATCGGCGCGCAGCCGGGCGGGTCGATGATGACGAAGAAGGTGACGAAGGATGAGACGAACAGCTCGATCAAATCGCGTCTGCCTCGAGCGGTACCCCCGCATTGCGGTGCGCGGCGACCAAGGTGTTGCGCAGCAGGCAGGCGATCGTCATCGGCCCGACGCCGCCCGGCACCGGGGTGATCGCGCCCGCGACGCTCGCCGCGCCGTCGAAGTCGACATCGCCGACCAGGCCGTCGTCGGTACGGTTGATGCCGACATCGATCACCGTCGCGCCGGGCTTGAGCCACTCGCCCTTGACGAAGTGGGGGATGCCCACGGCGGCCACGACGATGTCGGCGTGGCGGAGATAATGCGGCAGGTTGCGGGTGCGCGAATGGACGATCGTGACGGTCGCGCTCGCCTTGGTGAGCAAAGCCGCCATCGGCTTGCCGACGATGTTCGAGCGGCCGATCACCACTGCGTCGAGCCCGGACAGGCTGCCCAGCTTGTCCTGCAGCAGCATCAGGCAGCCGAGCGGGGTGCAGGGCACGAAGCCCTCCAGACCCGTGGCGAGGCGACCGGCGTTCACCGGGTGGAAGCCGTCGACATCCTTCTCGGGCGAGATGCGCAGCAGCACTGCCTGCTCGTCGATATGCTTGGGCAGCGGCAGCTGGACGAGGATGCCGTCGACGCTCGCATCGGCATTGAGCTGGTCGACCAGCGCGAGCAGATCGGCCTGGCTGGTGTCGGCGGGCAGCTTGTGCTCGAGGCTCGCCATCCCGGCCTCGCGAGTCTGCTTGCCCTTGGAGCGGACATAGACGGCGGAAGCGGGGTCCTCGCCCACCAGCACCACCGCCAGGCCAGGCACGCGCCCCGCCGCCGCTTCGAATGCAGGAACCAGGGTCGCGATGCGGGCGCGCAGGCCCGCGGCAAATGCCTTGCCGTCGATGATCTCAGCCGTCATGCGCCTCGCCATAGAGGCTGCGGGCGATTTGTTCCAGCGCCGCACCGTCCCCGGCGATCGAAAGTCGCTTGAGCCGCGAGGTCTCGCCCGCGATCAGCGTCACGTCGCGCCTTGGAACCCCGAACGCCTTGGCGACCAGCGGCACCAGCGCGGCATTGGCGGCGCCCTCTACCGGCGGTGCGGCGAGACGGACGGCGAAATGCTCCTCGGTGCCCGGCCCCAGCGCGTCGCGCGACGCCCGGGGCGTCACGCGCACGGCGATCTCCAGTCCCGTGGCGCTAGGCCGCCAGGCCGGCACGGCTCAGAGCGCGGCGCCGGCGATCATCATCGCGATCCGTGGGATCACGATGTTCTGCAGGATGTAGAGGATCAGCAGCACGACCAGCGGCGAGATGTCGAGCGCGCCGAAATCGGGCAGGATGCGCCGGATCGGGCGGTAGAGCGGCTCGGTCATCCGCTGCAGCGCGGTCCACACCGCGCGAACGAAATCGCTGTGCGTGTTGATGACGTTGAACGCGATCAGCCACGAGAGGACCGCCTGGATCACGATGATCCACCAGACGATGTTGAGCACCACCTGCACGATCTGCAGCAGCATCAGGCCAATCTGGGTCAATTCACTCTCCGCGACACCGTTTCAGGTGCGATATAGGATGAAACACGCGCCGCACAATCAGGCGTGGACGAGCGTGCCGACGCCCTGGCGGGTAAATATCTCGAGCAGCATGCCGTGCGGGATGCGCCCGTCGAGGATCACCGCCGCGTCGACACCCGCCGCCACCGCGTTGACGCAGGTCTCCACCTTGGGGATCATGCCGCCCGAGATCGTGCCGTCGTCCTTCAGCGCCTGCACCCGCGCAGCGTCGAGATCGGTGAGCAGGTCGCCGGTCTTGCTGAGCACGCCCGGCACGTCGGTGAGCAGGAAGAAGCGCTTGGCGCCGCATGCGCCGGCGATCGCACCGGCCATGGTATCGGCGTTGATGTTGTAGGTGTGGCCGTCGGCACCCAGCGCGATCGGCGACACCACGGGGATGAAGCCCGAGGCCGCGAGCGACTGGAGGATCGAGATGTCCACCGCCACCGGCTCGCCGACAAAGCCCAGGTCGACATGCCGCTCGATGCCCTGCAGCGGATCGGCCTCGCTGCGCTGCACCTTCTCGGCGCGGACGAGGCCCGCGTCCTTGCCGGAGATGCCCACCGCCTTGCCGCCGGCCGCCGCGATCCAGGCGACGATTTCCTTGTTGATCGATCCGGCCAGGACCATCTCGGCAATCTCGGCGGTCGCCTTGTCGGTGACGCGCAGGCCGCCGACGAAGGTCGATTCGACGCCCAGCCGCTTGAGCATCCGGCCGATCTGCGGGCCGCCGCCATGGACGACGATCGGGTTGATCCCCACCGCCTTCAGCAGCACCACGTCCTCGGCGAAGTCGCGCGCCAGCTCAGGGTCGCCCATGGCGTGGCCGCCATATTTCACGACGAAGGTGGCGCCGGCATAGCGCTGCAGATAGGGCAGCGCCTCGGTAAGGGTTTCGGCCTTGGCGAGCAGCGCCGGATGGGGTGCGTGGTCGGTCATGCGCGGCCCTTTAGAGCCGCTCAGGCCCTACGTCCATCGAGAGCACGCCCCAGCGCCACCGCGCCGGTGATCAGGAACGGCACGAGCACGATCGACAGCACCACCTTGGTGAGCATCTGCCCGCCCATCAGTTCCAGGATCGGCCGCGTGCCGAGGAAGGAGATGGTGATGAACAGCACGGTATCGACGATCTGCGACACCACGCTGGCGACCATGCCGCGGAACCACACGAGGCCGCCCGGCCCTTCCCGCCCGCGCAGCTTGTTGAAGATGAACACGTTGAGCGTCTGCGAGGTGCCATAGGAGATGAACCCGGCGAGCATCATCCGCATCCCCTGCCCGACGACGATCGGGAAGGCGGCGACCGCGGGCGGGTACATGCCCGCATCGGCCGGCAGCACCAGCACCAGCTGGATCAGCGCGGCGGACATCAGCAGCGGCACGAAGCCCAGCCGCACCAGCCCGGTGGCGATCGCCTGGCCGTGCAGCTCGGCCACGGCGCTCGACAGCACGACGAGCAGCAGGAAGGCGAAGATCCCCGCCTCCACCGCCAGCGGTCCGAGCGCCACCTGCTTCACCCCCAGCACGCCCGCCATGCAGACCATGCCGCCATAGAGGATAGCATAGACGAACAGCGAACGGGGGATGGCGAGCTTCTGGGTATCCATCGCCGGGTGCTAGCGCCAAAGCGTGCGCGGTGGAAGATGCCGCGCGGTCGCGGCTGTCCCGGCCACCGCGCGGCCCTGTCAGTCCCGGAACGGCTTCAGCGTTTCGATCGTCCCGTCCGGGCGGAAGGTCAGTTCGGTGATCTTGGCCGAGCGAAGGTGATTCTTATTGGTCAGCTGGGTATCGTGATACGCCAGATACCATTTGCCCTGGAACTCGAACACCGAGCCATGGCTGGTCCATCCCTGCACCGGCTCGAGGATACGGCCGGTATATTTGAACGGCCCATAAGGGCTGCTGCCGACCGCATAGGCAAGGAAGTGCGTATCCCCGGTCGAGTACATGTAATAATATTTGCCGCCGCGCTTGAACGTCCACGCCGCCTCGAAGAAGCGGCGGTCATGGTCGCCGCCGAGGATCGGCTTGCCCTTCTCGTCGAGGATCACCGCGTCCCGCAGCGGCTCGGCCAGGCTCTTCATGTCGGGCGCCAGGCGCGCGACCTTGCCGGTGAGGGCGGGCTGGTCGTCCTTCTTGAGGTCGGTATCGCCGGCATTGGGGTCGTATTTGCCCGTGGCCCAGCGCTGGAGCTGACCGCCCCAGATGCCGCCCAGATAGAGATAGCTCTGGCCGTCGTCGTCGGTGAACACCGCCGGGTCCATCGAGTAGGTGCCCTGCATCGGCTGCGGCTCGGCCTTGAACGGGCCGACCGGCGAGTTCGACGTGGCGACGCCGATCCGGAACACGCCCTGCTTATCCTTGGCGGGGAAATAGAGATAATAGGTGCCGTTCTTGAACGCCGCATCGGGCGCCCAGGCCTTTTCGGAGGCCCAGGGGACCTGCTTCAGGTCGAGCGCGACCGGGTGCACCGTCACCGGGCCGCCGGGGCGCTCCATGCTCAGCACCTGATAGTCGTGCATCGCGTACTGGCTGCCGAGATCGTCGTCGGGGATGCCCATGTCGACGTCATGGCTGGGATAGATGTAGATCTTGCCGTCGAACACGTGCGCGGAGGGATCGGCGAAATACAGATCCTTCACCAGCGGCTGGGCGAGATAGCGCTTGCCGTCCGGGCTGCGCGCCTCGTCCGATGCGTTGGCCGGGGCGGCGGTGTTCGACGCGGCATCGTTCTGCGCGGGGTCGCCGGTCGAGCAGCCGGCCAGGAGCGCAATGGCGGCCGCAGCCGACGAAAATTTCAGCGAAAGACGCAACGGCCCATCCTCTCTTCATGGTCTGGTGCAGCTGGTGCTGCTTTCCGATAGCGCTACCATCCGGCCATCGCCCGGGGCAAGCGCTTTGGAGGCTGCACCGCCGCCGCGCTTTTCGATCGCGCTGCTTGCCGGGCGGCCTCGCGCGGTTATGGTGCCACCTGTCACTTCCCCGGGGGATCCCGCTTCGATGCCGTCCTTTCGTCTTTTCTGCACCACCGCCCTGATCGCACTCGCCGCACCCGCCCTGCCCGCGATGGCGCAGCCGGCACCGGCGGCCACCGCGCCCGCCCCGCTCGCGACGCTCGTCGATCAGGTGAAGCTCCCCTACGAACAATTCACCCTCGCCAACGGCCTGCGCGTCATTGTCCATACCGATCGCAAGGCGCCCGTCGTCGCCCTCTCGGTGTGGTATGATGTCGGCTCGAAGCACGAGCCCGCCGGCAAGACCGGCTTCGCGCATCTGTTCGAGCATCTGATGTTCAACGGCTCGCAGAACGCCCCCGGTGATTTCTTCGAGCCCTTGAAGCAGGTCGGCGCCACCGATCTCAACGGCACCACCTACTACGACCGCACCAATTATTACGAGACCGTGCCCCGCCCGGCGCTGGAGCGCGCATTGTTCCTCGAGAGCGACCGGATGGGCTGGCTCACCCCCGCCATCACCCAGGCCGTGCTCGACGAGCAGCGCGGCGTCGTCCAGAACGAGAAGCGCCAGGGCGACAACCAGCCCTATGGTCTGGTCGAATATGCGCTGGTCGAGGGCCTGTTCGGCGACGGTCCCTATGGTCATTCGGTGATCGGGTCGATGGCCGATCTGGACCGCGCGAGCGTCGACGACGTCAAGGGCTGGTTCCGCGACCATTACGGCCCGAACAACGCCGTCCTCTCGCTCGCCGGCGACATCGACGTCGCCGAGGCGCGCCCGCTGGTGGAGAAATATTTCGGCCGCATTGCGCGCGGGCCGCAGAGCTTGCTGCCCAAGGTGACCATCCCGACGCTGCCCGCGCCGAAGACGGTGGTGCTCAAGGACCGCGTTCCCGCGATCCAGATCACCCGCAACTGGGCGATCCCCGGCCTCAACGATCCCGATGCGGCCGCGATCGACGTGTTCGGCCAGGTGCTGGGCGGGCTCGCCAGCTCGCGCCTCGCCAATGCGCTGGTCCGCGAGGAGAAGCTGGCGGTGAGCGCCTATGCCTATGCCGAGACCTTCTCGCAGGCGGGCACCTTCACCATCGGCGTGACGCTGCAGCCCGGCGTCGACCCGGCGAAGGTCGACAAGCGGATCGACGCGATCCTCGCCGATCTCATCGCCAAGGGCCCGACGGCGGATGAGGTGCAGCGCGTCGCCACCACCAACGTCTCCGCGACGATCAAGGGCCTGCAATCGACCCGCGCCCAGGCCGCGGCGCTGGCGGAGGGACTGCTCTATTCGAACGATCCCGGCTTCTTCCGCAAGCGGCTGGAGGAAGTGGCGCGGATGACCCCGGCCAAGGCGCGCGCGGCCGCCGCCAAGTGGCTCACCCGCCCCGCCTTCACCATTCGCGTCGAGCCGGGCGAGCGCGCGGCCTATCAGGAAGCCGCCGCCGTCGCCCCCGCCAAGCCCGCCGCAGAGCAAGCGATCCCCAAGGGCGATCGCGGCCCCCTGCCCGAGGTCGGCCCGATCCGCGACATCCGCTTCCCCACCGTCGAGCGCACCCGCCTGGCGAACGGTATCGAGCTGATCTACGCCCAGCAGACCGCGGTGCCGGTGACGCGCATGGTGCTCAGCTTCGATGCCGGCGTCACCGCCGATCCGGACGCGCGGCCCGGCACGCAGAACCTCACGCTGTCGCTGCTGGACGAGGGCACCACCAGCCGCAACTCGATCGCCATTGCCGAGGCCAAGGAGCGGCTGGGTGCCGAGATCGACGGCGGCAGCTCGGCCGATCGCACCTATCTCAGCCTGGGCGTGCCCAGCGCCAATCTCGGCGGCGGGACGGAGCTGTTCGCCGACATCGTCCGCCACCCGGCCTTCGCGCCCGCGGAAGTCGAGCGGCTGCGCGCCACCACGCTTACCGCGATCCAGTTCGAGCTGAGCAGCCCGGGCGGGCTCGCCAATCGCGCGCTGCCGGGACTGCTCTACGGCCCGGCCAATCCGTACGCCAAGCTCGCCAACGGCTCGGGCGATCCCGCCGTGGTCGCCAAGCTGTCGCGCGACGAACTGATCGCCTTCCACCGCGCCTGGATCCGGCCGGACAAGGCCAAGATCTTCGTCGTCAGCGACCTGCCGCTGGCGCAGGTCAAGGCGGCGCTCGACGCGCGCTTCGGCGACTGGAAGGGCGAGGGCACGGGCGGCGTGAAGGCGTTCACCGCCAGGCCGCAACAGGCGAGCGCCCGCATCCTGCTGGTCGATCGGCCCAATTCGCCCCAGTCGCTGATCGTCGCCGGGCAGATGACCCCGCTCGATCCCGCAAGCGACCTGCTCGTCGCGGTTACCGCCAACCAGGTGCTGGGCGGCGGCTTCCTCTCGCGGATCAACATGGACCTGCGCGAGGCACGGCACTGGTCCTATGGCGCCGGCGGCGGGTTCAACTGGCTCGAGCATGCCGTGCCCTATGCGGTGAGCGCGCCGGTTCAGGCCGATCGTACGGGGGACTCGATCCGGGCGATCCGCGACGATGTGCGCGGCTTCCTCACCACCAGCGGCGTCACCCCGGTGGAACTCGCCCGCGAGATCGCCGGCAGCACCCGCGAGCTCGCCGGCCGATTCGAAACCGCCAATGCCGTGCTCGGCGCAATGCAGCAGAACGACATCCGCCACCGCCCGGACGATTATTACGACAGCATCGCGCAAAAATATCGCAGCATGACGGCTGCCCAGCTTGACGCTGCGGCACGCGGGGCACTCGATGCCGATCGCTTCGTTTGGGTGGTGGTGGGCGACGCCGCCAAGGTCCGCCCGCAGCTTGACAGCCTCGGCCTGCCTGTCGAGGTGATCAGCGCAGCGTCGCTGGCGGGGAAGGCCCCGCCGGCAACCAAGTAATCACGCAAAGGAGAGTCCCAAGATGGCAAATGTGGATGGCAGCTGGAACACCGTGACCAAGTCGCCGCTGGGCGACCAGGAAGCGACGCTCAACGTCGCGAGCAACGGTGATACGTTCACCGGCAGCTTCAACGGCGCGATGGGCCAGACCGAGATCAAGGACGGCAAGGTCAATGGCGACACGCTCAGCTGGTCGCTCGACATCTCGGTGCCGATGCCGATGACGCTCACCTGCGAAGCGACCGTCAACGGCGATAGCCTCGACGGCACCGTCACCGCGGGCGCGTTCGGCAGCTTCCCGATCACGGGCACGCGGGCGTAAGCCTCTGAAATCCTCCCCTGCAAGGGGAGGTGGCGCGCGCAGCGCGACGGAGGGGTGTAACCGCTGGGGGCGCAGCCTGCCTTCCCAACGTCGACACCCCTCCACCACCGCCTTCGGCGGCGGTCCCCCCCCCCTCCGGGGGAGGATCTTGAGGGGCTTTGGACTTGCCCCCGCCCCGTGACTTCCTACAACATGGGCATGAGCGAAACCCCCACGCCGCCCGTCGCCGCGACCCGCCCGCACAGCGTCACCCACCACGGCATCACGATCGAAGATCCCTGGGCCTGGATCCGCGATCCCGGCTATCCCGACGTCACCGACAGGCAAGTGCTCGCCTATCTCGAGGCCGAGAACGCCTATTTCGACGCGATCATGGCGCCCCACAAGCCGCTCGCCGAGACGCTGTTCCAGGAGATGCGCGGCCGCATCAAGGAAGACGAGGCCAGCGTTCCCCAGAAGGACGGCGACTGGCTCTACTGGACCGACCACGAGGTCGGCGCCGAATATGCCCGCTGGTGGCGCAAGCCCGTCGCCGGCGGCGAGGACGTGCTGATCCTCGACGAGACCCCGCTCGCCGCCGGCAAGGAATATTTCCGCCTGGGCGAAATCTCGGTCAGCCCCGACGGCCGGCTGCTCGCCTATGCCTATGACGACAACGGCTCGGAGCGGTTCGAAGTCCGCGTGAAGGACCTCGCCACCGGCGAACTCCTCCCCGACACCATCTCGGGCATGCTCTCCGAGATCGTCTGGACGTCGGACTCTAAGGGCTTCCTCTACGGCCTCGCCAACGAGAACTGGCGCACCGACAATGCCCGCTGGCACAAGCTGGGCGAGCCGGTCGAGGCCGACGTCGAGCTGTTCCGCGAAAAGGACGAAGGCTACCGCGTCGCCGTCGGCGAGACCTCGTCGCGCAAATGGCTGACCATCGCCACCGGCGACCATGTCACCAGCGAAGTCTGGCTGCTCCCCGCCGACAACCCCGCCGCCACCCCCATCTGCGTCGCCCCGCGCCAGCCCGGCCGCGAATATGACGTGGACGAGCATGACGGCACGCTGTTCATCCACACCAACGACACCGACACCAACTGGCGCCTCGTCACCGCCCCCATCTCGGCACCCGGCGAATGGACCGAGCGCATCGCCCCCTCGCGCCATTTCTACATGACCGGCGTCACCTGCTTCGCCGATTTCTTCATCGTCGAGGGCCGCGAGGACGGGCTCGATCAGATCGAGCTGCACCGCTACGATCCCGCCATCCCCTCGGTGCGCCTGACCTTCCCCGAGGCGAGCTATGTCGCGGGCCTGGGCGACAACCCCGAATATGCCGTCACCAAGCTGCGGCTCGGCTATGAATCGATGGTCACCCCCGGCACCGTCCAGGATTACGATGTCGCCACGGGCGCGCTGGAGACGCTCAAGGTCCAGGAGATCCCCAGCGGCTATGACGGCAGCAAATACCGCACCGAGCGCCTCACCATCACCGCGCGCGACGGCACCGCCGTCCCCGTCTCGATCGTCTACCCGCAGGACTTCCCGCGCGACGGCACCGGCAAGCTCTATCTCTATGCCTACGGCGCCTATGGCCACGCCATCCCGCCGGGCTTCTCGACCAGCCGCATGTCGTTCCTCGATCGCGGCATGGCCTTCGCCATCGCCCATATCCGCGGCGGCGACGATCTCGGCCAGCACTGGTATCACGAGGGCAAGCTGGAGAAGCGCACCAACACCTTCCACGATTTCGTCGACGTGGCGAAGGGGTTGATCGCGCTCGGCTATACCGCGCCGGGCCAGATCGCCATCGCCGGCCGATCGGCGGGCGGCGAGCTGATGGGCGCGGTGGTCAATTCGGACCCCGAACTGTGGGGCGCGGTGATCGCCGACGTGCCGTTCGTCGACGTGCTCAACACCATGCTCGACGAGAGCCTGCCGCTCACCCCCGGCGAGTGGCCCGAATGGGGCAACCCGATCGAGGACAAGGCGGCGTTCGAGCTGATCCGCAGCTACAGCCCGTACGACAATGTGTGCGCGCAGGCCTATCCGCCGATGCTGATCTCGGGCGGCCTCAACGACCCGCGCGTGACCTATTGGGAGCCCGCCAAATGGGCCGCCCGCCTGCGCGCGACCAAGACCGACGACAATATCCTGCTGCTCAAGACCAATATGGGCGCCGGCCATGGCGGCAAGTCCGGGCGGTGGGAGAGCCTGCGCGAGTACGCCGACGAGATGGCGTTCGTGCTTGGGCAGTTGGGGGTGGAGGGGTGAGGGGCAGCTCACTGCCCCTCTGGAAAGCTGTTGAGGACAGGAGAATAGCTCACCACTCAATGGCGCATTGCTAAAATCAGGGGTGCAATTGCCCTCGAGCGATTGCCTTGCGCTTCAATCGCTTAGATATGTTCTTTTGAGCACGATCGTCATACTTGGTGTAATCGGCCAGCGCATGCGCGGGGTTTGCAGGCTCGCTGTCGGAGGCGGAGATGGGGTCCTCCTTGCAGGGAATTTCCTCATCTCCAAATTCTCCCACCGAAATTCCAAATACGGCAGCAGACTGGAGACCTCGGCTCACGTATAGCGCGTGGGAAGCCCCCGCAGTTGTCAGGGCACTACGATCTACCGACATCATTCCTGCATCATTCGGCTGCGGCTTGAAGCGGTCGCTTGCAGGCTCGCCGTTCTGCATAAAATTTGGGTGGATGTGCCGGAAAAGCACCTCACTTTGATCAGAAAGCGGATTACCCATCTGCACTTACCCGCGAGTCAAACTCCACGAGCAAAGCATCGAGGTTCGTGAATTTTAGTGGCTCCATTTCCGAATCACCACTTACTTGAATTCCGTACATCTCGATACCGCCATCCACGGTGAACTCCAACGAGTAGTCCCACCCGTTGATTTCAAAATCTATCAAGACCGCACCCGCCTCGGTTGGGTAGATACGATATACAGAACAGTACTGCGGACGAGCTTGAAGGAAGCTGCGAGTTAGAGCCAGCGAAGCGTCTACGATTCTATTGCCATTGCCGTCATGCCAGCCGTTGGCAAGTGCTCCTATCTCGGCAACTCTTTGTGAGCATTTTACAAAAGCAGCCCTAACTTCATCAAAGACCACCTGCACATCGAACACATCGGCTACACCGCGGAACCGATCTTGACTATCAAGCTCGACGAGCAACTCGAACTGAACATCATTGTTCAGCTCGTTCGCAAACTCTTCGTATATTTGTAAAGGGTCGACAGGAATAGAAATGTTACCGTACGCCACGGTTCTGACGACAATCGTCCCTTGGTATTCACTCGGAACATAAGTCCCTATCAGCTCACCAGCCCCTTCTACGCGAGTGAGATAGGTCTCCCTAGCGCCCGTAATCAGCTGCTTTCTGCGCACGGCGTCCAAATGCACGACGCCCATCGATTTCCGAGAAGCAAGCTCAATAGTCTCATTATCACGTAGGCCAGCGCCAAATCTATTGAGCGCTCGTATTTTTTCCGCATTCAATGCCGTTACCCGACCTGATTGACCATCAATCAGCGAGACCACATCTTCATACGCAACTTCTACGATTTCCTCGATTTCATCAGCAAAGCCTGGCAGGTTTACCTGCGCGCTGTTGCGATTCCACTCCAACTTCGGAATGGCACTGCCATCCTCAATCGTGATCAAATCAAAAGACAGGCTCTTGTCGAAACCTTTTGGCACTCGCGCCCTATCTGAATGGCGTCGGCGCCACTCGTCTTTGGCGTATGATACAAGAAGATCACGGAATGCCGGAAGATCAGACAGGACCTCGACTGGCAGCCGGGCATTACGGAAACGGGTTCCGATGTAATGCAGACTGAAAATCGTATGCTGTTCTGGCATTTCGCTCCTCGTCGATGACGCAATAATGAGATCACAGCCCTAAGCCAAGTTCGATTATATCGACGCCCGATCTCGAACTCGCTAACGCCCTCAATCCCCCGCAAACCCAAACGCCGTAACCCCGCGCTCCCGCTCGCTGCCCGCCGCAGCCCGCCCCGCAGGCGCCGCCGAGCGCTGCGAACACGCCACCCGCGTACACGCCCGGCACCCCAGCCCGATCGGCGCAG